>NZ_CACSJO010000004.1 GCF_902706195.1 Novosphingobium sp. 18050 | reverse complement strand
TCCCGACCGAGGTCAACCTGCCGGTCTATGCAGGGCCCGAGGCGCGCTATTGCCCGGCAGGTGTCTACGAGTTCGTCGATGCGGGAGCAGGCCCGAAGCTGCAGATCAACGCGCAGAACTGCGTCCATTGCAAGACCTGCGACATCAAGGACCCCACCCAGAACATCGAATGGGTGACCCCGGAAGGCGGCGGCGGCCCGAACTACCCGAATATGTGACACGTCAAAGGGGAGGCCAGACCTCCCCTTTGTTGTTTTTATACCGTCAAGGCCTGCCTTGCCTCACCCGCCCCGCCGCGCCATGGGTGCGGGGATGCTGACCGAAACCGCCTACGCCAAAATTAACCTCGCGCTGCACGTCCGTCGCCGCCGCGAGGACGGATATCACGAGCTGGAAACCCTGTTCGCCTTCGTCGATGACGGCGACCGGCTCTCCGCTTCCCCGGCTGAGGCGGACAGGCTGACCACTCACGGTGAGTTCGCAAGCGGCATTGAGGACCCTTTCGGCAACATCGTCGCCAAGGCGCTTTCGGCGCTGCCCCACGCAAAGGGCTGGGCAGTCGAACTCGAAAAGCGCCTTCCCGTGGCGGCGGGCCTTGGCGGTGGCTCGGCGGATGCGGGCGCGGTGTTCCGCATGGTCGAGCGTGGCCACGGGCTTCCCGATGACTGGCAGGCCCGCGCCGCCACACTCGGCGCCGATGTGCCGGCCTGCGTGCTGTCGGTCACCTGTATCGGTACGGGCACAGGCACCGATCTTGTTCCCATCGAGAACGACCTGGCCTGCACGCCGGTACTGTTGGTCAACCCGCGAGTGGCTTTGACAACCGGGCCGGTTTTCAAAGCCTGGGACGGCGTCGATCGCGGCGCCATGCCGAGCGGCTCCGTCCGAAAGGTCGCGCTGGAAGGCCGTAACGACCTCGAAGCGCCCGCCATCGCGATCTGCCCCGTTATCGCCGAAGTGCTGGCAGCCCTGAGCGATACCGCTCCGTTCCTTACCCGTATGTCCGGTTCGGGCGCGACGTGCTTTGCGCTTTACGAAAACGAGGCGCAATTGCAGACAGCGGCGGAAAAGCTGGCGAAATCGCATCCCGGCTGGTGGCAAATGGCGGGGAGATTGAGGTAAGGTTCTCGCCCCGGATCAGGAGGTCAGTTTGGAATCCGATTTTCACCGTCTGCTCGGCACGCCGCAGTCCGGCGGGATATTGGTCGTTTCGGACCATGCTTCGAACCGCGTGCCGGAGGATATCGACCTCGGCATCGACCCGGCGCTTCTCCAACTCCACATCGCCATCGACATCGGTGTCGGTGCCATCGCCGAACGGATGGTCAGCCCCGGTACGGCCGCGTGGCTGGGGAATGTCAGCCGCCTCGTGTGCGACTACAACCGCAAATACGACGTTCCCGGCATGATGCCCGAAGTCAGCGACGGCCATGCGATCCCCGGCAACGTCCTGATGCCGCAGCAGCGCCAGGCCCGCGTGACGCGCTTCTTCGAGCCCTATCACTCGGGGCTGGAGACTTTGCTGCACGAAACCCCGCCGGCTCTGATCCTCTCGCTCCACAGCTTCACCCCCGGTCTTGCGACATGCGACAAGCCGCGGCCGTGGCAGATCGGCATCCTTTACAACGAGGATGAGCGTGCCGCGCGCATCGCCATTCCCTGGCTCGAGGCGCAAGGCTTCGTCGTCGGCGATCAGGAACCCTATTCGGGCAAGCTGCTCAATGCCTCGATGAACCGTCATGCCGAGGCGAATGGACTGCCCTATCTGAGCATCGAAATCCGACAGGACCTGATCGCGGATGCGGCAGGGCAGGCTGAATGGGCTCAGGTCATGGCCGGTCTGTGCGCAGAGGTTGTGCGCCTGCTTTGAAGGCGGCGGTGCCGGACCGGTGCCGGGACGACGGATATGTGCTATCATCTTCCCAGCGTCGAAACCTTTGTACCGCGTAGTGAAATATAATGTCGAAAACTGCCGTTGAGTTGAAACCTATTGACGTGTAGGGGCGATCCAACTCGCGCATCCATGCGCCCATGACCCGGAGTCCATGACAATGCCCGCCTATCGTTCACGCACTTCGACCCACGGCCGCAACATGGCGGGTGCACGCGGGCTCTGGCGCGCGACGGGCATGAAGGACGGTGACTTCGGCAAACCGATCATCGCGGTGGTCAATTCGTTCACCCAGTTCGTGCCCGGCCACGTCCACCTCAAGGACCTGGGCCAGCTCGTCGCGCGCGAGATCGAGGCGTCGGGCGGCGTGGCCAAGGAATTCAACACCATCGCGGTCGATGACGGCATCGCCATGGGCCACGACGGCATGCTCTATTCGCTGCCCAGCCGCGACCTGATCGCCGACAGCGTGGAATACATGGTCAATGCCCACTGCGCCGATGCGATGGTGTGTATCTCCAACTGCGACAAGATCACCCCCGGCATGCTGATGGCCGCGATGCGCCTCAACATCCCCGCCGTGTTCGTTTCCGGCGGCCCGATGGAGGCCGGCAAGGTCATCCTCAAAGGCAAGGTGCAGGCGCTCGATCTGGTCGACGCGATGGTTGCCGCCGCCGATGAAAGCTACACCGACGAGGAAGTCGCCGCGATCGAGCGTTCGGCCTGCCCCACCTGCGGTTCGTGCTCGGGTATGTTCACCGCCAACTCGATGAACTGCCTGACAGAAGCGCTGGGCCTGTCGCTGCCGGGCAATGGCTCGACGCTTGCCACCCACTCCGACCGCGAGCGTCTGTTCCTTGAAGCGGGCCGCGTCGCTGTGGACATGTGCCACCGCTATTACGAGCAGGAGGACGAAAGCGTCCTGCCGCGCAATGTCGCCAGCTTCAAGGCGTTCGAAAACGCCATGAGCCTCGACATCGCCATGGGCGGATCGACCAACACCGTGCTCCACCTGCTGGCCGCCGCAGCCGAGGCGGGCGTGGACTTCACCATGGCCGACATCGACCGCCTGAGCCGCAAGGTGCCGTGCCTGTCCAAGGTCGCGCCGGCCAAGTCCGACGTCCACATGGAGGACGTCCACCGCGCCGGCGGCATCTACGCGATCCTCGGCCAGCTGGAACGTGCCGGCCTGCTGCACACCGACCTGCCGACCGTCCACACCCGCACGCTGGGCGAGGCGATCGAGCGCTGGGACATCAGCCGCACCACCGAGCCTTCGGTCGAGCAGTTCTACAAGGCCGCGCCGGGCGGCGTGCCGACGCAGACCGCGTTCAGCCAGTCCGAGCGCTGGGAAGAACTCGACCTCGACCGCGAGAACGGTGTCATCCGCTCCAAGGAGCATGCCTTCAGCCAGGACGGCGGCATCGCCGTGCTCTACGGCAACATCGCGCGCGATGGCTGCATCGTGAAGACGGCGGGCGTGGACGACAGCATCCTCAAGTTCACCGGCACCGCGCGGGTTTACGAATCGCAGGACGCTGCGGTTGCCGGTATCCTCGGCGGACAGGTCGGCGCGGGCGACGTGGTGGTCATCCGCTACGAAGGACCGCGCGGCGGGCCGGGCATGCAGGAAATGCTCTACCCGACCAGCTACCTCAAGTCGAAGGGCCTGGGCAAAGCCTGCGCGCTGCTGACGGACGGGCGTTTCTCGGGCGGTACTTCGGGCCTTTCCATCGGCCACGCTTCGCCTGAAGCGGCAGAGGGCGGCGAGATCGGCCTGGTCGAGAACGGCGATACCATCGAGATCGACATCCCCGGCCGTACCATCAACCTGATGATCTCGGACGAGGTCATGGCCCATCGCCGCTCGCAGCAGGAAGCGCGCGGAGATGATGCCTGGTCTCCGGTACACCCGCGCCCGCGCAAGGTTTCTGCCGCGCTTCAGGCCTATGCGGCGATGACCACCAGCGCCGCACGCGGTGCCATTCGCGACGTGAGCCAGCTCAAGCGTAAATAAGCCTCGGGTTCGGGAGGACCCGATTGCCACGAGGTAGTCCAAAATACCCCGTTGTCCCCGTTTTAGCGGGGGCGCGGGAGTTTTTGGTCGGAGTCCTGACAAGCCATGAGGCGCTTTCGCTTGAGGCGCGGGCCTTGTAGCAAGCGTTAATGTTTGCGGTCCCCCATACCCTAAACCCGCCGGTCCTGAGCCTGTCCAAGGGTGCCGGGGCGGCGCTTGCGCTCTTGCTCGGGGCCTGTTCGAACAGCGAGCCGCCCCCGATCGCTGCGGGAGACGAGCATATCGACTGCGCGGTCGGCGGTTCGGTGCAGATGAAGCCCGTCTGCGCGGTGGAGCGAATCGAGACTGATGGCAAACATACCCTCGTCGTGCGTCACCCTGACGGCGCATTCCGCCGCTTCGATGTGACGGAGGGAGGCGCCAGCCTGGCCCCAAGCGATGGCGCGGACAAGGCTGTGACCAGCCTTGCGAACGGTAAGCTCGACATTACCGTGGGGGGTGACCACTACCTTTTCCCGGCGACGGAGATGCCCGATGGCGCTGACTGACCAGATCCTGACCGTGGCCCAGATGCGCGACGCTGAGGACCTGCTGATCGTGGGCGGTTCCAGTGTAGATGTGCTGATGCAGGTGGCCGGGCGCGGCGCTGCCGAATGGGTATGGCGTGTGGCCGGTCGTCACAGGGTGACCGTGCTGTGCGGCCCCGGCAATAACGGCGGCGACGGCTATGTCATTGCCGAGGCGATCCGGGAGCGGGGCGGTCACGCAGTTGTCGTCGCGGCGGGCGAGCCCGCGACGGACGCCTGCCGCAATGCCCGCTCATTGTTCGGCGGCGAAGTGCTGGGCCCGGATGTGGAGTTGCAGGGCGAGGTCCTTGTCGATTGCCTTTTCGGCAGCGGCTTGAAACGTCCGCTTTCGGCGGAGCACGGAGGATTGCTCGCCCGGCTCGCAGCAGGACATCGCCGCTGCATCGCCATCGACGTGCCCAGCGGAGTGCAAGCCGATTCGGGCATGCTGCTGGGCGAAGGCCTGCCGGACTACGACCTGACGGTCGCGCTTGGAGCGTGGAAATTCGCGCATTTCCTCATGCCGGCCAGCGCGCATGTGGGCATGGTGCGGCTGGTGCCGATCGGTGTCGCCGCCCTGGATGGAGCGGCGCGCGCCATCGGGCGCCCCGTGATCCATGGGCCGGCTGCGGATTCACATAAATACCGGCGGGGGCTGCTGGCAGTGGTGGGCGGGGCGATGCCGGGAGCGGCGATCCTTGCGGCCATCGCGGCGCAGGGAGCAGGGGCGGGATACGTCAAGCTCTTCGCCGATTCCAAGCGCAATGCGCCGGCCGATCTCGTCGTCGATACCGGGCCGCTTGCCGAAGTGCTGGTCGACGATCGCAACAGAGCGGTGCTGGTCGGGCCGGGCCTTGGCCGTGATGCCGCCGCTCGTGAACGACTGGGGACTGCCTTGACCGATCCGGTGCCGGTTGTCGTCGATGCCGACGCTCTGGTGCTGCTGTCGCCGCGCCATCTGGCTGCGCGGACCGCGCCTGTCATCGCTACGCCGCATGAGGGCGAACTGGTCGCGCTGGAGCGGGCGTTCGATCTCGGCGGCTTCGGCACGCGGCCCGAACGCGCGCTGGCGCTGGCGGAGGCGAGCGGGATGATAGTGGTAGCCAAGGGGCCGGACACAGTTGTCGCTGCGCCGGATGGGCGGCTGGCCTGCGCGCCGCGCGCGTCGTCGTGGCTTTCGACCGCCGGGACCGGGGACGTATTGGCAGGCGTGATTGCCAGCCGCGCCGCCACCGGCATCGGCGCGTTCGAGGCAGCCTGCGAGGGCGTTTGGCTCCACGGTGAGGCGGCGCGGCAATGTCCGCCCGCGTTCACTGCAGGCCAGCTGGCGCAGGCGGTGCCGGGAGCATTGGCGGGCTGTCTCTAGGGAGGCAGCGTAGCGGGGTGGGCAGAACGCCCGCGTCCTGCTAGGCGCTCGGCCGTGTCTGACATCAACGAATCCGAAGAAATCCTGCGCATCGCCTCCAAAGGCGACGGCATCACCGCGTCCGGTCGCTTCGCCTGGGGCGCCGCGCCCGGCGACATGCTGGCCATCGACGGCACTCTGGAATGGGGGCCGCATCACGTCGAGCCGCCGTGCCCGCACTTTGGCAAGTGCGGCGGCTGCCAGTTGCAGCAGCTTGACGAAGAAAGCCTGACGGCCTTTGTCGAGGGCCGCGTCGCCAATGCTTCGACAGGGCAGGGGCTGGGCACCGAACTGCTCGGCGCGCCGCACCTTTCGCCGCCGTCCTCGCGCCGCCGCGCGTCGCTGCGGGCGGAGAGTTCGGGCGGGCGCATTGTGATCGGTTTCCGTGAGGCGAAGTCGCACCGGCTGGTCGAGCTGGAGGAATGCCACGTCCTCGTACCGGAATTCGTCGCGCTGCTGGGGCCCCTGCGTAAGCTGCTCATCATGATGGGCAAGGCCGCGCCTGCAAAGAAGGGCGGCAAGCCGGGCAAGTCATCGAAGCACGCCACGGTGCGCATGGCCGCCGATATCGAGATGACGCTGGTCGATCAGGGCGTGGACCTGGGCGTCAAGGGCCTCACCGCCGAAGGCCTCGCCGCGACCGAGGCGATGCTCGCCTTCTCGCAGGAACATGGCCTGGCCCGCCTGACCATGGATGGCGGCTACGGCTTCGAGACAGTGTGGGAGCCGGTGCCTGTCACTGTGACCCTCGGCGGTGTGAAAGTGCCGTTCCCGCCGGGCTCGTTCCTTCAGGCCACCAAGGACGGCGAGGAAACGCTGGTCGCCGCTGCGCGCGAGTGGCTGGAGGGGGCGCCTACCGTCGCGGACCTGTTCTCGGGGCTGGGTACGTTCGCCTTCGCGCTGGCCGGGCCGCAGACCAAGGTTTACGCTGCCGAGGCCGCGCGCGATACGCATCTGGCCGCCAAGGCCGGGGCCGACCGGGCGCAGTTGCAGATATTCAACGCACACCGCGACCTGTTTCGGAACCCGTTGCAGGCGGACGAGCTGAACCGCTTTGCCGCCGTGGTGCTCGATCCGCCGCGTGCCGGTGCGCGGGAGCAGGTGGACTGCATCGCCGATTCGACGGTTGGCCGGGTGGTCTACATCAGCTGCAATCCGTCGAGCTGGTCGCGCGATGCCGTGCGATTGGTCGAGGCGGGGTTCCGGCTTGTGGAACTACGGCCGGTGGGCCAGTTCCGCTGGTCGACCCATGTGGAATTGGCCAGCTACTTCGTTCGGGACTGAGGTGCCTTGTAGTCCCGGATCAAATCCGGGACTACAAGGGGCTTATCCCTCTGCGGCCTTGTCCATCATCTCCATGAAATCGCGCGCGGTGTTTCGCTCGTCCTCGTTGTCGAACGCGACGTCGAGGTCGGGCGAGGCGCCGAACATGTACATCAGGGTCCACAGCGCGAAACGGCGCCCTTTGTCCTTCTCCATCCCGAATTCAACCTTCATGCGGTCGATCCCGGTTTCGAGTGTGGAGGGTGCGATCGTGGCGAGATCGTCGGTGCCGAAATAACGGCGCATCTGGTCGTCGAAGTCCATGGCGCCGCCCTAGCAGGGTATGGCCGTCCTGTCAGGATGAACCGTTTCGGTCCCAGCCCCAGCAACTGCCGAATACCGGATAGGCCACCGCACCCCAGGCACTGGCGATGAAGCCGATGAAGAAGGTGGACCAGCCCAGGCCCCAATTCTCGGCCAGAAGGGCGTCCGCCAGCGCTGCCAGCGTGATGAGGATGAAAAACAGCTCCACGGCGATGAAGACGAACTTCAGCGGCTTCACCGCGTGGACGGGCATTCCCTTGTCCACGGCTTGTTCCCGATTCCCAAATCGTTCAGATGGGAAATATATCCCGCAACGGCTGCGGTTTCCATCAAAACGTCGAGGGCTGGGCGTCCCGCTTCGGGCCGGTCAATCCTTGCTGGCGAGAACCTCGGCGAAAGCCTCGGCATCGGTATTGCCGCCCGAGAGAACGACCGCGGTGCGCTCTCCCAATTCGACCTTGCCGGCCAGCACCGCCGCGAGAGCCGCCGCGCCGCCCGGTTCGAGGACGAGACGAAGTTTTGAGAAAGCAAGGCGCTGGGCGGCGCGCACTTCGGCCGGGGTGGCGACGAGGCCGAAGGGGCAGCGTGCCTGCAGCACGGCGAAATTGACCGGCCGGGTCGAAGGCGTCTGCAGCGCGTCGCAGGCCGTGGGCGGGGCGAAAGGGTCGACGGGGAGTATGCGCCCGGCGATGAGGCTGCGGCACACGTCGTCCCAGCCTTCCGGTTCGACAGGTACGATCCGCGCGTCGGGGCAGGCCAGCGCAAGGCCGGCCGTCAACCCGCCGCCGCCGCAGGGCGCGACAATGAGGTCTGGCGCGCCGCCTGCCAGCGCCTGCATCTGCGCGGTAATCTCGATGCCGGTGCTGCCCTGGCCCTCGATTACCCAGGCATCGGCGAAAGCGTGGACGAGGACGGCGCCGCGTTTTTCGCATTCGCGCCGCGCTACTTCGTCGCGGTCTTCGCCGCCGGGGCGGTCGTAGAGGACGACTTCGGCGCCCAGCGCGCGGGTGTTGGCCAGCTTCACCTTGGGCGCGTCGACTGGCATGACAATGGCTGCGGTGATGCCCAGCCGCCGTGCGGCCCAGGCAACGCCTTGCGCATGGTTGCCGCTGGAAACACCGACGACGCCCGCCGCGCGCTCCGCTTCGCTGAGATCGGTGAGGCGGTGCCAGGCGCCGCGAACCTTGAAGGCGCCGACCGGCTGGAGGCTCTCGGCCTTGCACCAGATCGTGCGGCCATCGATTTCGAGCGGGAGCAGGGGCGTGGCGGGTAGGATTTCTGCCACCTTGCGGGAGGCAATGGCTACGCCTGCGGCGGTCGGTGTGCGGGTAATAGTCATGCTGTGACCCTTACGCCGACCTGTGAGGGGGGCAAGCTTGCTTGGCCGGAGCTTCGACAAGCTCGGCCTTAGCGGGGGTGAAAGGAAGCAATCAGCCTGAGTGGAGGTGAAAGAAATGTGCTTCTAACTCCACTCGGGCTGAGCTTGTCGAAGCCCGGCCAAGGCCCCGATTTGATTGGCGCGCGTGGAATTCAGCGCGAGAGACGCACCATCTGGTAATATCCCATAGGCCCGCGCTGATGCTCCAGCCTCAGCCCCTGATGGCCGGCCACGCGCGCTGCTACGTTGCCGAGATCGACGCGCGGGGTGACGTGGAAGCGCGCCAGCCATCCCAGCAGCAGACGGCGCAAGGGACCGGGAAGGCCCGAGCAATCCCCGAAATCGACGACGTGGAGCGAGCCGCCCGGCGCCAGCGTAGCGGCTGCCTGTTCCAGAGCCGCCTCCCAGTTCGGGATCATGGAGACGGCATAGGACAGCATCACCCGCTCGAACCCGTCGCGGCCCAGCAGGGCCTTGGCGTCAAAGCGGGTCGCATCGCCCAGCGCCAGCGTGCCCGCATGGCCGAGCTGTTTGCGGGCGCTCCGCAGCATTTCACTGGAGATGTCGAGGCCGTAAAGACGAACCCCCGGCCATGTCCTGGCGACCTGTGCGAGATTGCGCCCGGTGCCGCAGCCGATCTCCAGCACCGCCATGCCGGGCCGCGCGTCGAGGCTTTGGATCAGGCGGTCACGGCCGAACAGGTAGTACTTGCGCGTCAGGTCGTAGATCGGGCGCTGCCAGCGATAGACCCGGTCCATCAGTGCAGCATGGTCCGAAGACGGGCCGGAGTTAGTGCTTGCCACGCCGGTCAGCCCTTGAGCACGTAAAGGTGGACGCCGCCGTAGATCGACGAGCGGTCCGCCAGCGTGGCGGTGTTCGATTCCTCAGTGCGGTAATCCCAGCAGTCGAGGATATGCTGGGGCACGCGGCCGGGCAGCAGGGTCGGTTCTGCGGCGGTGCGGAACAGCACGCGGGCGCCGGGCCTGGCGGTGCGGGTGATCTCGCTCCACAGCTCGGTCAGCTGCGCGTCGGTCATCCAGTCCTGTGCGTCGAGCAGGACATAGCGGTCGTAACTGGCGGCGTCCGCAGCGGCGAGGACGTGGGTGAAGTTGGCGTGGCGCAGGTCGAGCCTGGCAAGGCGTTCGCGCACCTGCGGCAGGTTGCTTTCCTGCAGGTAAGGCGGCAGCGGCGCTTCCGCGCCCTTGCCGTACCCGCGTGAGAAGGCCTGCCAGGCGAAGTAGTTGTCGTTCACCGGGAAATGGCAGGCGAGCTTTTCAAGGCGACCGCGCAGCACGTCGGCCATGCGGTGACCGCCAGCCAGCGCGTCGTACTGGGCGGGCGGAATACCGAGGCCGAAGAGCGAGGCGGGGTGCTTGGTCAGCCATCGCACCAGCGGCCGCTCGAACACGGGCGCGATCCGCTCGTCGAAGACGCGGCGCTGGTCTTCCAGCGTGTCCGCCTCGAGGATTTCGTTCAGGTCGATCTTGTAGATCTTGGCGACGAGATGCGCCGTACCGATGAAGCCGCCCAGCAAACCGTGGCGATAGACGCCGCGGGTGAAGGCGCCGATGCGGCGGCGGCCGACAAGGTCGCGGCCTTCCCAGTAGCGGCGCGTCGCCTCGTCGAGGTGCGGGGCGAGCAGGTCGCGGTAAAGCGCGAGGTTCTCGGGCTGGTCGGCCTCGGCGATGAAGCGGCGCAGGTCGGCATAGTCGAGCTGGCGCACGGCTTCGTGCTTGAGGTTGTTGAGCGCGATGTGCGCAGTGTTTAGATCGACCACGGTGATGTGCGCCGGGTCCGCAGTCAGGTAGGACAGCGCATTGCAGCCGCCACTGGCGATCGTGATGATCCGGCTGTCGGGGGTGATCTGCATTGCCTCCATGTCGGCCACCGGATCTTCCCAGATCTGCGCATAGACGAGGCCCTTGAAGGCCATCGCGAAGGCCTTGTCGAGCAGGCGGGTCTTGCGCGAAGTTTCCTCGCGCACGACGGCGCCTTCAATGAGACGGGAGCGGGAAGTGGTCATGGCGCCGGTATCCTTCGTAGGAGATGTGGCGCAATTGCGCGTCTCGGGTGACCGGGTGATGACGAGGCGATGGCAGTTTGTGACAGCGCAAGGCGCGCAGGCCAGGCATCGCTGGTGAATGGCCGAGCCAGTGGACGCCGTCGCACACCGAGAGCCTTTCATGTCGCTTTAGGTGCTGTTTGCTGCTCAACAGTTGAGTTGTCACACGGCGGCCCTATATGGCCCTCTTTCAATAATCCCCGCCCAAGGAGACAGGTCGGATGAGCAAGGTTCTGGTGATCGGCGCAGGCGGCGTTGGATCGGTCGCGGTCCACAAGATGGCGATGAATCCCGATATCTTCAGCGACATCCATCTTGCCAGCCGCACGGTCAGCAAGTGCGAGGCGATCGCTGCATCGGTCAAGGAGCGCACCGGCGTAACGATCGGCACTTACGCGATCGATGCCGACGACGTCGCCGCCACCTCGGCCCTGATCCGCGAGATCGGCCCGAAGCTGGTCGTCAACCTGGCTCTGCCCTACCAGGATCTTGCAATCATGGACGCCTGCCTGGCGACCGGCACGCACTACATGGACACCGCGAACTACGAGCCGAAGGACGTGGCCAAGTTCGAGTACCACTGGCAGTGGGCCTATCAGGAGCGCTTCAAGGAAGCCGGCCTGATGGCGCTGCTGGGTTCGGGCTTCGATCCGGGCGTGACCAGCGTTTTCGCGATGTGGCTCAAGAAGCACAAGCTCAAGACCATCCGCACGCTCGACATCCTCGACTGCAACGGCGGCGATCACGGACAGGCCTTCGCGACGAACTTCAACCCGGAAATCAACATCCGCGAAGTCACCGCGCCGGCCCGCCACTGGGAGAACGGCGAATTCGTCGAGAGCGCGGCGATGGGCAAGAAGGTCAGCTTCGATTTCGAGGCCGTAGGCCCCAAGAACATGTACATGATGTACCACGAGGAGCTGGAAAGCCTCGCCCGCTTCGTCCCCGAGATGGAACGCGCGCGCTTCTGGATGACCTTCGGCGACGCCTATATCCAGCACCTCACCGTGCTGCAGAACGTGGGCATGACCCGCATCGACCCGGTGATCTACAACGGTGTCGAAATCGTCCCGCTGCAGTTCCTGAAGGCCGTGCTGCCCGAGCCCGCATCGCTCGGCCCCACGACCAAGGGCAAGACCAACATCGGCGACATCGCCACCGGCGAGGCGCTCGACGGTTCTGGCGAAAAGACGTTCTACATCAAGAACATCTGCGACCACGAAGATGCCTATGCCGAAACCGGCAACCAGGCGGTCAGCTATACCACCGGCGTTCCGGCCATGATCGGCGCGGCCATGGTGCTGACCGGCGCCTGGGCGGGTGAGGGCGTGTTCAACATCGAGCAGTTCGATCCCGATCCCTTCATGGACATGCTGAACAAGCACGGCCTGCCCTGGACGGTGGAAGAACTCGCCGAGCCGCTTCCCTTCTGATGGTGGCGTTCTGATGTTTCGGCCGGTTCGCAGTCTCGCTCTGGCTGTGCTGGGTGCTTGCGCACTCGGCGGCTGCATGCCTGCGGCCGGCCCCCAATCGCCAACCCCGCCCACCGGCGAGGGCACCGAGGCACCCGGCAACCAGTCCTACGCGCGCGACATGAGCGCGGCGGACAAGGCGGCTTGCACGTCCGCCGGCGGTACTGTGCAGCGCCGTGGCAGGCTGGGCATGGAGCAATGCGTCCGTGCTTTCGCCGATGCCGGCAAGGCTTGCACTGATACCTCGCAGTGCCAGGGTAAATGCGTGGGCAGCGCCGGCGCAGCCTCTGCCAGCGAGAAGGTTTCCGGCCAGTGCCAGGCCGACGACCGCCTGTTCGGCTGCTATTCCGAGATCAGGGACGGCAAGGCCGCCTACGCGATCTGCGTCGATTGAGGGCTTAGGTGAACTGGTCCTTCGCGGCGCCGGTGGTCCTGCTGGCCGGCTCGAATCTGTTCATGAACACCGCCTGGTATCTGCATCTCAAGGTGCCGGGCAAGGCGCTATGGGTGGCCATCGCGATGAGCTGGGCCATCGCCTTTTTCGAATACTGCCTTGCCGTGCCCGCCAATCGGATCGGCGCGCAGGTCTATTCGCTCGGCCAGCTCAAGGTGATGCAGGAAGCGTTTTCGCTGCTGGGCTTCGTGCTGGTGGCCTGGGCGCTGTTCGGGCAAAAGCCGGGCTGGAACGAGATCGTCGGCTTCTGTCTGGTCGGGGCAGGGGCGTGGTTCATATTCAAAGGCCCGCTGGGCTGATTCAGGACGAGTAGCATGGAAACCAGAGCCGGTGATCCGGGCGCCTTCGCCAAGTTCGACCTTGCCCGCGTCGACAGCCCCGCATTCGTGGTGGATGCCGCGAAGCTGCGTGACAATCTGCGCATCCTTGCCGATATCGGCGAGCGTTCGGGTGCCAAGGTGCTGTCCGCGCTGAAGGCGTTCTCGATGTGGTCGACCGCGTCGATCGTGGGCGAATACCTCGACGGCGTCTGCACTTCGGGCCTGTGGGAAGCGCGCCTCGCCTCGGAATTCTACGACGGCGAGATCGCGACGTACTGCGCGGCCTACAAGGAAGAGGACATGGACGAGATCCTGCGCCTCTCCGACCACGTCATCTTCAATTCGCCCGCCCAGATCGAGCGTTTCTGGCCTTACGTGGAACTGGCCCGCGCGCGCGGCGAGATCTTCCACATCGGCCTGCGGATCAACCCGCTCCATCCCGAGGGCGAGGTGCCGAAGTACGATCCGAGCGCGCCGCATTCGCGTCTTGGCTTCCCGATCGACCAGCTGACCGAAGAGCATGTCGGCATGATCGACGGCATCCATTTCCACAACCTGTGCGAGCAGGACTTCGAGCCGCTGCACCGCACCTGGGACAAGGTGTTCGATTTCATCGAGCCCTATTTCGGCAGCCTGAAGTGGATCAATCTGGGCGGCGGCCACCACATAACCCGCGCCGATTACCAGCGCGATGAACTGGTCGAATTCCTTTCCGACATGGCCGAGGACACGGGCGCGCAGATCTACATCGAGCCGGGCGAGGCGGTGGCGCTGGACGCGGGTATTCTCGTGGGCACCGTGCTCGACGTGGGCTGGAACGGTATGCCGGTGGCCATTGTCGACATATCGGCCACATGCCACATGCCCGACGTGATCGAGGCTCCCTATCGCCCCGCCATGCTTGGCGAGCTGCCGATGGACGAGGACGGTCTGGACGAGAGCGGGGCTGTGCGCCTCGGTGGCCCATCGTGTCTGGCCGGCGACGTCATCGGCGATTATCGCCTGCCGGCCGCCGCCGAGCCGGGGCTGCGCTTCGCTTTCCTTGATCAGGCGCACTATTCGATGGTCAAGACCACGACCTTCAACGGCGTGCCGCTGCCTTCGATCTGGCTCTGGGATTCGGAAACGGACGGCCTCGAATGCGTCCGCAGGTTCGACTACGAGGACTTCCGCAGCCGCCTGAGCTGATACGGGAAATTTCTTTCGTCCTCCGGCAGTTGCCCCTTCGATTGGCTGCGATACTACTCGCCGGTCGAATCGAAGGGGCTCGCATGCATCGAATTGTTTTCTCCACGCTTGCGGCTTTGGCCTGTCTGTTCGGTGTCCAGTCAGCGGCCGCGCAGGCCTACGATGCGCGTGCGCTGCGCATGTCGGTCAATCTCACGGACCTCAAGGTCATCGTCGGCTCCTTGCCGGGCCACAAGGTCGAGAAAGAGCGCATCTGGGGCGACGGCGACGAGGTTGATGTCAGCTTGCGCGCGGCGAATGCCGACGGGCTGGTCTACGTCCTCGTCGGCACCGCCTGCGAGCCATCGGGGTGCAGCGGCGTCATGATGCAAGTTCGCTACGAGTGCGACAGCATCGATTATGCCCGCCTCAACAACGCCAATCTCAATCGCTCCTCGATTACGATGTGGTTCGACGAGGACGCCAAGATGCTGGGCGTAACGCGCTACGTCATTCTCGACCACGGCATCACGATGCAGAACCTGCGTGAGAACCTGGCCGTGCTGCTCGATATTGCGCCCGATGCCGCCAACGATGCCATGGCTGCGGCCGACAGCAAGGCTGAGGACGAGGACGAAGCGGCCGGTGGCGTTACGGACAAAACCTGAAGCACACTGTAGGCGATCTGCAGTCTACCGCGCGTAAGTGGCGATCAATCCCGCTTACTGCGAATCGCCGGGAGCGATGTGGCGGCCATGGCCGTTGCGGACCTTGATAACCGTCCTGGGCCTATGTTCGGGAATTGCCGGGTGCTACGGAGAAGGGCTATTCAAGCTTCTGTAATCGGCTGTAAAAATGGCGCAAATTCCCAGCGTTTCGGGCGTTTTACGACGCTATGTGACGTTTTTGTGAAGGGGGTTTATTTTTACTTGCGATTCGGGAACGCAGCCCTATATCCGGCCCCTCGCTGCCCCATGGGGACTTCCAAACCGCAAGGCAGCTCTTGTTGTTAACACACCGTTTGGGGGTCCCTTGAATTGCACATTTATCCTGATGCATCGGTTGTAGCTGGCACCCTTTCGCCGGACGAACCTGTGATTATCAATCGCCCGCACGCTGCTGCGCGCGCTGCCCGTTTCTTCGCCACGAAGTTTCCGGGTAAGTCGCTCTATGCCGTGAAGGCCAATCCCTCGCCCGATCTGATCCAGATCCTGTGGGACAACGGTATCTCGCACTACGACGTCGCCTCGATCACCGAGGTGCGGATGGTGCGCGCGACGCTCCCCGACGCGACCCTGTGCTTCATGCACCCGGTCAAAACCGCGAGCGCGATCCGCGAAGCCTATTTCCAGCACGGCGTGCGCACGTTCAGCCTCGACACCCTTGAGGAAGTCGAGAAGATCGTTGCCGCCACCACCGACGCTGAAGGCAACACGGCCAGGGACCTGCGTCTCTGCGTTCGTCTGCGCGTTTCCTCGGAATATTCGGAACTGAGCCTCGCCTCGAAGTTCGGCATCGATATCGCCGACGCGGGTGAACTGCTGCAGGCGACCCGTCAGGTCGCCGACTGGCTGGGTCTGTGCTTCCACGTCGGTTCGCAGGCGATGACCCCCTTCGCCTATGTCCAGGCGCTGGAGCGCGCACGCGCCGCGATCGCGGATGCCGGCGTCGTCATCGACATGATCGATGTCGGCGGTGGTTTCCCCTCGTGCTACCCCGGCATGGAGCCGCCGCCGCTCGAGGATTACTTCGCGATCATCCACCGCCACTTCGAGGCACTGCCGATCGCCTACAACGCCGAACTGTGGTGCGAACCCGGCCGCGCGCTGTCGGCCGAGTACAACTCGCTGGTGGTCAAGGTCGAGAAGCGCCGCGGTGACGAGCTGTACATCAATGACGGTGCCTACGGCGCCCTCTACGATGCTGCGCACGTGGCTTGGCGCTTCCCCGTCAAGGCGATCCCGCGTGAGGGCGCACGTTCGACGGAGCTTCAGGGCTTCTCGTTCTACGGCCCGACCTGCGACGATGCCGATTTCATGGAAGGGCCCTTCATGCTCCCCGCCGACATCAAGGCAGGCGACTTCATCGAAGTCGGCATGCTGGGTGCCTACGGTGCGGCGATGCGCACGGCCTTTAACGGTTTCGGCGGCGGCGAAGTCGTCGTGGCCGAAGACGAGCCGATGGCGAGCCTCTATACCGGTCGCAAGGACCCGCGCGTTTCGGACAATGTCGTCTCGCTGCGCTGATCCGGTCTTGATTTGAAAAAGGCCCCCGGAACTGCGGTTCCGGGGGCCTTTTTTGTTTCGTTCATCCCCGTTCCTTGCGGGAAAGGGAGGAGATGGCCGTCACGCCTTGACGAAGAGTTCCTTTACGCGGTGGGGCTGGCTGCGCAGATATTGCGGCGCTACGGGCATCTTCGCTCCCAGCGCTGCAGCTGCATGCCAGGGCCAGCGCGGATCGTAGAGCACGGTGCGGGCGAGGGCGATCATGTCGGCCTCGCCAGTGGCAATGATCGCCTCGGCCTGTTCCGGCTCGGTGATGAGACCGACGGTCACCACGGGCATGTTGACGGCCTCCTTCACGGCGCGGGCGAGCGGGACCTGATAGTTGGGTCCGACCGGAATCTTCTGGCCTATATCGAGGCCGCCGCTGGAGATGTGGATCGCTGCGGCACCTCGTGCTTCGAGCGCCTTGGCGAAGGCCACGGTCTGTTCGGCGTCCCAGCCGCCCTCGACCCAGTCGGTGCCCGAGACTCGCACCGTCACCGGCTTCTCGGCGGGGAAAGCAGCGCGCACCGCGTCGAAAATCTCAAGCGGGAAGCGCAGGCGGTTCTCCAGGCTGCCGCCATATTCGTCGGTGCGCTGGTTGGAGAGCGGCGAAAGGAACTGGTGGAGCAGATAGCCGTGCGCGCCGTGGATCTGCACCGCGTCGATGCCGAGACGGGCGGCGCGCTTCGTGGCTTCGGTAAAGGCGTCACGAATGCGGGCAAGGCCTGCCTTGTCCAGTGCGACGGGCGGGTGCTCATGCGCCTCGAAAGGGAGGTCGGAAGCGGAAAGGGTCTGCCAGCCGTTAGGGGCATCGGGAGCGATCTGCGCGCCGCCGTCCCAGGGCTTGGCGGTGCTGGCCTTGCGGCCGGCATGGGCCAGCTGGATCGCGATCGGCATGTCCGACCAGCGGCGTACCGTTTCCAGCACCTTGGCCATGGCTTCCTCGGTGGCATCGTCCCAGAGGCCGACGTCGCCGTAGGAGATGCGGCCCTCGGGGGTTACGGCGGTTGCCTCGATCGTCAGCAGGGCGGCGCCTGACTGGGCGAGACTGCCGAGGTGGACGGCATGCCAGTCGGTCATCCGGCCTTCCTCTGCGGAATATTGGCACATTGGTGCGATGACGATGCGGTTGGAGAGCGTCAGGTCGCCCAGCGTGATGGGCTCAAACAGCTTGGCCATGGATGTTCCTCAAGGTCTTTACGTTGCAAAAAGGGGGGAGGGGCGGCCGGCGAAACACCGGGCGCGGCAACGAGCGTTCACTTGGGAACGCGGGGGCCCGGAAAAAAGGCCTCATACCCGGGGGGCAGGGCATTTCCCGATAGAATATCTTACAATTGCGAAAGCGCGCCGCGCCGAACGCGCTTCAGATGGTTGGCTCGTCGATGATCCGTTCTAGATAGTCGTTCGCATAATCGATGCAAAGCTCGGCCCAGAGCAGCTTGTGGTCCGACATCTGGTGCTTGCGGTAATAGCTGCGGAAATAGGCCATAGCCTCGTTCCGCGTGCGCTGCGGTGGCTGGCCGGGTTTGGGGTCCTTGCGCGCGCTCAGCACCTCGAGGCGGGCCCTGTCGACGTAGTGCCCGGCATCCTCGTCGCGGTAGACATAGCCGAACATGTCGAACACGCCGGAATCGTGCGCCTTGAAGCCGGGGTGGCCCGTCTTGTGGGCGATCTGGTCGTAATGCTTGCCGCTGCCGGCGATATCGGCGTGGTCCTTGTCTTGCACGGTGAAACCGGCGTCCGTCAGGGCCCGCATCGTTTCATGCTCGGGCGAGACGATGTTGAAGTCGCCCAGCAGAATGTAGTTGGCGTTCCAGCCGCCTTCCTTCGGGTCCGCCCAGACGGCGGCGCGCTTTTCGCCGGCAAGCCGCTCGTGCTCCTGCCGCTTTGCGAGGAGGCCCGCCACCTTGGCGATCTCCTCGCGGCGGCGGACCATGTCGGGCGAACCCTGCGACTGGTCCTTGCCGTAATGGATGTGCACGGTGCACAGCTTGAAGCGCAGCCAGCCGGCGCGGAAGGATACGCTGAACGGGGTGCGTGCGAACTGGAGGACGGCGTTCGATCCGTCGGCTCCAGGCGCCGCGATCTCGTCGCCCGTCGGCAACACGATCTCGCCCACTTCGCGGCAGAACTGGACCTTGCCGGTACGGTAAAGGAAGGCGAGGCGCTCGTTGTTGCCGGCGCTGCCCTCGACGACGTCGGTGACCAGATAGTCCCATCCAGAGCCGAGGTATTTGGCGATCAGCTCTTCGAGCCTGTCGATGTTCTCATTGACCTCCTGCACCGCGACGAGGTCGAAATGATCGATGATCTCGGCGATGTAGAGCATCGATTCGGTGCTGCGATCATAGGCGCCGCCATCCCCGAAATGCATGATGTTCCAGGTCGCAAGTCGCAGCGAATGCTCGCTGGTGGCGGCGTGGACCTGTTCCTGAAGTCCGGCCTTGAGCGCAATCAGGCGCTCGGCGACGAAGCGGCGATGCTCGGGATTGTCCCGCAGTTCCCAGCGAACGGGGCGGATGATCGTCACGAAGGCCTCCCTTTCGGGCTGCCGCTATTGGTGTCTGCGATGCAGGTGCGCCGCCGCCCGTCCATCCAGACTGCCACCGTCAGGTGGCAGCTGGAAGACGTTATGCGGCTTCGCGCATCTCCAGCCGTTCCCAGATTTCGACAAGAGCCTGCGTGAGGTCGCGCATCATCTCGTCGGTGTGGGCCGGGCCGGGCGTGAAGCGCAGGCGTTCGGTTCCACGCGGTACGGTGGGGTAATTGATCGGCTGCACATAGGCGCCGTATTCGGCGAGCAGGATGTCGCTGATCTGCTTGGCGCGCACCGGGTCGCCGACCATGAGCGGAACGATATGCGTGGTGGAATCCATGACCGGCAGGCCCGCATCGCGAAACATCTGCTTCATCATTGCTGCCGAACGCTGCTGGCCATCACGTTCCGCGCTGGAGCTTTTCAGGTGCTTGACCGAGGCCAGCACGCCCGCGACCAGAACCGGCGATAGCGACGTCGTGAAGATGAAGCCCGGCGCGTAGGAACGGATGCAGTCGATGATCTTGGTGTTGGTGGCGATGTAGCCGCCCATCACGCCGAACGCCTTGCCCAGCGTACCCTCGATGATATCGATGCGGTGAGCGGCCTCGTCACGGTCGGTGATGCCGCCGCCGCGCGGACCATACATGCCGACCGCGTGGACCTCGTCGATGTAGGTGAGGGCGTTGTACTTGTCCGCCAGGTCGCAGATCGCGTGGATCGGTGCGATGTCGCCGTCCATCGAATAGACCGATTCGAAGGCAATCAGCTTGGGGAGGCTGTCATCGGTTTCGGCCAGCAGCTGCTCGAGATGCTCGAGATCGTTGTGGCGCCAGACCTTCTTTTCGCAGCCCGAATTGCGGATACCCGCAATCATGCTGGCGTGGTTCAGCTCGTCCGAGAATATCACGCAGCCCGGCAGCAGCTTGGCAAGGGTCGACAGCGTGGCGTCGTTCGAGACGTAGCCCGAAGTGAACAGTAGCGCGCCCTGCTTGCCGTGCAGGTCGGCCAGCTCGTGCTCAAGCTCGATATGGTAGTGCGTGTTGCCACCGATGTTGCGGGTGCCGCCGGAGCCTGCGCCGACATCGTGCAACGCTTCTTCCATGGCTTCGATTACCTTGGGGTGCTGCCCCATGGCGAGATAATCGTTCGAACACCAGACCGTGATCGGCTTGGGACCGTTGTGGCCGGCAAAACAGCGCGCGTTGGGATAGGCACCCTTGTTGCGCAGGATGTCGATGAATACCCGGTAGCGGCCTTCCGAATGGAGCCGCTCAATCGCCTGGTCGAATATGTGTTCGTAGTTCACGGTTGAGACTGTGTCCTGCGTTGCTTGTCCTGTGCGCCCTATCGGCGCCGGGTTAGCTTTTCCGGCGGCCAATAGCGTATCGCGTCATTCTTTGCCAGTTGCTTATGCCAAGGGTCTAATCGGAAAACGTGCCTGCGGAAAACGGAACTTTCGCCGGGTCGTGTCCGGCGATGACGGCCATCTGCGGCGCGGCGCGGTGGAGCGCATTGATCGTCATCAACCACGAGAGGGTTTCGCCGCGATAGCTGGCAGGGTCGCCGCGCGTCGCGAAGCGGGCCGGGGGAAGCAGATCCTGCCAGTTCGCGCCTGTTTTTGCTACATCGCCGGTAAACAGGTATTCGCGCCCGTCCTCGAGCCATGCGTAGAGCATGAAGCTGCCGGGGCGCAGTCCGCTTGCGGGGATCATCACTACGCCGGGAGCCAGGGCATAAGGGGGGCCGCGCAGTGGCAGCAGTTCGGGCCCGGTGCGCTGCGAGCCGGGGGCGTGTCCGCCGTTATGGGAGGGCCTGTCCGACAGCATGACGGTGTGGCTGGCCCGCTGCCGGGCAAGCTCGACACGAGCCTGCGCTGCCTCGCTGAACCATTCGAAATCGAGGGTCCGGGCAGCCTTGAGGGATGTGCCTGCATCAATCACGATCGGGCCGCTGCCGGGCACGACGAGCTCATAGGCGCGGACCGTGTTCGGCACTGTGCGCAGCCCCGTGCCCGCCACCAGAATGTTGCGCGAACTGTAGCGCAGCCCCACCGTCTCTACCCGCACCGCGACAGGGCGTTGGCCTTCGGGCGCTGCAGCGAGCGCGCGAAGCTGGGCTATCGTCACCGGCTTTGCCCTCGGTTCGGTAGCCCCCGGGCCGGCACCCGGATCGACCAGGTACCAGTAGTAGGGAATTCCGATGATAAGCAGTGCCGACAACAACCATATATTCAGTCGCCGCGTCAAAATTTCTGAACCTCAAGCAACCCGTATTGCGCCAGCTTGGAGCGGTACGCATCGGGAACGTCTCCCGCCCCCGTAAATAGCGCCATGTCAGGTGCTTGGCGAGCGTATTCCTGTCCCGCCATCAGGCGCGCAATCTGGCGCGCAATCCCTTGTGCGCCGTGGACGAAACGCACGCCCGGACCGAAGGCGCGGGACAGTTCTTCCTCGACCAGCGGGAAGTGGGTGCAGGCCAGCACGACCGTGTCGATCCGCTCGCCGCCCGGCTGGCTGCGCAGCGCGTTGGCAGCATGTTCGATGACGGCGGGATCGACGGGTTCGCCGCGCAGCTTGGCCTCGGCCGCTTCGACCAGGCCCGGGGCGCCGTGGCGCAGCAGGCGCTTGTCGGCGGCGAATTCCTGCTCCAGCCGGTCGACATAGGCCTGCCGAACGGTCGCTTCGGTGCCGAGCAGGCCGATCACGCCGGTGCGGGTCATCGCGGCGGCAGGCTTGATCGCGGGAACGGTGCCAACGATCGGCACTTCCAGTACTTCGCGGACCATGCCCAAGGCGATTGTCGAGGCGGTGTTGCAGGCGATGCAGACCAGGCGCGGGCGGAACCGCTCGGTCATGCGGCCGAGCAGGCCGGCGACACGCGCGGCGACCTGCGCCTCGGTCTTGGTGCCATAGGGCAGGCCGGCGGTGTCGGCGGCGTAGATGATCGGCGCATCGGGAACAGCCTTGCGCACTTCCTCCAGCACGGTGAGGCCGCCGACGCCCGAATCGAACAGCAGGATCGGCGCCGAAGGATCGACCGCACCCGAAAGGGCGCCTGCGTTATGCGGCGCGGTGATCGTATCGGAAGCCATTATCATTTCTTTGGCATCATCCCCTGCGCCTTGCCACCTGTTAACCGCGCGGACGTGGACAGAGCAACGCCGAATGCTGCAACTTGTCTTCTGCTTGGCTCGATAGGACGCTAAGGCACCGGCATATGGACTGGATTCTCGCACTTGCGCTCGGTTACGCCTTCGGATCTGTGCCGTTTGGCCTCATCATCACCCGCCTTTTCGGCGCAGGAGACCTGCGTTCCATCGGCTCGGGCAACATCGGCGCGACGAACGTGCTGCGCACCGGACGCAAGGGCCTGGCGGCGGCAACGCTCCTGCTCGACCTTGCCAAGGGTCTTGCCGCCGTGCTGATCGCCGCCCGCCTGTGGCCGGACTATGCCGCGCTTGCGGGGCTGGGGGCGTTCCTCGGGCACTGCTTTCCGGTCTGGCTGGGTTTCAAGGGCGGCAAGGGCGTGGCGACCATGGCGGGCATTTCCTTCGGCCTCGCGTGGCCGGTGGGGCTGGCCTATGCGCTGACCTGGCTCGGCCTGCTTGCCACTGCGAAGATTTCCTCGGTCGCGGGCATGACCGCCGCTGTGGTCGCGCCGCTGGCGGCGCTGGCGCTGGGGGAACATGACGCGGCGACGGTGCTGGCGGTGATCGCGGCCCTCGTGCTGTTCCAGCACCGCGAGAACATCGGCCGCCTGCGCGCCGGAACCGAGCCGCGCATCGGAAGTGGCAAGAAAAAATGAGCGGAGAAGGCGGCCTTTCGCAGGAAGAGGCGTTTGCCCGCATCCGCCTGCTGCGTTCGCCCAACGTCGGCCCGGTCACTTATGGCCAGCTCATGGCGCGTTTCGGGAGCGGTAAGGCGGCGCTGGCTGCACTGCCGGACCTCGCCGGACGCAAGGGCCGTGCCTATGTTCCTGCGCCCGAGCGCCGCATTCACGATGAGATCACCGCCGTGCGCCAGGCAGGTGCGCGCTACCTTTTCCACGATTCGCCGGACTATCCGCGCCTGCTCGCCGAATCCGAGGGCGCGCCGCCGATCCTGACCTACCGGGGCGATATCGCCCTCTCGTCGCGGTCCTGTGTCGCGATGGTCGGCGCACGCAACGCCTCCGCCGCCGCGATCCGCCTCGCGCGGGAGATCGCCCACGACCTAGCGGGTGAGGGCTGGACCGTCGTTTCGGGGCTGGCGCGCGGTATCGATGGTGCTGCGCACCAAGGCGCGCTGACCAGCGGTGCGACGATCGGCGTCATCGCCAGCGGCATCGACATTTCCTACCCTCCCGAACACGCGGCGTTGCAGGAAGATGTCGCGGCGAAGGGCCTGCTTCTGGCCGAGCAGCCACCCGGAACCGAGCCGCTGGCACGTCACTTCCCCACCCGCAACCGCATTATTTCCGGACTGGCGGCAGGCACGCTGGTGGTAGAGGCCGCGCCCCGGTCCGGTTCGCTCATCACCGCGCGTCTCGCCGGCGAGATGGGGCGCGAGGTCATGGCGATCCCCGGTTCTCCGGTCGATCCGCGCTCTCACGGCTGCAACCAGCTGATCCGCGACGGGGCGATACTGGTGCAGGGCGCAGCCGACGTGATCGAATTGCTATCCGGCTTCACTGGCGAGCCGCGCTCCGCCTTGCGCGAAGTGTCAGCGCACTGGGAAGTGGAGGAACTGGCCGGGGAAACAGGCGATCCGGCGGATGTCGGCGGGCTCCTCACCGCCGCGCCGGTAGGAGTGGACGAACTGATCCGTCAGTCGGGCGCCAGCGCCGCCAGCGTGCAACTGGCGCTGCTCGAACTTGAACTGGCGGGGCAGCTGGTGCGCCACGCCGGTGGCAGGGTTAGCATCGGCTGACTGGTGGCCACCTGCGCGCGAATTTCCCAATGAACAGAACGAATTGGCAACTTGCCGATTGACGACGTGAACCGGCTCGCGCAGAGCCTTGATTAAGGCAGAAACGGGGCTTTCGGTGGCGACTACCCAACCGGCAATTCGCGTGGGCGACATTTTCGCGGAAGGTGCCGGCATCGCCGGGCGCAGCCGCGTGGTGCTGGCCGCGTTCGCGCTGGGTATGAGCGTGGTTTCCAGCGCCCTTTCGCTCGTGATCGACGATACGCGCGGCATCGGGGCTGAAATGGCCGCTTCTTCGGTGGCGGGCTACTTTCTGTTCTGGCAGGTGATGGCGACCGAAGGGCTTCTGGACGGCAGCCGGAGCAGGCGCGCGGGCTTCATCGCCTATGCGGCCATATCGTTCGTCACCTCGGTCTTGGGACTGCCGGGGCTGATTCTCGTGATCCTTCCGGGTCTTATCCTGATTGCGCGCTGGTCACTGGCGGGAGCGCTTGTCGTGGCGCGGGGCTCTGCGGTTTTCGCCGCTTTCGGTGAAAGCTGGCGGCTGACGCGGGGCTCTACGTGGCCCATCGTCGGCTTTCTTGCCATCGTGTGCGTGGTTTTCGCCGCCCTCCTGCTGCCGCTGGGTATTTACGCCGTGGTGAGCGAGGAGGCGGCGAATATCGGTCTGGCGCATTACGTCGTTGAATTTCTCGGCAACGTTGCCAGTTACGGGCTTTCCGCCCTGATTTCCTGCGGCACCGTGGCTCTCTTCGCACTGCTGGTCGACCGCGACGAGCGGATGGTCTCGGTTTTCGCCTGAGCAAAGGACGCGTCTTGCGCTTGACGAACCGCCCCAATGCTTCCCACCCTATGCGTACACACATATGCGCACGCGAGAGCGCGCATGTGCACGAGCACAACGCGCCTACGCGTATAAGGCATAACGAAAGTCTGAAATGCAGCTGGTAATCGTCGAATCGCCTGCAAAGGCCAAGACCATCGAGAAGTATCTGGGTAAGGACTACAAGGTCCTCGCCAGCTACGGTCACGTCCGCGACCTGCCGCCCAAGGACGGCTCCGTCCGCCCGGACGAGGAATTCGCGATGGACTGGGAGCTGTACGGCGACAAGCAGCGCCAGGTGAAAGCGATCACCGATGCCGCCAAGGACGCCGACCGACTGATCCTCGCGACTGACCCTGATCGCGAAGGCGAGGCGATTTCGTGGCATGTTCGCGAACTGCTGGCCAAGCGCAAGGCGCTGCCCAAGGACGTGCAGCGCGTGACGTTCAACGCGATCACCAAGGAAACCGTCACCAAGGCGATGACCCAGCCGCGCGAGCTGGATCAGGACCTGATCGACGCGTACCTGGCGCGCCGCGCGCTCGACTATCTGTTCGGCTTCACGCTCTCGCCGGTGCTGTGGCGCAAGCTGCCCGGCGCCAAGTCCGCTGGCCGCGTCCAGTCGGTGGCGCTGCGCCTGATCGTTGACCGCGAGCGCGAGATCGAGGCGTTCAAGGCGCAGGAATACTGGTCTGTCGCCGCACAGATGGCGCATGACGGCACCGACTTCACCGCCAAGCTGGTGACGTTCGACGGCCAGAAGCTCGACCGCCTGACGCTGGGCGACGAAGGCACTGCGATGCGCGCCAAGGCCGCCGTCGAGGCAGGCGCCTTCAAGGTCGAGGGCGTCGAGACCAAACCGCACCGCCGCAACCCGCAGCCGCCGTTCACCACATCGACCCTGCAGCAGGAGGCCGCGCGCAAGCTGGGCTTCTCTGCCAGCCAGGCGATGCGCGTGGCGCAGTCGCTCTACGAAGCGGGCGCGATCACCTACATGCGTACCGACGGGGTACAGATGGACCCCAGCGCGATCTCGGCCGCCCGCGCGGCCATCGCCGAGCGTTTCTCGGGCCACTACGTTCCCGAAAAGCCGCGACACTACGAAACCAAGGCGAAGAACGCGCAGGAAGCTCACGAGGCGATCCGGCCGACCGAATTCACTAAGGACCGCTTTGGCTCGGGCGACGAGGCACGCCTCTACGACCTGATCTTCAAGCGCGCGATGGCCAGCCAGATGGCCTCGGCCCAGCTTGAGCGCACCACCATCACTCTGCGCGACGGCACCGGCCGCAATGAACTGCGCGCCACCGGCCAGGTCGTGAAGTTCCCCGGCTTCCTCGCGGTTTACGAGGAAGGGCAGGACAACAAGTCGGAGGACGAGGACGGCGGCCTGCTGCCGTTCATGAAGGCGGGCGACATGCCGGCTAAGAAGGCTGTCAACGCCGAGCAGCACTTTACCCAGCCGCCGCCGCGCTTTTCCGAGGCGAGCCTCGTCAAGCGCCTCGAAGAACTCGGTATCGGCCGTCCGTCGACGTATGCCTCGACAATTCAGGTCATCAAGGACCGTAACTATGTGAGGACCGAAAAAAACCGTTTCTTTGCAGAGGAATCCGGTCGACTTCTCACCTCGTTTCTGGAACGCTTTTTCGACCGCTACGTAGCCTATGACTTTACGGCGGGGATGGAAGACCAGCTCGACAACGTCTCGGGCGGGCGCGAGGAGTGGAAGGTTCTGCTCGCCAACTTCTGGCGCGACTTCAAGCCCAAGTCCGACGAGGTCATGGAGAAGAAGCCCTCGGAAGTGACCGAGGCGCTCGACGAATTCCTCTCCGACTACCTGTTCCCGCCCAAGGAAGACGGCACCGATCCGCGCGTCTGCCCCAAGTGCGAGGCAGGCCGCCTTTCGCTGCGCGGTGGTCGCTACGGTGCGTTCATCGCCTGCTCGAACTATCCTGAGTGCAAGTTCACCCGCAAGTTCGCGCAGCCCGGCGGCAGCGCCGATGGCGGCGGTGACGACGAGGCGCTGGGCCAGGACCCCGAAACCGGCCTGGATATCGTGCGCCGCACCGGCCGCTTCGGTCCCTACATCCAACTGGGTGAGGGCAAGGAAGCCAAGCGCGCGTCAATCCCCAAGGACATCGACGAGCTGAATCTGGAATGGGCGATCAAGCTGCTCAGCTTGCCGCGCCCGGTCGGCCAACACCCGGAGAGCGGCAAGGATATTACTGCCAGCATAGGACGTTACGGGCCATACCTCGCCCATGATGGTAAGTATGCCAAGCTGCGTTCGACCGCCGAGGTGTTCGACACAGGCATGAACGCGGCCGTCTCGATGCTCGCCGATGCGGCCAATCGCGGCGGTGCTTCGCGCACCAAGGCGGAACCGCTCAAGGTGTTCGGCATGCATCCCGTCAGCGGCGGTGAGATGAAGGTCATGGAAGGGCGCTATGGTCCTTACGTCAGCGACGGCACGACCAATGCCACGTTGCCGCGCGACATGAAGCCTGAGGACATCACCGAAGAGCAGGCCGTGACTCTCATCACCGAGAAGGCTGCGAAGGGGCCGGCCAAGGGCAAGAAGAAGGCGGCGCCCAAGAAGGCAGCCACAAAGAAACCTGCTGCCAAGAAGGCGGCTGCTCCCAAGGCAGCTGGTACGAAGGCGGCGACCAAGAAGGCTCCGGCCAAGAAGAAGCCTGCGGAGGCAGCGGAATGAGCGACAAGACAGCCAAGCACAAGCAGCCCTGGAAGCCCGAGGAGTTGCAAAAGCTGCAGATCCTCGCCGGCAAGGGGAAGGGCCTGAAGGAAATCGCCAAGGCCCTCAACCGTACCGAGGAATCGACCAAGGACGCTGCGAAACAGCACAATATCGGGGTCGCCAAAGCGCGGTAACCAGTTCGGCGCCGCGGCCGTGTGCCTGCCTCCCCTCGAACCGGAGAGGAGGCGCAGCATGGCCGCGCGCATTATCGACCTGTGTGGGGCCTTTTTGTCGGGGCACCGCTGGGCGTTAGAGAAGCGGTGCTCTTTTCAACCGCCACAGGCCATAGCGCCGCTCGCCCAGCGCTGCGCTCTGATAGTGCTCATAGTCCCGGTTTAGCGCCTCTCTTATCAAGGCGCGCGTCTCGCGGTTGGGCTGGTTGGAACGGCCGGTTTCCGAAACCACTATCACGCCGGGCCTGCTCGCCAGGATACGCCTGACTTCCGCTTGGGGGGAGATGCCCAGCGCGCCTGCCTCGTTCATGGCGTTGAGGTGGCTGGGATAGGCGAAGCGGGTTGGGATGCAGGCGTCGGTAGTGCGGTAGAGCGCGCTGTCGCCCTCGTAGACGTAGAGGCAGCGGCCGTGCAGTTCGTCGGCGATGGCGCGGGTCGTGGCGGCGAATTCGGCGGCAGTTCCGCGCTCGATCACTTGTGCGAGGGGTACGGCAACGGCGCCGATCAGGCCCAGGCCCAGTAATATTCGGCCATACCAGCGTTCACCCTTTGCGGTGCGTGCCAGCGCGGGCGCTGCGAGGATGCAGAGCGGGACCAGCACCGGGCCGAGGTAGTGGTCGTACCATGTGCCGAAGATCAGGAAGCCGCCGATGCTTGCCAGTGCCCAGAGGCGCAGGTCAGGCAATATTGCAGGCCGCTCGCCGCGAACCGGCGACAGGCGGCGGGGCGCGAGTATCACGGCGAGGGCAAAGGGGATCATCGCCAGGCATTCCTTGCCAAGCTGGGCGAAGGCGTCGGCATGGTCGGTGGAACGACCCATGATCGACAGGAAGTTGGCCTGCACGAAAGCCTCGCCGTAGCCCGCCGAGATATAGCCGAGCAGCACTGCGCCGGTCGGGGCGAGGGCCGCGACGATCCATGCTGCGCCGGTCATCGTGAGGCGGACGCCGGTCCATCCATCGGCCCGGCCCCGCGCGAGGAGGAGGAGGCCGAAGGCCATTCCTTCGAACACCACGCTGTACTTGATCTGCAGGGCGAGGCCGAGCAGTAGCATCGCCTCCAGCCCGCGCCGTGCCAGCAGCGGATCGCCGGACTTCAGTCGCGCGTCAAGGACGATCAGCGCGGCCAGCGCGACGGGCAGATTGTAGAACACCGGGGACTGGCCCAGCGCCACGTTGAACACCGGCTGCCAGATCAGATAGGCAAGGCCCGACATGCGCGCGGCGGGCGGGGGGGAGATGCGCCGGGCGATCCGCTCGATCACCAGCGCCGTCAGCACCGAGCTTGCGAGGCCAAGCAACTGATAGGTCAGCACCGGATCGAAAGGCAGGGCGTAGACACCCCGGAAGATGGCGAAGAGGCCCCAGGGCTTGCGGTCCCAGAGGTCGACATAGGGCAGGGCGCCCTGTGCCATGCGCTGCCCGACAAGGAGGTAGAACTGCTCGTCAGACTGGAACGCCGGTTTGCCAAGCATCATCAACCGCAGCGCGAAAGCGACCGGCAGGTAGAGTGCGAGCGAGCCGAGGCGCAAAGCGTCTGCGGCGGCAGGGCGGATGGCCCAATGCGCTTTTGCGGCGATCCGCGCGATCATTCCTGCGAGCCCTTCTGTGGTGCGGCCGCCGGGGGCGCTCGCTGAAGGGGCGATTACTGCGTCAAAATTGCAGAATTGCGACGGGCGTTTGCATCGCGGTGGACCATCGTGACCATCAGCAGCGATCCATCCGACCGATCGATTGGGTCAGGCTCTACTGCCTCGTGCCGACCGTCGGTTTCGAGGGCGTCTTGACCGTCGGCGCGGGGACCGGGACAGCCGGCGCGGGCGCATTCGGCGCTGTCATCGTCGGAGCTTGTCCTCCAGGCGGGTTGAGGCCAGGTTCGGCGGTGACCGGAGACCTGACCGGCTTAACGCCGCTTTTGATAAGCCAGGCGGCGATGGTATCGGCGGTGGCCTGCATCCCGGCTTTGTTGAGGTGCCACTGGAGACCCTGCCGGCCATCATAGCCGGCAGGCGAGCCGATCATCCAGGGCTCCTTGTCGCACGGCGTATGCGCGGCCGAGGACAGGTTCATCTCGATCGCGGGCACGCCGTGTGCTTCGGCAACGCGGGCGGTGATTTCAACCAGGCGGCGGCCGATTTCGCGCACGATGGCGGCGTCGGTCTCGCTGACCGGAGTTGCCGGGCACAGGCCGCCGGGTTTTGGCAGCGGGTTGAAGTACTGGACGAAGACGAGGCGGGCCTGCGGGGCGGTCGTCTTGATGCGCCGCGCGATCTCGTTCAGCTGGGCTTCGTCGCGCACATAGTCCGCTTCGGTGGGTATACGCACGGCGCCGCAGGCGCGGGTCTTCGCGCCCGGAACCGGGGCCAGCTTGGCGTTGAAGGCGCAAGTCGCCGAAAACAGGTTGCCGATATACGACAGGTCGTTGCCGCCGATCGTCACTGTGACGAGGCGGGTTTCCGGCGTGACGCTGATGATCTGCGGCGGCACTTCATTCCACGGCCCGAGCACGTTGTCCGTGGTCGCGCCTGAACAACTGCGGTCGATCAGTTCCACGCCGAACCGTTCGGCCAGCAGCGTGGGGTAGTTGTTGAAGCTCTGCCCGCAGCGCGCCGGCCAGCTTGGCTTCGAAGGCGGTAGCTGTGGCCCAGCCGCGAAGGACGAGCCGATCGCGACGTAGCGCTTGTCGAGCAGGCTCTCCATGACAACGGGCTTGGGGGTCTCGACAGGGATCACCACCTTGGGCGCTTCGACGGGTGCGGGCGCGCCCTTCTTGCCCTTGGGTTTCACGACCTTGGGCTTTTCGACCTTCGGCTTCTTGACCGAGGCGGCCTTGGCCTTTTCCGTCGTAGCCGATTGCTGGGCGAGGGCCGGCATCGAGGCGGCTGCGCAGCCCAGCAGTAGGGCTGCGCCAAAATTCCTCAATACCGGCGTCATCACTTAACCCAGTCCAGCCTGATTTCTTCGTAGATGTCGCGGGCGGAATCGGCCCAGTTTTCCTCAACCTTGACGTGGAGGAAGAGGTGGACCGGGTGGCCGAGCACGGCCGCCAGTTCGGTGCGGGCCGCTTCGCCGATGGTCTTGATCTTGGCGCCGCGCTTGCCCAGCACGATGGCCTTCTGGCTTTCGCGGGCGACGACGATCTGCTGGCGGATTTCTACCGAGCCGTCCTTGCGCGGGGTATAGCTTTCCGGGCGCACAGCGGCATCGTAGGGCAACTCGTCGTGGAGCTGGCGGTAGATCTGCTCGCGGGTGATCTCGCAAGCCAGCAGGCGCTCGCTGGCGTCGGAAACCTGATCCTCGGGGTAGTGCCAGGGGCTTTCCGGCATCAGCTTTGCAAGCCAGGACTTGAGCTGGGGCACACCGTCGCCGGTCAGCGCGGAGACGAAGAACACTTCGTCGAACATGGAGTCGGCGCTGAATTCCTGCGCCAGTTCGAGGAGCTTCTCCTTGACGCTGGCATCGACCTTGTTGAGCACCAGCAGCTTGCGCTCCGGGCGGGGCTTGAGCGATTCCAGCAATGGCGCCAGTTCGTGGCGGCGCAGCTTCACCGCATCGACCACGAGGAGGATTGCGTCGGCCTCCTGCGCGCCTTCCCAAGCGGCGGCGACCATCGCCCGGTCGAGGCGGCGGCGGGGCTCGAAGATGCCGGGGGTGTCGGCCAGGATGATCTGGGTTTCATCCTCCAGCGCGATGCCGAGCAGGCGAGCGCGGGTGGTCTGGGCCTTTGCCGAGGTGATCGCCACCTTCTGGCCGACCAGTGCGTTGACGAGCGTCGACTTGCCCGCGTTGGGTGCGCCTAGGACGGCGACGAGACCGCAGTGCTGGGTCATCCGAATTTCCTCATGAATTCCTCGGCGGCGCCGGTCTCGGCGTCCTGCTTCGAGTTTGCGGTGGCCTGGGCCGAACCGACGTTGTGAACGGATACCTCGACAGTGAAGCGCGCGGCGTGATCGGGGCCGGAGCGGTCGAGCAGTTTGTATTCGGGCATGCGGCGGCGATTGCCCGCAGTCCATTCCTGCAGCGCGGACTTGGGATGCTTGCGCTTGCCGGTCTTGCCGTTGAGCACATCGCCCCACAGGCGCAGAACCATGTCACGGCCACCTTCGAAACCGCGCTCGGTGAAGCAGGCGCCGATGATCGCCTCCATCACGTCGCCCAGGATGTTTTCGGAATCCTCGCCGCCGTCGTCGCGGGCCTGCTTGCCCAGCCGCATGTGCGGGCCCAGGCCGATCTCGCGCGCGATGATCGCGCAAGTGGCGCGGCTGACGAGCGCGTTGAGGCGCTGCGAGAGGCGTCCTTCCGCCTCCTCGCTATTGCGGTAGAGCCACTCAGCGACCGAAAGCCCCAGGACGCGGTCGCCCAGGAACTCCAGCCTTTCGTAATTGCGCTTATCGCCGGTGGACCCGTGGGTCAGGGCCGAGAGCCAGAGGGCTTCGTCGGCGGGTTCGTAGCCGGCGTGTTCGGTCAGGAAGGCGCGGGTGGGCGCATCAAGCACTCAGATAACGCTCCCGATACGGTTCCAGCGTGCGGCGGTGAACCAGGTCCAGGGTTTGATCCATTCGGACGAGCCGTCGGTGGAGAACATCATGACTGCAGCCTTGCCGACCAGGTTTTCCTGCGGGACGATGCCGATGCCGCCGCCTTCGATCGCCGGGAAGCGGCTGTCCATCGAGTTGTCGCGGTTATCGCCCATCAGGAACATGTGGCCCTCGGGGACGATGAACACGCCGGTATCATCCTGCGGGGTCTGGCCCATGTCGAGGACGTTGTAGGTCTTGCCGCCGGGCAGGGTTTCGCGGAACTGCGGGTAGCGGCAGACGGGCGTGCCCTTGTCGTCGGTGCTGTCGAAACCGGGGCCGCAATCGGTGTTGGGGCTGATCGGCACGAGGAAATCCGCGACCTTGATCTTGGGAATGGCCTTGCCGTTGAGCCAGACCTGGCCGCCCCTCATCTGCACTTCGTCGCCGGGCAGGCCGATAACGCGCTTGATATAGTCGACATCGTTGCCCGGGGGCGCCTTGAAAATCACCACGTCGCCGCGGTCCGGCTGGCTGGCCAGGATGCGGCCCGGGATCAGCGGCACGCTGAACGGCAGCGAATAGCGGGAAAAACCATAGGACCACTTGGTGGCGAACAGATAGTCGCCGGTCAGCAGTCGTGGCAGCATGGATTCGCTGGGGATGTTGAAGGGCGAGATGATGAAGCTGCGCAGGATCAGCACGCCCAGCACCAGCCACGCCAGGAAGGAGAAAAAGCTCTCGTCCTTCTTGACCGGAGTTGTCGGTCCCGTGGCGGGCTTGTCCGCAGGGGCTTTTGCGGCGGCCTCTGTGACTTGGATAGGGGTATCGCTCATGATCGAAACCCTTGCTCACGCGGGCGCGCTCCCGTCAAGTGCGATCCCCACCAAGGTGTGACACTGGCCGATAATTGCACAACTCGGGCTTGGATTTCGCACTTGCGGAACGCATAAGGCCGACCGACACGGCCAATAGGAGTTGTACGGCATGAGCGAAGCGGTCTGGAAGAAGCTGCAGGGACTGGAAAAGCCGACTCTGGCGCAGCTTTTCGACAGTGACCCCACCCGCCTCGACACCTTCGCTACCGAGCTTGAACTGGGCGAGGAGGAAAACTCCACCGGCATCCGCTTCGACTGGTCGAAGACCCATCTCGACGCCGCCCACGTCGCCGCCTTCGAGGAACTGGCCGAAGCGATGGACTTTGACGGCCGCCGCGCCGCGCTGTTCGCCGGCGAGATCGTCAACACCACCGAAGGCCGCGCGGCCGAGCACACCGCACAGCGCGGCGTCGGCAAGGAAGAGAGCGTCGATCTGGCGGCGATGTACCACCACCGTATGGCCGCGATCGTCGAGGCTATCCACCGCGGCGCGATGGGCGAGGTGAAGCACCTGATCCACATCGGCATCGGTGGTTCGGCGCTTGGCCCGGCGCTTGCCGTGGATGCGCTGGCCCGCAAGGGTGCGCTGGTGGACGTGCATGTCGTCTCCAACATCGACGGCTGCGCGCTGGAGCAGGCGTTCAAGGCATGCGATCCGGCCACTACGATGCTGGCGGTTGCCTCGAAGACCTTCACCACGCTTGAAACCATGACCAACGCCGAAAGCGCGATCGCCTGGCTGCGCGACAATGGCGTCGAGGACCCCTATGGCCGCGTCGTGGCGCTGACCGCTTCGCCGGAAAAGGCCATGGAATGGGGCGTCGACGAAACCCGAGTCCTGCCGTTCTCGGAAAGCGTCGGCGGGCGTTATTCGCTCTGGTCCTCGATCGGCTTCCCGGTGGCCATGGCGCTGGGCTGGCCCGATTTCGCCGAGTTCCTTGCCGGTGCCGCCGCGATGGACGTGCATTTCCGCGATGCGGACGGCATTGCCAACCTGCCGCTGCGCGCCGCTTTTGCCGACCAGTATTACACCCGCCTGCGCGGCTGCCAGACCCGCGCCGTGTTTGCCTATGACGAACGGCTGGCGCTGCTGCCCGACTATCTCCAGCAGCTGGAGATGGAATCGAACGGCAAGAGCGTGAAGATGGACGGCACCCCCGTCGACGGTCCGACCGCGCCGATCACCTGGGGCGGCGTCGGCACCGATGCCCAGCACGCGGTGTTCCAGCTATTGCATCAGGGCACCAATCTGGTGCCGGTGGACTTCATCGCCTCGATCGAGCCGGGCCATGACCAGGGCGCGGCGCATCACCGCATCCTGCTTTCCAACTGCTTCGCGCAGGGCGCGGCGCTGATGGCGGGCAAGGCCAGCGAAGATCCGGCACGGGCCTATGCCGGCAACCGGCCTTCGGCGACGATCCTTCTTGATGAAGTCAGCCCCGTCACGTTCGGCGCGCTGGTGGCCTTCCACGAGCATCGGACCTTCGCGAACGCGGTGCTGATGGGTATCAACCCCTTCGACCAGTTCGGCGTGGAACTGGGCAAGGAAATCGCCAACAAGATCGAGCAGGGCGGCACGACGTTCGATCCCTCGACCGAGTCGCTGCTGGCCATCGCCGGTATCGGTTGATCGGCGCGCCCCTCGAAGGATGGGGGAAACGCCGTGAGAACATACGCCGGAGCGGGCGCTGGTCCCGCCCCGGCGCCCTGCAAGGGGCTGGTGACGCGCTGAGATTGCCCGTCAGGCGCGGTATTCGAGACCTTCGGACCAGTCGCCATGCGCGGCCCTCGACGGCAAGGCTTGGGTCGGCACCTGAGCGTCGAGCAGCCGCGCCAGCAGGCGCTTGCCGTCCTCCCAGCTTCCGAGGCCGGAATCGGCGTTGATATGCCCGGCATTGCCGGCATCGACGAAATCGCTCCCCCAGCGCCGGGCGAGGCCCTTGGCGGTATCGAAGCCGATCCAGGGATCGTTGCGGCTTGCCACCAGCAGCGAGGGAAAGGGCAGGGCATCCGCCGGAGTGGGCGCGAAGCCGTTGAGGCGGTCATCGCGCGGAAAGAAGTCCACCTCGGGCGGGGCGACCAGCATGGCGCCGATCACCGGCGTCGAGTAGCCGGGCTGCTCGAACTTCGACCACCATGCGGTAAGCACGCAGCCCAGGCTATGGGCCACGAGCACCACTGGCCGTCCGGCGCGGTGCACGGCAAGGTTCAGGCGGTTTATCCAGGTATTGCGGTGCGGGGTGTCCCAGCTGCCCAGTTCGGCGATCTGGCAATTGTCGATCTCTTCCGCCCATCGTCGCTGCCAGTGGCCGGGGCCACTGCCATCGAGGCCGGGAACGAGCAAAATCAGCGGCTCCTGCTTGTCCGCCGAGGCGTTGTGCGAACGTGCCATCGGTGATCTCCCAGTCGTGGTGCGCTGCCTCATGGAAAAGCAGCCATACCCCGGATATAAACTCAACCAAATTGATTGACAATAGGTTGGCGACGGAGAGAGTGAAGCGCGAGCCGGATCGAAACGGCGGGCCGGGCCGGTGGTCGCTGGCAATCGTCCCGGCCATGTCCCATATGCGCCGCGAAGCAACGGGATCTGCCGCCGCACTCTTGGCTGCGCCCGCCGCAACGGAGCACAGACGCATGGCCGAATACGACTACGACCTCTTCACCATCGGCGCCGGTTCGGGCGGCGTGCGCGCCAGCCGCGTGGCAGCCGCTTACGGGGCGCGGGTTGCCGTGGCCGAGGAGTTCCGGGTTGGCGGCACGTGCGTGATCCGGGGCTGCGTGCCCAAGAAGATGCTCGTCTACGGGGCGCACTTCGCCGAGGATTTGGAGGATGCAAGGCACTTCGGCTGGGACGTGGGCGAGCCGAAGTTCGACTGGATCAAGCTGCGCGACAACGTGCTGGGCGACGTGGACCGGCTGAACGGCCTCTACACCCAGACGCTCGACAACAACAAAGTCGAGATATTCCATGAGCGCGCCGTGATCTCCGGCCCCAACGAGATCACGCTGGCGAGCGGCGAGAAGAAGACTGCCAGGCACATCCTGATCGCCACCGGCGCGCGTCCGATGGTGCCCACGTGCCCTGGCCACGAACACGGCATCACCTCGAACGAGGCATTCCACCTCGACGCGATCCCGAAGCGCGTGCTGATCGCGGGCGCGGGCTATATCGCCAACGAGTTTGCCGGCATCTTCAACCAGTTCGGTGCGAAGGTTACGCTGATGAACCGCTCCGACCAGCTGCTGCGTGGCTATGATGAGGCCCTGCGCGACCGTCTGCTGCAGATATCGCTCATCAAGGGCATCGAATTCCGCTTCAACGCCGCTTTCGAGAAGGTGGAGAAAAACGAGGACGGCTCGCTCACCGTCCACATGAGCAATCATGAGCCGATCGAGGTTGACTGCCTGCTGTTCGCCACTGGCCGCGTGCCCAACATCGAAGGTCTCGGCCTCGACGACGTTGGCGTGAAGCTGAACGGGAAGGGCGCGGTCGAGGTGGACGAGAATTCGCGCACCAGCATCGAGAGCATCTACGCCGTGGGCGACGTTACCGACCGCGTGCAGCTTACCCCGGTGGCCATCCGCGAAGGGCAGGCCTTTGCCGACAGCGTGTTCGGCGGCAAGCCGACGAAGGTGGACTATTCGTGCATCCCCTCGGCCGTGTTCAGCCACCCACCGATCGCAGCCGTGGGCCTCACCGAAGCCGAAGCAACGGCGCAGTATGGCTCGGTCAAGGTCTATACGAGCGACTTCCGCTCGATGAAGAACGTCGTCGCTCACCGGAACGAACGCTCGCTCTACAAGATGGTCTGCGAAGCGCAGACCGAGCGAGTGCTGGGCATCCACATGATCGGCGCCGAAGCGCCCGAGATCATGCAGGCTGCTGCCGTGGCGGTGAAGGCAGGCCTTACCAAGGCCGACTTCGACGCAACCGTCGCCATTCACCCGACGATGTCGGAGGAACTCGTTCTGATGAAGTGAGCGGGACGGAGAGGGGCATCGCTGAAACGGGATGCTCCTCCGTCATCTTCCTCATTGCGAGCCGGGCGTTCCGCTCGCCGGAACGCAGCGCGGCGGCGGCGCTGCATTGCTGTATCGCCTGACGGATATAGCCAAAACAGCCCCGCGATTTGTTTTAACCGAGCGATTAAAACTGTTGACCTGAGCGCTTCCAGCTGCCTTTAGGAGGCATGGGCATTTCGATGCCGCGACCATTGGGTACATAGGGAAGCCGGATGTCAGCAAACATCGCCGAAATGGAAAAGCGCCGGGCCGCAGCCAAGCTGGGCGGCGGGCAGAAGCGCATTGATGCGCAGCACGCCAAGGGCAAGCTGACCGCGCGCGAACGTCTCGAGGTGCTGCTTGACGAGGACAGCTTCGAGGAGATGGACCTCTACGTCGAGCATGACTGCGTCGACTTCGGCATGCAGGACCAGAAGATCCCCGGCGACGGCGTGGTCACCGGTTCCGGGACGATCAACGGACGTCTCGTCTTCGTGTTCAGCCAGGACTTCACGGTGTTCGGCGGCTCGCTTTCGGCCCGTCATGCGCAGAAGATCTGCAAGGTGATGGACGCGGCGATGAAAGTCGGCGCGCCGGTGATCGGCCTCAACGATTCGGGCGGCGCGCGCATCCAGGAAGGCGTCGCCTCGCTGGGCGGTTATGCCGACGTGTTCCAGCGCAATGTCCTTGCCTCGGGCGTGGTGCCGCAGCTGTCGCTCATCATGGGGCCCTGTGCCGGCGGCGCGGTTTATTCGCCCGCGATGACCGACTTCATCTTCATGGTGAAGGATAGCTCCTACATGTTCGTGACCGGCCCCGACGTGGTCAAGACGGTCACCAATGAGGTTGTCACGCAGGAAGAGCTGGGCGGCGCGATCACGCACTCCAGCAAGACTTCGGTGTCCGACCTCGCGCTTGAGAACGACATCGAGGCGCTGCTGGCGGCGCGCGATTTCTTCGATTTCCTGCCCGCTTCCAACCGTGACGACGTGCCGGAGCGCCCTTGTGCCGATACCTGGGACCGTCTCGAGTACAGCCTTGACACGATCATCCCGCCGTCCGCGAACCAGCCTTACGACATGCAGGAAGTGCTGCGCAAAACTCTGGATGAGGGCGAGTTCTTCGAGTTGCAGCCCCTCCACGCGGGCAATATCCTGATCGGGTTTGGCCGCATCGAAGGCAAGACCGTGGGCATCGTCGCCAACCAGCCGATGGTGCTGGCGGGCGTGCTGGACATCAACTCGTCCAAGAAGGCCGCGCGGTTCGTGCGCTTCTGCGATGCATTCAACATTCCCATCGTGACCTTCGTCGACGTGCCCGGCTTCCTGCCCGGCACCGACCAGGAGCATAACGGCATCATCAAGCACGGCGCCAAGCTGCTGTTCGCTTATGGCGAAGCGACCGTGCCCAAGATTACCGTTATCACCCGCAAGGCCTATGGCGGCGCCTACGACGTCATGAGTTCCAAGCACTTGCGCGGCGACCTCAACTACGCTTGGCCGACTGCGGAAATCGCGGTGATGGGTGCCAAGGGCGCCGTGGAGATCATCTTCCGCGGCCAGGACGCGGACGGCATCGCCGCCAAGACCAAGGAATACGAAGACCGCTTCGCCAACCCCTTCGTGGCGGCAAGCCGGGGCTACATCGACGAGGTCATCTACCCGCACTCGACGCGCCGGCGCATCGCGCTGGGCCTGCGCAAGCTCGCCAACAAGAGCATCGAGAACCCCTGGAGGAAGCACGACAACATTCCGCTCTGATACCTGCCGAAGGCGGGATTCATAGCTGCGGGCGGTGTTCTTTTTGAGAGTACCGTGATCGCGGGCGGAGGTCGAAGAGGACCTTCGCTCGAAACCGAGAACAAGAGATTGGAAGGCAGATCATGGAAGAGATCTACATCGTCAGCGGCGTACGCACGGCAGTCGGCGACTTCGGGGGCTCGCTCAAGAGCTTCATGCCTTCGGATTTGGGCGCGCTTGTCGCCACCGAGGCGCTGAAGCGCGCGGGCATCGAGGCCGAAGCTGTCGAACATGTCGTCATCGGCCAGGTCATGCCGACCAGCGCCCGCGACCAGATGCTTTCCCGCGTGATCGGCATCAACGCCGGAATCCCGCTGGGCACCCCGGCGCTGACGCTTAACCGCCTGTGCGGATCGGGTGTCCAGGCGATCGTCTCGGCCGCGCAGATGATGAAGCTGGGCGAGGCTTCGGTCACGCTTGCAGGCGGCGCGGAATCGATGTCGAACGTGCCGTATCACGATCACGGCGTGCGCTGGGGCCGGAAGATGGGCGCCAATACGCAGGAAGACGCGCTGACGCTCGGCCTGTCGGACGCCATCGGCGAATATCACATGGGCATCACCGCCGAGAACGTCGCGGAGCGCCACAACGTTTCGCGCGGCGACATGGACGCGCTGGCCGCGACCAGCCACGAGCGTGCCGCCCGCGCGATCGCGGAAGGCCGCTTCAAGGACCAGATCCTTCCCGTCGAAGTGAAGACCCGCAAGGGTGTCACCGTATTCGACACCGACGAGCATGTCCGCGCCGACACAACTGCGGAAACGCTGGGCAAGATGAAGCCGGCCTTCAAGAAGGATGGCTCGGTCACCGCCGGCAACGCCAGCGGCATCAACGACGGCGCCGCCGCCGTGGTGCTGGCCACTGGCACCGAGGTCGAGAAGCGCGGGCTCAAGCCGCTCGCCCGGATCGTCGCCTGGGGCCATGCCGGTGTGGAGCCGGAATACATGGGCGAAGGCCCGATCGTGGCTGTGCCGATCGCGCTCAAGCGCGCCGGTCTCAGCCTCGACCAGATCGACGTGATCGAGAGCAACGAAGCCTTCGCGGCGCAGGCCTGCGCCGTCGCCAGGGTGCTTGGCTTCGATCCCGAGAAGGTGAACCCCAACGGTTCGGGCGTCTCGATCGGCCACCCCGTCGGCGCGACGGGCAGCATGCTCACCATCAAGTGCGCCTATGAACTGAAGCGGATCGGCGGCAGGTACGGCCTCATCACGATGTGCATTGGCGGCGGTCAGGGCATCGCCATGATTATCGAGAATGTCGCATGAAACTGGGCCGTCTCAATCACATCGGCGTCGCCACGCCTGACCTTGATGCCTCGATCGCGTTCTACAGGGACGTGATGGGGGCCACCGACGTAACCGAACCGTTCGTGCTGGAAAGCCAGCAGGTGCGCGTCTGTTTCGTGAACACACCGGGCGAGAACGGAACGGCGGGGACGCAGATCGAACTGCTGCAGCCGACGACACCCGCATCGGCGGTCGGCAAGTGGCTCGAGAAGAACCCCCTCGGAGGCCAGCACCACATCTGTTACGAAGTGCCCGACATCCAGGAGGCAAAGTCCTGGTTCGAAGGCCTCGGCAAACGCGTCCTGGGTGAACCGCGTGTCGGCGCCCATGGCACGATGATCTTCTTCGTCCATCCCAAGGATATGGGCGGACAGCTTACCGAGATCATGGAAACGCCTAAACACGGGCATTGAGTTCGTTTTCTCCGTCATCCTGAACTCGTTTCAGGATCCATCGTGCTGGTGAAGCACTGACGGAATGGATCGAAAAATAGATCCTGAAACAAGTTCAGAATGACGAAATTGGCGAGGCAAGGCGATGACTGACAAACCCACCATCGAGACTTGGCAGGCAGCGGCTGACAAGGAAGTCAAGGGCAGGGACCTGACCTGGAACACGCCCGAAGGCATCGCGGTCAAGCCGCTCTACACCTCCGAGGACGTGACCGTGGACCCCGGCTTGCCAGGCTATGCGCCGTTCACGCGCGGCGTGCGCGCCTCGATGTATGCGGGCCGCCCCTGGACCATCCGCCAGTACGCGGGCTTCTCCACCGCCGAGGAATCCAACGCCTTCTACCGCCGCAACCTTGCGGCCGGGCAGAAGGGCCTGTCGGTCGCTTTCGATCTCGCCACCCACCGCGGCTACGATTCGGACCACCCTCGCGTGGTCGGCGATGTCGGCAAGGCCGGTGTTGCGATCGACTCGGTCGAGGACATGAAGATCCTGTTCGACGGCATCCCGCTCGACAAGATGTCGGTCTCGATGACGATGAACGGCGCGGTGATCCCGATCCTGGCCTTCTTCATCGTTGCGGGCGAGGAACAGGGCGTCGACCGCAAGCTGCTCGACGGGACCATCCAGAACGACATCCTCAAGGAGTTCATGGTCCGCAACACCTACATCTACCCGCCAGAGCCTTCGATGCGGATCATCTCGGACATCTTCGGCTACACCAGCCGCGAGATGCCCAAGTTCAACTCGATCTCGATTTCCGGCTATCACATGCAGGAAGCCGGCGCGACGCAGGTCCAGGAACTGGCCTTCACCATCGCCGACGGCGCCGAATACGTGAAGTACGGCGTGGCCTCGGGCCTTGATATCGACAAGTTCGCGGGCCGCCTGTCGTTCTTCTTCGCCATCGGCATGAACTTCTTCATGGAGATCGCCAAGCTGCGCGCCGCGCGCGTGCTGTGGCACCGGGTGATGACCGACCTTGGCGCCAGGGACGAGCGTTCGAAGATGCTGCGCACCCACTGCCAGACCTCGGGCGTGTCCTTGCAGGAGCAGGACCCCTACAACAACGTGATCCGCACCACCGTCGAGGCGATGGCCTCGATGCTAGGCGGCACCCAGTCGCTGCATACCAACGCGCTGGACGAGGCGATCGCGCTGCCGACCGATTTCTCGGCCCGCATCGCCCGCAACACCCAGATCATCATCCAGGAGGAGACCGGCATGTGCAATGTCGTCGATCCGCTGGGTGGCTCATACTACATCGAATCGCTGACGCAGCAGCTGGTCGACCAGGCCTGGGAAATCATCGAGCGCGTGCAGGCCGATGGCGGCATGGCCAAGGCGGTCGCCGCCGGCTGGCCCAAGGCGATGATCGAAACCGCCGCCGCTTCGCGCCAGGCGCGTGTCGACCGGGGTGACGACGTGATCGTCGGCGTCAACAAGTACCGTCTCGCCGCCGAAGACGCGATCGAGACGCTCGACATCGACAACGCCAAGGTCCGCGAAGGCCAGATCGCCCGCATCAACAAGATGAAGGCGGAGCGCGACGAGGCTGCCTGTCAGGCCGCTCTCAAGGCATTGGCGGCAGGCGCCGCGTCGCCCGCCAGCATCGAGAACAATCTGCTCGCCCTCGCGGTGGAAGCCGCCCGCGCGCGCGCCACGCTGGGCGAAATCTCCTCCGCGATGGAAGAGAGCTTCGAGCGCTACGGCACTCAGCCGACGCCGGTGAAGGGCGTCTACGGCGCCCCTTACGAGGGCGACACCCGCTGGCAGCAGGTGCTTGACGGTGTGCAGGCGGTGGAGCGCCGTCTGGGCCGCAAGCCCAAGCTGCTCGTCGCCAAGATGGGTCAGGACGGCCACGACCGGGGCGCCAACGTCATCGCCTCGGCATTCGGCGACATGGGATTTGAGGTCGTCTCCGGCCCGCTGTTCCAGACGCCCGAGGAAACCGTGGTGCTGGCGCTGGAGAACGCAGTCGACGTCGTCGGCGCGTCCAGCCTTGCCGCCGGTCACAAGACGCTGATCCCCGAACTGATCCAGCAGCTGCGCGATGCCGGCCGCAGCGACATCAAGGTGATCGCAGGCGGCGTAATTCCCGCGAAGGACTACGAATACCTGCGCAATTCCGGCGTTCAGGGCATCTACGGTCCCGGCTCGAACGTGGTCGAATGCGCCGCAGACGTGCTGCGTCTGCTGGGCCACAACATGCCGCCGGCGGGTTCCGAACTGCAGGCGGCCGAGTAAGCGCTGTGCAGGGGCGCGTGCGAGAACTGGCAAGCGGCGGCGTCGGGCTCTATGGCAGGGCTTTGGCTTCGCCCCCCTGCGCTATGCACGCCTGAGGAATGACTATGACCGATACCGCCACCGCTGCCTCGACTCTGGCTCGCACCGACTGGACCCGTGAAGAGATCGCGCAGCTGTTCGACCTGCCATTCACCGAACTGGTGTTTCGCGCAGCCGAGGTTCACCGTGCCAATCACAAGGCCAACGAAGTGCAGCTTTCGACGCTGCTTTCGATCAAGACCGGCGGCTGCGTCGAGGACTGCGGCTACTGCTCGCAGTCGGTGAAGGCGGACAGCGGCGTCAAGGCGACCAAGCTGATGGAGGTCCAGCAGGTCCTCCAGCGCGCCGCGCAGGCCCGCGATCAGGGCTCGACCCGCTTCTGCATGGGCGCCGCCTGGCGCAACCCGAAGGACCGCGACATGCCTGCCATCATCGAAATGGTGAAGGGCGTCCGCTCGATGGGCCTCGAAACCTGCATGACGCTGGGGATGCTGACTCCGGATCAGGCCGATATGCTTTCCGACGCGGGCCTCGATTACTACAACCACAACATCGATACTTCCCCCGAGCGTTACGACCAGGTCATCACTACCCGCACCATGGACGACCGTCTCGACACGCTGTCGAACGTGCGCATGGCGGGCATCAACGTTTGCTCGGGCGGCATCGTCGGCATGGGCGAGACGCGCGCCGACCGCGTCGGCTTCGTCCACACGCTAGCCACGCTGCCGGACCACCCGCAGTCGGTGCCGGTCAACGCGCTGGTGCCGGTCAAGGGCACCGTGCTGGGCGACATGCTGGCCGATACCCCGCTTGCCAAGATCGACGACGTGGAGTTCGTGCGCACCGTTGCGGTGGCGCGCATCACCATGCCGCTGTCGATGGTGCGCCTCTCGGCTGGGCGCGAATCGATGTCTGAGATGACGCAGGCGATGTGCTTCATGGCCGGCGCGAACTCGATCTTCACCGGCGACAAGCTGCTCACCGCGCCCAATTCGGGCGACGACAACGACCTGGCGATGTTCGCGCGTCTGGGCATCAAGCCCATGGCCATCGACCTGACGCCGGGCCAGGTGGAAGCCCAGCGCATGCCCAAGGGCTGCGCCAAGCTGGAAGCTGCCGAATAGTGATCTGGACGCTGTTCCTCATGGCGGCAGAGCCTGCGGTCGACTGCGCCAATGCGATGACGCAGGCGGATATGAACATCTGTTCGTACCGCGATTTCCAGTCGGCCGACCGGGATTTGAACGCCGCCTGGGGAAGTGCGGCCATAGCCGCCAGGGACGCTGACAAACACGGTCCAAGCGGAGCTTTCGACAGGCTGCTCGATTCGCAGCGCAAGTGGCTGGCGTACCGTGACGCCCAGTGCCTGTCGGAAAACGGCCCACGCGAACAGAGCGGCACGATCTGGCCGCTGCTCCAGAACGGTTGCCTGCACGAGCTGACGCAGGCGCGCACCGGGCAACTGCGCGATTACCTGAAATCGTCGGAGCGGTGATTTTCCGCCGTCCCCGTCATTCCCGGCGCAAGGGGAAGCCAGGGGGGCTGGCCTGCCGGGCCGGGGCGGCGCTTTTGGCGCTGTCCTGTCTTCCGGGCATCGCTTTCGCCGCCGCGCCCGAGGCGGCGCCGATCACCATTGGCGAAACCCGCCTCGTGCCGTTCGCGGCCGGTGATCAGCGGCAGGTCAACGTCTACCTGCCCGAAGGGTACGCGGCCGGAGATACGCGCTACCCCGTTCTCTATCTCATCGACGGCGGGCTTTCGCAGGATTTCCTCCATATTGCCGGGACCAGCGCGCTGAACGCCGTATGGGGGCGTTCGCTGCCGGTTATCGTCGTCGGGATCGAAAGCAAGGACCGGCGAGCCGAACTCATCGGCAGCCCCGGCAATGCAGGCCAGCACAAGCAATATCCCACCGCCGGGCAGTCCGCCGCCTTCCGCGCTTTCCTGCGCGACCGGGTGAAGCCGCTGGTCGAGGCAAATTATCGCACCAACGGCGATGACGGCGTGATCGGGGAATCGCTTGCCGGACTGTTCATCACCGAGACCTGGCTGCGCGAGCCCGGCCTGTTCCGCCGCTACGCCGCCATCGACGCGAGCTTGTGGTGGGAGGACGGCGCACTGGCGAAAGCGGCTGCGGGTCTCCTCACTGCTGCCGACCGGCCGCGCGGTCCGCTGTTCCTGACGTATTCCAACGAAGGGCCGGAAACCGCGCAAGCGGCCAAGCTCGTCGCGGCTGCGGGTGGTTCGCGCGTCTGTCTCGTCCCGCGTGAGGACCTGACGCATGCAACGGCCTATCACACGCTCGCACCGCAGGCGCTGCAGTTCCTGTTTCCGACCGATAACAAGCATGACGCTGAATGGGGCTTTGAGGTTACATGTTCAAAAAAATCCTGATCGCGAACCGGGGCGAGATCGCCTGCCGGGTCATCAAGACCGCGCGCCGCATGGGCATCCAGACCGTCGCCGTCTATTCCGACGCCGATGCCCGCGCGCCGTTCGTGCAGATGGCGGATGAGGCGGTGCACATCGGCCCCGCGCCTGCTGCGCAGAGCTACCTGATCGCCGACAAGATCATTGCCGCCTGCAAGCAGACCGGCGCCGAAGCGGTCCACCCCGGCTACGGCTTCCTGTCCGAGCGGACCTCCTTCGCCGAGGCGCTGGCCGCGGAGGGCATCGAGTTCATCGGCCCGCCCGTCAATGCGATCGCGGCGATGGGTGACAAGATCGAGTCCAAGAAGCTCGCCAAGGCGGCCGGCGTCAACGTCGTCCCCGGCTTCGTCGGCGAGATCGAGGATACCGAGCATGCCGTGCGCATCTCGGCCGAGATCGGCTATCCGGTGATGATGAAGGCTTCGGCCGGCGGCGGCGGCAAGGGCATGCGCCTGGCCTACAATGAAAACGACGTCCGCGAGGGCTTCGAGGCGACCAAGCGCGAAGGCCTGAACTCCTTCGGCGACGACCGCGTCTTCATCGAGAAGTTCATCCTCAACCCGCGCCACATCGAGATCCAGATCCTGGGCGATAAGCACGGCAACATTCTTTACCTGAACGAGCGCGAATGCTCGATCCAGCGCCGTCACCAGAAGGTGGTCGAGGAAGCGCCTTCGCCCTTTGTCACCCCGGCGATGCGCAAGGCCATGGGTGAGCAGTGCGTCGCCCTGTCGCGCGCGGTGGGCTACTACTCAGCCGGTACGGTAGAATTGATCGTCTCGGGCGCGGACGCGACCGGCGAGAGCTTCTACTTCCTCGAAATGAACACCCGTCTGCAGGTGGAGCACCCCGTCACCGAAGCGATCACCGGCGTCGACCTTGTCGAGCAGATGATCCGCGTCGCCGCCGGCGAACCGCTGGCGATGACGCAGGACGACGTGAAGATCGAGGGCTGGGCCATCGAAAACCGCGTCTACGCCGAAGACCCCTATCGCGGTTTCCTGCCCTCCACCGGGCGCCTGTCGCGCTACAACCCGCCGGTCGACGGTTGGACCGAGGACGAGGAAGCCAACGGGCGCCGCGGTATCGACGGCGTGCGCGTGGATGACGGCGTCTACGAAGGCGGCGAAGTCTCGATGTTCTACGATCCGATGATCGCCAAGCTCATTACCTGGGGCGAAACTCGCGACGAGGCCGCCGACAAGCAGGTCGCCGCGCTCGATGCATTCGAGATCGAGGGACTGGGCCACAACATCGATTTCGTCTCGGCCATCATGCAGCACCCGCGCTTCCGCTCGGGCGAGCTGACCACTGGCTTTATCGCCGAGGAATACCCTGATGGCTTCCACGGCGCGCCTGCCTCGGAAGACCTCAAGGTGAAGCTGGCCGCCGTCGCCGCGTTCGTCGCCACTGCCCGGTCCGACCGTGCGCGTCAGGTGGAAGGCCAGCTTGGCGGCCCGCTCGATCCGCCGAGCGCCTGGACCGTGACCATCGGCGGCACCGTCCACGAAGTCGAACTCGACGAGGACCTGCTGACTGTGAACGGCGAGGAAGTCGATCTCGCGCTTGAATACACGCCGGGCGACCGTTTCGTGGAAGCCGATGTCGACGGTGAGGACTTGATTCTCAAACTGGAAACCACCCGCACCGGCTTCAGGATGACCACGCGCGGCGCGATCCACAAGGTCGAGTGCCTGCCCACCCGCATCGTCGGGCTGACCCGGCACATGATCGAAAAGGTCGCGCCGGATCTCTCGCGCTTCCTGATCTGTCCGATGCCGGGCCTGCTGGTTTCGCTCAGCGTGGCCGAGGGTGACAAGGTCGAGGCCGGTCAGCCGCTTGCAGTGGTGGAAGCCATGAAGATGGAAAACATCCTGCGGGCAGAGAAGTCTGGCACGGTGAAGACCGTCAACGCCAAGGCCGGTGAAAGCCTGCGCGTGGATGCGATCATCCTCGAAATGGAGTGATATGCACCTCGACCACGACCCTGCCGCGCTCGCAGCCGAAGAGATCGGCTTCGACGATTTCCTGAAAGTGGACATCCGCATCGGCACCGTGGTCGCGGCGGAAGTCTACGAGGGCGCGCGGAGGCCCAGCTACCGCTTACGGATCGATTTCGGTCCCGGCATCGGCGAGAAGAAGAGCGTCGGCCAGGTGGCCGCGCTCTATTCTCCCGAGGAGCTGGTCGGGCGGCAGGTGGCGGCAGTGGTGAATTTCCCTGTCCGCCAGATCGGCAAGGCTCTGTCCGAAGTGTTGACTATGGGCTTCGCGGACGAGGAGGGCAGGGTGGTCCTGTTCTCTCCCGACAAGACGGTGCCCAACGGATCACGCCTGTTTTGAGGGAACTGTTCTGATGCTGGGCCTTGGCACCATGCTTGCAGAAGCGGAGCCGCTGGAAGGCGGCTTTGCGCTCGAAATTACAGACGACTGGCTGCAGGGGCGTACCGCTTATGGCGGGCTGACCTCCGCCATAGCGCTGGCGGCGGCGCGGGGCGTTTCGGACGACCTTGCACCGCTGCGATCGGGCCAGCTGTCGATGATCGCACCGCTTGCCGGTCGGGTCGAGGCGAGGGCAAAAGTGCTTCGGCAGGGGCGCAACGCGACTTGGGTTGCTGCCGAACTGACCGGCGAGAGCGGGGTTGGCTTCACCGCCAGTTTCGTTTTTATGCGGCCTGTCGAGAGCGTGCTTTCCATCGATCATTATGTGCTGCCCGAAGGGGTGATCCCTCTGGCGGATGCGCCGCCGGTGCCGATGGATCAGGCCCCGGCTTTCCTGCGCAACCATTTCGAGGTCCGTTTCGCCATGCCGAAGGCGCTGCTCGGAGAGGCTGACCTGTGCTGGTGGGTCCGGCCGCGTGAGCGGGACGGCCTCCACTCCGAAGTCGAGTCCGTGCTGTGCGGCGATGCGCTGCCGGTGGCGGTGTGGCCGCTGCTGTCGTTCCGCGTGCCGATCTCGTCGATGCAGTGGCACCTCAACATGCTGGATTCGCGTGCGGCGGCCGACGGCTGGTGGCTGATCCGCTCTACCAGCCAGCACGCAGCGCATGGCGGCGCCAGCGAGCATATCATGCAGTGGAGCGGCGATGGAACGCCCGCGATTACGGGGATGCAGTCGGTCGCCGTATTTGGCTGACGCCTCGGCGTCTTGGGCTCAGCGCCCGCGTATGCCCTTGACGAAGGCGTAAGAGCCCACGCCGAAAACGACCAGCGCCAATGCGAAGCCGCTGCCTGCGCCCCATTTCGCCCCCTCTGCCCCCCACAGGAAACCGCCGCCGGCCAAGCCGAGCAAAGGCAGGACGATCAGGAGCAGGCATCCGATAACAGGCATGGGGACAGGTTTCCGCGCGAAAAATGTGACTGCGCGTTCTCGCACTTGCAGCATGAACTGGGTGTGACCCGCCGCGCTTACGCTACGCTCTGGCGGTCGATTTGGCCCTGGCTGCTGAACAGGCCCCTCGCGTCGTGCGGGGACATCGGGCGGCCGAAGAAATAGCCCTGGATCTTGCGGCAGCCCAGCTTGCGGATCACCTGCACCTGCTTCTCGGTTTCCGCGCCCTCTGCCGTGGTCGACATGCCCAGACTGTCCGCCATGGCGACGACGGCGCGGATGATGGCGAGGCTTTCGGCATTGCCGGTCGCCGCGCCCTGCACGAACGAGCGGTCGACCTTGATGGTCGAGAACCGCAGGTTGCGCAGATAGCCGAGCGAGGAATAGCCGGTGCCGAAATCGTCGAGCGCCACCGCGCAGCCCAGGCTCATGATCTGTTCCAGCGCCGCGCGGGCCTGACTGGCATCACGCAGGAAGATGCTTTCGGTAACTTCGATCTCGAGCCGGTGCGCGGGCAGGCCGCTACCCGAAAGCGCCCCCACGACGCTGGCTGCGAAATTGCTGTCGAGCAGTTGTTCGCCGGAAACGTTCACGGCAACGCGCACATGCGGCGGCCAGTTCATCGCCTCGCGGCAGGCTTCGCGCAGGACCCATTCGCCAATGGGGACGATGAGACGGGTATCTTCGGCCAGCGGAACGAATTTGGCGGGACTGACCGCGCCATGCTCGGCGTTGTTCCAGCGCAGCAGCGCCTCGAAACTGAGCACGGCTTCGGATGTCGCGTCGACCACCGGCTGGTAGACGACGTGGAATTCCTTCCGGTCCATCGCGCGGCGCAGCGCGAATTCCAGCTTGCGCCGTTCTTCGGCATGGGCGTGGAGCGCGGGCTCGTATGTGCAGTGGGTGTTGCCGCCGGTGTCCTTCGAGCGATAGAGCGCGAGGTCGGCGTTGCGCATCAGCGTCTCGACGCTGGAGCCGTCGCGCGGGCCCATGGCAGAGCCGATCGAGGCACCCACGAACAGCGTATGGTGGTCGATCTCGTAAGGCTGCGACAGGCGGTGGATCACGCGCCGGGCCACCTGGTCGATCTGCCTGGCGTCGGATGCATCGCGTATGACGATCGCGAACTCATCGCCGCCAAGGCGCCCGCAAAGCTCGTTCTCGCTCATCTGCTCCTTGAGCCGTTCCGAGACGCGCGCCAGCAACTGATCGCCGACATGGTGGCCCAACGTGTCGTTGACGGCCTTGAAGCGATCGAGGTCGATCATCAGGAAGGCGCAGCGCGTGCGCCACTTGTCCGCATAGTCGAGCGCGCCGGCCAGCGTTTCGGTCAGCATCATGCGGTTGGGCAGGCCGGTCAGGGTATCGTAGCGGGCGAGCCAGGCGATCTTGTCGGAATTTTCACGCGCCTCGGTGACGTCCGAGCCAACGCCGCGGAAGCCGTCGAAAACGCCGTTTTCGTTGATGCGGGGGGTGCCGGAAAGCTCCCACCAGCGTGATTGTCCGTCGATCGTCGCCCGCACCAGCAGGTTCGAGAAGGGTTCGCGCCGCTTCAGCCGTTCAGCCAGTTCATGGAGGCTGGGGGGGAACTGGCCGGTTTCCCAGGCGGGGCCGGAGATGAGCTGGACCAGAGGCATGCCCTCAGCTTCGGCGGCGTCGCGGTCCAGTGCATAGGCGAAGCGCGGGGAGACCGAGCGGACCCGGCGGCCGGTGTCGATCTGCCACAGCCAGTCGGCCTGGCCTTCCTCGAATTCGCGCAGTAGCAGCGAGACGACTTCGTCCTTTTCGGCCATCCCGGCCTCGGCGATCTTCGCGGTGAGGTAGCGACGGGCGCCCTCGATTGCGCCGACCAGGACGATACCCATGAACAGAATCGCGATCGCGGCCATGTCGTAGCTGCCGCGTAGAACGAACGTTGTGATGGCCGCGCCGCCGACGATACCGGAGAACAGCAGCGTGCTCATCGGAACTGCGGGGCTGAGGATCACCGATGCCGCCATCAGCATGGCCAGCACGGTCCAGATCTTCACCTGGGTCTGCGGGTCCACGAACATAGCCAGTCCACACAGCGGCAGGGCCCAGGCCAGTCCATTGCCGATGGACCCAAGCATATGCGCCTTGACCTCGTCATGGGTGACGTGGCGACGATCGGTGTCGGCAAGCGAACGATCGATGCGGTAGCCGTGGCAGTGGGTCACCGTGAGCAGCACCAACCACGAGGCGATGGCAAGAGGGTGAACCCTGCCAAGAAGCAGCATGGTCGTGGCCAGCGCGGCTACTGCCTGAGAGACGATACGGGTGAAGGTTGTGCGGCGCAGCGCCGAGAACTGGAGCCCGCGCAGCCGTGCCCAATCCCCGTCAGCGGGGTCCGACAGGCCAAGTACCGCAAGAACCGGAAGCTCCTTCGGTAGGGCTTTGCTGGCAGGAGTCCTCATGTTCACGCGTGACGGGGTACCGTTCAAAGGGTTAGCGGGAGGTTAAGTAATCGACCCGGTGCGGATCTACCCGTAGATAGTTATGTGCAAGACGGTCCTGTTAACCTCTTGCTATTCGCCTTCTTTACTAATCCCCGTCCTTCCTGTTCGTTTCCCGTCTTATTCGACAGTGACGCTCTTGGCGAGATTGCGGGGTTGATCGACGTCCGTGCCTTTCACGCAGGCGACGTGATAGGCCAGCAGCTGGACCGGCACCGCATAGACGAGCGGGGCGATCAGGGGATGGACGCGCGGCATTTCGATCGTGGCGATGCAGCCTTCGCCGGCCTCGGCGATGCCTTCCGCGTCGGAGATCAGGACGACCTTGCCGCCGCGCGCGCGCACTTCCTGCATATTGCTGACGGTCTTTTCGAACAGCGGGCCTGACGGGGCGAGGACGATCACCGGCACTGCCTCGTCGATCAGCGCGATGGGGCCGTGCTTCATCTCGCCCGAGGCATAACCTTCGGCATGGATGTAGCTGATTTCCTTCAGCTTCAATGCGCCTTCGAGGGCCAGAGGATAGTCGGGTCCGCGGCCCAGGTAGAGCACGTCGCGGGCCGGAGCGATGAGGTGGGCCATAGCGGCGATCTCTTCGTCGTGGTCGAGCGCGGCGTTGAGGCTGGCGGGTGTCGCCAGCAGGTGCTGGACGACCTCCATCTCTTCAGAGCGGTCCATGCGCCCGCGCTTGACCGCAAGGTGCGCCGCCAGTGCGGCAAGGACGGCGAGCTGGCAGGTGAATGCCTTGGTTGACGCGACGCCGATCTCCGGGCCGGCGTGCGTGGGCAGCAGCAGGTCGGCCTCGCGTGCCATGGTGCTGGTGGGCACGTTGACGACGACGGCGATGGTCTGGCCGGCCGCCTTGCAGTGACGCAGCGCGGCAAGGGTGTCCGCCGTCTCGCCCGACTGCGAGATGAACAGCGCGAGGCCGCCCACCTCCAGCACCGGGTCGCGGTAACGAAACTCTGATGCCACGTCGATGTCGACGGGCAGGCGCGCAAAAGTCTCGATCCAGTACTTGGCGACCATGCCAGCGTAATAGCTGGTGCCGCAGGCGACGATGGTGATGCGGTTGATCGCGCCTAGGTCGAAGTCGATCTGGGGCAGGGCGACTGACTGGTCGACCTGGCGCAGGTAGCTGCGCAGGGTCTGGGCGACCACGGTGGGCTGCTCGAAGATCTCCTTCTGCATGAAGTGGCGGTAATTGCCCTTCTCGATGGCGACGGCGGAGGCGCCCGAGGCGACGATCTCGCGCGTTACCGGGTTGTTTTGCGCATCGTAGATCTGCGCGCCCTCGCGGGTGATGACGACCCAGTCGCCTTCGTCGAGGTAGGTGATGCGCTGGGTCAGCGGGGCGAGGGCCAGCGCGTCAGAGCCGAGGTAGGTTTCGCCGTCGCCGTAGCCGACGACCAGCGGCGAGCCGAGGCGGGCGCCGATCAGCATGTCGGGAAAGCGGCGGAAGGCGATGGCCAGCGCGAAGGCGCCGCGCAGTTGAGGCAAAGCGGCCTTCACTGCGTCCTGCGGCGACAGGCCGGCCTCGACCTGTTCGGAGACGAGATGGGCGACGACTTCGGTGTCGGTCTGGCTCTCGAACTTGCGACCGCGCGATTCGAGGCTTTCGCGCAAGGGCTTGAAGTTCTCGATGATGCCGTTGTGCACCAGCGCCAGTTCGGCGGTGGCATGCGGATGGGCATTGGCGGCGGTCGGCGCGCCATGGGTGGCCCAGCGGGTGTGGGCGATGCCGGTCAGGCCGGGCGCGGGATCGTGCGCCAGGACTTTTACCAGGTTTAGCAGCTTGCCCTCGGCGCGGCGGCGCACGAGCTGGTCTTCATGGATGGTGCAGACGCCTGCGCTGTCATAGCCGCGGTATTCCATGCGCCTGAGGCCGTCGACCAGGCGGTCTGCCACGTCTTCCTTGCCGACGATGCCGATGATGCCACACATGAGCGTATGCGCTTTCTTTAGAGGGTATAAGGGACGCGGACGCCCGGCATGCTTGCCGGAAAATCCTTGGTATTTCGTGTAACGAGAATGGCGCCGTGCACTTGCGCGGTTGCCAGGATCAGGGCGTCGAGCAACTTGATCTTCAGGCGATTGTGGATATCCGCTGCTGCCGTGGCGGCGCGCGCCTCGATCTCGACGACGTCGAAATAGGAGATCAACTGCTGTACTCTGGGACGGGTTTCAGGCGGTTCGCCCGCCAGTATTTCGGTCCACACGATACGGCTGATCCGATGGCGGCCATAGCGCGACAGTTCCGCCGCAGCCTGAGGACGATCCTTCAGCCAGTCGATAAGGATGTTGGTGTCGAAAAACGGATCGGCCACGTTGCTTTGAATTGCCCAGGATTTCAGTCGACCGTGCGGTCTGCGCGCAGGGTGCGCTGGTATTCCACGGCGTCCCCGATATCGTCGCGGTTCTTCCAGTAGCCGGCCCCCCGCGCAATCCAGTCCTGCGAGGATTCGGCGCGGTAGACGCTTACCGCTTCGCGCAGCACCGACGCGCGCGATTTGCCCTGCTGGGCCGCGCGCGCATCGAGCCACCTTATGTCTTCATCGGGAAGGTCTGCGAGGATGCGAGTCATGACGATCCGATATCACGTCGCGATATCATGCTCAACAGGGATGCATCGGGTGTCATGCCGAGACCATGGACCAGCGGGGGTTAACGGTCGCTTTCCAGCGGCAACAAGTATCGGAACTACGCGGCTCACAGTGCAGGGTAATGCGACGAACGGCGATGTGATCGTGGCAAGACGACTTGTCAAACCGTAGTGTTAAGATATTCTCCCCAATTCAACGAACACTGTCTGACGATTGGTCCGACTACAGGGCCCGGCACAGACCGGCGCGGCATCGGTGTTTTGGGGAGAGGAACATAGCCGATGAGCGCAAGAATTGCGTTGGTATTAACAGGGTCATTGTCTCTGCTGTTCGCGGGATCGGCGCAGGCCAGTTCCGCCGAGGCGGAAGGTCCGGCTACTGTGTCGATTGCTCCGGTCGCGCTGGTCGCCGCCGCGTTCGAAAGCGGCAAGCCGGTCAAAGCAAGTTTCGACGCCGGTGCCCGTGTCGAGCAGGGCTTCAACCTGATCCGGCGCGGCAAGCAGGCGGAGGCGGTGAAGATGTTCGATCAGGTCATCGCCCATACCGACCAGCAACTCTACGGAGATACGCGCAACCGTCTTTGCCGTGCGGGCGAGGCGGCAGCAGACAGTTCGCTTTCGGTCGACCCTGCGGTGTGTGATGCTTACTTCGGCAAGGGCTTCGCGCTGATCGACATGGGCCGGGGCGACCTGGCCGAGGCGGAACTGCGCAAGGCGAGCCAGATGGCACCGGGCAATGCCCACTTCGCCAACGAATATGCCGAACTCTTCAAGTCGCGCCGCGATTGGCAGAAGAGCTACGATACGTTCGCGCAGGCCTGGGCTGTCGTCGACAAGGCAACCGGCGGTCCCGACGCTTCGGTAGCGGCGCGGGCGCTTCGCGGCATGGGCTTCAACAAGGCGCAGCTTGGTCAGTACGACGAGGCGCAGCAGCTGTTCACCCAGTCGCTGCAATATGATCCCAAGAACGAAATCGCGCTTGCCGAGCTGGGTAATATTGCTCGCAGGAAGGCCATCGGCTCCTGATCGGCAATTGACGGCCACGCCGGGGTGATCTCCGGCGTGGCGTCCGGTTTCAGCCGTTCTTCTCGGCCTTTTTCTTCTTCATCGCGTCATGGAAACGGTCGGCCCAGCCGGGCTTGACCAGTTGTTCGCCGCGCACCAGCCTCAGTTCTCCGTCGGCTACGTCGCGCGTTACGGCGCTCCCAGCGGCGACTATGGCGTCGGCGCCGATCTTTAATGGCGCGACAAGGGCGCTGTTGGAGCCGATAAAGGCGCGCTCGCCGATCACCGTCCTGTGCTTGAAATAGCCGTCGTAGTTGCAGGTGATCGTGCCCGCTCCGATGTTTGCGCCGGCGCCGACTTCCGCGTCGCCGAGGTAGGTCAGGTGATTGGCCTTGGCGCCTTCGCCCAGCACCGCGTTCTTCATCTCGACGAAATTGCCGACCTTGGAGTTGGCCTTGAGCACCGCGCCGGGGCGAAGCCGTGCATAAGGCCCGATGGCGACGCCGCTTTCCAGGGTGGCGCCCTCAAGGTGGGAGAAGGCGTGGATCGTCACGTTGTCTGCCACGGTTACGCCGGGGGCGAAAACGACGTTGGGCTCGATGGTCACGTCGCGTCCCAGCCTGGTATCCCAGGAGAAGAACACCGTTTCGGGGGCGATCAGGGTTGCGCCATCGGCCATGGCCTCGACGCGGCGCTTCTTCTGCCAGCGGCCTTCCGCCTCGGCGAGTTCGGCGCGGCTGTTGATGCCGCCCACTTCGTCCGCGTCGTCGGTGACGATGACGGCGCAGGCCCGGCCTTCGAGAGTGGCGATATTGACGATGTCGACGAGGTAGTATTCGCCATTGGCATTGTCGTTGCCGACTTTGGCAAGCAGGCCGAACAGGTCGCCCGACTTGACCGCCATCAGCCCCGAATTGCAGAGGGTGCAGGCGCGTTGTTCGTCGGTGGCATCCTTGTACTCGACCATCATGGCGATGCGCCCGTCGTCATGGGCGAGGATGCGGCCATATTGCAGCGGGTCGGCAGGTTCGAAGCCCAGTACGACCACGGCCGGCGCATCGGCGGCATGGAGCCGCTCGATCATCGCGCGCATGGTCTCGGCTCGCACGAAAGGCACGTCGCCGTAGAGGATCAGCACATCGCCGTCGAAGCCGGCCAGCGCGCCTTCAGCCTGTTGCACGGCGTGGCCGGTGCCCAGCTGCGGGTCCTGCACGGCGATTGCGGCGCGCGTGCCCAGCGCCTTCTGCAGCTGCTCGCGACCGTGCCCTGCGACGACGACCTGCCGCTGCGGTGCCAGCGCCTGTGCGTTAGCCAGCAGGTGTTCCAGCATTGGCCGCCCGGCGATCGGATGGAGCACCTTGTGCAGGTCGCTCTTCATCCGGGTGCCCTTGCCGGCGGCAAGGACGACAGTGGCCAAGGGCGCGCCGGGAGGCGCTGCGAGCGGGGTACTGGCAGAAGTCATGGGGGTACTCCTGCCAGCAAATTGTTGCGGTTTCCACACCAAGCCGCCACTGCAGGCGAGATGACTGCATTTCCCTTTCAAATCGTCGGTTTCGACCTCGATGGAACCCTGCTCGACAGCCTCGGTGATCTTGGTCACGCGGTGAACCATGCGCTCTCGCTGGAGGGGCGGCGTTCGGTGCCGATCTCCGAAGTGCGCGGTTTCGTCGGCGGCGGCGCGCGCAAGATGCTTGCCAACGCAATGGTAGCGACGGGCGGCGCAGTGGACGACGCACGCTTCGAGGAACTCCACGATGCGCTGCTGACCTATTACGAGGCGAACATCGCAGTCGAGACGCGGCTGTTCCCCGGCGGTGAGGCCATGCTCGATGCCCTGGCGGCAAAGGGTGTGAAGATCGCAGTCGTCACCAACAAGCTGGAGCGCTTTGCGGTGAAGATTTTCGACGAGCTTGGGCTGTCGGATCGTTTCTACACCGTCATCGGCGGCGATACGCTGGGTCCGGGCCGGGCCAAGCCGAAGCCGGACCTGCTGCACCTCATGCTCGAACGCGCCGGGACCGAAGGCAGGGCGGCCTATGTCGGCGACACGACCTACGACACCCGCGCCGCAGCGGCTGCCGGGCTACCCTGCGTGGTTGTGGGCTTCGGCTTCAGCGACATGACACCCGAGGACATGGGCGCAGCGGCGGTGATCGGTCACCTTGGCGAACTGGTCCCCGCGCTTGAACGCATCGGGCAATCGGCCCCGGCGGCGTAACGCCCCGCCGATACGTTGAGGCGGCAGGCGCGCGCGCTTGCCAGCCTTGGATCGCCGTGCGAGCCCTCCTGCAAAAGAGGGAGACGAGACGATGCCGACACCGGGCGAGAAGCTGCGTGCACTTATAGAAAACGGCGAGCATTTCGTCGCCGCCGAAGCCTATAGCGCGCTGACCGGCCGTATCGTCGAACATGTCGGCTTCAAGGCGGCCTATCTGGGCGGCCATGCCTGCTCGGCCTTCCACTATGCCGTGCCCGACAATGGCAGCTTCAGCCAGATTGAGCAGATCGAGCAGGCGGGGCGCATCGCCCAGGCCATGGATATCCCGCTCGTCGCCGATGCCGATACCTTGGGGGAAACGGTGGCCGATGCCTATCGCCTCACCAAGATGTACGTCGCGGCGGGGATCGCCGGCTACCACGTCGAGGACGAGGTGAACCCCAAGCACTCCAAGCACGTCAACGGACTATGCTCGATCGAGGAGATGCAGTGCCGGATCGAGGCAGGTGTGAAGGCGCGCGGCGACTCGGGCCTCGTCATCATCGCGCGCTGCGACGAACTCTATACCAGCGCAAATGGGGGCGGCGGCACCGGCTCTATCGAAGAGGCGATCCGGCGGGCACACGCTTATGCCGAGGCCGGGGCGGACACGGTGGTCTTCGCCAGTGCGCCGCCCGAGCAGCAGATGCAGGTGATCCCGCATATGAAGATCCCGGTATGCACGCTGGGCTTCAACCTGCCGGATACTCGCTTCACTCTGTCCACCGGATGGGGCTGGGTCTCGGCGGCTGTCAATCACCTCAAGATGGCGCGCGAGCTGATGGAGACAGGATCGGTTGCCAGCGCGATGGGGGCTTTCACCAATTTCCCCGAGAAGTACGACCTGATCGACCAGACCCTTTACGACGACCTCATCGTCGATTGGGCGGACCGGGTGGGCAAGCCGACAAGACCGAATCACGCGCGGTGACGCTGACGAGGGGTGTGGTCAGCGTTTCGGAACCGCCACCCCCTCGGGCAGCACCAGCACTTCCAGCCCCGCATCCGGCGCGAGGTAGCGTTTGGCCATCGCCTGAACGTCCGCAGGGGTCAGGGCCAAAACGCGTTCCTTTGCCTTTTCGAATCGCGCGATCCGGTCGGGCTGGGTCTGGGCGTGTTCGACCAGTGCCATCCAGCCGCCGTTGTTCTTCAGCGCGTTCTGCAGCCCTTCGACCAGCGGCTGTCGGGCGCGGTGCAGGATGTCCTCACTGATCGGCGCGGCGCGCAGTTCGTCCACCACCTGCCGGATCGCGGCGCGGGTGGCGGTGACTTCCGATACATCGACCGAGGCGTTGACGGCGAACACGCCGTAGCCCTTCCACTCGTGCGAGAGTGAACTCGACGCAGAGGGGGAATAGGCCTTGCCCAGCGCCTCTCGAAGCTGGTCGGTCAGTTCCACGCGCATGACCCGCTCCAGCATCTCCAGCGCCAGCGCTTCCACCGGGTCGGCATCGTCGCGGGTCGGCCAGGTGATGCGCAGCAGGGCCTGGTCGGCCGGGCCGGTATGGCGGATCACGCGGGGGGCGCGGTCGCCGGTGAACAGGCGCGGCGGCTGGTCGCCATAGGCGCGGAACGCCGGTTCGCGGGCGGGCAGGGCGCCCAGCGTCGCGGCGACGAGGGCGATGGTCCTGTCCTCGTCGATGTCGCCAACCACGCCGACCTCGATGGCGCCGTGCGCGAGGCGCTCGCCGATGTCCTTCTGCAGGCGGGCATAGGTGAGCTGGCGGTAATCCTCGACCTTCTGCAGCGAAAAGCGCGGATCGTTGTCCGAGAGGATGCCGCCGAGGTCGGCCTGGAGCGCCGAACCGGGGGCGGCGCGGACCTGCGCGAAGTAGTTGTTGATCTGTTGGCGATACTGGACCTCGCCCTCCGGCCGATAGCCGGGCGCGGTCATCAGGGCGGTGAGCAGCTGCAATTGCAATTCGAGGTCGCGCGGGGTGGTGGCGACGCGCGAATCGAAACTGGCCTCTCCGCGCGAAAAGCCGAAGCCGACGGTGCGCCCGGCTAGGATCGAATCGAGGTCGTCGCGGCTGTGCAGCGCAAGTCCGCCTTCGTCCAGATAGGGGACCATCTCGCTCGCCAGCGGGTTCGCTCGGGTGTCCAGCATGTCGCCGCCGTCGATCGCAAGGCTGACGCGGATACGGTCGGTTTCGAGGTCGGTCTTCCTGAGGTTGAGCATCACCCCGTTGGCGAAGCGCACTTCGCGGATGGCGAGGTCCGGGGTGCGCGTGTCGCTGACCACCGCGCCCGGCGTGCCGAAATCGGTATAGGCGAACGTTGTCGCGGCGGCCTTGGTTTCGCGGCCGACTTTTGCACGCATAGCCTCGCGCCAGGTCGTGCGCAGTGCTGTAGCGCCGCCTTCGGGAGCCTGCCTGCCCTGGAAGCGGATCAGCGGCTTGTCGAGAGCCAGCGCCTCGTGCTTCATCGCGGCCAGCACGGCATCGGGCGTGATCTGCGCGGCGTAGGCCTCGAAGCGCTCCAGTCCCGACTTTGGCGTGGCGGGGACCAGTTCGTCGTCGACCAAGGTGAGCGCCAGCTGGGTCAGCGCGGCATTGCTGCGCGTGCCGGCAGAGGCCGCCGCGTTGGTCAGAGCGGTGCGCACCTGCGCCACTTGTTCGGCGACTTCGCCCGCCTCGAATCCGTAAGCCAGCGCGCGGCGGTATTCGCGTCCCGCGGCGTCGAGGCCGACGCGCCACTTGCCGTCGACGGTGTCGATGATGAGCCGCGTCGAGCGAGCCGCCTCGAACACGTCGCCCGTGCCGAAGCCAGCACCGCGAAACGGCGGCTCGGCGCCGCGCGAGAGGCGCTGGAGGCGGCGGTTGACGATGTTATAGCCGATAGAGCGCAGAAGTCCCTCGCGGCGCTGGGCGAGGCTGTCCGGCTCGTCCTGGTACTTGCCGTTGCGCTGGACGGTGATGCGCTCTGCCAGTGCGGGATCGAGGTATACGGCGGCGCGGTCGCGGTCCTTTGGCTTTATTGGGCCGGCATCGGGCTGGGGATCGGCCGGTTTCGCCGCCCAGTCGCCGAAATGGCGCACGATCCCGGCTTCTACCGCCGCAACGTCGAAATCGCCGACGACGACCAGCGTGACATGGGCGGGCACGTATTCGCGCTCGTAGAAGGCGCGCAGGGTTTCGGCATTCGCGGCGTTCAGTGTTTCGACAGTGCCGATCGGGAAACGCTCGGCATAGCGGGCACCGGGGTAGAAGAACTGTGTCGTGGCTATGGCGTTGCGCAGGGCCCAGGAATTGCGGTCGCGCATTTCGGCCAGCACGACGCCGCGTTCGCGGGTGATGGCGGCCTGTGAGATCGTCAGGTTGCTTGCCGTCTCGCGCATCAACATCAGCGCGGTATCGAGCAGGGCCGGATCGCTGCGGGGCAGGTCCAGCTTGTAGAGGGTGCGGTCGAACCCGGTGGAGGCATTGGTGTCCGCGCCGAAAGCCAGCCCTTCGCGTTCGAGCAGAGGGACCATCTGGCCTTCGGGAACACGGGTGGAGCCGTTGAAGGCCATGTGTTCGACGAAGTGCGCGAAGCCCTGTTCCTGTTGCGATTCGTCGAGCGAGCCGGCGTTCACGTCCATGCGCACGATGCCGGTTCCGGCGGGCGTGGCATTATGACGGATCACGTAGCGCATGCCGTTGGCCAGGCGGCCGAAGCGGAAATCCGGGTCGACCGGCACGTCGCTGTGCTCGAACGCCCAAGCAGTGTGATCGCGGGTCGTAGCGGGGCGGGGGGGCTTGTCCTTGGCGGCCAGCGGCGCGGGCGCCAGCACGATCAGGATAGCAATCAGGGAAGCTCTCATCGCGTCAAGGACTGCCCGCCCAGGCCAAGGATGGCAAGGGGCGAGGTGATCGCCGCAGGCATGAAAAAGCCCGGCGCGCAGGTGGCGTACCGAGCTTTTTCGTAACCGGAAGGCGGATTTACTTGCCGCGCAGCTTGCGGTGCTTGGTCAGGTCCAGAACCTCGCTCGGGCCGCTGTCATCCTGCAGCAGGCCGAGACGGCGGGCGACTTCCTGATAGGCCTCTTCCTCGCCGCCGAGGTCCTGGCGGAAGCGGTCCTTGTCCAGCTTTTCGCCGGTGATCATGTCCCACAGGCGGCAGCCATCGGGGCTGATCTCGTCTGCGAGGATCACGCGGCTGTAATCGCCGTCCCAGATGCGGCCGAACTCCAGCTTGAAGTCGACGAGGCGGATGTTGATCGCCGCGAACATGCCCGCCATGAAATCGTTCACGCGGATGGCCATCGCCGCGATGTCCTGCATCTCGTCGTGGTTGGCCCAGCCGAAGCAGGCGATGTGTTCTTCGGAGACAAGCGGGTCGCCCAGCGCGTCGTCCTTGAAGTAGTATTCGATCAGCGTGTGCGGCAGCATCTCGCCCTCGGGAATGCCGAGGCGCTTGGAGATCGAGCCGGCCGCCACGTTGCGCACCACGACCTCGATCGGGATGATCTCGACCTGGCGGACCAGCTGCTCGCGCATGTTGAGGCGGCGGATGAAGTGGTTCGGTACGCCGATGTGGTTGAGGCGCGTGAACACATACTCGCTGATGCGGTTGTTGATCACGCCCTTACCCTGGATCGTGCCCTTTTTCTGCGCGTTGAACGCAGTGGCATCGTCCTTGAAATACTGGATCAGCGTGCCCGGCTCGGGGCCCTCATAGAGGATCTTGGCCTTGCCTTCGTAGATCTGGCGGCGACGGGACATGCGCGTGGTCCTTGAAACGACAAAAGAGCAAACCCCGACGCGATCGAGCCGCTTTGGCGACTTTATCGGCCGGGGCATTCGAGCGGGCATATAGTGGAAGCGGCGTCAAAAGCAAACCGGGCAAGGATGGCAGCGTGGACGAAGCCGCGCTAGCCTGCGGCATGACCGTTACAATCGATACTCTCAATGGCGACGAAGTGCTTGCCGCGATCGATGATCTGGCGGCCTTGCGGATGACCGTTTTCGCCCGGTGGCCTTACCTTTATGACGGCGACGTAGGCTACGAGGCCGACTACCTGCGTGAATTCGTTGAGGCGCCCAGCGCCGTTCTTGTGGCGGCGCGCGACGACGGGCGGATCGTCGGAGCGGCAACGGGCTCGCCGATGGCGGCGCAGAAGGCGCAGTTTCGCGCGCCTTTCGCAGCGCGCGGGCTCGATGTCGAAAGCCTGTTCTATTTCGGCGAATCCGTGCTGCTGCCCGAATATCGCGGGCAGGGCATCGGCCATGCCTTCTTCGATCACCGTGAGGCGCAGGCTCGGCGCTGCGGCGCGCAGGCCGCGACGTTCGCGGTAGTGATCCGGCCCTTGGATCATCCCGACCGCCCGGCGGACTATCGTCCGCTTGGCCCGTTCTGGCAAAAGCGCGGCTATGAGCCGGTCGAAGGCTTCGTCACCGAATTCGCCTGGAAAGACCACCGGGACGAGGGCGATACACCCAAACCGATGCAATACTGGCTGCGGCGCCTTTAACGACTCAGCTCTGTCACCAGTTGACGCGCTGCTGCGTTTACCTGCTGCCAGGTCTCCTCGAAGCCTTCGGGGCCGCCGTAATAGGGATCGGCGACGTCCTGACCTTCCAATCCCGGGACATGGTCCAGCAGCAACGACAGTTTCGCATGGGGATGGCGCGGGGCGATGCGCTGGAGGTCGGCGTAATTGGCGGCGTCCAGCGCGACGATGCGGTCGAATCGGGCGAAGTCCTCGGGCTTCGCCTGACGGGCGCGGTAGGAACTGATGTCGATGCCGTGGCGCTGCGCCTCGGCGCAGGAACGCGGGTCGGGGCCCTTGCCGACATGCCAGGAGCCGGTTCCGGCCGAATCGACGAGAATGTCGAGACCCGCTGCTTCCGCCTCGCGGCGCAAGGCGGCCTCGGCGAGGGGGGAGCGGCAGATATTGCCGAGGCAGACGAAGAGAACGGACGGAGTTTGGCGCATTTCCACACGATAGCCGCAGCGATGCGCCGCGTCACCCGGCGATGGGGATAGCCTTCAGCGTACGGCGGCGCCCGCTTCTTCGGCAAGGCGGCGCAGCATGGAGCGCACGTCCGCTCCGATGAACGGTTTGCCCAGCATTGGGCGGGCGCCGTGGCCCTGCGGCAAGTGATCCCGGTCGTATCCGCTGACGAAGGCGAAAGGGGTATCGTGCGCGGCGAGCATGTCGGCCACGGGGTCGATCTTTTCGCCGTTCAGGTTGCCGTCGAGCAGGGCGGCGTCGGGCCGCCCGTCGCGGATCATGGCCAGCGCCTGCTCGCAGGAAGTTGCCGGGCCGATGGCAATCGCGCCGCCGTCCTCGATCTCCATCATCAGTTCCATCGCCACCAGCGGTTCGTCCTCGACCACGAGGATGCGCAAGGGGGGCAGTGTGTCGGCAGGCTGGAACGGGGGTGCCGAATCGTAGGCGGGCTGTGCGGGGATGGGCAGGGGCGCCTCGTGCTCGGCAGGATCTTCAACGGGGGCGACCAGCGGCAGGGTCATCGTCCAGCGGACGCCTTCCGGAGCAAAGTCGGACGTGATGTGCGCGCCATCGGCCGCCATGCTGTGCTCGATCAGGGTGGAGCCGAAGCCGCGCCGTTCGGGCGGGGCGACGGGCGGGCCGCCGTGTTCCGCCCATTCGAGTTCGAGCACGCCCGCTTCCAGCCGCCAGACCAGATGCACTGTGCCGGTGGCATTCGACAGTGCGCCGTGCTTGTGGGCATTGGTCGCCAGTTCGTGGAAGATCAGCGAGAAACGCAGCGCCAGTTCGGGCGGCAGGTCGACATCCGGGCCGGCGAGCAGCAGGCGGTCCTCGCTCACCGCGCCGATAGCGACCTGGTCGGCAATAAGGTGGCGCAGACGCGCGCTTTCCCAGGTCGTGGCGCTGAGCATCGAGTGGGCGCGCGAGAGCGCCTGGAGGCGCCCGGTGAAAGCGTCCTGGAAATCCTTTTCCGAGCGGGCATGGCGAAACCCCTGCGAGGCGATCGCCTGGACCGTGGCGAGGGTGTTTTTGACCCGGTGGTTCAACTCGCCGATCAGCAGCCGCTGGGTGTCCTCGGCGCGGCGGCGCTCGGTTACGTCGAGCAGTTCGATCATCACGCTGCCGGGGCGCAGGCCGCCTCCCGCGAGCGAGGGCGCCAGCGAGGAGCAGTACCACTCACCCTCGCGCAGGGTGCCGTCGGCATGGGTGAAGCGGTGCTGCTGCATGGCGCGGCGGTCTCCGCCGGTCAGCAGCGCGTTCATGCCGGCCAAAAATTCCTCACGGCCGCCGTTCGAGGGTAGAAACGGCGCATCGGCAAGGGCCAGGCCGAGCATCTCGGCGGCGGTGTAGCCGACCATGCGTTCGGCGCTGCGATACCAGCCGACGATCCGCAGGGTAGAATCGATCTCCAGCATGGCCAGCGGCGAATTGTCGCCGTGCGCGCGCAGGCGGCCCAGCGCGGCTCCCAGTTCATCGCGCTGCGAGGCGATTTCGCGGCGTTGGCGGGCCAGTTCCACGAAGACTGCAACCTTGGAATTGAGCACGGTGATGTCGAGCGGCTTGAGCAGGTAGTCGACTGCGCCGGTCTCGAAACCGCGGAACTTGCGGCGCTCGTCAGTGGCGACGGCGGTGAGGAAGACGATCGGCACGCCGCGCGTCCGCTCGTTTCCACGCATCAGTTCGGCCAGTTCGAAGCCGTCCATATCGGGCATCTGCACATCTAGCAGGGCCAGCGCGAATTCGTGTTTCAGCAGCAGTTCGAGCGCTTCGAACCCGGAGGCCGCCGTGACCAGTTCCACGCCCGGCTGGTCGAGCGCGGCCTCCAGTGCGACGAGATTCTCACGAATGTCGTCGACAGCCAGGATCCTGATCGATTCATTGGGCAATGGCTGCCTCCTGCACGTTGTGGATAGTGCGGCGCGGGATCGTCTCCTTGCGGCCCGGCCCGAATGGGCCAAGGACAGGGAAACCGCCGGAAGGCAAGCATCGCGCCGGCAGGCCGTGGGTACGGTGCCGGAGCGTGGGAGCGGCATGTAGCAGAATGGATGGCAGGGTGGATAAAGTTTTCGGGTAATCGAAACTGCGCGCATTCTTCATTTGGTATCCAGCGCCGTTGTAAGGCCGTGCGGGGATGCCGGTGCCAGTGCGGACCGTGCGCCCCTGGCGCGCGCGATCCCCGGATCGGGCATGGCAACGCGCGGCACCCCGCTTTGGTTCCCGCCGTGACGGCAGAAAACTTCCTTAAGACATTGCTGGTAGGACCCGGAGATTATCGGGGAAATTCCAAGAGCGAGTCTGGTTTACACGATGGGGCAAGCACCAAAAATCGACATGCGGCCGGTCCGCGAACTGCTGCGCGATACAGCGGGTAACGTACTGCCCATCGCGGCGATCGGCTTGCTCGTCGGAGTTGCCGTCATTGGCTCCGCCGTCGATCTCAGCCGCAATTATCTCGCCAAGGAACAGCTCCAGACGGCCTGTGACGCCGGCGTGCTGGCGGGCCGCCGCACGGTGACCACGAACGGCTGGGACACCGCGTCCAAGAATGCCGCCAACGCTTATTTCAAGACGAACTACAACGAGAACGCGCAGACCACGAGCCAGACGAAGTTCGACGCCGTTTCTTCCGACGACGGCAACACCATCACAGCGACGGCGTCGACCGTGCTCGATACGCTTCTGATGCGTGTCTTCGGCAAGGAAACGATCACCGTCACCGTTACCTGCGGCAGTTCGATGGGTGTGGGCAATGCCGATATCATGATGGTGCTCGATACCACGGGCTCGATGGCCAATTCGCTTTCGGGCGGGCAGACGCGAATTGAGGCGCTGCGGGCGGCGGTGAAGAACTTTTACCAGACGATGTCGGCCGCGACCGGCGCCAGCAACGCGCGCGTGCGCTATGGTTTCGTGCCGTTCAGTTCGACCGTCAATGTCGGCCGCCTGATCAACGATCTCGACCCGCGCTATCTTGTCGACTCGCGCCAGTACCAGTCCCGCGTTTGGGAACCCGGCACGACCGACGATAACGATACGAGCACTGACTGGAAGCTCTATTCGAGCAAATCCTATTCGTCGTCTTCGAAGTGTAGTTCCGATTTGCCGTCAACGACCGATTTTTCGGATGTATCGGGTCAGTCGAAGCAGCAGCGGACGGAATACTCTTGCCGTCAATCGGGGTCTTACTACATTTACTCGCGCACCACGACGCGTCCCTACGCCTTCAATTACCGGCCTGAGACCTATGACACCAGTGCCTACAAGAAGTTCAACAAGGTAACGACGCGCACCGGCAGCGGCGGGGCCAACGTTTCGTCGACGTGGGGAGGCTGCATCGAAGAACGCAGCACCATCGCGCAGTCGAACTTCTCCTATTCGTCCGCCACCGGCATCACGCCGACCGGCGCGCTCGACCTCAACCTCGACGGGATTCCAGGTTCGGACGACAAGACCAAGTGGGCGCCGATGTGGCCGGAAGTCGCCTATTACCGATATACCAGTTCGAACCGATACACGACGAGCAACTCTGCCTACGGCGCCAAGACGACACTGTATTGCCCGGCCGAGGCGCAGTTGCTCAAAGCGATGGACAAGGACGGTTTCGCCAAAGTTGCGGATTCTCTTACGCCGATCGGTGGCACCTACCTCGACATCGGCATGATCTGGGGTGGGCGCATGCTTTCGCCGCAGGGTCTGTGGAGGGGCCTGGTAAACGACGATCCCGACAACGGCGGCGAAGTGGCGCGTCACCTCATCTTCATGACCGACGGCGAAATGGAGCCCAACGCCTATATCCAGCAGGCCTGGGGCATGGAGTACTGGGACCGCCGCGTCACCAGCGACGGCACCACCAACGACGAGGCGCGCCATACGGCCCGCTTCCGCGCTGTGTGCGAGGCGATCAAGGACAAGGGCATCCGCATCTGGGTCGTGGCCTTCACTGCGGCGCTGAACGATGACCTGAAGGCTTGCGCTTCGGACAGCAGCTCCTACGTCGCGGGCAATGCCGCCGAGCTGAACTCCGCGTTCCAGGAAATCGCCAAGCAGGTGGGTGAGTTGAGGGTCGTCGAGTGACGAGGGCGCCCCTCGTGCGTGAAGCGCTGCGTGCCTTGCGGGGCGATCGGCGCGGCGTGACTGCGATCGAGTTCGCGGTAACGGCGCCGGTGCTCTTCATGCTGCTGATCGGCATCTACGACATGGGCCACATGGCCTATCTCAACGCGGTGCTGCACGGCGCGGTGAACCAGGCCGCACGCATCGGTGCCCTTGAAATCGCCGACACTGCCAAGGCGGATACCTATGTAACCGGCCTGGTCCAGGGCGTGGCACCGGGCGCAACGGTCACCAGTAAGCGCGTCAGCTATTACGACTTCGCCGATATCAAGCGGGCCGAGGCGTGGAACGACAAGAACGGCAACGGTATCTGCGACAATTCCGAAAGCTACACCGACGAAAACAAGAACGGTCGCTGGGATGCGGACATCGGCACCACCGACAATGGCGGCGCCAATGACGTCGTGCTTTACACGGTGACCGTGACTTACACGCCGATCTTCGTGAACCCGTTCGTAAGCAACGCGAAGAACGCCCGCACCCTGATCGCCAGTGCGGTCAGCAAGAACCAGCCTTACGCACTTCAGGAGAAGTACGGTTCGGCTGCGGGGATATGTTCGTGAGACTTCCCGACCGTACCATGCTGCGGCTGGGCTCGCTGGCGCAGCGGCTGCGCGAGGACCGGCGCGGCGTTTCCTTCCTCGAATTCGCGCTGATCCTGCCCGTCCTCATCACGCTGGGCTTTTACGGCACCGAACTGGCGACGATGGCGACCGTGAACATGCAGATCGGGCAGATGGCCACCTCGGTTGCCGACAACGCCTCGCGCCTGGGCCAGACGGACAACAGCGCGGTGACGCCCACCGTGACCCAGACCCAGATCGATTCGATCATGACCGGCGCTCTTGTCGAGGGGGCGGCCTTCAATTTCGAGGCCAATGGCCGGATCATCCTTTCCAGCCTGGAGCGCGATTCCGCGACCGGGCGCCAGTACATCCACTGGCAGCGCTGCAAAGGTAGCCTCAAGGCCAATTCGAAGTATGGCAAGACCGGGACCGGCCTGACCGGCACGACACTGGCCGGCATGGGCAACCCGCTGATCACCGCAGTCGATGGCTCGGCGGTGATGTACGTCGAGATCTATTATACCTATCAGCCGCTGTTCGGCTCGATGTTCGCGGGCAATCCCAGCTTCCACCGCGAGGCTGCGTTCATGATCCGCGACGACCGCAACCTGACTCCCGGCATTACGCCCACCAACACCGATACCAGCTGTTCGTAAGTTGATACCGGTGAGTTGGAAAAAACCGTCGTCTCCGCCTGCACGGGGACGACGGTTTTTCTTTTAGCGGCCCGGCTCAAGCCTGATGGCCGTGCCGCCACCGGGGGCCAGCCACACGTCCATCGTATCGCCCTTGCGCACGGTCCTGGTGTCGTAGGCGATCCTGTGGCGGGCCTCGGTGAGGTAGGTGGCGCCTTCGCCATCCTTCCAGACGCTGGCCTTGTAGCTCTTGCCCGCGTCGAGGAAGTCGAACTTCAGCGTCACCGTGCGCGCCGTGGCATCGTTGACGCCGCCGACGAACCAGCGCTGCGAATTCCGGTCCTTGCGCGCGAAGATCGCATAGTCGCCCACTTCGCCGGCGATGAGGTGGCTTTCCGACCAGTCGGTGGGGACGGACTCGATGAAGTTCATCTCGCGCGGGTACTTGTCCAACTGCTCGATGAAGTCCGCGGCCATCTGGATCGGCGAGTAGATTGCCATATACAGCCCGAGCTGCTTGGCCAGGGTGGAGGCCAGCGGGCCGTTGGCGCCTTCCAGGCTCAGTACGCCCGGCGTGAAGTCCATCGGGCCGGACAGCATCCGGGTATAGACCAGAGTAGGCTCGTGCTCCGGCCCGTTGGCGAAAGTGCCCCAGGCGTTGTATTCCATGCCGCGCGCGCCTTCGCGCGATACCCAGTTGGGATAAGTGCGGCGCAGGCCGGTGTCCTTGACCGGTTCGTGCGCGTCGATGGCGATGTGGTGCCTGGCCGCATCCTGCACCACGGCGAGGTGATGCTGCACCATGCGCTGGCCGTCATGCCATTCCATGCGCAGCGGCCCGGCCGCAGCGCCCGGCGCATCGGTGTTGGCAATGATGCCGCCGCCGTCCGCGACGTAGCCGGTCTTGACCACGTCCACGCCCAGCTTCTGGTACAGGGCGAAACCCTCGTCCATGTGTGCTTCGTAGTTGGCGATGTTGCCGCCCGTTTCGTGGTGACCGATCAGGCGCACGCCCTTCTTGCGGGCATATCTGGTGATCGCCTCGATATCGAAATCGGGGGTCGCCTGGGTGAAGCTGAACTCGTCGCCGTGACCGAACCAGTCGCCGTTCCAGCCCTTGTTCCAGCCTTCCACCAGCACGCCCCGGAAGCCATGCTGCGCAGCATAATCGATGTACTGCTTGGTGCGCTCGGTGGTGGCGCCGTGCTTCGCCCCTTCCGCCCAGCTCCAGTCGTTGCGGATCATACCCCACCAAATGCCGATGTAGCGCGCGGGCTTCACCCAGCTCACATCGCCCAGCTTGTTGGGTTCGTTAAGGTTAAGTTCGAGGTCGTTGTCGACCAGCCCCGCCGCATCGTCAGCGATGCGCATCGTGCGCCAGGGGGTGGCGAAAGGCAGGTCGCGGACCACGCGGGCCCCGCGAGAAGAAGGCGAGAGGGTGGTGCGGAATTTCTGCCCGTCCGCGCGCTTGAACCAGTAGCCGGCGTAATCGACCAGCGCCGCTTCGTGGAAGGAAAGATGGGTGCCGTCGTCCAGCTTCATGGTGATCGGCGTGTGCGCGGTGGAAACGGCGTCGATCGGGGTCTTCTGGTAGACCTGCTCGTAGCGGTTCCATTCGCCGCCGGGAATCCACCATGCAGTGCCCTTGGGGACGATGTCGAATTCGGTGGTTTCCTCGGCGATCTTCATCGTCTTGAGGCCCGGCTGCTGAGGCACTTCGTAGCGGAAACCCACGCCGTTATCGAACAGGCGGAAGGTTACGTTCATGCGCCGCTCGCCGTAAGTCGCCCCTTGCTGGAAGCGCACGGTGAGCTGGTTGTAGGTGTCCTTCACAAACCGTCGCTCGCCCCAGGGCTGTTCCCAGGTGTCGTTGCCCCTGGCGGTTTCGCTGCTGGTGATGGCAAAGCCGCGCGCCATGTTGAGGCCGTCGGTCAGGACGAAGCCCAGCTTGCTCGGTGCGATCAGCAGCTTGCCCTTGCGCGAGATCGTGTAGGTCGGGCGGCTGTCATTGTCGGTGCTGACGGTGAGCACGATGCTGCCATCGGGCGAGGCGGCGGTGACGGTCTTGGCATCTTCAGCCATAGCGGGATGGGCGGCGAACGCGGCGAAAGTCAGGCCGGCGGTGGCCAGCAGATTGAGCGGTTTCATGCCTGTTCTCCTTCGATGATCCACACGCCGCCCCATGCGGGCAGCGTGCCGGGGTCTGCCCCGTTCACGGCCGCGAGGACGCGGCCGGACGCGGCGATTTCAGTGGGCCATGCTGCAGCATCGGCTCCCATGTTGAATGCGGCGAGGACGCTTTTGCCCTCGGCAATGCGGCGCAGCACGAGGCGGGTTTCGTCCGCCACCAGCACGTCGCAGGAACCGCGGCGCAGCGGCGCGCTATCGCTGCGAAGGTGCAGCAAATGGCGCGTCAGGTTAAGCAGCGATGCGGGATCGGCCTCCTGCCGGTCCACTGCTCGTTCAAGGTTCTGCGCGCTCAGCGGCAGCCACGGCGTGGCGCCATTGGACCCACTGGTGAAGCCGCCATGCTCGTCCTGCGTCGCCCACGGAAGCGGGGTGCGAACGCCGTCGCGTGACAGGGTGAGGGGCCAGTTGGCGATGGCCTCGGGATCGCGGAGTTGCTCGAAGGGAATCTCGTCCTGCAGCAGGCCCAGTTCCTCACCCTGGAACAGGATTGGATTACCGCGCAGCGACAGCAGCAGCATCGCCTTCATTCGCGCGAATGCCTCGATTTGGTCCGGCGCGCACCAGCGGGAAAGGGCGCGGGGGGCATCGTGGTTCTCGAACGCCCAGCTTGGCCAACCGATGCCTGCCTCATCCGGCCAGAAGTCCTGCGCGGCGGCGATGCGCGCCGGGGTCAGCTTGTCGGCATAGAGGAAGTCGAAGCCATAGGCGCTGTCGAGGCGGGCGGGGCCGTGAGTGAAATCCTTCATCTCCTGCGCCGCGTTCTTGCCGCCCACTTCGGCCAGCGAATAGGTGTCCGGGTAGGAGGCGATCAGGGCCTGCAGCCGCTCGATGAAACCGATGATGTCGGGGTGCGACTGGTTGTGCACCTGAAGCTGGAAATCATAGGGCCGCGTGCGTGCACGGCCGTCCTGCGGCGCGGGCGGATTGTCGCGCAGCAAAGGGTCGTGCATCGAGTGGTTGAGCGCGTCGATGCGAAAGCCCGATACGCCCCGGTCCAGCCAGAATTTCGCCACATCCAGCAGGGCCTGCTGCACGTCCGGGTTGTGGACGTTGAGCTGCGGCTGCTCGGCCAGGAAGTTGTGCATGTAATACTGACCGCGCCGCGCATCCCAGCGCCATGCCGGACCGCCGAACACCGACTGCCAGTTATTGGGCGGCGAACCGTCCGCCCCGGCATCGGCCCAGACGTACCAGTCGGCACGCGCATTATCGCGGTTGGCCCGGCTTTGCGCGAACCATGGGTGACGGTCGGAGGTATGGGCATAGACCTGATCGACGATGACCTTGAGGCCAAGGGTATTTGCCTTGGCGATCAGCGCGTCGAAATCCTCGATTGTGCCGAACATGGGGTCGACCGCGCAGTAATCGGAAATGTCGTAGCCGAAGTCAGCCATGGGCGAGGCGTAGAACGGCGAGATCCAGATCGCGTCCACGCCAAGGCGGGCGACATGGTCCAGACGGGCGGTGATGCCGGGCAGGTCGCCGATGCCGTCGCCGTTGGAATCGGAGAAGCTGCGCGGGTAGATCTGGTAGATCGCGGCGCCGCGCCACCAGGGGGCAGGGCCGTGCTCATTGGTGTTCGTCATTGCGGGTTCCGGGCCATCTAGGTGTCGTTCGGGTTCGGTTAGGTGTCGTCAGGGACGGGCGGCGCAAACGGCGAAACCGAGCGGCGGCAGCGTCACCGTAACAGAGCCGGGAGCGCTGGATTCCGGGGCGCAATCGCTGCCGGCAAGCCCTGCAAAACGGTGCGATGCGGGATCGACCTGAACCTGCGCGGTAATCGCCGTGGTCGAGGTGTTGTAGGCCAGCAGCACCTCGCGCCCGTCCTTCGGATCGAAGCGCGAGACGGCGAACAGGCCCGGCTCATCGGACGCGATGCGCAGCACCGTCCGGCCTGACGTCAGCGCCGGGGTGCTGCGCCGCAATTTCGATAGGGCGGCGATGAAAGTATAGAGCGGATGGGCGGTGTCGAAGTTCGCCTGCGCCGTGGTGGCATCGGTGCCAACGAGCTTTTCCGCGTTGTAGATGAGCGTCTTGGACGGGAACATGTCTTGCCGCGCGAGCTGGTCGTTGCCCTCGCCGACAAAGCCCTGTTCGTCGCCCGAATAGATCGTCGGCACGCCGCGCAGGGTCAGCAGCAGGGCATGGGCCAGTTTGTCACGGGCAAGCAATTCGTCTGCGGAGATACCGGGGCGCGCCTGCTTGATGAACATGGCGATGCGCCCGGCGTCGTGGTTGCCCAGGAACGTGGGGAGTTGCATCGCTGCCGCCTTGCCGCCTTCGTAGAGGGCGTCGTCCTCCACCATCCGGCCGAGGTCTGCGGCCGAGCCTTTGCCGGCGGCGGTAATGGCGGCCTGCATGAAGCCGAAGTCCAGCACGGCAGGCAGGCCCGAATTGCGCGTCCACGAGGCGAGCAGCGCGGGATCATAGACATCGCCGGTGGTGACTTCGCCGAAGATGTGGAAGTTGGGGATGCCCTTTGCCTTGGCGCGGGCGATCATGGCGGGGACGAAAGCGCGCCAGAACTCGGCATTGACATGTTTGGCGGTATCGATGCGGAAGCCGTCGATGCCGAAGCGGTCGATCCAGTCGCCGTAGATCGCGATCATCCCGGCGACCACGCGCGGGTCTTCGGTGGCGAGGTCGTCGAGCCCCACGAAGTCGCCGTATTGCGCGCTTTCGCCCTTCCAGTCGGTGTTGCCGCGGTTGTGGTAATAGATCGGATCGTTGAGCCAGGCGGGCACTTTTACGCGGCGCTCGGCCTTGGGCACGAGCGGGGTATAGGCGAACGAGGGGTCGGTCAGTTTGGCCCAGTTGGCGGCGGCGGGGTCTGCGTCGCCGGCAAAGCCGGGATTGATTGCCGGTCCCTTGACGCCGCCGCGTGTGGAGAACGGATAGTTCGCCTTCGAGCGGTAGGGGAAGCTCTCGGCCGCGCCTTCCTTGTACTGGATGACGTCGGCGGTGTGGTTGGCGATGATGTCCATGTAGACCTTCATGCCGCGCGCATGGGCCGCATCGACCAGCGCCTTGAAGTCTGCAACGGTGCCGAGGTGCGGGTCTACCTGCGTGAAGTCGGTGATCCAGTAGCCGTGGTAGCCTGCGCTTTCCTCACCCTTGGCGCCTTGCACCGGCTTGTTCTTGAAGATCGGGCCGACCCAGATCGCGCTGGCGCCAAGGCCCTCGATATAGTCGAGCTTCTGCGTCAGGCCCTTGAGGTCGCCGCCGTGGTAGAAGGCCTTGTCGGCGGGGTCGAATCCGGTGGTCAGCTTGCCTCCCTTGAGGCCGCCCTTGTCGTTTGAGGGGTCGCCGTTCTCGAAGCGGTCGGGCAGGACGAAGTAGATCACTTCCTGCTCGGGCGTCCGTGCGCGCATGTCCTGCTCGGGCGTGGCCATCACGGCGCTGTGGCCGAGGGCAAGCGCGAGGGCTGCAAGCGAGGGAATAAGGCGGTTCATCGGTCGATCTCCGAGTTGGCTGGCTTTACGCCCGCATCTTCCCGCTGAATTTGCAGCATTCGGGAGATAGGCGGAACCGGGGAGGGAGGGTTACTTCCCGGTTCCGCCCATGTGACGCGGCAGGTGAGGAGGAGATTCACCTGTCGCGCCGGGGGGATTAGAACTTGCCCGAGCCCGGATGGGCTCAGAACTTATAGGTGAACCCGGCCAGGAAACGGCGGCCATAGGTCTGATAGTCGATGACCTCGCGGGTATCGCCGGGGTTGGTGGTGATGAACGGCGCGTCGGTCAGGTTCTGGCCCTGGATATAGAGCGAGAGGCCTTCGAGCGCGCTGCCGGGCTGGAAATCGTAGCCGATCTGCGCATCGACGATCGTTTCCGAAGCGGCGCGGCGGCGCACGCGGTTGGCGGCGAAGCCAGAGACTTCACCAAGGAAGGTGGAGCGGTAGCGCACCGAACCACGCGCGTTGAAGCCAGCCTTCTCGAAGTAGGCGGTGCCGTTGGCGACCCACTTGGAATAGCCCGGAAGGGCGCTGGCCGCCTCGCCCGGCGAGGGCTGGATCTTGCTCTTGGTATAGGCGACCGAACCGGTCACGCCGAAGCCTTCCAGCGCCGATACGAAGGCGTCGAACGGCAGGGTGGTGGCGATCTCGACGCCGTGGAGCTTGCCGCCCTTGCCGTTGATCGGCACGTTGATCAGCGCGGTCTCGGCGAAGGGTACATCGTCGTCCGCGGGGGCCAGCGAGAGGCTGCTGGTCGGGACCATGACGTCCTGATTGTAGACGTAGTTTTTCAGCTCCTTCCAGAAGAACTGCGCGGCGATGTAGCCCTTGCTGGCGAAGTACTTCTCGAACGTCAGGTCGAGCGCGTTGGCGCGCCACGGACGCAGGTCCGGGTTACCCGAGGTGCCGCTGACCTGTGCCACCGGGGCGCCGTTTGCGTCCTGGGTCAGCAGATAGCTGAAGCTCTCCGACGCGCGCATGTCGTCGAGGCGCGGGCGGATGATTTCGCGCGCGGCGGCGAAGCGGATGACGAACTCGCTGGGGAAGCGCAGCGAAAGGTTGAGGCTGGGCAAGACGTCGAGATAGTCGGTGCTCTCGTTGCGGGCCATGGCGCCGACGTTCGGCGATCCGTTGGGGTTGGTGCCCAGCAGTACCGCGGTGGCCCCGCGCGAGTTCTGGTCGGTCCACTGCGCCTGCACGCCGAAGTTGCCGGTAAGGTGCGCCGAGCCGACATCCGTGTCGAGGTTGCCCTGAAGGTAGGCCGTCATCAGCCGCTCACGTATCGCGTAGCTCTTGACCACCACGTCGCCGTAAGGGTTGGCGACGCGGTTGTAGATGCCGTCGCGCACCAGCGCTGCCGGGTCGTAGCTGATGACCTCGCCAAGGCCGGCATAGCCCAGATCGGTCGTGCCCCGGCGGTATTCCTCGGGCACCGCGACGCTGGTCAGGCCGTCGGTGTTGGCGGCAAGGCCAAGGAAGTATTCCTCGGGCACCAGCGTCTTGGAGCGGTTGGTGTAGTTCATGCCGACCTGGAACGAGTGCAGCGGGCCGCTCTCGAACTCATGCTCGACCTCGGTACGGAACTGCCAGAGTTCGTCCTTGATGCGGCGGTCGTTGTAGTAGCCGTCCTGGCCGTTGCGGATCGCGGTGCCATCGGGCGCGATCTGTGTACCGCCCCAACCTTGCGGGCTGGTCAGCAGGATCGTGTCGAAGTCGCCGTAGTTCAGACCGGGCGAGAACACGCTGCCCTTGGTGCCGGTGGTGAAGCCGACGGTGTCATAGGCGCCGATCGTGTTGCGGCCGGTTCCGGCATTGGTCTCGATGGTCAGTTCGTTGCGGTCGGTCTTGGAATAGCTGACGTCGAAGAAGGCCTTCCAGCCGTCGTCGCCTTCCCACTTGGTGTTCCAGCCGAACGAGTAGAGCTTGGCATGACGCTGGAACAGGTCGTTGCGGACCACGCCCTTGACGCCCGAGAATTCGCCTGCGGTGACAAGGCCGTCCTCGACCGTGTAACCCGGCGTGAGCACGGCGGTATCGGGATCCATCGCCAGCGGCAGCTCGACGCCGCGCTTGATCTGGTTGTCCTTGAAGTTGGAATAGAACCCGTCGAGCGTGGTCGTCAGGTTGGGCGTGGGGCGCCATTCCAGCGTACCGTTGAAGCCCAGGCGCTTGAGCTTGGTCGAGGTGACCAGCGCCTTGGCGCCGCCGATCACGTGGTCGCCATTAGGAAGCTCGGAATAGCCCCAGGAGCTGTATTCCTTAATCTGGTACGGCTCGTTGGTGTAGCTGGCGCCCAGTGCGATGCCGAGGGTGTCGTTGGCAAACTGGTCGACGTACATCGCGTTGACGCGGTAGCCCTTGTCGGTTGAACCGGCGTTGAGCTTGCCCAGATCGGCATAGGAACCGCGCGCGCCCACCGTGATGATGCGCTTGCCGGCGTCGAGCGGACGGATCGTGCGCATGTCGACGGTGCCCGATAGGCCCTGGCCGACGAGGCTGGCCATCGGCGTCTTGTAGACGTTGACGGCGCTCACGACTTCGGACGGATACTGGTCGTATTCGACTGCGCGGTTGTCACCGGTAGACGTCTGCTCGCGGCCGTTCAGCAGCGTGGTCGAGAAGTCCGGCGAGAAGCCGCGGATGGCGATCGAGTTGGAGCGGCCATTGACGCGCTGCGAGGTCAGACCCGGCAGGCGCGCGATCGATTCCGCGATCGAGGCATCGGGTAGCTTGCCGATGTCCTCGGCCGAGACCGATTCCACGATCTGCTCGGCGGTGCGCTTCTTGTTGATCGCGTTCTGCAGGCTGGCACGGAAGCCGGTGACGACGATGGCGCTCTGGTCGCCTGCGGTTTCGTCGGCGACGGGTGCTTCGGCGTCCTGTGCCTGCGCGGCGGAGGGCAGCGCGGCGCTGACGAGCACGGCTGCGATGGCCATGCAGGACGAAGTCCCGGCGGCAAACATTGGCTTACGAATCTGCATTGTGGTGTCCCTCTCCTGTCCCCACCGGAAAATTTCGTACATTGGCGACCGGTATCGCCCTTTAACGAAGCCCGCACATTGCTGCCGCGACTCCATCTGCCCCCTTTGCTTAAGATGGGACTGAGCAACGCATAATAGGGCATACGTATACGCAGGTGCCGCATAGCTACGTGCGTTGCTTCTATGCAACGCCCGGATTTGCCCGTAAGTGTCCGATTACCGGCATCCTGGAGGGGAAGCGATCTTGCTCTGTTGCAGTGCAGCATCGCTGATGGCCGATGGCAAAGAGATGGCAAGATGGGACGCAAGCCTAGCAACCGACCGACAAGTTTCGACATTGCCTACCGCGCCGGAGTCTCCCAGCCGACGGTGAGCAGGGCGCTGCGCGGGGCCAAGTCGGTCAGCGCCGAAACCCGCGCCCGGATCGAGGCGATCGCGCGCGAGCTGAACTATTCGGTCGACAAGAACGCCTCGTCGCTGCGCTCGCAGCGATCGAACACGATTGCGCTGCTGTTCTTCGAGGAGCAGTCTCCCGACGATTCCAAGATCAACCCGTTCTTCCTCGCCATGCTTGGTGCGATTACGCGTAGTTGTGCGACGCGGGGGCTGGACCTTCTGATCTCGTTCCAGAAGCTGGAGGATGACTGGCATGTCCGCTACCAGGACAGCCACCGCGCCGATGGCCTGATCCTGCTCGGTTACGGGGACTACAAGATCTACGAAAGCCGTCTTCGCCAGCTGGTGGGTCAGGGCACCCATTTCGTGCGCTGGGGCAGCGTGGATGAGGCGAACATCGGCGCCACGGTGGGGTCTGACAATGTGGGAGCAGGCCGCATGGCCGGTGAACACCTGCTCGGTCTTGGCCGCCGCCGCATAGCGTTCCTGGGCCAGGCGGATGACCATTATCCCGAGTTCGCCGACCGCTACCGGGGCCTGTGCGAGGCGCTTGAGGCTGCCGGAATCGCGCCCGACCCGCGCTTGCAGCGCAATGCCGTGAACCTTGAGGGGATGGGCCGTGCCGCGATGGCTGCGCTCATCGGCGACGGCGTAAGGTTCGACGCGGTCTTTGCGGCCAGCGACACGATCGCCGTGGGCGCCATGCGCGCCTTGGCCGAGGCGGGACTGTCTATCCCCGGCGACGTGGCGGTGATGGGCTTCGACGATCTGCCCGCCGCGAGCATGACCAACCCGCCGCTGACCACGATCATGCAGGACCTCAAGCGGGCGGGTGAAGTCCTCGTCGAAACACTCGCCGCGCAGATCGAGGATGGCGATGCGCCGACGGGTACGCTGGCCGCCAAGCTGGTGGTGAGGCGCAGCACGGCGGGGCCTTCGGCTGACTGAGGCCGGGCGGAACCGGAAAGGTTGGCGGGTGCGCCAAACCGGACCTATTTCCCACACTTGGCTCCAACTTCGCTCAGCCTGAGCTTGTCGAAGGCCGCCCGCAACGGTTAGGCGCGCATGCAAAGCATTCGTATGCATGTTGTCGCCCTGCGGCGGACATGCCAGTCGCAGCGACTGCCTCTGACGCGGCGAAAGTCTGCGAGGAACGGGAAGGGACGCGATGCAAGACCACGCCGCAATTCAGGAAAAGCCGCGCCAGGGATGGGCCGGCCTGTGGAACATCAGCTTCGGTTTCTTCGGTATCCAGATCGGCTTTGCGCTGCAGAACGCCAACATGAGCCGCGTCTTCCAGTCGCTCGGTTCGGGGATCGACGACCTGCCTGCGCTGTGGGTGGCCGCCCCGCTGACCGGCCTGCTGGTGCAGCCCATCGTCGGCCACATGTCGGACCGGACGTGGCTGGGGCGGCTGGGACGGCGCAGGCCCTACTTCCTTGGCGGAGCAGTACTGGCGGCAGCGGCGCTTCTGCTCATGCCGGAAAGCGGGGGCTCGGGTTCCGGCCTGCTGATGGCGGCGATGCTGCTGTGGATGCTGGACGCCAGCCTCAATATCTCGATGGAGCCGTTCCGCGCCTTCGTGGGCGACATGCTGCGCCGTGACCAGCACACTGCCGGTTACGCGGTGCAGACCGCCTTCATCGGCGCGGGCGCGGTGGTCGGATCGCTGTTTCCCTATGTGCTGGAGCATCTTGGCGTCTCCAACAGCGCGGCCTTGGGCGGCATTCCCGATACCGTGCGCTACAGTTTCTGGGCCGGCGGCATCGCGCTGCTGGCCGCCGTCCTGTGGACAGTGCTGAGCACCCGCGAATATTCGCCCGAGGAACAGGCCGCGTTCGACGGTAAGGCCGAGCATGATGATGGGGCATCCGCCTCGGCCCTCGCCGCACGTAGCATGACGGGCGGACTTGCCTGGATTGCGGCGGGCGGCATCGCGGCGCTGCTGGTGTGGACTTGGGCGCTCGAAAAGGAAGTTTACCTGCTGGCGGGCCTCTTGGCCGGTTACGGCGCGGCGACGATGCTGGCGATACGCCTTGCGCGGGCCGGGCGCAGCGCCTCGATGCTGGCCGGGATCGTCGGCGATTTCGCGGGGATGCCCCCGCTGATGAAGCGGCTGGCCTTCGTGCAGTTTTTCAGCTGGTCGGCGCTGTTCATCATGTGGATCAACACGACGCCGGTGGTCGCGCAGTACCACTTCGGCTCGGCCGATCCGGCGAGTGCTGCCTATCAGGAGGCGGGCAACTGGGTGGGCGTGCTGTTCTCGGTCTACAACGGCGTTGCGGCCATTGCGGCTCTGGCGCTGCTGCCGCTGCTCTCCGCGCGGCTGGGCAAGGCGAAGACCCATGCGCTGTGCCTTGTCGCGGGCGCGGTCGGGTTCGCCGGGTTCCTGCTGCTGCGCGATCCCAAGGCGCTGCTGGCGTGCGAGATCGGCATCGGCATCGCCTGGGCCTCGATCCTGGCCATGCCTTACGCGATCCTCGCCAGCAGCCTGCCGCAGGCGAAGCTGGGCATCTACATGGGGTTGTTCAACGTCTTCGTCGTGCTGCCGCAGCTTCTGGTAGCGACGGTGATGGGCTCGATCATGAAGGCTTTCTTCCCCGGTGAGCCGATCTGGACGATGGCGTTCGCCGCAGGCACACTGCTGGTAGCCGCCTTGGCTTCGCTGCGGATCGGTGAGACCGAATAGCAATAAACGTTTTAAGCCAAGAAATAATCCATCTTCGCGGAGCATCGATCTTGCGCTAAAGGCGTTTCGAGAGAGGCACTCAGCGAAAGGGTCAAAAGACATGCGCGCCACCCCCGATTTCGATTTTGCGCTGGGCGAAAGCGCCCTGATGATCCGCGATACCGTCGCCCGCTTCGCCGATGAGCGGATCGCGCCGCTGGCCGCGAAGGTAGACGCGGAGGACTGGTTTCCGCGCGACCTATGGCCCGAAATGGGCGCATTGGGCCTTCACGGCATGACCGTCGAGGAAGAGTGGGGTGGCATTGGTCTGGGCTATCTCGAACACGTCATCGCGGTGGAGGAAGTGAGCCGGGCCTCGGCTTCGGTCGGCCTGTCCTACGGCGCGCACTCCAACCTGTGCGTCAACCAGATCCGTCGCTGGGGCACCGAGGCGCAGAAGGCCAAGTACCTGCCGGGCCTGATCTCGGGCGAGCATGTTGGCAGCCTTGCCATGTCGGAAGTGGGCGCTGGATCGGATGTCGTCGGCATGAAGCTGAAGGCCGAGGGCATTTCGGGCGGTTTCCGTCTGAACGGCACCAAGTTCTGGATCACCAACGGCACCTGCGCTGATACGCTGGTGGTCTATGCCAAGACGGGTGAAGGCTCCAAAGGCATCACCGCGTTCCTGATCGAGAAGGGCATGGCCGGTTTCTCGATCGGCCAGAAGATCGACAAAATGGGCATGCGCGGCTCGCCCACGTGCGAACTGGTGTTCGACGACTGCTTCGTGCCCGAAGAGAACGTTATGGGCCCGCTGCACGGCGGCGTCGGCGTGCTGATGAGCGGGCTGGATTATGAGCGCGTGGTGCTTGCCGGCCTCCAGCTTGGAATCATGCAGGCTTGCCTCGACACGGTCATCCCCTACCTTCGTGAGCGCAAGCAGTTCGGCAAGCCGATCGGGGCCTTCCAGCTGATGCAGGCCAAAGTCGCGGACATGTACGTCGCGCTGCAATCGGCGCGGGCCTATGTCTATGCCGTGGCGCGCGCCTGCGATGCCGGGCAGACCACCCGCTTCGATGCGGCGGGCGCAATCCTGCTGGCCAGTGAGAACGCCTTTCGCGTTTCGGGCGAGGCGGTGCAGGCGCTGGGCGGCGCGGGCTACACCAAGGACTGGCCGGTGGAGCGCTACCTGCGCGACGCCAAGCTGCTGGATATCGGTGCGGGGACCAACGAGATCAGGCGGATGCTTATCGGTCGTGAACTGATCGGCGCAGTCTGACCTATTGACGTCAGGCGCCCAGACAGCGCCTGACGTAATCCTCGAACCGCCCCGGCTCGCGTCCCAGCAGCCAGCGCAGGGTCTTCGCGTTGCCGCGCCCCCCGCTGCGTGCCTGCCAGGCGTTGAGCCGCAGGGCAGCTTCCGCGACATAGGCATAGCCGGGGCCCGCCGCTTCCAGCCCGGCGACCAACTGCGCCACCGGAATTTCGCCCGATGCCACCGGCTGGCCGCTGACGGTTGCAATCAGCGCGGCGATCTCGGCGGTGCCGAGCGCCTCGTCGCTGGCGATATCGTAGCCGGCAAGGGCGTGGCCGTCCTCGAACGTCACTTTCGCAAGAACTTCGGCAAGGTCGGCAATGTCGACATGGCCCTGCCGTGTGCCGAGCGGGAAGGGCAGATCCAGCTTCCCCGCGGCGAGTGCTGCGGCGACGTCGATGTTCTGCATGAAGCTCTGCGGACGCAGTACAGTCCATTCCAGCGCGGATTCGGCAAGGTATCCCTCTACCGCCAGCTTGGCGGCATTGCCCGGCACGCTGGCCGCCTGCACATGCAATGCAGAGACATAGACGAAGCGCTTCACCCCCGCCGCGACGGCCGCGTCGATCATGCCCGTACCCATCGCCGTCTCGCGCGGGTGGAAGGCGGGAGCGTAGTGTACCACCACGTCCATACCCTCGACTGCGAGCGTGCGGTCGGCCGGGTTTTCGAGATCGCCGGTCAGGCACTCGATCCGGTGGGCGCGTGTGCGCTGGCCGCCGGTGTCGAGGTTTCCGGGCATGACCTCGATGGCGCGTGTGCGCTGGCCGCCGGTGTCGAGGTTTCCGGGCATGACCTCGATGGAGCGCGTGCGCTGGCCGCCCGTATCGAGGTTTCCGGGCATGACCTCGATGGCGCGTGTGCGCTGGCCGCCGGTGTCGAGGTTTCCGGGCATGACCTCGATGGCGCGTGTGCGCTGGCCGCCGGTGTCGAGGTTTCCGGGCATGACCTCGATGGCGCGTGTGCGCTGGCCGCCCGTGTCGAGATTTCCGGGCATCACCTCGATGGAGCGCGTGCGCGTTTCGGGATAGCGGCACAGGCCGCGGATGGAGACATCCGGGTCGCGGCTGCGCAGGGCATCGATGACATGGCAGCCGGTCCTGCCGGTCGGCCCCACAACCAGAATGCGCATCGTATCCCCTCCGTAACCCGCGCGAAGTGCGTAACGGTGAAGCGCGCGCAAGTGTACTGACAAGTCCCGTTAGATGCGCCAGCCTCTCCGATGCCCGAAAATCACGCAGTTCGGGGTGCAGGTCAAGGCGTTGGAATCGGGATGATGCGGTCCGCCAGCCGTTCGACTTCGGCGCGGTCGTGGCTGACGTAGAGTATCGGCAATTTCAACTCGCTCCGGATACGCTCTATCAGGCCGAGGATTTCGCCGCGCCGGGCGGCGTCGACCGAGGCGAGCGGTTCGTCCATCAGCAGGAATGTCGGGCCGGATAGCAGCGCCCGTCCAATGGCGACGCGCTGCGCCTCTCCGCCAGAGAGCGTTGCGGGCATCCGGTCCAGCAAGGGGGCGATGCCCAGCAGGTCGAGCGTGTGGTCCCAGCCCAGCGAGCGCCGCTCCGCCTGCGCCAGCTTCCAGCCGTAGCGCAAGTTGTCGCGCACTGTGCGGTGGGGGAACAGGCGCAGGTCCTGGAACACGTAGCCGCAGCGCCGGCGCTCCGGCTTGAGGTCGATGCGTGCCGTGCGGTCGTAGAGCACCTTGCCGGAGACGGCGATGCGCCCTTCGGCAGGGCGAGCAAGGCCGGCTACGGCATCGAGCAGGCTGGTCTTGCCCGCGCCGGAGGGACCGAACAGTGCGGTGAGGCCGGGGCCTGCGGTGAAGTCGTAGGTCAGCCTCAGCCTGCCACGATTGAGGGTTACGGCAATTTCGAAGGCGGGGGCGTCAGACGACATGGCGGCCCTTTTCCTGTCCGCTGCGCCGCGCCAGCCACTCGGACAAGACCAGCGCGCCGACCGACAGCAGCACGGACAGCCCTGCCAGCCGGGCGACCTGGATGTCCGAGCCGGGCATCTGCAGGGCGCTGTAGATGGCCAGCGGCAGGGTCTGCGTTTCGCCGGGAATGTTGGAGGCGAAAGTGATCGTCGCGCCGAATTCTCCCACGGAGCGGGCGAGGCCGAGTACCAGCGCGGCAAGGATGCCGTTGGCGGAAAGCGGCAGCGTCACGGTGGCGAAAGTGCGCCACGGCCCAGCGCCCAAAGTGCGCGCGGCGCTTTCCAGCCGCTGGTCGACTGCTTCGAGCGAGAGTCGGATTGCCCGCACCATCAGCGGCAGGGCCATCACGGCCGCTGCCAGCGCGGCGCCCGTCCAGCGGAACAGGAAGGTGAGGCCGAAAGTTCGCTCCAGAAAACCGCCCAGCGGCGTATTGGGGCTGAAGGCGATCAGTAGCAGCCACCCGGTCACGACCGGCGGCAGCACCAGCGGCAGATGGACCAGCGCGTCGACCAGTACCTTGCCCGGAAAACGCCAGCGCGCCAGCATCCAGGCGATGGCAAAGGACGCCGGCAGCGCCGCGACGATGGCAACACCGCTGACCTTGAGCGAGAGGATGAGAACCTCCCATTCAGCCGGCGAAAGCCAACTCTGTGAAAACCAACTCACGGGCGGCTTATTTCGTCCCGAACCCGAAGCGGCGGAACACCGCCTTGCCCTCGGCGGAGATCAGGTAGCGGCGGAACGCATCGGCCTCCGGGTTGCGGGAAGAGGCGATGACGGCGACCGGGTAGCTGATCGGGTCGTGGCTGTTTTCGGGGAACACGCCGATGACGCGCACGCCCGGATCTGCGCGGGCATCGGTGGCATAGACCACGCCCAGAGGCGCGGCCCCTCGGCTGACCAGCGCCAGCGCGGCGCGGACGCTCTCACCCGGCGCAAGCTGTCCCTGAACCGAATTCCACACGCCTAGTTTGCTGAGCGACTGTTTGGCATAGACCCCCGCTGGCACCCCGGCCGGGTCGGCGATGGCAAGGCGCCCCGTGCCCAACGTCCGGGAAAGCGGCATGTTGGCAGTAATGCGCAGGCGCACCGTGCTGGTCCGCGGGGCGATCAGCACCAGCGAATTGCGCAGGAACGAAATGCGGGTGCCCTTGCGCAGAAGCCCCTTGGACTGGACGTCGTCCATCCAGGGTTCGTCTGCCGAAACGAACAGGTCCGCAGGCGCGCCCGAAGCGATCTGGCGCGCCAGGGCGGAGGAACCGGCGAAGGAAATGCGCGGCCGCGGATGGCCCTTTGCCTTCCAGGCATCGGCGGCGGCGTTCATCGATTCCTGCAGACTGGCAGCGGCAAGTACCAGAGGAGCCTGCTTTTGCGGTGCGGCCATGGTCGCCGCCGGCAGCAGCGAGGCGAGCGCCGCCAGAAACGCCGTCAGCAAAAGGGCGAGGTACTTGCGCATTCGAAAGTCTCCGAGGGATACTGTATCGGACAGTATATCGCGTGCCCGGGTTTGCAAGGCATGGAGCAACGCGGGGCGGAGGGCAAAACGGCTGTGCTCCCCGTCAATCCTTCTGGCTGGCGCGCGGCTCCGGCAGCAGGCGCCCGGCGAGGGCGTCGTAGCCCGTCCCGCGCGATGCGTCGGCGATGCCGTCCTGTAAGGCACGGTAATGGGCCAGCACCTGATCGCCCAGTTCGGTCAGCCGCGCGCCGCTGCTGGTCGAGCGGCCGGGAGCGGTGCGCACCAGCGGAGCGTTCCAGCAGCGGTTCATCACATCGACGAGCAGCCACGCCCGGCGGTAGCTCATACCCATGGTCCGCGCGGCGGCCGAGATCGAACCGTGTTCGCGGATCGAGTCGAGCAGGTCCGCCTTGCCCGGCCCCATGGCGATTTCATTGCCACAATGGATCTGAATCTTGATCTTGAGGCCTGGCGCTGTGGTCATGGACGGAGCCTAGAATGGCTCCGGTCCGGCGGCAAGGGTGGGCGGCGGCGCCAGCGACGACAACTTGATGAGGCCCGGCGAATCACTTCGCCGCCGACTTCAACCACATTGGCTCTACCCCCTTGCACCCTCCGAAAAGCTGCCAGGGCGAGCGCTGGATTTCGGCGCACCGCTTGTCGGCGGGTTTACTGCTGCCCTGCGGCAGAACTTGGAGTGAAGCCATAGGCAACGATTGCAAAGCTCAGCAAATCCAACGCGACAGATCGTTTTGCAGTGCAAAATGGGCGTATAACGGAACCAACGAAAATTTCGCGCAAAAGACAGAAAATTACCATCAAATCGATTATGATTTCGCATTCTATCCGGAGATTAAAATCATGTGAGCCATTCGGGATATTCTGGAATAATCCGCCAGATTTTGTTATACCCGAGGCAATAAACGAGCTGGGATCTGACGCCAATAGGTGCAGCCTGTGGGATTGATCAGGACGGTATGGCGAAGAAGCGCTTTCGAAACCGTCTCGGCAATTGAGGATCGAGTAATGAAGGTCGCAGACGAAAACATTATCCGCTTCGAACGCTTTTCGGATAGCACCCGGAACTTCTCGACGCGAATTCCTGCCGGCATGGTCTATGCCGCCCAGCGGATGGGCAGCAGCGAGGAAGAGCATGACGGACGCGGGCTGATCATCGCGATCCTGCTCTGCATGGGATGCTGGGCTGCACTGGGTTATTTCCTGCTGGCCTGAACGGCCAGTATTGCGAACCGATGTTTTGGGAACGGCAGGCACGAATTGCCATCCGTTTCTGCGCTAGATCACCATTTTATGGTGACGTTGACCTGAACTGAGGCGGCTTTCTTGCCGCCTTTTTCATGCCCGCGATTTTTTGGAAGCGTCTCCAACTTGTTCTCGTCACTGCAGGGCAGGTAGGTCCTGGCTTCGGGGTTCGACCATGTCCGGCACCCATCCGCCCGCTGTAGCGACGTAAAGCCGCGCCACGTTCTGGTACTGCCGGATGCGCGCATCCAGCAGCGTGAGCTGCGCGCGCTGGTAAGTGCGGCTGGCGTCCAGCACCGTCAGGATACCGCTGTTGCCCACTTCGAAACTGCGCCGCGACAGGTGGAGAGAACGGCCCGCGACTTGCGCTGCATCGTACCTCACGGCGATCTCCCGGCTATCGCTGCCAAGCGCCCAGAGGAGGCCGGAGACCTGACCGAAGGCTTCGGTCACCACCTGCCGGTATCGCGCAGCCGCCGCGCGCGCTTCAGCTTCGGCGCCGCGCTTTTCTGCCTTGAGGGTGCCGCCGTGGAAGATCGGTGCCGATATCCCGGCAAACAGGTCGAAGGCGTTGAAGCGGCTGCTGGTGATCCGATCTGCTTGAGAGGTCGACTGCGTCACGCTCGCGCCCAGGGTGATGTCGGGGTAGAGCCCGGCCGTCGCTACGCCCACCGCTGCGACCGCCGCGTGCAGGCGGGCCTCGGCCTCGAGAATGTCGGGCCGTTTGTGAACCAGCGCCGAGGGCAGGGCGACCGGCACGCCGGGCGGAAGGACGAACTCGTCGAGGCCGAAGTCGGTCTCCTCCAGTTCGCCCGGAGTAATGCCCAGCAGCACTGCCAGCATGGCGCGGCCTTCCGCCAGTTGCCGCTCCAGCGCGGGAAGATCGGCGCGGTCTCCGGCGAGCTGGCCTTGCGCGCTGAGCACTTCAACCAGCGTGCCCGCGCCGGCCTTGCGCCGGGATTCCGTCAACGAGACGTTACGTTCGTCCTCTGTCAGCAGGGCGCGTTCGGTTGTGAGGGTGTCGTTCAGCGCGGCGATGGCAAGGACCTGCGCGACCACCCGCCCGGCGACGACGAGGTGAGCCGCCTGCACCGCGCGCGCCTCTGCCTGGGCCTGCGCGCCGGCCTGTTCCAGCGAGCGGCGGTTGCGGCCGAACAGGTCGAGGTCGTAGGAGATGCCGCCACCCAGCGTATAGAGGTCGAACTCGGGGTTGGGGATGTCGCCGCCGCCGAAGCTGTCGGACAGGCCGAAGGCGGCGAGGTTGACCTTCTGATACTCTGCACGGGCGTTGACATCGGCTTGCGGCAACTGCCGCCCCGCCACTGCGGCGATGCGTTCGCGCGCCCGTTCGAGCGTGGCCCGGCTTTCGGCGAGGCTGTGATTGCCCGCCATGGCGCGCGCCACCAGCGCGTCCAGCCGGGGCGAGGCGAAGGCCTGCCACCATGCGCCTTCGGGGCCCTGTCCCATGGTGACGCCGTCCGGTCTGGCCGGGGCACCGTAGCTGGCCTTTTCGGGCGGGGCTTCGGGAGGCTTGTAGTCCGGCCCGACGGTGGTGCACCCGGCAGCCAGCAGCATCAGCGGGAAAAGGATCGGGAAACAGGCAGGGCGCTTCATGTCATTCCCCAATCGCCAGTGTGGCGGTATCAATCTTGCCTTGGTTCTTGTTGGCGCGCAGCAGCAGCACCAGCGGGATCATCAGCAGGGTCACGATGAAGACGAAGTGATAACTGGCGACATTGCCGACCATTGTCGCCTGACGCACGACCTCGCCGTTCAGCCGGGCGAGGTCGCCTGCAGACCCGAAATCGAGATCGGGCCGCGCGAAGATCACCGCTGGATTGTCCGGTCGCAGCCCCTGAATGAGGGTAGCGCGTGATGCGGCGATGTCGCGGATGAACTGCACGTTGAGCAGCGAGATGCCGATCGCATTGCCGACGTTGCGGGTCAGCGCATACATCGCCGCGCCCTCGTTGCGCAGGCCCGGCGCGAGGGTGGAGAACACCACGACCGAAAGAGGCACGAAGATCAGACCGCTGCCGATTCCCTGGATGAAGCCGATCAACAGCAGCGCGCGCTCGTCGACGTAGAGGTCGATGTGTGAATACATCAGCATGCTGGCGGCCATGATCGCAAGGCCGGAGACGATCACCGCCCGCACGTCGACCAGAGCGACGATGCGTGTAACCAGCAGCATCGAGATCAGCATCCCGATCGCGCGGGGCAGGCCGACGAAGCCGGTATGCAGCGCCGAATAGCCCAGCAGCGACTGGGTCATCACCACCAGCAGGGGAATCGTCGCAAATGCGACGATGCCGATCATGATGCTGAAGATCGAGCCTACCGCGAAGTTGCGGTCACGGAACAGTTCCGGCCGGATGAAGGTATTCTTGGCCGTCGCCATGTGCACTACGGTAAGATAGCCGGCGATGATGAGGATCACGCCATAGATGCGGATCTCGCCCGAATCCCACCAGTCGAGATGCTCCCCCCGGTCGAGGATCAGCTGAAGCGCCGCCAGGGCGACCGAGACGGTGACGAAGCCGAACATGTCAAAGCGCGGCTGGTCGCGGTTGGGGCGGCGCACCAGGAACAGCGACATGCCGATGAACGAGACTATCCCGAACGGCACATTGATGAAGAATACCCAGCGCCAGCTCAGCGCATCGGTGAGATAGCCGCCCAGCGTAGGCCCGATGATGGGCCCCGCCATCGAGCCGAGCGCGAAGATCGCCATGGCCTTGGCGTGTTCCTCGGGCGGGTTGATATCCAGCAGGATCGCCTGACTGAGCGGCACCAGCGCTGCCCCGCAGGCCCCTTGCAGGAAGCGGGCGATAACGATCGTCGTCAGGTCCGTCGCCAGCCCGCAGCCAGCCGAAGCGATGGTGAACCCGGCGACGGAGAACAGCATGACCGCCTTACGTCCCAGCCGCCCGGCCAGCCAGCCGCTGAGCGGCGTGGCGATGGCTCCGGCTACGAGGTACGAAGTGAGCACCCACAGCACCTGCTCCTGAGAGGCCGACAGGCTCGACTGCATGTGAGGCAGGGCGACATTGGCGATGGTGATATCCACCGCGACCATGGTTGATGCGATCATCGAGGGGATCGTGATAAGCATCCGCCGCCCGCGACTGGGGTAGACGGCGGCAGGGGCCGTGGCAGGCGACACCGCTGGGGCGGCGCTCATCGCGCGGGGCTTTGCGTGTCCGCGCTGAACAGGTGGCGCTGGTGGCCGGTGTCGACTTCGACATTGGTGCTCAGGCCGGCGCTCAGCGGCAGGCCGGCCGGCACTTCGTCGATGCTGACCTGCACGGGCACGCGCTGCACCACCTTCACCCAATTGCCGGTGGCATTCTCGGCCGGCAGTACCGAGAAGCTCGACCCGGTGCCGGGGCTGAAACTGTCGACATGGCCCTTGAGGTCGTGGTCGGGAAAGGCGTCCACGGAGATGCGCGCGGCCTGACCGGCGCGCATGTAGCGTAGCTGGTCTTCCTTGAAATTGGCCTGCACCCAGAATTTCAGGCCGGTCATCATGAACACCGGCCGGCCGGGGGTTACGTAATTGCCGACCTGCAACTGATTCACGCGGGTCACGACCCCGTCCTGCGGCGCACGCACCACGGTGTCGGACAGGCCGATGCGGGCTTGCGCCAGTTCGGAGGCCGCCTTGCGAACCTTGGGCTGCGCATCGACATCGCCGTCCACCGTGCCGGCTAGGCTGGCGCGCAGGCTGTCGGCCTTGGCCTGCGCAGCGGCAATGGCGTCGCCTGCGGTACGTGCCTCCGTAGCGGCCTGATCGGACTGCGCACGGGACGAAATGCCCTCTGCCACGAGTGACTTCTGGCGAGCCGCTTCGCCGGTTGCGTAATCGTAGCGGGCGCGGGCGGCGCTTACCTGCGACAGTGTCTCGCGGTAGTCTGCGCGCAGCGAGCCGACATCCGTGCGCGCATCGGCCAATTCGGCCTCGGCCTGAGCGACGTTGGCCTCGAAACTGCTGCCCCTGATGCGGAACAGCACATCTCCCTTGCGTACCCGCTGGTTTTCGCGAACCTCGATGGAGACGACGGTGCCGGCAATGCTGGGGCTGATCGCGACCATTCCGGTCTGGAGCGAGGCGTTGTCGGTCGATTCGTAGCGGCCGCCGTTCAGGTAGAACCAGCCCGCGATGGCCAGCACAACCACCGGGCCGACGATCATCAGCGGTGTGCGCAGGCTTCGCTTGCGCGGAGCGGACACCGTGAGGGTCTCGCCCGCGTGCTCGGCACCTTCTCCGTCTTTGGGAGCAATCGTCGTCTCTGCGTTCATGAAAACCCTGTCCCGACCCTTTCAGAGAAGATACTAAGCATAGCTACTATCGGCAATAGAGAGACTCGGCATAGCGCATGGACGGCAATGACATCGGCGGGCGCGTCATCGCCCTGGAGGGGGTACATAATTTCCGCGATGCGGGCGGCTACGGTGTCGGCGGCGGTGGGCGGATCAAGCGTGGGCAGGTATGGCGCTCGGGTCAGCACCATGGCGCTACCGATGCCGATCTGGAGCGGATAGCGGCCGTGGAACTGGACTCGGTATTCGACCTCAGAACCTCGAAGGAACGCGGCACCCATCCTTGCCGCAGGCCGCAAGTATTTGCTGCAAAGGTGTTTTTCTCAAGCGACCCGGAGCTGCGGCACGCGCCGCACATCGCCGCGGCCCAGACCACGCGCCAGCGCACGGCGGCCGGGACGCGGGAAAGCCTGATGCGAAACTACGGTAAGATCTGCTTCCGGCCCGAGCTTCAGGCGATGATCCGCAGCTGGTTCGACCGGCTGGCCGAGAGACCCGGCCCGAGCCTCGTCAATTGCATGGCGGGCAAGGATCGCACCGGAATCGCAGTCGCGATGCTTCACGCAGGGCTTGGCGTCCACCGGGACGACATCATGGCGGACTATCTGCTCACCAACACAGCAGGGGATGTGGAGGCGCGGATCGCCTCGGGCATGGAAACCATCCGCGCCATTACCGGCCAGATCGACGAAGACGTTCTGCGTGTGCTGATGGGCGTTGAAGCGGAGTATCTGGATAACGCCTGGACGGCAGTTGAAGAGCGCCACGGATCAGTGAACGCCTATCTGGAAGATGCGCTGGGTCTCGACGGCGCCAAGCGCGAACGGTTGCGTGCCGCTTTGGTGGAATTTACTTCGGAATAGCGGGAAACCTGTCCTCCCCGAACCGGGGAGGACAGGACTTATCCCAGGAATCCCCTCACATCGGCCATGAACCGATCGAATTGATCGTGATGCAGCCAATGGCCGGCATTCTCATATTCGATCAGCCTGGCACGCGGGAAATAGTCTATCCGTCCGTCACCTGACGGGCTGCTGGCGAAGCTGTTCTTGCCCCACAGCAGCAGCATCGGGCAGGAGATCGCTTCCCACAGCGCAATGATCTGGTCCGTAGGCAGGTCGGTGGTGGTCCAGACGTTGAGGTAGTTGTCGAACTTCCAGCTCCAGGTGCCGTCCTCGTTGCGGCTGGCGCCGTGGATGGTGAGGTGGCGGGCCTGCTCGTCGGTGAGGAAAGTGTTTTCCTCCTTCATGCGCTGGTAGGCATCGCGCAGGGTGGCGTATTTGCGCACCGTGCGGCCCGAGGCCTTGCGCTTGTCCTCCACCCACTGGCGCAGGCGGTCGCTTGCATTGACTTCGGATTCGCGGCGCAGGCCCGGCGGCGGGCCAAGGCCTTCTATGTTGACGAACTTCGCCACCTTTTCGGGGTATAGCCCGGTATAGCGCGTGGCGATGTTACCGCCCAGCGAATGGGCGATGATCGTGACCTTGTCCTGCCCCAGCGTGTGGACCAGCTGCGCAAAGTCGTAGACGAAGGCGTCCATGCCGTAATGCCCCTCGGGCGACCATTCGCTGTCGCCGTGACCGCGCAGGTCCGGGCAGATGACATGCCAGTCGCGGCGCAGTTCCTCGGCCACCCAGTCCCAGCTGCGGCAATGGTCGCGTCCGCCGTGCTGGAGGATCAGCAGCGGCGCTTCCGGGTTGCCCCAGTCGACGTAGTTCAGGCGCAGGCGCTGCGAGACGAAGCGGTTCGACGTGGGTCCGAGCAATGATTCCATGCGCCATGAATTGGGGTGGGGCACGGGCAAGGTCAATCGGCCAATGTTTGCGCAGCGGCCCGGTAAGCTCTCATTTGCGGGGATGAAATAAATGCTTGGGCAAGCCAATGCTTGGCAAACCCATGGTTGAACCCCTATCTCGCGGCCAACGAATTCAGGCCGGAGACAGCCACATGGCGACCACACACAAGACCCGTATGCTCATCATCGGCTCCGGCCCTGCCGGGCTTTCCGCTGCCATCTACGGCGCGCGCGCCGGCATGGCGCCGATCGTGGTGCAGGGCCTGCAGCCCGGCGGCCAGCTGACCATCACCACCGACGTCGAGAACTACCCCGGTTTCCGCGAAGTCATCCAGGGCCCTTGGCTGATGCAGGAGATGGAGGCGCAGGCCGTCCATGTAGGCACCCGCATGATGTGGGACACGATCACCTCGGTCGACATTTCGGGCGATACCTTCGTCGCAGTCGGCGACGGCGGCGACATCTATGAAGGCGAGACCCTCGTCATCGCCACCGGCGCGCAGGCGCAGTGGCTGGGTGTTCCGGGCGAGCAGGAGCTTTCCGGCAAGGGCGTTTCGGCCTGCGCCACCTGCGACGGGTTCTTCTACCGCGGCAAGAAGGTGGTCGTGATCGGCGGCGGCAACACCGCGGTCGAGGAAGCGCTCTACCTCACCAATCACTCCGACGACGTGACCCTGATCCACCGCCGCGATACGCTGCGCGCCGAGAAGATCCTGCAGGACCGCCTCTTCGCGCATCCCAAGATCAAGGTAGTGTGGAACCAGCGCGTCGACCGCTTCATGGCCGGTGAGGATGGCGGTCTTCGTGCGCTTGCGCTGATCGACACCGTGACCGGCGAGCAGAGCGAAATCCTCACCGACGGCGCTTTCGTCGCCATTGGCCACGCGCCTGCGACCGAGCTGTTCAAGGGCAAGCTGGCGATGGACGAGACCGGTTACCTGCTGGTCCAGCCGGGCACGCCGAAGACCGACGTTCCGGGCGTGTTCGCGGCGGGCGACGTATCCGATCACGTATACCGTCAGGCGATCACCGCTGCCGGTATGGGCTGCATGGCCGCGCTGGACGCCGAGCGTTATCTCGCAGCGAAGGAATTCGCCGGGATCACCGAGACGGTGCAGGGCTGATATCGAAGCGGCGGAGGGGCATTGCCTCTCCGCCGTGTTCGCGGTGCGCGGGACCACACGCTGCATACCGGGCGTCGATCGGTCCGGTGCTCAGCCGCGCAGTACTTCCAGAACCTGCTCAACCAGCCAGTCCTGAGCTTCCGGCTCGACGTAGCTATGCGTCGCCCCTGGACAAGTGCGGATACGGGTATCCGCCTTGTTCCAGCGCGAGAGGAAGGCCAGTCCGGTCCGGTCCCGCCCGGCGACCAGAAAGCGGACGTCGCCTGTGAACCCGGCAATCCCCTGCGCCATCTGCGCGGCGAGCCCATTGGGCGCCGCAGGAGCCGGGCGCATCGCCGAGGCGAGGCTGCGTACCAGTTTCGCCAGCGATACCTGTCCCGTCAGGAGCCGCTTGATCGCTGCCGGATCGGCCAGACGGTGGCGGTAGTGATCGCGCACCACTTCGGCAGGCGCTTCCTCCGCCTCGTCCTCGATGGTCCAGGGGTTCGACAGGACCAGCGCGTCCAGCCCGGCGCCCTGCGCCAGCATCAGCGCACTGGCGGCATCGCAGTTGCCCAGCCCAACCACGCGGTCGACCTGCGGGCACTGGGCGCGCAGGGCGTTGGCCGCTGCGGCGAGGTCGGCGCCGCTGGAGCGGAAACCTGCGTTGAAGCCCTCACTGTCACCGACGCCGCGTCGGTCGAAGCGCAGGACCGGAAAGCCCTGCCTGGCGATCCGCGTCGCGAAGCGGGCCTGGCCGTTCCATGCGCCGCTGCGTACTTCGTTGCCGCCCGAGACAAGCAGTAGCGCGTTACGTCCAGGAGCGGGATCGAGCGTGGCGACAAGGCCATCGCCCCCACATAGAAAAGTGAAATGGCGCCGGTTCACGAGGCGAGCGCCGTAGCAAGGATTGCCGCCAGCACATCCGCCTGGGCGGCGTTTTCATCAGGTTCGGCGCGCAGCCACAGGCCGCTGCTACCCAGATGCTCCTGCGTGACGATCACGGCATCATCTTCCGGCGTCATCATCTCGAACTGGCGGTAGAAATCGGCTCCAATGTCATACCCTGCAAGGGTAATTCCGTTCACTAGCGCTTTCGCAGCCAGTTGCTCGCGGCTTTCTTCGCGGCCCGCCTCGCGCGAAGCGAGGGTGCGGGCGCGCACCATTTGGCGCAGGATCGAGGCGGCCTTGACCGGGGCGTAGTGAAAGGTGGGCAGGCGCTGCGGTGTGAACAGGCAGCCGCCGCGAATGCCCAGAACGTGCCCGGCGTTGAAGTGCCGGGCAGCTGCCGTCATGGCGTCGAGCCAGTCGGTCGGGTCCTGCGATTCCAGCGCCTGCAGGCTTTCGTTGCAGCCGGGAAAATCGGGCAGAAAACTGTCGACCCCGGCCGCGTCGAGCCGGCGCATCACCTCCACGGTGAAACGCCGCATCCGGTTGCCTTCGTCGAACAGGGCCGGGACGACGAGCAGGCGCACGGTGCGGCCCGCGTCGAACTGGATCGCGAATTCCTCGCATGTGCCGCCACCGGGGAGCGGGCAGGGCCAGCTCGACGGGGTCATCGGCACATGCTCATCAGGAGCCGCGCTTCGCCTCGGCGAACGTGAGAAGACCGCCGTAAGTCTCCAGCATCTCGCCGTCGATCTCGTCGTCCTCGATAATGATGTCGAGGCGGTCTTCCAGTTCGGTAAGCAGGCCGGCGACGGCCATCGAATCGAGTTCGGGCAAGTGCCCGAACAGGCCGGTATCGGCATCGAACGTATCGGCCTGGCCGGGCTTGAGGCCCAGCACATCCGTCAGGATGCGGCGTAGCAGCAGGTCGGTTTCGTCTGGCATGGCCCCTCGGCGCAGTCTCATTATTAACGGGCGGCGTCTAGCGGCGCTTCGCGCTTGCGGCAAGGCCGACCAAGCCGATCCTGGCGAGAACGGGCCAGTTTCGGGGAGAAAACGGGCGAAACATGTCCAGCCGGTAGCGGACGCGTTGCTGTTCCATCCAGTCCTGCTTGTAGGGATCGTCGCCGGTGCCGAAATCGACCAGCGTTACGCGGTCGATGTCGATCACGCGGCGCATCAGCGCGGCGGTCAGCACGGAGCCGGGTGAAAGGGGCCTGGCCGCCTCACGATGGGCCAGCTTGTGGATGAAGGCGGTGCCGCCCTCCACTGTCCACATCTGTGCGGCGATGGCGGGGCCTTGCGGGTCTGCGGCGTCGTGGGCGAGGGCCAGCCTGAGGCGGCCCGCAGCGCCTTCGGCCTGCGCAAAGGCGCGCAGGAAATCGGGCGATCCTTCCTCGGGCTTCCAGCTTTCTGCGTAGATCGATACGTACTGCGCCCATGCCTCGCCGTCGAATTCGGTGAGGATCTGCGTGACCACTTTGCCTGACTTGCGTTTCAGGGTGGTGCGCAGTTTGCCGGGGCGGGCGGCCAGATATTCGTCGCAGCTGCGTCCCTCCACCGGCAGGATGCGGTTGGTGTCGCAGACTTCGCGGCGGACCAGCCAGCCGGACTTGCGGAACGCGGTTTCGAGTGCGGAGGCGCTGCCGTCCTCGTCCGGGAGGTGGGATAGGGTGACGCGGTGCGCGCGCGATTTCAGGGACTTCGCCAACGCATCCAGGGGCGCGTGGGCGCCCACCAGAATTGGCCGGAAACGGAAGGTGTACCAGTTGGACAGGGCGGTCAGGTGGCCCGCTTTACCGGCCAGCGGCAGGACGGCGAGGGCGCCGCTGTCCCCGCGCGCTACCGCCAGCAGCGGCGCCAGTCCGCAGTGCTGCGACAGCCCCTGCCACCACGCAAGCCGATCGAAGGGCGCGCTCTGGTGTGCCTCGGACAGCGCCTGCGCAAGCTGGCCATCCGATTGCACTTCCTTAAGATCAGAGTGATAGTCGACCTTCACCACGTCCTCGCGGAGCCTTTCTGTGTCCATGTCCGGCAGTTTAGAAAACCTCATCCTGCCGCTCGACCATCTGGCCCTGCGCGGGCACGATGACGGCGATGCTCTGGTACTGCGTGAAGGCGTCGTTAGTTGGAAGGACTTAAGATCGCGTGTCTCCCGGCTGGCCGCATGGCTGGCGCGCGAGGTGCCCGAAAAAGGCGCGCGCGTCGCCACCTGGGCCGCAAAGGGCGAACTGACCTGCCTCATGCCGCTGGCCGCGGCGCGGGCGGGGCTGGTGCATGTGCCGGTCAACCCGTTGCTCAAGCACGCGCAGGTCGCGCATATTCTGGCCGATAGCGGGTCTGTGCTGCTGATCGGCACGCCCGCACGGTTGGCGACGCTGAACCCTGCCGACGTGCCCGGTGGCTGCCGCCTGCTGGGCGAGGCGGAGGCGCTTCAGACTGCCGCCGAGCTGGGCGGCGATATGCTGCCGTCCGAGGCGGATCAGGATGACCTTGCGGCGATTCTCTATACCAGCGGCTCCACCGGGCGGCCCAAGGGGGTGATGCTCAGCCACGCCAACATGTGGCTGGGGGCCGAAAGTGTTGCCGATTACCTCGGCCTTGCGGCGGACGACCGAACGCTAGCGGTGCTGCCGCTTTCGTTCGATTACGGGCAGAACCAGTTGCTCTCGACGTGGTTTGCAGGCGGGTGCGTGATCCCGCTCGATTACCTGATGCCGCGCGATGTCGTGAAAGCGGTGGAGCGGCACGGGGTCACTACGTTTGCCGCCGTGCCGCCTTTGTGGGTGCAGGTCTGCGAACTGGACTGGCCCCCCGAAACGGCGGCGAAGCTGCGGCGCCTGACCAATAGCGGCGGGGCGTTGACGGTCGATCTGGTACACCGCCTGCGCGCGCTGTTCCCGCAGGCGCGGCTGTTTCCGATGTACGGACTGACCGAGGCCTTCCGTTCGACTTATCTCGACCCGGACCTTGTCGATAGTCATCCGACCTCGATGGGTAAGGCGATCCCTCATGCAGAAATACTCGTAATCAATGACTTGGGCGAGATTTCTGAGGATGGACAGGAGGGTGAGCTGGTCCACTGCGGGCCACTGGTCGCGCAAGGATACTGGCAAGACGCCGCGCGTACCGCCGAACGCTACAAGCTTGCGCCTGCGGCTTCGCGCTATGGCGGGATCGCGGTGTGGTCTGGGGACCGGGTGAAGCGGGCGGCCGATGGCCTGCTTTATTTCGTCGGTCGGCGCGATGCGATGATCAAGAGCGCGGGCAACCGCATCTCGCCGCAGGAGATCGAGGAAGCAGCGCTGGGCACCGGCCTCGTCGCCGAGGCGGTCGCGCTGGGCGTGGTTGACGAGCGGCTTGGACAGGCGGTCCACCTCGTCGTAAGGGCGGCGCCGTCGAACCTCGATGCGGTGGAGGAACTGCCCCGCAAGCTCATGCAGGAACTACCGAATTTCATGCAGCCCAAAGTGATCCACTGGCGCGATGCGATGCCGATCGGGCCGAATGGCAAGATCGACCGGACCGGCCTTGCCGCCGAGATTGCCGCCCAGATTTCGGAAGCGCTCACCGTATGAAGGCGCTGGGTCCGATTCCCGGCGGCTATGACGCCATCGACGGCGTTCTTGCGGTCGCTGGCCGCCCCGTCACCGAATGGGTGGAGGAGGCGGGCGCGACGCCGCTGTTCATCTATAGTGCCGATCACGTGCGCCGCCGGGTGGCCGAACTTCGCGCCGCGCTGCCGCAGCGGGTGGCGCTGCACTATGCGGTGAAGGCCAATCCCTATCCGCCGCTGCTGGCGCTGATGGCGGGGCTGGTCGACGGGTTCGACATCGCCTCGGGCGGGGAACTGGAGATCGTGCGCGGAGCAGGGCTGCCGCTGGCCAGGGTCAGCTTCGCCGGTCCCGGCAAGCGCGACGCCGAACTGGAAGCGGCGATTCTGGCAGGGGTCACCCTCAACCTCGAATCGGAGGGCGAGGCTGCCCGCGCCATCGCTATTGCCGAGCGTCTGGGGAAAACGCCGCGACTGGCGATCCGGGTCAATCCCAGCTTCGACCTCAAGGGTTCGGGCATGAAGATGGGCGGCGGCGCCAAGCCCTTCGGCGTCGATGCCGAGCGGGTGCCGGCGCTGGTACGCACCGTCATCGCCAGCGGCGCGGAGTGGCGCGGCTTTCACATCTTTGCCGGCAGTCAGGCGCTTGGCGCAGAAGCCATCGCCGAGACGCAGGCGCAGGCCCTCGCTCTGGCGGCGCAGCTTGCGCAGGAGAGCGGTGCACCGCTGCCGCATTGCAATCTGGGCGGGGGGCTGGGCATTCCCTATTTTCCCGGTGACACGCCGGTCGATCTGGCACTTGTCGGCAAGCTGCTGGCGCAGCAGATGGAATCGCTCCCCGAAGTGTTGCGCGAGACCGAGTTCTGCATCGAGCTGGGCCGCTATCTGGTTGGTGAGGCGGGGGTCTATCTCGCCCGAATCGTCGATCGCAAGGTGAGCCACGGGGAAGTGTTTCTCGTCACCGACGGCGGGCTGCATCACCAGCTTGCGGCCTCAGGCAATTTCGGCACGGTGGTCCGGCGCAACTACCCCTCCGCCATTGCCACCCGTTTCGGCGCCGAGGTTGAGGAGGAGGCTTCGATCGTGGGGTGCCTGTGCACTCCGCTTGACAAGCTGGCCGACAAGGGCGGTTTTCCGCGCGCGGATGTGGGGGATCTGATCGCGGTGTTCTGCGCCGGTGCCTACGGCGCCAGTGCCAGCCCCGCGACGTTTCTGGGCCAGGGACCGGCGGCGGAGATGCTGGTCTGAGGGCAGCCCCAACTTCCCTCCCTTGCTTCGCAACGGGGAGGAGAAAGGCGATGTTAACCCTTGTTTTTGCTCCGTCCCGTAATGGGACCGCATTCAATTAGCCCGCCAAGGCTAACGCAATATTCACCCTTTCAACCGATACCGGACACAGGATTTTGCCAAGTCCTGCCCTGTGTCTTCGCACATGGGTCGCAGGAAGGCGCATACAGGGAAATATCCATGCCGCATCGCCGCCTCACCCGACTCCTGGCTGGTTCCACGCTTGCCAGCGTCGCCCTGACGGGATGCGCTACGACTTCCGGGCCTGAACTGCCGCCCGCAGCCTTCGTTTCCATGCAGGAAGGGCCGGGTGAGGAATATATCATCGGTCCGCTCGACCAGCTGACCGTGTTCGTCTGGCGCAACCCGGAACTGGGCGCGAAAGTGCAGGTGCGGCCCGATGGGCGCATCACCACGCCGCTCATCACCGACATGCCGGCCGTGGGCAAGACGCCCTCAATGCTGGCCGAGGACATCCGCCTCCAGCTCTCGCAATATATCGAGGACCCCCTGGTTTCGGTCATCGTCGATGGTTTCTCCGGCACGTTCAGCCAGCAGATCCGTATCGTCGGCGCGACCGAGAAGCCGGCCTCGATCCCCTACCGCGCGAACATGACCGTGCTTGACGCGATGATTGCGGTGGGCGGCCTGTCCGAATATGCGGCAGGCAACAAGGCGCGCCTGATCCGCTTCGACAAGGCGAGCGGCACGCAAAAGGAATACGACCTGCGTCTGGGCGATCTGCTCAAGAAGGGTGACAGCAAGGCCAATGTCATGCTGAGCCCGGGCGACGTGATCATCATCCCCGAGAGCATGTTCTAAGAGGCCGGATCGAGACCATGGATACGCTCTACGAAGAACTGCTCAGCGCGCTGCACAGCGTCTGGCATCGCCGCTGGATCGCGCTGGGGACTGCCTGGGCCGTGTGCATGGCGGGCTGGCTGGTGGTGGCGCTCGTGCCCAACAGCTACCAGTCCCGTGCGCGTATCTTCATCCAGCTCGACGACGCGCTTGCCGAGCAGGTTGGCATCGGTGTGGCCGACAAGAAGCGCGATATCGAGCGTATCCGCCAGACGCTGACCAGCGCCGTCAACCTCGAGAAGGTGGTACGTTCGACTCGTCTGGGCGACACGATCCAGAACCCCAAGCAGATGGAGGCCGCGGTCCTCAAACTGGCGACCAGCGTCAAGGTCGTGAGCCAGGAGGACAACCTCTTCGAGATCACCGCGACCGCCAACAACAAGTCCTTTTCCGATTCCGAGAATGCCCAGCTTGCGCAGAGCGTTGCGCAGAAGCTGATCGACATCTTTCGCGAGGAAAACCTCTCGGGCGACCGCGGCGACATGGTCGAGACGATGCAGTTCGTGAACCAGCAGCTCCAGCAGCGCGAGCGTGAACTGGAATCGGCCGAAAGCAAACGCACCGCGTTCGAGGCGCAGCACCCGGAAATGGCGCTGGGCGGCGCTGCGATGGTGCAGCGGCTCGAAACCTCGCGCGCGTCCCTCCGAGACATCGAGGCTGACCTTTCCGCTGCGCAGAGCGCTTCGGCTGCTATCGACGGCCAGCTTGCCGGAACCCCGCGCACGATCGCGGGCGGCGTTGCCGATGGTAGCCCGCAGTCCGCGCTTGCCCGCGCCCAGGCGGACCTTGCCGGGATGCGTGCACGTGGCCTCACCGAAAACCACCCCGACGTGATCGCTGCGCGCAACCAGGTGGCTGCGCTGCGGGGCGCGGCTTCGCAGGATGCGGCGAACGGCGGCGGCACGATGAACCCCGCCTACAGCTCGCTCCAGTCGATCCGGGCCGAGCGGCAGGCCAATGTCCAGGCGCTCCAGTCCCGCAAGGCGGCGCTCCAGTCGGACATCGCCTCGCTGACGGCCTCGGCGATCCAGGACCCTGAGCTTGCCACGCAGGCGACCCGCATCAACCGCGACTATGACGTGCTGCGCCAGCAATACGACAAGCTCCTGCAGGACCGTGAGGAACTGCGCCTGCGCGGCGAAGTGAAGACCGAGCGCGAAGCGGTGAAGTTCGAAGTGGTCGATCCGCCGACGACGCCGCGCTCGCCGGTTGCGCCCAATCGTCCGGTGCTGCTGCTGGGTGTGCTGGTGGTCGGCCTTGCCGGCGGCTGCGCGGCGGCCTTTGCCCTCAGCCGCATGCGCTCGGTGTTCGCGACGACCTCCGGACTGGAGCGGGCGACCGGCCTGCCGGTGCTCGGCGCGATCTCGCAGACGCTGACCGATGGTGCCCGTGCGCTGCGTGCCCGGCGCCTGAAATACTTCTACGCCAGCTGCGCCGCGCTTTGCGGGCTGTTCGTGGTGCTGCTCGCCGCAGAGTTCATCCAGCGCGGCATGGTGGCCTGAGGGAACGTGACATGACCGATCAGCACAAGATCCCCGACCCCAAGCAGCAGGATGAGGCCGCCGGCGAATCGCTGTTCGAGCGCGCCGCCGGAAAGTTCGACTTCAACAGCTTCCTCGGCAAGCCGCTGCCGGTTTCGACCGAGCCGCCTTCGCGCCGCTTTCCGGTGAAGCCACCCGAGGCCCAGCAGGTCGCGGCAGCTCCCGCGCCTGCACCTGCGCCCGTGGCCCCTTCGGTTGCGGCCCAGGATCCTGCGCTTGTTGCCGCGCCCGCAACGCTGGCCTCCGTGCCCGAGCCAGCCCCTGAGCCGGCCATCTTCCACGGTGAGGCCCATCCGGTCGACCGGGAGCATCTGCGCGCTCAAGGCCTGATCGTGCCCGAAGGCACCGTCACCGAACTTCTGGAAGAGTTCCGCATCGTCAAGCGCCAGCTCCTGGTGCAGGCGGCGGACCTGCGCCGCCAGAAGGCAGGCGCGATGGCCCAGCGCATCCTTGTCAGTTCGCCCCATCCTGGTGAGGGCAAGACGTACTGCGCGCTCAACCTGGCGCTTTCCATCGCGGCCGAGAAGGAGAGCGAAGTTCTTCTGGTCGACGCCGATTTCGCCAAGCCCTCGATTCTCTCCGCGCTCGGCCTGCCGGGCGGGCCGGGGCTGATGGACGCGCTGATGGATGAGGAACTGGACGTCGCCGACTGCGTGCTGGGCACCGATATTCCCGGCCTATGGGTGCTGCCTGCGGGCGACACGACCAGCCACGACAGCGAATATATCGCCAGCTCGCGCACCGCGCGCGTGCTCGACCGGCTGACGCAGGGCTCTCCTAATCGCATGGTGATCTTCGATTCGCCGCCTGCGCTCTCGGCCTCACCGGCAGCGGAACTGGCAAAGTACGTTGGTCAGACGATGGTGATCGTGCGTGCCGACAAGACCGGGCGCGGTGCGCTCAACGATGCGATCTCGCTGCTTGGCGCATGCCCGAACGTCCAGCTTCTGCTGAACGCCGCGCAGTTCAGCCCGAGCGGCCGCCGCTTCGGTTCTTATTACGGATACAGGGGATGACCTGGATGAAGGCGTCAATGCGCCGCAAGGGTGTGGGCCTGGTTTCGCTCGCGGTGATTGCCGCGCTGGCGATGCCGGTTGCCGGCCAGGCGCAGTCGATCGGTTACGATGGTGGCGGCAGCGCCGGTGCGGGAATCGGCAGCGGCGGGCAGGGCGCTTCCGATCCGTCGTCCGGCAAGTCCGGGCGCTCCGACAGGCGTAGTGGCAGGGGGGGCAATAAGGGCGGCAAGCGCATCGACATCGTGCCCTACATCGAAGTCGACCAGATCGTTACCGCCGAGCTTTCGCCGGGCAGTGACGTGATGACCTATACCCAGGCCGCCGTCGGCGTCGATGCGGCGATCTCGGGGCGCAACAACGGGGCCTCGGTCTCGCTGCGCTACGAGCGTCAGTTCGGCTGGGGCAAGCGCGCGCGCGACGGTGACGCGATTAGCGGCATTGCGCGCGGCTATACCACGATCGTTCCGGGCGTGACGTTCGAGGCGGGCGGTCTCGCCACCCAGGCCAATGTCGGCAACGGCGGATCGGCGCTGGTGGGCAGCGGCGTCAACGACAAGTACAAGACCTCGATCTATTCGGTCTACGCCGGTCCCTCCGTGACCACCCGTGCGGGTGATCTCGACGTTTCGGCGAATTACCGTGCGGGCTTCACCAAAGTCGAACAGTCCGACGGGTTTCGCGCCAATTCGGGCACTGGCGCCGCCGACGTTTTCGACAAGAGCGTGACCCAGATGGCCGATGTGCAGGCCGGCTTCGCGCCGGGCACCGTGCTGCCGGTGGGCGTGGGCGCTGCGGGCAGCTTCTATAAGGAAGACATGTCCAATCTCGACCAGCGTGCCCGTGACATGCAGGCGCGCGCCCTTGTCACCGTGCCGGTCAGCCGCACCGTTCAGGTTGTTGGCGCGATCGGCTACGAGGACGTCGAGGTATCCAGCCGCGACGCACTGCGGGGCGAGGACGGCATTCCCGTGGTCGGCTCGGACGGCCGCTATGTCACTGACAAGTCCGGCCCGCGTGAACTGGCGTACGACGTCAGCGGGCTGATCTGGGACGTCGCGGTGATGTGGCGCCCCAGCCGCCGCACGTCGTTTTCGGCCCATGTCGGTCGCCGCTACGGTTCGACCAGCTTTGGCGGCACGCTGGGCTATGCGCCCAACGACCGCACTCAGCTGAGCGTTTCGGTCTACGACAACGTCGGCGGCTTCGGCGGCCAGCTCAACCGCGCGATCGACCAGCTGCCGGACGATTTCGAGGTCGTGCGCGATCCGATCACCGGCGACCTGCGCGGCTGTGTCGCCTCGCTGGACGGCAGCAACTGCTTTTCCAGCGCGCTGGGGTCAGTCCGCTCGGCCTTCTTCCGCGCGCGCGGCGTAAGTGCGAGCTATTCGATGAAGGTGGGCCGCCTCAACGCCGGGCTTGGCCTGGGGTACGACCGGCGCAACTTCTTCGCCGCCCGCAACACCGTGCTCGCTTCGGCAGCCGGTGTGGTCGACGAAAACTACTGGCTGGCCGCCTTCCTCGGCGGCGAACTGGGCCGCGATGCGGGCTGGTCGACCAATGTCTACGCCAACTGGATCAGCAGCAACGATCCCCTCGTGGGTGACGTTAACGGTTATGGCGCATCTGCCAGCTATTACCGGATGTTCACGCCGCGCCTGCGCGGTACTCTGGCGGTCGGCATCGATGGAGCGACGCGTGACGCGCCCGCGATCGACGACTTCTGGACGGCCTCGGCGCTCGCCGGCCTGCGCTACAGTTTCTGAGAAGGAAAACGCGATGTTCGATGATTTTTACGGGCTCGACGCAAGGCCCTTCCAGCTCACTCCCGATCCGGCTTTCTTTTTTGAAAGCCTGACGCACCGCAAGGCGCTGTCCTACCTCGGCTATGGCCTTGCGCAGGGTGAGGGCTTCGTGGTCATCACCGGCGAAGTCGGCGCGGGCAAGTCCACGCTGGTCGCCTACCTGATGGCGACGATCGATCCCGCCCGCATGACCGCCGCCAACGTGGTGACCAGCGCGCTCGACGGCGAGGAGATCGTTCACGTCGTCGCGCAGTCCTTCGGTATCCACGTTGCGGGCCACGACAAGGCTTCCGCGCTCGGCGCGATCGAGGTGTTTCTTCATGAGGAGGCACGCGCCGGTCGCCGCAGCCTGCTGATCGTCGACGAGGCCCAGAACCTCTCGATCAGCGCGCTGGAAGAACTGCGCATGCTGTCCAACTTCCAGCTCGGTTCGCAGCCGCTGCTGCAGACGCTGCTGCTGGGCCAGCCGGAATTTCGCGGCACCCTGCTGGAGAGCGACCAGCTGGAACAGCTGCGCCAGCGCGTGATCGCCACCCACCATCTGGGCGCGATGCAGGCCAGGGAAATCCAGCCCTACATCGAGCATCGCCTGACCTGCGTGGGCTGGCAGGGCAATCCCAGCTTCGAGCCGTCCGTCTTCGCGGAAATCCATGAGGCGACCGGCGGCATTCCGCGCCGGATCAACCAGATCGTCAACCGCTTGCTGCTGCTCGGTGCCGTCGATCAGCGCAGCCACATCGACAGCGCAATGCTGGCGCAGGTGATGGACGAGCTGAGCGACGATGGCGCGCTGGCGCTGGTGAGCCCGCAGGTCCAGCCGGTGGAAGCCGCAAGGGCGCCGGCGGAAATGTTCTCGCCGGCAGCCTCGCCGCTCGGTAACGTCCAGTACGCCGCATCGTTCGAGCATCCCGTTGCCGTGGCCGCCGTGCCGTCCGATGCGATCAACGCCGCTGCCGCCATCGAGCTGATCGAGGCGGCACTGGCCGACCGAGATACACAGATCGGTAAGCTTCAGTCGGCCATGGTCGAACTCGCTGCCGCTGCCGAAGCGCGCGAGGAAGCTGCCGCCGCTCACGTCGATCAGGGCGAAAGCGAGGCCATCGCCGCGCTCCAGGCCGATCTGGCGCAGGCTACCGCGCATACCGCCAAGCTGGAGGCCCGTCTCGACGAGCAGTCGCGCACGCTGCGGCACACGCTGACCATGCTGATCGAATGGATCGAAAGCGGCGACGGCCAGCGCAACGTCGCCTGAGCGGAGCAAACCCATGTCTTTCAGCGAGCCGGTCAACGGGCTCTCGGTCGATGTCGAAGACTGGTTTCAGGTGGGCGCCTTCGAGAAGGTGATCGACCGGAACGATTGGAATTCGTGCACCACCCGCGTCGAGCGCAACTGCAACGAGATATTGCAGCTGTTCGCCGATGCTGGGGTAAAGGGCACGTTCTTCACGCTGGGCTGGGTGGCAGAGCGCCACCCAGCCCTGATGCGCCGCATCGCCCAGGAAGGCCACGAGATCGCCAGCCATGGCTGGGATCACGAACGCGTGTTCCGCCTTGGCCGGGAGGCTTTCGCGGCGGATATCGCGAAGGCCCGCAAGGTCATCGAGGATACCTCGGGCGCTGCCGTTACCGGCTACCGCGCGCCCAGCTTTTCCATCGATGCGCGCACACCCTGGGCCTTCGAGGTGCTGGCGGAGCAGGGCTATGCCTATAGCTCCAGCGTCGCGCCCATCGCCCACGATCACTACGGCTGGCGCGAAGCCCCCCGCTTTGCCTTCAAGCCGATTGCCGGCAGTGATTTCGTCGAGATTCCCGTAACCACCGCGCAGTTCGCCGGTCGCCGATTGGCGGCAGGCGGCGGCGGGTTCTTCCGGGTACTGCCCTATGGTTTTTCACGCTGGGCGATCCGGCAGGTGAACCGTGAGGACGAACGCCCGGCGGTATTCTATTTCCACCCCTGGGAGATCGATCCCGGCCAGCCGCGTGTCGCGAACGCCTCGATGCGCTCGCGCCTGCGGCACTACACCAATCTTGGCATCATGGCGGACAAGCTGACCCGCCTGATCGGCGATTTTCGCTGGGGCCGTATGGATGAACTCGCAGCGCGCGAAGCGGGCCGCAGCGTGGCGCCGCCTCCGGCTCTGGCCGCATGAACGCGCCGTTCGTGCCAATCCTGTCCGACGTGCGCCTTGTCGATCTGGCTGATCCCGGCGAGATCGCGCGGCTTGAAGGCTTTGTCGCGCGCCACCCGCTAGGCACGCCGTTCCACCGCCCGGCGTGGTTCGTGTCGGTGGCGGCGGCTACCGGCAACAAGGCGCTCGCGCTGGTGCAGGAACGCGGCGGCGAGATCGTCGCTTTCCTGCCGCTCGATGCGATCCATTCTCCGGTGTTCGGCCGCATCCTCGCCTCCACCGGTTTCGCGGTGGGCGGCGGCCTGCTGACCACCGACGATGCTGATGCCGAGGCGGTTTTCGCCGCGGTCGAGGAACTGGCCCGGCGCCTGTCGTGCCCCTCGATCGAACTGCGCGGCGGAGTGCTGCCGGCAGAAGTTGGGGGCTGGGCGCTGAAAACCGAATCGCATGCCGGGTTCGCCCGTCCGCTTGCGGTTGACGACGAAGCGCAGCTCACCTCGATCCCGCGCAAGCAGCGCGCCGAAGTGCGCCGCTCGCTGGGTATAGACCTCACCATCGAGGTCGGCACTTCCGAGCGGGACCGCGCTGCCCACTACGCGGTGTTCTGCGAAAGCTACCGCAATCTCGGCACGCCAGTGTTTCCACGCGCACTGCTGGATTCGGTGGTCGACGGGTTCGGCGCGGACGCCGATATTCTGACCGTCCGGCACGAGGACAAGCCGGTCGCCAGCGTCATCAGCGTGTACCACCAGGGCGCGGTCATGCCCTATTGGGGCGGCGGCACCTGGGACGCGCGGCGGCTGCGCGCGAACGACCGCATGTATTACGAACTAATGCTCCACGCCCGCCGCCGGGGTGCGAGCGTGTTCGACTTCGGCCGCTCCAAGACACAGAGCGGGGCCTATCATTTCAAGCGCAACTGGGGCTTCGAGCCCGAGCCACTGACGTATGCCACATGGACCCAGCCCGGCGCCGCAAAGCGGGACGCCGATCCCACCAGCGGCAAACTCTCGCTCCAGATCAAGCTCTGGCAGCGCTTGCCGCTGGGCCTGGCCAACCGCCTTGGCCCGCTGATCGCGCGCGGAATCGGTTGATGGGCGAAATCCTGTTCCTCTCGCACCGCATCCCGTTTCCACCGGATCGCGGTGACAAAATTCGTTCGCATCATGTGCTCAAGGCGCTCGCCGGTCTTGCCCCCGTCCACGTCGCGACGTTTGCTGACGACGAACAGGACCGTGCCTACGAGGCTGACCTTGCCGATCTCGCGGCAAGCTATCGTCTCGTCGAACGCGCGAAGGCGCTGCCGATCGCGGGCGTCGAGGCGCTGGCGAGCAGGCGTCCGCTCAGCCTCAGCGCGTTTCACGACCGCAAGCTGGAAGCCTATGTGCATGACCTGCTGGCACGGCGTCCGATCGACGTCATCTACGTCTTCTCAGGCCAGATGGCGCAATATGTGCCGGAAGGCTTCAAGGGCCGGGTTATCGCCGATCTGGTCGACGTCGATTCCGCCAAGTTCGAGGCTTACGCCGCGAAGGGCCGGGGTTTCCGTTCGTGGATGGAAAAGCGCGAAGCCCGCCTTCTGCGCGCTGAGGAAGCCCGCATTGCCGCCTCTGCCGACGTAACCCTTCTGATCAGCGGTGCCGAAGCGGAGCTGCTGCGCTCGCGTCTGCCGGACGGGGCCGCCCGCGGGGCCGCCCGCGTGCGCGCCATGGGCAATGGCCTCGACGCGGCTTACTTCGATCCGCTTCCGGTCGTGCCTGAGCCGCGCATGCTGGCGCACGAAGGTCCGCGGATCGTCTTCACCGGACAGATGGACTACGCGCCGAATATCGAGGCGGCGACCCGTGCAATCGAGCGAATCATGCCGCTGGTGCGCGAGATGTGCCCCGATGCAAGCCTGCACATCGTCGGCCGCAATCCCTCGTCCGCACTCACCGCGTGCAGCGGGCGGGACGGCATCATGGTGTGGGGCAGGGTGGATGATATTCGCCCCTGGCTCGCCGCTGCCGATATGGCGCTGGTGCCGTTGGAAATCGCCCGGGGCGTGCAGAATAAGGTACTCGAAGCCATGGCCATGGCGCTTCCGGTCGTTCTTTCGCCGGGTGCGGCCACCGGCATCGACGCGCTGGATGGCAGGGAATTCGCCGTGCGCGAAAGCGACGCTGCGATAGCGCAGGCCCTGCTCGACCTTGGCCGTGCGCCTGCGCTGGCCAGGGAAATGGGGCAGGCCGCCCGCAACTGGATTCTTGCAAATGCCAGTTGGGAAGCCGCGCTTGCCCGTCTGCCGGAATACATGGGTGTCATGAGCGAAAGCACTATCGATGCAGTCTGACGTAGCCGCACTGGCGGCCGCTCCGGGGCGGACATGGCGCGCGCTGACGCCGCAGTGGCAGGCGGCAGTGGTACATCTTTCGCTGGCATGGCTGGTGCTGTTCGCCGCTTTCTTCGCAGACTGGGCGGCGATGGCCCGCCAGTGGTGGAACATCTCTACCTATAACCATATCCTGCTGATTCCACCGATCCTGGGCTGGCTGGTGTGGCAGCGCTGGCCCGAACTGGAGCGGCTGACCCCGCGCGCCTGGTGGCCGGGGCTGGTCCTTCTTGGCGGGGCAGCTTTCCTCTGGCTGCTGGGTGCGATGTCGGGCCTCGACCTTGCGCGGCAGGCCGGGGCGGTCGCGATGCTGGGCGCCTGCGTGCCGTTGCTGCTGGGCGTGCGGGTCAGCGCGGGGCTGCTGTTCCCGCTGTGCTACCTCGTCTTCCTCGTCGCTGTGGGCGAGGAACTGGTGAAGGTGCTGCAGACCATCACCGCGGACATCACCATCGCGCTCACCCATTTCAGCGGCATCCCGGCAGAGATCGATGGCGTGTTCATCGACACCCCGGTGGGCCTTTTCGAGGTCGCCGAGGCTTGTTCAGGTGTAAAATTCCTGATCGCCATGGTCGCGTTCGGTGTGCTTTGCGCCAACGTGTGTTTCCTCAACTGGCGCCGCCGCGCGGCGATGCTGGCGGCATGCATTATCGTGCCGATCCTCGCTAATGGCGTGCGCGCTTGGGGCACGATCTACGCCGCACAGATATGGGGCGTCGAGGCGGCGGCCGGGTTCGACCACATCGTCTACGGCTGGTTCTTCTTCGCTATCGTGCTGGCACTGGTGATCGCCGGGGCCTGGCGCTTCTTCGACCGGCCGATGAACGCACCGATGATCGATGCGCACCACATCGCCGGCAAGGCATGGTTGGGCCGGCTGGAGGCATTCGACATTTCCGGCAGGGCTGCTCTTGCCGGTATCGCGCTGGTCTTCGCCGCCGCGTGGGGTTGGGCATTTGTCGCCGATACGCTGGAAGCATCGATGCCGCCGCGTATCGACCTGCCGGAAGTCGCCGGCTGGACTCGCACCGACTACACCCCCGCGATCTGGTGGGAGCCCCATGCAGAGGGCGCTTCCCACCGCCTGCTCGGCCGCTACCGCGACGGTGCGGGCCACAAGGTCGACGTCTTCATCGCGCTCTATGCCAGCCAGGGCGAGGGCCGTGAGGCGGGCGGTTTCGGTCAGGGCGCGCTCATGCCGAAAAGCCCTTGGTCGTGGCAGTCTTCGGGCCCTGCTATGGCCGGTGACATGGCCAGCGGCACCAGCGAGCGCCTGTTAGGCAACGGCCGGATCGAGCGCGTCGCGGTGACTTTCTATCGCACGGGTTCGCTGCTCTCCGGCAGCAATGCGCATCTTAAACTGGCGGTCATCCGTGACCATCTGCTGTTCCGGGCCCCGCCTACCGCAATGCTGATTCTTTCGGCAGAGGATGCGCCGCGCGGCGCTGCGCAGCAGTCCATTTCCGCTTTCCGCGCATCCACAGGGCCGCTTGGGCCATGGGTGGACCGCGTGATCCAGCTCAGGTAGCCAAAGCCCATGTGCGGTATCGCCGGTATCTATCATCTCGAAACGCCCAAGCCCGTCGATCCCGCCCGGATCGAGGCGATGTGCAACGCCATCGCGCATCGCGGGCCTGACGGGCAGGGCGTATGGACCGCGCCCGGCGTGGGCCTTGGCCATCGTCGTCTCTCGATCATCGACCTGGCCGGTTCGCCCCAGCCCATGCCCTCACCCGATGGCCGTGCGATGCTGGTCTTCAACGGCGAGATCTACAACTACCGCGAACTGCGCCAGGAACTGAAGGCGGCCGGCGCCACCTTCCGCACCGATGGCGATAGCGAGGTGATCCTCGCGGCCTGGCAGCGCTGGGGGCCGGATTGTGTTTCGCGCCTCAACGGCATGTTCGCTTTCGCGATCTACGATCTGGAGGCGCGCAGCCTGTTCCTTGCGCGGGACCGGCTCGGTGTGAAGCCGCTCTATTATGCGGCGCTAAGCGACGGCAGCCTGGCTTTCGGCTCGGAACTCAAGGCGCTACTGGCCCACCCGTTGCTGCGGCGCGAGATCGACCCGCTGGCGATCGAGGATTACCTCACCTGGGGCTACGTTCCCGATAGCCGCGCGATCCTGAAAGGCGTGCACAAGCTGGCGGCGGGCCACTCGCTGCTGCTGCGCCACGGCAGTCCGCTGCCCCGTCCCAGCCAATGGTGGGACGTTTCTTTCGCTGACCGCCGCAAGGGCAAGGCCGCCGATCTGGAAGCTGAACTCGTGCACCTGATGCAGCAGGCGGTATCCTCGCGGATGGTCGCCGACGTGCCGCTCGGCGCGTTTCTGTCGGGCGGGGTGGACAGTTCGAGCGTCGTCGCGCTGATGGCCGAGGCGAGCGGGCGGCCCGTGCGCACATGTTCGATCGGTTTCGACGTGGCGGGGCTGGACGAGAGCGCCTATGCCTCCCAAGTCGCGCGGCTTTTCGCTACCGACCATGCTTCGCGCAAAGTCTCGCCGGACGATTTCTCTGCGATCGACCAACTCGCGGGCATGTTCGACGAACCTTTCGCCGATGCATCCGCGCTGCCGACCTGGCGGGTATGTCAGCTAGCACGCGAATCCGTGACTGTCGCGCTTTCTGGCGACGGTGCCGATGAGGCATTGGCCGGTTATCGCCGCCATGTTTTCCAGAGCGGCGAGGACCGGGTAAGGGCGCTTGTGCCACAGGCCCTTCGCGGTCCGGTGTTCGGGTCTCTCGGTGCGCTCTATCCCAAGGCAGACTGGGCGCCGCGTCCGTTGCGTGCCAAATCGACGTTGCTGTCGCTCGCGGGCGATTCAGCGCAGGGGTATGCCCGGTCGATGGCTTTTGCGCCGCCGGAACTGCGGGACGGGCTCTATTCCGACGAATTCCGCCGCCTGCGAGGCGATTACCGAGCCGAAGACCCGGTGCTGGAGCTGATGCGCAGGGCTCCGGCTCGTTCGGGGCTGGACCAAGCGCAATATGCAGACCTCAAGGCCTGGCTTCCGGGCGATATCCTCACCAAGGTCGATCGCACCAGCATGGCGGTAAGTCTGGAGGCACGCGAACCGTTGCTCGACTATCGCCTGATCGAATTCGCCGCGAGCCTGCCGGAATCGATGCGTGTGCGTGGCGGGCAGGGCAAGTGGTTGATGAAAAAGGCGATGCGCCGCTACCTGCCGGACGATATTCTCTATCGCCCCAAGCAGGGTTTCGTGACCCCTATTGCTCAGTGGTTCCGTGGCCCTTTGGCCGAAACCGCCCGCGAAATCGCGGGTGGTGCAGCGCTGGCTCGCACGGGCTGGTTCGACACCCGCCGTCTCTCAGGGCTGGTTGACAGCCACATTGCCGGCACGGCCGACAACTCCCGCCTGCTCTGGCAACTCCTTATGCTTAATAAGGCATTTACCGGACTCGGTATCGGTTAAGGCAGCACGCGGCGCCCAAATACCGACATGATCGCTTTTCAATGGGGCGACCGGATTAACTAAACTGATTCTTAGGACCTTTGCGGTAGTCCGGCATGAGCGAAGCGCCATTGCGGGACGTCAATGAACAAAATCGGTCGCCATTGCCAGAATTCAAAGCGGAAGTTTTTCGCGGCGATGACGCTTGTTCTGATCGGTGAAGCGAGATTGCCATCATGAACGGCATCACGGCACGCCTTGGTAATTTTTGGACGAAGCCGCGTGTAAGAATCGTGTTCTGGGCCGCGCTTACTGGCTTGGCTATGGGCATCAGCGGCCTTGGATTGCCGTTGGAGGATTATCTTCGCAATGTGCGTTGGATGTCACGTATTCAGCCCTCCAGTGGCGGCATCGTGGTGATCCAGCAAGATACCCGAACATTGGGCGAGCTTGGCGCCAATGACATTACTCATGGTAATGACGCTGACGCGATTAGGCACCTTTTTTCTGCCGGAGCTAAGCGCGTTTACTTCGATCGTTCGTTCTCAACGCCGGGATCTCGCGAAGATGACGCCAAATTTATCGAAGTGTTGAAGGCGAACTCTGGCAAGGTCGTGCTTGGCGCTGCCGTCGACAGCAATGGGCAGATGGGCAACTACGCCGGAAAGATGCCGCTTCAAGCGTATCGTGATTACGCGTCTACTGCATCGATCCTGGTGCGTCACCGTCCTCTCAATCTTAATGTCCAACTGCCGTTCGCTTCGGGTAGCCCGAATGGGAAGATCCCTTCTATTTCTGCTGCCATTGCTGGCATAGAAGGTGGGACGGATGAATTGTATTTTCCTGATTTTTCTATTGCGGTGACATCGTATCCGACTCTAAGCTATATCGATGCCATCCGCGGCCAGTTTGATCCCGCAATTGTGCGCGGAAAGGACATACTTGTCGCCCCGACGGCAGTTTCGTTTAACGATATCCATTCTATTCCGGGCCAGGGCGTTAATGCCCCAGGCGCATACTTCCACGCAATTGGGGCCGATACACTTAAACGCGGTATGCCCAGAGAGTATGGCTGGTTTCCGGCTTTCCTGCTCGTTCTTGTTTTGGTGGCATCTGGCCTTGGTCGAGGCCGGGTTCTGGACATTTACCGTTTTAGCGGACTTGTGGCCGTCGTTGGTGCTGCCCCGTTTCTGCTTGATTACGTAGGAATCCAAGTAGAAGTGATCCCGGCGTTCAGCGTCGCTCTTGTTGCGGTGATCCGCATGCGTAACCTCGACCGTGTCGAGGAGGCTGGCGAAACCAATACTGGCTCCGGGCTGCCTAGCGTTCAGGCGCTTCGCAATTCCGCCGACGTGTCGACCCGCATTCTCGTCGCGCTGAAGATCCGCAACTACGGCGCGATCATCGGTAGCTTTGCGGAACATGTCGAGGCGCAACTCGCCAAGGAGATCGTCCGCCGTATCCGCATCAGTGATGAGAACGTGATGATCTACCACGAAGGCGGCATGTTTGTGTGGCTTTCGTCCATCCGCAGTTCGTTCGACTTGTTCGAGAACCTGGAAGGCCTGCACCGGATCGTCCAGAATGGTATCCAGGTCGGTGGTATCGATGTGGACCTCTCTTTCAATTGCGGCGTCGATTCCGAGTTCGGCAGAGCCCTATCCGGCCGTGTTGCCAGTGCGATGCAGGCGGCCGAAGAGGCAGTGCGCAATGACGAACTGGTCTATCAGCACGAAGCGGGCAAGCATGAGGCACAGTGGGAAATCTCGCTGCTGACCTCGCTCGACCGGGCCATTGATAATGGCGAAGTCTGGGTGGCCTATCAGCCGAAGCTGGAGTTGAAATCCAACCGCATCTGCGGCGCCGAGGCGCTGGTGCGCTGGACGCATCCCGAGCGAGGTCCGATCGGCCCTGACAAATTTATCCGGATTGCCGAGGAATTCCACCGCATCGAACGAATCACGCGCTTCGTCATCAATGATGCTGTGCGGGTGGCCGTTGAGTTGGAGCGCAGTGGGTACGAACTGACCATGTCCGTCAATATCTCGGCGCAGCTCCTTCGAAACCCTGGCCTTCCGGGCATGATCTCGGAAATTCTGGCCTTGCATGGCCTGTCACCCAATCGGCTCATCCTAGAGATCACCGAAACCGACCGCCTCGATCGCAGCTCACGCACTTTCCAGATGTTGCAGCGCCTCGTCCAGTCGGGACTGCGGTTGTCTATCGACGATTTCGGAACCGGCAATGCGACGATTGATTATCTGCGCTATCTGCCGGCGAGCGAGGTGAAGATCGACAAGACGTTCGTGTCTTCGATGGAAGGCCGCAAGGATGATCTGCTGCTTGTGCAGTCGATCATCGAGATGGCCCACTCGCTAGACCGTGTCGTTGTCGCCGAAGGTGTGGAGACGGCCAAGGTTCTCGAGATGCTCACGGGAATGGGATGCGACCTGGTGCAGGGCTACTACGTCAGCCGCCCTGTCCCATTTCGGGACTTTCTCGACTTCGTATCAGGCAGGAGAGCGCGGCTGATTGGTTAAAAATTCCTTGATGCTTCGTTAACCTCTTGTTATCCATTTGACCGGCCGCAGTGATGCGGTCGTTCACATGGGGAATGACGATGAACAAGGAACTTTGGGGCGGTGGTTGGTGGGGCGGCGGTCTCTAATAGAGACGTCACCTGCTAGAGCCCGCTTCAATAGAACGGGCTGCTGCTAAGAAAAGAAGCGCTTTCCAGAAGAACTCCTGTTTTTTGGAAAGCGCTTTTTCTTTGCCTAGTGAAAACGTGTTTTGTGTTTATTGATGGCATGCATCTCCACGATGCGGGCCTGAATGCCAGGTTGGCTTTAATTCTGTCAATAAACTGGAAGTTGAGCAGGCAGAGTTGCTCAGTCGCCCTGCGGCGAATCGCATCCCGATTCGGGATGTGTTAACGAAGTTCAGTCCTCGCCGTGTCCCAGGGCGAGATAATCAGCGCTCTGCATTTCGTTAAGACGGCTTACGGTGCGCTCGAATTCAAAGCGTCCGGTCCCGGCCTGGTAAAGATCTTCAGGGGCAGTGTCCGCTGCTGCGATCAGCTTGACCTTGTGTTCGTAAAGCGCGTCGATGAGCGTAACGAACCGCGCGGCCTCGTTGCGGCGGTCTGGGCCCATTTTCGGAATGCCAACCAGAATTACCGTGTGATAAGCGCGGGCAATGGCAAGGTAATCGGCTGCGCCGCGCGCTTCTCCGCAGAGCCGCTTGAAACTGAACACGCCCACGCCCTTTAGGCTTTTAGGTACATGAAGCATACGGCCGCCGCCGACGTCGATTTCGGCAGAGGGGACGTGCTCGCTGTCCTCGGGCGGATAGTCGGTCAGGCGATAAAATGCTTCGCGAACCTGTTCGGTGGCTTCTTCACCCAATGGCGTGTGCCAGGTGGCCATGCCGCCAAGGCGTTGCATGCGGTAATCGGTCGGGCCGTTGAGTGTGAGAACGTCGAGTTCCTGCTCGATCAGGCCGATGAATGGCAGGAAATGCTCGCGGTTAAGCCCGTCCTTGTAGAGATGGGCGGGCGCGCGGTTCGATGTCGTCACGATCGTCACGCCTTCGTTCACGATCAGGTACGTGAAGAGGCGGCTCATGATCATCGCATCGGCTGAGTTGTTGACGACCATCTCGTCGAACGCGAGGCAGCGCGTGCCTCGGGCAATCGTGGCGGCTACCGGCGGGATCGGATCGCCGGTTTCCTTCTTACGCTCGTCGCGCAGCAGCGCGTGGACTTCGAGCATGAAGGCATGGAAATGGATGCGCCTCTTGCCGGGCATATCAAGCGTCTGGACGAACAGGTCCATCAGCATAGACTTGCCTCGCCCCACGCCGCCCCACATGTATACACCGCGTGGCGGCGGGGTTTTCTTGCCCAACAGCTTGCCGAGCAATCCGGTTGAGGATTGGGCCTTGTAAAGATCGCGCTGAAGGCGGCTGAGTCGCTCGGCGGCGGCGGCCTGCTCGGGGTCCGAGCGCAATTCGCCGGTCGCGACTAGCGCTTCGTATCGCTCGAGCATGGCGCTCATTGTCCGGAAACCTTGCTGATGCTGGGCTTGCGCAAGGTGCCGACGAAGCTGGCCACTAGGTGGTCCCTTTGCTCGACGGTGCCACGCATGAAGACGAGGCGGCGGGTTTCCTTCATCACCTCGGAAATCACGTCGAGGGGCTGCCCGATTCGGCCCGCGCCGATGAACTGGTTATGGAGGTCGAGTGTGACCGAGCCGGCGGCGTCTGCCCCCAGAACGGTAAAGATCGACGCAAACATGGCGACGTCGATCAGGGCGAGGGTTACCCCGCCGTGAACGTTATCGTGCACGTTGCTGTGGCGGCTCTCGACCTCGACGAGGCGTAACCTTGCGCTTTTCTCACCTTCGCGGCGGATTATCATGCGCCCCAAGCCATGCGTGTTGAAACGCGTGCCTTCGTCGAGGCGCCACGAATGCCAGCCCGGAAACTCCGGGTCCGGCTCGTGGATGAATGTGCCGCCTTGCGCCATGGGTTAGGTCCGGACCCGAACCAGTCCTGACTTAGACCTGGCGCTCTGCCTGCATCTTCTTGATTTCGGCGATGGCGCGTGCAGGCGAAAGGCCCTTGGGGCAAACGTTGGCGCAGTTCATGATGGTGTGGCAGCGGTACAGGCGGAACGGATCTTCCAGTTCGTCAAGGCGTTCGCCAGTCATTTCGTCGCGGCTGTCTGCGAGCCAGCGATAGGCCTGGAGCAGGATTGCCGGGCCGAGGAACTTGTCGGAGTTCCACCAGTAGCTCGGGCACGAGGTCGAGCAGCAGGCGCACAGGATGCACTCATACAGGCCGTCCAGCTTCTCTCGCTGTTCGGGGGTCTGGAGGCGTTCCTTGCCCGAAGGCGTGGTCGAGACGGTCTGCAGCCAGGGACGGATCGAGGCGTACTGCGCGTAGAAGTGCGTAAAATCGGGAACGAGGTCCTTGATCACGTCCATGTGCGGAAGCGGGGTGATGCGGATGTCACCCTTGAGGTCCTCGATTGCGGTGGTGCAGGCCAGGCCATTGGCGCCATTCATGTTCATCGCGCACGAACCGCAGATGCCTTCACGGCACGAACGGCGGAACGTCAGCGAGGGGTCGGCTTCGCTCTTCATTTTGATGAGCGCGTCGAGGACCATCGGGCCACATTTCTCGAGGTCGATCTCGAACGTGTCGTAGCGCGGGTTCTCGCCCGAATCCGGGTCGTAGCGGTATACAGTGAATTTCTTCACCTTCGTGGCGCCTTCGGCCTTGTGGACTTTGCCCTGCTTCTTGATCTTGCTGTTGGCCGGGAGGGTGAAGGTCGCCATGAAGAATCCCCGTGATCTTGCACTGCGGCATGAACCGCGACTGATGTCCCCCCTCTAGCGATTCGTCCGCTCAGGGCAAGGGGTGACAATGGCGAGGTTTTTCGTGCCGGTCCCGCAAGAGCCGATTGAGGTGCTTGCAGGGCCCGCCGATTCACATCAGACGGGCGGCCGGTGTCAACGATAGAAGAGGCTGCACAATGCGGGGTGGTTTTGACGTTAAATAAGTAAATGACTGTTATTAAACAATAATATTGCGATAGCGAAGCTTTGTAGTCGCCGGGGCGGTGCAATCTCAGGCAGACGCCAGCGCTTTTTCGCTAGAGGGAAACATGCGCGGGGCTGTTCACGGCGCACGGACAATTGCGCGGTTCGCAAGTGGAAAAAGGTTGGAAATGGGTTGCCGTGGACAATCGTTCCGACGCGGTCCGAGAGAGGGGAGTGTTGCGCACCGATCCTGAGTGGATGCAATAATAATTGCTACTGCGTGTCAACCGCAAACCTAGCCGGACGTTTCTAATTTGGCTGCATGCGGCAGCTAGGCGCGCGCGAAGCGGCAACGAATGCTCCAGCCAAGACTGTTCGGGACGCAGAGCGCCGGAACCGCACCGGCGATGTGGACGGCGAGCAAAGCGCTTGTGAGGCCATGCAGAGGGTGCTTGTACCTTGGGTCAAGAAGGCAAGCCCGGGAGAATGGCATGAGTGAATGGCAAGGACGAACGGCGGTGATTACCGGCGGCGGCAGGGGCTTTGGCAAGGCTTTCGGAGTGGCCTTGGCCGCGCGGGGTGCGCATGTCGTGCTGGTGGACATCGATAGTGCGGAAGCGGAAGCCGCTGCGCAGGATATCCGGAAGCAGGGCGGTTCGGCACTGGGCGTGGGCGGCGATGTGACCAACGAAGCCCGCATGGCGCAAGTCATGGCACAGGCGGCGCAGGCTAACGGCGGCATTGACCTGCTCGTGAACAATGCGGGGCTTCATTCCGACGAATATAGCAGGCCAATCCTCGACATGGGCCTCGCCAAAGTGCGGCGGCTGTTTGAGGTCAATGTGATGGGTGTCGTGTGTTGCACGCTGGCTGCCCATCCTCACATGCAGGGCAGGGTGGGCGCTTCGATTGTCAACATTTCGTCAAGCGCGGCGCACCTGGGCGGCTCGGCTTATGGTAACAGCAAGCTTGCCGTTGCCGGACTGACGATCACGTTTGCGCGCGAACTGGGTGTGGATGGCATTCGTGTCAATGCGATCTCGCCAGGGCTCATTCTTACCGAGACGATCCGCAGCGAATTGCCCGAAGCGACCAGGCAGCGCGTTCAGGCAATGCAGATGATTACCGGTGACGGGCTGGAAGACGATATCGTCGAGGCTCTGCTCTACCTCGCCTCTACTAAGGCGCGTTTCGTTACGGGCGAGACGCTGCGGGTTACCGGCGGCATGGCCGCAGGGGTTTAGGCGGGAAGGCGCTCGACCTTGCCGGGTTGACTGCCTTCATTTCTACTTACCGCTTAAAACGACAAACGCCGCGCGTGATCCGGAGATCGCGCGCGGCGCCTGACTTGTTTTCAACTTCGATCAGTTGCCGAAGGTGCGCTGCCACCAGCCGCGACGCGGCGAGCCGGATGCATCGCCATCGTCATCGGATGCGTCATCGGGTGCGTTATCGCTTGCTGCTTCCGGCTCTGCAGCTGCGACAGCTGCTTCGCCCGGAGCTGCGGAAGCTTCGGCCTTCTTGCGGCGGGGTGCGCGCTTGGGCTTGGCGGGTGCTTCCTCAGCGGCGGCCTCGGCGACCACTTCGACGGGAGCCACGTCAGCCTTCTTACGGCGCGGCGCACGCTTGGGCTTGGCGGGTGCTTCCTCAGCGGCGGCCTCGGCGACCACTTCGACGGGAGCCTCGGCAGCCACGTCAGCCTTCTTGCGGCGCGGTGCACGCTTGGGCTTGGCAGGTGCTTCCTCGGCAGCCGGTTCAGCGGCGACTTCGGCGGGAACCTCGATCACGGCTTCGGCTACGTCAGCCTTCTTGCGTCGCGGTGCGCGCTTGGGCTTGGCAGGCGCTTCCTCGGCAACCGGCTCGGCCGGTGCTTCGGGTTCGCTAACCGTTGCCTCGGCCGGAGCAGGTGCGTTGTCCTCGGCCGCGTCTTCGCGGGCTTCCTCGCCCTCGAAGCCTTCACCGTTCTCGGCGCCGTTCTCAGCCTCACCATCACGGCGACCACGACGGCGACGACCACCACGGCGGCGACGCTTCTTGGGCGCTTCGCTGCCTTCAGCATCGGTGTAGCCGGCTTCGTTCTCGCCTTCGTCATCAGCCACTTCGGCTTCGGTCTCGGCGGTTTCGCCTTCGGCCTCTGCTTCGGTTTCGGTTTCGGAGGCTTCGGCGCCGTTCTCGTCACCGCGATCGCGGTTGCGGCCACGGCGGCGCTTGCGGCGCTTGCGACCACGGCCGCCTTCGCCTTCATCGCCTTCGGCGCGCTCAGCCCGTTCGCCGCGTTCACGCGGTGCAGCTTCCTCGCGCTCGACTTCTTCCTCTTCCTCTTCTTCCTCGATCACGAAGTCGTCTTCGACGTCATCCGCGATCGGGTCGAAGCGAGGTACGAACTCGTTGCGCGGACCAGAAGAGACGACGCGCATCTTCGCGCCTTCGTTCTCACCCTCGGGGATCACTTCGACAGTGACGCCGTAGCGCTCCTCGATGTCGGCCAGGTCAGCGCGCTTGGCGTTGAGCATGTAGACCGCCGCTTCCGTGGAGGCGAACAGCGATACCACGACGCCCTTGCCCTTGGCCGCTTCGTCTTCGATGAAACGCAGCGCCGAAAGACCGGCGGAGCTGGCGGTACGGACGAGGCCGGTGCCGTCGCAGTGCGGGCACGAACGCGTCGTCGCTTCCAGAACGCCGGTGCGCAGGCGTTGGCGGCTCATTTCCATCAGGCCGAAGCTGGAGATGCGGCCGACCTGGATGCGAGCGCGATCGTTCTTGAGCGCGTCCTTTACTGCCTTCTCGACCTTGCGGACGTTCGAGCCGTATTCCATGTCGATGAAGTCGATCACGACCAGGCCCGCCATGTCGCGCAGGCGCAGTTGGCGCGCGATTTCCTGCGCGGCTTCGAGGTTGGTGGCCACCGCCGTCTGCTCGATCCCGTGCTCCTTGGTGGCGCGGCCCGAGTTGATGTCGATCGAGACGAGCGCCTCGGTCGGGTTGATGACGATGTAGCCGCCCGAACGCAGCTGCACGACCGGGTCGTACATGGCGGTGAGCTGGTCTTCCGCACCGAAGCGCTGGAACAGCGGCACCGGATCGGAATAAGGCTTAACCTTGGGTGCGTGGCTGGGCATCAGGAGCTTCATGAAGTCCTTCGCCGCGCGGAAGCCTTCCTCGCCCTCGACGACCACTTCTTCGATGTCGCGGTTGTAGATGTCGCGGATGGCGCGCTTGATGAGATCGCTGTCCGAGTGGATGAGCGTCGGCGCTTCCGAGCCGAGCGTCACTTCGCGCAGGTCGTCCCACAGGCGGGCGAGATAGTCGAAGTCGCGCTTGATCTCGGTCTTGGTGCGCTGGAGGCCAGCGGTGCGCACGATGCAACCCATCGAACGCGGAAGCTGCATTTCCGAGATGATCGACTTGAGACGCTTGCGGTCCGAAGCCGAGCTGATCTTGCGGCTGATGCCGCCGCCGTGGCTCGAATTCGGCATGAGCACGCAGTAACGGCCGGCGAGGCTGAGGTACGTGGTCAGCGCTGCGCCCTTGTTGCCGCGCTCTTCCTTGACGACCTGCACCAGCAGCACCTGGCGGCGATGGATGACGTCCTGGATCTTGTAACGGCGGCGCAGCGCCATGCGCTTGGCGCGCAGGTCGTCGGCTTCCTTCGAGCGGCCCGAGGGGCGGCCCTGGCGGCGGCGACCGCGGCCGCGGCGGTTCGACGAATCGCCGCCTTCGCCTTCTTCGTCGCCGTTCTCGCCTTCGTCGCCATCATGGAACTGGCCTTCGACGGAGCCGTCCTCGATCGTGGCGACGTGGTCCTTCTCGGACGTGTCGACTTCGGTCAGGCCGCCTTCGTCGTCGCCGTAGTCTTCGTCCTCATCGTCGCCTTCGCTGGCGCGCAGGGCAGCTTCTTCCTCGGCGTGTGCGGCTTCTTCAGCCAGCAGTGCCTCGCGATCCTCTTTGGGGATCTGATAGTAGTCTGGGTGGATTTCGCTGAAGGCAAGGAAGCCGTGGCGGTTGCCACCGAAGTCAACGAACGCCGCCTGGAGCGAAGGCTCCACGCGGGTAACCTTCGCCAGGTAGATGTTACCCTTTATCTGCTTGCGTTCGGTCGATTCGAAATCGAATTCTTCAATCCGGTTGCCCTTGAGTACCGCCACCCGGGTTTCTTCCGGGTGGCGCGCATCGATAAGCATGCGCGTTGCCATTTGATATTCTCCGTGCGCGTCCGCGCCCGGCCGGATCAGCCAGGGGGACGCGATTTTGTTCGATGTGTTCGGATGTGCCCTGCAGCGCGGCGTCATGCATCTCAGGGGCCCGGCCGATTGCGGCGGGGCCCGTCATTGTGCGTGCCGAGTGAAGGGCGAGTTCGTGCGTTTGCACCTGCCGCTTTGCAAGCGGCGGGGAGTCGAGGCAATCCAGCGCCTCGTGCGCGGCGAATTTACGGGCCGTCCTGGGGACGGCGTGTGCATCCGCAGCCCTATAGGCCACGGCAACATTTGCGAATGCCGCCCTGTGGGCGGTTGGAGCCAGAGCCGCCCTGTAGGCGGCGGGTGCGACCACTACGTGAGCGGTGCGTGTGTCTGCGAGCGCGAGATAGCGGGGCGCGAACGAAAGCGCGGAAAATTGCGACCACGCCGCCCACGCCCTTTCGGGCGTCAGCTGGCAAGGCGGCAATTGGCTTCTCATGGCTCGCTTCAACCTGTGAGGTTTTCCGGAAAGGATTTTCCGGCTCCCTGGGCCGGGGCTATATGGCTCTGCCGGTCCTGTCCGGCACCATATGGTAATGGCGTTCCCGGATTGCGAGGACCGAAAGCATCGTGGCCCCGGTCATATGGGCGTAGCATCCATGACCGGAGACGGCAAGTTCCTTGGCCCGCTTGGCTTTATACCAAAGGTGACTGGCCGGCTTTCATGCAGAAATCCGTGGGAAAGCCCCCGGACAATGGATTGCAGGGGCGATGATGTGGACTTAGTCAGTCCGGCCATGTCGCGCACCTTGCAGCTGATCCTGTTCCTTTCGACGTCGCTGGCGCTGCTGGTCGCCGCCGTCGTGTTCCGCGGGACGTTCACTGCGCGCGCCGATGCCTACGAGTATGTCGTGCGCTTCGATCTGCCGAGCGCGGACGCGCCAGTAGGCCTGCCGCGCGTCGACGGGCCGGCCGATGCCAGTCGCCCGCTGGTGGTGATCGACGCCGGACACGGTGGTTTCGATCCCGGAGCCGGGCAGGGTGCGCTCAAGGAAAAGGCGGTGGCCCTCCAGATCGCTCTGGATCTCCGCGACAAACTGCTTGCGGACGGGGGACTGCGCGTGGCGCTGACCCGCGACACCGACCGCTTCATCTCGCTTGCCGACCGACCCGACATCGCGAGGCGCCTGAACGCCGACCTGTTCGTATCTATACACGCCGACAGCGCGGAAAGCGATTCGGCGCGCGGAGCGAGCGTTTATGTTCTCTCCGAAAAAGGGTCGAGCGACACCGCCCAGCGCTTCGCCGATCGTGAGAACGGGGCGGACCGCGTCAATGGTGTGGCGCTTTCGAAAACCAGCGCAACGGTTGGCGCGATCCTGCTCGACCTGTCGCAGCGCGGGGCGCAGGCGGGCTCGGCGCAGGCTGCGGGGCTGCTGCTGCGCGAGTTGGGCGACAGGGGCATGGGTCTTCACCGCGAACACCCGGAAACGGCCGCGCTGGTCGTACTCAAATCACCGGACATTCCTTCGATCCTGTTCGAGACCGGCTACATCAACAACCCGCAGGATGCCCAGGTGCTTGGTTCGCGCAGTGGTCAGCAGGCACTGGCAGAGGCTGGCGCCAAGGCAATTCGGGCTTATTTCGCACGGAAACTGGGGGCATAGTCCTTGAGCGGAAGATCGGACATTCATCGCAACCTCTCTGGCCTTGCGCGAAAAGGGCGTGCTAGAGGACCGGCGCAATGACCGACGCGAATGATACCGGCGACCAGCCGCCCGAAGACGCGACCTTCCGCATCCGCCGTGAGGCTTCCGGCGGTTTTGCCGCGATTGGAAGGCAATGGCGCGAGCGCAAGTGGCTGCGGCGCTTCAGCTATCTGTGCCTGGCCGGCCTCGTTGGTCTCGTCGGTTTCTGGATCGTGCTGACGCGCGATATGCCGGATGCGAACAAGCTGCTCGAATACCAGCCGCCGCTGCCCACGATGGTGCGCGGGATGGATGGCGAGATCGTCTATTCCTACGCTCGCGAACGTCGCGTGCAACTGCGGTTCGTCGATTTTCCGCGGTCGATGGTCAACGCTTTCCTCTCGGCCGAGGACCGGACTTTCTGGACCCACGGCGGCGTCGATATAGGCGGTCTGGCCGGAGCGGTCGTCGACTACGCCGCGAAGTTCGGCACCGGCGCGCGCGCCAAGGGTGGTTCGACGATCACCCAGCAGGTCGCCAAGAACATCCTTATCGGCGACGAGTATTCGGTTACCCGCAAGCTCAAGGAAATGGTCCTTGCGCGCCGCATCGAAGGCGTGCTGACCAAGCAGCAGATCCTTGAACTTTACCTCAACGAGATTCCGCTCGGCCGCCGGTCGTTCGGGGTGCAGGCCGCCTCGCGCGCCTATTTCGACCGCGACGTGGAGGACCTGACGCTCAGCCAGAGCGCGTTCCTCGCCATCCTGCCGCGCGCTCCCGAAGTCTACGGCCGCAAGAAGAACGAAGACCGCGCGATCGAGCGCCGTAACTGGGTGCTCGACCAGATGGTCCGCAACGGTTGGGCGACCCCGCAGGCGGCCGCTGCCGCCAAGGCAGAGCCTCTCGGCCTCGTGACCCAACGCGGTAGCGACTTCGATCCCGCCAATGGCTACTTCGTCGAGGAAGTGCGTCGCCGACTGATAGACAAGTACGGCGAGAAGGCCGAGGACGGCCCGAACAGCGTTTACGCCGGCGGTCTGTGGGTCCGCACCTCGCTCGATCCCGAAATGCAGAAGGCGGTGCGCGAAGCATTGCGCGGCGGATTGCTGCGCTATCACGGCAACCGTGGCTGGGTGGGGCCGATCGCACACCTCGACGATCTGGAGAACTGGCAGTCGCAGTTGGTCGTCGCCAACAAGACGGTGGACTACAAGGACTGGCGCGTCGGCGTCATCCTCGATGGTTCTTCGACCGACGGCGGTTCGGGCCGCATCGGTTTTTCCGATGGCAACATTGCGACGCTGACCGGCGTTCCGGCTCGTGCCAAGGCAGGCGATCTGGTTGCCGCTGCGCCGGTAACTGCGGGAACCTGGGCACTGCGCGCCATACCCGAGGTTTCGGGCGGAATGGTCATTGAGGAACCCGCCAGCGGGCGCATCGTCGCCATGCAGGGCGGTTTCGATGCCGGTATCGATTCGTTCAACCGCGCCGTCCAGGCCGAGCGTCAGCCCGGCTCCACGATCAAGCCCTTCGTCTACGCAACCGCGCTGCAGAACGGCATGACCCCTGCGACGCAAGTGCTCGACGGTACGTTCTGCGTGTTCCAGGGCGCAAACCTGGGCAACAAGTGCTTCAAGAACTTCGGCGGAGAGGGCGGCGCAGGCAGCCACACCATGCGCTGGGGCCTCGAACAGTCGCGCAACCTGATGACTGTGCGCATCGCCAACGATACCGGCATGGCGCGCGTCACGCGCACGTTCCACAATGTCGGCATCGGCGATTACCAGAACTACCTCTCGTTCGCGCTGGGCGCGGGCGAGACGACCGTGGCGCGCATGATCAACGCCTATTCCGCACTGGCCAACAACGGCGTGCAATTCTCGGGCTCAGTCATCGACTATGTCCAGAACCGCAACGGCAAGGTGATCTGGCGCGCCGACAAGAGCCGCTGCGACACCTGCAATATGGCTCAGTGGGACGGCAAGCCGATGCCGCGTGTCCAGCGCAAGGGCAAGCAGGTGCTTGACGCCGACACCGCTTATCAGGTCGTCCACATGCTCGAGGGCGTGGTGCAGCGAGGCACCGCCGTGCGTCTGCGCGAACTCAACCTGCCGCTGTTCGGCAAGACGGGGACCACCAACGGCCCGACCGACGTGTGGTTCATGGGCGGCAACCAGGACTATGTGGGCGGTGTCTACATGGGCTACGACACGCCGCGCTCGCTGGGCGGATATGCCCAGGGCGGGCGGATTGCCGCGCCGATCTTCAAGGAGGTGGTGGAAGCCACCCGCAGCCGCTGGGGGCAGCAGCCCTTCGTCGCTCCGTCGGGTATCCGCATGGTTCGCATCGACCGGGTGACCGGCAAGCGGGTCATGGGGGTGGAGCCCGGCGACGACCCGAAGGCCGCCGTAATCTGGGAAGCCTTCAAGCCTGACACCGAACCGCGCCAGTACACGGCCGAGGATGAATTCAGCCGCCGCCGCGACGCGCTGGTGTCCCAGATCCGCGGCGCACGCGAAGCCCGCAATGCGGCGGAGGCCAATGCTTCTGGTGACGCCGGGAACTTTGCGGAGCAGCAAGGCGGCGTATACTGATCCCTTCAAGGGCGACGGCAAATGGCGCCGGTCGCCCTTGAAGATGAAGCGCGGGGCGGCGGGGCACTGCCCGCCCCGTTATGTTCTCGTAGAACTGCTTTCCGGGCAGCACCTGACACGTCCGCGATAATCCCGCCGTTTTTGTATAACGTGGCGGCGATGCGGTGACGATTACATGCGGCAACTTGGCGGAAATGAGTAATCTGCGCTTTGTCTGACGAATCGAGAAACACTCCCCATAAGAGAGGAATTCGATGATGAAGTTGCCGAGGATGCCTGCCCCTGCCTGCCTGCTGGTTGCCGCAGCTGCTTTAGCCTGTCTCAACCCGGTTTCGGCGATTGCCAAGAAGGCAGCCGCCGTGGTGCCTGCTGCCACGGCACCCGAAGCGGGCAGGCCCTATATTCGCCCGGATGTGGAGGCTTATCTCGAGGCCTTTTACGCGAAACCGCAACCCGCGTTCACGCGTGAGATGCTGATGCAGATCCACAAGCTGCCTCCTGCTGCGCTTGCCGCCATGTCTCAGCAGGACCTTCCGGTCGGTACGCTGGCCGTGACGAAGGATGTCACCATGCCCGGCCCTGGCGGCCCGATGGCGCTCCGCCTGTTCGATGTCCGTGCCGAGCGCGCTCCGGGGCCTGTCGTGGTGTTCTATCACGGCGGCGGCTACGTGTTGGGCAGTATCGATACCCATGCCGGGCTGGCCGCAGAGATCGCCCGCCAGCTGGATCTGCCGGTGGTCTCGGTGGAATACCGCTTGGCGCCCGAAAACCCGTGGCCCGCTGCGCCTGACGACGGTGAGGCCGCAGCGCGCTGGATTGCGGCGAACGGCAAGGTCTTTGGGCGGACGTTCACCGGCCTCGTTCTCAGCGGTGACAGCGCTGGCGGCAACCTCAGCCTGATCACGGCTGCTGCCCTGCGAGACAAGCCAGCGGCCTTGCCGGTGATGATGCAGATTCCGATGTATCCTGCGACGGACTTCGTCACCACCTATCCGTCGAACACACAGCTTGCCGAGGGTTACATGCTCGACGCCAAGAGCATGGCCGACTTTGCCCAGCATTATGCGGCGGATGCTGCAAGCCCGCGTACCTCGCCGCTGGTTGGCGATCTCGCCGGCCTGCCGCCCACGGTACTGGTGACCGCCTCGCTCGATCCCTTGCGCGATCAGGGCCGGGCCTATGCGGCCAAGTTGATCGAAGCCGGTGTGCCCACCACCTTTTACGAGGGCAAGGGCCTGATCCACGGCTTTGCGACGTTCCGCAAGGCGATCCCCTCGGCGCAGGAGGACACTGCCGCGTTCCTCCACGTCGCACGGGCGATGCTTGATGAGCAGGCGACCGTCAGTAAATGACATGATCGTGTCAACATGACACTATGAGGTCATGGACACGCAAGCATCTGAGCCGCGTCACCCGCTGGTGGGGCTGGTCGACGAGACCATCCGCCTGAACGCCCGCCTGCGCAGTGTCTTCGGCACGGCGCGGGCGGGATGCGCGCTCAACGACAGCGAGCATATGGTACTCAACGCCGTGGTGGAGGCGGGGCATGCTCCCACGGTTGCGCAGATCGGTCGTTCGTTGGGACAGGCTCGTCAATTGGTGCAGCGCGCCGCGAATTCCCTGCGCGATGCAGGCCTCATCGAGAGTTTCGACAACCCCGACCACAAGCGCGCCGCGCTGCTGCGCCCGATGCCTGCAGGCCTGGCGCTCAAGCGCGAGATCGATGCGCGCGCGGACGCTATTGCCGCCCAACTGGTGCCGGGCCTCGACCCGGAGGAAGTACGCGCGGCCGCCGCCGCGCTGCGCAGGTTACGAGTGCAGATAGAGGCGCGGCTCAGGCAGTCGTCAGGCGCCCGCTGAGGAGAGCATCATGGAAGCCGATCTCGACAAGCTCGCCCCCTTGGGGCCTCTCACCGAATGGCTGGATGCCCATGTTCCGCAACTCGGCAAGGGGCCGCTGAAAACGGCGGTATTGTCGGGCGGCACGTCGAATGTCGTGCTGACCCTCGACCGGGGCGAGAAACCGATGGTCATGCGCCGCCCCCCCGCCGTGCCGCCGCCGGGCGCCGAAAAAGGCGTGCTGCGCGAGGCGCGCATCCTCACCGCGCTCAACCAGACCGACGTGCCGCGCCCGATCTGCTATGGTTCCTGCGCCGACGACAGTGTTGCCGGAGCGCCGTTCTACGTCATGGAGAAGGTCGAGGGCTGGGCGCCCAACCTGCGCGGAGAGAAGATCCATAACGAAGCGCCGTTCGATGCGATGCCTTACGAATACGGCATCCCCTTCGCCATCGTCGACGGCCTCATAAAGCTGGCCAACGTGGACCATGAAGCCATCGGGCTGCGCGACTATGGCAAACCCGGCAAGTTCCTGGAACGGCAGGTGGACCGCTGGGCCGGCCAGCTTGCTTCGTACAAGGAGCGTTACGGCTACGAGGGGCGCGAACTGCCGGGCTTCGCGCAGACCGAGGAATGGCTGCGCGGCAATGTCCTGCCGCATGAGACGCGCGGGATCATCCACGGCGATGTGGGCACGCCCAACATGATGTTCCACCATGGTCCGCCTGCACGGCTTGCGGCAATGATCGACTGGGAGCTTTCCACCATAGGCGATCCGATGATCGACATGGGCTGGTTCACCGGCGGCATGCGAGACGAGGACGAGCCGGACAAAGCGTTCCCCACGGCGCTCAACAACCCCGCTCACTTCCCTACGCGGCAGGAGTTGGGGCGCTATTACTGCGCCGGTACCGGGCGTGACATCCGGGATTTCGATTACTTCTCGATCCTCGCCAAGTTCAAGTCCGGCTGCCTGCTCGAATACAAGGTGGCGCAGGCTGAGGCAGGGATACTGTCAAAGGAAACCGGGCGGTTCTTCGCGAAGATCGTCCTCAACTGCTTCGAAGACACGGCGCGAATGGTCGCAAGAATACGCTGAATCCTCCCCGAAACAGGAGAGGAGGACGGGAGAGAAACACATGATCGACTTTTCAATCGAGCCGGAGTTCCAGGCCAAGCTGGACTGGATGGAGCGCTTCGTGCGCGAGGAATGCGAGACTATGGACCTGCTGTTCCCCGAACAGGGCGCGCAGTTCGATCCCGCCTACAAGGCCGCTAAACGCCACCTTAAGCCGCTGCAGGAGCAGGTTAAGGCGCGGGGATTATGGGCCTGCCACCTTGGTCCGCATCTTGGGGGACCGGGCTATGGACAGGTTAAGCTGGGACTGATGAACGAGATCATAGGCCGCTCCACCTGGGCGCCAACGATCTTCGGCACTGCCGCGCCTGATACCGGCAACGCCGAGATTCTCGCGCTGTTCGGTACAGCTGAGCAGAAGCAGAAGTACCTCGGTCCGCTGATGGCTGGCGAGATCGTCTCATGTTTCTCGATGACCGAGCCGCAGGGCGGCGCCGATCCCGATGTTTTCACCTGCCGCGCTATCCGTGAGGGCGACGAATGGGTGATCGAGGGCGAGAAGTGGTTCTCCTCGAACGCCAAATTCGCCAGCTTTCTGCTCGTCATCGCGGTTACCGACCCCGATGCCCCGCTGACCGAGCGGATGAGCATGTTCGTGGTCCCGGCCGAGACGCCGGGTATCGAGATCCTGCGCAATGTCGCTATCGCCGGTGATTTCGATCCCGAGAACGGCCATCACGCCCACTTGCGCTACAATAAGGTGCGAGTGCCGCTCGACCACATGCTGGGCAATCCGGGTGAGGGCTTCAAGGTCGCGCAGGCGCGGCTTGGCGGCGGGCGCATCCACCATGCGATGCGCACGGTGGGCATGTGCAACCGCGCGCTCGACATGATGCTGGAGCGTGCCGCCTCTCGCCGTACCAAGGGCGCCATGCTGGGCGATCACCAGCTGGTTCAGGCGAAGATTGCCGATTCCGTCATCGAACTAGAACAGTTCCGGCTGCTGGTGCTCAAAACCGCATGGCTGATCGACGAGATCGAGGCCGGCCGCCTGAAGCACGGCGCTGCGCGCAAGCATATCGGCATGTGCAAGGTGGCGATGGCTTCGGTCTATGCCAATGTCGTCGGGCGGGCGCTGGAGGTTCACGGTTCGCTGGGCATCTCGCTCGATATGCCGTTGGCCAAATGGTACGGGGGCAACATGGCGCTGGCCTTTGCTGATGGCCCTACCGACGCGCACCGCTCACAGCTTGCCCGCGCCTACCTCAAGCGTATCAAACCGGTGGAGGGCCTTTTTCCCACCGAACATATCCCGACGCGGACCGCTAAGGCGCTGGAACGCTACCCTCATGCGCGGGATGTCTGAGGTGGACCCGCTGTTCGATTTCACCGGCAAGGTCGCGCTGGTCACCGGCGGATCTCGGGGGCTGGGCTACCAGATGGTCCGCGCATTCGCCGAGCGGGGCGCGGACGTGATCGTCGCCAGCCGAAAGTTGGAGAACTGCGAAGCGGTCTGCGAGGAAGTACGCGGGCTTGGCCGCAAGGCGCTGGCGGTGGCTGCCCATGTTGGCCGCTGGGACGAGTGCGAGCGCCTTGTCGAGGAGGCCTACACGCAGTTCGGGGCTGTGGATATACTTGTGAACAATGCCGGGATGAGTCCGCGCATGCCCAGTCACGAGGTCAGCGAGAAACTGTTCGATTCGGTGCTGAACCTGAACTTCAAAGGGCCGTTCCGACTCTCGACTCTGGTCGGCAAGCGCATGTTCGATCGCGGTGCGGCGGGAGGGCCTGGGGGATGCATCATCAATGTCAGCTCCTCGGGTTCGACGATGCCGCTGCCGCAAGTGGTGACGTATGGGTCGTCCAAGGCGGCGGTGAATGCGATGAGCCGTTCGCTGGCGTGGGAATATGCGCCGCATGTGCGGGTGAACACGCTGTCGCCGGGGGCTTTCCGCACCGATATCGTCGAGGCCTGGCCGGACAAGGGGCAAGGCCCGATTTCGATCCCGCGCGGGCATGCCGCGAACCCGGAAGAGATCGTCACCGCCGCGCTGTTTCTGGCGAGTTCGGCTTCGGCCAACGTGACCGGCTCGATCGTGCGGTGTGATGGCGGTCAGCATTAATCCTCTCCCGCTGGGGGAGGAATAGGAGAATCTGAATGATCCTAGCCGTCATCGGCCACGAATTCGGCCCGCCTGATAGTTACGTTCTCGAACCTTTCGATCCCGGTGCGCCTGGCGAGGGGCAGGTACGCGTGGCCATAAGGGCTGCGGGCGTATCCTATGTCGATGTGCTTACCGCGATGGGCCAGTACCAGTTCAAGCCCCCCTTGCCGTTCATTCCCGGCAGCGAGGCGGCGGGCGTGGTCGAGGCGGTGGGAGCGGGCGTCACTCACCTTTCCGAAGGCGACCGGGTGTTCTGCGGCGGGCTGGGCGGCATCTTCGCGCAGGCCAATGTCTTTCGCGCTGCCAACATGGCCCGGATACCCGAGGCGATGAGCTTCGAATCCGCCTCGGTTTTCGCGGTGAATTACCAGACCGCGTACTACGCGCTCGCTGATCGTGCCCGTGCCCGGCCCGGTGAGACGCTGCTGGTGCTGGGCGCAGCCGGGGGCACTGGCTTTGCGGCGATCCAGGTGGGCAAGCATCTGGGGCTGAGGGTGATCGCCTCGGCATCCACTCCGGACAAGCAGGCGGCCGCACTATCGGGCGGCGCCGATGCAGTGGTTACCACCGGAGCCGAAGACTGGCGCGAGCAGGTCACGGCGGCGAATGGAGGACTGCCGGTGGACGTGGTTTTCGATCCCGTCGGCGGCGATGCAACGGAACTCGCATTTCGCACCCTTGGTTACGACGGGCGGCATCTGGTGATCGGTTTTCCCGCCGGGATCGCCGCGCTCAGGACCAACCTGCCGCTGCTCAAGAGTGCGAGCCTGATCGGCGTGCAGATGCGTGACCACGCCCTCAAGCGCCCGGCCGAGGCCGAGGCGATGCGCCGCAAAGTCATGGAACTTGCGGGCGAGGGCATATTCTCCCCGGCCATCGCCGAGCGTTTCGGTATCAAGGACTACGCAGCGGCCATGAATGCGGCGTTTTCAGGCAAGGCTGCGGGCAGGGTGGTGTTGACGATGGAGTGAGGCGAGTTCAGCACCCCGCCCGGAACTGCTGCGGGGTTATCCCGGTCCAGCGTTTGAAGGCGCGGCCGAAGCTGGTCTGCTCGCCGTAACCCAGCCGATCCGCGATTTCGTCCAGTGACAGACGGCGATCGGCGAGATGGGCTTTCGCCAGTGTTTCGCGCTGCTTCTCGACCAGTTCGGAGAACTTTGCGCTTTCTGCCGCCAGCCGCGATTGCAGGGTGCGTACCGACATGCCGGTTTTTTCTGCGCAGCGCTCGATCGAGCAGGAGCCGGTCGCCAGCGCGCCGCGGATATAGCTGTCGACCTTGTCGATGATCGACTGGCTGTGTTCCGATTTCACCCGCTGCAGATAGGAGCCGAGCAGCCGGTAGAGCAGGCGATTGGCGCTCGGCACGGGCTGCTCCAGCGCACGGACGGGGAAGCCGATGGAGTTGCGGGTGGAGCGGCCCAGCACCCGGCAGCCCAGCGTCTTTTCGATTTCGGGCAGGTCGCTGCCGCGCGGGTCGGCGGAAAGGCTTACCCAGCTTGGCTTGAAGGCAGGGCCACCGATTGCCAGCAGCAGCTTCACGTTGAGCATCGCCGCCTGGTAGTTGGCCTGATCGTTGACGCCGATGTCCGTGTTGACCAGCCAGGTCAGCTCGGCAGTCTCGCGGCCCTCGATCAGAACTACTTCGCAGTCGGGCGCGTGCACGACGGGGAGGAAGTCGATCAGGCAGCGGATGCCCGCGCGTACTGTGGGCGCCGAGCGGCATAGCGCGGTCACGCAGCCGAACACCTCCGGGTCCTGCATGGTGGCCATGTGCAGGCCGAACAGGGGGTCGTCGAACAGCGCGCTGCAATATTCCAGTGTGTCCGCGACCTGCTGCGGGGCGATCAGGCTTTCGGGGTCTATCAACACCCGGGCTTCCATGCCGTGGCGCTCAACGATGCCGCGCGCGTCGCGCCCATGGCTGCGGGCGAGGCCGACCAGTCCCGCGAAGTTGGCGGCTCGCACTTGTCCACCGCCCGGCGTCACGTCGAGCGGCCCATCGAGGCTGAAGAAGCTGTCCTGGCCCATGGCATGTCCTCCCCGGCACGGGCGTGTTCACCTCTGCCGTTCGGCGTGCAGTATCGAGATGCCTGCGTGAATTGCCAATACCCTTCGGATTGCCTGTGGCAGCACCCGGGAAAGTACAAAGTGGCCAAGGGCCCGGGGAGAGAACAAGCCATGAAGACCATTGCCGAGCACAAGCACGCGGGCGACCAGCACATCCGCTACGAGAAGGACAAGGCGACCAAGATCGCCACGATCACCTTCAGCCGGCTGGACAAGCACAACACCGCTACCATCGGCATGCGGGCGCGCTTTGGCGAACTGGTGTTCCGGGCCAATATCGACGACGACGTGAAGGTCCTCGTCATCCGGGGCGAGGGCGACAACCTGGGCAGCGGCGGCGATCTAGACGAGCATGGCGACCTCTATCTCAATCCGGGACCGGGCGACGGTTTCCTGGTCGACATGGAGATCGAGGACCCTGACGTGAAGTACCCGCCGCCGGGCTCGTTCCGCTACCTCCACGGCCTCACCGACTATTACGCCAAGGCGCGTTCGGGCAACCGCCCGCTCCAGGAGTTCAAGAAGATCTCGATCGTCGAGGCCAAGGGCTATTGCTATGGCTGGCATTTCTACCAGTGCGCCGATGCCGACATCATCGTCTCGTCGGATGATGCCTTGTTCGGCCACCCCTCGTTCCGCTATGCCGGTTGGGGGCCGCGCATGTGGCAGTGGCTGGAGATGGTGGGCCTGCGCCGTTTCTCCGAGATGCTGTTCACCGGTCGTCCCTTCACCGCCGACGAGATGCACCACTGCAACTTCGTGAACTCGGTTGTCCCTCGCGACAAGCTGGAGGCCGAGACCGCCAAGTACGCCCACGCCTGCTCGATTACCCGTCCGACCGACGTGGTCGTGGCGCAGAAGACCTTCATTGAGGCGTACAAGCAGTATCGGGGCGAATACATGGGCAGTCTGCTCACAGGCTGGCTGGAAGGCATGTTGCCGCTGATGAAGGACGACGGTGCCGAGGACGTCAATCTGGGCAAGGGCGATACCTTCAAGCAGGGTATCGGCAAAGTAGTGAAGAACCACGACCTCAACTACCCGCCCGAATGGCGCCTCTCGAAGAAGGGCCGGGAAGGGTAAGCGCCGACGCGATGATATCTACAATGCGCGCAATGCGGATCGAATTGCGCGCAAAGTAGAGCATCCTCGCAAGCGCATGATAGCAAGTGTAGACAGAACCGACCGGCAAGAAACGGCGGCAGTAATGGGTGGGAATGCGCAAGACGCTCCGTGCGCCATGCTTCTTACCATTGGGAGATAACCATGGCTGAGACTTTGTTCTCGTTCGACAAGCGCAACTACCGCGAATGTCAGCAGAAATTCCGCGGTGTCCGCGATCAGGAATACTATCGCGGCGACTTCTGGATCGAGGACGGTTCGACCATCGAGGTGCGCGCGGAGCGCAAGACGGTGGGGCCGATCTCGATCATTCGTCAGCGGTCGGCCGCGAACCTCTTTTTCCGCCGTTCGCGCCAGCACATCCGCGAGGATGCGACCGATCTTTCGATCCTGTGGTTCGTCAGGCAGGGTGAACTGGCTTTCTCCAACCAGTGCGGCAACAAGCTGGCGCGGCCCGGTGACTTCATCATCACCCGCTCGATGTCGCCGTTCTTCATGGAATGCCGCACCGATGGCCAGGGCCAGAACGAGGTGTTGCACGTCACCGTGCCCACCCACATCCTGCGCGCCTATGTTCACCAGGATTTCAGCACGGGTCTGTTCATGGCCATGGAACGCGCCGAACTGGCCATCGCCCAGACAATGCTGACAGAGGTATTCGAGGACGATGGCGGGCTATGCGAAGAATCGGCGCGGTTGCTGGTCGATACGGCGATGGGCCTCATCGGCAATGCGGTGCGTGCCAGCGAGGACATGCAGCCCGTACGCCAGTCGATCGCCGACCGGCGGCTGGACGAAGTGCTGCGCTTTATTGAAGTGCATCTGTCCGACCCGCAGCTTTCGACCGCGATGGTCGCCAGGGGTTGCGGCATATCCCCGCGCTATCTCTCGTTCCTGCTGCGCCTTCGGGAAACCTCGTTTTCCGAACTGGTGTGGGAGCAGCGACTGGCCAAGGCCAAGGCCTGGCTCTCCAGTTCCGACCCTCGCGACATCTCGATTAGCGAGATCGCCTATGGGGTCGGGTTCAAGAGCCCGGCGCATTTCAGCCGCATGTTCAAGCGGGTGTTCGGCGCCAACCCGCGCGAATATCGCGGAGAATGCGCCGTGGAGCCTGTCGGCGCCGATATCGCGCCGAGCATCCTGATCCCGGCGGCCGAGCCTTTCCCGGAGATCGGTAGCAGCCTGCTGCAGTAAGGTCCGGTGAGGCGATGCTTGTGGCGGTTAGATAGCGGGCACTTGCATCGACCAGACGGCTGGCGAATGCTGGGCGGTGAAAACAATCAGGAGAGATGCACATGAAGATGAAACTCGTCGCGCTCACCCGCCCCCAGCCCGGCCGCGAGGCGGAATATCACGAGTGGTACAACACCAAGCACCTGCCCGAACTGGTGAACAAGTTCGGCATGGCGGGCGCCCAGCGTTACAAACTTGCCGCCAGACTGATGGGCAGCGACGAGAACGAATTCCTCGCGATCTACGACATCGAAGCAGACGATCCGATGGCGTTCCTGGGGGCGATGGGCGCCGCGTCGAAAAGCGGCGAACTGACCCAGAGCGACGCGCAGGACTTCGGCACCTGCTACACCGCGCTGTTCACCGAACATGGCGAGCGGGTCGTGCCGCAGGGCTGACGCAGGGATTTCCGAATAGCGCGAGGCCCTTGCTTTTGCGGGGGCCTTTTTGCGTGACCGCCTGCGGCTTTGCCCAAGGCTCCGGTAATGCAGGAACGATAACGCCGGGGCGGTCCACCCGCTCTTGCATCGGGGGGCGGGACTGAACCAATGTTCAGCGTGTTCAGCAGCCCAAGCTGTTCGAGAGAGGACTCATGAGCCAGACGCCAGAAAACAGGGCATCGCCCGATGCCGCCACGCAGCTCGACATCTACCGCCGCATGGTGCGTATCGAGCGGAACGACGAATTCACCCGTACGCAGATCCGCCGCGGCCGCATCACCGCGCCCTACTATTCCGCGCGCGGGCAGGAGGTGATCCCGTCCACCCTGTCGAACCTGATGACCGACGATGACGTGATCTGCACGATCTATCGCGGCATCCACGACATGGTTGCCAAGGGCATGCCGCTGCGCCCGCTCTGGGCCGAGATCTGCGGCCGCGTCGACGGCACCTGCAAGGGCAAGGGCGGCCCGATGCACCTTACTCACCCCGAAACGGGCGTGATGGTGACGACGGGCATCGTCGGTTCCTCGATGCCGATCGCCAATGGCTTCGCCTGGGCCTCGCTGCTCGACGGGTCGAAGCGCGTGACGGTGGCCTATTTCGGCGACGGTGCCAGCAACATCGGCGCCTTCCACGAGGCGCTCAACCTTGCCTCGGTGTGGAAGCTGCCGGTGATCTTCGTGTGCTCGAACAACGGTTTTGCGGAGCATACCCGCTATGAGAACGCCACTTCGGTGGACTTCATCTCCAAGCGCGCGATCGGCTACGGAATGCCGGGTTACACCGTCGACGGCAACGATCCGTTCGACATGTACGCCCATGCCCACGCCGCCATCGAGCGCGCGCGCGCGGGCGAAGGCCCAACCTTGCTGGAGTGCAAAACCTTCCGCTTCATGGGCCACGTCTTCGGCGACAACGACGCCTACATGACCAAGGAAGAGAAGGCCGAAGCGCTGGCCAAGGACCCGCTGGTCCTGTTCCGCCAGCTTCTGATCGATACCGGCGTCGCCACCGAGGCGCAGCTGGAGGAGATGAAGACGAGCATCGAGGCCGAAGTTCAGGACGCCATCGATTTCGCTTTCGAGAGTGGATACGCGTCGGTGGACGAACTGCGCCGCGACGTCTTTGCCGAGGAGATTCCGGCATGAGCACCGATACCGCAGAAGCAACCCCGGGCCAGGCCGGCGAAATGCTCAAGATGACCGGCCAGGCGGCGATTACCGCCGCATTGTTCCAGGCGATGGAGGAGGACTCCAAGGTCCTCGTCTTCGGCGAGGACGTGGCCGACCGCGAAGGCGGCGGCGTGATGGGCACCACGCGCGGCCTCTCGACCAAGTTCGGTGACCTGCGCGTGCGCTCGACCCCGATTGCCGAGCAGTCGATCGTGGGCGCCGCCGTGGGCGCGGCTATGGCCGGCTACAAGCCGGTGGCCGAGATCATGCTGATGAACTTCATCACCGTGGCCATGGACATGATCGTCAACCACGCCGCGAAGCTGCGCTTCATGTCGGGCGGGCAGAGCACCGTCCCGCTGGTGATCCGTACGCTGACGGGCGCCGGCTGGCAGACTGCCGGCCAGCACTCGGATCACTACGAGGGCTGGTTCGCCCATACTGCCGGTATCAAGGTGGTCGCTCCGGCTACTCCGGCTGATTACAAGGGCCTGCTGCTCTCCGCGATCCAGGACCCCGATCCGGTGCTGTTCATCGAGAACAGCCGCACCCTGTTCGTGCCCGGAGACGTGGCTGCCGATCAGGGGCCTATCCCGCTCGGCAAGGCGCGGGTTGCCCGCGAAGGCACGCATATCTCGCTGATCACGTACTCGGGCATGGTCGCCAACTGCCTCGCCGCCGCCGATGAACTGGCGCAGCAGGGCATTTCCGCCGAAGTGATCGATCTGCGCACGGTTTCGCCGTGGGACAAGGACGCCGTCCTCGCCTCCGCCGACAAGACGGGCCGCGCGATCGTCGTTCATGAGGCGGTGCGCCACTTCGGTCCGGGCGGCGAGATCGCCTCAACCATTCAGGAAGAGCTGTTCCGCAAGTTGAAGGCCCCGGTGCGGCGTTTGGGTGCGCCGTACAGCGCCGTACCTTTCGCGAAAGTTCTTGAAGACGCCTTCCTCGTTCAGCCGGCCGATATCGCCGCTGCCGCCAAGGCGCTTTGCGAATACGACTGAGCTGGCTGACTGCCGGGTTATATGAACCCCCTCCCCCGTCCAAGCGGGGGAGGGGTTTTGTTCTTTTGCTCAAGTTGGAAACGGCGAGGGGTGGGGATCACCCCATGAACGCCTGTTCGCGTTTCTCCGGCCTGATGTAGATCGAGGTTATCTTGGGTGAGAGCGCTTTCATGCGCGTTTCCAGTTCCTCGATCAGGGTTTCGGCGTCGCCCATCGGCAGTTCGTCGGCAAAGTCGGCGCTGATCGCCACGAAGACCGCGTCGGGGCCGGTGTGGACGGTGCGCACGTGGTTGACCGAGGTGATCGAAGGATTGCCCTCCATCACTGCCCGCAACTGCGCGATGAGGGCAGGATCAGCCGCCTCGCCGATCAGCAGTTCTTTCGACTCGCGCGCCAGCAGCACGGCTACGGCAGCAAGTACCAAGCCAATGAGAACCGAGGCTGCGCCGTCTAGCCGGGCATCGCCGAAATACCCGCTCGCCCAGATGCCGAGAGCGGCGATGGCGAGGCCGATGAGGGCGGCGCTGTCCTCGAATAACACAATGAACGTGGGCGGGTCTTTGGAGCGGCGCACGGCCTGCCACCAGCTTTGGCCTTCGCGCCCGGCATTGAATTCCCGCACCGCAAGCGCCCATGACGTGCCCTCCATGGCAAACGCGATGCCGAGCACAACGTAGCTCAATGTAGGGTCAGCGATCGGGTAAGGCGCACGGATATGGGCGATGCCCTCGTAGATCGAGATACCCGAGCCGCCCGCGAAAATCAGGATCGCGACGACGAAGGCCCAGAAATACAGCTCACGCCCATAGCCAAAGGGATGCGCGGCATCGGGCGCGCGCTTCGCCTGCCGCTGGCCGTAGAGCAGCAGCACCTGGTTGCCGCTGTCGACCAGTGAATGCACGCCCTCGGTCGCCATCGCCGAAGAACCGCCGACCCCCGCCGCCACGAACTTGGCGACCGCGATCCCCATGTTCGCGGCAAGCGCGCCGTATAGCACGATGTTCTTGCGGATTTCGGAGGTGTGTTCCGTCGGGGGCGCGGGATGAGGATCGGAAGCAGTTGCCATGATGGCGCAACGTGCGGGAACCGTGCACGTTGCGCCATCATGGCAAGGTTCAGGCGAGTTTTGCGAGCGCCTCGCGGCCGGTGCGCTCGTTCCACAGGTCCGACGAGCCGCAAAGCTGGAGGTTGAGCATCGCGCGCTTCATGAAGCGGTGGATCGGGTGTTCCTCGGTAAGGCCGATGCCGCCGTGGAGTTGGATCGCCTCTTCGGTGACGAAGGCGAAAGCCTTTGCCGCCAGCGTCTTGGCTGCGCCGCATTGGGTGAGGGTAGCGTCCTCATCGCGCACGCGGCCCCATAACAGGGCTTCGGCGGCGGCGATGCGGGTCTTCATGTCCGCGGCGCGGTGCTTGAGCGCCTGGAACATGGCGATGGGCCGGTCGAACTGGCGCCGCATCCCGAGATATTCGATCGTCAGGTCGAGCGCCGCATTCGCGGCGCCAAGGCAGTCGGCGGCTAGCGCAAGGTGTGCCTCCGGCGCCAGCGCGTCATGGAGCGGACCGGCACCCGCGAGGTCGCAGAGCATCAATGCAGGATCGGGCGCATAACCGTCGAGCACGAGATCGAAAAGGCGCCGGCTCGGGTCCCAGATCGGACGCTCCACGATCGAAACGCCTGGCGCGTCGCTGGGGATCAGCGCGTAGCCCGAAGGCAGCCTGACCACTATCGCCGCCGCCATGTCGGCATCGAATACGCCGCCGACCGTACCCGAGATCGTGCCATTCGCCGCCGTCTCCAGCTTGGTAGGCAGGAGGTGCAGGGGCACATAGTCGCCGCCGGATATGCGTTCGAGCCAATCGGCACGGTCTGCCAGCATTTCGCTCGCCAGCACCGCGTGAAGACCCAGTTGTGCGGGGATCAGCGGGGTGGTCGCCAGCACGCGGCCCATCTCGAAGTGGATCGCGGTCGAAGCTTCGCGGTTCAGCCCCAGCCCGCCGTCGTTTTCGGGCAGGCGGACCATCAACCAGCCCATTTCTGCGACCAGCCCCCAGCTTTCGTCGCGCGACGGGGAGAGGGCGCCGGCCGGGAAGGCCTTCTGGGCAGCGTCGGTCAGTTCATTCAGTTCGATCATGTCAGATCACCCAGCCCTTCGGCTCGCGCGGCATGTCGAGCATCCTTTCGGAGATGATGTTGCGCTGCACTTCCTCGCTGCCGCCGGCGATGGTCCAGGCGTAGGAGTTCATGAAGTCCGCCATCCAGTTGCCGGTGTTGAGGTCGCCGAAGGTGATCGGCGCGATATATTGTTCGGCCATGCCGCCAACACGCAGGCCCAGCTTCGCATAGGCCCGCAGCGCACGGCTGTAGCTGTTCTTGACGATCGAGGCGTCACCCATGCGCTCGATCCCCTTGATGCGGTTGTCGAGGAACTGGTCGGCAATGGCGCAGACTGCGTCCACCTGCGTCACCAGTTCGCCGAAGTCGCGCAGCACACCGCGGTCCTCTTCATGACCGTGCTCGCGGATCAGCGTGGCGGCGCGGGCAAGGGCGCCGCGCATCCGGTAGCTGAGTTCCATCAGGGTGAGGCCGCGTTCGGAAGCAAGCGTTGCCTGGGCCACGGCCCAGCCCTTGCCCTCTTCGCCAACGCGCCGGCTTACGGGGATCTCGACATTGTCGAGGAAGATCTCGGCGAATTCCTCGTCACCCTGAATCTGGTGGATCGGGCGGACTGACACGCCGGGCGCGTCCATGTCCATCAGCAGGTAGGTGATGCCCGCCTGCTTAACCCCGTCCGAGGACGTGCGCACCAACAGCAGGCATTTCTGTGCAAACTGCGCCATCGTCGACCAGACCTTCTGGCCGTTGACGACGTAGACCTCGCGTCCATCTCGCATCTCACGGGTAGCCCGGGTCTTGATCGCGGCGAGGTCCGAGCCTGCGCCTGGTTCCGAGAAGCCCTGGCACCAGGTTTCGCCTTCGAGGATGCGAGGGAGATACTCGGCCTGCTGCTCGGTGCTGGCGCATTCGTGGAGCGTGGCGAAGGCGTGGTAGGTGGACACGAACGAGAGCAGGAGGCGCGGGCAATCGGCCTTCGCCAGTTCCTCGTAAATCACCTTCTGCTCGGCAAGGCCGCGTCCGCCGCCGTTGAACTGTGCCGGCCAGTGCGGGATTGCGTAACCGGCCTTCACAAGTTTCGCGAACCAGCCGCGCTGGGTGGCGACAAAGTCGTCCTGCGTGCGGCTGGCGTCGCGCCAGCCCGTCGGGGCCTCGGCTTGGAGGAAGGCGCGTACTTCGCTGCGCAGCGCTTCGAGATCGGGCGTATCGGTCATGGCAACCGTCCAAGCACAGGGTCCGGACCGGCGTCCACAACGGGCGGTACGCGAGGGCGATATCGGCTCAGGCCCGGCGGTGACGGGTCACACCGCCACTAAGATCGTATCCCCGTCCATGCGCACTTCGTAAGTATCGATCGGCATCGTTGCGGGCGGGTTCAGCGGCTTGCCGGTCTCCAGATCGAAGCGGGCGCCGTGAACCGGGCAGGAAATCCATCCCGCACGCACCCGGCCACATTCCAAGGTCTCATAAGCGTGGCTGCATAAGTTGCGCACCGCGAAGATGCGGTCCTTGGCGTTCACCAGAACCACGCTGATGCCGTTCACTTCGACCACTTTCTTGCCGCCTGCCGGAATCTCCTCCAGCTTCGCCACGGCGACGAATGCCTTTTCGCTCATTATGCTGTTTCGACTTTCTGCATCGTTCGTTCCCAGTCCCGTTTTCACGGTCATGCCGCAAGCGTCTCGCAGATGCCAGAGCAGGGCCAAGCAACTCGCAGTACTCCGCCGGTCATTTCTAGGGAAAGCCGCCGCCGCGATAAGGCAGGCGGGATGAGGGCGGATGAACGCCTTCGCTGAGGAGATAGCCGGTGACCTTTGCCGAAACCTTCGATGTCGTGGTGGTAGGTTCTGGCGCGGCCGGGGCCATGGCGGCGCTGCGCAGCGCCGACCTTGGCCTTAAAGTGCTGATCGTCGAGAAGGCGCACAAGTTCGGCGGTACTTCGGCCACCTCTGGCGGGGTGATGTGGATACCCAACCATGGCCTCGACGGCGATGTGGGCGACAGCCGCGCGTCGGCGCTGGAATACCTCGACGCCACGATCGGCGTCCCGGTGAACCGCGAGCGGCTGGAGGCCTTCGTCGACCAAGCGCCGAGGATGCTGCATTACCTCAGGTCGACGGGGGTGCCGGTTTTGGCGGCGGCCTGGCCTGACTATTTCCCCGGGCACCCCGGCGCGCGCTCTGACCGTTCGGTGATCGTGCCGACATTCGATGGACGCAGGCTGGGCGATGGGCGCTACGCCCTGATGCGGGAGCAATATAACCGCTTCAAGCTGTTCGGCCGCTATGCCATGGACCTGACTGAAACGTTCGCGCTGATGATGCAGTCGAAGGGCTGGCGCACGGTGGCAGGCCGGATGATCGGCCGCTACTGGCTGGACCGCAGTACTCGCAAGCTCTCGCACCGCGACAAACGTTTTACCCAGGGCGCGGCGCTGATGGGCGCGACTTTTGAACAGGTGTTCCGGCGCGGTGCCGAGATGCGACTGGAAACCCGGCTGGACGGCCTGACACTGGATGAGGGCGGGCGCGTGACGGGAGTGGAAGTCTCCAGCTTCGGGCGCAGCTACAGCGTCGAAGCGCGTCACGGCGTGGTTCTGGCGGCGGGCGGTTTCGAGTGGAACCAGGAACTTCGCGACCGATTCTTCCCGATTCCCGGACTCACCCGGCACTCTTCCACCCCGGAGGATGGCAACCGGGGCGAAGCGCTCATCGCGGCCGAGCAGGTGGGCGCGAGCACCGAACACACCGAGCAGGGCTGGTGGATACCCACGATGACCCTGCCGATGAAAGGCGCATCCAACTTCCACGAAATCCATCAGGCGGCTTTCGACGTGGGCCGCCCGTGGAGCGTCGTCGTCAACCGCAACGGTTTGCGTTTCGTCGACGAGGCCTGTGGCTATGATCGGTTCGGCCAGGCGATGGTCCGCGATCAGGTGGAGACCGGCGCGAATATGCCATGCTGGCTGATCTTCGACGCGAAGTTCCGCCGCAAGTTCAGCGCCGGGGGGCTGATGCCTACGGTCCACACGGCGGAACGCAAGGTGCCGGAGGACTGGTGGGACCACTACGTTTTCCGCGCCGATACGGTCGAGGCTCTTGCGGCAAAGATCAACCTGCCGGTGGACGCCGTGGCGCGCACCGTAGAGAAAATGAATGCCTATGCCGCGACCGGCATTGATCCCGAATTCGGACGAGGGATGAACCCGTACGACCAGATGTTCGGCGATCCGAGTTCTACGCCCAATCCGAACCTTGGGCCTATCGATACAGCGCCCTATTACGCCGTGCCGATCAACAACGGTGATCTCGGCACCAAGGGCGGTCTGCGGTGTGACGCACGGGCCCGGGTGCTGGATCAAGGGGGCAATCCTATCCCGGGCCTCTATGCGGCGGGCAACAATGCGGGGACGCCTTTCGGCGATACCTATCCGGGCGCGGGGGCGACGATCGGGCCGGGCATGACCTTCGGCTACGTTGCCGCAAATGACATCGCGGAACGCTCGGGCAACCAGCGCTCGGAGCCGGTGCGGCAGGCGGTGGTGGTGTAACCGGACTTGATCCGGGGCGATGGTAATTCGGAAAGGCAAGGCATGAACAAAGTAGCGATCGTCACCGGCGCAGCGGGCGGGATCGGTGAGGCGATCGTCCGGGCGCTGGGCGCGAAGGGTTTCAAGGTACTCGGCACCGGGCGAAATGCGGAAAAACTCGCCGCACTGAAGGACCAGCTCGCAGGCGCGATGGAGTTTGATTTCATTGCCGTCGACGCTACCGCTGATGACGCCCCGGCGAAGATCGTCGGCGCAGCAGCGGAGAAATTCGGGCGCCTCGACCTGCTCGTCAACAATGCCGGATCGTTCAACTTCGGGCCTGTCGACCAGACCACCGACGCGATGCTCGACGAAGTTCTGAACATTTCCCTGCGCGCGCCTTTCCGGCTGTGCCGCGAGGCGTTGGGCGCGATGGGAGAGGGAGGCTCGATCCTGTTCATCGGCTCCACCTGGGGCATTTACGGCACCCCCGGCGGCGGCGCTTATTCCACCGTCAAGGCGGGGCAGATCGGTCTCATGCAGACCCTTGCCGCCGAGTACGGGCCGCGCAGTATCCGGGCCAATTACATTGCGCCTACGGTTGTCCGCACCGAGATGACGGATGCCTATTGGAATCTCGATTTCTTCCGCCGCACCAACCACGAACTGACTCCGCTCCAGCGTGACTGCAGCGCTGCCGATATAGGGAACATGGTCGCCTTCCTTGCCTCGGACGAGGCAGGTTTCGTCAACGGTCAGACCATCGCGGTGGACGGCGGCATTTCCACTACTCGCTACGTCTCTCCGGCGGCATTGGCCCGCTAGAGCCAATCGCACCCGCGATTGCGTCGGCGGCCATGTTGTAGCGCGCGCGCTCTTGCGCCTAACGAAGGGCACAAGAGGAGGGGCGCCGCGCCGATGCAATTCGAATGGACACCCGAGCAGGACGCCTTTCGGCACAAGATCCGGGATTTCCTGCACACGAACTTGCCCGATGATTGGGAGAAGTTCTCCGAGCATGGCCCCGCGTCCCCCGCGCTGACCGCTTTCGCGCGCGAATTCTGCGTGAAACTGGCCGAGGCCGGCATCCTCTTCCCGCACTGGCCGGTGGAGATGGGCGGTGAGGGGCTGGGCCCATGGGAGCAGCAGATCCTCGCCGAGGAAATGTGGATCGCGGGCGAGCCGCGAGGCGGCCAGTACATGAACGTCAACTGGATCGGCCCGACTTTGCAGAAGTACGGCACCGAGGAACAGAAGGCCCGCTACCTCGAACCGATCACCAGGGGGCAGTCGCTGTGGTGCCAGGGCTTCTCCGAGCCCGACGCCGGTTCAGACCTTGCCGCGCTGCGCACCCGAGCCGACCTGCGGAATGGCAACTACGTTATCAACGGTCAGAAGATCTGGACCAGCTACGCCGGGCTGGCCGACACGTGTTTCCTGCTCACCCGCACCAGCGATGACCGCAAAAAAGGCATCACCATCATCCTGGTGCCGATGGACACGCCGGGCATAACGGTACGGCAGATCCCTTCGCTGATCGGTGAAGGCGACATCCATGAGGTTTTCTTCGACGACGTCACCGTGCCGGAAACCGCTCGTTTCGGCGATGAGGGGCAGGCGTGGGAGATCGTCGCCTATTCGCTGCGCAACGAGCGTCTGGGCATTCCGCGCTTCACTCTGGCCCGAGCCGCGCTCGACCGGGCGGTGGCTATGCTGCAGGGCGAGGGGCGTTTCAGCCGCGAATACGTTCGGATCGAGGCGGCCCGCTGCGCCGCTCTGTGCGAGGCGGCTGGAACAGCGAACTATGCGGTTGTCCAAAAGCGTGTCGACGGCCTCGCCATCGGCGCGGAATCGAGTTCCGCGCGCTATGCAACGGTCATGGCCGAGCGGGCGGTCTGCGAATTCGTGATCGAGTTTCTGCCTCAGGCGCTGGCCGGCGCATCCCCCTATCTCAAGATGCACCACCAGCGCGGCATCGTCGCCGGGGTTGCTGCCGGCTCGGCGGAGATCCAGCTCAACATCATTGCCAGCGACGTGCTGGAATTGCCCCGGGAACCGCGCTGATGCAGCTTGCCCTCAGCGAGGACCAAACCCAGGTCCTCGACTTCATCGACAGCCTTGCGCGGCCTTATGCGAGCTTGCCGATGCACGATGTTTCGCTCGCGCTGGAGAGCGCGGACCTCGACGCCGCGCTGGTCGAGAGCGGGTTTCTGGATGTGCTGGCCGTCGAGGAACTCGGCCCCGTTACCGCCGCGCTGGTGGTGGAGAAACTGGCGCGGCTGCCGTTTGCCGTCGAGGCTGCGGCGTCGGCCATGGTCCGTCCGTTGATTGATCCCGACCTGCCGCGTCCGCTCTGTCTGGTCGAGGAAGGTCGAACCGGTGGTCCGGTTCGCTTCCTGCGACCGGGGGCGAGCGTGGTTGTCGTCGGTCTCTCGGGTGTGCGCAGCTTCACGGTCGATGCCGGGATGATCGCGGCGGCGCAGGAGGATACGCTTTATGCCTATCCGGTGGCGTTCCTGACCGGCTTGCCGGATGCCATGACCGTGCATGATGTGGATGCCGGCGAGGTGCTGCGGGCATGGCGCGTAGCGGTCGCGGCGGAGGCGGCGGGGCTACTTGGCGCAGCATTGGCCGCGACGGTGACTTACGTGTCCGACCGCAAGCAGTTCGGGCGGCCGCTGGCGACGTTCCAGGGCATGCGGCACCGGCTTGCCGAGGATCAGGTGATCACCAACAGCGTCTATTGGCTTGTTCTGCGCGCGGCGGGCACCGGCGACAGCGGGGACGCGGCTCTGGCGCTACTCCATGCGCAGGAGGCGGCGAAGCGGGTGTGCTACGACTACCACCAGTTCCTGGGCGGTATGGGTATGACGCTGGAGCACCCGCTGCACTTGTGGACCTATCGTCTCAAGCTGCTGACCGCCGAGCTCGGCGGTCGCGGGGAGCAGGGGCTGGCGGCGGCCGAAGCGCTCTGGGGTTAGTTCCGTTCACGCCATCACCGCCACGCTGTCGCACACCAGCCGGACCAGTTCCGGCTGCCCGCGAACGCCAAGTTTGGCGTAGAGCCGCTTGGAGTAATTGCGCGCGGTTTCCAGCGTCAGCCCCATCGCCTCGGCGGCTTCGGCGATTGACTGGCCTTCGTTGAGTGCAATCGCCAGTTCGGCCTCGCGGGACGGCAGGTCGAACAGGCGGGCGAGGCGTTCGACGCTCTGCGATGTACGGGCGTTGGGCAGTCGGCATAGCGCCAGCATCGAAGGGACCGGCATGTCGCTGGTGGCGGTCAGCAGCGCTTCGAGCCTGGGATGTTCGTGGAGCACCACGGCGCGCGGGGCAGGCGGATCGTCCGAGGCGAAAAGCACGGCCGCCGCGCTCATTTCCCGCTCCGCATGAACGCCGAGGTCGCGAAGCCGCTCGCCCGGTCGCGGGGTGTAGCCGAGGTTCGCGCGCAGCCATGCATCCAGGCGTGGGTCGATCGCCAGGAGCCTTGCCTCGCGGTCCAGCGCCATCCAGGCGGTGGCGCTGCGGGCCATGCCCTGCGAACTCACGCTCGCCCGGATGCGGTGCTTTTCCAGCGTGACGTAGCTGCGCAGCGCTGCCTCGACATATGGCGCGAGTGAGGAGAGCAGGGCGCTGTCGGCCCCGCTGCATGGCTGAGCGCGGGCCATGATGAGCCAGGCGCTGGTGTCATCGATCTGCGGCAGGCGCACCACCCGTTCGTCGGCAATGCCCAACCGGCGCATCTTTTCCATACGCTCGGCGCGGAAGATCGGGTCGTGGTCGACGAATTCGGCGACCGAGTAAACCCGCCCAGGCCGCAGCCGGTCGTAGTGCAGGCGCTCCAGCGCATGCATTTCGAACGGATTGACCTCGTGCGCCTGTGCCCGCAAGTCGCGACCGGCGTGGAAGTCGGTGATCTGGGCGTGCGGGCCGTCGCCCTGCTTCATTACTATACTGACGTATTCGGCATCGCTGCGGCGTCGTAGCCGCTCCAGAAACTCGGAAAACTGCGCGGTGTCGCCGATCCCGCGCACCAATGGGAGGAGCAGGTCGGTCTCGTCGGTGGAAGTCAATACCATTGCCCTCCCATATGGGAGGTTTGCCCAAATGTCATCCCTGCGAAACGCGATTCGAGCCCAAAAGACAGACTGGGGCCACCCAACGAAGGCCAAAGGACGAGCGATCCTGATGAAGACCCTAACCCACCTCGACAGGCTCGAGGCAGAAGCCATACACATCATCCGGGAAGTCGTCGCGGAGGCGGACAAGCCGGTGATGCTCTACTCCGTCGGCAAGGACAGCGCGGTGATGCTGCACCTGGCTCGCAAGGCGTTCTATCCCTCGCCGCCGCCGTTTCCGCTCCTCCATGTCGATACGACCTGGAAGTTCAAGGCGATGTACGAGCTGCGCGACAAGATGGCGCGTGACAGCGGTATGGACCTGCTGGTCTACCAGAACCCCGAGGCGGTGGAGAAGGGCATCAACCCGTTCGACCACGGCGCGCTCCACACCGACATGTGGAAGACCGAAGGCCTGAAGCAGGCGCTCGACAAGTACGGTTTCGACGCAGCCTTCGGCGGCGCTCGCCGCGACGAGGAGAAGAGCCGCGCCAAGGAGCGCATCTTCTCGTTCCGAACGTCGTCGCACGGCTGGGACCCGAAGAACCAGCGCCCCGAGCTGTGGAACCTCTATAACGCCCGCAAGGCGAAGGGTGAGTCGATCCGCGTCTTCCCGATCTCGAACTGGACCGAGCTGGATATCTGGCAGTACATCCACCTCAACGAGATCCCGATCGTGCCGCTCTATTTCGCGGACAAGCGTCCCACTGTGGAGCGCGATGGGATGTTGCTGATGGTCGATGACGACCGCTTCCCGTTGGAGCCGGGCGAAGTGCCGGTGATGCGCTCGATCCGCTTCCGCACGCTCGGCTGCTATCCGCTGACCGGCGCGGTCGAGAGCGAGGCCAAGACGCTGCCCGAGGTGATCCAGGAAACCCTGCTCACTACCACGTCCGAGCGGCAGGGCCGCGCCATCGACAAGGATGCCGGCGGCGCCGGCATGGAAGTCAAGAAGCAGCAGGGGTACTTCTGATGACCGACGTGAACACCAAGGAAGACGTCTACGTTGTCGACAAGCTGATCGCCGAGGACATCGACGCTTATCTCGTAAGCCACGAGCATAAGACGATGCTGCGCTTCATCACGTGCGGCAGCGTCGATGATGGCAAGTCCACGTTGATCGGGCGCATGCTCTACGATTCGAAGATGATCTTCGAGGACCAACTCGACGCGCTTTCCGCCGATTCCAAGAAGGTCGGCACGCAGGGACAGGAGATCGATTTCGCGCTCCTCGTCGACGGCCTTGCCGCTGAGCGCGAGCAGGGCATCACCATCGATGTGGCCTACCGCTTCTTCAACACCGAGAAGCGCAAGTTCATCGTCGCCGATTGCCCCGGACACGAACAATACACTCGCAACATGGTGACCGGCGCCTCGACCGCCGACCTTGCCGTAATCCTAATCGATGCGCGCAAGGGCGTGCTCGTCCAGACGCGCCGCCATTCGTATTTGTGCCACCTCATCGGCATCAAGAACATCGTTCTTGCGGTCAACAAGATGGACCTGGTCGACTATGACGAGGTAGTTTTCGACGCGATAGTCAAGGACTATACCGAGTTCGCATCCTCGATCGGGATCGAGAGCTTCACTGCGATGCCGATCTCCGGCTTCAAGGGCGACAACATCACCACGCTCTCGGAGAATACCCCGTGGTACAAGGGCACGACGCTGGTCGAGCACCTCGAAACGGTGGAGGTTCTCTCCTCGGTCGATGCCGACAAGCCGTTCCGTCTGCCGGTGCAGTGGGTGAACCGTCCCAACTTGGACTTTCGCGGTTTCTCGGGGCTGATCGCCACCGGCGGCGTCAAGGCGGGCGACAAAATCCGTGTCCTGCCCTCGGGCAAGACCAGCACGATTACCCGCGTCGTTACTTATGACGGCGACCTTGAGGAAGCGGTTGCCGGCCAGTCGGTCACCGTCTGCTTCGAGGACGAGATCGACTGCTCGCGCGGTTCGGTCATCTCCGTTGCGGACAATCCGCCGCAGACAGCCGACCAGTTCGAGTCGACTTTCGTGTGGCTGGCTGACGAGGCAATGATCCCGGGCCGTGCCTATTGGCTGAAGCTGGGCACGCAGATGGTTTCGGCCACCGTCCAGGAGCCGAAGTACACGGTCAACGTCAACACCATGGAACACATGGCGGCCAAGACGCTCGAGCTCAACGCCATCGGCGTGGCAGAACTGACGACCGACAAGCAGGTGGTGTTCGAGCCTTACGCCGAAAACCGCACGCTGGGCGGCTTCATCCTGATCGACAAGATGACCAACGCCACCGTCGCGGCGGGCATGATCAACTTCTCGCTTCGCCGTTCGCAGAACGTGCACTGGCAGGCGATCGATATCGACCGCAAGCAGCACGCGAACCTCAAGAACCAGAAGCCGGCAGTGCTGTGGTTCACGGGGCTTTCGGGATCGGGTAAGTCGACCATCGCCAATATGGTCGAGAAGAAGCTGCACCGGATGAACCGGCATACGTTCCTGCTCGATGGTGACAACGTGCGCCACGGCCTGAACAAGGACCTGGGCTTCACCGAGGCGGACCGCATCGAGAATATCCGCCGCGTGGGCGAAGTGGCCAAGCTGATGACCGATGGCGGCCTGATTGTCATCACTGCCTTCATCTCGCCATTCCAGGCGGACCGCGAGATGGTGCGTTCGATGTTGCCCGACGGCGAATTCATCGAGGTGTTCATCGACACCCCGCTGAAGGTTGCCGAGGCGCGCGACGTCAAGGGGCTCTACAAGAAGGCGCGTTCGGGTGAACTGAAGAACTTCACCGGCATCGACAGCCCTTACGAAGCGCCGCGCAATCCCGAAGTGCGCATCGACACCACCGTCCTGTCGCCCGAAGAAGCCGCGAACCTCATAGTCGACACGCTGCTGGGAGACGCCTGATGTCCTATACTGACGGCGATCTCGCGGCGAAGCTGGCCGATGACGCGGGCAAGATCCTTCTGCAGGTCCGTGCGTCGGGCCTGTTCGGGGGCAAGTCGCTAGGCAAGGCCGGGGACCAGACGGCGAACCAGTTCCTCTGTCACGCCCTGCGGGAGCAACGCCCTGAAGACGGCCTGCTCTCGGAGGAAGAAAAGGACAACGCCGAGCGTCTCACCAAGAGTCGGGTGTGGATCGTCGATCCGGTCGACGGCACCCGCGAATATGGCGAGGAGCGCTCCGACTGGGCGGTCCATGTCGGCATGGCGGTGGACGGCGTGCCGGTGCTCGGCGCGGTGGCGCTGCCGGGGCTCGATCAGGTACTGCGCTCGGACCAGCCGGGCGAAGTGCCGGCCGCGCCAGCAACGCTTCGCATGGTGGTAAGCCGCACCCGTCCCGCGCGCGAGGCGACCGGCGTCGCTGAGGCGATCGGTGCCGATCTGGTGCCGATGGGATCGGCCGGCGCAAAGGCCATGGCGATCCTGCGCGGGGAGGCGGATATCTACCTCCATTCGGGCGGGCAGTACGAGTGGGACAGCTGCGCACCGGCGGCCGTGGCGCTCGGCTGGGGCCTCCATGTCTCGCGGATCGACGGCTCCCCGCTCGTCTACAACCGTGAGGACGTATACATGCCGGACCTGCTGATCTGCCGGAAGGAACACGCCGAGATGGTTCTCCGCGAGGTCCAGACGTTCCTTTGAAGCTGAATGGGCCGGGAGCGTGGAGGCGATCCCGGCCCATGGGCATGTTATAATCAACATTGTCGATCAATCGTACCACGGTTATAGGCGGCCCTTTTCAGATTCAGGGGCGAAAGCATGGAAGCCAGAACAAGGCGGAGGGTCAGGGACCCCGCTGCGACGCGCGAGACGATCCTCGATGCGGCCTGCAACCTGCTTGCCAAGGATGGCCTCGAAGGGGTTAGCCTCTCGGCCGTAGCGCATCTTGCGGCGGTAAACCGGGGCACCGCCTACCAGCATTTCGAAACGCGCGAGAAGCTGATCGAGGCCACGATCAAGTGGGTCTCGGACAAGATGTTCCGCGCGGTCTTCGGCGATCCGGCAACGCTGGGTGAGCGCCGCGTCGAAGAAGTCGACGTATCTGCCTTGACCGACCGCCTCAGCGACTTCGCGATGGAAAACCCGGAGATCGGCCGCGTCTGGTTGCAGCAGGTGCTGGCCTCACCCGACCCTTCGCAGGATGCCTTCTGGCGTGAGTATTGCGGATCGCTTCGCCGCTTCGCCTCGACCAGCCTTGCCGAGCCGGGTATCGATGCCGAGGTCATGTCGGTCATCAACCTTGCCGGCGTATTTTTCTGGCCGGTCTTCGCGCGCGCACATGCAGCCGACGAAGGCGAACGTAGCGAACTGACCCGGCGCTATACCGACGAAATCCTGCGCCTGTCGATGTATGGAACGATGAGCGCCAAGGCTTTCCCGGATGTGGCAGAGCGATTGAGCAAGGACTTGGCAGCCGGCTGACATCGGCCCCGGGCAACGTCGGCTTAGACGGTCAAACTCCAGCCCGCCGGGGCGGCTTATCGGCGTACTATTTCGCCTCGGCGATGCCGCGCTGTGGTGGCATTGACGCGGCGGCTTCGATCCCTTCAGCAGGACAGGCAAGTTTTCGGCGCGCGTTCCTCGCGATGAGGTTCGGTGTGCCTGTCCGGGAGGGAATTACCCATGTTTTCCGCAATCGTGATCGACAAGAACGACGATGGCCAGACCGTAACCGTCCAGCAGCTGGACGAAAGCGCGCTGCCGGAAGGCGATGTCACCATCGACGTTTCCTTTTCGACCCTGAACTTCAAGGACGGCCTTGCCATCACCGGCTCCTCGCCGGTCGTGCGCAAGTTCCCGATGGTGCCCGGCATCGACCTTGTCGGCACCGTCACCGAAAGTAGCCATGCTGACTGGAAGGCCGGCGACACCGTCGTCCTCAACGGCTGGGGCGTGGGTGAGGGGCACTGGGGCGGCCTGGCGCAGAAGGCCCGCCTCAAGGGCGATTGGCTGGTGCCGCTGCCGGCCGCTTTCACGCCTGCACAGGCGATGGCGATCGGTACGGCGGGTTACACCGCCGCGCTGTGCGTCGATGCGCTGGTCGACTGGGGTGTGACGCCGGATCAGGGTGAAGTGCTGGTGACGGGCGCCACCGGCGGCGTCGGTTCGGTCGCCATCGCGATCCTGAAGAAGCTGGGCTATTCCGTCGCCGCGCTGACCGGCAAGGCCGCCGAGGCCGATTACCTCAAGGCGCTGGGCGCCGAGACGGTGATCGACCGTGCGGAGCTTTCCGCCAAGGGCAAGCCGTTGCAGAAGGAGCGCTGGGCAGGCGTCGTCGACACTGCGGGCAGCTATACCCTTGCCAATGCCTGCGCCCAGACCCGCTATGGCGGCGCCGTGGCTGCCTGCGGACTGGCTCAGGGCTTCGATCTTCCTGCCACCGTCATGCCCTTCATTCTCCGCGGCGTCGCGCTGCTGGGCATCGACAGCGTCATGGCGCCCAAGGCCAAGCGCCTCAAGGCCTGGGACCGCCTGGCCAAGGACTTGGACCCCGCCGCGCTGGAAACCATCGGCCAGACCATCGGTCTTGGCGAAGCGGTGCAAGCTGCGGCCAGGTTCATGTCGGGCGAGGTCAAGGGCCGCTACATCGTCGATGTGAACGCCTGACCGAGACGGGCGGACCTTCGCGTCCGCCCGCACCTCCACAGACAAAAAAGACGAGGATGGCATGACGGGTTCAGTAGAGGTGGTGGACGGGTTGTCCATCGTTCACGGCATTCCCTTGGCGGATGAACAGGGCATCGGTGCGTTGACGCTGGGCGGCTACGTGCGTGAGATCGCGCAGCGTTTCGGTGCGAACGAGGCGGCCGTGATCCACCTCGATGGGGAGGCCCACCGCTGGACTTACGACGAACTTTACGCCCGCTCCATGGCGGTCGCGAAATCGCTCGTCGCGCTCGGTACGGGGAAGGGCACCCGCGTCGGCGTGTTGATGACCAACCGGCTGGAGTTTCTTTCCGCTGCCTTCGGCGCTGCACTGGCCGGTTGCGTAGCGACACCGATCAGCACCTTTTTTACCCCTTCCGAACTGGAAGTCGTGCTCAAGGCTTCCGGGGTATCCGTGCTGCTCCTCGAACGTCATGTCCTCAAGAAGGACTTTGCGGAGATGCTTGTGGAGCTGGAGCCTCAGGTTCTTTCAAGCGCACCGGGCGAGCTGGCCTCGCTGAAATTCCCGTTCCTGCGCTACGCTGCAGTGATCGACGCCGAAGAGCCGCTCGGCATGATTGAGGGGCTGGGCGCTTTCCTTGCCCGCGGCAAGGACGTTTCCGAAGCGCTGGTGCTGGCGGCAAGCGATGCGGTGGCTCCGTCTGATCCTGGCATCCTGCTGTTCTCCTCCGGCTCCACCGGCAAGGCCAAGGGCATCCTCAGCGCGCACCGCGCGGTGTGCCTGCAACTCTGGCGCTGGCCGCAGTGGTACGCCATTCAGGACGATCTGCCGGCGCGTACATGGTCGGCGAACGGCTTCTTCTGGTCGGGCAATTTCACCATGGCGCTGGGCGGCACCCTGTCGCGCGGCGGTACGCTGGTTCTCCAGCGCTGGTTCGACGCGGCCGAGGCGCTCGAGGTCATGGACAAGGAAAAGGCTAACATGGCGCTGGCCTGGCCGCATCAGTGGGCGCAGCTGGAAGCCGCGCCGAACTATGCCGATGTCGACCTGTCCGCGCTCGTCTACGTCGACAGGTTCATGCCGATCGGGCGCCATCATACGGTCTCGACGGAGTGGCGCGAACCGGCGCAGGCATACGGCAATACCGAGACTTTCACGCTGATCTCCGTTTACCCTTCGGGAACGGCCCCTGACATTGCAGGCACATCGCACGGTATCCCCACCGCCGGCTCGACGATCAAGATCATCGACCCCATGACCGGCACAACCATGCCGCTGGGCGAGCGCGGCGAGATCGCGGTGAAGGGCCCGACGCTGATGCTGGGCTATCTCGGCATTCCGCTCGACCAGTCGCTGGACGGCGAGGGATTCCTGCGAACCGCCGATGGCGGCTATGTCGATGCGCAGGGCCGGTTGTATTGGGAAGGGCGCCTCAACGACATCATCAAGACCGGCGGCGCCAATGTGTCACCGCTTGAGATCGACGAGGTCATCCGCGCCCATCCCGAGGTCAAGGTTTCGCAGACCGTCGGCGTGCCTGACGAATTGCTGGGCGAACTGGTCGTCACCTGCATAGTGCCGGTGGAAGGGGCCAGCCCCAGCCCGGAGACGATCCGCGCTTTCGCCAAGGACAAGCTCGCCAGCTACAAGCTGCCCCGCCGCGTCCTCTTCGTGGCCGAAAGCGACCTCAAGACCACCGGCAGCGCCAAGATCAAGACCGCCGACTTGCGTAAGCTGGCGGCAGAGCGCCTTGCCGCCGACGCCCCGGCATGACGCCAGACTTTGCCGACTGGCTCGCCATCTGCAACCTGAAGGCTGCCTATTGCCGCCTGCTCGACAGTAAGGACTGGGAGGGCTGGAAGGCCCTTTTCACCGAGGACTGCGTGGTGGACACGCGGCCCAGCGGCGGTACTCGCGAGCAGGGGCGCGATAACTTCGTCGCAGTGGTGAGCAGGGCGCTAGAAGAAGCAAAGACCGCGCACCAGATCCATTCGCCCGAGATCGCCATTGAGGGCGACCGGGCGCGGGTGGTCTGGGCGATGCAGGACCGGGTCGTCAAGGGCGACTTCGCGCTCACCGGCTACGGCCATTACCACGAGACCTGCCTGCGCACGCCCGAAGGCTGGAAGATCGCCGAACAGACGCTGACACGACTGATCATGGACGTTGAAAAGCCTGCGTGATTGCTGCGCACAAAACCGCTGGCCAAAGCTAAGCAGGCTCACTAATCCTTCGGTCATGGAACGCAGGGTGGGCACGGTCCTGGCACAAGTCGCGCGGCTCATGCGCCGCGCTTTCGACGAGCGTGCGAGAGAGATCGGGGTAACCCGGCCGCAGTGGCAGGTGCTTAGCGTTCTGCGCCGCTACGAAGGCATCAAGCAGGCAGGCCTTGCCGAAATCCTCGAAGTGGAGCCGATCACCGCCGGGCGCATGATCGACCGCATGCAGGAAGCGGGCATGGTAGAGCGCCGCGCCGACCCGGCCGACCGCCGTGCCTGGAACCTCCACCTTACCGACCGTGGCGGCGAGATGATCGAGCGCCTCCAGCCACTGGCCATCGAAACGTCCGATGCGGCGATGGCGGGCATCAGCGAGGCCGACAAGGTGCAGCTTCTTGCCACGCTGGAAACGATCCTCGGCAACCTTACCGGAAAGCCTGCAGGTAGCGATCCGCTCGGCGGCTGAACGGTATCGCCGGGGCGCGTCACGAAGGGCGCCGCTCGATCCATCGTGGCCGCGATAGGCACTCGATTGGCGAGCAGCTATGGTGAACATAAGTAGCTGACCTGCATCTAGCGGGCGGCCAATCAAGTGGGAGGAACTGTGGGCAAGACGATCGTCATCACCGGGGCTGGAGCCGGTCTCGGCAAGGCACTGGCGCACCGCTTCGCGAGCGAGGGCGAAACCGTGATCCTTCTGGGACGCACGCTGTCGAAGGTCCGGTCCGTGGCCGATGAGATCGGAGGCGGCGCCATGGCCGTCGAGTGCGACGTCGCCAGCCCCGATTCCGTGCGTGCCGCTTTTGCCGCCATCGCCCAAAAGCACCCGAAGATCGACGTGCTGATCAACAACGCGGGCATCTACGAACCGTTCACGATCGCCGAGGCCACCGACCGCCAGATCGACAGCATCATCGCCACAAACCTTAAGGGGCCTATTTACTGCTGCCGCTCGGCAATCCCGATGATGGAAAAGGGCAGCCATATCATCAACGTGGGCAGCGAATCCGTCGCCGTGTCGTTCGTAATGCTGTCGCTTTACCAGTGCAGCAAGGCAGGGCTGGAGCAGTTCAGCCAGCAGCTCGAGGCAGAGCTTGAGGAAAGCGGCATCCGCGTCACTCTCGTCCGCGCCGGACCGATGTACGACGAGGGTAAGGACGCCCCTAACTGGGACCGCGACGCCGCGATGCGCTTCCACATGGGCTGCGCAAAGAACGGCCTCGATATGCGGGTGCGGCCGGTTTCGCATTCGGCATCGGTGACGGGCGTCTTCCGTGCGGTGATCGACCTGCCGCCCGACGTACGGGTTTCCCATGTCTCCGTCGGCGCCCGCAAGGCCTGAGCATACCGTCTGACAGGACCGCCGAGGCAACCCGGCGCGCTCCCGATCTTTAGTTCATAGATTTCTTGCCAAGGATCATCTCATGACCACTCTTCCCGATGCCAGGCTCTACATCGACGGCAAGCTGCGCGATGCCGGCAATGGTGCGACTTTCGATGTCATCAGCCCCTGGACCGGCGAGCCGGTCGGCAAGGCTGCCGACGCCACTGCCGATGACGTAAACGAGGCCATCGCCGCCGCCCGCCGTGCCTTTGACGACACCGACTGGTCGACCAACCTCGAAAAGCGCGTGGCGCTGGTGAAGAAGTATCGCGAGCTTTTCGAGCGCGACCGCGCGAAGCTGGGCCAACTCGCCATCCATGAAGCCGGCGCAGCGCAGGGTGCGGTGAACCGCGCCCACGTCGACATGGCGCTCGATGGCTGGGACGACTATATCGCGATCTTCGACCGTATCGACTGGGAAGTCGATTATGGCGAGCGTCCGGCCTTCGGGATGATCCACAAGCGCCTTGGTCTGCGCGAATCGATCGGTGTCGTTGGCGCGATCACTCCTTGGAACGTGCCGCTCTACGTCAACATCGGCAAGGTCGTGGCGGCGCTGCTGGCAGGTTGCACCGTCATCCTCAAGCCTGCTCCCGATACTCCCGGCATGGGCGCGATCTTCGGTGAACTGGCCAAGGAAGCCGGTTTCCCGGACGGCGTGATGAACGTGGTTTTCGGTGCCGACCCGGCACTGGCCGGCGAAATGCTGGTGACCGACCCGCGGGTCGACCTGATCTCGTTCACCGGTTCGACCGGCGTGGGCAAGCGGATCATGGAGCAGGGCGCGGCGACCCTTAAGCGCGTGTTCCTGGAGTTGGGCGGCAAGTCGGCCAAGATCGTGCTCGACGATGCGCCGAACTTCGCGATGGACATCGGAATGTCGATGCTGGTGTTCCATGCCGGGCAGGGCTGCGCGGTGCAGTCGCGCCTGCTGGTGCCCAAGAGCCGTTACGAGGAGGCCAAGGCCATCCTTGGCGGCGCTTACGGCAAGTTCGGCGATAACTGGGGCGATGTCGAGAATCCCGCCCACGTCATGGGTCCGGTCGTCTCGAAGCGGCAGATGGAGCGCGTGAAGAGCTATATCGACCTCGGTCAGGAAGAAGGCGCCACGCTGCTGGCCGGTGGCAAGATCCGTCCCGACAAGGGCGGCGGCTATTTTGTCGAGCCGACCTGCTTCGTGGACGTTACCAACGATATGCGCATCGCTCAGGAGGAAATCTTCGGCCCGGTCCTGGTGGTGATCCCCTACGACGACGACGACGACGCCATCCGCATCGCCAATGAAAGCTCTTACGGCCTCTCGGGCGGGGTATCGGGTAGCCACGACCGCGCCATGAACATCGCGCGCCGCGTGAAGACCGGTTCGATGAGCGTTAACAACGGCATGTGCATTGCTGGCGACATTCCCTTCGGCGGCTTCAAGGCTAGCGGCATGGGCCGCGAATGGGGCGTTGAGGGGATTGAGGAATATACTGACGTCAAGATGCTGGCCTGGCCTGTCCGGCAGGCTGAGCCGGCCTGATCCTTGCCCGCAGGCGGCGATGACGATCCCGAGGTGGCCACCGAACCAGGCCACCTCGCGGCTCTGCCGCCGCCGCTTTCGGCTGCGGTGACACAGGCCTGCGCGGCAGTCAGCCACAATCTCAACGGGCAGCGGTTGGGTCGCAAGGGACGAATAACGCGTGAGCGTATCCTGGCGGCCGCGATCGAAATGATCGAGATGTCCGAGGAGCCGGTCACGCTCGCTCGTGTGGCGGGCAAGGCCTCGCTGGGCATGACCTCGCTCTACAATTACTTCACCGACATGACCGAGCTGCTACTGGCGGTGCTGGAGCCGGTGATGGAGACGGCGCAGGACGACTATCTGTCCGTCCTGCGTGAGCGCTGGCCTGATGAGGACCTGTTCGCGTGCTGCTACCGTTTCGTACGCAGCTACCACAGCTTCTGGCTGCGCCATTCGCGCCTGTTGCATATGCGCAATGGGCTGGCGGACCAGCAGGACGCGCGAATGATGCGTCACCGCATCGACAGCAGCCGCCCGATCATCGGCCTGATTGTGGCGCAGATGGGATTCGACAAGCTCGTCAGCAATCCCAGCACATCTATGGCGACGATGGTAATGATCGGCATCGAGCGCTCTGTCACGCTGGTGACGGATAAGGAGCTGCGCAAGCTGGTCGAGATGGGCCCGGATATCAGCGAGGACCGCTACCTCGTACCGGGAGCAAGGCTCATGCAATTCGCGATCCGCGATGCCCGTGATGGCGGCGACCAAGATTATTTAGACGCGCTGCCGGATTAGAACGTCTCTACAAATTCAGGCAAAAGAAAGGGCCCGCGAGATGTCTCGCAGGGCCTTCCTCCGTTGGTTCTGTTTGCTGCGCTCAGGCGGCGTGCGAGAACTGCTCGACCGTCGACTGGGCGTACTGCGAACCTGGGTCCGGCAGGCAAGCACGCATGGCGTCGCTCAGGCACTGGAACAGGGCTTCGGGGGTTACCTTGTCGTCCTTGCCGTAGATCACGCTGATGACCAGCGGGTGCCCATCGGGCTGGCGCGGAACAAGGCCGCTAAGGGCTTCGGCGCCGGTGCCGAAGCCGGCAGTGCCGAACATGTGGCGCGGCTCGCGGCAGGCGTCGATGCGTGCCATCATTTCCGAGAAGGCGAACTTGCCCTGCTCGTCGGCTTCGGCGTTGAGGCGGCGAACCATGCCTTCGCAGCGCTGGCGAGGGATCGTCGACAGCATCAGCATACCGGCGGCGCTGCGAGCCAGCGGTTCCTTGACGCCGCCTGCCAGCTCGCGGGTTGCGGCAAGGGCACGGGGACCATGGCGCCAGTTGACGATCTGCGCGTCCAGCCCGACCATCGAGTGCAGCGCGACAGAAAGGCCGGTCTGCGCCACCAGGCGGTCCATCAGGCGTACGATGCGTCCGTCGCGCACCAGCTCGGGCTGGCCTGATGTGCCGATCAGCGCGGCGCGTGGCGTCAGGCTGTAAGCGCGCGAGTAAGGGTCCTTATGAAGGAGCCCCAGTTCTACCAGGCTCGAAAGCAGTTCGGATGTGCTCGACTGCGGTCGGTTATAGCGCCGGACGATGTCCATGACGGTAGCCTCCCGATGCGCGTCGTCGAAATATTCCAGCACTTCGATCACGCGACGAGCAATTTTTGCCTTGTTCGATGATGATGACGTCTTTCCAGACATGAGGTCTCTCCTCCCTCTGCTTGGTTGATGAACTCGCTTTCGACGAGATTGCCTCTATCCCCGAGTCGTTTGCCCAGATAACTGAGTCATTCTCGTTTTTTGCTCACTTTGGTTAGCATCAACACACCTGTTCATCAAGCGCATCTTTTATGTATACGATTGGGAAAATTCAGCACAGTTTCTCCGCCTTCATACGGAGCTTCCAGTAGGTTGATGGCGCTTGTCGCCAAGCTTGCCTGTTACGCTCTGGGCTGGTCAATGTCTCTGGGCCAGTCCAATGCCTTTTCAGCGATGAATAGAATCGATGCGTATATACGGGAAAGTCATGGATTTTGCGGGATTGACGGTGTCGACGGCAGACCTTGAGCACGGCGGATATTCGTGTTTTGAGCCTGTCGCTTTCGTTGATCTGGCGGCGACACCGTATGAGGCTAGGGATATCCGATTGCCGCCTTGTCCGTTGATTGGAATAGGTGGGGCGGATCACCCCCTTGCATCCAAGTTGGATACGGTGGTCGAATCGCGCTCCCAGGCAGCAGCCTTGGGCGAGGCGGCGATATCGCAGTCTCTTGCCGCTTCGACGCTTGTGCAGTTGCTGCGGTTGCTGCCTTCACTTTCGGCCGATGATGGGCTTACGGCAGAGTCTTTGGCCTATGCCACGCTGCAGGGCAGCACGGCGCACAGGGATTGGATTGCCCGCCGGAAAATCCCTTCGTGTGATCTGATTCGGGGCGCCGTTTCACTGTCGCGCCAAGGGGACGAAGTAATCGCCATGCTCAACCGGGGAGAGGCGGGCAACGCCATCGACCGGCATATGCGTGATGCTCTGCACGAGGCCTTCGTGCTGGTTAATATGGACCGCAGCATCAGCCGCATCACGCTACGAGCGCATGGTAAGGCATTCAGTCTTGGCGCGGACCTTGGCGAATTCGGGACGACGATTGATCCGGCCACTGCGCACATGATCCGCAGCCGGACTTTGCCCGCGCGTGAAGCAGTGCGCTGCGCCGACCGGTTTGCGGTGGAGATCGACGGCGCTTGCATTGGCGCGGGATTGGAACTGGCGGCTTTCGCCAGCCGGATCACCGCAACGCGGCGTTCGTGGTTCCAGTTGCCCGAACTGGCGATGGGGGTACTGCCAGGGGCGGGAGGGTGTGTGTCCGTGACGCGCCGGATCGGGCGTCAGCGCACTGCTTTGATGGTGTTGTCAGGGCGCCGCGTCGGCGCGCGCCAAGCGCTCGAATGGGGTTTGATCGACGCGCTGGTAGACTAGGCGTCCAGCGCAGATCGTTGCGGCTACGTCGGCACAGGAAAGCCTACTTCTCGCCTCGGACCATGGCAGCCCGAGCAGACAAAAATCGGCAGGCTCACCGGCAGAGATGCGGCGTACGCGCGAAAGGTCCAGCGGATCCGCGAGATAGAGCGCGAGTGCTTCTTCCGGCGTCAGCGCCTCATCAGGTCCTATGTGGGAGCCGCTCAAGGTGCAGCGGCTGACGGCGGCGGCCATGGCCTGCCATGGATCGGCGCTACCGTAGGGGGCGTCGCTGCCGCCTGCCATGGGGATGCCCGCTTCGCGTAAGGTTCGAAGGCGATAAAGGTCGGGGTGGAGCCGGGGTTCGACGTCGGCAAGGTAGCGGTCGCCGCGCTCGGCGATGAAGTGCGGTTGGACGCAGGCTTGCAGGCCGAGGGCGGCCATGCGCTTCACCAGTTCGGGCGAGGCGACTGAGACGTGCTCGATACGGTCTCCCGGCATGGAGCCGGCGCATTCGAGCAAGGCGAGCGTGAAAACCAGTTCCACCTCGGTCACGCAATGAACGGCAACGGCGCGTCTCTGCGCATGGCCGGCGGCGATGAAGCCCAGCGCCTCTTCGAAATCGGGAAGTGCTGCTTCGTGCAGGTGCATCTTGAGAGGACCAAGGTGCCACCCCGCTTGCTCTGCCTCGACAAGGGTCAGGCCGCCGGCGAGGACGGGAGACTGGAGTAGGGTGCCTTCCGCCCGCTGTTGCGCGAAGTGACGGGCGATGACGGGATCATTTCGCGGTGACATATCGGTCACGCCGGTCACTCCGAAGCGGGTGAGTTCGGCGCTGACTTCTCTAAAGTCCGGGGGCAGGCTTCCGAGCGCTCGCTGCAGCCAGGCGTCCTCATCGAACAAGCGTCCGGTGAAGCCGCTGCCGCTGCGTTCCAGTCCCGGCGGCGGAGCAGCAATGGCGAGTAGTTCTTCCAGTGCGCGCGAATTCAGCAGCCACATACGTCCGGTACGATGCTGCAGCCGGAGAGGACGATCCGGGACGATCCGGTCGAGTATGGCAGCATCGGGAAGGGCGTCGTCCAGCACGCTTTCGTGAAAGCCGATGGCGCGCAGCCAGCCGGTTCCAGGCACTTGCAGCGCTCGGGCAAGCGCATCGGCGTTGGTGACTTGTGGCGAACCGCATTGCACCGAGCTATTCTGCGCGGCGAGGGCGGCGAGGTGTATGTGGTGGTCGTGAAGGCCTGACAACAGTGCACCGCCGAATGCCTCGATCACCGATTCGCGTGGACGGGCACGCAACTCGCCGATCTCTGCGATGCGCGCGCCTTCGATGCGCACGTCGCAGCGCTTGCCGCCGAAGATTTCGGCATCACGGATCAGCATCTTGCGAATTCGCCGAGATAGCGGGTGGTGTCTGCGCCCACCGGACGTACCTGGGCCTGCAGTACACGGGGCCGGACTTGAGGAGGGAAGGGGCACCCGGTTGCTGTGCCCCAGGCGCGCAATTCGGCGTCGATCGCGGCGCGGTCGTGCGCGCGTTCCTCGGCCAGGGCCATTGCGGTGACGGCGCTCATCGACAGTCCTATACGCTGGGCAAGGCCGCTGCGGTAGGCATCAAGACCTTCGCGCGCAGCGATGATGCCCGTCAGGGGGTCGGCGATGGCGTCACCGACGTAGCCGATTTCGCCCGACACATCGGCCATCGCGCGGGACAGCCCCCCGGCAACGCCGCAGTCGTTGCCGATGCCTACCCAGTTTGCGGCGTCTCCGCTGGCGCCGTGGCCGGTGACCGACAGCCAGACCAGGCCGGGGACTTCGCGCACGAGCAACTCAGCGTCGATGCCGAGATGCCGGAGGGCGCGAGGGCGGGAGGATTCGATCACCACGTCGGCACGGCGGATCAGGGCGATCAGCGCGGCCTTTTCTGTGTCGCTGGCGAAGTCGACGAGCAGGCTGGCCTTGCCCTGGTTGATGCGCTCGAACGTTGCCGGATCGTCGCGGCGGATGAGATCGGGGCGGCTGCGGCTCTCGACTTTCACCACCGTCATGCCGGCCTGCCAGAGCAGATGCCCGGCAAGCGGCCCCGCCCAGATGGCAGACATGTCGATCACCAGCGGGCGGTGCCCGGCAGGTCGTTCCCGCCACTCGCCGCGCAGCATCATTTCGACGGGAGGCGAAGCCGGCTTCTCGTCCGCCGAGGCCACTGGCAGGCCGAGGGCGCGGCCTGTCGCAACGAGGTCGGCGCAGTCATGCTGCAGCACGGCTGCGGCAATCGTATCCCAGTCGAGCGCTTCGATGTCGGCGTTGCCGAAGAGGGCGGGCAGCAGTTCTCGGTCGACGTCGCGGATCAGGGTGAGGGCGAACCAGCCGCCGTCCCGAGTGGGCATCAGGTGGCTACCGCCCAGTCCTGCAGAAATCCTGCCGTTGATACGGTAACCGGCGCTGCGCTCACCCATCAAGGTCGCGCCGTCGAGCACGGAAATCGCCGCGCTTACGTGCGTGGCGGCCATCGCCTTGATCTGCCTGTCGGCCCAACGCGCCAATGGGATTGCGGGACCGGGAAAGGCACGTTCAGTCGGCAAGGACATCCTTCACTTTGCGGCGCAGCAGCTTACCCATTTCGTTGTAGGGCAATTCGGTGACGAAGGCGACCTTCTCCGGCACCCGCGAGGATCGCAGGCGCGAGCGGACCAGTTCTTTCAACTCGCCCTCGTTCGGGGCGGCGTGGCCTTCGCGGGTGACTACGGCCACACCCACCGTCTCGCCCCACTCGACCGAGGGAATCGCGCAGGCACAGGCGTCGGCGATGGCGGGGTGGGTGAGCAGCACGTCCTCGATCTCGCCGGGTGACATATTCTCGCCGCCGCGCACGATCACGTCGTCGGCACGGCCGGAAAGGAACAGATAGCCATCCTCGTCCATGAACCCGGCGTCGCGGGTGGGAAACCAGCCGTCAGCGTCGAGCGCGCTCTTTTCCTTGTACTCTCCCGAAACCTGATCGCCGCGCACATAAATCTCGCCCGGCTGGCCCACAGGAAGGACTTCGCCATTCTCGCCCCGGATTTCCATTTCGACGGTGGGGATCGGCTTGCCCAGCGAGGTTAGGCGCGCGCGGACTTTCGGATCGTCCGAGGCAAGCGCTTCGCGGTGATCCTCGGGGCCAAGCAGGGCAACGGTCGAGCTGGTTTCGGTGAGGCCGTAAGCGTTGGTGAAGCCCGCGCCAGGGAAGCGTTCCAGCGCCTTGTGAATCACCTCGAGCGGCATCTTGCCGCCGCCATAAGCAATGGCGCGAAGGCTGGCGGTCTGGGCAGCAGCGCCCTTTTCCATGGCATCGACGATGCGCGCCAGCATGGTCGGCACCACGAAAGCATTGGTGATAGCCTCGCCTGCGACCAGCGAAAGCCAGCCTTCGGGCGAGAAATTGGGCAGCATCACGATCTTGCGCTGGGCGTAGATCGACGACAGCATCGCCGAGATTCCAGCGATGTGGTAAGGCGGCACGACCACAAGAGCCGCGTCGGCCTCGTCGGCGCTGGCGAATTCCACGGTGCCCAGGATGTAACCGATGAGGTTCGAATGTCGCAGGATCGCGGCCTTCGGCGCCGCAGTGGTGCCGCTGGTGAACAACTGGATCGCGACGCCTTCACCCGGATCATATTCGCGCGCGTCGTCGCCGGGTACGGTTTCCTGCACCTTCAGCGTGAACTCATCGCGCGGGATGATCGTGTGGTCCTGGCCTCCAGCAATCCGCAGCACGCGCTCTTCGTCACCGATGACCAGCGCGGGCGCGATGCGGCCCAGCAGGGCGGCAAGGTCCGCATCAGGCAGGCGGTAGTTGAGCGGGCAATAAGGCACACCCGCCAGCGCTGCGCCAAATACCGCAATAACCGCTGCCTCACTGCTCTCGTCGAGCAGGGCGACATATTCGGCGCCGCTATCCTGGATCAGCTCGAACGCACCGCGCGCGGCGGCGAGGAGGTCGCCATACGTCCAGCGCTTTCCTTCGCAGACGAGAGCGATGCGGTCGGGCGCGGCCTCGGCGGCCATTTCGAGAAGGAGGGCGATGTTCATCGGGTGTCTTTTTCGAAAGTCAGTCGGAGGCCGGAAGTGGCTTGGCGTCCTTGACGACCAGCGCGGCGCCGTCGACGCCAAGCGAACCCTTTCCGGGCTTCACGCAGAGCAATTCGTACTTGCCATCGCTATCCACGTAACGCTTGCCCATCAGGGTGCCGGCGGAAAAATCTGCGGCGAGGGGGGCGGGCTCGGCGGGCTTGGTCTCCCCCATAGGCGAGCCGCCGCACTCAATCTGGCCGTCGGCGCTGCGAATGACCATGACTTCGGTGTCACAGGCGGCGCTTTTCAGGCGGGTTCCGGGCTTCATTTCAGGTTCCTCATTCTTGAGAGAGGTCTCTCACATGTGCGTCGTTATCCGGGTCGACATCGCTTGTTTTCACGCGATGGCACCGGAATATTCTATGCGCCTGTTGTCAGGGCATTCAAGCATTGGGCGGCGATATGCCGCTTCAGCATGGCGGGCTGGCGCTCAGGCGATCGCGCCCTTGGCTTTCCATTCTTCGATCTTGTCCCACTCGATGCCCATTTCCATGAGCACGAGTTCGGTATGCTCGGAGGCCTGCGGCGAACGGGTGGTTTCCACCGCTTCGCCGTTCCACTGCACCGGACCGCGTACCAACTTGAGCGGTGCACCGCCGTCGGCACCCTCGACTTCGATGATCATGTCGTTAGCGACAGCCTGGTCATCGGTGAGCAGGTCGTGGAAGCTCTGGACCGGCGCCCACTGGCCCGAGAAGGTCTTGAGGTGCTGGCGCCAGTAGGCGAACGGGTGCTGCGCGAAAGCCTTGACCAGCACGTCGCTGGCCGCACCTGCGTTTTCGAACAGGGCGCGGGGGTCGGAAAAGCGCGGATCTTCTGCCGCTTCCGGCACGCCGAGATGTTCGAACAGGCTGCGGATGTGGCCCGTGGGCGAGATCGTGCAGAGGTTGATCGTCCCGTTGTCGCTGGTCTGGTAGTTGCCCATAAACGGGTTGCGCGCCGCGCCGCCCGATCCCGGCATCGGGTTGCGGGTAAGTATGCCCGTCTCGGCGACCTGTGCGATCAGCGCGCCCGAGGCCCAGGCAGCGGTGCTGAGAAGCGAGACGTCGAGTTCGGTGGTCTCGCCCGTCTTTTCGCGGTGATAGAGCGCTGCGGAAATGCCGCCGGCGATGAACATGCCGCCGATGGAATCGCCGAAAGCCGGGATACCCTGCGATAGGGGGGCCCCCAATTCCTCGGGTGTCATCGAATAGGCAACACCGCTGCGGGCCCAGAAGCAAGTACCGTCGAAGCCGCCTACCTCGCGCTCAGGCCCCTTGTTCCCCAGTGCCGAGCCGCGCGCATAGATGATGTTCGGATTGACCGCGCGGATGTGCTCGACGTCGAACTTGTTCTTCTGGCGCACCTGCGGGAGGTAGTTGGTCAGGAACACGTCGCACTGCTTGGCCAGTTCGTAGAGCACTTCCTGGCCCTCGGGCGTGGAAAGGTCGATGCCGACGCTGCGCTTGCCCCGATTGGGGTGCTCGAACAGGGTGTGGCGCAGCGGGTCGAGGGTGACGCCCCCCATGTTGAGGAAACCGCGCTGTGTATCGCCACGCACCGGGTGCTCGATCTTGATGACGTCTGCCCCCCAGTCGGCCAGCACGGCGCCGGCGGCGGGGGTGAAGGTGAACTGTGCGACTTCAAGGACGCGCACGCCCTCCATGACCTTTGTCGACATCTTCTGCCAGTCCCTGTCGTTATCTTGTGATTTCGCCTTTGCGGCCAGCTTTTCAGCCGTTTGCCGCCACCTGTTCGATGTGCGCGCAAAGCCCGAGAGGATCAACCGGGGCGCCCATCGTGCGGACGATGATGGCCGCCAGGCCGCCCGTTTCCGGGCCTTTGAGAGATCAGGAACAGGAACGGCGGGGCAAATCACGCCATGGCGATAACGTTGAACAAAATGCGCTTATAGTTGCAGAAATTACAATTGACTTCCGCGCGACCAACTCCTAACCTAGGTTAGTAAGTTGGAAAAACCGATTACGTTTAGGTTCGTCAGGTTCGGAGAAAGACAATGAAGAAGTTCGCATCGCTCGTCGCTCTTGTCACTGTAGCTGCCCTTCCGGGCGTCGCTTTCGCTGAGATCGCCCAGGTCCGCGAAGCCACCGAGGAAGCTGCTTCGCCGGTCGCGCTGAACGCCGGCAAGATGCTCTACGCCGCCGATGGCTTCCGCATCGCGCCGATCTACCGCGTCACCGCAGAGGGTAACCCGCAGGTCATCCTGAACGGCCGTCTGGTGACCGTTCCGGCTTCGAGCCTCAGCGACGTCGGCGGCAAGGTGACCTCCTCGCTGTCGAAGAAGGAAATCGCTTCGGCTAAGTGAGCCTTCCAAGGCACTGAAAAAGAAAGGGCGGTGCCGATGGCGCCGCCCTTTTTCATTTGTACCTGTTGGCGCAACCACTGTTGCGGCGTGTGAAACTCAGCCCCGGCTGACGTTTTCGTAGATGCGCGTCATGTAGTTCAGCAGGCGGTCGACTTCTTCGTCGGAAAAGCCTGCGAACATGCGCTTCTCGCTCTCGGCGGCGATCGCGCCGAGGTGGTCGAGAAGAGGCTTTGCCTGCTCGGTGAGGTAGACTGCGCGAGCACGCCGGTCATCCTTGCGGTCGCGGCGTTCGAGCAATCCGTCTGCGCAGAGGCGGTCGATCAGCCGACCGGCCGAAGCCTCGGACATTTCGAGGTATTCGGCGACGGTCCGCTGGGTCGATCCGGGATAGCGCGCGACGATCGCGATCATCGCCCATTGCGAGCGGGTGACGTTGAGAGCGGCCACTTTACGATCGAAATTGTTGCGCTGCAGCCGGCTGACGATGGTCATGCGCAAGCCCACCTGGCGCGTCGGGGTTTCGTCGCGCATGGAGAAGGGGTCGCTCAGCTTGCCCATCGGTTTGTCTTCCGCCTCAGTGGCCACGCATTGCTCCTTACAGGGCGCCCTCTGGCGCGCTCCGTGTGATGTCCAGCGTCGTCAGACGCGTTCTATGATAATCGCAGGGGCCATACCGCCCGCCGCGCACATCGTTATGAGGCCGTAACGCCCGCCGGTCCGTTCCAGTTCATCCAGAGCCGTGCCGATCAGCATGGCGCCGGTTCCGCCGATGGGATGGCCCAGCGCCATCGAACCTCCGTTGGGGTTAACCTTGGTGCGGTCGAGGTCAAGGTCGCGGATGAATTTCTCTACGACGACGGCGAAAGCCTCGTTCACCTCGAAGACGTCGATATCAGCGACGGTGAGACCAGCCTTTGCCAGTACCTTGCGCGCCGCCGGCACCGGACCGTTGAGCATCAGGGTAGGGCAGTCGCCGGTTTCGGCCATGGCGACTATGCGCGCGCGCGGTTTCAGGCCATGGGCCTCGGCATAGTCCTTGGATGCCAGCAGGATGGCGGAGGCGCCGTCGACTACGCCCGAGGAGATGCCGACGTGGTGGATCGGCTTGATCTCCACCTCGGGATAGACCTGGTTGATCAGTTCCACATAGGTCTTGCCGCCGGGTGCGGAAGGCATGTTGTAGAACATCTCGAAGGCCGGCTTCAACTGAGCCAGGCTTTCGGCGGTCGTTTCGGGGCGGGGGTATTCCTCGTGATCGAGAATGACGTTGCCCTCGTCGTCCTTCACCACGATCGTCGACTTGTCGAAGCGGCCTTCGGCGATTGCGAGCGCGGCGCGGCGCTGGCTCTCGACCCCGAGCGCTTCCAGCTCTGCGCGGGTGATGCCTTCCATCGCGGCAATGGCGTCGGCGGCGACGCCCTGGTTAGACTGCGGGTGCTTGGCCTGGAGGCGCGGGTTGCCCGCGCCCATCCCGGAGCTGCCTACGCCCGCTTCGCGCATCTTCATGCCGTACATGTTGGCGTAGGAAAGCATGTCCATGCCGCCCGCCACCATCAGATCGGCCATGCCCGACTTTATCATGGCAGCGGCAAGGCTGGTGGAGGTGATGCTCGACCCGCAGAAGCGGTTGAGGGTGACGCCGCCGGCCTTCACGTCGTAGCCTGCATCGAGCGCGGCCATGCGGCCGATGTCGCCCGCCTGCTGGCCAAGCGCGGCGGAGACGCCCCAGATCACGTCGTCGACTTCAGCGGTGTCGATTGCGTTGCGATCCTTGATCGCGGCAAGGACGGAGGCCGACAGATGTTCGGGATGCATCTGCGACAGTGCGCCTTTGCCCATCTTGCCAAGGCCGCGCGGGGTTCTCACAGCGTCGATGATATAGGCCTCGGTCACGGCAGCTCTCCTCGTGTTCGTTTGCGCAGCAAAGCGCCGATTTCCGCCGGTCATGCTTGGGGGGCGGGGGAATTGCAATCGGACCACAAAGTCCTATCGCCGCAGCGATTGCTGACTATGGTTAGTATATCGGTATGAGGCTGCGATGCTGCAATAGATCGTCTTCGCGATGCCCCCCTTGACGGGCGCAGGGTGCTGGCCAAGATCGGTGTCCAAACAAAAGAACAGGGATGAAGTGGCCATGGCGGGCGGTGCAGGAGGAGCAGGCGGCGCAGGCGGCGGGAGCGGCGAAGGGTCCGAACAGGCTAAGGGCGGTGCTTTCGCCCCGCTGAGGGAGCGCACGTTCCGCAACATCTGGTCCGCCAGCCTGTTCTCGAACTTCGGGCAGCTGTTCCTGGGCGTGGGGGCGCAGTGGGAGATGACCCGGCTGAGCAATTCGCCCAGCATGGTTGCGCTGGTACAGACGGCGATGATGATCCCGTTGATGCTGGTGACGCTGCCCGCGGGTGCTATTGCCGACATGTTCGACCGCCGCCGCATCGCCATGACCGGGCTGGCCTTCAGCGCAGTCGCCGCAGCGGTGCTGGCGGGCGTCACCTTTCTGGGCCTGACGACGCCGTGGGTGCTGTTGACGTTCTGTGTGCTGATCGGCGGCGGCGTGGCGTTGTTCTCGCCTTCCTGGCAGGCCTCGATCCCGGAGCAGGTCTCGCGCGCGCATCTGCCGGCGGCGGTGGCGCTGGGGACGATCAGCTACAATGTCGCGCGCAGCTTCGGGCCGGCGCTGGGCGGGTTGATCGTCGTCGTCTACGGCGTGAAGGCGGTATTCGGCATGACCGCGCTGCTTTACCTGCCGCTGCTCACCGCGTTCTTCTTCTGGCAGCGCCGCCACGTGCCCTCGCGCCTACCGCCCGAGCGGATCGACCGCGCGATCCTGACCGGCGCACGTTATGCGCTGCATGCGCCGGCTGTGCGCACAGCCCTGTTGCGGGTGTTGGTGTTCGGCCTTACCACGGCGACCGCATCGGCCCTTGCACCGTTGATCGCCAAGGACCTACTGCACGGTAATGCGGCAACCTTCGGCATTTTGCTGGGCGCACAAGGGGTAGGCGCGGTGGCGGGCGCGCTTTTCGTCAGCCAGATCCGCGAGGCGATCTCAACCGAATGGGCGCTTCGCCTGTTCGCCGTGGGTACGGGCATCGCGCTCGTCGCTATCGGTTTCAGCCATTCGCTGGTCCTCAGCTGCCTCGCGTTCCTCGTGGTAGGGGCTTGCAACATCCTGACCGTGGCGATGCTCAACGTCACCGTGCAGCTTTCCGCGCCGCGTTGGGTAACGGCGCGGGCGCTTTCGCTGTTCTCCTCGGCGATCACTGCCGGCGTGGGTATCGGCGCCTGGGGGTGGGGTATGGTTGCGAGCGCGCATGACGTGTCCTTCGCGCTTGTCGCGTCCGGCATCGCCGTGGCCGCCAGCGCCTTGCTGGGCACTGTCCTGCCGGTTGCGCAGGACGCCGAGGCCGATACGGACTCGGTCGAGATCGGCTACGAGCCCGAAGTCACCCTGCCGCTGACCCTGCGTTCCGGGCCGTTGGTGATCGAGGTCGAGTATGACGTAGATCCCGTCCGCGCCCGGGAATTCTACGATGCGATGATGACGATGCAGCGCGTGCGCAAGCGCATCGGCGGCTTCGATTGGACCATAGCTCGTGACATCGAAAATCCGGCCCTGTGGACCGAGCGCTATCACTGCCCCACCTGGGGCGACTATTTGCGGATGCGGGGGCGCTATACCCAGTCCGATTTCGACATTCAGGCGAAGGTGGACGCCTTTAACCGCAGCCACCACGGCCGCCGAGTGCGGCGACGTCTGGAGCGTCCGTTCGGCTCGGTCCGCTGGAAAGCTGATTCCTTCGACGCTCACCAGGAAACGATAGGATACATGGGCCCCTGAGGGTCCTCTGCCGCGAATCTGCCCTCGCGATATCTCGCAGGTGTCCATGCGCCCGCTGGCACACCCTCCCGCATCGGCTGTAGGATCGCTGAAAAGCAAAACAGGGAGGGATACCGTGAATAGTGCCAGGACTTATGCGTCCGTGTTTGCGCTGGCCGGGTTGTCGGCGCTGGCGCCGCTGCCGGCTTTCGCGCAGGCCAGTGCGCAGGACACGCCCTCTATCGACGACGGCGCGATTATCGTCACCGCCCAGCGCCGCGCCGAGGCACAGGTCGATGTGCCGATCTCGATCACCAACCTTACCGACGATGTCCTCAAGACCGCCAGCGTCCAGCAGCTTGCCGATATCGGCAAGGTTACCCCGGCGCTGCGTTTCGACTTCGCGGGCGGCTTCTTCCAACCCACCATTCGCGGCATCGGCACCGCGGTGACGACATCGGGCGGCGGCGGCAATGTCGGCATCTACATTGACGGATTCTACTCGCCCAACCCACTGGCGGCTGATTTCGACCTCATCAGCGTTGACAGCATCCAGGTGCTGAAAGGCCCGCAGGGCACCTTGTTCGGCCGCAACACCACCGGAGGCGCGATCCTCGTCTCCACGCGGGAGCCTTCGACGAACGGCAATGCCTTCGAGGGCCGCGTTAGTTACGGGCGCTACAACGAGGCCCGCGCCGAGGCTTTCACCAACTACGTCATCTCCGACCGCGTGGCGCTGAGCGTGGAGGGCCAGTACCGCCGGGGCGACGGCTGGCAGCACGATATCTCCAGCGGCAAGCGCGTGGGCGGCTACAGGAACTGGTCGATGCGGCTTGGCCTGAAGGCGGACCTGACCGACAATGTGGACGTTTTGCTGCGCTACAAGCACGGCGACGTGAACGACCCCTCGAACATGCTGGCCTCGACGCTCGATACCTCGGACTTCGGGCTGGGCGCACCGTTCGGGGGTATTCCCGGTACTTTCACGACGGCCAAGAACAAGATCGCCACGGGTTCCGTGGGTGAGATTTTTCGGTCGAACAGCGACGTGCTGCAGGGCACGATCCGCGCCGACCTCGGCTTTGCGAATTTTACATCCTACAGCCAGTACCGCAGTGAAAACTCGGTCATGTCGCAGGATCTCGACTATTCCGGGCTCGACCTGTTCCAGCTCGGCCTGCCCAACATCAACGATACATGGAGCCAGGAGTTTCTGCTGACCTCCAAGGCCGGACCCAAGCTACAGTGGACCACCGGGCTGTTCTACTTCCAGAACACCGATACCTACATCACTTACATCAACAACGCGGGTAACGGTTCGAATGAGCGCATCCGCCTCGGCGGCTCCAGCACCACGGTCAAGAGCTATGCCGCGTTCCTCGATGCGACCTACGAGTTGACCCCCCAGCTGTTCGTGACGGCGGGCGCGCGTTATTCGCAGGACAAGATCGTGGATGCCTACTGGAACCGCTCGTTTACCGATATCCGGGTGCCGGTGCCGAATATCTCGAACAACAAGCTAACCCCCCGCGTGGTGCTGCGCTACAAACCGACCGACCAGACCAGCATCTATGCCTCGTTCACCAAGGGCTACAAGGCGGCGATTTCCGACGTCGGTGGTTCGTGCCAGTCCAATCCCGATCCCGCGAACCCCGGGCAGTTCCTCTGCAACAGCGTCAAGCCCGAGGATATCAACGCCTACGAACTCGGCTTCAAGTACCAGGCACGCGGCCTCTCGTTCGAGGGCGCGGCATTCTACTACGATTACAAGAACCTGCAGGTCTCGATCTACCGCACCGGCACGGCGGAGATTATCAACGCCGCGACATCCGAGATCTACGGCCTTGAAGGCTCGGCCCATTATCAGGTGACCCCGGCCTTCCAGGTTTCGGCAGGCGCTTCGTGGGTCCATGCCCGCTACAAGAAGTTCAACAATGCGCCGGTCTACGTGCGCTGCAACGAGCTTGATGCTGCCACGGCAGCGGCATGCGCGGCGGGCGGCGTGACCTTCGTGGTCGTGCCCACAATGCTGGAGGACGTGACGATGCAGCGCACGCCCGAATTTACCGGCTTCGTCGGCACGCGCTACGAGGCGGATGTGGCCGGCGGTCAGCTCGCTCTGTCGGGCAACCTGTTCTATTCCTCGAAGTTCTTCTTCGGCCCCTCGGGCGTGCAGTTCGAGCAGGGAAGTTATGCCACCCTGGCCCTGCGCGCGCAGTGGACCGCGCCGGACGAAAAGTTCTACCTCGCGCTTTACGGCGATAACGTCACGAACAGCCGCTATCTGACGCAGGCGCAGTACTCCAGCTTCGGCATCGGCGCGAACTGGAACAAGCCGGCGATCTACGGCGTAGAGGCGGGCGTGAAATTCTGAACGGGCAGGGGCGTTCCCACGCGGGAATGCCCCTTGGTCTGCAGGTCCGGCAGGGTAACGCCCAAGAAGAAAACACGGGAGAGAACGGGATGCCACAAGACAGGATCTGGCGGGTTGTCCAGTGGGCGACGGGCAATGTCGGCAGCCGCGCGCTGCGCATGGTGATCGAGCATCCGCGGATGGAACTGGTCGGGCTGTGGGTCAGTTCGGCAGACAAGGTCGGCCGCGATGCGGGTGAGCTTGCGGGCCTTGAAGGAGCGGAAGCTGAAACCGGCGTGAAGGCGACCGGCTCGCTGGACGATATCGTGGCGCTGGATGCCGATTGCGTGCTGTTCATGCAGCAGGGGACCGATTGGGATGCGCTCTGCGCGCTGCTCGCCTCGGGCAAGAACGTGGTGACCACGCGCGGCGATTTCCACTATCCACCGATGATGGACCCGGCCAATCGCGCGCGCATCGAGGAAGCCTGTGCCAAGGGCGGAACCTCGATCTACTCGACCGGCTCCAGCCCCGGCTTTGTCACCGAGGCGCTGGCGATTCCGCTGCTCTCGCTCCAGCGGGGCCATGGCCTGCTGACGATCGACGAATATGCCGACGTATCGAGCCGCAATTCACCCGACATGCTGTTCCAGATCATGGGCTTCGCCGCGCCGATGGCCCCGTTCGACCAGCGCCGCGCCGAACACCTCAAAGGCGATTTCGGCAGCTCGCTTTCCCAGATCGCCGAGGCTATCGGCCTGCCCTGCGACGAGATCGAGGCAGTGGGCGAACTGTCTGCGACAAAGCACGACCTCGACATCGCGGCGGGCAAGGTTCCGGCCGGGACGGTGGGGGCGATGCGCACGACGATCACCTGCAAGCATCAGGGGCGATCCATCTTGCGTTTCCGTGCGAACTGGTACGTGACGACCGATATCGAACACGATTGGGACTTGCGCGAATCCGGTTGGCGCATCGTCACCGAGGGGGATACGCCGGTGAAGGTCGACATCACCTTCCCGGTCTCGGCAGAGGACTACCCGGCCTATACGCCCGGCCTGACCGCGCACCGGCCGATCAACGCGCTCCCCGCCGTCTGCGCGGCGCCGCCGGGCATTCGCACTACGGTCGACCTTCCGCAGATCATCCCGCTTTACGGCTGAGCGGGCGCTGTCGACTGGTCTCCGCCCAGCACTCGGTAGAGCGTAACTCGGTTGTTCGCCTGCTGAAGCCGTACCGCAATCTCCGTCCGGCGCGCCGAATAGAGGGTGCGCTGGGCGTCGAGATTGTCGAGCGAGCTGGCGATGCCCCGGCGATAGGTCGCCTCGGTTAGCTGTGCGGCGTCCTGCGTGGCCGCAGTGAAGGCCGAGGCCGCGCGCAGCCGCTCGGCCAGCGTCCCCTGATCCGCGAGAGCATCAGCGGTTTCGCTGAAGGCCGTCTGGATTGCCTTCTCATACGTCGCCAGCGCTGCGTCACGCTGGGCTTTCGAAACCTCGACGTTGGCCGAGAGGCCGCCGGCGTTGAAGATCGACCAGCTGCCATTGCCTCCCAGTGTTGTCGTGCGTGAGGCGCCGTCGAACAGCGAGGAGAGCGACGTGCTGGCAAAACCGATCAGCGCACTGATCGAAATCGAGGGGAACAGCTGTGCCCGAGCGACACCGATGTCGGCATTGGCGGCACGTAGCTGGTATTCGGCCTGAACCACGTCCGGGCGGCGCAGCAGAACCTGCGTGCTGGTTCCGGCGGGAAGTTCGCTCAGGCTGGCGTTAACCTCGTCGATCCCGGTGGGAAGCAGGGACTGGTCGAAGTCGGCGCCGATGAGCAGGCGGATGGCGTTGATGTCCTGCGCCAGCTGCGCCTTCTGCGCAGCGACGTCGCCGTTGGCGGTCTCCAGAACCTGTTCGGCCTGGCGCAGTTCGGTACGCGGCGCGACGCCGCCCTTCAGGCGCGCGTCGGACAGGCGTACGCTGCCCGCGGCGTTGGCGGCAGTTGCCTGGGCAATGTTCAGCAGATCGCGGTCGGCGGCGTATGTGGCCCAGCCAAGCGCGAGGTCGGCGACGAGGCCGAGGCGCACGGTACGTGCCGCTGCCTCGGTCGCCAGCGCGGTGTCGCGCTGGGACTGGGTGGCGTTGGCCAGCTTGCCGAAAAGGTCCAGCTCGAAGCTGGAGATGCCGCCCCGTAGCGTATAGTTCATGCCGTTCTGGCCGAACCCGCCGCCGGTCTCGCTATCGGTGGCGGACGAGGTGGCGGTGACGGCCGGGAACTGGTTGGCCCGGGTGACGCGCACCTGCGCCCGCGCGGCGGCGATGTTGGCCGCGGCGACCCGCAAGTCCCGGTTATTGGTGAGGGCCTGCTCCACCAGAGCCTGCAGGCGAGGATCGCGGAAGACTTCCTTGTAAGACACCAGCGGCAGGGACGCCTCGCTCTGCGCAAGATAGGCGTCCCCGACCGGCCAGGAAGCCGGGACCGGCGGCGGCGGAGCCACGTACTTGGGTGCCAGCGAACAGGCTCCCAGGGCAAGCGCGGGGAGGAATCCGGCCATCAGCCGGGTGGTTGCGGTCAGGCGCTTCATGCGGTGTCTCCCGCGCGCTGTTTGCGCTCGGCCAGTTTCTCGCGGGCCTTGGCGATACCGTCGCGCACGCTGCGGCGCACGAGCACGAAGAACAGCGGGATGTAGAAGATCGCCAGCAACGTGGCGGTGAGCATGCCGCCCACCACCGCCGTACCGATGGCGACGCGGCTGTTGGCGCCCGCGCCGGTCGCCGTTGCCAGTGGCAGCACGCCGAAGATGAACGCGAAGCTGGTCATCAGGATCGGACGAAGGCGGATGCGCGCCGCTTCCAGCGCGGCATCGATGACGCGCTTGCCCTGCCGCTCTGCCTGTTCCGCGAATTCGATCATGAGGATCGCGTTCTTGGCGGCGAGGCCCATCGTGGTAAGCAGGCCGATCTGCAGGTAGACGTCGTTTTCAAGACCCCGCAGCGTCACGAAGGCGATCGCGCCGAGCAGGCCGAGCGGGATCACGAGGATGACCGCGACCGGGATCGACCAGCTTTCATAGAGCGCGGCAAGGCACAGGAACACCACCAGCAGCGACAGCGCATAAAGCACCGGCCCCTGACCGGAGGACAGCCGCTCCTGATAGGACGAGCCCGCCCAGGCCACGCTTACGCCGGGAATGTCGGACGCCATCTTTTCCATGAGGTTCATCGCCGTGCCCGAGCTTACGCCGGTGCCGGCATCGCCGGAGAATTCGTAGGCGGGCAAGCCGTTGAAGCGCGAGGTGGAACTGGGCGCGGTAGACCAGCTGACCGTCGAGAATGCCGAGAACGGTGACATCTGCCCATCCGATCCGCGCACGAACCACTGCGCGAGGTCTTCCGGACGCGAGCGGAACTGCGCGTCGCCCTGCACATAGACGCGTTTGACGCGCCCCTTGTCGATGAAGTCGTTGACGTAATTGCCGCCCCATGCCGTGGACAGCGTGGAATTCACGTTGGCGGGGGTCAGGCCGAAAGCTGTCAGCGCGCGCGTATTGGTATCGAGCTTGAGCGTGGAAACGTCGGGCAGGTTGCTCAGGCGCACGCCGGACAGCTGGTCATTGGCGTTGGCGGCGGCAAGCAGCTTGTCGCGCGCTTCGGCGAACTTGTCGGCGCTGAGGGCGTTGGCATTCTGGAGTTCGAGGGTGAAGCCCGAGGACGTACCCAGACCGCGAACCGAGCCTGGCACGAGAGCGAAGACCTGAGCATCTCGAAGATTGCGGAAGGCGGCGCTGGCGCGCTTGACGATGGCGTCAGCGCTGTCCTTGGGATCGGTGCGCTGCGCCCAGTCGGTGAGGTTGACGAAGCCCTGGCCGCTGTTCTGCCCGGCTGCGCCCTGACCGCCACCGGAAATGGTGAACATGCCCGCGTAATTGTTCTTTTCGTAGGTCATGAAGTATTTTTCGACCTCGCGCTGCACTTCTTCGGTGCGGGCGCGGGGCGTGCCGGCGGGCAGGCGCCACTGGATAATGATGTTGCCCTGATCCTCGTTGGGAAGGAACCCGGTCGGCAGGCGCTGGAACATCATCAGCGTGATGACGCAGGTTACGGCAAACAGCCCCAGCCAGCGCCACTTGTGCTCCACCACGCGCTCGACCTTATTGGCGTAGCTTTCGGTGATGCGTTCGAAACTGCCGTTGAACCAGACGTGGAACTTCTCCCACCCGCGCGCCAGCCAGGGCAGGTGGCGTTCGATCCAGGTCGGCTCGCGTTCTTCCTCGGGCACCTTGGCCTTGAGCAGGGTGGCGGTCAGCGCGGGGCTGAGGATCAGCGCCACCAGCACCGACAGCACCATGGCCGCGACGATCGTCAGCGAGAACTGGCGGTAGATCACGCCCGTCGATCCGCCGAAGAAGGCCATCGGCAGGAACACCGCCGAGAGCACGAGGGCGATCGCGACAAGTGCCGTCTGGATTTCCTCCATCGACTTGATCGTCGCATCGCGGGGCGACATGCCGGGGTTTTCCTCCAGCAACCGCTCGACGTTTTCCACCACGACGATGGCGTCGTCGACCAGCAGGCCGATGGCCAGCACCAGTCCGAACAGGGTCAGCGTATTGATCGAGAACCCGGCGAGATAGAAGATCGCGAATGTGCCGAGCAGCACCACCGGCACCGCGATCGCCGGGATCAGCGTGGCGCGCCAGCTTTGCAGGAACACGAACATGACGATGACGACGAGGATGATCGCCTCGAACAGCGCCTTCTCGACTTCTTCGACCGACAGCTTGATGAAATCGGTGGAATCGCTGCCGTAGATGTATTTCACACCGTCGGGCATGTCGGCGGCGAGCGCCTCCATCTTGCTCTTCACCGCTTCGGCGGTGGCCAGCGCGTCGGCGCCGGGCGAGAGGGATATGGAGATACCGGCGCCGGGGTGGCCGTTTACGCGGCTGACCGAAGTGTAGTTTTCAGCGCCGATTTCGACGCGGGCGACGTCGCCTACGGTAACGGCGGAGCCGTCCGGGTTGGTCTTGAGGACGATCTCGCGGAACTGTTCGGGGGTCTGCAGACGCGATCCGGCCGTCAGGACCGCGTTGATCGCCTGGCCCTGCGGCGCGGGAAGGCCGCCCACTTCGCCGGCTGCGACTTCGGTGTTCTGCGCCTGGATCGCCGAGGTTACGTCGCTGGGCATAAGCGCGACCGCTGCGAGCTTGCGCGGGTCGAGCCAGATGCGCATGGCGTGGGGCGCACCGAACACGTTGACGTCGCCCACGCCCTGAACGCGCGAAAGCGGGTCCTGAATGTTCGAGGTCAGATAGTCCGAGACGTCCTGATTGGAGCGGGTGTCGGTCTCGTCGTAGACCGCTACCAGCAGTAGCTGGTCGGGGTTCGACTTGGTGACAGTGACGCCCTGTGCCTGCACCGTCTGCGGCAGGCGCGGGAGAGCCGACTGGACCTTGTTCTGGACCTGGACCTGGGCGATGTCCGGATCGGTACCCTTGGCAAAGACCGCGCTGATCGAGGCCGATCCACGGTTGCTCGACGAGGAACTGAAGTAGAGCAGACCGTCGATGCCGGTTAGCTGCTGCTCAATGATCTGGGTGACCGAATTCTCGATCGTTTGCGCCGAAGCGCCCTGATAGGTTGCGCGGATATTGACCTGGGTGGGTGCGATATCAGGGTACTGCTCGTTCGGCAGGTAGTTGAGCGCGCCGAGCCCGGCGAGCATCACGATGATCGCCAGGACCCAGGCGAAGATCGGACGATCAATGAAGATGCGTGACATCTGGCGTCAGCCGCCCTTCTTGCTGCTGGCGTCGCCTGCCTGCCCGTTCGCCTGATTGCCCTGGGGCGGCGCAACCTTCTGCGGGGCGGTGCTGGCTACCGGTTTGATCGCAGCGCCTTGGCGCAGGCCGTTCAGCCCCTGGACGATAACCTTGTCACCCTTGGCGAGGCCTGAGGTGATCACGGCACTCTCGCCGTAAGTGCGGTCTGCGGTGACCTTGCGGCGTATGGCCTTGTTGTCGGCGCCGGCGAGCATGACGTAGGCAGTACCATCGAAGTCGCGCTGGACCGCGTTCTGCGGGATCAGGATCGCGTTGGGGTCCGACGCCTGATCGAACATCGCGGTCACGAACATGCCGGGCAGCAACTGGCCATCGGGATTGGGGAAGCGCGCGCGCAGCGTGACGGTGCCGGTGGCCTGGTCGACCGTCACTTCGGAGAACTGGACCGTGCCCGTCCGCGAATAGAGCGTGCCGCCATCGAGTTGCAGGTGGACTTCGGTGCTGCCGGGCTGGACGCCGCCTTCAGCCAGCTTGCGGCGCAGCGCCACGAGGTCGGCTGCGGACTGCTGCATGTCGACGTAGATCGGGTCCATGCGCTGGATCACCGCCAGCGGATCGGTCTGGCTGGCGCTGGCGAGTGCGCCGACGGTGACCAGCGAGCGTCCGATGCGGCCGCTGATCGGTGCGGGCACGGTGGTGAAGCGCAAGTTGATGCGCGCTGTGTCCAGCGTGGCGGCGTTCTGCGCGATGGAGGCCTTGGCGACGCGCGATGCGGAGAGCGCATCGGTGTAGTCCTGCTTGGCGACTGCTTCCATCTCGGCGAGCGGGCGGTAACGTTCAGCCTTGACGCTGGCGGCCTCGGCCGAAGCGCGGGCGCTGGCGAGGTTCGCCTGCGCCTGGTTCACGGCTGCGCGGTAAAGGCTGGGGTCGATCTCGAACAGGGGCTGGCCGGCTTGCACCAGGCTACCTTCCGTGAAAAAGCGCTTGAGGATGACGCCGTTGACCTGCGGGCGAACCTCTGAAGTCTCGAAAGCGACGGTGCGTCCGCTCAGGGTGACGGCCATGGGAACGCTGCTGGTGCCGGCGACGATGTAGCCGACGGCCGCGCCGGGCTTCTGGGCCGCATCCTTGTTCGATTCGCCCGAACAGGCGGAAAGCGCAGCGGCTGCAAACAGAACAACGGACAAGGGCCTGCCATGCCGCCAGCGGAAGGCCTTGGGGGGATTGGTTTTCAAGTCGCACGCCTTCTAGCTCAGGTCTTTTCCTATTGAAGCAATGCCGCAGCCTCGCAAGCGCGCATTTCGCGGGTGCGACAATTTGCGACTAAAAATCAACAGGTCGCGGCGCCTAACGATGCGGGCGACAGATGGTTGCGCAGGAAATGCGGCCTCGAAAGGGATCCCCGGCATACAGATTCGTCTAGAAGGGGGAAAGTGGTGCTTGAGGACGGTCCAGAATATTTCAAGTAAATCAGTTGGTTAGCCTCGTTTGGCGACCATCGGTCCCGTGCGCGCCCAGTGCTTCGGCGCTGGAGGTAGGCATCCGGTGGTGCACATCGGACATCTGTCACCAGCGGTCTACCATGATCATCTGACAGGCCTCGTCCCGTTCATTCGATCGGGCACCAGATATTAGGTATGACGAGCACCTCTTCGCCCGGCCGCGAGCATCAGGCGCGGGCGTTGCGCCGATCCTTCCCTCAGGGTCGCACCACTGCATCGGCGGAATTAGGCAGCGCCGCTCGCGGAAGCTGTCGGCCAAGCCAGGTAGGGGCGCAGGTTGTCGTCGCGGCATTTGTTGGACGTGAGTGGAGCGGAATCAATCGCTCTATAGGAAATTGGTCAGCCTTGGCGGAATGCCCTCGAGGTAAATTTTCACCGCGATGATTGCGCCGGCGATGGCAACGGCGGTCAGGATGAACCGGACGCCGCTGCCTTGTCGTTCTCGAGTTATTTCGATCGTTCCTGCCAAGACCCAAAAACACAGGATTTGAATGCGGCTTTCGATGCCGGATTGGATAATCATGCGGCAAATAGCGGCGGCGGCAGCGAATCCAAAGGGAATGGCAAGAAAGCTGGCCGGAATTCGGTAATTGTGCATCGCAGCATTCTGGCTCCATCGATCGCCGTGTCAATCGCGCCTTTTCGTTGTAATCGGATTTAAGAACAAATAAAGAACATTCTGGTCGGATGCCTGATGATTCGCGGAAGGTTTGTCGCCATGACACATGGCACGGCAGGGCCACCCACTACCCGACGACGAGCTGCTTGAGCTTGGTCAGACCTGAACTGTTGCGCTGGGCTGAACGTGATTTTGAGTTTCATAGCGCGACGAGCGGGAGTGGAAACGGGTGATGCGAGGACCGAGATGACGGAAGGAGCGAGGTGATGGAGAAGGATCAAGTGCTCGGCGATCTGTGCCGGGAGGTCGGACGCATCGCTGGCGGCGCCGGAGCGTGGCAGGACATTACCAAGCCAGCAGATCACCGCGCTTTCACCCCGGCACCCAGGGATGTGCGGCTACGCGAGACCGGAAGGACAAAGGAACCGGACGAGCGCGGGCCGTTCGGTCGGTGGCTGCTGATGCAGGTCGACCGCGACGGCATCATAGGGCAGCTCGCGGCGGCGGGCAGGGCGGATCGCTCCTTTCCCAGGAATGGCGACCCCGAGGCAGTACGGAAGCGGCTGAGCGAGCAGGGCGCCGACCCGGACATGCATGAGGCGCTGGATGATGCAGAGCTGGATTGGAAGGCTTATTGAGGGCGTAGCGAATGCATGCGCATCCTGATTACCCCCCACTTGTGGGATATCTCGGGAGGCGATAATTTTCGAGCGTTGCAGCGGCTGGCGCAACCCTGAAGCTGCCGCTGCAGCACCAGTTTGGCGCATTGGGAGGAGCACAGTCCGGGCCGCTGTGGCGCAAAAGGCCCGCCTAATTTTCAGACCTCACTGCGATGCCGTTCAGCTGGTAGAATCGGCGGAATCATGCTGGCGGTGCGGCTCGGGGAGCTTTGCTCAACATTGCCCCCGATTGCGGTGAGCGCTCGCTGCCAAGTTTAAATTAGCGCACGAAAAAATAAAATTTGGGGTTTTTGGGTGGAGAAAGACATGCAGGTTACGTCATCGCCTGTCGCCGCACACACCGTAACCACGGCACTTGAGCGCGCCGCGCGGGCATTGTGCTATGTTCACGGCGTACATCCGAATGAGCGCATGGGCAGCAATCCGAGCTGGATGCATTATCTGCCGGAAGCCCAGGCCGTCCTGGAGGCCGTGCGCGACCCGTCGACCAAGATGAGCGTCGCAGGAAATCATGAGTTGAATCTGAGGTGCGGGCGCCAGATCGACGAGCAGGATGTCGAAACCACATGGCGCGCCATGATTGATGCTGCACTTGCAGAGAGGTGAAACGGCCTTGATGAGGTGAGCCAGTCATCGCTTGCCCGCGCCTCCTTATCATGCGCGTGAACCGCGTCGATCTTGACGGGGCTCAGTTGAACGCCTTGATGTAGATGCTGCGGCCGCCGGGAAGGCCTGCGCTGCGGGGAAGCCCGCCAGGATTATCTTCAGGTTGGATCCCCGCAAGATCGAGATCATCGCGGGCGAATCGGCACGGGCCAAAGCACCCTACCCGACGCATGGAACAACGAAGATGCCTGATTTGCCCCGAACGTTGCGAAAGTCGCGGGCCGGCATGGCAAGCCGCGCTTTCGCTTTCACCGTAAAACTGGAAAATTAGCTTCCTGAAGGGCGACGGGGGGGCAGCACCCCTATGCCGACATTCTTGCTGCAGAGCCCTCGCAGGCGCACGCGTTCGGTGCCGTGTCACACCCGATGTTGAATATGGCGGCCCGGCGCTGCACCGTCGCGCTGCTGGTCTATCGTCAACGGGGGGATCATCACCGATCCCGCCAGGGGCAATAACGAATCATCTGCGCGCGTTTTGCCCACGACCAGGCGCTTGGTTGAAAGCGGAGAGACCGATGCGGTGGGCCAGGCGATCACCAGTGACAAGGAGCAGCGACCTTCCACCGCGGAGGTTGACGCGCGCGTCTCGCTAATACCGCGCTCGACAAGTTTTCTACGAGGGTGGGTGATTTTGCAGATGTCCAACCCAACTTCCGGGTTGATGTCCAACCTAGCGAAAAGATCGGAGGATCAGATGCTTAGATAAGCAAGTGGTGCCCGAGGACGGATTCGAACCGCCGACACTGCGATTTTCAGTCGCATGCTCTACCAACTGAGCTACTCGGGCACTGTCTGCTTGGCTGCTCCGGAAGGGAGTAACCAGCGGTTGGTGGCGGGCCTATGGCCAAGCCTGAGGAGCTTGGCAAGCCCTTGATGACGAGAAAATTTCAATCGTCCTGTGGATTGTCTTCAAAGCCGGGCGCATCGCTGGTTGGATCGGCGGGATGGCCGGGCAGCGCGTAGCCATCTTGCAGCCATTGCAGGAGATCGCGGTCGCGGCAGCGCTTCGAGCAGAAGGGGGTATGCTCGGCCTGGCGGGGTTTGCCGCAGATGGGGCATTTGCGTCCGGTTGTCGTCATGATGACAGCGCCTGCGCGAATCCCCCGCCCAGCGCAAGGGTGCGATCTTCGTTCCAGCGAAGCGTGCGTCCGGTACGGAGGGCAAGCTGGGCGAGCCAGTCGTCCGTAGCGGCGGCGCGCACTGCGGGATGGGCGGTTAGCAGCAGCGCGCCCGGCTCGTTCACCGATTCGGCGCGGCGCAGCAGCAGGCGGGCGGCGGCTTCAGCCGGGGCCGCGCGTACGCGCTGCGTGATCGAGGGGCGTTCCAGCCGGGCTACCAGCTGGACGAAGCCGAAGCCGTTCATCGCCGTGCGCTGGTGCGGCCAGTGATCGAGCGCAGCGGCTAGAGCATCGTCCACGGCGCGGCGGTCCTCCTTGCGCTCCAGCGAAGGGAAGTCGATGCCGATCGAGCCTGCAAGGTCGAGCCGCCCGACGGCATTTGCGATCGCGGGCACGGCAGCCAGTGCCAGTGCGCGCGGGGGCAGGACGCCGTCGATGTCGATGAGCGTCATCGCAGGGGTCGGCGTGACGACCAGTGCGCCGCCTTCGAAATCGATGATGCCGTCCAGCGCCTCGGCGATGATCTCCGGCCAGGGGTCGTCGGGAAACCGCCGCAGGGTGCGTACCAGCGCGCCGCTTGCCTGCAGGGACTGCGCCAGCGTCGGGGCCGGGCGGACCGGCAGATCGCTGGCTCGGGCCTGCGCGCGCTTGAGGCGTCCGGTTTCGGCCATGGCGGCGCGGGTGACGATCACCCGCTGGCGAGCGCCTTTGCTGGCGGAAGTGGGCAGGCCGTCGACTAGGGCTTCCTCACCCGAATCGAAGCGGACGGTGCCGCGCGGCGATCCGGCGCGGCGGGCGACGAGAACGGCATCGGCCACTTCACCGGCGGCAAGGCTGCCCGGCCAGTCCAGCCTTGCGGCAAGGACCTGCCCGTCCTCGACGAGGATCGCGCGGGTTTCGCCGATCCCGTCCTCGATGAGCCATTCAGCCAAGGGCAAAGCCCGCCGCGAGCAGCAGTGCGCGCGTCTCGAACAAGGGGAGCCCGACGACGCCCGAATGGCTGCCGGAAATCGAGACAATGAGGCCCTCGGCGCTGCCCTGGATGGCATAGCCGCCGGCCTTGCCCTCCCACTCGCCGCCGGCGATGTAGGCTTCGATCTCGGCATGACTGAGCTGCTTGAAACGCACGATCGTCTCGCTCAGGCGTTCGCGCAGGTTTCCGTCCGGGCTGCGCAGCGCGATGGCCGAGAGCACGCGGTGACGGCGGCCGGAGAGCAGGGCGAGGCAGGCGCGCGCGGTCGCTTCGTCCTCGGCCTTGGGCAGGATGCGGCGGCCGCAGGCGACGACGGTGTCGCCCGCCAGCACGCAGGCATCCGGTGCGGACACGGCCAGCGCCTTTTCGCGGGCCATGCGGCGGGCATAGTCGCGCGGCACTTCGCGCGGCTGCGGGGTTTCGTCGATGTCGGCGGCTTCGATGGCATCTGGCGTTATGCCAAGGCGCGCGATCAGTTCACGTCGCCGGGGGCTGGCTGATGCCAGGACTAGTTGGGGCATCAGCTTGGGCACCAGTGTCGGGGAAGGGGCTTCGCCTGTAGCGCCGCCAGGTGGCAGATCAACCGCCAAACTGACCGGGACCGCCGCGACCGGGCATGAACCGATAGGTAACGCGGCCCTTGGAGAGGTCATAAGGCGTCAACTCCACAAGAACCTCATCGCCGACCAGCACGCGGATGCGGTTCTTGCGCATCTTGCCGGCAGTATGACCCAGGATTTCATGACCGTTTTCCAGCTCCACGCGAAACATCGCGTTGGGCAGGAGTTCGACCACGCGGCCACGCATCTCCAGTAGTTCTTCTTTCGCCATCGGCGATCGTGTCCGTATCTTCTTGTGTTTCGCAAGGTGGCATAACCAGCACCCGGGCAAAATGGAAGCCTCGGCAAGGCTGCGGAAATCCTCAGCAGCCCGTTTTTGTGGCATCAGCCAGTGCGCCGACACGGCCGCCTGCGAACTATACTTGCGCAAGTAGGCGTGAAGAAGTGCGCGTCGTTACGCCGTCTTGATGCCCGTTTACCGGTTCGTCGCAGCATAAGACAATTGCGACAAAATGATACTGCACAGCGGCTTGTGGTTCGAAAGAGGCCAAGGCAATGGGGCGTTCAGGGAGGATCATTAAATTTTGAACAAATGCTCTTGGCGGAGACTGCACTTGCGTTCCTTACCTTTGATCAGCCTGGTCGCGTGCCTGGGCATGCCTGCTCTTGCGACGGCCACGGAAGCGCCTGCGCCGATGGTCGAGAAAGATGATAAAAACGACGATTCGCTTGAAGTCCACGGTGACGAGATCCTCGTCCTGTCGCCGCGCATCATCGGCCAGATCGATGTGCCGCAGCAGCCCATCGAAGTCTTCGACGAGGAGGATATCGCTTCCTACGGCGTGAGTTCGATCGAGGAATTGCTCGAGGCGATCAGCCCGCAGACCGGCAGCGGACGCGGGCGCGGCGACGGGCGGCCGGTAATGCTGCTCAACGGCCAGCGCATCACCAGCTTCCGCGAGATGCGCAACATCCCACCAGAGGCGATCCGCCGCCTTGAGGTGTTGCCCGAGGAAGTGGCGCTGCGCTTCGGCTATTCGGCGAACCAGAGGGTGGTGAACATCATCCTCAAGAACGAGTTCGCCGCCGTCACCACCTCGGACGAGTACAACCGCCCGACGCGCGGCGGCTATGACAATTACGAGCTGGAAACCGGCCTGTTCAAAGTCGCCGGACCGCGCCGCTACAACGTCACTGCCAAGCTCGACCAGACCTCCATGCTGACCGAAGCCGAGCGCAACATCGAACAGGAAGCCTCGCGCACTTCGAACGTCGCGGGTGATCCCGACCCGGCGCGTTATCGCAGTCTTGCGGCAAGCGATTCCGAACTCGTGCTGGAAGGCACGATGACGCAGGGACTGGGCGAGAATGGCCTTGGCGGTTCGATCACGGCGACCGGCGGTTATACCCGCTCGCAAACGACTTCCCTTTCGGGCCTCGACGCCGTCACGCTGACCAACGGCGCGGGCCAAACCGCACTGCGCACGCTGCCCGATCCGCTTACCACGCGCTCTGTATCCGACACGTTCGAGGGCGGCCTTGGTTACTCTACGCTGCTCGGGGAATGGCAGGTCAGTGCCACGGCCAACGCTACTTACATCGACACCAATACCCGCGTCGACCGGCGGCGTATCAATGCCCAGACACAGCTGCAGGATGCAATTGATGCAGGAACGCTGACGATCGACGGGGTGCTGCCCTTCGTTCCGGGCGCCGGAGTAGACGTCGCCACCACGCGCCAGCTCACGCTGTCCAACCTCGCAACGATCTCGGGCAAGCCGTTCCGCATGCCCGCAGGCGAGGCCAACCTGACCGTCAAGGCGGGCTACGATTTCGACCGCTCGGTAAGCGAGGATACCCGCACCGATTTCGGCGCCGTCACCCTCAAGCGCGGCGATGTGCTGGGCGGTGTCAACCTGGCCTTGCCGCTGACCAGCAAGGGCGAGGATTTCCTCGGTGCGGTAGGTGATATCACACTGAACCTGAGCGGCGGGCTTGACCACCTTTCCGACTTCGGCACGCTCAAGGACTGGAGCGCGGGCCTCACCTGGTCACCCACCGAGACGCTGACGCTTCAGGCCAGCTACATCGTCGATGAGGCCGCGCCCAAGCTGACGCAGCTCGCGGCGCCGACGATCCTGACCTACAACGTTGCCGTCTATGATTTCACCAAGGCGACCAGTGCGCTGGTCAACGTGACCAGCGGCGGCAATCCCGACCTCAAGAAGGAAACTCAGCGCGACTGGAAGGTTTCGGCGCAGTGGAAGCTGCCGTTCCTGCAGCGCTCCAACCTGCTAGTCGAATACTTCCGCAACCGTTCGAGTGACGTGACGCAGGCGTTCCCGCTGCTGACGCCGGCGATCGAATCTGCATTTCCCGGCCGCGTGACCCGCGACGGTGACGGCAATCTGATCGCCATCGACCGCCGCGCGGTGACGTTCGACGAGGTCAAAACTTCGTCGCTGCGCTGGGGCATCAACTTGTCGGGCAGCCTTGGCGGGGCTTCGTCATCCGGCTCTGGCGGAGGGTCAACCAGGGGCGGCTCCGAGGGCGCTTCGGCGCCGCGTAGCGCGGAGAATGGCGGCCCGGTGGTCGGGGCAACCGGCCCGATGCCGGGCGTTCAGACGCTGGGCGGCCAATCTTCGGCGTCGCAGGGCCCGCGCCCGGGCTTCGACCCGTCGCGGTTCGCGGCGATGCGTCAGCAGCTTTGCGCGCCGGGTTCAGGCGAGCCCGATCTGTCGACGATGCCCGAAGGCATGCGCGAGCGTCTCATCGGCGCGGACGGCAAGATCGACCCGGCCAAATTGGCCGAATTCAAGACGCGGGCCTGCGCAGCCGAGGGTGCTGCCGGGCCGGGCGAGGGCGGTGTACCCGATCCGCAGCGCTTCGAGCGCATCCGTACCGCGCTATGCGCGGGCGGCAGCGGTCCGCCGGACGTCGCCAGCCTGCCCGACCGCATGCGTGAGCGGCTGATGGGCGCTGATGGCAAGGTCGATCCCGAGCGGCTGACGCAGCTGCGCCAACGCTTCTGCGGCGCCGATGCGGGCGGGCAGGGCAGTGCGCCCACCCAGCCGGGCGATGCGATGCGCGAGATGCGCTTTGCGGGCGGTCCTCCGCCAGCGGAAGCCAGCGGTCCGGGCGGAACCCGCGCGGAAGGTTCCGGCGACAGGGCTGGCCCGCGCGGTCCTGGTGGCCCCGGCGGCGGCATGGGCATGGGCCCCGGCGGACGCGGGCCCGGCAGCCGCTGGAATATCGCGGTCTATCATACCTGGCGCTTCACCGACACGGTCCGCATCGCGCCGGGCGTGCCGATCCTCGACCAGCTTAATGGCGATGCCATCGGCGCGGGCGGTACACCCCGTCACGCGATCGAGGCGGAAGGCGGTCTGTTCAAGAACGGCTACGGCCTGCGCCTGAAGGCCGAGTGGGAAGCGCCGGCGAAGGTCAATGGCTCGGGGCAGCCGGGCAGTTCGGACTTACGCTTCGGCAGCACGTTCGACCTTTCGCTGCGCATCTTCGCCGATCTGGGCCGAAACGAGGCGCTGGTCTCGAAGATGCCGTTCTTCAAGGGGACGCGCCTTTCGTTCGTGGCCGACAACCTCCTCGATTCGCGTCAGCGTGTCACTGACGAGAACGGCGCGGTGCCGCTTGCCTACCAGCGCGCTTATCGCAATCCGCAGGGCCGCGTGGTCGGCATCGATTTCCGCAAGATGTTCTGAGGATATAGGACCGGCGGGTCTACCGATCCATCGCGCCATGCCCTATCTGACGGGCATGGCGCGAACACCTGCCGGCACTCCCGACACCCCCAATGGCACCGAACGCTTCAACGAGGAGCGCGCGGTTTCGAGCATACGCGGCTCGGAGCAACCCGATCTCCAGGCGGGGGTCGAGGTGATCCGCGACACCGTGCGCACCCTGCCGGTGAAGCCCGGCGTCTACCGCATGCAGGACGCGCGCGGCGATGTGCTTTATGTCGGCAAGGCGCGGGCGCTGAAGAACCGCGTGGCCAACTATACCCAGTGGGAACGCCTGCCGGGGCGCCTGCAGCGCATGGTCAGCCAGACGCGCTCGATGACCATCGTCACCACCAATTCCGAAGCCGAGGCGCTGCTGCTTGAAGCGCAGCTCATCAAGCGTTTCCGCCCGCCGTACAACGTGCTGCTGCGCGACGATAAATCGTTCCCCTTCATCCTCCTGCGCACCGACCACGAATATCCGCGCATCATGAAGCATCGCGGCGCGCGGCGGCTGAAGGGCAATTATTACGGTCCGTTCGCCAGTGCCGGTTCGGTGAACACCACGATCAATGCCCTGCAGAAGCTGTTCCTGCTGCGCAGCTGCACCGACAGCTTCTTTGCCCGGCGCGACCGGCCCTGTCTGCTTTACCAGATCAAGCGCTGTTCTGCCCCCTGCGTGGGCCGCATCGACGAGGCAGACTACGACGAACTCGTGCGCGAAGCGAAAGATTTCCTCGGCGGCAAGTCCAATGCGGTACAGCGCAAGATCGAGGTGCAGATGGCCGAGGCCGCGCAGGATCTCGATTTCGAGCGCGCGGCGATGCTGCGCGACCGTCTGCGTGCGGCCACGTTCATTCAGGGCAGTCAGGCGATCAATGCCGAAGGCGTCGACAATGCCGATATCTTTGCGATGGCGACGCACGGCGGGCAGGTGGGCGTGCAGGCGTTCTTCATCCGTGGCGGCCAGAACTGGGGCCACCGCGCCTTCTTCCCTTCTCACACTGAGGGGCTGAGCGAGGAGGAAGTCATGCAGAGCTTCCTTGCCCAGTTCTATGAGGAAGTACCTCCGGCGCGCTGCATCCTGATCGACCGCGAACTGCCCGAGGCCGATCTTCTGGCCGAAGCCTTGCGCGAAGGCGCGGGCGGCAAGGTGGAAATCTCGGTCCCCCAGCGCGGCAGTCGCCGCCAGTTGGTTGCGCAGGCCACGCGCAACGCGGTGGAGGCCCTGGAGCGTCGCCTTGCCGAGCGGGGAACGCAGGCGAAGACTCACCGTGAAATGGCGGAGTTCCTAGAACTGTCGGATGTCCCCCAGCGGATAGAGGTCTACGATAACAGTCACATTCAGGGCACCAAGGCCGTCGGCGCGATGATCGTCGCCGGGCCGGAGGGCTTCATCACCAACCAGTACCGCAAGTTCAACATCAAGACCGCGCAGAGCGACGACGACTTCGCGATGATGCGCGAGGTCATGACCCGCCGCTTCGGCCGCGTTCAGGAGGAAGACCCGGAACGGCAGGGCGGAACCTGGCCCGATCTGGTCCTGATCGATGGCGGCAAGGGCCAGATGAACGCGGTGAAGGACGCGCTGGAGGAACTGGGCATCGAAGACGTGGCGCTCATCGCCATCGCCAAGGGCCCGCATCACGGTCGTGAAGGGCGCGAGGTATTTCACTTCCCTGATGGCCGCGAAAAGATCCTGCCGGTCAATTCCCCGGTGCTGTTCTACCTTCAGCGCCTGCGCGACGAGGTCCACCGCTTCGTCATCGGGGCCCACCGGGCCAAGCGCAGCCGCGCGATCAGCGCCAGTCCGCTGGACGAAATCCCCGGCATCGGTCCGGCAAGGAAGCGCGCGCTGCTGCTACATTTCGGCACGGCGGGCAAAGTGCGTGCAGCCAGCCTGGAAGACCTCCAGCGCGCACCTGGGGTGAGCGCTGCGGTCGCTCAGACGATTTACGACTTTTATCACCCGCGCGGGTGAAACCCCTTCCCGTCAGACAGGGCGCAGCTTAGCGGTGGTGATGTGCCAGCCTTGCGAGACGCCCATGCCGCGGTTGATCTGGCGCAGTTCATAGCTGCCAGTGAAGCGCTGGTGTTTGCCATCGTCGAGTTCGGCGTCGATGGTCACCGGCACCGTCACATAGATCGAACCGGCCCCGCCTTCTACACTCGAAACCTTGCCGATCTCGGCATGGGTCCGGCGGGTATGGGCATAGCCGCTGGCGAACTGGCCAAGCGTTTGCATGGGATTGCCGCCAGGGCCCCACAGTGACCATGCTGCGGGATAATCACGCGCGTTGACGGCTTCGTAAAAGCGCCGGACGACATCGGCTGCGGCTTCGCGGCCGATCGGATCGGATGCGCAAGCGGATGTCTTGGCGAAATCCTCGCCAAGAATGGCGCAGCCGCGGGCGACTTCGTTACGGATCATGGCGCAGGAGTTTTCCGCATTGCACGGCGGCCGCGTGGCCGGCGAAACTTCCCGGCACTGCGCGACCAGTTTGCGCGCGGCGCTTTCACCGATGTCTGCAGCACAGGAGATGGGGCCGGAAGATGAAGGCGCCTGAGTAGCGGGCGCTGGGCCTTGTTCGGCAGCAAGGGTCGATGCAGATACCGGCGAGGCCGCCTCGCTCGTCGCAGTATCGGCGCTTTGGACGGCAGCGTCGCTGGAGGGAGCTGGTGCGGGCTGCTCGCCGCTGCCGCCGCAACCGGAGACGATAAGGGCGAACGCGCCGACCAGCGGTAGTGCGAGGCGGTTGGGAAATCTCATCCGGCAATTCTCCTCATCATCCCGGCCGAGATGTTGGGCCTGCCATGACAACGGGAAAGCCGGGGCCGTCGTCCTGCGGGGGCGGCGGACGAGCGCCCGAGCAGCGCCTCAGTTCTTAGGCGCGGGCTGCTTTACGTCGGGTTCGGACTTGAAGGCCAGTTCGTCATCTTCCCTGCCTTTTTTCTTGCCGTCCTTGCCGTCCTTCTTTTCCATAGCCTTCATCTCGTCGAGACGCGCCTGGACGACGCTGGCCGGCGCGGGTGACGCCGGATAACGGCATCCCTTCGCCTGGCCCAGACCTTTGAGGTAGCCGCGCCGGGTAAGGCCGGCCTGGATCGCTGCATTGACCTTGCGGTCCTGTGCATTCGCGCCCGACACTTCGCGGATCAGCCCGCGGAAAGGGATGAACGAAGCGACCACCCACTTGCCGACGCGGCCGGCGCTGATGCGATCACGCTCGGCCTGGGGCAGGTCGATGTCCGGGCCGAGCACTTCGTCGAGTTCCTGGATTGCGCCGGCGATCTGGCGGCACTTGCCCAGTCCCGCCATGGCATAGGGTTCCGCGGTTGCCTTCACCAGCAGGGCCGGTATCTCGCCGTCCCGGCCCACGTTGAGATCGTTGATCGGAGTCTTAGCGACGTCCACGGCATCTGGATCACGGTTGGTGATTGCCTTGTCGTCCTGCCGGGCGATTGCGGGAGTCGCGAGAATTCCCGTGACCACGACCGCATTGAGCCAGTATTTGCGCATCCCTGTATCCTTTTTTCCGTTCCGGCGCGGCGACCTCCACTGTGGAGTTGCCCGATCGAACCGCGCCGTCGTGCCCGCAGGTCGACCGGACCTGCGCAATTTCATTTCACTGACGTGAACGTGTCACAGGCGTCCTCGTTCCCGGTATCGAGCCCGCGCTTCAACCAGCGCATGCGTTCGGCGCTGGAACCGTGGGTAAAGCTCTCCGGACTGACGGCCTGGCCGGCGTTCTTCATGAGGGTATCGTCGCCAATGGCGCTGGCAGCGGTGAGACCTTCCTCCATGTCGCCCGGGTCGATCAGATTGCCGTTCTTTCCGGCCCAGACCCCGGCATAGCAGTCCGCCTGAAGTTCCATCTTTACCTGAAGCGCATTGGACTGCGAGGGATTGCGCTGCTGTTCCTGTCGGACCTGCGTGTTCATGCCGGTCAGCTTCTGGATATGGTGGCCATACTCATGAGCGATCACATAGTAACGCGCGAAATCGCCCCCGGCGCCTAGTTGGCGCTCAAGCTGGTCGTAGAAGCTGGTGTCGATGTAGATGCCCTGATCGGCGGGGCAGTAGAATGGGCCCATCGCGCTTTGCGCCGCGCCGCAGCCGCTTTGAGTGCCGCCGGTGTAGAAATGCAGGGTAGGCTGGTCGAAGGCGATATTCGACTTCTGGAACAGCGGTTGCCAGGTGCGGTTGAGCGAATCGAGCGCATTGCACGATTCGGTCGCATAAGCATTGGCCGTGCAAAGTTCTTCCACGCTCTTCAGTTCGGAATTCTGAGCGGAATTCTGCGAAGGTGCCGAGGACTGCTGCTGAACGCCCTGGATCGTGCCGAGCATCTGTCCAGGATCGACCCCGAAGACGAGCGCGCCGATCAGCACGATCACCAATGTGCCGCAGCCCATCTTGCCGCCGCCCCCGCCGGGAAAGCCGCCACCGCCCCCGGTCACGCGGATGTTGGAGGGATCGAACCTGGTGAGCCGCATCGGTGAATAGTCCTTCCCTGTGTTTCTGCCGTCCCAGTCTTGTCGCAGCGAGCAGATCAATTCGCAACGGCTGCGCGAGTTCCTCTACCCGCATGGGTGTTGCGCACAGGCGCCATATCGCGGGCGGAGTTTCTAAAAATGTGCTGAAGTGCCCACAGCTGCGGAGATTTTTCAACCGCTGCCGATTTTGTGTCGTATAGGTGTCGGACGATGAAGGCGGGTGCTTTTACAGTAGGGGCATGGGTGTGGAAAACGGCTGCAGGCTTGGCGCTTGCGGCTGCCCTGATACCTGTGTCCATGATTGCCGCCAGCGTCAGCCGCGCCGACCGTGAGATCGAGACCCTTCTGCGCGCGCACATCGAGATGCTCGCCAGCGACGATTTTGACGGCCGCGAACCCGGCACCGAGGGTGAGGCAAAGACCTTGCGCTATCTCGCCCGGCAGTGGTTCGACATCGGTCTCGTCTCGGGCACCAACGATCCCGGGAACGAGTGGTTTGCTCCCGTTACCCTTGTTGCTCGGCAGCCGGAGACGGGCACTGCCCAATTCCTGCGCCGGGGTTACCGCACGACGATCGCACCCAGGGATGTGCTGGTCCTGACTTCCGGCAAGCGCAGTCTGGTGCGCAATGCGCCGCTGCTGTTCGTGGGCAAGGCGCGCAGCCAGGACTTTACCCGCACCGAACTGGCAGGCCGCATCGCGGTCGTGCTTGACGGCGATACGCCGGACAGCGCCCGGCAGAACAACCTGCTGACACAGGGTGCCTCGGCGGTGTTGACCGTCCTCGACGGGGAGCGCAGTCTTGAAGCGGTCACTGCGCGGCGCCAGCGCACCGGTTATGCCCTGTCCGAGGATTCGCTGGGCGGCGACCTTGAGGCGTTCGTAAGCCGCGCAACCATGGAAACCCTGCTCAAGGGCACCGCACATAGCCTCGCGTCGCTGGAAGCGGCGGCCGCCGCTCCCGATTTCGTGCCGATCATGCTGGACGTCACCGCCTCGCTGGAAGCCAGTACGAATGAGACGACGATCCGCACCCACAACCTCATCGGTAAGCTGCCGGGCCGTAACAAGCAGGCTGGGGCCGTGATGTTCGTGGCCCATTGGGACCATTTCGGAGAATGCGGCGAGGCTCCGGCCGAAGACGTGATCTGCAACGGCGCGATAGACAACGCCAGCGGCGTTGCTGCGCTGACCGAGATCGCCCGCCGCCTGGCACGTACTCCGCAGATGGACCGAGACGTTTATTTCCTCGCCACCACGGGTGAGGAACTGGGCCTGCTGGGCGCCCATGCCTTTGCCGAGGAACCGCCGCTCCCGCTGGAAAAGATCGTCGCGGCCTTCAACATCGATTCGATCGCCATCGCTCCGCACAAGACGCCTTTTGCCATCGTCGGGCGCGGCATGACCGGGCTGGACAAGGACATCGCCCGTGTCGCCAAGGCCGAAGGCTTCAAACTGCGCGAGGACGACAAGGCCAACGAATTCGTCAAGCGACAGGACGGTTGGGCCTTGCTCCAGCACGATATTCCGGCGGTAATGGTCACCACGGCTTACGGCGATATCGACCGGATGCGCGCCTTTTTTGATAGCGATTACCATCGGCCCAGCGACGACCTTTCACGCCCGCTGCAACTCCAGGGCGCGGTCGACGATGTGAAGATGCTGACCGCCCTGGGGCGCTGGTTTGCGGATACCCGCAGGGTGCCCGTTGCTGGTCCATCCACCAAAACCGCGGTAAAGTCTCCCCAACCCGCGAAATGACCCCCTAGCGCCCGGGGGTGCCTTTGATTACATGGGCCGCCACGATTCTCCCCGTAAAGGCATTGGTGGCGCACATGGATATCCAGCTCGGACTTACTTTCGACGACGTGTTGCTGCGTCCAGCAAAGTCCGACATCGTGCCTACCCAGGCCGATACGCGTACCATGCTGACCCGCACCATCGGGCTCAACATCCCGGTCATTTCCTCGGCCATGGACACCGTGACCGAGGCCGACATGGCGATTGCCATGGCCCAGATGGGCGGCATCGGCGTGCTTCACCGCAACCTTACCATTGAAGAGCAGTGCGCCGCCGTCCGCCAGGTAAAGCGCTATGAGAGCGGCATGGTGGTCAATCCCATCACTATCGATCCCAATGCCACCTTGGGCCAGGCGCAGGCGTTGATGCTCGCCAACAAGATCAGCGGCATCCCGGTGGTCGAGGCTTCGGGCCGTCTGGTGGGTATCCTCACCAACCGCGATGTGCGCTTTGCCGACAACCCGATGCAGCCGGTGCGCGAACTGATGACGCATGAGAACCTCGCCACGGTGGGGATCGGCGTCGGCAAGGAAGAGGCTCGCCGCCTCCTGCACCACCGCCGGATAGAGAAGCTGCTGGTCGTGGATGACAGCTTCCACTGCGTCGGTCTCATCACCGTCAAGGACATCGAGAAGGCCGTTACCTACCCCGACGCCACCAAGGACGGTGCCGGCCGTCTGCGCGTTGCCGCCGCTACCACCGTGGGCGACAAGGGCTTCGAGCGCACCGAGGCGCTGCTCGCCGCTGAGTGCGACGTGGTCGTCATCGACACCGCGCATGGTCACAACAAGGACGTGGCACTGGCCGTCGAGCGCGTTAAGCGCCTGTCCAACTCGGCGCAGGTCATCGCCGGCAACGTTGCCACCGCTGAAGCAGCGCGCGCGCTGATCGATGCCGGTGCGGACTGCATCAAGGTGGGCATCGGCCCCGGCTCGATCTGCACCACGCGCATCGTTGCCGGCGTCGGCGTGCCGCAGCTCACCGCCGTCATGGAAGCCGCCGAGGAAGCCGACAAGTCGGGGGTTCCGGTGATCGCCGATGGCGGTCTGCGCACTTCGGGCGATGCGGCCAAGGCGCTTGCCGCCGGTGCCTCGACGATCATGGTCGGCTCGATGCTGGCCGGAACCGAAGAGGCGCCGGGCGAAACGTTCCTGTATCAGGGCCGCGCCTACAAGTCGTACCGCGGCATGGGCTCGGTGGGCGCGATGGGCCGGGGTTCGGCCGACCGCTACTTCCAGGGCGACATCAAGGACCAGATGAAGCTGGTTCCCGAGGGCATCGAAGGTCAGGTCGCCTACAAGGGGCCGGCGCGCGACGTGATCCACCAGCTGGTCGGCGGTATCAAGGCGGCGATGGGCTACACCGGCTCGCCGACCATCGACGACATGCGCCGCAATTCGAAGTTTATCCGTATTACCAATGCGGGCCTTCGCGAGAGCCACGTCCATGACGTGACGATCACCCGCGAAGCGCCGAACTATCCCACGCGCTGATAATCAGGTGCTTCTCCCCGAAGCGGGGAGGAGGACCATCGCGCAGCGATGGTGGAGGGGTACGCGCGAAACCGCGTGCCCCCTCGTCGTCTTGCGAGCAGCCTTTCCGTACCGGGTAAGAATTTCATGACCCCCGCCGCCCGCGTCCAGGCCGCGATCGAAGTCCTCGATCTTGTGATCGAGGCCGCACGTTCGAACGGCGCGCCGGCCGATCGCCTGATCGGCGACTGGTTCCGCACGCGCCGCTTCGCCGGCAGCGGTGACCGCCGCGCCGTGCGCGAACTGGCCTACCGCGCGATCCGCCTCTGTGGTGAAGTGCCCGAAACCGGCCGCGCGGCAATGCTGCGCGTTGCCGGGGAAGATCCTCAGGTTTCCGCGTTATTCGATGGCTCGCGCCATGCTCCCGCAGCCATTGGGGCGGGGGAGCGGGCCGCTGCGGGCGGCGTCGCCCCGGCATGGCTCATGCAGCGTTTTGCCGAGAGCGGCATCGACGCGGCGGAGGCAGAAGCGCTGCTGGACCGCGCTCCGCTCGACATTCGCGTCAATACGCTGCGAGCGGGTACGCTGGAACTGCCCGAGGGCGGTCAGCGCACCGTCGCTGCCAATGGCTGGCGATATCCACCCGAAACCCGGATCGAACAGACCAGCGCCTATCTTGAAGGCATGGTCGAAGTGCAGGACACCGGCTCGCAGCTCACCTGCGAAGTCGTTGCCGCGCGTCCCGGTGAGACGGTGATCGACTTGTGCGCGGGGGCAGGAGGCAAGACCCTCGCCCTTGCCGCTGCAATGGAGAATACCGGCAGGCTGATCGCCGCCGACGCCGACCGCGCGCGCCTTTCGCGCCTGGCACCCCGCGCAGAACGCGCCGGGGCGACGGGCATCGAGACCCTGCTGCTCGATGCCAATCGCGAAATGGAGGCGCTTGCCCCCTTCGAGGACAAGGCCGATGCAGTGCTGGTCGATGCGCCCTGTTCGGGCACCGGCACCTGGCGGCGCAACCCCGAGGCACGCTGGCGCCTGACCGACAAGCAGCTGGTCCGCTATGGCTCGATCCAGTCGCGTCTGCTCGACATCGCGGCGAGGCTGGTTCGGCCGGGCGGGCGTCTGGTGTTCGTTACCTGCTCGCTGCTCGATGCGGAAGGCGCGCGGCAGGCAGAGGACTTCCTTGCCCGCAATCCCGGCTTTCGCGCTGAAACCCCGGTGTTGCCGGCAGGCACTCAGCGCGGAGCGGGCCTCAGATTGTCTCCGTATCATGACGGAACCGACGGCTTTTTCGTCGCACGCTTCGTCCGGCTGTGATAGCGTCAAAGGCTATGATGAGGACGAAGACCTCGGCCAAGGACCTGCTGATGCGCTATATGCCCGTTGCTGTTGCTCTTTCCCTTATTGCGGTCATTTCATCGAGCGTCTCGCATTCCCAATCGGCCCAGGCGCTCGACCCGCGTGCACTCGCGCTGATCGCCGAAGGGCGTAGCGCGTTGGCGGCGGGACAGATCGATGGTGCGGTGGATGCTTATGAATCAGCGCTCACAGTGGAGCCGGGCAGTGTCACGGTTTTGCTGGGCCTTGCCGAAGCCACGCGTCGTCAGGGCATGCAGGGCAAGGCGCTCCACTATTACCGCGTCGCGCTGAACAACGATCCGCGCAATCTCGTCGCCATCGCGGGTGAGGGCATGGCGCTGGCCGAAAAAGGCGCGACCGAGAAGGCCAACCGCAACCTGGCCCGACTGCAGACGCTTTGCGGCAAGTCCTGCTCGGAAACGCAGAACCTGGCGGCAGCGATCGCCAAGGGGCCTTCGCCGCGCATGGTCAGCGCTGATGCGGTGACGACCAAGCCGGTGGTTTCGGAGAACTAATCTCGACAACGCCTGTGCCTGCGTGAGCGGGCTTCGACAGGCTCAGCCTGAGCGGGATGAGGGGCAGTTCAAACTGACCCTCCCGATCACAGTTCGAACTGACCTCCGCTTACCCTGAGCTTGTCGAAGGGCGTTGTCGCAGTGCCTCAGATCAGCGCGCGGAATTCTTCCAGAACAGCCCGGTAGACCCGTTTCTTGAATGGCACGATGAGGTCGGGCAGCAGCTCGGCGTCCACCCATTTCCAGTCGCAGAATTCGGCCGGCTTGTGTGCTTCGAGGTCGATGCCATCGTCGTTGCCGTCAAATCGGGCGAGGAACCAGTGCTGGCGCTGGCCGCGGTACTTGCCTTTCCACAGCTTGCCGAGAAGCTCCTCAGGCAGATCGTAGAGCAGTTCTTCCTTGGTCTGCGAGAGCAACTTGACGTGCTCCTTGGTAACGCCGGTTTCTTCCCACAGCTCGCGGAAAGCAGCAGCCTTGAGGTCTTCGCCGTCGTCGACGCCGCCCTGGGGCATCTGCCACCAGTCGCCTTCGCGCGTGTCGATTCGTTTGCCGACGAAAACCTTGCCGTCGGCATTTACGAGCATGACACCCACGCAGGGGCGGTAGGGCAGGGACGAAAAGTCATTCATCGAGATGCGTATTTCCGAAATTGAAGGAACAAGGCCAAAAGGGGCTTACGGGAACGTGCTTGAGAGGAATTCCAAAGCGGCTTCACCGGGCCATCGACCATGGCAGGTAAGAATGGCCTACGGTAGTCCTCTTGACTAGCAGGTATTGTGGTCCACATCACTAACGGACCGCTAATGCGGACGGACAAATGACAGGTTTGTCTGCGCGAGAGTTTTCTAAATTGCCAGCCATGGCAGGAGCGAGCAGCCTCGGGAGAGAGGAATTTCAGGCAGAAAACTGCCGGAGAGGATCAGAAAATGGCGACACGATCTGCCCAATACGGTTCTGCGGAAGGGGCCGGGCAGGATGCGCAGGCATCCGTACACGAAGCCTCTCCCGAAGCGGTCGTCGTCCGTTTCGCGGGCGACTCTGGTGACGGGATGCAGTTGACCGGGGGTCAGTTCACCCTGTCCACTGCACTTGCCGGTAACGACCTCGCCACGTTTCCTGACTTTCCTGCCGAAATCCGGGCCCCTCAAGGCACGCTGTTCGGCGTTTCCGCCTTCCAGATCAATTTCGGGTCAAGCGAGATCACCACTGCCGGCGATGCTCCCGACGTGCTGGTGGCGATGAACCCGGCCGCACTCAAGACCAATGTTCAGGCGCTGAAGCCCGGTGGCCTCGTGATCGCTGACACCGGGGAGTTCACAAGGCGCAACCTCGAAAAAGCCCGGTACGAGGCCAGTCCGCTGGACGACGGCAGCCTTGCCAGGTGGGATGTTCTGGCTTTCGATATCTCCGCGCTGACGTTGGAAGCGGTGAAGCCCTTCGGCCTTGGCAACAAGGAGGCGCTGCGCTGCAAGAACATGTGGACTCTGGGGCTGGCGCTATGGATGTTCGACCGCGACCGCCAGCCGCTGGTCGACTGGCTGAACGCCAAGTTCGCCAAAAGCCCGGTGCTGGCTCAGGCGAACATCGCTGCGCTCAACGCGGGCCATGCTTACGGCGAGACCGCCGAACTGGCCGGGCCGCTCAGGAAGCTGCATGTCGATCCGGTAGCCAGCGAGCCGGGCCTTTATCGCACGATCACAGGGGCGGAGGCGGTCAGCCTCGGCCTTGTCGCGGGGGCGCAACTGGCGAATTTGCCGATGTTCTTCGGCGGTTATCCGATCACTCCGGCATCGGCGATCCTTCATAACCTCGTGAAGATGAAGGAGTTCGGCGTTACCACCTTCCAAGCCGAGGACGAGATTGCGGCGATCTGTGCAGCGATCGGAGCGTCCTATGCCGGGCAGTTGGGTGTCACATCCTCGTCCGGCCCCGGCATCGCACTCAAGGGTGAGGCGATGGGGCTGGCGATCATGACCGAGCTGCCGCTGGTAATTGTCAATTCGCAGCGCGGAGGCCCCTCGACCGGCCTTCCGACAAAGACCGAGCAGTCGGATCTCTATCAGGCGATATATGGGCGCAACGGCGATGCGCCGCTGCCGGTGATTGCCGCGCGCTCTCCCGCCGACGCTTTCGAATGCGCGATCGAGGCCTGCCGTATCGCGGTAGCATATATGACCCCGGTGATCCTGCTGACGGACGGCTACATTGGCAATGCCTCCGAACCCTGGAAAGTGCCAGATCCGGCCTCGTTTACGCCGTTCCCGGTGGCTTTCCTTGATGAAAGCAACAACCCCGGCGGCAAGGTGTTGCCCTACAAGCGCGACGCGCGCGGGGTGCGGCCGTGGATCAAGGCGGGCACGCCCGGGCTCATGCACCGCATCGGAGGGATCGAGAAGGCCATCGACACCGGCAATATCGACTATGCCCCCGACGTCCATCAGGCGCAGACGGACGCGCGCAAAGCCAGGATCGACGGGCTGGCCCATGATGTCCCGCCGCAGGACGTGGCGCTGGGCGAGGCCCGTGGCAGGCTGGCGGTGTTGGGTTGGGGCTCGACCTTCGGGCCGATCCATCAGGCCGTGCGCCGGGCGCGGCGCAGAGGGCTCGATGTGAGCCACGTCCACGTTCGGCATGTCTGGCCATTGCCGGCGAACCTGGGCGAACTACTTGGTGGGTTCGAGCATGTGCTGGTGCCGGAAATGAACACCGGCCAGTTCAAGACGGTACTGCGCGACCAGTTCCTGATCGACGCGGTGCCGCTGGCCAAGACCAGTGGCCAGCCTTTCGCCATCGCCGAAATCGAGGCGGCCATCGCCAGCTTCTTCAACGGCGTGACCGGCAACGAGGGCGGGGAGGTGGCGGTCAACGACACCCAGCTCCCCGCCCCCGAAATCGAACATCCTTGAGCGAGAGGACGGAAGCCCCATCATGAACGATATGACCCCGATCCAGACCACCCTCAAGGACTGGGAAACCGACCAGGAAGTGCGTTGGTGCCCCGGCTGCGGCGACTATGCGATCCTGAAGGCGGTGCAGCGCACTTTGCCGATGGTCGGCGCGGACCCGAAGAACACCGTGTTCGTATCGGGCATCGGCTGCTCCAGCCGGTTTCCCTATTATATCGAGAGCTACGGTTTCCACACCATACATGGCCGCGCACCGGCGTTTGCGACGGGGATAAAGCTGGCCAACCCGGAACTCGACGTCTGGCTGGTGACGGGCGATGGCGACGGTATGTCGATCGGTGGCAACCACACGATGCACATCCTGCGCCGCAATCTCGACTGCCAGATCATGCTGTTCAACAACGAGATTTACGGCCTGACCAAGGGGCAATATTCGCCGACAAGCCGGGTGGGCACTCCTTCGCCGACATCGCCGATCGGATCGGTCGACCGTCCGGCGCTGCCTTGCGCCTTCGCGCTGGGTGCGGGCGCGCGGTTCGTCGCCCGGGGGTACGACGTGTCGAAGGACCTGCCCGAAGTCCTCATCGCCGCGTACCGCCATAAGGGTGCGGCCTTCATCGAGATTTTCCAGAACTGCATCGTCTACAACAAGGACCGCTTCGACGACTTCACCGCCAAGGCGGTTGCGTCCGATAACCAGATTATGTGCAAGGACGGTGAACCTTTGCTTTTCGCCAAGGAAACCAAGGGACTGTCACTAGATCTTGAGACACTTTCGCTGAAGGTCGTCGATGTTGTGGATGGGAATTGGCAAGCCGCAGGAGTGGCTGTTCACAATCCGCGCAATCGGGGGCTGGCGCATATGCTGGTGGAGATGCCTTTCGGCGCATTTCCTATGGCGTTGGGGGTGATCTACGACGATCCCGCGCCGACGTTCGAGAGCGCCGTGGTGGCGGAACGTGCCACCCTGATCGCCGGCAAGACGCCGGATCTCGGCAAACTGCTGTCTAAAGGACAAACGTGGACGGTGGCGGCACCGAGTGACAAACACGGTTTGATGGATTGATGCGCTCCATGCCCTTGAGCCCGTCATTGCCAGCATAGGATGAAACCCCAAGCGTAGTTACGACGCCGCGGGTTGCCATGTCGCATTGTGCAGTTGATAGTACTGCGCGATGCAACTCCCCGTAGATCATGGATAATCTCACCCACAGCCTTGTTGGCTGGGCTCTGGCCGAAACGGGGCTGAAGCGCCGCACCCGCAAAGGGCTGGCCGCCTGCGTTCTTGCCGCCAACATGCCGGACATCGACGTATTTTTCGGCTGGGCGCCGTGGGTGCCGCTCGCCACCCACCGGGGCTTTACCCATGGCCTTGTCGGCGGGGTGTTGCTGATGCCGCCCTTGCTGGCAGGGCTACTGCTGTTGCTCGACCACTGGCAGATTCGCCGGGGCGCGGTGTTTAAAAGCGGTCTGCCGATGAACGCCGGATGGCTGCTGTTGCTTTGCTATATGGGAGCGCTGACCCATCCGCTGCTCGACCTGCAGAACATCTATGCAATCCAGTTGCTGTCACCGTCGAGCGCGCGCTGGTTCCATACCGATGGGCTGTTCATCATCTCGCCCTGGCTGTTGGCAATGCTGGGAGCCGGCCTGTGGCTGGCGCGGGGGCGCTGGAAGCGCCGGGCCAGATCGGCGGGAAAGCCTGCCGTTGCTGCGCTGGCGGGGGTGATCGGTTTCATCGCAGCGAACATCGGCATCTCCGCGCTCGCGTGGCAGGCACCGGGCAATTCTCCGCTTCGGGCAAACCCCGACCGCATATTCGCCTCGCCCGAACCGCTGCTGTTCTGGCGCCGCGATGTGATCTGGCGGGAGCGGGGAGCGATCACGCAAGGGCGCTACGACCCCTTGCATGGGCTCACTGCCCTCGTCGAAGCCGGTCAGCCCGTGGCCGACAACATGGCCGACCCGTTGGTCCGCCGCGCTGCCGTGGCGACTCCAGAAGTCGTGAAATTCCTCGCCTGGTCCCAGATGCCGGTAGCCCGGATCGAACCGCACGGCTGCCAGACGACGGTGACGTTCGGCGACGCGCGCTTTTCCGGCCCGGCGCTCAGCCGCAACTTCAATGTCTCCGCGACGGTTCCGACGCTCGTTCCCGGTTGTCCGGCTCGCTGATGTCCTCGGCCGCGTCGACCGTAGCCTTGGCCGGGCGGTAGAGCAGGGCACTCGCCAGGAAAGCCCAGCCGGCACCGCCCAGCCATCCGGCAACGACGTCGCTCGGCCAGTGGACGCCAAGCCAGACACGGCTCCAGGCAATGACGAGGCTGATCGCCATGGCACCGCCAATCACGGTCGCCCGCACCGACGCGCGGTTGCCAAGGGCGGCGAAGGCCAGGGCTATGGCGATATAGACTACAGCGGCATTGAAGCTGTGCCCGCTTGGGAAACTGTTGCCGCCCGCTTCCATGAGGTGCGGCACGATCTGCGGCCGGGGCCTGCCGACCAGTCCCTTGAGCGCGCTGTTGACCACCCACCCGCCGATGACTGTCAGCGCCAGCAGCGCGGCTTCGCGCCGCAATCGCAGGAAGAGCAGTGCGATTACGGCTGCGATCGCGAAAATGTTCCGCAGGACTACGCCGCCCAGTGCGGTAACGTCGCGAACGGCTTCCAGCAGGCCTGCGGGGCCCTCGGGCTGGAGGGTATCATCGCGCCAGAATAGCAGTCCGATGCGGTCGAGCGCCGCGACATGCCCGCTCTGCACTGCCCATGCGGTGATGGCCGCGCCCAGCCAGCACAGTCCGGCGCACACCAGCGCCTTGCGCGGATCGATACGGTAGCCGCGTTTCGGCAGCGTGAGGGTTTCGGAAGCCACGACCATTGGTTTAGGGAACGCGCTTCTTCAAGAGGCGTTGCGTGTCCATGAATTCCCCTGTTATCGTCTGGCTGCGGCGCGACCTGCGCCTTTCCGACCAGCCTGCCATCGCGGAGGCCGCTCGAAAAGGCTCCGTGATCCCGGTCTACGTTCTCGACGACGAGACGCCCCGGCACCGTGCTATGGGCGGCGCCTCGCGCTGGTGGCTGCATCACTCGCTTGCCAGGCTTGATGCCGCGCTGCGGGAGAAGGGTTCGCAGCTGATCTTGCGCAGGGGGAAGAGCGAGGAGGTGCTGGCGCGCCTGGCCGAGGAAACCGGCGCCAGGGAAATCCACGCTTTGCATCACTATGAACCATGGTGGCGCAATGCCGAGAAAGCGGTGGCGAAGCAGACTGAGCTGTGCTTGCACCACGGCAATTATCTCGCCCCTCCCGGTTCGGTGACGACGGGCACCGGCGGGCTCTACAAGATTTACACCCCGTTCTGGCGAACCTTGCGCGAACGCCTGCCGCCCCCGCAGCCGGAGCGCCGCCCGCAGGTGATTGCCGCACCGGCTTCGTGGCCGCGGTCAGACAGCCTTGAGGACTGGGCGCTGCTCCCCACGAAACCCGACTGGGCGGGCGGTCTGTGCGATACGTGGGAGCCCGGCGAGGCGGGGGCAAAAAAGCGGCTTCACGCCTTCATCGAAGAAGCGGCTGCCTACGAAGGCCAGCGCAACCTGCCGGGCGTGGAGGGCACCTCGATGCTCTCGCCGCACCTGCATTTTGGAGAAATCTCGCCAGCGCAGATATGGCACGCGGTGGCAGATGCAGGCGGCTCGGTAGGCACTTTCCTAGGGGAGTTGGGTTGGCGCGATTATGCGCAGAACGTGATCCTCCAGTACCCGGACTATGGCGCCAAATCGGCCCGCGAACCCTTCGACGATTTCCCGTGGCGCAGCGGAGGCGACGTGACCGCGCAGATAGCCGCGTGGCAACAGGGCCGCACCGGCTATCCCATCGTCGATGCCGGGATGCGCCAGCTTTGGCACACCGGCTGGATGCACAACCGCGTGCGTATGATCGCCGCCAGTTTCCTGGTGAAGCACCTGCTGGTGGACTGGCGTGAGGGCGAGCAGTGGTTCTGGGACACGCTGGTCGATGCCGACTATGGCTCTAATGCGGTGAACTGGCAGTGGACTGCGGGCTCGGGCGTGGATGCCAATATGTTCGTGCGGATCATGGCGCCGCTCTCGCAGTCGGAGAAGTTCGACTCCGCAGGCTATATACGTGAATGGGTGCCCGAACTGTCCGACCTGGCTGATGGCGAAATCCACGATCCGTCGCCGATGGCCCGGCCGAAGGGGTATCCTGATCGGCTGGTCGATCATCGGAAGGCAAGGGAGCGCGCTTTGGCGGCTTGGCAGAACGCGAAAGCAGGTTAGCGAAGTTTCATCCTCGGGCAATTGCCGGGCGGTCGATTCGAGTCCATATCATGCGCTATGAATGCGCGGGCATCGGGGCGAGGCGGCGATCTTGTTGAAGGCGGACGGGCCATCGGCGCGGGGCCGCAATGGCTTGCGCGTCTTTGGTCGGGCGGGGTTAACAAGATTCTCGACCGCATCGATCGGGGTCTTCACAGCGGTTCGATCATGGCGACATTGCCTGGCGGACAGTCGAGATTGCTGGGCGGTCGCAATGCCGGTTTCGACGCGGTGGTCGAACTCAAGAGCTGGCGTGCGCTGCTGCGGTTGGCGACGGCCGGCTCGGTGGGCTGGTATCAGGCCTGGGCGGCGGAGGAATGGGAAAGTCCCGATCCGGTGCCGTTGTTCGCGCTGTTCATGGCCAATGCGACTGCGCTGGGCGGAGCCGCCCGCGCCCATGGTCCCTGGCGGCTCCTGAGCAAGGTTCTGCACCGGCTCAACAGCAATTCCCGCTCCGGTTCGCTGAAGAATATTCACGCCCACTACGATCTCGGCAACGACTTTTACCGAGCCTGGCTGGGAGAGACGATGATCTATTCCAGCGCGCTTTATTCAGCACCTAAGTGCCGCGCCAACGCCGAGAGCCAGGTCGTCACCGAACTGGACCGCGCGCAGTCGGGCAAGGTCACCGCGATGATCGAGCGGCTGGAACTGGCACAGGGCGACAAGGTACTGGAGATTGGTTGCGGCTGGGGCACGCTGGCAGCGTTCCTAGCCAGCCACCGGGACGTCGAGGTCGATGCCATCAGCTTGTCGGACGAACAACTGGCCTATGCCCGCGCCTACTGGCAGCTCGACGCCGGCAGCGTGGACTTCCGCAAGCAGGACTACCGTGACGTTCACGGCCGCTACGACGCGATCGCCTCGGTCGAGATGGTGGAAGCGGTCGGGCGTGACTACTGGCCCGACTTTTTCGATTGCCTGGCGCGTAACCTGCGTTCCGGCGGGCGCGCCGGTATTCAGTACATCTCGATCCGCGATGAAATCTTCGAGAGCTATGCCGCCAGCGCGGACTTTATCCAGACATATGTGTTCCCCGGCGGAATGCTCATCAAGGAGAGCGAGTTCCGCGCTCTTGCCGCCGAGCGTGGGCTTTCGTGGGAAGACCAGCACAATTTCGGGGGCGACTATGCCCGTACCTTGCGCGAGTGGCGGCGCAACTTCGACGTCGCGGTGGAGGAGGGGCGCTTGCCTGACGGCTTCGATGAGCGTTTCGTGCAGCTATGGCGCTACTACCTGATGTACTGCGAAGGCGGCTTTCTCGGCGGTGGCATCGACGTCTCGCAAGTGACGCTGGTGAAAGGCTGAGGGATCAGCCGACGCCGAGCTTTCGTGCGATCCGCCAGCCCAGCGCCTTGGCCCGGTTCGTGGCAGGCCAGCGGCCCGGCGGAGATGGCTTGACGCCGAGCTTGCGCAGAAGGCCATTGAAGGCCCGCGCATCGGCTTCGGCAAAGCTCCATTCCGAGCGCCATGTGATCGAGAGCGAGACTGAAGGCTTCTGCCCGTTGCGCACGAAATGCGGGGCCATGACAGGGACGTAAAGCGCCTCGCCTGCCTCCAGCGGGAATTCGCGCCCGCCTGGCAGCAAGTCTTCGCGCCACTTGAGTTCGCGTCCGCCGCCGGTGTGATAGGCCTCGTGGATCTCGTCGGGGGCGTAGGAAGCCTCGCCGGCGGGGAACTGTGTCATGACCTTTGAGCCGCGCACCTGCATCAGGATGTTGTGCTCGGGATCGAAGTGGTAGGGGGTGACGCCGCCTGCCGAAGTTACGAAGACGAAACCCTGCGTTTTGAGCATCCTGCCGGTGCGCGCCTCGATTGCAGGGCGAATTTCGGCGAGTAGGTCGGCGAGCAGCGCGGCATAGGCGGGGTCCTGCTCGATGTTCTTGAGGACGGCCCAGGACCGGGTGGTCTCGATCTCGCGGATGGTCCGGCCGATCGGTATGCCGGTAGCCGCGGGCTTGCCATCGACTCCGATGGGCTGGTCGGCAGCGTTGTATTCGATCGAGGCCGCGGGCAGCGCTTCGGCCAATGCCGCCAGCGCTTCCAGCTCCATCAGCGGATGCGCGCGCAGTGTATGGGTCAGCTTATGTGGTACTTCCGGGTAGTTCGCGGCAAAAGTCCCACGCGCGTCATCGGGAAAGACGGCACCGGGCCTGAGGTTGGGAGACGCGTTCATGGTTGCTCTCTAGGGGACTGGCCGGCAGGGCGGCGCGCGGTTTCGGCGCGCACGAAGTGGCGGAACGCGGCACGGCGCAAGGTTCCGCCGATGGCGATGGAGAGCCGGCCGATGGCACGCCGTTCGCGCCAGAAATGGTCGATCATCGGATGGTCGGCGCTGGCACAGCTGTCGCTCCATGCGATGCCTTCGCGGTCCAGCATCGCTAGGTTCTCGCGCTGGAGCAGGACCCCGGGCGAAAAGCGTGCGAAGTTCTCGTCGAAGGCGGTCTTGAAGGAATATGCACCGGGCGCGGTCAGAAACGTTGCCAGCATCGCCAGAGGCTGCCCGTCGAGGGTGAGGGTGAGGCGCTCCAGCCTTCCGCGTGTGGCGGCGCCGTTCAGGCTCTCGCGAAACAGGTGGGCGGTGCCTTCGTCGCAGCCGAGCGCAGAACCGGCCTCGCCTTTCCAGCCTGCGCGCTCAAGCGCGAGGAATTTCTCGCACCATGGGGCGACATCGTCCGCGTCGGTACGGCGATCTAAGGTGACTGCGCCTTCTTCAGCAAGGCGGTTGGCCTGGCGGCGCAGTTCCTTGCGCTTCTTGCTCGAGAGAGAGGCTTCGAGATACGCTTCGGGCGCGAGATCGGAGGCGAGCATCGCCCGGGCTTCGGTATGGACCACTTCGATCAGCCGGCCGTCATTGGCGGCGACGGCTTCCAGCGCGGCGTGAAGCGGACCGCCGAGCACGATGCCGCGCAAGTGCATGAACAGGGCCGCGCCGGGCTCGTCGTCCGCCCAGCGCAGTACGGCCTGCCAGAACGCCTTCTCGGCGCCCTTCGCGACTAGGGGAACACCGCAGAAGCAGTTGGTGTGCAGCCAGCTCGACAGGTGCGGCACCGGCCAGCGGTAATAACGCCCGGCGCGGACTACAGGCAGGAGCCCGGCCAGTACGCCGTCTTGCTCGAAACGCAAGATTCGGACGGGATCGGTTTGCGCGAGATGGCGCAGCGAGGGCAGAAGATACCAGCTCTCGAAGAAAGGATTGGGTTCGCTGGCGACCCGGGCGAGGTTGTCCCAGGCGGGGACCTCGGCCTCAAGGTCGCGCCAGGGGACGCAGGTCAGGCGCCCAGGCATGGGGTCAGGCACCCGGCGCGGAAATGCAGCGAGGGCATCGGATGCCGCAGGCGCGATCGCGTCGTGTGCCTCGAATGCCACTTGGGCGGATTTCCCGATTGCTGAAGGATTGCCTGTTCATCAGCAGGATAGCGGGCATCCATCAAGGAAATGCTAACGCTGCGATGCCGGGGATGAAGCGCTGGATCCGCTTCTCATTACAGCGCGGAGATGCGCGGGGCAATCAATGAAAACCCCGCCGGCGTCATGCCGGCGGGGCTTCACGGTGTTCAGTGGATCACCCGGCCGCCAGTGCCGCCAGCAGCAGCAGCGCGACGATGTTGGTGATCTTGATCATCGGGTTCACCGCAGGCCCTGCGGTGTCCTTGTAGGGATCGCCCACCGTGTCACCGGTTACTGCGGCCTTGTGGGCTTCGGAACCCTTGCCGCCGTGGTGGCCGTCTTCGATGTACTTCTTGGCGTTGTCCCACGCGCCGCCGCCCGATGTCATCGAGAGCGCCACGAACAGACCGCTGACGATCACGCCCAGCAGCAGCGCGCCAAGGGCCGCAAAGCCGTTGGCCTGCCCGCCGACCCAGCCGATTACGTAATAGACCGCAATCGGTGCCAGCACCGGCAGCAGCGAGGGCACGATCATCTCCTTGATCGCCGCCTTGGTGACGAGGTCGACTGTACGGGCATAGTCGGGCTTTTCCGTGTAAGTCATAATGCCCGGCTTCTCCCGGAACTGTGCGCGCACGTCGAGGACGACGTCGCCCGCCGCACGGCCCACGGCGGTCATGCCCATTGCCCCGAACAGATAAGGCAGCAGCGCCCCGAGCAGGAGTCCGACGATGACGTAAGGGTTCTCCAGGCTGAAATCGACATCGAGTTGCGGGAAGAACTCACGCAGGTCGGTGGTGTAGGCGGCGAATAGTACCAGCGCGGCAAGCCCCGCCGAACCGATCGCATAGCCCTTGGTCACGGCCTTGGTTGTGTTGCCTACCGCGTCGAGGGCATCGGTCTTGGCGCGGACGTCATCGTCCAGCCCGGCCATTTCGGCAATGCCGCCGGCATTGTCGGTGACCGGACCATAGGCGTCGAGCGCGACGACCATGCCCGCCAGCGCCAGCATCGCGGTGGCTGCATAGGCAATGCCCAGCAATCCGGCGAGCTGGTAGGCGATGATGATCCCCGCCACAATGACGATGGTCGGCAGCGCGGTAGCCTCAAGGCTGATCGCAAGGCCCTGGATCACATTGGTGCCGTGGCCCGTCTCAGAAGCCTTGGCGATCGAGCGGACCGGGCGGTACTGGGTGCCGGTGTAATACTCGGTGATCCAGATGATCAGCCCGGTAATGGCAAGGCCCAGCAGCGAGCACCAGAACAGGTCCATGCCGGAGAAGGCCTGGTTGCCGATCAGGGAGGCCATGTCGCCCTGCTGGGCGACCCAGATGCACCCGTAGATCGCCGGGATCGAGAGGATCGCGGTGACCAGGAAGCCCTTGTACATGGCGCCCATGATGTTCTGGCTCGATCCCAGCCGCACGAAATACGTACCGATGATCGAGGTGACGATGCACACGCCGCCGATCAGCAGAGGCAGCGTCATGAAGGTCATCAGGGCGTCGCCCAGATCCTTCACCAGCAGCGCGGAAAGCACCATCGTCGCGCCTACGGTGACGACGTAAGTCTCGAACAGGTCGGCGGCCATGCCGGCGCAGTCGCCGACGTTGTCGCCCACGTTGTCGGCGATGACGGCGGGATTGCGGGGGTCGTCCTCGGGGATGCCGGCTTCGACTTTGCCGACCAGATCCGCGCCCACGTCGGCGGCTTTGGTGAAGATACCGCCGCCCAGACGCGCGAAGATCGAGATCAGCGACGCGCCGAATGCGAGGGCGGTCAGCGCCTCGACCACGGTGCGGTCCTCACCGCCCACGGTATGGCCAGCCACCGCGGTCAGATACCAGAAGAACACCGAAATCGCGAGCAGAGCCAGCCCCGCCACCAGCATGCCGGTGATTGCGCCAGCGCGGAATGCCAGCGTCAGGCCTGCTTGAAGACCCTTCTGCGCGGCGGCGGCGGTGCGCACGTTCGAGCGCACCGAGATGTTCATGCCGATGAACCCGGCAAGGCCCGAGAGGATCGCTCCTATGACGAAGCCGGTGGCCGAAATCCGCCCCAGCGTCAGCGCGAGAATGATGGCGACGATGACGCCGACGACGGCGATGGTGGAGTACTGCCGCTTAAGGTAGGCCTGAGCGCCTTCCTGTATGGCGGCGGCGATCTCCTGCATCTTTTCAGAGCCTGCCGGAGAACTGAGGACCTGACGAGAGGTGACGAAGCCATAGACTATGGCGAGTAGTCCCAAGACAATTGCGATCGTGATCAAGTTCACTGAGCGCCCCCTTCCCAATGGGTTTATGTTGTTTCGGCGAGTTTTTCCCGCTCGAAGGCACAAGGGCTATAGACAAGCCAGAGGGCTGGCAAGCAGGTTGGAATCCGGGCGGTGGCAGGAGGTATGGTTTTATCATCCCGGACTTGATTCGGGAGTGCTGACCGGGCTGCGCCCGCGTATCCGCGAGCCTCGACCTGAAGTATTGCCAGCGGCCCGGATCAAGTCCGGGACGAGGGGGATATCATCGCTTAGTGCTGGTAGCCCAAGCGCTCGGGCAAGGGCAGCAGCCTACCTGCATGAGCAAGGGTCAGCCTGCCGCCAGTATCGACTGTGCCAATTGCTGTTGCGTCGCGGCCGAGCTTTTTTGCAGCCTCACGGATGTGGGCGGCGTTCTCAGGGGGAGCCGTAAACAGCAGTTCGTAGTCGTCGCCCGCCGTCATCGCGGCGATGCGAGCGTCGATCGTGTCGCCCGATACTGCTTGCAGAGCGACGGAGAGCGGCACCGCCTCAGCCTCAATGTTGATTGCCACGCCGCTTGCTTCGACAATTCGCGCCGCATCGACGAGAAGACCGTCCGATATGTCCATCATGGCATGAACCAGCGGCGCGAGCGCCACGCCGAGGCGCGGCTGCGGCATGGGGCGGCGATAGCGTGCGGTGAGAGCCTCCAGATGTTCCGCCGGCCCGGTTAGCATGCCGGTTGCGGCGGCAAGGCCCAGTCCGGCATCGCCGATGGTCCCGCTGACCCATACCTGATCGCCGGCTTTGGCGGCGGTGCGGCAGGGTACGGGGCAATCCTTGGGGCCGGTGCCCAGCGCCGTCAGAGAAAAGCTCCGCGCCGCGCCTTTTGGCATTCGAACCGTGTCGCCGCCGAGCAGCGGTATACCGAAATGACGGCAGGCTTCGTCCAGCCCTTCGAGGAAGGCGCGGTCCCACTCATCCTCGCCAAGGGCGTGCGAGTAGAGGCAGCCCAGCGGCAGGGCGCCCTTGGCGGAAAGGTCGGAGACGTTCACCGCCACCAGCTTCCAAGCCACATCTGCAGGCGGGTCGTCAGGCAGGTAGTGGACGCCCTCGACCACGGTATCGAGCGTCAGTACCAGCTTCTCGCCGCCAATTGCGAGCACGGCGGCATCGTCCGCCAGCGCGCGTGCGGCGGGGTCCGTCGCTATCGCGCGCAGGGCGTGGATGAGGGCGAATTCAGAGGGCATGACTGTTCGCGCCAAGTGTGTCCCGATCAGGGGGATTCGACAAGCTCACCCTGTGTGGGTGAGCGGAGGGCAATAAAACTCTCAAGCCCGTTCCGGCTTAGCTTGTCGAAGCTCAGCCGGAACGGGTTTCCTTCAGTTTAGCCTCGGCGCCGCCTCAGCGAACCGACTTCGCCACCGAATCCAGCACGCCGTTGAGGAACTTCGCCTCCCGCGAGTCGAAGAAGGCGTGACACACGTCTAGATATTCGGTGATCGCGGCGCCCGTCGGCACGTCGGGGCGGGCCATCAGTTCGTAGGTGCCCGCGCGCAGGATCTGGAGCATGGTCTTGTCGAGACGGCCAAGCGACCAGCCCTCGGAGAGCTTGGACGACAGCAGTTCGTCGATCTCGTCGCGGCGGGCGACCACGCCCTTCACCACGTCATCGAAGAACGCGACGTCGGCCTTGGCGAACTGCGCGTCGTCGATCTCCATGCCGAGGCGGTGGCGATGGAATTCGTCGAGCAGGATGGGCAGCTGGGTGCCTTCCATGTCGAACTGGTAGAGCGCCTGAACGGCGGACAGACGGGCGGCTGCGCGCGCCTGCTTTGCTTGGGTCTTGCTGGTGGTCATGACTGGCCGAGCCTTATGGAAATGGAGCGCGCGTGCGCGGGAAGCCCTTCCGCATCGGCAAGGGCGACGGCGGCGGGGCCGATGGCCTCCAGAGCCGCCTGGTCGAGCTGGATGAAGCTGGTGCGCTTCATGAAATCGAGAACCGAAAGCCCCGAGGAGAACCGCGCACGCCGCCCGGTGGGCAGGACGTGGTTGGGGCCGGCGACATAATCGCCGACCGCTTCGGGCGTCATGCGGCCAAGGAACACCGAGCCTGCGTGACGGATGCGGCGCATCAGGCTTTCCGGGTCGTCGGTGGCGATCTCGACGTGTTCGGCGGCGAGCGCGTTAGCGAGCGCGGGGGCTTCGTCGAAGCTGGCGACGTCGATGATGACGCCGTTGTCGGTCCAGCTGGTCCGCGCGGTTTCCTGCGTGGTGAGAGCGGCCAGTTCCACTTCGACGGCCTCGGCAACGGCTTGCGCGAAGACCTTGTCGTCGGTGATGAGGATCGACTGCGAGGTCGGGTCGTGCTCGGCCTGGCTGAGGAGGTCGGCGGCGATCCTGCGCGCATCGTTCTTCGCGTCGGCGATGACGAGGATTTCGCTGGGACCGGCTACCATGTCGATACCAACGACGCCGTAAAGCTGGCGCTTGGCCTCGGCCACCCAGGCGTTGCCGGGGCCGGTGACCACATCGACGGGCGCGATGCGGCCTGTGCCATAGGCGAGTGCGGCGACGGCATGGGCGCCGCCCACGCGCCACACTTCGTCCACGCCGGCAAGGTGCGCGGCCGCGAGGACCAGCGGGTTCACTTCGCCCTTCGGCGTCGGGGTGACGACGACGAGGCGCTCGACCCCTGCGACCTTGGCCGGAATGGCGTTCATCAGCAGCGAAGACGGATAGGCCGCCCGCCCGCCGGGAACGTAGAGACCTGCGGCATCGACCGCGCTCCAGGTCGCGCCGAGCCGGACTCCGGCAGCGTCGGTGTAGTCGCGGTCTTCGGGAAGCTGCGCTTCGTGGTAGGCGCGGATGCGGGTCGCGGCGAGTTCGAGGGCGCTGCGAAGCTCTGGCGTCAGGTCGTCGAAGGCGGCCTTGCAGGCCCGTGCATCGACCTGCCAGCCGGTAACGTCGAGGTCGTGGCCGTCGAATTTCGTAGTGTACTCGGCCAGCGCCTCGTCGCCGCGTGCGCGCACTGCCTTGATGATCGCGGCGACATCGTCTGCGACATCGACCGCACTTTCGCGCCGGTCACTGACGACGCGGGCGAACGCCTCGACGAAATCGGGATCGCTGCTGGACAGGCGCAGCATCAGGCCGGGGCCTTCTCGGCCACGAGGGCGCGGAACGCCTCGACCAGCGCGGCAACGCGGTCGTCGGTCTTGAGCGCGGCGCGGTTGACGATCAGGCGCGCGGAAATGTCGAGGATGCGGCTCGTTTCGACCAGGCCGTTCTCCTTCAGCGTGCGGCCGGTGGAGACGAGGTCAACGATCCGGCTCGACAGGCCGAGCATGGGCGCCAGTTCCATCGCGCCGTTCAGCTTCACCACCTCTGCCTGCACGCCCAGCTTCTCGAAGTGGCGGCGGGTGAGGCTGGGGTATTTGCTGGCGATGCGCAGGTGCGAGGGCAGCGGCCCGCCGGTTTCGCCCACGAGTTCCGCCACCGAGAGGCGGCAATGACCGATGTTAAGGTCTACCGGCGCGTAGAGGTCGGAGTAGGCGAATTCCTCTACCACGTCGGAACCGACGATGCCGACTTGCGCTGCGCCGTGCGCAACGAAAGTCGCGACGTCGAAAGCGCGCACGCGGATCAGCCGCATGTTGCTGTTTTCGCAGGCGAAAGAGAGCGCGCGCGACTTCTTGTCGTGGAACTCTGCCTCGGGCGCCACACCGGCGCGCGCCATCAGGGGCAACGCTTCGTCGAGGATACGGCCCTTGGGCACGGCGAAAGTCAGGGGTGTCGGCATGGTGCGCGCATTTAGGCGGGAAGGCCGCAAAGGGCAACCGTGATGGATCGCGAAAACGCGATCAGGGTAATCGCCCGGTTTGATACTCTGTGATTGCACGGCCTGTTCGGCATTGCGACGATGAAAAGCCGGCGAGGGAACCTGGGGCGAGAAAGACCGCTCCGGGTTCCTTCGCCGGCGTTCGCGTTGACAATGCATAGTGGGCCGGTCGCCCGTTATTCTCCGGGCGCGCGGGCCTTGATGGCGACGGCGTGGACGCGGTTTCCGGGGATGTCGCCGAGCGCTGCGTTCACCAGGCGCTGGCGCTGGAGGCGCGAGACGCCGGCGAATTTTTCGCTCTCGATCAGGATCGTGAAATGCGATTCGCCGCTGCCATCGTCGCCGCTGTGGCCGCTGTGGCTGGCGGAATCGTTGACCACGTCGAGCGCGGTGGGGGTGAAGGCTGCGGTCAGCAATTGCCGCATTTCGAGAGCGAGTGGTCCGGTCATGGGCTTCACAATAGGCATTTCATCGCCCATCTGGAAGCCGGTGAGACAGCATAGATTTCATGGACGGATCGAATCCGGCGGTCGCGAGTGTACCTGGCCGGGGTGCGAGGAAGCTGGCGAGTTCCGCGCGCCGGGGGGCCGGCCTCCCGGTTTCGATGGGCCGGGCGATTACCGCTGGTTCTGCCTCGAGCATGTTCGGCAGTTCAATTCCGGCTATGATTATTTCGACGGCATGGACACCGAGGAGATCCTGCGCGCGCAGTCCCCGCTGCATGGCTGGGAGACTCAGACCCGCGCCTTCCGCCCGGATGCAGGCGTGGACGAGGCGCCGAGGTGGCGGGACTACGCCGATCCGCTGGAGGCGATTTCTGCGCGGGCGAAGGCCCATGTCAACCGGCGCCGGGCGGAAATGCAGGCCGAGAAGGCAGGCTTTTCGCCCGCCGAGCGGCAGGCGCTTGAGTTGCTGGGGCTGGATGCGAGCATAGACCGCAAGACCCTGCGGATGCGCTACACGCGGTTGCTGCGGCAATACCACCCGGACCACAACGGCGGCGATCACAGTCATGCGGTGAAGCTGCAGGGCGTGGTCGAGGCGTATCAACTACTGCGTAAGGCCGCTGCTTTCGAGTGATCTAGCCGCCCATAACGGCGCGCCAGCGGGCCGCGCCGTCTTTACCATAGATGCGCGGCACATCCTTGCCGGAATAGAAGATGTCGTAGCTTTCGGCGTCTTCGGGAATTTGCACCCAGCGCTGGCGGCTGCGGGTGAAGACATGGGTGTCCGGGGTGCAGGTATCGGGGTCGTCGAGCGTGCCGACGCGGATGAAGCTGGCAGCCGGACCGGCGCCGCCGTAGTGGCTCCACAGTGCGACCCGGCAGGAAGGGCAGCGGAAGATCGCCTGGCCCTTGCCGCTTTCGGAAGGCGTGTCGATGCGTTCGGCCGCGCCGGTGAGGGTTTCCACCCGGTCAGTCTCGATCACCGCGTTGAGGGCGAAGGACGCTCCCGATTCGCGCTGGCACGACCGGCAGTGGCAGCAGTGCACGACGATCGGCGCAGCAAGCAGGCGATATCGGACCTCACCGCAGGCACAGCCACCCTCAAGCGCCGTCATGCCGTTTCCTGCTCGCAGATGGCGGCGAGTTGGTCGGCGCACGCGTTCCAGCCTTCGGCGAAGCCCATTTCGGCGTGCTGGTTCATGGTTTCCTCCGTCCAGTGGCGGGCGGTGGCGGTGTAGCGGGTGCCTTCGCCTTCGGGGGCGATTTCCCATATGCCGATCATGAACGGGCCGTTCGGCTGGAAATCGTCGACCACCGCGTCGGTGGTGATGAAGCGGCGGCCTTCGTCATAGGCGAGGTACATTCCGTTCTGCGGCATCACTTCGCCGTCGGGGCCGTACATCGTCATCTTGCATACGCCGCCGGGGCGGCGATCCTGCTGGTCGACTTCGGCGCGCCACGGGGTAGGGCACCACCATTCGTTCTGTCGCTCCGCAAGGACTTCCCAGACTTTTGCCGGAGGCGCGGCGATGAGGCGGGTGATCGACAGTTCGTTGGACATCGGTTTCTCCTTCAGTCTCTGTCAGGCGCGCCGAGCGGGAAGCCTGTGCGGTAGGGGCGGGCTTCCTCGACGCATGTGCGGACGGCTGGCAGGCTGAGCAGATGGGCGCGCCAGCGGCGCAGGCGGGGCAGGGCTTCGGGGATCGGGTGGACCCAGTCGGCGTAGAACAGCGAAGGCGCGGCGGCGCATTCGATCAGGGTTACATGGTCCATCTCGGGATAGAACTGCAGCCAGCCTTCCAGCCATGCGTAACTGCGTTCCAGCCGGGCGCGGGCTTCGGTAACGCGCGCCATATCGGGGTTTTCGTTGTCCCGCAGGTATTCGTTCACCACGTCCTGCATCGGGCCCATGACGTAGTTGTCGAAGACCCGGTCCATCATCCTCATGCCGATCGCCGCGTCCGGGTCCGAAGGGACCAGCATGTCGGTGGCGGTGTGGTGGATCGAAAGGTATTCGATGATCGAGGTAGCCTCGAACAGCAGGTTCTCGCCGTCGCGCAGCACCGGGAACTTACCTTGCGGGCCTGCAAACCGGATTACTTCCGCGTGTTCGGGGTGGTCGGCGTCGATGATGAGGAATTCGTGTTCAAGATCGGCCGCGAGCAACGCGATCCGGGCCTTCCAGGTATAGGACGAGAAGGGGTGGCCGTAGAGTGCAAGGGTCATCCCTCAACCTTTCGTGTAAATCCGCCGTATGGCACGGTCAGCGCTTCGAGGATGTGCCCGTCGGGATCTTCGAAGTATAGGCCGCGTCCACCGTCGTTGTGATTGATTTCGCCTGCGCGGCTGCGCATGGGATCGGCCCAGTACGTCAGTCTGCGGGTTTCGATGCGTGAGAGCAAGGCGTCGAAAGTGCTCTCATCGACCAGCATTGCGTAGTGCTGGGGGGCTATCGGGCCGTCTTTCTCCGCAAAATCGAGGAAGACGCCGTGCGCCAGCCTGACCACGCAAAAGTGATAGAAATCGACCGGTTCCGCCAATCCGTAGATCGCGGCAAAAAAGTCCGCCGAGACATGACGGTCGCGGCACCAGATGATCGTGTGGTTGAATTCGACGCCCATGGCGGGGACTAGGCCGTTTCGCCCGCAAAAGCCGCTTCAATGCGGGCTATGTCGATCTTGCGCATCGTCATCATGGCCTGCATCGCGCGCGCCGCCGCCGCGCGGTCGGGGCTGGACATCGCGTCGGTGAGGGCGCGGGGCGTGATTTGCCAGTTGAGGCCCCATTTGTCCTTGCACCAGCCGCACATGCTTTCCTGCCCGTCATGATCGACGATGGCGTTCCAGTAGCGGTCGGTCTCTTCCTGAGTGTCGGTGGCGATCTGGAACGAGAAGCTCTCGGACTGCGGAAACTGGTCGCCGCCGTTCAGGCCGATGCATTCTATCCCCATAACCGAGAATTCGACCACCAGCACATTGCCCAGCAGGCCGTCGGGATAGTCGGCGGGGGAACGCTGCACGGAAATCACGCGGGTATCGGGGAATACCGTAGCGTAGAAGTTCGCGGCATCTTCCGCATCGCCATTGTACCAAAGGCAGACGCGGGCTTTTGTCACACCCGTCATTTCTTCATCTCCTCTATCAGCTTGCCGTCGATGCCCTTTGCGGCCTTGTAGGCGGGGCGGGCCTGGCAACGCTCCGCATATCCGACCAGCGAGGGGAGGGGCGGCATGATGCCAAACGTCAGCCCCCAGTCGATCGTGCTGCCGACGTAGACATCGGCCATGGTGAAGCGTTCGCCGCAGACCCAGGTGTCGGCGGTCAGTTTTTCGTCGATGGTGTGGATGGTACGCTCGAAGCTGCCCCAGCCGGCCATCATCTCCTGATCTGGCTTGGGTTCGAACTTGAGCGCGCGCGAGGTGATCGCCTGCTCGATCGGGCCGGAGGCGAAGAAGGTCCAGCGGTAGTAGTCCGCCATCTCGCCATCATTGGGTAGCAGGCCTGCTTCGGGGTGCATCTCGGCGAGGTAGAGGCAGATGGCGGCCGCTTCTGTCACCACGCGGTCGCCGCCCTCTACGTGGTGGACGATGGTGGGCACCTTGCCCATCGGGTTGGCGGCGAGGAAGGCATCGGGCTTGTCCTTCCAGTCTACCAGTACCTGTTCGTACTGCGCGCCGGCTTCGTGCAAGGCCCAGCGGGCGATCTGGCCGCGCGACATGGGGTTGGTGAAGAAGGTGTAGTCGGCCATCGGCTGTCTCCCGCAGTGCATGTCAATCGGTGGAACATTGATGGAACATCGGGGCGACGTCAACTGCCGCCCCGATGTTCATCCCGCCTTGGGCCCAACCAGTCCGAAATAGGCGCCTTGCGGGTCGAAGGCATGAACCGTGTACTCGCCGGTGGGGATCTGCTGAGGGTCGCCCATCGCCTTTCCGCCGCCGGTTTTTACCGCCGCAAGCGCGCGGTCGATGTCGTCGACGCCGATGTAATAGGTCCAGCCTGCGACCGGCATGAAATCGGCCTTTTTCATCACCGCGCCGATCTGCACGCCCTCGTTCTGGATGAAGCGGTAGTCGCCCAGTTCGCCCATCGGCATTGCGCCTTCCTGGGTCCAGCCGAAGTGCTTTGTGTAGAATGCCACCGCCGCGTCGTCGTCCGGGGTGACGAGTTCGTTCCAGCGGATCGTCTGCGGTTTGTCGACGGTGAAGACGTCGCTGGTCGCGTCGGGATCGTCCTCGGGCGGCTGAGGGGTCATGAGGTAGAAAGCGCCGCCGAGCGGATCGGTGACCATGGACATGCGGCCCACGCCCTCCATGGTGGTGGCGGGCATGTGGACTGCGCCGCCTTCGGCCACGATCGCGGCCACTTCGGCATCGACATCTTGCACGTAGATGTAGCCGAGCCAGCCGGGCTTCGCGCCGCCGCCGATCATCTCGTCGGTAAGGGCGAGGACGCCGCCGGAATAGCCGCAGCCCGCGCCGCCGCCGTCGATACGCTCGATCATGCGGTAGTCCATGCCGCCGCCGGGCATGACGTTGGCGCCGAACTTCCAGCCTACGACGCCGGCGTAGAACGCGGCTGCGGCGTCGGCATCGCTGGTCATCAGTTCATACCAGATGAAGCTGCCTACAGGATTGCCCATGGCTATTCTCCTAAAGTCACGACGGGGGTGAAGCCGCCGTAGATCATGCGCATGCCGTCGAAAGGCATGGCGTTGTCCTCGGAGGTCAGGCGGGGGTCGGTCTGCATGAGCTGCGTTACCGTGGCCATGCCCTTTTCGCGGGTTTCCTTGTCGGGCCACTCGATCCACGCGAAGGCCACCGCTTCGTCCTCCTTGCAGGCGACAGCGCGGAAGAAGTCGGTCTGCTTGCCTGCGGGGACGTCATCCTGCCAGCATTCGACGACGCGGGTGGCGCCGTGTTCCATGAAAATCTCGTCGTTCAGCCGGGCATGGGCGATGAACCTGTCCTTGTTCGCCTTGGGGACGGCGATCACGAATCCGTCGACGTAGGTCATGGTCAAACTCCTTCCTTCTGCGTTTTGGCCTTCTGCTTTTTGGGATCATGTTCGGCAAAGGGTTCGAGCTGGGCTTCCAGCGCGCGCGTGAATGCAGGGCGGGCCGTCGCGCGTTCGACATAGGCGGCAAGCGCCAGGCGCTCGGCCAGCAGGGCGGGGTCGGGCAGGGCCCGCAGGACGGTGGTCATGGCGATGTCGGCGACCGAGAATTCACCCGCCAGCCATTCACTATCCCCCAGCGCGGTTTCGAGCTTGGACAGCCGCCCGCCGAGTGCCTCTACCAGCGAGGGCTTGCGCAGCTGTGCCCAGTCTTCCTTGCGGGAGAAGACCGTGCAGTTGACGAACTCCATCACGAGCGGCTCGACCGAGTTGAACGCGGCCAGCAGCCAGCTTAGCACTTTCGCGCGTTCCTGTGAGCCGACAGGGGGCAGGGCGCCCGCCTTCTCGGCGATGTGGAGGAGGGTGGCGCCGCTTTCGAACACACCCACTTCGCCGTCACGCACGAAGGGGACCTGCCCCCACGGCTGGTCCTGGAAGTACCAGGTGGGCCGCTCCACCGCGTTGATGAGGCGTACCTTGTAGGGCAGGCCATATTCCTCGCAGGCCCAGCGCGGGCGCAAGTCGCGGACCATCCCTTGCGCGAAGGGTGGCACCCATTCGAAAGCGGTGATTTCAAGGGCGGCGTTCGGATCGATCGGCATCGTCTCTCTCGCTTGTCTTGTTAGGCGGCTCAGGCCGTCTCTTGGCTGGGAGCTTCGCCCGAAACGGCCGCCGGGTCCATCCACATCACTTCCCAGACATGCCCGTCCGGGTCGGCGAAGCTGCGGCTCATCATGAAACCATAGTCCTGCGAAGGATTGATGTCGGCAGTGCCGGCATTGCTGCCGGCCGCCTCGGTCAGCGCGTTCACCTCGTCGCGGTTCTCGCACGAAAGGCACAGCATGACCTCGCTGGAGCCGGTATCGGGGATGGGGCGGCTGGTGAATGTGCGCCACTTGTCATGGGTGAGGATCATCACGAAGATCGCGTCGGACCAGACCATGCAGGCACCGCTATCGTCGGAAAAGCGCGGCTCGTTCACGAAGCCGAGCGCGGAATAGAACGATTTGGCGCGGGTCAGGTCGGTGACGGGCAAGTTCACGAACAGCATGCGGGTCATCGCAGAAGCTCTCCTTTGATCGGGCACTTATTTGGCCGGGCGCTGGCGGGGGTGTCCCGAATCGCCTCTTGCCCGAAGGTGACGCTGGTGGTAACTAAAAGCAACCATGAAGTTACAAAAAGAAACTAATCGGGTTGAATCTGCGGTGGATGGTGAAAGTCCCAGGACTCATGGCCGCTGGTACGGCGATGCCTGCGGCGCGGCCTTTGCCATGGAACTCATCGGGGAGCGCTGGGCGATTCCCATCATCCGCGAGATGATGCTGGGTGCACGCCGTTTCGGTGAAATCCGCGCCGAACTGCCGGGGCTGAGCGCCAAGACGCTGACCGAGCGGCTGGAAAGACTGGAGGGCACCGGCATCGTCTGCCGTGAAACCCTGCCGCCACCTGCGTCTGTGCAGGTCTACCGACTGACGGAGTGGGGTCTGGCGCTGGAGCCGGTTATGCAGGAGATGGGGCGCTGGGCAGTGCGATCGACGTTGCATGACCCGACACTGCCGATCACGCCAGTCTCGCTGATGCTCTCGATGCGCACGATGATCGTGGCCGAAAGGATCGGCGATCTGCGCGTGACGGCCGCGCTCGACGTGGGTGACAAACATTTCACGGCGCGGCTGGAGTCCGGGGAAATCGCCATCCGGCCCGCTGGCGATGGCGATCCTATGCCGGACTTGCGTTTTGCCGCCGAGGCCGGCCTCCCGTTTCTCGCCGCGTTCTATGGTAAGTGGGCTCCCGAGGCAGCCGGGCTGCGGATCGAAGGCGACCCGGCTCTGGCGCAAAAGTTCATCGACCTGTTCAGCCTACCTCCCAAATGCGCCAGCTAAGCGGGGCCACCCGTCCAAACCTTATTGCGATGCAGGCCTGCGTCCATTAGTCGATACCCCGCAATGACAGAATCCAAGAACCTGACCGCCGAGAACCGCGACGCCACCGTGCTGGCCGCTCCCGATATCGAAGTCGATGTGCGCGAAACCTTCGGGATCGACATCGACATGAAGGTCCCGGCCTTCTCGGTCGCGGACGAGCGCGTGCCTGACCTGGACGAGACCTATGTGTTCGACCCGGACACCACTCTCGCGATCCTGGCGGGCTTTGCCTACAACCGCCGCGTCATGGTGCAGGGCTACCACGGCACCGGCAAGTCGACCCACATCGAGCAGGTCGCGGCTCGCCTGAAATGGCCTTGCATCCGCATCAACCTCGACGCGCACATCAGCCGTATCGACCTGATCGGACGCGATGCGATCGTCCTGCGCGGCGGCATGCAGGTGACCGAATTCCGTGAGGGCCTGCTCCCCTGGGCGCTGCAGCACCCGGTCGCGCTGGTCTTCGACGAATACGACGCGGGCCGCCCGGACGTGATGTTCGTGATCCAGCGCATCCTTGAGACCGAGGGTAAGCTGACCCTCCTCGATCAGAACCGCGTGATCCGCCCGGACAAGCATTTCCGCCTTTTCGCCACCGCCAACACGGTCGGCCTTGGCGACACTTCGGGGCTCTATCACGGCACCCAGCAGATCAACCAGGGTCAGATGGACCGCTGGAACATGGTCGTCGCGCTCAACTACCTCCCGGCCGAAACCGAGACAGCGATCGTCGCCAAGAAGGTGCCGCAGATCAGCTCCGGCGTGATCGCCCAGATGGTCAAGGTTGCGGACTTCTCGCGCCAGGGCTTCATGAACGGCGATATCTCGACGGTGATGAGCCCGCGTACGGTGATCACCTGGGCGCAGAACACTTCGATCTTCAACGACGTGGGCTTCGCCTTCCGTCTCTCGTTCCTGAACAAGTGCGACGAGACCGAGCGGATGCTGGTGGCCGAATACTACCAGCGCGTGTTTGGGCAGGACCTGCCCGAAAGCGTCGTCGCCAAGGCCTGAGCTGCCTCCAGATTATGGCTTCCCCGCTGTCGCATGTGTCGCCAGCGGGGCGCTAAAACTGCTTGGTGACATCGCATCGACTGTCCCCTATGCCTCGGGCATAAAACAATTCAGAGGTTCGAAGAGAAGCGAATATGCGGCGTTGGACCGAAGCGGATCGGTTGGATGCGCTTGAACGCTACAAGATCATGGATACGCCCAGTGAGGCGGATTTCGATGATATCGCGCGCATCGCCGCCCAGATTTGCGGCGTTCCGATGGCCCTCGTCAGCCTGCTCGACGACAAACGGCAATGGTTCAAGGCCAAGCTCGGTCTCGCTGCCGGTGAGACCCCCCGTGAGTGGGCGTTCTGCGGCCATGCCATTCACCAGCTTGGTGTGTTCGAAGTGCAGGACGCTTCGCGCGATCCCCGGTTCGCGGAAAACCCGCTGGTCACCAGCGATCCCTCCCTTCGGTTCTACGCCGGTGCGCCGCTGGAAACGCCTGACGGTTTTCCCCTGGGCACCCTGTGCGTACTGGACAGCAAGCCCCATCAACTAACCGAAGACCAGCGTTCCGCGCTGCTGGCGCTGGCCCGCCAGGTCATGACGCAAATGGAGCATCGCCGGTTGCTGGCCCAGCAGCAGGCCGATGAGGCGCGCCATCGCCAGATTCTGCACAGCGCGATCGACTACGCCATCGTCACCATGGATCTTTCGGGCCGCATCACCAGCTGGAACGAAGGCGCCCGCCGCATCCTGCAGTGGGCCGAGGAAGAGATGTGCGGCCGCCTCTGCGACGAATTCTTCACGCCCGAGGACCGTGAGGCGGGCCAGCCTGCCAAGGAAATGGGCGCTGCGCTGCGCTCTGGCTTCGGCACCGACGAACGCTGGCACTTGCGCAAGGATGGCGAGCGTTTCTGGGCCAACGGCGAAATGATGCCGCTGGTGGACGACGACGGCATTCCCGTCGGTTTCCTGAAAATCCTGCGTGACCGGACCGAGCAGCGTTTGAGCCGCGAGAAGCTGGAATCCACGGAGCGGCGCTTCGAACTGGCTGTGGAGGCGGCGGAACTGGGCACCTGGGAGGCCGTGCCCGCGCTGCGTCAGCTGGAATGGGATGCGCGCACGCGCGAACTTCTCGGCGTAGGGACCGACCATCCGCTCGAATTCGGCAAGTCCTTCACGGAAGTCATCCATCCTGACGACCGGGGCGGCGTTGCGGCCGCCGTCGCCTATGCCCTCGAAGAGGGTGCGGACAACCGGCTCGACATCGAATACCGGGTCTTCGCCCCAGGCGGCAAGTTCCGCAGCATCCACGCGCGGGGACGACTGATCGAGAGTGACGGCCAGCCCGCCCGTCTGGTCGGCACCGTGCGTGACGTAACCGCGCGCGCGCAGGCGGAAGAGCACCGGGAGATGCTCACCAACGAGCTTCAGCACCGGGTCAAGAACACTCTGGCGGTGGTACAGGGCATCGTCAGCCAGTCGCTGCGTACGGCCGCTACACCGATGCAGGCGCGCGACGCCATCGGCGACCGGCTGGCCTCGCTGGCCCGGGCGCATGATCTGCTCACCCAGACAAGCTGGATCGCCGCACCGATGGTCTCGATCGTCGAGGGCGCGGTCGCCGTCGCCGGGGCACATAAGGGCCGGGTTCACCTCTCGGGCCCGGATGTTGCGCTCAAGCCGCGTGCTGCGCTGGCGCTGGCGATGGCGCTGCATGAGCTGACTACAAACGCTATCAAGTACGGCGCGCTGTCGAAAGACCAGGGGTATGTCGATATGCGCTGGGCCTATGGCGACGCCGAAGGACGTCCGGTCGTCGAAGTCGTCTGGCAGGAAGTAGGCGGCCCGATGGTATCCAAGCCGACCCGGGAGGGTTTCGGCACTCGCCTGATGACCAATGGCCTGCGTTCGGATCTGGGCGGGGAGGGCGTGTTGTCCTATCTTTCGGACGGCGTTCGCTGGACCCTGCAGGCGGACCGCAGCGTCATCGAAGAAGCCTGAGGTAGCTCAGGTTTCCGGGTAGATCGCCCGCACGAAATACAGACCGTCTGGCGGCGCATTGAGGCCCAGTGCCTGCCGGTCCCTTGCTGCCAGCGCTGCGACTACGTCTTCCTCTCGCCAGCGCCCCATGCCGACGAGCGCGAGGCAGCCCACCATCGAGCGGACCTGATGGTGCAGGAAGCTGCGCGCTTCGGTTTCGATCAGCACCATCTCGCCTTCGCGGCGCACGGTAAGCCGGTCCAGCGTTTTGAGCGGCGATGCCGACTGGCAGTGTGTCGAGCGAAACGTCGTGAAATCGTGCAGCCCGACCAGAACCTGCGCGGCGCGGTGCATCGCTTCAGCATCGAGCGGCTTGGTAACCTGCCACGCCTTGCCCCGCTCCAGCGTCAGCGGTGCGCGGCGATTGGCGATGCGGTAGATATAGGCGCGGCCCAGACATGAGAAGCGGGCGTGCCAGTCCTCGGTCACGACCTTGCAGTCCAGAACCGCGATCGGCGCCGGGCGGAGGAGGGCGTTGAGCGCTTCCATCAGCCGGAACGGGGCCAGGGGCTTCTCGACCTCGATGTGCGCCCGCATCCCCAGCGCATGGACCCCGGCGTCGGTGCGCCCGGCCGCATACATGATGACCTTTTCGCCTGTAACGGCAAAGGCGGCATCCTCGACCGCCTGCTGAACCGAGGGGCCGTGAGACTGGCGTTGCAGCCCCATGTAGGGGCCGCCGTCGAATTCCAGGGTAAGCGCAAAGCGTGTCATATTCGCCCCGCCGATACAGGACTGGCGCGGCCATGCAATGGGCTTGGCGGCGACCGGCGCTGGTGGCATCATCCATTCCTGATCGGGAAAGGAGCCGAAAATGGCCGAAACGCAGCCACCCCGCTTCGAGATATTCCGCGGCGCCGATGCCCCCACGCTCGACGACTGCGCCTGCATGACCTACGAAGGCGAGACGCCTAACCTGGTCGCCGCCCAGTCGCAGCTGGCGGACGCGATGCAGGTGCGCGGCGAATATGCCGACGTTCCCTATCGACGCGAGGGCATGAGCCTGGCGCGCCTGTGGGTGAAAAGCGGCTTTCCGTTACCCCTGCACAGCCACGACTGCGACTGCCTTTACTACATCGTCGCGGGCTCGATCCGCATGGGCACCGAAACGCTCGCGGCAGGTGACGGATTCTTCGTCGGCAGCGAAGTGCCCTATGCCTATACCGCAGGCCCCGAAGGCGCCGAAGTGCTAGAATTTCGCACCACAGACAGCTTCAACATCAAGGTCAGGGACAAGCCCGTCCCAGCCTGGGAGAAGCTGGCAGGCACCTTGCGAGAAGGCCACGCCCGCTGGGCCGACGAGCAGCCGCCGGTACGCCGGATGCCCGAGAAGGCCTGAGGTTCAGCCCAGCCGCGTCCCGGCCGGAACGGGCCGCCCGCGCAGCAGGTCGCCGCTCGCCATCGCCGGCTTGCCTGCGCGCTGGATGCGGGTGATCCGCAAGGCGCCGGAACCGCAGGCGACGGTCAGCGAATCGTCGAGTGTCGCACCGGCCTCGCCGCTGCCCTCGACCACGTCCGCAGCCAGCACCTTGTAGCGCTCGCCCTCCAGCTCGAAGAAGGCGCCCGGCGCGGGCATGAAAGCGCGCACCTGTCGTTCGGCCGCTTCGGAGCTTTGCGTGAAGTCGAGCCGGGCCTCGGCTTTGTCGATCTTCTTCGCATACGTGACGCCGTCCTCGGGCTGCCGGACCGCGCGGTGCACGGCAAGGTCGCGCAAGGTGCCGATCAGCAACTGTGCGCCGCGATCGGCCAACTCGGCAGTGAGTTCGCCGGCGGTCTTGCGTTCGATCACCGTGCGCAGTGTCGCCAGCATCGGTCCGGTATCGAGCCCGGCCTCCATCTGCATGATGGTGATTCCCGTCGTTGGATCACCGGCCAGGATCGCTCGCTGGATCGGCGCCGCCCCGCGCCAGCGCGGCAGGATCGAGGCGTGGATGTTCAGGCACCCCAGACGTGGTGCGTCCAGCACCGCTTGCGGCAGGATTAGTCCGTAGGCGGCGACAACTGCGATGTCGGCTTCCAGCGCGGCAAAGGCGGCCTGCTCCTCGGCGCCCTTGAGCGAAACCGGATGGCGCACCTCGATCCCGCGCGCCTGCGCTTCGAGGTGAACGGGCGAGGGCGTCAGCTCTTTGCCGCGCCTGCCACCGGGCCGGGGAGGCTGCGAATAGGCGGCCACGACTTCGTGACCCGCCTCGATCAGCGCGACGAGCGCGGGGACGGCGAAATCGGGCGTTCCCATGAAGATGATGCGCATGATGTGGGGAACTCTCCGACGGGCTTCCTAAGGACAGGCGCAGGCCCTATCTCCCCATCCATGGCATCGCAAGAGATCGAGACGCTGACCGCAGCCCTGTCACGCCTGCCCGGCCTTGGCCCGCGCTCGGCGCGGCGCGCCGTGTTGTGGCTTATCAAGCGGCGCGAGACGGCGCTTGTCCAACTGCTCGACGCGCTGGGTGAGGTGCGCGAAGCCCTTGTCGAGTGCGAGACCTGCGGAAACATTGATACAACCAACCCCTGCGGCATCTGTGTCGACACCCGCCGCGACGCCCGCTCGATCTGCGTGGTGGAGGAGGTGGCCGACCTCTGGGCCCTGGACCGCGCGCGATTGTTCACCGGGCATTATCACGTGCTGGGCGGCCGGCTTTCGGCGCTGGACGGCGTGCGGCCCGAGGATCTGGCTATCGATAGCCTGCTGCGCAGGGTCGGCGAGGGCGGCATCGACGAAATCGTGCTGGCCATGAACGCCACCCTCGAAGGGCAGACGACGGCCCACTACATCGCCGAGCGGCTTGAAACTTTCCCGGTGCGCGTCACCCAGCTGGCCCACGGCCTGCCGGTCGGCGGAGAACTGGACTACCTCGATGAAGGCACCTTGGCGCAGGCGATCCGGGCTCGCCGCCCGGTCGGCTGAAACAGCGCTATGTATCGATCAGACTGATCGACGCGCGCATTCTTGCGAAATCGCTCCATCGGGATTATCTGCCCGACATGGCTATTCTTGAAATCCTCGAAGTTCCCGATGCGCGCCTCAAGCAGATATCGGTCCCCGTCGACAAGTTCGACGACGATTTGCGTACCCTCGTCGCCGACATGTTCGAGACGATGTACGACGCACCCGGCATCGGCCTGGCAGCGATTCAGGTCGGTGTTCCGCTGCGCGTGCTGGTGATCGATCTCCAGCCCGACGACGAGGATGCCGAGCCTGAGGCCTGCACCGCGCACGGCGATCACCATCACACGCATCAGCCCACGAAGAAGGAACCGCGGGTTTTCATCAACCCCGAGATTCTGGACCCTTCGGACGATTTCATCGCCTATCAGGAAGGCTGCCTCTCGGTTCCCGATATCTTTGCCGATGTCGAACGCCCTTCGAGCATCCGTGCGCGCTGGCAGGACCTTGACGGCACTGCCCATGAAGAAGAGATGGAAGGCCTGATGGCGATCTGCCTCCAGCACGAGATGGACCACCTCGAAGGCGTACTGTTCATCGACCACCTTTCGCGCCTCAAGCGCCAGATGGCGCTCAAGAAGCTGGAAAAACTGCGCCGCGCGGCGTGATCTCGCGCCCCGGTGATACGGGGTGCGAAAATCTGGCCTGCGGGGCTGGTGTTCTCTAAACGTTCTGTTTAGTCTCAGGCGATGGACCTTGCTGTCGCCGCGATTCTCGCCCTCGTCATCGGCCTTGCTGCCGGTTGGTTTTTCGGTTCGCGCCCCGCCGCGCAGTGGCGGGCGCAGGCCGAGGGGCGTGAGCGTGAGGTGCGCGAAGGCGATGCGAAGTATTTGCGCGCCTTCGCCGATCTCGAAGCAGCGCGCGAACGGGCAAGCCGGGCCGATGCTCTCGCCCAGGAACTGGACCGCGCCCGCAGCGAGCATGAAGTCGTAAGCGAACGATTGCGGCAGCACGGCGCCGCCATGCTCGACCGTGCGCGCGGTGAAATGTCAGCGATTCTTGACAGAACCCGCGCCGACAATGCCGCACAGGTCGATGCTTTGCGCCGCGAACAGCGGGAACTAGCGTCCGAATTGGCGACATTGCGCGAAAAGTCGGCAAATTTTGACGAACAGAAGCGACTTCTGATCCAGGCGCAGGAAGCCTTGCGTAAGGAATTCGAAAATGCCGGAGCTAAAGTGCTCGCCGGTGCGCAAGAGGCATTCCTCAACCGCGCCAGCGCCCGCTTCGAGCAGAGCGAAAAGACCAACGCAGAGCGCATAGCCACGCTGCTCGCTCCTGTCGGCGCACGGCTCAAGAGCTACGAAGAGCAGGTCTCGGCGCTGGAGGCCAAGCGGATCGATGCGTTCGGCCAGTTGGGCGGCCAGATCGAAGCGCTGCGCGTGGGGCAGGAACAGGTGCGGGCAGAAGCCGTGCGTCTCGGCAATTCACTGCGTAATGCCCCGAAGGCGCGGGGTCGCTGGGGCGAGCAGCAACTCAAGAACGTCCTCGAACAATGCGGGCTGACCGAACACACGGACTTCGTTACCGAGCAGTCCGTCAATACGGAAGAAGGGCGTCTACGCCCCGATGCAATCGTGCGTATCCCGGGCAACAAGCAGTTGGTGATCGACGCCAAGGTATCGCTCAACGCCTATCAGGATTCCTTCGAGGCCGAGGATGAAACAAAGCGCGCGGCCTTCCTCGACGCGCACGCAGCCTCGATGCGCAATCACATCCAGACACTGGGCACCAAAAGCTACCAGAGCCAGTTCGAAAACGCGCCGGACTACGTTATCATGTTCGTACCCGGCGAACATTTCATTGCCGCTGCCCTCGACCACGATTCGGGCTTGTGGGACTACGCCTTTGATCGCCGGGTGCTGCTGGCCAGCCCGACCAACCTCGTTGCCATCGCACGCACCATCGCGCAGGTATGGCAGCAGGAAGGCCTTGCCCGTGAAGCGCGGGAGATCGGCAAGCTGGGCAGCGACCTCTACGACAGCATTGCCAAGACGCAGGACGATCTCGGCAAGGTGGGCGTGCATCTCGGACGCGCAGTCAACAGTTTCAACGACTTCGCGCGGACTTATGAGGGAAATGTGATGAGCCGGGCACGGCGCCTGAGTGAAAAGCACATCAAGATCGGCAAACGCGAAATTTCCGACGAAGTGCCGCTGGTGGAGTCTGCACCGCGTTTTTCGGACACTGCGGGGCAGGTCGAGGATATCTTGGGCGAACAGGTGGAAGTGGCGGAATAGATAGGGAAGACCTGGGGCCATCGCCCCAGACCCCTTTACTGTCATCGTTGTGCACGTAGCTGCATCACGGACCCCTTGCTGCCGTAGGCTATCAAGGCTTCCAACTCACCGTGGGCGCCAAACGAGGCTGCGCGCGTGACCTCGACATTATCGGGGTCTGGGGCAATGGCCCCAGATCTTCCCTTCAAATCAACGATGAAATACCTGATTGTCGACCCGCACCAGTTCCGCCGTGTGCCCGCTCGATTGCAGGGTCATCCGGTTCCCTTCCACTGCCACGCGCGGCGTGGCGACGAGCAGGGCGTTGACTGCACTGCTTTGATGCCATGATGGGTCGGGGCAGGTCGTTTCGTTTTGATCGAGCGGGCCGGCGACAAGGCGGTCGGCATCCATGCGCCAAGGGCCGCCGAGGCTGCTGCACCCTACTTCGATGCCGATCTTGCCGTCTTCGAAGGTAATTCCCGAGGCTTGGGACATGGGGCGTTCGCCGTCGATACGGTCAAAGCGCCAGCTGCTCTCGGCAAGGCGCGAGCGGTTACCGCTTTCGGAGCATCCGGCCAAAAGGGCCGGGGCTATCAGGAAAATACTGATTCGACGCATTGTCCGTACACCCTGCCATGGCGGATGTGAGGATCGGATGAACGCGCAGGGTCAGGTTGTACGGAATCAGGCCCGCCGCAAGTGCGCAAGCGCCTCGTAAGCAAGAACTGCACCGGCAACGGCGGCGTTCAGGCTGTCTGCGCGGCCTAGCATCGGGATCGTGACGCGCAGATCGCAGGCATCTTCGTACTCAGCGGGGAGTCCTTGCGATTCATTGCCCACCATGAGGAAGCACGGATCGGCGTAAGGTGCCTCGCGGTAGTCTGTCGGGTCGCGCAGCGAGGCAGCGACAAGCTGGCCTTCTCCGGCGCGCAGCCAGGCGATGAATTCGTCCCAGCGCGCGATAACCAGCTTCTGGGTAAAGATCGCGCCCATGCTGGCGCGCACTGCTTCGACCGAGAATGGGTCGGCGCAGTCGTCGATGAGGATCAGGCCGCCTGCGCCCACGGCATCGCCGGTACGCAGCATCGTGCCCAGATTGCCGGGATCGCGCAGTGCCTGCGCCACCAGCCAGATCGGCGCCGATGCGCGGTCCAGGCTGGCGAGACTGGTGTCGAACTCGGCGAACACGCCTGCGACGGCCTGCGGATTGTCCTTGCCGGTGACTTTGGCAAGGATTTCGACGTCCATCTCGACGACTTCGCCGCCCGCTGCCGCCACCGCGTCTTCGAGAGCATCGAGCAGGGGATGCGGATCGCGGCCGATCGCCATGACCAGCATTTCCGGGACAATGCCGCATTCGCGGGCGTCGGTGAGCAGGCGCAGGCCTTCGGCCAGGAAGCGCTTTTCGCGCTTACGATGCTTCTTGTCCCTGAGCGAACGCAGGAACTTGACCAGTGGGTTGGAAAAGCCGGTGATGGTTCGGCGTGAACCGCCGTCCCAGGGCTCGTCATATGAAGACACTTAGTTCAGCCCGCCTGTATTATTCTTCGCCGAAGCCATCGCGCACGAGGCCCGTCAGCACAGCGAGAGCGTTTTCGGCGCCATCGCCCGAGCAGGCGATCTCGATCGAATCGCCCTTGGCTGCGCCGAGCATCATGAGGCCGAGGATCGAACCGCCCTCGGCGCTGCCGCCGTCCTTGGTGACATTGACCTTCACGGTGTCAGGCAGTTCGGCGACGTGGTTTACGAATTTGGCGCTGGCGCGGGCATGGAGGCCGCGCTTGTTCACGATCAGCACCGTCTCGCGGCAGTCGATCATGCGTCCTGCCCCAGGTATTCGCTGGCGATCGTGATGTAGTTACGGCCCGCATCGCGCGCGGCGGCGACGGCTTCGCGCACTGGCATGCAGCTGCGCGCCTTGGCGAGACGGATCAGCATCGGCAGGTTGATGCCGGCGATCACTTCGACCTTGCCCGCCTGCATCAGCGAGATCGCGAGGTTGGAAGGCGTGCCGCCGAACAGGTCGGTGAGGACGATGACGCCTTCACCGCTGTCGACCTTGGTGATGGCGTCGGCGATTTCGGAGCGGCGCTGTTCCATGTCGTCGTTCGGGCCGATACAGATAGTCGCGACGTCGGCTTGATCGCCAACGACGTGTTCCATCGCGTGTACAAACTCCTCGGCGAGATTGCCGTGAGTAACCAGAATCATGCCGATCATGTCGGGAATGCGCTCCGAAATTCCTGCAATCGCGCCCGGGCGCCGTTTTCATTTTTCACGTAGCAGCCCTCCTTCGAGAAGGTCTGCTGCCCGCGAGCCCAGGTTGCGGTGCAACAATGTGGGCGAAAATCCTGCTTGACGCAAGGCTGCTCCCATTTGCTCTGCAGTAAATACAGAGCGGTGCCTCCCGCCGGTGCAGCCAAATGCAATATGCACGTAGGCCTTGCCCTGCGTCCGGTAGCGCGGGAGCAGCAGCAGGAGCAGATCGCGGATGCGCGTGAATGCCTCTTCGTAGGCAGGATCCTTGCGGATGTAGTCGCCCACGGCCTGGTCCTGCCCGGTCTGCGGGCGCAGCACGGGATCCCAATGCGGGTTCTCGATGAAGCGCATGTCGAAGACGAGGTCTGCCACCGGCGGCATTCCGCGCGAAAACCCGAAGCTGGAGACAGTGACGGTCAGTTCGCCCGGTTCGCTGGAGGCGAAGCGTTCGCGAATCACCCGTTGCAGGTCGTTGGAGGTGAATTCTGTGGTGTCGATCAGCAGGTCGGCCCAGCGGCGCAGGGGCGCGAGCAGTTCGCGCTCGGCGCGGATGCCGGTGGAGACAGGCGCATCGCCGGCAAGGACGTGGCGGCGACGCGTCTCGTTGTAACGGCGCTCCAGCTCATTGCTGCCGCAATCGAGGAACAGGGTTGTGAGTTCGATGTCCCGACGCTCGGTCAGGCCCTTCACCTGCGCGATGATGCGCTCGGGATTGAAGCCGCGGGTGCGGGAATCAAAACCGATTGCGAGCGGGGTTGGATCGTTGTCCGCGCCGTCGGAGCCGGCGTCGAGCAAGGCGTCGAGCATACGGATCGGAAAATTGTCGACGATTTCCCAGCCAAGATCCTCCAGCACGCGCAGTGCCGTGGTCTTGCCGGCGCCCAGCATCCCCGTCACCAGCAATACACGCTGGCGTGACGGCTGATCGGTGCTCATTCCCGCTTCGGTCCCCATAGCCGCTCTATCTGCGCGCAGCCGGCGGGAAAGGAAAGAGGGCGAAAGAAGCTGTGCCCTGTTGGGACTGCTATCGCGGTAATCCGTAACGGCCCAGCGCGAGTTCGGCCTTGAGTGCCAGCGATCCGCCTTGGGGCCAGAGGCGGACGAGGGGGAGTTCGATTCCGCCGATCGTGATACTTTCGGACACTTCGATGTAGCGCGGCGCATTGCTGTCCAGTGCCAGCACGAGGGCCACCGGAGCTTCATCGACGCAGGGAAAGGGCAGAATGCCCAGGTTGCGGACTTCCAGCATTCCGCGCGTGTTCGGATGCGGGCGGGCCCGAAGCTGCGCGCCGTCCGATTGGAGCAGCACCGAATCATCGCCCACCAACTGCGCGCCGCGATCGATGAGGGCGAGGGCGAGGGCGGACTTGCCGGTGCCTGGGGCGCCTTCGATCAGCACCGCACGCCCGGCGATGGCGACGCATGTCGATTGGCGTTGCCCTGGGGAAGGCGCGGTCTGGGTCATCCCTCGCTCTGCCACGCGGGAAGCGAGAACACGAGGCGCGCGCCTGGGGCGCCATCGGTGCGATCGGTCGCGATAAGCTTGCCGAAGTGGGCCTCGACGATAGTGCGCGCGATAGCGAGGCCGAGGCCGCTGTGCTTGCCGAATTCCTCACGCGACGGGCGCAGCGAGTGGAAGCGCTCGAAGATGCGTTCGCGGGCGGCTGCGGGGATGCCGGGGCCGTGATCGGCAACGGCGATCTTCACCCGGCTGCCGACCCGTGAGAGCGAGATTTCGATCGGGCTCCCCGGCGGTGAGAAGGAGACGGCGTTGTCCAGCAGGTTCTGCAATACGCGTTCGAGCCGGGGCGCGTCCCCGGCAACGGTCAGGTCAGTGCTGCTTGCAATGCCGTCACCGCCGTCTTCGCGCAGGATCGAGACCGGGCAGCCGCCGTTGACGCCGCGCTGGCCCCGCTCGGCGACAAGGCCGCGGACCAGCGTGCCCATGTCGAAGGGTTCGAAGGTGGTGCGGCTGATCTGCGCGTCGATGCGGCTTGCATCTGCGATCTCGGTGACGAGGAAGTCGATCCGGCGCACGTCGTCCTGGGCGATGCCGAGGAGCTGGTGGCGCAGGTCCGGCGCCTCCACGCGTTCGAGGCTTTCCAAAGCGCTGCGCAGTGAGGTCAGCGGGTTTTTGAGTTCGTGGGCGACATCCGCGGCAAAGCTCTCCACTTCGTCGATGCGCTGGCGCAGTGCGCCGCTCATGTCGGAGATGGCGCGGGCAAGCAGGCCGATCTCGTCCCGGCGGTCGGGCAGACGGGGGACGACGACGCTGCGATCACGGCCCAGACGCACGCGAACGGCAGCGCGGACCAGCTTGCGCAGCGGTTCGACGATGGTGCGGGCGAGAAACAGCGAGAGCAGGATCGAGACGCCCAGTGCGCCGCCGACGATGATCGCCAGCGTCTGGCGGGCCATGCGCACGTTCTCAGTGATGTCGCGCGCGTTGCGGGTGACGAGGAGCGCGGAGCCGTCCTGGCCCACCGGGGTGGCGGCAATGATCACGGGGGTGCGGTCCGGTGCTGCCTTGTGGTTGATCCGGGTTTCCCTGCCGGCCAGTGCTGCGGCGATTTCCGGCCATGCCGAGGCGCCGGCATGGGCCGGGTCGCGGTAGTCCGGGATGGGCGGTGCGCCGAGCACGAAATCCATGCCCCGGTCGAGCATACGCGCGGCGTCCTGGAACCAGGGCTCGCTGGCGGGGTCGATCAGCCGGTAGGCGGGCGGTGCCAGCACGAAGCTGTCGCCGGAGAGATTGCCGGCGGGATCGAACAGGCGCAGCCGCAGGTCTTGCGTGGGTCCGATCCGGGCGATCAAGGAGAGGCGGCCGGCCGCGTCTTCGTCGGCCAGGGCGTCGGCGGTGATCTCGGCCTCGGACTTGGCAAGGCGATAGCGTTCGGCGAGCAGTTCGTTGCGATAGCTGTCGATGTAGAACAGGCTGCCCGCCAGCAGCGCAAGCGCAATTACGTTTACCGCCAGAATGCGCGCGGTGAGCGAGATGCTCCACGACAGGCCGAGACGTACGGCAACGCGCGGGCGCGGCTTGGCACGTGACTTTTCAGCCATCGGCGAAGGAGTATCCGGCGCCGTAGAGGGTGTCGATCGCACCGAATTCCGGGTCCACCGCGCGGAACTTGCGGCGCAGGCGCTTGATGTGGCTGTCGATGGTGCGGTCGTCCACATAGACGTCTTCACTGTAGGCCGCGTCCATCAGCTGGTTGCGGCTTTTGACGACGCCGGGGCGGGTTGCCATCGCCTCCAGAAGCAGGAACTCGGTGACGGTGAGCGAGACCGGGCGGCCGTCCCAGGTGACCTGATGGCGCGCGGGATCGAGCATCAGCCGTCCTCGTATCACCGGATCCGGGAGGTTGGCCGGTGCTTCGTCTTCGGGCGGTGTACGCGCCAGTTCGCTGCGTCGCAGGATGGCGCGGATGCGGGCGACGAGAAGGCGCTGGCTGAAGGGCTTGGCGATGTAGTCGTCCGCCCCCATGGCAAGGCCCAGCGCCTCGTCGGGCTCTTCGTCCTTTGAGGTCAGGAAAATCACCGGCAGGCTCGAATGCGCGCGCAGGGCCTGCAGCAGGTGCAGACCGTCCATACGCGGCATCTTGATATCGAAGATGGCGAGGTCCGGCGGGTTGTCCAGCAGGGCCTTCAGCGCTGTCTCTCCATCGGCGTAGACGCGCGTGGCGAACCCTTCGGCGTGGAGGCTGATGGACAGCGTGGTGAGGATGTTGCGATCGTCGTCGACCAGCGCGATCGTGTGCTGGCGCGGGGCAGCCGGAGCGACGATCGGTAACGTGCCCGAAGGTAACGCAGCATCGTCTGCCGCAGGGCCGGGTGGGGATGGGGGAGTGGATGCATCGGCCATGGGCGCGCGCAGTTTCCCTTTTGCTGCATGGGGTGGTTTTCCTAGCGGCTGCGCGCCTGGATGACAATCTGCGGTGCGGGCGTATCACAGCGGCGCTGCAAGTCGTCCAGTCCGTTTCTTCTGCGCGATAAAGCTCCCGAGCATAGGACCTTGACGGTTCCAATTTCCCCCAAATTGACGGAAAAGAGACATCTGCCTATTCGTGGCCCGATTCTTGCGCAGGAATCGCGAATGCGGCCTCGGGAATACCCGTAGGTCGCCATCTTTTGGAGGAGATGACATTGACCACTTCGCTTAGCTATCCGCTCGACAAACAGGGCATTCAGACGAAGGCAACGATCTTCGCGAATCTCGGCACGGCCCCCCTGGTCGAACATGCGGTGAAGAATGGGGAAGGCGTGCTTTCGGCCGACGGTCCGTTTGTCGTCGCCACCGGCAAGCACACCGGACGTTCGGCGAAGGACAAGTTCATCGTCCGAGACGCCGAGACGGAATCGACGGTTTGGTGGGGCAAGACCAACGTGCCGATGACGCCTGAGCATTTCGCCGCGCTCAAGGAGGATTTCCTTGCTGCCGTCGCGCAGAAGGACACGCTCTACGTTGCCGACCTGTATGGCGGTTCGCAGCCCGAGCACCGCGTGAACGTGCGCGTGATCAACGAATTCGCCTGGCACAACCTGTTCATCAAGACGCTGCTGGTTCGTCCCACCAGCGACGAGCTGGAAGGCTTCGCGCCCGAATATACCATCATCGACCTGCCCAGCTTCCGCGCCGATCCTGAGCGTCACGGGTCGCGCAGCGAGACGGTGATCGCGGTCAACTTCTCCGAGAAGCTGATCCTGATCGGCGGCACGTCCTATGCGGGCGAAATGAAGAAGTCGGTTTTCGGCATCCTCAACTACCTGCTGCCGGTCAAGGGCGTGATGCCGATGCACTGCTCGGCCAACATCGGCCCGGACGGCGATACCGCCGTGTTCTTCGGCCTGTCGGGCACCGGCAAGACGACGCTCTCGGCCGACGCTTCGCGCACGCTGATCGGCGATGACGAGCATGGCTGGTCGGACACTGCCGTGTTCAACTTCGAAGGCGGCTGCTACGCCAAGATGATCCGGCTTTCGGAAGAAGCCGAGCCGGAAATCTACGCGACCACCCGCCGCTTCGGCACAGTGCTTGAAAACGTCGTGATTGATCCGGTCACAAGGCTGATCGACCTCGACGACAATTCGCTGGCCGAGAACAGCCGTGGTTCCTACCCGATCGACTTCATTCCGAACTGCTCGGAGAAGAACCTCGGGCCGGTGCCGAAGAACATCATCTTCCTCACTGCCGACGCTTACGGCGTCCTGCCTCCGATCGCGCGGCTGACCCCGGATCAGGCGATGTACCACTTCCTCTCGGGCTATACCGCGCGCGTTGCCGGCACCGAGATCGGCGTGACTGAACCTGAAGCGACGTTCTCGACCTGCTTCGGCGCGCCGTTCATGCCGCGTCACCCGTCGATCTACGGCAACCTCCTGAAGGAGCGCATCGCCAAGGGCGGCGTGAAGTGCTGGCTGGTCAACACCGGCTGGTCCGGCGGCAAGGCGACGATGGAAGGCATCAAGCGCATGCCCATCAAGGCGACCCGCGCTCTGCTGAACGCCGCGCTCGACGGCAGCCTCAACGCTGCCGAGTTCAAGGAAGACCCGAACTTCGGCTTCGAAGTGCCGGTAGAGGTTGCAGGTGTTGACACCAAGCTTCTCGACCCGCGCGGTGCCTGGGCCGATCCTGCGGAATATGACCGGACCGCGCAGACCCTGGTCAAGCAGTTCATCGACAACTTCGAGCAGTTCGAAGACCATGTCGATGAAGGCGTGCGCAAGGCGGCGCCGGTTTCGGCCTGACCTTTACGACCTGAAGTGAACATGAGGGGCCCCGGAACTTCGGTTTCGGGGCCTTGTTCGTTTGCGGCGCCAGTCCGACGCAGCGAGCGGCGAGGGCTGCTGCGTCAAAGCCCGGCTTGAGGGTGTTTTCCAAGCCTTTCGTTCGTCACGGTTTGGGTGCAATGTGCATGACTACCCCCGAAGGAGAATGGTTATGGGACTTTTCGACGGTATCCTTGGACAAGTGAGCGAACACGCAGACGTGGCCAACCTCGCAAGCAAGCTGGGCCTTTCTCCCGAGGTGGCTGAAAAAGCCATTGCCGCTCTGGGCATGGCGCATCAGCAGGAAGGTGATACCGCGCAGCTTGCGGCGGAGCGCACCGGGCTTGACGTGGGTACGATGCAGCAGGTTATCGCCTCGATCGGCGGCGAAGGTTCGCTGACCCAGTTCGCCAGCGTTATCGCGTCCGATCCCGGCAAGATCGCCAGCTTCTTCGACAAGGACGGCGACGGCAGCGTCATCGACGATCTGACCGCCATGGCCAAGGGCTTTTTTGGCGGCAAGAGCTGAGATTGAAATTCGCGCCATCCCGGGCCGACAGGCCCGGGATGGCGCGCCATTTAGCCCTTTTTGCCAGCGATATAGGCCTCGACGTTGAGCGCCAGCACGTCCAGCGGTACATTGCCGCCGTTGACCACTGTCTGGTCGAAGTCGCGCAGGTCGTAGGCCGCACCGAGCGCCTGCTGCGCCCGCGTGCGCTGGCTGAGTATCTGCGAGTGGCCCATCTTGTAGCCACAGGCCTGGCCGGGCCATGAGCAGTAGCGGTCCACCTCGTTGACCACTTCCTCGCGCTTGTTGCCGTTCTGCTCCATGAAGAAGCGGACGGCTGCATCGCGGCTCCACCCCTTGGAATGCAGCCCCGTGTCGACCACCATGCGGCAGGCGCGGAACGCCAGCGATTGCAGATAGCCAAGGCGGCCCACTGCGTCGTCGTCATAGGCGCCCAGTTCGTCCGCCAGCTGCTCGCCGTACAGCGCCCAGCCTTCGGAATAGGCGTTGAACGCCAGGATAGAGCGGATCAGCGGCAAGCGATTGGCATATTCGCCCTGCCAGACGTGGCCGGGGATCGCTTCATGGTGCACCAGTGTGGGCAGGTCGTACTTGCGGTGCAGGTCGGTGGTACGCAGGTTGATCCACATCTTGCCGGGGACGGTCCCGTCCTTGGATCCAGCCCCGCCATATGCGGTCGGTGCGCCGGGTTCTTCGGATAGCGGCAGGCGGCGAACCTCGACATTGCCGGGAACCAGCTCGCGGAAAGCACGCGGCATTTGCGCGCGGATCCAATCGATGCGGGTACGGATAAAGGCGAGGATTTCGGCACGGCCGGGATCGCCTGCAGGGAACATGAAGCGCTTGTCTTCACCCAGCGCCGTCATGCGCGCTCCGACGGTGCCGGTGGTATAGCCGAGCGACTTCAGGATCGGGTCCATACGGGCGTGGAGCGCCGCCAGTTCCTGCAAGCCGCGCTGGTGGATTTCCTCGGGGGGGGCCGGAGTGGTCGTGCTCGCGCGCAGAGCCCACGCGTAATACTCGGCGCCTTGCGGGCGTTCGCGCATTCCCGGATCGCTCTTGGCGAGCGTGCGCTGATGCTTGAGTTCGACCAGTTGCCGCTCCAGCGCGGGCACGACTTCGCCAGCGACTATCCGCTTCGCATCGGACGCCCAGGTGCCGCTCATGTTCTTGGTACGGGCGGCGATCGAGGTGACGAGGCCGCCGCCATCGGCGCGTGCGTCGGCGATGGTGCTGGTCATCTGCGCGATGGCGCGGTCGAGCAGGAAGTCCGGCGGCACGAGGCCCATGGCGGTGGCGGCCTTGATCCGGTCGAGTTCCCCGTCCAGCTGCGCATCGAACTGGCCGAGGCGGGCGATATAGGCGTCGGCGTCCTCGCGCGTCTTCACCGGATGATCTGCATCGAGGAAGCGCGGCAGGTCGAGGTAGGCGCCCACGTTCTGGATCACGACGTAGGGCGCGTTGCGCCAACCGCCGACGGCGACATCGCCGTAAGGCAGCGCGAAACCGTCGAGCGCGGTGGAGAAGGCGCTTTTGACCACGGCGAGGCTGGTGCGGGTGGAATGGTCCAGCCCGCTGGCATCGAAGGCTTCGACCGAGGCGAGGCCCTGCTTCAGGCTGGCGGCATAGGCATTGCGGCCGGCCTGCGAACGATCCTCCAGGCGCGAGCGCAGCGCTGCATGTTCGCCGATGTCCACGCCAAGGCCGGTTGCGCCTTCGGGGACGTGATCGAGCAGGTTCCAGGCGATGCTGTCGAGCAATGCAGCCGCGTTTGGCGGTGTGGTCGTCGGGGTTGCGGGCAGGGGGGCGGGGCCACCGGCCGCAGCACAGCCGGGCAGGGCGATGGCGGCGGTTCCGGCCGCCAGCAGATGGAGGGCGCTGCGCCGCGAGAGCGGGCCGCGCGGATCGAGTTCGGGAAAGGAAGTATCGTGCATGGCCAGAACGATGGCCGCGCCTGCTGATGCTGTCAAACCAGCTTGGCAAACAGCCCGGCAAACCATCTTGGGCCTCGGCGCAGGCTGCGCTAGGAGGGCGCCATGAACATCGCGCTTTCGCTTCTCGTGCTCACCGTCATCGCGCTCGTACTGGGCGCCGCCGTGCTGTTTCGGCGTGGAGGCCATCGCAAGCAGGCGGTGCTGATGCTGGTGCTGGCGGCGGTGATGGTAATGAACATCGCCATCTGGACCCTGCCAACGCCTGAAGGCCTGTCACTCTCGGGCGAGGCTCAAAAGGAACAGGCGCCGGAGTGATGCTCCGACGCCTGCCTTAACCCATTGAACCGAAGGATTACTTGATCGGGCAATCCGGCGAGAGGCGCATGTCGAGGTAGTTGTCGACCGACTTCATCAGGTCCGGCACTTCATTTTCGAAGAAGTGGTTGGCCCGCGGAATTTCATCGTGGTGGATGGTGATGTGCTTCTGCGTGCGCAGCTTGTCGACCAGCTTCTGCACGGCGTTGGGCGTGACCACCGTATCGCCGGTCCCCTGCACGATGATGCCCGAGGCCGGGCACGGCGCCAGGAAGCTGAAGTCGTACATGTTGGCCGGCGGGGCAACCGAGATGAAGCCGCGAATCTCCGGGCGGCGCATAAGCAACTGCATGCCGATCAGCGCGCCGAACGAGTAGCCGGCGATCCAGGTGGTCGAAGCCTCGGGATGGATCGACTGGACCCAGTCGAGCGCAGCGGCGGCATCGGACAGTTCGCCGATGCCGTTGTCGAAGCTGCCCTGGCTGCGGCCCACGCCGCGGAAGTTGAAGCGCAGCGTTGCAAAACCGCGCGCCACGAAGGTCTTGTAGAGGTGCTGGGTGATGCGGTCGTTCATCGTGCCGCCCGCCTGCGGGTGCGGGTGGAGGATCATCGCCACCGGCGCGCGCGGACGCGGAGCGGGCTGGAAACGACCTTCGAGACGACCTTCGGGACCGGGAAAGATGACTGCGGGCATGTCTGTTTGCGGCCTGACTTGTTGAACCTCACGCGTGCACGGCAGCGCCGGCCATCGCGGGAGTGGAAATGGGAAAGGTTCGCTATATAGAAACATTGCGTCCGAAAACAACTTCGCAAGCAAGGGCAGTTCCTATCATTTATCTCGACCATGCCGCGACTACACCGATGCTTGCCTCTGCGCGCGAGGCCTGGCTGGAAGGCGCTGCGATCTGGGCCAATCCGTCCAGCCCCCACGCGCCTGGCCGCGCTGCCCGTGCGGCGCTGGAAGATGCGCGGGCAAGGGTGAAGACCGCGCTGGGTTGGGAGGGCGAAATGCTGTTCACGTCCGGGGCTAGCGAGGCGCTGGCGATCGGGCTGGGGCGGGCAAAAACGCAACGGCGACTGGTCTCGGCGGTGGAGCACGATGCGGTGTTCCGCGCTGCGCCCGATGCCGAAGTGCTGCCGGTAGTCGGCGGTGAAGTCGATCCGCAGGCGCTTGCCGATGCTCTGGCGCAGTCGGGCAGGGCAGTGGTCGCGCTGCAGTCGGTCAATTCCGAAACCGGCACTGTCCTGCTTCCTTACGGGACAAATCCCGTGGCAGTGCAGGTCCGCGAGGCAGGTGGCCTGCTGCTCGCCGACTGTTCGCAGTCGGCCGGGAAAACGCCCTTGCCTGATGCGGACTTGGTCGTGGTCTCTGCCCACAAGCTGGGCGGCCCGGTCGGCATCGGCGCGCTGCTGGTGCGCGACTTTGCCATGCTGGAGCCGAGCGGGGGGCAGGAGCGCGGCTACCGCGCGGGGACCGAGAACCTGCCCGCCGTCCTCGCTTTCGCCGCCGCGGTGGAGGAAGGCGGGATCGAGAGTTGGGCAACCAGCGCCGAGCAGCGCTTTGACTTCAGAAACAGGCTTTACGAGCATGGCGAGGTGCTGCAGCCAGGGGCGCAGTGTTCTCACATCTTTGCTGTTGCGGCGCCCAAAATGTCCGCCACGGCGATGCTGATCCGCATGGACGCGATGGGTTTTGCGATCTCGGCGGGGAGCGCCTGTTCTTCGGGTACGCTCAAGCAGAGCCGCGTGTTGCAGGGCTTCGGCATCGACGCGGATCTGGCGAAGCGAACTGTCCGCGTATCCATGGGCTGGAGTACGACGCCGCAGGACCTTGACGCCTTCACCGATGCATGGGCGAAGGTAAACGCATGATCTACCTCGACTATCAGGCGACCACGCCGCTCGCGCCCGAAGCGCGCGAGGCGATGCTGCCATGGCTTGGCGGACCGGAAACCAGCGGGTTCGCCAATCCGCACAGCCCGCATCGACCCGGACGCGCAGCAGCAGCAGCGGTAGAGGTGGCGCGCGCGCAGGTCGCCGCGCTCATGCCGCCGGGCGGGCGGGTGATCTTCACGTCCGGCGCTACGGAAGCGATCAATCTCGCCATTATGGGCAGCGGCACGCGAAAGCTGGCGGTTTCGGCAATCGAGCATGCCGCCGTGCTCGATACTGCGCGGGCGGTCGATCCAGCACTTGTGGTCCTGCCGGTCGATGCCGAAGGACTTGTCGACGGTGATGCTCCGCTTGCCCCGGGCACCGGCCTTGTCGCCGTTATGCAGGTCAACAATGAGATCGGCACGGTTCAGCCTGTCCAGTTGCTGGCGGAGCAGGCCCATGCCGTCGGGGCGTTATTTTTGTGCGACGCGGTGCAGGGCGCGGGCAAGATCGCCCCGCCGACCAATGCCGACCTCATCGCAGTCAGCGCCCACAAGCTCTATGGCCCCAAAGGCATCGGCGCCCTGTGGCTGCGGGACGGGCTGGATCTCGCGCCGTTGATCCGCGGCGGCGGGCAGGAACAGGGGCTGCGTTCCGGCACCCTCAGCCCGATGCTCTGCGCTGGATTTGGCGCGGCGGCGGCGCTTGCGGTGGCCCGGATGGACGAGGATTGCGCCCATGTCGCGCATCTGTGGCAGCACGCGCGGGCCATCCTTTCGCGCTGGGAACTGAACGGTTCGGCCACGCAGCGCTGGCACGGGAACCTCAACTTGCGCCTCGATGGCCTCGACGTGGCCCGTCTAATGTCAGAGTTGCGCGATCTCGCTTTTTCGGCAGGATCGGCCTGTGCAAGCGGATCTGGCCGGCCGAGTCATGTCCTGCGGGCTTTGGGCCTTTCGGATAAGCAAGCCAAAGCCTCTATCCGTCTGGGATTTGGGAGATATACTCAGATCCGGGAACTTGAGGATGCCTGCGCCAAAATCGAAGCCGCCGCTGCGGTGCAGGGAGTATGACTTGGTTAACGTGATGTTCGTTACCGTCGACGGGTCCAGGGTTTCGGCGCAGGCCGAGCCGGGATCCCGGCTGCTTGAAGTGGGCCAGAACGCGGGCATGCCGCTCGAAGGAACGTGTGAGGGGCAGATGGCCTGCTCCACCTGCCACGTCATCGTCTCGCCCGACTGGTTCGACAAGCTGCCACCCGCTTCAAACGAGGAGGAGGACATGCTCGACCTCGCTGCCGGAGTGGGTCGCACTAGCCGCCTGTCCTGCCAGATCGAACTGACCGACGAACTGGACGGCCTCGCGGTGCGCATCCCCGGCGTGGTTCGGGATATGCAGATCGGCTGAGCGACTACGTATAAGCATATGATCGGCGGAAAACTTCGTATCCGGCGGTTCCTCTCCGGGGCCGATGTTGCTAGTGCGTTCCTGCAATGGTGAACACGACTGACGACGACTCCGACCCGTTCGACGCCATCGTCGACGCTCCCTTCGATGCGGCGCTGTCGGAGCGTTATCTCGTCTATGCGCTGTCGACGATCACGGCGCGCTCGCTGCCCGACCTTCGCGATGGGTTGAAGCCGGTCCACCGCCGTCTGCTTTGGGCAATGCGGCAGCTCAAGCTCGATCCGGGCAATGCCTATAAGAAATCCGCGCGCGTAGTCGGTGACGTGATCGGTAAGTATCACCCGCATGGCGACGCCTCGGTCTATGACGCGATGGTCCGCCTCGCGCAGGACTTTTCGCTGCGCTATCCGTTGGTGCAGGGGCAGGGCAATTTCGGTAACATCGACGGCGATAACGCCGCCGCCTATCGTTACACCGAAGCGCGCCTGACGAAGACCGCGATCCAGCTCATGTCCGGGCTGGACGAAGGCACTGTCGACCTTATCCCCACCTACAATGGTGAGGAAAACGAGCCGGAAATCTTCCCCGGCATGTTCCCGAACCTGCTGGCCAACGGCGCCGTTGGGATCGCGGTAGGCATGGCGACATCGATCCCCAGTCACAACGTAGCCGAAATCATCGACGCGACGCTTCTGCTGATCGATAATCCCCACGTCGAGCATTCGCAGTTGATGGAAGTGTTCCACGGCCCGGACTTCGCGACCGGCGGCCTCGTGGTCGATAGCCCTGAGGCGATCAGTCACGCTTATGCCACCGGCAAGGGCGGGTTTCGCGTGCGCGGGCGTTTTTCCACCGGGCGCAATTCCGATGGCTCGTGGGAAGAAACCGGCATCGAGAAGCTGGGCGCGGGCCAGTGGCAGCTCGTCGTCACTGAAATTCCGTACATGCTCCAGAAGGGCAAGCTGATCGAACAGATCGCGGCGCTCATCGGCGACCGCAAGCTGCCGATCCTGGAAGACGTGCGCGACGAGAGCGACGAGGAAATCCGCCTCGTCCTCGTCCCCAAGAGCCGCAATGTCGATCCCGAGCTGCTCAAGGAAAGCCTATACCGGCTGACAGACCTCGAAAGCAGGTTCAGTCTGAACCTCAACGTACTGGATTCGCATAGAACTCCAGGCGTCCTCGGGTTGAAGTTGTTGCTGCAGGAATGGGTCTATAGCCAGATCGACATCCTGCTGCGCCGGACCAACCACCGGCTCGAGAAGATCGCCTCGAGGCTGGAACTCGTTGCCGGCTATATTATCGCCTACCTCAACCTTGACCGGATCATCGAGATCATCCGTACCGAGGATGAGCCCAAGGTGGTGATGATGGCGGAGTTCGAACTGACCGACCGTCAGGCCGAGGCGATCCTCAACATGCGCCTGCGGTCCTTGCGCAAGCTTGAGGAAATGGAGCTTCGCAAGGAGCATGCCGAGCTGCTCAAAGAGCAGGAGGAACTCAACCGGCTGCTCGAAAGCCCGGCCCGCCAGCGCACCCGGATCAAGCGCGACCTTGCCAACTTGCGCAAGGATTACGCCGAAGACACCGAACTCGGACGCCGCCGCACCACGATTGCGCAGGCGACCAAGACCGTCGAATTCAGCATGGACGCGATGATCGAGAAGGAGCCGGTGACGGTGATCCTCTCGGCGAGGGGCTGGATCAAGGCGGCGCGTGGACATGTGCCGCTGGACGGCGATTTCAAGTTCAAGGAAGGTGATGGCCCCGGCTATGCTTTCCACGCGCAGACCACCGACAAGGTGCTGATCGCACTCGACAATGGTCGCTTTTATACGCTGGGCGCGGACAAGCTGCCCGGGGCGCGCGGGTTCGGCGAGCCGATCCGTACGATGGTAGATATCGATACCGAGGCGCATATCGTCGCGGCCATGGTCTACAAGCCCAAGGCGCAGCTTCTGCTCGCTTCGAACATCGGGCGCGGGTTCGCGGCGGAGATGGATGAATTGCTGGCGGAAACCCGCAAGGGCCGCGCGGTCATGTCGACCAAACAGGGCGTCAATCTCGTCACCGTGCGCGAGATCCCGGCAGAGCATGACCACGTTGCAGTCGTGGGTGACAACCGCAAGCTGGTGATCTTCAGCCTTGAGGAACTTCCGGTGATGGCCAAGGGCCAGGGGGTCACCCTGCAGCGCTACCGCGACGGCGGCATGTCGGATGTCATCACGCTAAAGCTGGAAGAAGGGCTGTCGTGGACGATGGGGGGCGAAAGCGCCCGTACCCGTACCGAAAAGGACATGACGCTCTGGAAAGTGGCGCGCGGCGCTGCCGGGCGTCTGCCGCCGGTGGGCTTCCCGCGGGACAACAAGTTCCAGAGCTGACGTACGTCCCGGGCGTGGTCCGGGACCGCCAGCCTCAGATTTCCTTCACCGCCTGCGGGTGATGGGGCACAAGGATCAGCGTCCTGCCTTCCACCCGCCAACTGGCCAGGCGTGATAGTACGTTCATGCCGATGACGTTGGTATCGCCGATGCCGGGCGCGACGACCGCGTCGAGTTCTCGGGCTACCACGTTGCCGATGCGCAGTTCGTCGATCGTCGCCAGTTGTGCTTCGATGGTTCCGTTGGCCGTATGCATCAGTACCGAGCGGTTGAGGGGATTGGCCTTCAGCTCGGCTGCCTGCGCGGTCGCCGGCGAAATCGCGGTGAGCGTGGCGCCGGTATCGACGAGGAAGTCGCGCTTTACGCCGTTCACCGTCGCGGTAATCCAGAAGTGGCCGTCGGGATTCATCGGCACGCGGGTCTCCCCGCCCTCGACGCTCTGACGGGTCAGGCCCAGTTGCGGTATTGCGAAATCAGCGCCGGTGGTCAGCCGGGTGACTTGCGCGATCGTCAGCAGCATCGCCGCGAGCAGGCCGAGATTGCCGATCCCGCGCACGAAGCCGCCCAGAACCGGGGCCGCGCGGCGCAGCATTCCGCCAAGCAGGCTTACGGTTATGCCGATGCAGGCGAGTAGGAGCAGAGGTTGTCCGGCAAGAAAGCTGAGAATTTGCGAAAGGTCCATATGTGTATTCATAGCATATTGCAGCTTTCGCAGGGCTGACTGTCAGCGTCCCTTCGGAACCAGGATCAGGCGACTACTCTCCACCCGCCATGAGGCCAGCTGCGAGAGCAGGTTCATGCCGATTACATTGGTGTCGACCTCGCCATCCGGACCGATGGCGACGGGCAGGGAATTGGCCTCGATCCCGCCGAAGCGCAGCGAGTTTGCCGATGCCATGCGCGCGACGATGGTGCCGTTGGCGGTATCCAGCAGGACACCGTCGTCGTCCGCGTCGGGTTGCAGGCCTACGCGCTGGGCGACCCGCTTCGAGACGCCGGTATAGGTGGCGCCGGTGTCGATCAGGAAATCGACTGGCTCGCCGTTGAGCTGCGCCTCGACCCAGAAGTGCCCGTCGGCGCGCATGGCGATGACGGTTTCCTTGCCGACGATCTCGGCGGGTCGGGTCCGGTCGAGCCAGAGCGCGGCTTCCGAACGATTGTTGTGGCCGGCAAGCTGCGCCACCGTCAGCAGCAACGCGGCGACAAGGCCGAGGTAGGCGGTGTTGCGCAAGGCATGGCCGATGCGCGGGCGCGAGGCTGCAAGCATGCCGGCGCCGACGGCAAGGAGGATCGCCGCGATCGTCAGTGTCAGCAGGGGCTGGTCGAACAGGAATTCTCCCAGCTCGCCAAGGTTCATGCGGGGCGCTCCGCCAGGACGTCCGTCAGAAGCGCCTCGACGCGGGCGGCATCGGGAAAGCCTTCAGCGATCCAGCATTCCTGAACGCGGTTCAGGATGCGCGCGACATCTGGCCCTGCGCCGACCCCCCGCGCCACGATCTGGCCGCCCTTGAGCGGCATTCGCGGGATCTCCCAGTCGGTGAGCGAGGAGGTGTCCGCACCGGCGATCAGCAGCCTGTCGAGCGCGGATTCGCGGCCCAGCCGGAAGGCGAGGGCGCGCGCATCGCCGGGGCTGCCGTCACGCGCTGCCGCCAGCGAGAGCCGCTTTTTCTGCGCGGCGGAAAGGCGGAAACGGGCGGCGACCTGCTCGGCCAGCGCGGGCTGCGCGGGAAGCAGGGCGGCGAGGCGCCGGACCGGATCGGGGGCGTGGCCCTGCGCGGTTTCGGTGGCCACCAGTGCAGTGAGCCTTTCGGGATCGGCTTCGGGCAGGATCACCGCCAGAACGCCCAACTGCGCCATACGGCGTACCGTGGGCGCGGGGTCGGGCAGGCCGAGGAGGTTCATCGTCTCCATGCCGACCCGCTCGCGAGAGAGGCCCTTGAGCGTCGCGGCCAGTTCGGCGCAGGCGCTTTCCGCCTCATCGTCGGCCGGCGAGCCACCGAAGCGGGCCTGGAAGCGGAAGTAGCGCAGGATGCGCAAGTGGTCTTCGCGGATGCGCTGGCGGGCATTGCCGATAAAGCGCACGTGGTGGATTGCGAGGTCGTTACGGCCACCGAACCAGTCAAAGATTTCGCCCGTGAGCGGGTCGGCGTAGAGCGCGTTGATCGTGAAATCGCGCCGCTCGGCGTCCTCGCGCCAGTCGCTGGCGAAGGCGACGGTCGCGCGGCGACCGTCGGTGGACACGTCCTGTCGCAAGGTGGTGATCTCGACCGGGCCGCCGGGAAGGACCGCGGTGACGGTGCCGTGTTCGATGCCGGTGGGAACGCTGCGGATGGCGGCAGCGGCCAGGCGTTCGATGACGGCCTGCGGGTGCAGCACGGTTGCCATGTCGATGTCCTTGACCGGCAGCCTTAGCAGGGTGTCACGCACCGCGCCGCCGACGTAGCGGACGTTGTCATGGCCCAGCGCGGCGACCATGGCGGCGATATCCTCGCGGTGCATCCAGGGAGCGTCGAGCGTGTCAGTCATGCCAGTTCAGCCGGTTCGCCAGATTGCGCAGGATCGCGCCGGTAACGCCCCAGATGATGTGGTCCTGCCGCGTATCGTTCCAGATGATCTCGACAAAACTTATCTTGCGGTCCTCGTAGTCGAGTGTGCGCGTGTGCTGGTTGGCCGGATTCAGGACGAAATCGACCGGCACCTCGAACCACTGCGCCACTTCGGCCGGATTGGGATGGATATCGATATTGGCGGGGATCACCGCGACCACAGGGGTGATCTCGTAGCCGCTGCCGGTGCGATAGAGATCGCTGGAGCCGATGACGCGAACGTCTTCGCTACGGATGCCGAGTTCCTCGTTGGCTTCGCGCAAGGCGGCTTGGACCGGGTTTTCGCCCGAGTCTATGCGCCCGCCGGGGAAGGCGATCTGGCCAGGATGGGCGCGCATCGTCGAGGGCCGGTGCAGCAGGAGTATGCCGGGGCGCTCGCGCTCGGTGATGGCAATGAGGACCGCTGCCGGTGTGAAGCGCTCGATATCGTGGATGCGTGGGTCGATCCACATATCTGGCGGCGATGCTGCGTGGCCTGCCGCAAACCGGCGGGAGACGTCGTTGAACAGCGCACTCATGCGGGGATCAGCGGGAAGCGGGCGTTGTCGCTTGTTACGGCGAGGCCATCGTTCTGATCGATAGCAATTTCAACAAGTTGGGAGTAAGTACTGCGATTGAGTCTGGCCCGGGTCCCATGACGCACAGTGAGGTAGAGCGCGGGCGTATCGGGATCGCCCTCGGCGGATATCGGGTGTTCCGGTCCGGCGATGACGAGATCGTCGCTGTTCAGGCGGAAGGCCAGTTTGCCGGCTTCGCGCTTCACGTCGATGGCGATGAAGGCGGCATCCTCCACCTCGATCGACAGCTTCTGAGTGGGGGTCACCAGCCAGTGCTGGCCCGCTTCGTCGCAAAGCAGCAGCGAGGCGAAGGCGCGGACCATGGCGGGGCGGCGGATTTCGCCGTCCTGATGGAACCAGCGGCCATTGGCGGCGATGCGCATCTCGCTATCGCCCTGTTCGGGCGGCGACCATTGGTCGACCGGGGGCAGCTTGCGGGCTGCCACGAGTTCGGCCACTTCGCCTAGCGAGAGGCCGGCGAGTTCGGGAGGCGGTTCGTAGGGCATTGTCCGGCGATGCCAGATCGGCCTTCCCGCGCCAAGCCCGACATTATGCCTGGCAGCGGCGCGGGACTTCGGTTTACCGCAACCACGGTCCCAGCATGCCAGCCTCGGGCAGGACGGCAGGGTTGGCGCAGCGAACTAGCAGGCGGTGCTTCTCGAAGGGACCGGGAAGGTTCCAGCCGCCGGTGCGCTCGTTGGAGAAGCCCCAGAAGCGGCCGTAGTATTCGGGATCGCCGATCATGACCTGCGGCAACGGGGCGCGCTCGTCGATCCCGGCAACGATGGCGGAAACCAGTGCCTGGCCGTAACCCGAGCCCTGATGCTCAGGCATAACGGCGACGGGGCCGACCATGATCATCGGATGGGCCCGGCCCGTCGGATCGTTCAGAGCCACCGGCCAGCACTGGATCGAACCGACCAGCATTTCGTCCGCGTCGAGCACGGCGAAGCTGAGGCCGGGCAACCAGTCGGTGCCTTCGCGCACCTTGTAGGCGGTACGCTTATGGCGTTCGGGCTCGAACGCGCTGTCGAGCAGGGCTTCGACGAGTGCCGGATCGACGTTGTCGAGCGGGATTACGGTGGCTGTTTGAGATGCGGTCATTGCGCGCGCCCGATAGGGTGGCAACGCGCCAATGTCGATTCAATTCGCCGATTTGGCCGCAGTAGCTGCAGGGGTGAGGTGAAGCAGATGGCCGCTGCCGGGGCCTTCGCCGTCCTCGATCAGCCAGATCGTGCCGTCCGGGCCCTGGCTGATGTCACGGATGCGGTTATCCATGGGATAGCGTGCCTCTTCGGTAGCCTTCTCGCCATCGATGCGCACGCGGACAAGGCCCGTGGCGACGAGGCCGGTGATCAGGGCGTGGCCCTTCCAAGCAGAGAACTTGTCGCCGGTGTAGAAGATGAAATCACCCGGCGCGATCACCGGGTTCCAGCTGATCGCGGGCGCGGCAAGGTCGGGACGGGTGGAATTGCGGGGGATCGGCTTGCCGTCGTAGTGGTCGCCATCCGAAACCAGCGGCCAGCCGTAGTTGGCGCCCGGTTTTACGAGGTTCAGCTCGTCGCCGCCAGCAGGTCCGTGTTCGAGATCCCACAGCCGGCCCTGTTCGTCGAAGGCGAGGCCCAGGACATTGCGGTGGCCGTAGGACCAGATCTGGTTCGTGGGCGAAGGCTTGTCGGCGAAGGGGTTTCCGGGGGCTGGGGTGCCATCGGGCAGCAGCCGCACGATCTTGCCGAGATTGACGTTGAGATCCTGCGCAGGGGTGAACTTCTGCCGCTCGCCCGAGCTGACGAACAGGTACTTGCCATCTGGCGAGAAGGCCAGGCGGTGCGAGAAGTGGCCGCGTCCGGTGACCTTGGGATCCTGGCGCCAGATCACCTTGAGGCCGTCCAGCTGGCATCTCAGCGGGGCGGGGCAAACGAGGTCCGCCTTGCCGACCACCGCGCCGCGCGTGTCGCTGCTGCCCGCTTCCACCCAACTGAGGTACACTGTGCGGGAATCGAGTTTCGTGCTGCGCTGGCCGGGCGCAAAGAGGATATCGCCCAGGCCGCCCTGGCCGCCGTAGTCGACCTTGGGTACGCCGCTAACTTCGCCGATTTTGCGGTCGGGCGTCATGAAGCGGATGGCGCCCTTGCGCTCGGTGACAAACAGGGTGCCGGTGCCTTCGTCGAAGGCCATGGCCCAGGGCTCGTCGAACTGGGCGTAGGTTTCGACCGCGAAGGACTCACCGCCTGTCGCTGCCTTTTCCCCCGTAGCAGCGTTGCCGCAGCTTGCGAGGGTCACCACGAGGGGCGATAGGGCGGTGAGGAGATTTCTTGCGTTCATGGCCACTCCAATGACCAGCGAAGTGTCGGGTTCCCTTAGAGGCAGCCTTGTCATCGGTGTCGACGAGGCAGGCCGTGGGCCGCTGGCAGGACCGGTTGTGGCCGGGGCCGTCGTGCTGTGCAAGCCGCGACCGTCCGGCCTCGACGATTCCAAGAAGCTGTCGGCCAAGCGCAGGGGCGAGCTGGAAACCGTGATCAAGCGGCGCTGCCGATGGGCGGTGGGCGTGGTCGATGTCGAGGAGATCGACCGTCTCAACATCTTCGGAGCGACGATGCTGGCGATGACCCGCGCTGTTCAGGCGTTATGCGAAATCATCGGCGAGGAGCCGGGCGAAGTGCTGGTGGACGGCAATATGACGCCCTTCGGACGACGCGTGGAGTGGCGCTGGGACGCGCGCGCGATCGTTGGGGGCGATGCGATCGAGCCGTGCATCTCGGCGGCTTCGATCATCGCCAAGGAACACCGCGACCGGATCATGCGGGATCTCGCGCTGGCCCATCCGCACTATGGCTGGGAGCGCAACGCGGGCTACGGCACGGCCCAGCACCTGACGGCGCTGCGGCTGCACGGGGCGACTCCGCATCATCGGCGCAGCTTCGCGCCGGTCGCCCAGTTGGAACTGCTGGTCTAGGCCAGGCTGTGCTGGCCCAGCTCAATCTCGCTCAGGCGGCGAGCTTGATCTTCTCGGGGGCAGCCTGATCGGAGACGGCCATTTCGGCGGGCGTTTGCGCGGCGGTCGCCGCGGGCGCTTCGGCAAGGCCGGCGACGTAGCGCTCTGCGAGCACGACATCGCGGCGATAGGCGAAATAGAGCGAGATCATCGAGAACATGGCAAACCTTGAGCAGAGAGTAATTGCTGCATAGCAGCATCGCGTCCCATTTGGGTTGCCGGGACACTTGCCGCAAATGCAACCAAGTTTACCGCAGTTGCACAAAACGCCACCGGCCGCATTTCCCAATGGCGCGACGGGATAAAAAGTTATCCACGAGTCGCATGGGCCACACCCACCACATATTGAGTCTATGCGATTCGTCCTGACTCGACATGTTGTGTCGGATTCCTTTTGTTCCTCGTGCTGAACACCTGAATCACAAGGAATCTCGGCGAGTCGCGGCTTGACGCAGAGTCCTGAATGAATCACCTTAGCGGCCTATCCACAGTTATTCTTATTTTCGGAGCGGTCATGGGGCAGATACTGGTCAAGGAACGGATTCGGGCATGCGCACCGGCGCGGACCCCGAAGGAACTGCTTCCGCTCGGCCACATTATTCCCGGCGATTGCATCGAGGCGATGCGCACCATTCCCGACGCCAGCGTCGACATGGTATTCGCCGATCCGCCGTACAACCTGCAGTTGGGCGGCGACCTTTCGCGCCCGGACGGCAGCCACGTCGACGCCGTGACCAACGATTGGGACAAGTTCTCCAGCTTTGCCGCCTACGATCAGTTCACCCGTGACTGGCTGACCGAAGCGCGCCGCGTGCTGAAGCCCGAGGGTTCGCTGTGGGTGATCGGTTCGTACCACAACGTCTTCCGTCTCGGCGCGATCATGCAGGACATGGGATTCTGGATCCTGAACGACATCGTGTGGCGCAAGGCCAATCCGATGCCGAACTTCAAGGGCACCCGCTTCACCAATGCGCACGAGACGCTGATCTGGGCCTCTATGGGCGAGAAGTCGAAGTACACCTTCAACTACCGCGCGATGAAGACCCTCAATGACGAACTGCAGATGCGCTCCGACTGGGTCCTCCCGATCTGCAATGGCGCCGAGCGTCTCAAGAAGGATGGCCGCAAGGTTCACCCGACGCAGAAGCCCGAGGCTCTGCTCTACCGTGTGATGCTGGCGACGACCAACAAGGGTGACGTCGTGCTCGACCCGTTCTTCGGCACCGGCACCACCGGCGCTGTCGCCAAGCGCCTTGGCCGCGACTGGATCGGCTGCGAGCGCGAGAGCGACTACCGCGAAGCCGCGATGGAGCGCATCGAGATGGCACTGCCGCTGGACGAAAGCGCATTGAAGACGATGCAGTCCAAACGCTCCGCACCCAAGGTTGCCTTCGGTACGCTGGTGGAAACCGGCTGGATCGAGCCCGGTACGCAGGTTTGGGACAAGAAGCGCGCCCACGTCGCGACCGTGCGGGCCGACGGTTCGCTGGCGACGGGTGATCTCACCGGTTCGATCCACGGCGTCGGTTCGACCGTGCAGGGCGCGGCTTCGTGCAACGGCTGGACGTTCTGGCATCTGGAGCACGAGGGCGTGGTCAAGCCGATCGACGCTATTCGCCAGCTGTACCTGCTCGCCACGGAGCCGTGAGAACGGCCGGAGCGCCGCTTGCGCTTCGTTTTTCCTATTCGTCATTCAGGCGGCCTTTACCGGTGTTTTCATGGGTAAAGGCCGCTTTCGTGTTTCGCGAGCCGTCGGCGCTATGGCCTCTGAACAGGCTCAAAGTGCCCGATCGGGTCGGGGCGACGAACTCCCTGCCAAAACCAGTTTAGTATGACCGCGAGAGGCGCTAAGGCCGCGCCATGACCCGCAAGCTCTATATTCGCCCGATCGCCCTTGCCGACAGTCCGCAGAGCGAGGAGGGCGAGGCGGTGCGTCTGGGCGGGGCGATGGTCTGGGCCAGCCGCTTTGCTTTGATCGTGCGTGAGGGCGGGCGTATCCTGTCACGCGACCGGGTGTCTGCATCACGGATGAATTCGGCGCTTGACGCCTTGCCTGCCGATCTTGGCGCGGCGGCGGAAGCGCAGTGGGCCAGCTTACGCAAGGTTCACGCTCCTATTCATCTGGAATTGAAAGGCGGCGGCGTCCGCACGATCCGGCTAGACCAGCCGCAGGTCATGGGCATCCTCAACATGACGCCGGACAGTTTCTCTGACGGCGGCCAGTTCCTCGACGATGAGGCGGAAGCCTCCGCCCATGCTTCGGCCATGCTGGCGGCGGGTGCCGCGATCATCGACGTGGGGGGCGAGTCCACGCGCCCCGGCGCCGCTGCCGTCTGGGAAGGCGACGAGGTCAGGCGCGTGGTGCCGATGGTAGAGAAGCTCTCCGCGATGGGCGCGGCGATCAGCCTCGATACGCGGCGGCCCGCAGTGATGGAGGCCGGACTTGCGGCGGGCGCACATATCATCAACGATGTCTCAGCACTGCGCCACGACCCGCGCAGTCTAAACCTTGCCGCCGCCAGCAAAGCGCCGGTGGTGCTGATGCATGCGCCGGGCAAGGCCGACGACCTGCATTCGGCCGCGAATTATGACGACATTGCGCTGGGCGTGTTCGACTGGCTGGAGGCGAGCCGGGATGCGGCCATTGCGGCAGGTATCACGGCCGACCGGATCATTCTCGACCCCGGCTTCGGTTTCGGCCTGACGCTGGCGCAGAACCTGACTCTATTCAACGCGCTGCCGATGTTCCACGCCCTCGGGCACCCGCTTCTGGTCGGCGTTAGCCGTAAGCGCATGATCGGCGCGCTTTCCAATGAGGCACCCGCGCACCAGCGGCTTGGAGGGTCAATCGCGCTGGCTTTAAAGGCGATGGAAGCCGGCGCACACATTCTGCGCGTTCATGACGTGCCCGAAACCGTACAGGCCGTTCGGGTATGGCGCGGCCTGCGCGATGCCGCGCTGACGGACTTTTCCCAGCTTCCCTCCTGATACAAATCTGGACGCGGGATGAACCCCGGATTTCCGCCGGATGAATGACGGTGGGGAAGCTGTGTGACCCAGACGTCATAACGCCGCCACGTCCCGTCTGAGGCTCGGTTCGTCCCCCGCGCTGCGGCCATTTTCCGTTGCGCCCGTTTCCCCTTCGACCGCCGAGGCAATCCCGCCCCGGCACTGGAAAGCGAAAAGGGGATTCACCCGTGAAGCAGACCAAGATCATCGCCGCCGCCGTTCTGGCCGCCACCGCCGTTCCCACTGTCGCCATGGCCGTCGTGCCAGCGATGTATGAGGAGCGCGTCGCCCGCGCCGAGGAAGACCGCATCATTCAGTCGCCCATCGGCGGCATCCAGGCCAAGCACTGGTTCAACTATCGCGCCAATGTGAACGAGACCCAGAAGGAGCTTGCAAGCGACCTGCGCCGCGCCAGCGACATCGAGGACCAGCGCGATGCCTGGGAGGAATATGGCTCTGAACTGCGCACCGAGCGCGGCACTTACGTCAAGGCCATGGCCAAGAAGGGCTACCGCGTCCCGAGCGTATACATCGAGGGTATTTGAACCCCTCGTAAGTTTCGGTTTGAAGGCCGGGTTGTGCAGGCGCGCAGCCCGGCCTTCGCACATTCAGAGCGGATAACTGCCGCATACCGGCGGCGCGCCGGTCACCAGAGCGCGGCGGCCGGTGAATTCAGTCGCTACAGTAATCATTCTTTCTCAACGCGCAGGCGCTCGATGCGGGTGGTCTGCAGCTTCCATCCGTCACCGCGGTTCACGTATGTTTCGTGGTAGCGCCCCCAGCCGGTCAGCCTGGCGAACGGGGAGCCCGGCGGCATGAAGAAGCGATCGGTGAAAGACCAGATGCCGCTTGCGGCGCTTTCGCTTTCGATGGTGATATCGGGGTCGTTGCCCTGATGGACCGTGACGATGCGCGGGCCAACCGGGCTCTTGGTCTGGGGCCAGTTGTTCCGCCCTTCGAGGACCATGTTCATCGCCGGCATGTGGTCGATCCCGGTCACCGGATCGGTGCAGCAACCGCGATAGTCTAGCACGCAATCCTCCGCCAGGATCGAGCGCACAAGATCGGAATTGCCATCGTCGACGCCGCGAAAATACCGCGCTTTCAATTGCCTGATAGCTTCGGTGGCCGCCAGCCGCGCGGTAGTGTCCATGCCCGTCTCTCCCTTTGCGAAAGAGACTGGCATGGCTCAGGCGGCGTTGTCGATGCCCAGTTCGCTCAGCTTGCGATAGAGCGTCGAGCGGCCGATCCCGAGGCGGCGCGCCACTTCGGTCATGCGGCCACGGTAGAGGCCGATGGCGAGACGGATGACGTCCGCCTCGATTTCTTCGAGCGGTCGAAGGTGGCCGTCGGGCGTGTAGAGCATGACCCCGGAACTCTCCTGCATCGGGTTGCCCGCGACTGTGGATGAACCTGTGCCAATGATGTTGAGAAGCTGTGGAAAATCTTCCGCCGTCAGGGCATCGCCATCGCAGAACACCGCCGCTCGGAACAGCACGGCCTGAAGCTGGCGCACATTGCCCGGCCAGTCGTAAGCGGCCAGCAGCGAGAGTGCGCCGTCGGTCACGCCCAGTTCGCGCAGGCCCGGCTGCTCGCCGATGCGGGCGAGGAAATAGCGTGTGAGGGCGGGCAGGTCGCCGGACCGCTCACGCAGCGCCGGGAGGTGGACCTTGGTGGCCGACAGCGCTTCCAGAAGCTCGGGCATGAAGTGGCCCTGGCTCACCATGTCGGCGAGCGGCAGGTTGCTGGCGGCGATAATGCGCACGTCGACACGGAACGAATGACGCGCGCCGATCGGGCGGCAATCGCCCTTGCGGACGGCTTCGAGCAGGCGCTCCTGGACAGAAAGCGGCAGGCTGTCGATTTCGTCGAGGGCGAGGGTTGCGCCATCGCAGTGCTGCAGGGCGCCGATCTGGCGGTCGAAAGCACCGGGGAAGGCGCCCTTCTCGTGGCCGAACAGAACCGACTCGATCGAATTGGCCGGCATCCCGCCGACATTGACGATACGCAGCGGCAAGCGTGTGCGCGGGGACGCTGCATGCATCGCCCGGATCAGCATTTCCTTGCCCGAACCACTCTCCCCTTCGATCAGCACGGGAGAGTGCCCACGGGCTGCCTTCGCGGCGACAGCGAGCGCCTTGCGGAAATTGGGCGACGCCCCGATCATCGATTCGAAATCGGGGTTGGCGGTCATCTTTTCGGTCAGCGGCGCGAGTTCGTCGCGCGGGGCTTCGCGAGTCGTGGCAGCACGCAGGGCGTGCATCAGACGGTCCGGCGCGACCGGCTTGACGAGATAGTCGGTGGCGCCCGCCCGCATTGCTTCGACCGCGAGCAGGGGGGAAGTGCTGGCGGTCAGCATCAGGATCGGCAGGGCCGGGCGGCGGGACTTGAGTTCGGCGATCAGCGCGCAGGCGTCGTCTCCGGGCACCCACTGGTCCAATACGATTGCCGAAAGCTGCATGCCCTGCCGCGTGCCCAGCGTCGCGATCGCTGTCTCGGCATCGCGCACGATAAGCGTGCGCCAGCCTTCGCGCGATGCAAGCGCGGAGATGAGCCGGCTTTGCGCCGGTTCATCATCGATGAGCATGAGGAGGCGTTGATCGAGTTCCGCCATTGTCGCTGCTTTGCTTCGCCTTACCGGATTGAGCAAGCAGAGTTATAGCAAATCGGTAAATAGCGAATTAAGCGTGAGCTTGGGGCAAGCGGACCTGATCCTTCATTCAGGATTAGCCTTCTTTGCTTGAGCGGGCGTCCCGGTCCGGCTAGAGCGGAGTGAGCAAAGTCAAATAGACAGGGGATGAACTTTATGGCTTCGGGTAACGACATCAAGGCTGCCACCGAAACGTATAATGGCTTTATCAAGGCCACCACCTGGAGCACGATCTTCTGCGTCGTGGTAGTGGCGGGCGTCGTCGCTCTGATTTCATCCTGACCCGGACCCGCTGAATTGCCTGCACCGCAGGGGCAACGGATCGCGGTCCTCAAGGAGCGCGCTTCGGGAGAAACACGCGTTTCGGCCAGCCCCGAGACGGTCAGGAAGCTGACCGCGCTGGGCGCGGTGGTTGCGGTGGAGAACGGGGCCGGCATGGCCGCCAGCATCTCCGACGAGGATTACCGCGCCGCCGGTGCCGAAGTCGGTTCGGCGCAGGCCGTTGTAGCGGGGGCGGATATCGTCTTCGCTGTCCAGGGGCCTGAGCCGGATTTGCTTTCCGGCGTGAGGCCCGGTGCATGGGTCATCGCGATTCTCGACCCTTTCGGCCAGCGCGCCCGGATCGACGCTTATGCTGCCGCAGGTCTGGAAGCGCTGGCGATGGAGTTCATGCCGCGCATCACCCGCGCACAGTCGATGGACGTGCTTTCCAGCCAGTCTAACCTTTCCGGCTACAAGGCAGTGCTGGCCGCTGCCGACGCCTATGGCCGGGCATTTCCGATGATGATGACGGCGGCAGGTACGGTGAGTGCGGCCAAATGCTTCGTCATGGGCGTGGGTGTTGCCGGGCTTCAGGCCATCGCCACCGCCCGGCGTCTCGGCGCGCAGGTTTCCGCTACAGACGTGCGTTCGGCCACGAAAGAGCAAATCCAGTCGCTGGGCGCCAAGCCGATCTTTGTGGAGAACGTGGCGGGTATTGAAGGCGAAGGCTCGGGTGGCTATGCCACCGAAATGAGCGAGGAATACCAGCGCGCGCAGGCGCAGCTGGTCTCCGATCATATCGCCAAACAAGATATCGTCATCACCACCGCGCTGATCCCCGGCCGCACCGCGCCGCGCCTCGTCACCGACGTACAGATCGCGTCGATGAAGCCGGGCAGCGTGATCTTCGACCTTGCCGCCGCGCAGGGCGGTAACGTCGAAGGCAGCGCGGCGGATCAGGTCGTCGAGCGGCACGGGGTGAAGATTATCGCCTACTCCAACACCCCTGCGCACTTACCGGCGGACACTTCGGCGCTTTATTCCCGCAACCTGTTCAACTTCGTCTCGGCATTTTGGGATAAGGAGCACGGCGGCCCGGTTCTGGACGAGGAAATCGGCGATGCGGTGCGGCTGACCCGAGGCGGCCAGGTGGTGAATGCGAGACTACTGGGGTGAATGCCAAGTTCCCCTATGCTCCCTGGCACGGGGAGAGGGGACGCCCGAAGGGCGGTGGAGGGGATTCCCGTTTTACACCGCGCCCGCCAGTATCCCGCTCGCGCGAACTGAGCCAGCGCCGCGGATGCAAGTTTCGCCGACGGCATCCCATCGGCCCCTACATCGCCGAGTTCTCTTGTCTGACCGCAAATTTCGTCATCGAAATGAACGGCTTCGTGCATGGCATTGGCGATCGTCCTGCACGAGACATCGAACGTGATCGCTTCATTTCGGAAAACGGGTTCTGGGATTTGAGGATCTCGGCTTCACGCGTTCTGGCGGATCAGAGGGGTGCCGCCGCTTTGCTTGAGGCGGGGCGGGGGGATCTCCTGCAGCGCCCTGTGGGCGGCCCCATTGCGCGTACCGGGGAGGGCAGGAAATAATGGACTTCGTCTCGATCCTCTCGATCTTCGTGATGGCTTGCTTCGTGGGCTATTACGTCGTCTGGTCCGTCACGCCAGCGCTGCATACGCCGCTGATGGCTGTGACCAACGCAATTTCCTCGGTCATCGTGGTCGGGGCGCTGGTGGCGAGTGCGGCTTCGGGCAGCCCTGTGGCCAAGTGGCTGGGCCTTGGCGCGGTGGTGCTGGCCAGCGTCAATATCTTCGGCGGCTTTGCCGTCACCGAGCGCATGCTTGCAATGTACAAGAAGAAGGACAAATCGTCGGCGAAGAGAGGCAAGCACTGATGGAGGCCCATGCCGTAAACCCCTGGGTCGCCGTCCTCTATCTTGTCGCCGGCGTTTGTTTCATCCTCGCCCTGCGCGGGCTGTCCTCACCGGCGACGAGCCGGAAGGGCAACCGCTATGGCATGATCGGGATGGGCATCGCGGTAGTCACCACGCTGGTGACGCATGAGATCGCCAGCCTCCCCGAAATCCTCGTTGCCATCGCGATTGGCGGGGGGATCGGCTTCGTCATCGCCCGGCGCATCCAGATGACCGCGATGCCGCAGCTAGTCGCCGCGTTCCACTCGCTGGTCGGGCTGGCGGCGGTGCTGGTAGCGATCGCCGCCTTCCTCAACCCGGAGGCTTTCGGGATTCTCGGCGCGGGCGGGAGCATCCCGCCTGTCAGCCGTGTCGAGATGGCACTGGGCGCGGCCATAGGCGCGATTACCTTCTCCGGGTCGGTGATCGCCTTCGCCAAGCTGAATGGTAACATGTCCGGCTCGCCGATCCTGCTGCCCGGGCGGCACGTCATCAACCTCGCCACGCTCGCGGCGATCCTCGTGCTGACTACGCTGTTCGCCCATTCGGGAGCGGCCGGGCCGGGGGAAAATCCGCTGTTCTGGGTCCTGGTCGGGCTGGCCTTCGCGATCGGATTTCTGCTCATCATTCCCATCGGGGGCGCCGACATGCCGGTCGTCGTCTCCATGCTCAACAGCTACTCTGGCTGGGCGGCCGCGGCGATGGGTTTCACGCTGCACAACACCGCGATGATCATCACCGGAGCGCTGGTCGGCTCCTCCGGCGCGATCCTTTCGTACATCATGTGCAAGGCGATGAACCGCAGCTTCCTTTCCGTGATCGCGGGCGGATTCGGCGCGGAAAGCAGCGCGGGCAGCGGCGAAGCGCGTGAGCAGCGCCCGTGGAAGCGCGGTTCGGCGGAGGATGCGGCCTTCCTCATGAAGGAGGCCGAAAGCGTCATCATCATCCCCGGCTACGGCATGGCGGTGGCGCAGGCCCAGCACGTCCTTCGCGAGATGGGCGACCAGCTCAAGGCTCACGGCGTCAGCGTGAAATACGCGATCCACCCGGTCGCGGGCCGCATGCCCGGCCACATGAACGTCCTTCTGGCCGAAGCCAACGTCCCTTACGACGAGGTCTTCGAACTGGAGGATATCAACGGCGAGTTCGCGCAGGCCGACGTCGCGTTCATCATCGGCGCCAACGACGTCGTGAACCCGGCCGCCAAGACCGACAAGTCCTCCCCCATTTACGGCATGCCGGTGTTCGACGTGGACAAGGCCAAGACGATCTTCTTCATCAAGCGCTCGATGGGCGGGCAGGGCTATGCCGGCGTCGACAACGACGTGTTCTACATGGACCAGACGATGATGCTGCTCGCCGATGCCAAGAAGATGGTCGAGGATATCAACAAGGCATTGGCGGATTGAGTTTCCTGCGCCACTCCGCTCGACACGGACTGGCCGTGGGACCTATGGCGTTGCCATGACCCGCCTCATCAAGATCATCGCGGCGCTCGCCGTCCTGGCCGCCGCGCTCTGGTACGGTACGCACTGGTATGCCGAGCAGCGCCTGCGCACCGCTTTCGCTGAAGCGGGCATGAGCGACGAGGCCGCTGCCTGCATGGGCCGCCGTCTGGTGCAGCGCCTCTCGCTCCTGCAACTGCGCAAACTTGAGGCGTTGCAAGGGGAGCATCGCTCTGTTCACGGGCTGGTGAAAGCGGTGCGGCGGATGGATGATCTGCGCATAGCCAAGGTGACAGGCTCCTCCGCGCTCTTGTGCACAACCGGATTTGCCCGCTAGGGCAAGGCAACTCGTCGCACCCACGCGGAGATCGCGCGCTTGACACTAGCTCCCTACGCTTCCGATCCCGCCCGTTCGCGCGGGCGTGAATTCTCGACCGAGAACGGCCTCGCCCGAGGCGCCCGCAGCCCCTACCAGCGCGACCGTGACCGCATTATCCACTCGATCGCGTTCCGCCGCCTGCGTTACAAAACCCAGGTCTTCGTCGCGCCGGACGGCGATCACTACCGAGTGCGCCTGACGCACAGCCTGGAAGTGGCGCAGATCGCCCGCGTCATCGCCCGTATTCTCGCCTTGGACGAGGATCTGACCGAAGCCCTCGCACTGGCCCACGACATCGGCCACCCGCCGTTCGGCCACGCCGGAGAGGATGCGCTCGACGCCGCGCTCCATAAGGCGGGCGGCTTCGACCACAACGCTCACACCCTGCGCACGCTGATGCGGCTCGACAGTCCTTATTGCGAGCACGACGGCCTCAACCTGACGTGGGAGACGCTGGAGGGGCTGGCCAAGCACAACGGTCCCGTGGCCGAGCCCACATGGGCGCTTCAGGAACTCGACGCGGCCTATCACTTTGACCTCACCACCCACGCCTCGCTGGAAGCACAGGTGGCGGCGCTGTCCGACGACATCGCTTATGACAACCACGATATCGACGACGGCCTGCGCGCCGGTTTCCTCGATCTCGACGAATTGCTGGCCCAGCCCTTCATCGCCTCGCGCTGGAGCGAGGTGGAGCGCCGCTATCCCGATGCCCCGCTCGACCGGCAACTGGCCGAACTGATCCGCAGCCAGATCGGCGTCATGGTCAACGACCTCGTCGCGCAGACCCAGGCCAACCTCGTCGGCGTGGGCAGCGTCGATGAAGTGCGCCATGCGGGCCGCACGCTGGTCGCCTTCTCGCCGGAAATGGCCGAGGCCGAGCGCACCTTCAAGCGCTTCATGTACGACAAGCTCTACTACCACCCCGAGCAGCTCGAAACCGCGCGGCGCGCCCGCGCGCTGCTGGCCGAACTCTATGCCGCCTACTCGCAGGAGCCGGTGCTGATGGAGGAAAGCTGGATCGACAACATGCCGCGCTTCGAGCCGGACCGCAGCCGCCACATCGCTGACTATATCGCCGGCATGACCGACCGCTTCGCCATAGCCCGTCACGCTGACATCTACGGCCGCACGCCTGAGGGCCTGAGCAATGTCTAGGCGCTGACGATGGAACAGGGGGCTGTCAGGATATGCCTGGTCGGAGCGACCGGGCTGATAGGGTCTGCGCTGATGGCCGAGGCCGTCGGGCGCGAGGATGTGCGCGTGATCGGCGTCGGTCGGCGCGAGGCGGTGCTGCCGCCGGGCGCGCGTATGGAAATGCTGGTGGGCGAGCCGATCGACTGGCCGCAGCTCATCAAGGCTGCCCGCGCCAACGTGCTTGTCTGCGCGCTGGGCACTACGATCAAGGTCGCGGGCAGCAAGGAGCAGTTCCGCGCCATCGACTACGACCTTGTGCGCTTTGCCGCCGAGGCTGCGCGCGAGGCGGGGATCGAGCATATGATCGTCGTCTCGTCGGTCGGCGCCGAGCGGGGGGCGAAGAACTTCTACCTCAGCGTCAAGGGCGAGATGGAGTCAGCCCTGGACAAGCTCGGCTTCCGGCGCCTGGACATGCTCCGCCCCGGCCTGCTGCGCGGGCAGCGCGAAGAACGCCGAGGGCTGGAACGGGCAGGGCAAGTACTGGCCCCGGCAGCAGATTACCTCGTACTATACGGGCAGTGGCGCCGCTTCCGTTCGATCCGGGCGCGAGACGTAGCCCGTGCCATCATCGGCCTTACCCGCGAAACGGCGCAGGGACGCTTCGTGCAGGAGCATGATGCCTTGCAGCGGCTTGCCCGGGCGCGGGGGTAGGGGCGCACACTTCCACAAGTTCAAGCTGCGCCTGTTGAAGCCCCAACACCCAACCCCGTGGATTAGCTCGCACTTGCACAAGGCGGGCGTTGACTTGCGCAGGGCGCTCCACCAAGGCTTGGTCAACTCGCTGACACGCGCGGGAGAGACCTTGCCGATTCGCCGTATGGCAAATGGGACAAGGCGCCGAAGGAGCAACCGCCCCGGAATCTCTCAGGCAAAAGGACCGCGCGGCGTCTACAGCGACACTCTGGAAAGTGCCCCGTGCCCTTAGGGTCGTGGCCGCCGACGGTGTAACCCGGCCCGTCCCATAAGGGATGACGCCGGGGAAGCTCTCAGGTTTCCGTGACAGAGGGGGCACCGGAAATGGTGTGCCATGCTAGTCGCGGAGTCATGTCTTGAGCGAATACCCTGTTACCCCCGATGAAGACGAAGCGGAGGATCTCGCCCCGCTGACCCTGCCTCTCGATGCCTGGCACCAGACGCAGGGCGGCCGCATGGTCGAATTCGCCGGCTACATGATGCCCGTCCAATATGAGGGCATCATGGCCGAGCACCTGTGGACGCGCGAGAACGCCGGCCTGTTCGACGTCAGCCACATGGGCCAGTTGCTCGTTTCCGGCGAGGGCGTGGAAGCCGCGCTCGAAACGGCGCTGCCGATCGACCTGTCGACACTCAAGCTCGGTACGGTGCGCTACTCGCTGCTGCTGGACGACGAGGGCGGCATTCTCGACGACCTCATGGTCGCGCGCTGGCCCGGCGGGCTCTATGTTGTCGTCAATGGCGCCACCAAGTGGGACGACATCGGCACCCTGCGCGAACTGCTGCCCGACGATGTGACCTTGAACCACCTCGACGACCGCGCGTTGCTGGCGTTGCAGGGCCCCAAGGCCTTTGCCGCACTGGAACGCCATGCGAGCGGCGAATATCCGCTCTCCGCACTTACCTTCATGAAGGGCGGCCAGTTCACGCTGGGCGGCGTCGATGCCTGGATCAGCCGTTCTGGTTACACTGGCGAGGACGGCTTCGAAATCTCGATCCCGGCCGATGACGTCGAAGCAGTCGCGCAGCTTCTTTGCGGCGAACCTGAGGTCAAGCCAATTGGCCTTGGCGCGCGGGACTCGCTACGTCTTGAGGCAGGTCTGCCGCTCTACGGCCACGATCTTTCGCCGGAAACCAGCGCTGTCGACGCGGATCTGAAGTTCGCCATCAACAAGCGCCGTCGCACCGAAGGCGGCTTTCCCGGCTCTGACCGCGTGATCCGCGATTTTGCCGATGGCACCGCGCGCCGCCGGATCGGTCTGACTCTCGAAGGCCGCATGGCAGCACGTGAAGGCGCCAAGGTTTTCAATAATGATCAGGAGGTTGGTATCGTGACTTCGGGTGGTTTCTCACCTTCACTACAGCATCCGATCGCCATGGCCTACGTCGATGCGGCACTGGTCGCAGAGGGCACCGCCCTCACTATCGAAATGCGCGGTAAGCGGCTCGACGCGAAAGTCGCCGCGATGCCCTTCGTCCCCCATCGCTATCACCGCTGAGGAGCTTTCCATGACCCGCTATTTCTCCGAAGACCACGAGTGGATCGAAGTCGAAGGCGACCTCGGCACTGTCGGCATTACCGACTATGCCCAGGGCCAGCTTGGCGACATCACTTTCGTTGAACTCCCCGCCGAGGGCAGCACCGTCGGCAAGGGCGATTCCGTTTCGGTGGTCGATTCCGTCAAGGCCGCATCGGACGTCTACACGCCTGTTTCGGGCACGGTCACCGAAGTGAACGGCGCTCTCGCCGATACGCCGGAACTGGTGAACACCGAAGCCGATACCGGTGGATGGCTGTTCCGCGTGACCCTTTCCGACGCCGCCGAACTGGGCGGGCTGATGGATGAGGCCGCCTACAAGAGCTACGTCGAAAGCCTCTGACCCCCAGTTCCTCCCCGAGCTTGCTCGGGGAGGGGGCCGCCCGCGGCAAGCGGGTGGTGGAGGGGGGCGCACAATCCCCCTCCGTCAGCGCTTCGCGCTGCCACTTCCCCGAGCAAGATCGGGGAGGAATTTTGAAGACTTTCACTCAGGAACCCGCCCCTGATGCGCTACCTTCCCCTGACTCCCGCCGACCGCATCGCCATGCTGGCGAAGATCGGCGCCGACACGGTCGACGACCTGTTCATCGACGTGCCCGAAGCCGCCCGCCTCGCCGGCCCGATCGAAGGCCTGCCCGCCCACGCCAGCGAAATGGCCGTCGAGCGCCACATGAGCGCGCTGGCCGCCAAGAACGTGAGCGCCGGTTCCGCGCCGTTCTTCCTGGGCGCGGGCGCCTACCGCCATCACGTCCCGGCCTCGGTCGATCACCTGATCCAGCGCGGCGAGTTCCTCACCGCCTACACGCCCTACCAGCCGGAAATTGCGCAGGGCACGCTGCAGGTGCTGTTCGAGTTCCAGACCCAGGTTGCGCGCCTGTTTGGCACAGATATCGCCAATGCCTCGATGTACGACGGCTCGACTGCGTGCTGGGAAGCGATTCTGATGGCTGCGCGCGTTACCCGCAAGGGCCGCAGCGTGCTGTCGGGCGGTCTGCACCCGCACTACGGCGAAGTGGTGCGCACGATGGCGAAGTTCACTCAGGACGACATCGTCAGCCTTCCCCCGAAAATGGTCGCGGAAGCCGATGACGCCGCCGTGATCGCCGCGATCGACGACAAGACCTCCTGCGTCGTGGTCCAGTACCCCGACGTCATGGGCCGCATCCCTGATCTTGCCGCCATCGCTGAAGCCGCCCACGCCAAGGGCGCGCTGCTGGTGGCGGTCGTCACCGAGCCGGTCGCGCTGGGCCTGATCGAGGCGCCGGGCGTTCTGGGCGCTGATATCGTTGTGGGCGAGGGCCAGTCGATCGGTGTGGGGCTGCAGTTCGGCGGCCCTTACCTCGGCCTGTTCGGCTGCCGCGAGAAGTTCGTGCGCCAGATGCCGGGGCGCCTGTGCGGCGAGACTGTCGACGTCGAGGGCAAGCGCGGTTTCGTGCTCACCCTCTCGACCCGCGAGCAGCATATCCGCCGCGAGAAGGCGACGAGCAATATCTGCACCAATTCAGGACTTTGCGCACTGGCCTTCAGTATTCACCTGACCTTGCTGGGCGGTGAGGGGCTGGCCCGTCTGGCCGGCACCAATCACGCCCGCGCACAGGCAACGTTCGAGCGACTGACCCGCATTCCCGGCGTCTCGCTGATGAACGACGCCTACTTCAACGAGGCCACGCTGATCCTGCCGCGCGATGCTCGTGAGGTCGTGCGTGAACTGGCCGAGCGCAAGGTGCTGGGCGGCGTTTCGCTGGGCCGCCTGTTCCCGCAAGGGGAAGGGCTGCGCAACGGCCTGCTGGTCGCGGCGACCGAGACGACCACGGACGAGGATATCGAGGCATTCGCTCTCGAACTGGAAGCAGTGCTGGAAGGAGCTTCGGCATGAGCGACATCAACGCAGGCGGATGGCGCCCCTCTATGGGTGAAGCCGGAGACGCAAAATTCACAACGTTTAGCGGCGATTACGGGCTTATGCTCGAAGAAGCCCTGAGCTTCGAACTCGGCTCGGCCGACAAGTGCGGCGTCGATCTCGATCCGGCGGACCGTGCGCCGGTGGCAGGGCTGAACAAGTTCCTGCGCAAGGCGGCGCCGGGTCTTCCGGGCCTGACCGAGCCGGAGACGGTGCGCCACTACACGCGCCTGTCGCGCCAGAACTATGCGATCGACCTCGGGCCGTTCCCGCTGGGTTCGTGCACGATGAAGCACAATCCGCGCCTGAACGAGAAGATGGCGCGCCTGCCGGGCTTCGCCGACGTGCACCCGATGCAGCCGCAGAAGACCATCGAAGGCGCGCTCGAAGTGATCGAGCAGCTGGCCGACTGGCTTATCACGCTGACCGGCATGGCGTCGGTGGCGATGTCGCCCAAGGCGGGCGCGCATGGCGAACTGTGCGGTCTGCTGTGCATCCGCGCCGCGCTCGACGCGCGCGGTGAGAAGCGCGATGTCGTGCTGGTGCCCGAAAGCGCCCATGGCACCAACCCGGCGACGGCGGCTTTCGCCGGCTTCAAGGTGGAATCGATCCCCGCGACGCCGGAAGGCCGGGTCGACGTGGCTGCGCTCAAGGCGAAGCTGGGTCCGAACGTGGCGGGGGTAATGATCACCAACCCCAACACCTGCGGGCTGTTCGAGCCGGAGATGAAGGAAATCGGCGACGCGGTTCACGCAGCCGGCGGCTACGTCTATTGCGACGGCGCGAACTTCAACGCGATTGTCGGCAAGGTGCGCCCCGGCGACCTGGGCGTCGATGCCATGCACATTAACCTGCACAAGACCTTCTCCACCCCCCACGGCGGCGGCGGTCCCGGTGCGGGTCCGGTGGTCCTGTCCGAAGCGCTGGCGCCGTTCGCGCCGCTGCCTTTCGTGACGCGTGGGGCTGATGGCGCGATCCACCTCGTCGAGGAGGAGAATGCGAGCGAGGGCCACGCACAGGCGTTCGGCCGCATGGTCGCCTTCCACGGCCAGATGGGCATGTTCACCCGCGCGCTGACCTACATCCTCAGCCACGGCGCCGACGGCCTGCGCCAGGTTGCCGAGGACGCGGTGCTCAACGCCAACTACGTGCTGCGTTCTTGCGAGGACCTGTTGCCCGCCCCCTTCGCGGACAGCGGCCCCTGCATGCACGAAGCGCTATTCAGCGACGCTGGGCTGGCCGAAGGGTTCTCCACGCTGGATATCGCCAAGGGGCTGATCGACGAGGGCTTCCACCCGATGACGGTCTACTTCCCGCTGGTGGTCAAGGGCGCCATGCTGGTCGAGCCGACCGAGACCGAGAGCAAGGCTGGCCTCGACCGCTTCATCGGCTCGCTGCGCAGCCTGGCCCAGCGCGCCAAGGCCGGCGACCAGAGCCTGCACTCCGCGCCGCACTTCGCGCCGCGCAGACGACTTGATGAAACGCTGGCCGCGCGCAAGCCCGTGCTGGTGTGGAAGGGTGAGCCGGGCATTCCCGGCACGCCCTCGCTCAGCGAAATCGGCGGGAGCTAAGCTATGTCAGGCGGGGGGAGCGGGCTTTCGGCCTATCTGCCGTTGTTCATCATCGCCGGGATCATGGCCTGGCGACTGCGCAACCTGCAGAAGGCGCGGCCGCTGCGTCTCCCCCTGCTGTGGCTCATGCCGCTGATCGTTATGGCGGCGGTGTGCTTTGCACTCGCCGCTTTACCGCCCGCCGGTCTGGGTTGGCTTGCCCTTGCGGCGGGCCTGGCGATCGGCGGCGCGATCGGTGCGCAGCGCTCAAGGCTGATGCGCCTGCATGTCGAGGGTGAAGGCAGCGAGGCGCGGGTCATGGTGCGTCAGTCGCCGCTGGCCCTGATGCTCATCATCGGTGTTTTCGTAGCGCGGCGGGTTCTGCTGCCGACCAGCATGACGATAGGCGAGGGCCATCCTTCGGCCCATGCCCTGCTGATCACGGACGCGATGCTTGGGTTCGCGCTCGGCATGGTGGTGTTCAGCCGTCTGGTTCTTTGGATGCGGGCGCGCGAAATGGTCGCCAATCACGTCTTCGACGCCTGACGACCTTTTATTTCATCGCTTTGAGTTCAGTTGATGGCGCGCTCGCCGGCCTTGCCGACAGACTCAATATCGCGGCCCACGCCCTTGACGGTGTTGCAGGCAGAAGCCGAAAATAAAATGCCCCCGGCCGTGAGGGCAATCAGCAGTCTTTTGATCATCTATCGAGCGTTCCGTAAAGTTTCGCCCGATTATCCGATCCGCACGACGCAGGGAAGCGCCCTTCAAGATTTCTGCCGGCGGGCCGGGAAACTCGGTGGCGCCGAATATCCTGACCCGCCTGCAAGCCGTTGCCGGCTTATTTGTTGATCGCGTCTTCGCCAGCCTGGCCGACCGACGAAACGTCACGGCCTGCGCCCTTGACTGTGTTGCAGGCAGCGGCGGAGAAAACGATACCGCCAGCGACGAGCGCGAGAACAAGCTTCTTGACCATGTCCATATTCCTTTTTGCGGTGCGGTCCAGGAAGGCCCGGTCCGCGCCTCGGAAAAACACATGGGTGTGGGTCAGGTTCCCACAGGCATTTTCTCTGGCTGCGCTTCTTCGGTGGCGGCCTCGTCCAGCGCGGACGTGGGCGAGATACGCCGCGACAGGAAATGCTCGCGCGAGGTGATTATCAGGCCGGCCACGACTATGAGCGGCGCGCCCAGCCACATCGTCGCGGCGGGCAGGTGATCCCAGATGACCCAGCCGTAGAGTGTGGACCAGATCAGTGCGGTATAATCCATGACCACCACCGTAGCGACCTGCCCGAAGCGCAGCGCGGCGGTGATGAGGAACTGGGCGAGCGCGCCGCTCAGGCCAATCGCACCCAGCAGCAGCCATTCGCGGGCCCCGTGGGGCTGGGCATAAAAAGGCAGCAGGATGGCAGTGAACAGCGAGCCATAGAAGGCGAACCAGAACACGCAGGCGATCGGCGCTTCGGTGCGGGCAAGATCGCGGATCTGGAAGCTGACTATGGCGACGATCACCCCGGCGCCCAGCCCGGCTGCCAGGCCCAGCGCGGGGACCGGCGCATCGCCGGGACGGGAGATCACGAGGACACCGACGAAGCCCAGCACGACGGCGGTCCAGCGCCACTTGCCCACCATCTCGCGCAGGACCAGCGCAGTGATCAGGACGGCGAAAAGCGGCGTGGTGAAGCCCAGCGTAGTCGCGACCGGCAGCGGCAGCAGGGTGGCAGCGCTCAGATTGCAGCACAGGCCCACGGTTCCGGTGGTGGCGCGCTTGGCATGGCTGGCCATGCGGTTGGTGCGCAGGAGGTGGATCCGTCCGGTTGCCAGCAGTACGCCGGCAATCAGCGGAAGGCTCATCGCCTGTCGCCAGAATATCAGTTCGGGCACCGCGACACCCGCTTCCCCAGCGAGCTTGGCCAGCATGAACATCGTCGAGAGCATCGCCATCGCCGCCAGGCGCAGTGCGATGGCGAACATCGGACGGTCGGCGCGGGCAGGCGGCGCAGCGCTTTCTTGGCGGGAGGAGGAAGTCACTCCCGGGGCTTTAACTTGCCCTCGCTTGGAGGCAAGGGCGGCGGATGGACGATTCGACCAAGATCATGACGATTTTCGGAAGCCTGTCGGCGGTGCTGGCGGCCGTGGCATGGCTGGGGGACCGTCGGCGCCATCACCGTAAGGACATCGACCGCGTGGGCTTCATGCCCTGGACGCCCATCTTCTTCTGGTCGCTGCTCGCAGCGGTTCTGCTGCTCGGGCTGTCGGCGCGCAAGGTGCTGGGGGGCTAGAGAACGGCTGAAATCGCTCGTCGGAGGGGTTCAACTTTCTTGAACAAGGCGATGTTCAAGAAAGTTGAACAAGCCGGTCGAATTTATCCGGCTGGGCAGATTGCGGGCTAAGTGGGAACAGGCGGCAAGTCACTCACACCCCCGGAGAATTCAATGAAGCGTATCTTCGCATCGGCCTTCGTGGCCGCCTCTCTCGTCGTGGCCGCGCCGATCGTGGCGCAGCAGGCCAACCAGAATGCCGCCACAGTCCAGGCGGGGAACTATGCGCTCGACAGCAATCACACGCTGGTGCGCTTCAGCGTCGTCCACTTCGGCATCAGCGACTTCTTCGGCACGCTGCCGGGCGCTAGCGGCACCCTGTCGGTCGATCCCAAGAACGTCGCTTCGGCCAAGCTCGACGTCTCGGTGCCAGTGGCGACCGTCTCGACCACCAACAAGGTGCTCGACGAGGAACTGGTTGGCGACGAGTGGTTCGACGCAGCCAAGTTCCCGACGATGCGCTTCGTTTCGACCAAGGTCGTGAAGACCGGCAAGAGCACTGCCGACATCACCGGCAACCTGACGCTGCACGGCGTGACCAAGCCCGTCACCCTCAAGGCCACCTTCAAGGCCGCTGCGGTGAACCCGATGAACAAGGCCTACACGCTGGGCTTCAACGCCACCGGCGTCATCAAGCGCACCGAGTTCGGCGTCAGCAAGTACGCGCCGATGGTGAGCGACGACACCACGATCGCCATCACCGCCGCTTTCGAGAAGCAGGCGAACTAATCCGGCGGGCAGCGGGCATCCGCCTGCTGTGATGGTCTGAACATGCGCGGCGCCGCCCCGGACATGATCCGGGGCGGCGTTTTGCCGTTCGCTTTCCTACATCGGAAAGATCGCGTTTAAGCTGGTGGATGAAGACAGCTGCCCACGCACCTCGCCGTGCCCGCCATGTTCGGGTTCCCGCTTTCGCGCCCGTTGCGCTGCGCGTGCGCGCCGATGGGTGGACCCCGGCGCGGCAGGCGGCGTTCCTCGGCGCACTGGCCGAGAGCGGCTCGGTGGAGGCGGCGGCGCGCAAGGTGGGCATGGCGCGCGAGACCGCCTATAGGCTGCGGCGCCGACTCGGAGCGGGCAGTTTTGCGGCCGCCTGGGATGCGATCACCGGCAAGCGCGGCGGCGCAAAACGGAAGGTCACAGTGGACGAGCGCGTGCAGCGCGCATTTCAGGGCGTGCTGAAAGTGCGGATGTACGGCGGCAGGCACGTCGCGACCGAGCATAAAGCCGACAATCGCGCGCTTCTTGCCCAGTTGGCGCATCTCTGCCGATCGGCACGGGGCAGGGGCGGCGGCGGGCGAAGGTGATGGAGTTTCGACCCCGTTTTTGTTTCAACCTCCTCCCCGATCCGGGGAGATGGCAGTCCGCAGGATATTCAGAGGCAGGCTTCCAGAAACGCCTGGTCGAAGCCGAACTGGCGGGCCTTCTCCAGCGTGTAGGGGCGCAGGCCCGAGGGGCGGAATTCGCCGATGATCTTGCCGTCGTCGGTCTCGTCCAGGTATTCGAACTTGAACAGTTCCTGGGTGACGATGACATCGCCTTCCATGCCGATCACTTCGGTGATGTTGGTGGTGCGGCGCGAACCGTCGCGCAGGCGCTTTACCTGGACGATGAGGTCGACCGATTCGGCGATCTGGCGGCTGATGGCTTCCTTGGGGATCTTGATGTCGCCCATCAGGATCATGTTTTCCATACGGCCCAGACATTCGCGCGGGGAGTTGGCGTGGAGCGTGCACATCGAGCCGTCGTGGCCAGTGTTCATGGCTGCCAGCAAGTCGAAGCACTCGGCGCCGCGGATTTCGCCCAGGATGATCCGGTCGGGACGCATACGGAGGGCGTTCTTCACAAGGTCGCCGATGGTGATCGCGCCCTGGCCTTCGAGGTTGGGCGGGCGGGTTTCCAGCGGCAGCCAGTGCGGCTGCTGCAGGCGAAGTTCGGCGGCGTCCTCGATCGTCAGCACGCGCTCGCCCGGATCGATCATCTTCGACAGGGCGTTGAGCATGGTCGTCTTGCCCGACCCCGTACCGCCCGAGATGACCACGTTCATCCGGCAGGCGCCGGCGATTTTCAGCGCGGTGGCCATCTTCTCGCTCATCGAACCGAAGTCCTTGAGCATGTCGATGGTGATCGGCTTTTCGGAAAACTTACGAATCGAGATCGCGGTGCCGCGAAGGCTCAGCGGCGGGACGATGACGTTGACGCGGCTGCCATCCTTGAGGCGGGCGTCGGCCAGCGGCGTGGTCTGGTCGACGCGGCGGCCGACCTGGTTGACGATGCGCTGGGCGATCTGGAACAGATGCTGTTCGTCGCGGAACTTGGTGGGGGCGAGTTGGAGCTTGCCCTTCTTTTCGATGTAGGTCTGGTTCGGGCCGTTGACCATGATGTCCGAGATATCGGGGTCGTTGAGGAGTTCCTCCAGCGGGCCGAAGCCGAGCAGCTCGTCGATCAGCACCTTTTCCAGCGCGAACTGCTCGCGGCGATTGAAGGTGATCTTCAGCTCTGCCAGCACCTCGATGATGATGGGGCGGAATTCCTCGGACAGCTCGTCCTTGGTCAGGGTGGCTGCGGCTTCGGGGTCGACGCGCTCGAGCAGGCGCGGCAGCACCTGTTCCTTGATCTTGTGGATCGAGGCTTCGAAACCGTTCTGCTCGCCCTGTTCGTGGACGGCATTGGCGCGGTCCGCCAGGCGCGACATTGCGTCCTCGCGCATCGCGGCTGCCGTGGTGGGGGCGCCGTCGTTGCCGGGCATGGGGGGGAACTGGTCTCCGCCGGGCATCGGCGCTGCGCCGTTGGTACCGGAAGCCGCAGGCTTGTCGCCGCCGCCCTTGAGCGGTTTTGCCACGCCGAATGCAGGCCGGGCGCTCTGGCCCATGCCGCCTACCGAATTACGCCGACCGAATGCCGTCATGAAACTTTCAACCCTTCAGCCGCCCGGTATGATCGCGGGCGTGAAACACTGCGAATGCGGTGATGATTAAGGTTGAAACTTTGATAACTTACTAATGGCGCACGATTGCAGGATAGAGAGGCCGATGAGCGGGGAAGGTGATGCATGCTGGCTATGCGCCCGGCCATTGGGACGGCGGACCGAATGGCATCATCCGGTGCCGAAAAGCCGGGGAGGGCGCGAGACGGTGCCGCTTCACCCGATCTGTCACCGGGCGATCCATGCCAGCCTCACCAACGCGCAACTGGCGAAGATGGCGCCGAATGCTGAGGCGCTGCTGGCGGTGGAGGAAGTGGGGCGCTTCGTGCGCTGGGTCTCGGGCAAGCCGCCCGACTTCCACGCGCCAACCCGTACTCGCAGGTAGCTGGCGCATAGGGTGTGCAAAAAGTGGAATGTGGGCGAACGCCGCGACGGCGCCCGCCCACACTGTCAGAACTGGATCAGTTCTTGGCCTTGTCGACCAGAGCGTTCGCCGCGATCCAGGGCATCATGGCGCGCAGCTTGGCGCCGGTTTCCTCGATCGGGTGACGCAGGGCAGCCTTGCGCGATGCCTTCAGTTCGGGCTGGCCGGCGCGGTTGTCCATGACGAAGTCCTTGACGAAACGGCCCGACTGGATGTCCTCCAGAACGCGCTTCATTTCCTTCTTGGTCTCTTCGGTGATGATGCGCGGACCGGTCTTGATATCGCCGTATTCGGCGGTGTTCGAGATCGAGTAACGCATGTTGGCAATGCCGCCTTCATACATCAGGTCGACGATCAGCTTCAGCTCGTGGAGGCACTCGAAGTAGGCCATCTCGGGAGCGTAACCGGCTTCCACCAGCGTCTCGAAGCCAGCCTGAACCAGCGCGGTGGCGCCGCCGCAGAGCACGGCCTGCTCGCCGAACAGGTCGGTTTCGCATTCCTCACGGAAGTTGGTCTCGATGATGCCCGAACGGCCGCCACCGACGCCCGAAGCGTAGGCAAGGGCGACGTCATGCGCATTGCCGGTCACGTCCTGGTGGATCGCGACGAGGCAGGGCACGCCGCCGCCACGCTGGTATTCGCTGCGGACGGTGTGGCCCGGACCCTTGGGCGCGATCATGATCACGTCGATGTCGGTGCGCGGCTCGATCAGGCCGAAGTGCACGTTGAGGCCGTGGGCGAAGGCAAGCGCGGCGCCGGGCTTCATGTTGGCGTGCAGGTCTTCGGCGTAGATGGCAGCCTGATGCTCATCGGGAGCAAGGATCATGATGATGTCGGCCCAGGCAGCCGCGTCCTTGTTCGACATGACCTTGAAGCCTGCGCCCTCAGCCTTCTTGGCAGTGGCAGAGCCTTCGCGGAGCGCGATGGCGACTTCCTTGACACCCGAATCGCGCAGGTTCTGAGCATGGGCGTGGCCCTGGCTGCCGTAACCGAGCACGACAATCTTCTTGTCGGTGATCAGGTTGATGTCGCTGTCGGCGTCGTAATAGACTTTCATCGGTCTTCCTTCTGGTCGTCTCGGAGGTCATCCGGGACCGCTGTCGATCATGCCCCGCCCGGCGATCCGTGGGAGGGCAAACTTAAAAACTCAGGCTTCTTCGGGGCCCCGCGCCATTGCAACGATCCCGGTGCGACCAACTTCGACAAGGCCGAGGTCGCGCATCAGCGCCACGAAGCTGTCGATCTTGTCCGGTGCGCCGGTCATCTCGAAAATGAAGCTCTCGGTCGTGGTGTCGACCGGGCGGGCGCGGAACACTTCCGCGATGCGCAGCGCCTCGACACGCTTGTCGCCGACGCCGGCCACCTTCACCAGCGCCAGTTCACGCGCGACGTGCGGCCCCAGTTCGGTAAGGTCGACGACCTTGTGCACCGGGACCAGTCGCTCGAGCTGGGCGTGGATCTGGTCGATCTGGCTGGGCGGACCATGCGTCACGATCGTGATCCGGCTCACCTCGTGATTGTCGGTGATGTCAGCCACGGTCAGGCTGTCGATGTTGTAGCCGCGCGCGGTGAACAGCCCGGCGATCTTGGCGAGAATGCCCGCCTCGTTGTCGACCGTGACGGTCAGGACGTGGCGTTCCTCGGCCTCTTGATGGATGTGCATCATTGTCTTCGTGCCTCTCAGACCAGCGCCTTGGCTTCGTCGTCCATGGTCCCGGCGACGTTGTCGCCGTAAAGGATCATGTCGACATGCGATGCGCCCGAGGGGATCATCGGGAAGCAGTTCGATTCCTTGTGGACCAGGCAGTCGACGATCACCGGACCCGGATGGTCGATCATCGCCTGGATACCCGCGTCGAGTTCGCTTTCGTTCTCGATGCGAATGCCCTTCCAGCCGTAAGCCTCAGCCAGCTTCACGAAGTCCGGCAGGCTGTCCGAGTACGAGTTCGAGAAGCGGCTCTCATAGGTCAGTTCCTGCCACTGACGGACCATGCCCATCCACTCGTTGTTGAGGATGAAGACCTTGACCGGGAGGCGGTACTGCGTGGCAGTGCCCAGTTCCTGGATGTTCATCTGGATCGAGGCGTCGCCGGCGATGTCGATGACGAGGCTATCCGGGTTGCCGCACTGCGCGCCTATGGCGGCAGGCAGACCATAACCCATGGTGCCCAGACCGCCCGACGTCAGCCACTTGTTCGGGCTGAAGAACGGGAAGTGCTGCGCGGCCCACATCTGATGCTGGCCGACCTCGGTCGAGATGATCGGGTCCTTGTCCTTCGACAGTTCGAACAGACGCTGGATCGCCAGCTGCGGCATGATCGCATCGTCGTTGAGCGGGAAGGAGAGGCTCTTCTTCTCGCGCCAGGTGTCGACGCGGGCCTTCCATTCGGTCAGATCCTGGCCCTTGCGGCTGCCCCACTCGGCGAGCATCTGTTCCAGAACGACAGCGCAGTCGCCCACGATCGGCAGTTCGACGCGCACGATCTTGTTGATCGAGGAACGGTCGATGTCGATGTGGATCTTCTTCGAATTGGGCGCGAAGGCGTCGAGGCGCCCGGTCACGCGGTCATCGAAGCGGGCACCGACGCAGACGATCAGGTCGGCTTGGTTCATCGCCAGGTTGGCCTCGTACGTGCCGTGCATGCCCAGCATGCCCAGCCAGTCGGCGTGGTCGGCCGGGAAGGCGCCCAGACCCATCAGGGTCGAGGTGACCGGTGCGCCGGTCTTGGCCTGAAGCTCGCGCAGCAACTGCGTGGCGCGGGGCCCTGCGTTGATGACGCCGCCGCCGGTATAGAACACCGGAGCCTTGGCAGCCGCGATCATCTCGACGGCCTGCGCGATCTCCTGGCTCGTGCCCTGTGTGCGCGGCGCGTAACGCTGGCGGCGCTGGGTCGGGCCGTCGGTCCACGCGGCGGATGCGATCTGGACGTCCTTGGGGATGTCGATCAGAACCGGGCCGGGGCGGCCGGTGGTGGCGATCTGGAACGCCTCGTCGATGACCGCAGCCAGCTCGGCCGGGTCCTTCACGAGGTAGTTGTGCTTGGTGCAGTGGCGCGAGATGCCGACGGTATCAGCTTCCTGGAACCCGTCCGAGCCGATCAGTGCGGTCGGAACCTGCCCGGTGATGACGACGAGCGGAATCGAGTCGAGGAACGCGTCGGCGATGGCGGTAATGACGTTGGTCGCACCTGGGCCGGACGTAACGAGCACGACGCCGGGCTTGCCGGTGGAACGCGCATAGCCTTCGGCGGCATGGCCCGCTCCGGCTTCATGGCGCACGAGGATGTGGCGCAGGCGCTCGTCGCCGAACAGGGCGTCATAGATCGGGAGCACGGCACCGCCGGGATAGCCGAATACGAATTCGACCCCCTGTCGGACCAGGCTTTCGACCAGGATGTTCGCGCCGCTGCGCTCTTCACTCACACCACGTTCCTTCTCAATTCCGTCGGCAGCCATCGAATACGTATCCGAAGCGGTGGCGGCCGTTTGTCCTGAGAGCGCTTCTTCCGTCTGGAATCATTGATTCCGGCGGATTTCGCAGACCGGAAAACCCCGGTGCGCTCTCTAATGAAACCGACCCGGCACGACAATGGCGTACCGGGCCGTCCCTCTCCTCCCTGCATACTTCCAATCAGCAAGGTAGAAGGGCGCTCTAGGCAAGCGGATATGTCAGGTCAACCCCATCACGCGAAATAAAATGTCATTCAAAGTCTCTGCATTGTAATTTTGAAACGAGACTCGAGTCCATTCGGCAGGTGGCTGGTGCCTGAGCCATGTGAATTGCCGCTTGGCGTAATTGCGGGTGGCCTGCGCTCCGCGCGCGGCGGCTTCCTCCATGGTCCAGTTTCCGACCACCACTCCGGCGAGTTCGGGTACGCCGATGGCGCGCATCACCGGCATGTCGGGATCGAGGCCGCGCGCCATCAACGCCTCGACCTCGGCCAGCGCACCGCGCTCGATCATGCGCTGAAAGCGCAGGTCACAGCGGGCGAACAGCATCTGACGCTCGGGCAGCAGGATGGCTGGGTGGATAGCCAAGGCGTGGCCGATGCCGCCGCTGGTCTGCGCCTGCCAATGGGCAAGTCCGTGCCCGGTGGAGCGAACGACTTCCAGCGCGCGCGCCACGCGAGTGGTGTCGGCGGGGGCGAGGCGGCCCGCGCGTTCCGGGTCTTCGACCTGAAGCGCGGAGTAGGCCCGGTCCACGGGCAGGGCGCGCACGGCCTCGCGTATCTCGGGATCGATCGGCGGGACCGGGGCAATGCCGTCCAGCAGCGTGCGGATATAAAGTCCGGTGCCGCCGACGAGGATCGGGACCGCGCCGGAGGCGTGAACGTCGGCGATGGTCTCGCGTGCGGCCTTCGCCCAATCGGCGGCGGAGCAACCTTGAGTACCGTCCCAGGCGCCGAACAGACGATGATCGATTCCGCCCATTTCTTCACGGGTCGGGCGGGCGCTCAGTACGGTAAGATCGCTGTAGACCTGGGAACTGTCGGCATTGATGACTACTGCGCGGCGCCCGCGTCTTTCCAGTTCCTGACCCAGCGCGACGGCACAATCGCTCTTGCCGCTGGCGGTCGGCCCTGCAATGAGCGCCAGCGGCGGCCGGTCTCCGGCGTCGATATCGTATGGCGTATCAAGGGAATTCGCAGTGCTCATAGCGCGGCTGATAGCAGAACCGGACCACCTTTCGGCAAGACTCGAAGCCGCGAAGGCCCAGATGCAGCAGGCAGGGGTGCGGATTGCCGATGCTTCCATGCTCGATTTCTGCGGCCAGACCATGCAGATCGACTCGCCTGACGATGATGCTGCGGCCATGCGCGAGGCGCTCGACGCGCACTTCCAGCCCACCGACGGCCTTGTGACCGCAGAGGAGCCGATCGTGCCGCGCCTGTTCATCTCGGACATGGATTCGACCATGATCGGGCAGGAATGCATCGACGAACTGGGCGATTTCGCCGGCCTCAAGGAGCGCATTGCTGCGATCACCGAGCGGGCCATGCAGGGCGAACTGGACTTTGAGCAGGCCCTGTACGAGCGCGTCGGCCTGCTGGAGGGCCTGTCCACCAGCGCTATAGACGAATGCCTGGCCGCCCGTATCCGCCCTATGCCGGGGGCCAAAACCCTGGTCGAGACGCTGAAGAAGCTGGGCTGTCGTACCGTGCTGGTCACTGGCGGCTTCCACCACTTCGCCGATCCCGTTGCTGCGCAGCTTGGTTTCGAGCGCGTCGTGGGTAACCGCCTCGAAGTCGCGAACGGCAAGCTCACCGGCGGGCTTGAGGGCGGGATCGTCGACTCGGCGGTCAAGAAGGCCACGCTGCTTGCCGAAATGGCGAAACTGGGCGAGGGCGCCACCTGCCTCGCCACCGGCGACGGCGCCAACGACATTCCGATGCTGGAAGCGGCGACTTACGGTATCGCCTATCATGCCAAGCCCAAGGCGCGCATCGCTGCCAATGGCTGGATCGACCGCGGCGACCTGACAAGTGTGCTGCGCCTCCTGGGAATCCCGGAGAGCCAGTGGGTCATGTGATCCCTTCGTCCCGGACTTGATTCGGGACGACGTTTTTGTCGAACCGCATTATGTTCCATGCGTTAGTCCACCGAGACCAATGCAGGAGCAGAGATGTCGGTACGCCTCAGCCACCCTCGTTACCTGCTATTCCTTGCCGTATTCGCGCTGGCGGCGCCTGCCTTCACCCTGCTTCTGCGCGGTGCAGAAGCGGTGATCGCCGGTTTCGACCTTGCGGTCTTCGCTTTCGCTGCGTCGTGCGTCCCGCTCTGGATCAGGGGCACCCCCGAAATCATGCGGTGCCAGTCGCTGCGGGACGATGCCGGACAGTTCCTGGTTCTTATCCTCAGCGGCGTCATCAGCAGTGTGGTGCTGGTCGCGCTGAGCCTGCTGATACTCGACAAGGGCGCGCTGAGCGCGGGCGGGATCGCCCTGCTGGTGCTCACGCTGGTGGCAAGCTGGACTTTCACCAACCTGATCTTCGCGTTCCACTATGCGCGGTTATATTACTCGCCGCGCTCCGGAGGGGATCATGAAGGTCTTGATTTTCCGGGTGATTGCACGCCGGACTTCTCAGATTTTGTGAACTTTGGCTTGGTCATCGGAATGACGTGCCAGACCGCGGACATCGCGATCACGAAGACCTCGATGCGCCGCGTCTCGACCTTTCACGGCCTGTTCGCTTTTGCCTTTAACCTCGGCATCCTGGCGCTGAGCGTGAACGTGCTGGCGGGCGCCGGACCGGGGTAACGCCGCCCCGAATTTGGTTCAGGGCGGCGAAAGATCAGGCTTCCATCCAATCCCTGAAAAAGGCTTCGTTGGCTTCGCGCAGCACCGCGATTTCGACTCCTGCAACGGTGGTGCCGTTGACAGAACCGATCTTCACTGCGCCTGGAAGCACGGTGCCCGCAGCCGCCGTCAGCACGTAGCGCGACTGGTCTTCACCAAATGCCTGCGCCGTGGTGAGATCACCATCGAGGATGCAGCCAAGGCCGCTCGCCAGCGCCATTTCAGCAAGCGCGACGATGAGGCCGCCGTCGCTCACGTCGTGGACGGCCGTCACCTTGCCCTCGCCGATCCAGCCGCGCACAGTCGCACCATTGGCGGCTTCAGCATTGAGGTCGACCACCGGCGCATCGCCGCCCTCACGCTCGCCGATGTCCTTGAGCCAGAGGGACTGACCAAGGTGCGTGCCCTCGCCGCCGAGCAGGAAGATGTCTTCACCCTCTGCCTTGAACGCAACGGTGGCCATCTTGTCGTGGTCCGCCAGCAGGCCGACGCCGCCGATCGCCGGGGTCGGCAGGATCGCCGAGCCGCCGCCGGTGGCCTTCGATTCGTTGTAGAGCGACACGTTGCCCGAGACGATCGGATAATCGAGCGCGCGGCACGCATCGCCCATGCCGTTCAGGCAGCCGACGATCTGCGCCATGATCTGGGGACGCTGCGGGTTCGCGAAGTTGAGGCAGTTGGTGATCGCCAGCGGCAGACCGCCAACGGCGCTGATGTTGCGATACGTCTCGGCAACGGCCTGCTTGCCGCCCTCATAAGGGTCGGCGTAGCAATAACGCGGGCTACAGTCGGTGCTGATCGCCAGCGCCTTTTGCGTCCCGTGCACGCGCACCACCGCAGCGTCACCGCCGGACTTCTGCATCGTGTCGGCGCCGACCTGGCTGTCGTACTGCTCCCAGATCCACTTGCGAGATGCGAGGTCCGCGCCGCCCATCAGTTTGAGCAGGTCCGCGCCGATGTCAGTCGTTGCAGGCACATCGCCCAACGCCGGAACGGCGGCCCACGCTTTGTATTCCTCAGCCGTGACGTAAGGACGTTCGTATTCCGGCGCATCGTCGGCCAGCGGACCAAGCGGGATGTCGCAAACGACTTCGCCGTCAAATTCCAGCACCATATGGCCGGTGTCGGTGACTTCGCCGATCACAGCAAAGTCCAGTTCCCACTTTTTGAAGATAGCCTCCGCCATCGGCTCCTTGCCGGGCTGGAGGACCATCAGCATGCGCTCCTGCGACTCGCTGAGCATCATCTCGTAAGGCGTCATCGCCTCTTCGCGGCAGGGCACCATGTTCATGTTCAGGCGAATGCCGGCGCCGCCCTTGCTGGCCATTTCGACCGACGAGGATGTCAGGCCCGCTGCGCCCATGTCTTGGATCGCGACGATGGCATCGGTCGCCATCAGTTCGAGGCAGGCCTCGATCAGCAGCTTCTCGACGAACGGATCGCCGACCTGCACGGTCGGGCGCTTTTCGTCGATGTCGTCACCGAAGTCGGCACTTGCCATGGTCGCGCCGTGGATGCCGTCGCGGCCGGTCTTCGATCCGACGTAGACGATCGGGTTACCTAGGCCGGTGGCGGCAGAGTAGAAGATCTTGTTGGTATCGGCCACGCCCACGGTCATCGCGTTGACGAGGATGTTGCCGTCGTAGGCCTTGTGGAAATTGGTCTCACCGCCGACGGTGGGCACGCCCACGCAGTTGCCGTAGCCGCCGATGCCCGCGACCACGCCCTTGACCAGATGCTTCATCTTGGGGTGATCGGGCCGGCCGAAGCGCAGCGCGTTCATGTTGGCAACCGGGCGCGCGCCCATCGTGAACACGTCGCGCAGGATGCCGCCAACGCCCGTCGCCGCGCCCTGGTAGGGCTCGATGTAGCTCGGGTGGTTGTGGCTTTCCATCTTGAAGATGGCGGCCTGTCCGTCGCCGATGTCGATGATGCCGGCGTTCTCGCCAGGGCCACAAATCACCCAGGGCGCTTCGGTAGGAAGCTTCTTCAGGTGGAAGCGGCTCGACTTGTACGAGCAGTGCTCGGACCACATGACCGAGAAGATGCCGAGTTCGACGAGGTTCGGCTCTCGACCCAGCGCGCTCAGGACGCGCGCGTATTCCTCGGGGTTGAGGCCATGCGCCTCGACGACTTCTGCGGTGATCGTGCTCATGGCACGCGCCTTAGCCATGTCGATGCGCGCGCGCTAGATGGCTTGTTGCGCGATTGTGCGGGTGGCGGTCCGGCCGGGCGATCACACCGTAATTTCGCGGGCGCCACCTTGACCGGCCCAATCCGGCCCGCCATTGCTGCGGCATGGCTTCCGAGACGCAAATCATCGATCCCCTCAGCTTTGAAGACGCCCTGCGCGCGCTGGAAACCATCGTGCGCCAGTTGGAAAGCGGCGACGTGCCGCTGGAGGACTCGATCTCGCTCTACGAAAAGGGTGAGAAGCTGCGCCAGCATTGCCAGAAACGCCTTGATGCGGCGCAGGCCCGGATCGAGAAGATCGTTGCCGGGCCCGACGGCGCTGCCGTCGGCACCCAGCCTTTCGATGCGCCGGATCGCTGACGCATGAGCGCCGTGGGCGTCCCCGATTCGCTGCTGGCTGACGGCCTTTCGCGCATCGCCGAAGAGATCGACAGCGCGTTCGATGCGCTGCTTCCCGTTCCTGACGATGCCCGCGCGCGCTTGATCGAGGCGATGCGCTATGCCGCGATCGGCGGCGGCAAGCGGCTGCGGCCGTTGCTGCTGGCATCCGTCGCAGAGATGTACGGCGTCCAGCGCGAGGCGGCGATCCGCGCCGCTGTCGCCATCGAATCGATCCATGTCTATTCCCTGATCCACGACGACCTGCCGTGCATGGACAATGATGCCCTGCGCCATGGCAAGCCGACGCTGCATATCGCCTTCGACGAGGCGACCGCGGTACTGGCGGGCGATTCTCTCCACGCTTTCGCTTTCGAAGTTCTGTCGGACCCGGTCACCAGCCCGGACCCTTTCACCGCCATCGAACTGGTGCGCACGCTTGGCGCTGCCAGCGGCGCACAGGGGATGGCGGGCGGCCAGATGATGGACCTCGTCGCCGAAACCAGCGAGTTCGACCTGCAGACCGTCACCCGGCTCCAGCAGCTCAAGACCGGCGCCTTGCTGGGCGCGGCGGTGGAAATGGGCGCTATTCTGGGCCGTGTGCAGCCGGAAGGGCGGGGCCATCTACGCGGCTACGCGCGCGATATCGGCCTGGCCTTCCAGATCGCCGACGACCTTATCGACCACGAAGGCGATGCTTCGGTCGCCGGCAAGGCGGTGGGCAAGGATGCGAAGGCCGGCAAGGAAACTTTCGTTTCGCTGCTCGGCCCGGACCGCGCGCGCGACCAGGCCCGAATGCTCGTCGAGCAGGCTGTTGGCCACCTTGCCCAGCACGGGCGCGAGGCAGACCTGCTGCGCAGCCTTGCGCGCTATATCATCGAGAGGGATCACTGATGGCTGTAGAACGCATCGGCGTTTACCCCGGCACGTTCGACCCGATCACCCTGGGGCATGCCGATATCATCCGGCGCGGCGCCAAGCTGGTCGACAAGCTGATTATCGGCGTGACCACCAATCCGTCGAAGAACCCGTTGTTCACGCCGGACGAGCGCATGGCCATGGTCACGCGCGAAGTGGCGACGATGGGGATCGACAACGTGTCAGTAGTCGGCTTCAACGCGCTGCTGATGAAATTCGCGCAAGTGCAGGGCGCTAGCGTGATAGTGCGCGGCCTGCGCGCTGTTGCGGACTTCGAATACGAATACCAGATGGCCGGCATGAACCAGCAGCTCAATTCCACCATCGAGACGGTGTTCCTGATGGCGGACGTGGGCCTGCAGCCGATTGCTTCCAAGCTGGTGAAGGAAATTGCGATGTTCGGGGGGGATATCGCGAAGTTCGTCAGTCCTGCAGCGCGCGAGGACGTGGTCGCACGGATTGCCCAGAACGGTCTTCTGGGAGACTACTGATCTGTGCGGGCTGGCGGGCCGACCGGAAATTCGTTCATTGTGTCGACAGCGGCCGCGCTCTATCGCGCAAAGCCTGGGATCGGCCGGATCCAGAAATAATTGGCCTGTGAGTAATCCATGAAGTTTCGCCTCCCCCTGACTGCGTTGATGTTTGGCGCTGCGCTCGTGGCTGCGCCGGCGTTCGCCAAGGACAAGGAGCCGGTCACCCCGGCACCTGCCGCGCTGCCCACCCTGATCGATACCGACATCACCCACGATCCCGACGATGTCCTCCTGCTGGACCTGTCGGACGGCGGCCGCGTTGCCATTCGCCTGATGCCGCAGTGGGCTCCCCACCACATCGAGCGGATCAAGACGCTGGCCAAGCGCGGCTTCTACAACGGCGTCATCTTCCACCGCGTGATCGACGGCTTCATGGCGCAGACCGGTGATCCGACCGGTACCGGGCAGGGCGGTTCCGACCTCCCTGACCTCGAAGCCGAGTTCAATTCGATGCCGCACCTGCGCGGCACGGTGTCGATGGCCCGCACCAACGAGCCGAACAGCGCGAACAGCCAATTCTTCATCGTGTTCTACCCGCGCTTTGCGCTGGACCATAAGTACACCGTGTTCGGCCGCGTGATCGCGGGCATGAACTATGTCGATGCGATCCAGCGCGGTGAACCGCCCGAGAACCCGACAAAGGTGATCCAGGCCTCGCTGGCTTCGGAGAACAAGCCGGCCCCCGCCCCGACACCTGCGGTCGCTCCTGTAGCGCCGGTGCCGACGGCAGCGCAGCTTAACAACTCCAAGTCGAACTGAACTTCGTTAGTTTCGCGGTGAGCAGGGCGGGATTCTCGCCGTCTGCTCACCCCGAGCTTGTCGAAGGGCCCGCACTGGTCTAGCCCGCCGCGCCATGCGCGTTGACCTTTTCGACTTCGACCTTCCCCCTGAAAGCATAGCCCTGCGCCCGGCGCGTCCGCGCGATGCGGCGCAGATGCTGGTGGTGGACGGGCAGGGTCCTTTCTCCGACCGCCATGTACGCGATCTGCCGGGCGCCTTGCGCGCGGGCGACGTGCTGGTGTTCAACGACACCCGTGTCATCCCGGCCCAGCTCGAAGGCATTCGGGGCGAGGCAAAGATCGGCGCCACCCTGCACAAGCGCATCGACTTGCGCCGCTGGCAGGCCTTCGTGCGCAATGGCAAGCGCCTGAAGGCAGGCGACGTCGTGGCCTTTCCGGCCGAGGTCACCGCTGTGGCCGAGGAGCGCCATGACGACGGCAGCTGGACCCTCGCTTTCCAGGGGGACGAGCCCGTCGAAGTGCTGCTTGAACGCGCGGGCCGGATGCCGCTGCCCCCTTACATCGCCGGTAAACGACCCACCGACGAGGCGGACGCCAGCGATTACCAGACCATGTTCGCCCGGGAAAAAGGTGCCGTAGCCGCGCCCACAGCCGCGCTGCACTTCACGCCGGAGCTGATGGAGGCACTAACCAACGCCGGGATCGGAAGCGAGACGCTGACCCTCCATGTCGGTGCGGGCACATTCCTGCCGGTCAAGGCCGATGACACCGCAGAACACCGGATGCATGCCGAATGGGGGCGTATCGACGCCGCCACCGCCGACCGCCTCAACGCCGTGCGCGCAGCTGGTGGACGGCTGATCGCGGTAGGAACCACCTCCCTCCGCGCACTCGAAAGCGCGACCGGCGAGGACGGCGTGATCCAGCCCTTCGAGGGCGACACCTCGATCTTCATCACCCCCGGTTACCGCTTCAAGGCGATCGACGGGCTGATGACGAATTTCCATCTGCCCAAGTCTACCCTGTTTATGCTGGTGTCGGCACTGATGGGGCTGGAACGGATGCAGGCGGTTTACGCCTACGCCATCGAAAATGGCTACCGTTTCTACTCTTACGGCGATTCGTCACTGCTTCTGCCCTGACCGATGGAGGCGGGTTGATCTGAGCCGTGAAATCCGCCTTCCCGAAAATCTTTGTTGCCGTCAGTTTTGATTCCCAAACTGAGATACTTTCTTCGTGCTTTGCAGCACTGCAATCCGATCCAAGGCCTGTCCGAACCCGCCAAGCGAAATCGGAAAGTCAATCGTCCGCCCGTCCCCTGCGGTTGCGAAGGAGATGTGAAGCAGGGCTGCGCTGCGGAGAGCCTGAATTGCCTCTTTGCCGAACTGCAGTGGCACCACGCATCCAGACGGCAGGCACGTCTTGAAAGGCAGCGGCGGTCCGGCCCTGTCGAGACGTAGAACGACGCCTTTGGCTAGATCCACGCCGAACGGCGTCAGCAGCGTGCCGACGGCGCCGTCCGGTACAGCCTGGATTTCGACGGCAATCGTTCGCTGGATACCTTCGCCTGACGCAGATCTTGTACCCTGTTGCTGGAGGATCGAGCATTTTGTCGCCTTTTCCACCTGAACACAGGTCACTTCCCAATCGCCGAAGCGCTCATGCAGTGCTGGCGTGGGACTGTTCGTTGCCGCGGCTGCTCCAGCGGCCAGAAACCCGGCCACTATCCCTCCGCCGACGCGCACGAAGTGTACGGCTCCGCCAAATTCAACCTTCACGCACAAAGGCCTTCGCGGATATTCAGCACATGCATCGTCAGAAGCGCCACGTCAGGTTACCCTTCACCCCATGATCCTGCACATTGCGCCCGGTCTGGCCGGAATACGACGCGCTGATGCTGATGCCCGATGCCACCGAGGCTTCAATCCCCGCCTGCAGTGCGGCTGCGTTCTTTGCTAACGGCGCGCCCGCAATCCCGAAGACCTGCGTACCTGCGTCGAAGTGCATGTCGGTGAACGGCGTCCGGTTGCCGAAGGCGCGGCGCCACCCGGTCGACCAGAACAGTCGAAGCGCTCCTTCATTCGCTACATCGACATTGCCGCGCAGGCCCAGGGTCGAGAAGGTGACTTGGGTCTTCCTGGACCGCCCAGCCAGTGCTGCGTCTCCGCCTCTTTCGGTAAAGGCATCGGTATGAAGGCTCACGTGGCTGACCTGTGCGAACGGCTCAAAGTAACCGCTATTTACGCTGATGCGGTACCCCGCCTCGCCGAACACCTGCGCGGTATTACCATTGTACCGTGATGCCAGATCATCGCTGAAGCCGGCGAACAGAACCGAGCGATCGATATTGAGTTTGTGCCAGGTATAGGCTGCGCCGATCTGCAGGTTCAACGGCCCGACATTGGCCCCGGCATAGGCCCCGAGATGGTAATTGTCGCTCTCGCCGGAATCCCGGTGCTGCGCTGTATTGAACTTCGAGCGACTGTAGCCGCCCATCACGCCGCCTCGCGCCGTATCGCCGAGCGATATGTCCGCGCCGGCCAGCAAGCCTCGGGCCGAGCGATGCAGGACGCCAGCGTTGCCGTTACCCGCGAGGGAGCCCCACGAGCCGTAACCATTGCCCCAGATGGAGACGCCGGGACGTTCGGCTTTCTTCCCATCGATTTCGGACAGTAGCCGTGCCGATACTGCATCACGCAGATACTGGCTATCCTGGATCAAAGCGCTCTTGGCGGAGGAGTGAATTTCACCCGATAGCTGCCGAAAGGCGCCTCGTGCTTCTTCGAAGGTTTGGACGTAGCCCAAGGCATTGCGCAGGCCGACTGCCGCGTCGAGCGCATCCAGAGCACCGGCGACGCTACGCTCATTGGGCGTAGTCCCGGCTGAGACGAAGCTGCTGGTCTGCGCCACATCAAGGTAGATGTTGCGGGCGTCATAACCGGCGACGAGATTATAGAAGGCCGATACCGCCGTATCGCCCGTCAGCGTATATGTGCCGGCTACACCGTTCGCCGTGGTGAGTACCGTATAGCGCGTACCGAGTGCGTAGCGCGTGCCAGGGTTCGTCCTGACCACGACCAATGCCGCGCCGTTAGCCAGAGCGGCGGCGCCCGATACGGCAATGCGGTCCGAAAGTGAAGTTCCGGCAGTCACTTGGACGGCGTAGGTCGAATTCGCCTGCTGCGCGACGTTGCCGTTCACGGCAAGCGTACCGACGGTTGCTCCACCCGGCGCGATCGTGGATCCCGATGACGCGGTGATGCCGCCAACGATGCCCGTGCCGGAAAGCTTGGTCCCGCCAGCGAGCGTCACCCGCGATGCCGCGAGGGAACCCATGACGTTCAGTTCACCCTGCGCGACGTTCGTCACGCCTGAAAGGCCGCTCGTCCCTGTCAGAGTAACGACGCCCGCACCCTGCTTGTTGAAAGTGCCGGTGCCGTTTACCGCGTTCGCGAAATTCGCGTCGGTCGATTGGTTTATGGCCAAAACAGAGTTGTTGAGGATCGCACCGCTTCCGAAGCTCGTCACGGAACCGATCAGGGTCCCTTCGGAGATCGTTGTCCCGCCCGAGTAGGTGTTCACGCCTGTAAACGTCGTGGTTCCCGTGCCGGTCTGCGCGACCGCTCCGGTGCCCGAGATCGTGCTTGCAAAAGTAACCACGTCGGAGCGGTTGAATGCCAGTTCCGCGTTGTTGAGAACGTTACCGACAATTGCGCCGCTTGTCCCGCCATTGCCGAGTTGAAGCGTGCCTCCGGAGATAGTCGTACCGGCGGAATAGGTGTTATTGCCGGTGAAGATCAGCGTACCGCCGCCTGTCTTGACAATATCGCCCGGTTCGTTCCCATCGGCGATCGTCCCGGCGACGGTTGCGGCGATGCCCGTGGCCACGTCGATCGTGGGATCGCCGCTCACGGTGATGGCGTTGCCGATTACCATATCGCTCTGGGTCAGATTGATCGCGGTGAACTCGCTCATGGCTAGTGTGCCTGTGCCGAGCGCATTGCTGTGCCCCAGCGAGAGGGTGCCGACGAGAAGGGAGGTGCCGCCGGAATAGGTACTGGCACCTTCCAGTGCGTAGCCCTGCTGCGCGGACAGTATCAACCCGCCTGCGCCGCTAATCAATCCGGCATAGGCGCCGCTGGCCTGCGTAAGCGTCAGGGTATTGCTACCCAGTTCGATCCCGCCCGCGCCCGTCATGGTTGTAAGCGCACGATCCCCGTCCGCGGCACTGATGTCGAATATGCCCTGCGTGCCTACGGCAACCGACGAGATGATGCTGCCACTGCCGCCGAGTGCCAAACTGCCCCCATTCACGGTAGTACCGCCGCTATAGTTGTTGGCACTGTTCAGCGTGAGCAAGCCGCCGCCGGTCTTGGTGAGGCTGGCCGTGCCGGTCAGTGTGCCAGCTATCATCCCCGACTCCGCGTCGATGGTATCTCGCACATCGGCGACCACGGTATTCGCGAGAGTTCCGTTCAACATCGTGTAGCTATCGAGGGTCAGCGTTCCGTTCAGAATTGTTGCACTGCCTTGCGTCAGTGATGCCTGTATCTGGCTTGTTCCTCCAAGGTCGAGCGTTCCGCGATTGATGGTGGTGCTGCCATCGGCAGATCCCAGCGTACCTGCGCCGCTCAGCGCTAATGTCCCGTCTTCGATGACCGTATTGCCGGTGTAGCTGTTGGCGCCGCTCAGTTCGACACCATCGGTGCCTGTCTTGGCGAGACCGGCAGTTCCGGTCAGCGTGCCGTTGATCCTCCCCACCTGTACATCGATTGTGTTGTCGGCATTGACCACCGAATTGCTAGCCAGCGTGCCCCCGGTCAGAGTGTAGCTGCCTACTGCGAAAGTGCCATTCTGGACGGTTCCGCCGGTCTGCGTCAGCGAAGTCTGGGTCTGGCTCGTGCTACCCAGGTCAAGCGTTCCGCCATTGAGCGTTGTCGTCCCGCTGGTCGAACCCAGCGTTCCCGTGCCGCTCAGCGCCAATGTCCCGGCATCGACGACAGTGCCGCCGGTGTAGTCGTTGGCGCTGGCCAGCGTTACGGTGCCGTCGCCGCTCTTTGTAAGCCCGGCTGTTCCGGTAAGCGCACCATCGACCGCGCCGGCCTGCGCATCAATCGTGGCTGCGGTATCAATAACTGCGCCGCTTGCCAGCGTGCCGCCCGTCAGCGTGTAAGTACCGACAGTGAATGTTCCGTTTTCGATAATGCCGCCAGCCTGAGTCACCGAAGCCTGCACTTGGCTGGTTCCACCGAGGTCGAGCGTCCCGCCGTTCACTATGGTCGAAGCGCCATCTGCGCCAAGCGTTGCGGTTCCGGCGAGTATGAGTGTGCCGGAGTTGAGCGTAGTGGTTCCCGTGTACGTCCCGGGACCAGTGAGTGTCACCTGGCCACCGCTACCGGAATCCTCATAGGTAATGACGCCCGGCGTTCCCGCTGCAGTGTCCGAGAAGGCGCCCGACAGCACGGTCGCGTTGCCGTTCATGTCGAGCGTGTTTGTAGCTGTGCTGTCCAGAGAGAAATTGTTCGAATAGGTCTGGTCAACCTGATCGATCAGGAGAGTACCACCCGTGAAACTCGGGTTCACCGATGTGCCGAGGTTGCTCGAACCATAGCTTGAATTTGCAGTGTCGATATCGTTTGCTTGCCCCGGCACGGTCACACCGCCGTTCGAAGTCACGGTAAAAGTTCCAGACGAAACAGCATTTCCAGCCGGAGTCCAGACTTGGGTCAGGCCGCTCGTGCTGGCATAAGCGAACGTATAAGTGCCAGTGACGACATCGTTGAAGGTTGCAGCCTGAAAATTATATACGGCGTTGTTTGGAGTCGAAACCAGTGAGTTGCCGTCTGCGCTGACGTAGAAGAAGTTCTGTCCAGGCGTTAGGCCGGCGGGGAGCGCGCCGTCGGGAGCGTTGCTCAGCAGGATGGAGAACGCCTGCGTACCGACTGTCGAGCTATCGGCCCGATTTAATTGCACAGCGCCTTCTGCCGAGACGATACCAGAATGCCAGCTCCCATAGATGATCTGGACATTGAACAAGCCGGCCGCCGAGCCGTCGGATACGAGATAGCCCAAAGCATCGGTATGAGCACTCGCTACATTTGCGCCAACCGCGATGCCGGCGGCTGCAGCAGCAAATATCGCGGATCGTGCGCAGCGCGACGTCATTCGCGGGCTATTGGCAAGAAGGGCCAGAGGTGCAGTACTCAAGTAGTGGCGGTGGTTGATCTTGTGGCGCCAATTCCGGATTGCCATTCAACTTGCCTCCTGCAAATATTCGTTTCGATGATATGATGATTTTTATTTTATTATTTATTGATCGTAATTTCCGGGTAATTTGTAAGAAATTTCAAATATATCTTGATCATTGGGCCCAAATAAATTCCCTTCGTCATTCTTTGTGGGAAGAATAAATTTTTATCAATTCTGTGTAATTACCTAAATTCCGTTTGAGAATGCTTATGGGTGGGCAATTCTGCGGAGCATGAGGCTGCCGAGAGCGACATGGCTCATGGCCTCGGAGACATGGATCCGCTGCTCGTAATCGCGAACGAGCCGTTTCCAGCGCATCATTCAACCGAAGGTGCGCTCCACGACCTAGCCCGGAAAATTCATCGTGTTGGTCAGCGCAGGCCAAGATTTGGATTTTGGGCAGGCGGCGGGCGCGTAGCGTCATTGCCGGAGATGAGCCGGATTTGAGGGTGATTGAGGTTTGCGGGTTGAAG
>NZ_CACSJO010000003.1 GCF_902706195.1 Novosphingobium sp. 18050 | reverse complement strand
ACCCATGCCCGCCCCCGCGCAGCCGCCGTCGATGGCGGCGATGGTAATCTGAGGCATCGTGTGGAGCAGGGTGGCGGCATGATAGATCGCGGGGTCCGGCGGGGTAGCCGGCGGGGTGTCCCCCGTTTCCGTTTCGATAATCCCACCGCCGATGTCCGCGCCTACGCAGAAGTTCTCGCCCGCACCGCTCAGGACGACGACGCGGGCATCGCTGGCGGCGACCTCGCGCACGGCGGTATGGAAGGCCTCGCACATCGCCAGGGTCACGCCGTTACGCCGCTGCGGGCGGTTGAGCGTGACCAGCGTGACCGCGCCGCGGCGTTCGACGAGGACGGGTGCGGTCACTGCGGGTCGGACCAGACCGGGGCGCGTTTCTCGAACAGCGCCTTGCCGCCTTCGCGCACGTCGGCGCCGGTGAACATCGCGTGCACTTCGGGCAAGGTGAACATCGCCCCGTTCGAGGCCTCCATGCCGAGGTCGTAGTACGAGCGCATCACCGCCTTGGTGGCGATGATCGAAGAGGGTGAGCAGGCGATGATCTCGTCTGCCCAGCGGCGCGCACAGGCGAGAAGGTCGGCATCGGGCACCACTTCGGCGACCATGCCCCAGTCCAGCGCCTGCGCGGCAGGCACGCGGCGGGCAGTCAGAAGCATGGCGTGGGCTCGCTTGGGGCCGAGTTCCTGGACGATGCGCTGGATGCCGCCGCCCAGCGCCGCGAGGCCGACTTTGGGTTCCGTTAGCCCGAAGCTGGCGCTTTCGGCAGCCACGATCACGTCGCAGGCAAGCGCGGCCTCGAAGCCGCCGCCCAGCGCAAAGCCGTTCACGGCCGCGATCACCGGCTTGCGGCGATCGAAGCGCCAGACGAGCCCGGCGAACCCGGTCTCGGGCACAGGCATGCCCTTGAAGGCGCGCGGGTCTTCCTTGTCGGACGGCGTGCGCAAATCCGCGCCGGCGGAGAAGGCCTTTTCGCCCGCGCCGGTCAGGATCGCCACCCACAGCGCGGGGTCTGCCTCGAAGCGGTCGAACACTTCGCCGAGTTCGAAATTGGCCTCGCCGTGAAGGGCGTTGCGCATTTCAGGGCGGTCGATCGTCACGGTCATGACGTGGCCGTCCGTCTCGACCTTGCAGAACTTCGTATTCATGCGGGCGATCCCTCTCCATTCTTTGCGCCATGGTTGAAAGCGGCGGCGCTTGCCTGCAGGATTGTGGCGCAATGAGACAGGCAACGACCATCCTTTCCTTCGATACGCCGGGGCGCGGCTTTACCGATATCACGCGGGCGATAGCCGGTTGGCTGGAAGGGACGGGCGTGGCCGAGGGGCTGCTGACGCTGCTGTGCAGGCACACGTCCGCCTCGCTGCTGATCCAGGAAAACGCTGCGCGGGAAGTGCGTACCGACCTTGCCGCCTGGTTCGACCGCCTGGCCCCGGAAGGCTCCCACTATGCCCACGACGATGAAGGGGCGGATGATATGCCCGCTCACCTCAAAACCGTGCTGACCGGGGTGAACCTGCAGATTCCCGTCATCGGCGGGCACATGATGCTGGGCACGTGGCAGGGGATTTACCTTGCCGAACATCGGCTTGTGGCGCACCGTCGGCAGGTTGCGGTCCACCTGATCGGGGAATGATCCGGGGTATCGCCGAAGCGGCGGGAGAGAAGGGATGGCGGATTTGGACGAGGGCTTCGACCCCGGTTTCGATATCGTGCAGCGGGAGGCCCATGTCGTCGGCATGGCCCCGCGCATTGCGCCCGTCGCGGACGATGCGATCGACGAGGATTCGCGCGGATTGATCACTGCAGTGCGCACCGGGGCCGGGGCACCGCCAATGGGCGAAGTGCCCGAATACATGCGTACGATGGTCAAGCATCCCGAGATTTTCCGCTGTCAGATGGAAATGGGCGCTGTACTGTTTCGCGGCCGGATCCCGGCGCGAGAGCGCGAACTGGCCGTGCTGCGGGTGGGCTGGCTCTGCCGCGCACCCTACGAATGGGGGCAGCACGTTTTCATTGCCTACCGCGTTGGCCTGACCGCGCCGGAGATTTCGCGCGTGCGGATTGGCTCTGCGGCGCCCGGCTGGAGCGGGCACGAAGCGGCAATCCTGCGCGGGGTGGAGGAACTGATCGCCGACAAAGCGCTTTCCAACCAGACCTGGGACACGCTCGCTCTCAGTTGGGACGAAGCGCAGATGATCGAGTTTCCAACGATGGTCGGCCAGTACGTCGCGACCGCCTTTGTCCAGAACTCTCTGCGTATCCCGCTCGAGGGTGGCAATCCCGGACTTGCCCACGCGTGAGCGAGGCGGCCGCCTCTCCTGCCCCGCAAGGCGGCGAGCTGGTACGGCGGCATCGCTGGCCGACGCGGCTGTGGCACTGGACCAATGCCGTGACCCTGCTCGTCATGCTGATGAGCGGGCTGATGATCTTCAATGCCCACCCGCGCCTTTACTGGGGCGAATACGGCGCGAACTACGACAATGCCTGGCTCAAGGTCGGCTCGGCGCGCAGCGGCGGGGGCGAACAGGGCTATATCGAAATCGCCGGGCACCGCTGGGACACTACCGGTACGCTCGGCCTCTGGACTGACGCGGACGGAAAGGTCCAGCGGCGGGCCTTCCCTTATTGGGCAACGATCCCTTCGCGCTACAGCCTGGCGATCGGGCGCATCTGGCACCTTGCCTTCGCCTGGGTGCTGGCGGTCGGGCTGCTGTTCTATCTCGCATGGTCGCTTATTGCCGGACACGTCCGCCGGGACATCCACATCACCCGCGCCGAGTGGCGGCCTTCGCATTTGTGGCATGACATCCGCGAACATGCCCGCCTGCGCTTTCCGACCGGGGTGAGCGCGTTGCACTATTCGGTACTCCAGAAGCTCGCTTATGCCGGCGTGCTGTTCGGGCTGCTGCCGATGATGATCCTCACCGGGCTGGCCATGTCGCCCGGCACCGATGCCTGGGCGCCGTTTGTCACCGAAGTGTTCGGCGGGCGGCAGTCGGCGCGGTCGGTGCATTTCCTCTGCGCCTGGGGGCTGGTGGGGTTCTTCGTGCTTCACATCGTCATGGTGCTGTTGGCGGGGCCCTTCAACGAGGTTCGCTCGATGGTGACCGGCTGGTATCGCCTGCCCCGGGAGCGCAGGCCATGACCCTCACCGTCTCTCGCCGAGGCCTGATCCGGGCCGGCGCCGCTGGGGCGGGGAGCCTGCTGCTGCCCGGCTGCGACCGCCTGTTCGACAATCCCACTTTCCGCGAGACGCTGGAAAGCGGCGAGAACCTCCACCGCGTCACCCAGCGCGTGCTGGGTCGAAATGCACTGGCGCGGGAGTATCGCGAGGTCGACATGTCGCCTGCGTTCCGCGCCAACGGCAGCCGCGAGGTTACCGATCCGGCCTATCGCCAGCATCTGGCGCAGGGGTTCGCCAACTGGTCGCTGATGCTGGGCGGGTTGGTCGAGCATCCGCTTACCTTGTCGCTCCAGGCCTTGCGCGATCTGCCGCAGCGCCGCCAGATCACCCGGCATGACTGCGTCGAAGGCTGGAGCGCGATCGGCCAGTGGCAGGGCCCGCGTCTTGGCCTGCTGCTCGACATGGCGCGCCTGCGGCCGGAGGCGCGTTACCTCGTGTTCCACTGCGCCGACCTTTACCACGGCCAGCCCTATTACGAATCGATCGACATGGTCGACGCCTTCCACCCCCAGACGATCCTGGCCTGGGCGATGAACGGCAAGCCTCTCGAAGAGGCTCACGGAGCGCCGCTGCGGCTGCGGGTGGAACGGCAACTGGGCTACAAACACGCCAAGTTCGTCGCCCGGATCGAGGCGGTGGCATCGCTTGAGGGCATCCACGGGGGCAAGGGCGGCTACTGGGAAGATAACGGCGCTTACGCCTGGTACGCCGGAATCTGACGGAACCGCGGCGTTTCACTGGTTTTGCGCTTTACCGGAAGCGACGAAACGGGGGAGGCAGGAGCCGGTTTGCCTTGCCAAGTAAACGACTTGTCACAATAAGGCATCATGCAGGACAATCGCATCGCACCACCCGCCCGAATACAGCAGAACATTCTGGCTCTCGGTGAACGGCGCCTGCTTAACTGGCTTTGCGCGCGCATGCCTGCCTGGGTAAAGCCGGATCTGCTGACTGCGCTGGGCATGGTTGGCGCGGTTCTGATCTTCGCCGGATACGCCACCAGTCTGCTGAACGAGGATTGGCTGTGGCTGTGCATGCCCGGTTACCTGCTGCACTGGTTCGGAGATTCCATGGACGGCAGCCTTGCGCGTTTCCGCCATATCGAGCGTCCGCGCTATGGTTATTTCCTCGATCACAGCTGCGACGGGCTGGCCACTTTCCTGATCCTGCTGGGCATTGGCGTCAGCCCTTACGTGCGTCTCGAAGTGTCGTTGATCGCGTTGGTGGGCTACCTGCTGATGTGCATCCACGCCTTCCTCGCTGTGCGCGTGCTGGGCGAGATGCGGCTGTCCTATCTTTCCGCGGGGCCGACCGAACTGCGCCTGATCCTGATTTCGCTGACGTTTGCCATGCTAATCTTCGGTGACAAGCAGCGCGACATGGAAGCGATGACCAGCTTCGACTGGTTCGTAGGTAGCGTCGGTGTGATCCTGATAGGGCTTTTCGTGGTCCAGACGATCAAGTCGGCGCGCAGGCTGGCCCGTATCGAACCGGCCCAGTAAAAGCATCGCTGCCCGGACAGAGGGCGGATTTCTTCACGTTCACCGCAACTTCAGGCGTATTCGTGTCTTGCCGTGAGCGGCGGGTGCGACGCCGTGGCCATTGGCCGCCTTGACCGGGATTTTCCGGGAAGGATCGAAGACAAGTGAAGAAGACCAGCGTTACCCTCCTCGCCGCTCTGGCGCTTGGCGCTTTCGCGCCCACGCTCGCCGCTGCGCAGGCAGCCAGGCCGGCCGCGCATGCCGCAGCGAAGCCGGTGGCCCAGAAGAAGGTCGCCGTGAAGAAAGCCCCTGCCAAGGTGCAGAAGAAGGTCACCTGCCGCTATCAGATGCAGAAGGGCAAGAAAGTAAAGGTCTGCAAGTAAGGCCGTCGGCCGTTCCTCCCTGCTTTGGCGGGGAGGTTCAGGCGGCAGCGGCGGCAGGATCAGCCAGGGATTTCCTTGCGCCGATCGGCCAGTTCCCTGCTGTCACATACCGTGGTTTCGGACGGTGTCAGGGGCGGCTCGGTCATGTCGCAGCGCTGTAGCGCGACATCGGAAGGGACCAATCCGGCAGGTTCGAAATAGGCGTTCTTTTCTGCAAGCAGTGTGCCCATCGTAATGAGATAGGCGTTGAGATCGCGGCTTTCGTCGGCCTCATCGGGACCATATCCCGCCAGATCGATGCTGCGCGAGAGGACGTCCAGCCGGGTCCAGGCAGCTTCGAACGCGCCGAGTTCTCGCTGGGCGTTTACGGCGCGCAGGTTCAGGAAGAACCACTTCCGGCCCGCATCCTTGTCCGATCCGCGCGCAACGGCATCTGCCGCCGTGACAAAAAGCTGCTGGTAGCGTGCCTTGCGGGCGGCATCCCTGTCTGTTTCCCAGCTTGCCTGAAGCAGCGCGTCGGCGAGGTCCTCGGGCGGCCTGCTGATCGCTTTCATAAGATACCAGGCGCGGAAATGCGGCGTCTCGGTTTGCCGCATTGCCTGATATTCGGGACTGGCGACGACCGGGGTGAGGGCGGTGATCTCTGCCTTGGACAGGGTATCGCCGATCAGGACGAAGCCGTTCGTCGGACACTCTGTCATCGGCATGACCGGCAGGGTTCCGTAAGGCCTCCCGTCCGGACGGCTGCCGAACGACGAATAGCTGGCGATGACCTGGCTTTCGAACTTCTCGCCGCCGATGGGGCAGGTGAAAGCCTGGGGGAACATCGTCGTCGCGTGGGCTGGTAGAGCGGGCAGCACTGCGCAGGTGCCCAGCATCCATGCCGCTATCGTGACAGTCTTCATCCGCTGCTCTCCCCCCGGTCAAGCGTCATACTTGCAGGGGACGGCGCGGAAGAACAAGTGGTGTGGGTGGACGGCGCCTCGGGCAGGCGCAGCCGGCGCGGGGCTTAGCCCTTTGCGGCGATGTCGGCGAAGGCGGTTTCGAAGCGTTCGCGGCGCGGCGCGGCAGTCGCCGGCGCGGCGTCCTGCGTGCCCGGTGCGTAGATGAAGCCGAACGCCGCACTGGCGCGCAGGCCCAGAGACTGCGTGGGCGAGTACCACACGCGCACGTTGCTCCAGTCGCCCTTTGCCGAAACGTCTTCAGCCATGGCCGAAGGTTCGATCATGCCGGGACGCGACCAGTTGGCGTGGTTGAGAACGACGTGGCGGTCGTCGACGATCTTCTTCACAACCGCGACATGGCCGACGCGCATGGCGCCGCTGGCCTTGAACACCAGCACCGAACCGGTGCGCGGGGTCTGGCCGCGATCGTAGTTGCCTTCGGCCTGTGCCCACCAGGTGGCGGCATTGCCGTGCAGGTCAATTGCAGAGTTCGCGCGGGCATAAGGCGCGCACTGGAGAGGCTGAGCCATCGCCGGAATGGCAAATGTGGCTGCAAGCGAGGTTGCGATTGCGGCGATCACGGGAACCATTCTCATGGATCAGTGTTATAGCGAGCAAGTTTTGTTGCGATAGCGAAGGGGCCTGCCAGCCACCGCTCGTCGGAAACGGTTCGTCGCTCAATTCGTCGCTTCGTCCACAACGATGAAATGATTGGGCGAATGGAATGTAAACGGTTCGCATCTTTCCCCTCGGGGGAGCAGTACCGTTGGCTTGTCTGACACCTTCGTTTTGCAGTGCAATGCTGCCGGAAACGAGGAGGGGCATCTTCCGGGTGACGCTGCCGTAGCGTGACCCGGAAGGTGCCCCTCCACCATGCTGTGCATGGTTCGCCTCCCCGTTTCGGGGAGGAACTTCAGCCCGCCGCGAGGGCCAGCTTTGCCGCTTCTTCGCGCACGACGCGCGGTTGATCTGGCCAGATGCCGCGGGTGTCGTAGACCAGCTTGTCGGCGCGCTCGGCCAGGGGGACGACGCGGAACACGTCATGGTCCACCAGCACGATCAGGATATCGCAGGTCTCCAGTGCCTCATCGACATCGATGTGGGTGACGCCGCTGTCGGTGAATTCCAGCGGCAGTTCGTCGGCGTAAGGTTCCACCACGGACATGCGGCTGCCGAACTTGCGGGCAAGGCGGCTGGCGACGAAACGCGCGGGGCTTTCGCGGAAGTCGTCGATATTGGCCTTGAAGGCGAGGCCCAGGCACGCGACGCGGGCGTTGGGGTGCGCCTCGACCAGAGCTTCGGCCTTGGCGATGACGTGGTGCATCTTGCCGTCGTTGACGCCGCGCGCGGTGCGGATCAGCGGGGTTTCCTCCGGTGCGCTATGGACGATAAACCAGGGGTCCACCGCGATGCAGTGGCCGCCCACGCCTGGACCGGGCGAGAGGATGTTCACGCGCGGGTGGCGGTTGGCGAGGCGGATAACCTCCCACACGTCCAGTCCCATGCGGTCGGCGACGATGGAAAGCTCATTCGCGAAGGCGATGTTGACGTCGCGGTAGGCGTTTTCGACCAGCTTGGTCATTTCCGCCGCGCGGGCATCGGTGGTGACGCATTCACCCCGCACGAAACGCTTGTAGAAGGCCAGTGCCTTGCGGGCGCAGCGCGGGGTGATGCCGCCGATGGAGCGGTCGTTGTTGGTCAGTTCCTCAAGGATGCGGCCCGGCAGGACGCGCTCGGGGCAATAGGCGATCGAGATGTCGGGCGTTTCGCGGGTCAGGCCGGGGATCTTCAGATCCGGGCGCATCTCGGCGATCATGTCGCGCATCTTCTCGGTGGTGCCCACCGGCGAGGTCGATTCCAGGATCACCACGTCGCCCGCCTTCAGCACCGGCGCGATGGTGCGCCCGGCTGCGAGGACATAGGAGATGTCGGGCGCGTGGTCCTTGTCGAAGGGCGTGGGCACGGCGATGACGAAGACGTCCGCCGGGGCCACCTCGATCGAGGCTGAAAGCAGCCCGCGCGACACGACGCCCTGCACCAGGCCGTCGAGATCGACTTCCTCGATATGAATCTCGCCGCGGTTGATGGTGTCGACCACCTTTTGCGACACGTCGAGGCCAAGCACCTTGCACCCGGCGCGGGCGATCACGGCGGCGGTGGGAAGTCCGATGTAGCCGAGGCCGACGACACAGACGCTGGGCTTATTGTCAGATTTCATTCGCAAGCAGCTCCACGATTCGGCTGGAAGTATGCCCATCCCCGAACGGGTTGTGGGCGCGCGCCATGGCCTCGTAGGCCGCCTTATCGTCCAACAGGGTTGAAATTTCGGTAACGATGCGCGCTGCGTCCGTGCCGACCAGTTTTGCGGTGCCCGCTTCCACGCCTTCGGGGCGCTCGGTGGTTTCGCGCATGACCAGGACGGGCTTGCCCAGCGCCGGGGCTTCCTCCTGCACACCGCCGCTGTCGGTCAGCATGATCTCCGCAATGGCGAGCAGGCGGGCGAAGTGGGGGTAGTCCAGGGGTTCGATCAGGGCGACATTGGCTAGGCCGGCAAGGCCCTCGTTCATCACCTTGCGCACGTTGGGGTTGAGGTGGACCGGGAAGATCACGGCGGTGTCGGGGCGCTGGGCGATCTCGCGGATGGCCTGCGCGATCTGTTCCATGCCCTCGCCGAAATTCTCGCGGCGGTGGCTGGTGACGCCGATGATGCGCTTGCCCGCGAATCGCGCTTCGAGAGGTGCGAGGCCGGAGGCGAGGGCGGGGTTCGCTTCGATCTGCGCGGTCACCCACTTCAACGCGTCGATCACGGTGTTGCCGGTTACGTGGACGCGATCGGGCGCGATGTTTTCCTTGAGGAGTGCGGCCTCGCTGGTGGTGGTGGGTGCAAAGTGCAGAGAGGCCATGGCGCCGATGATCTTGCGGTTCACCTCCTCCGGCCAGGGGTGGTAGATGTTGTAGCTGCGCAGGCCGGCTTCGACATGGTCGACCGGAACCTTGCGGTAATAGGCCGCCAGCGCGCCGGACATGGCGGTAGCGGTATCGCCCTGCACGATGACACGGTCCGGCTTCACGATGTCCATCACCTTGCCCAGCCCGGTGAGCAGGTTGGCGGTGAGCGCGTCCAGCGTCTGGTCGGGCTGCATCACGTCGAGGTCGTGGTCGGGCACGATGCCGGCGATCTCCAGCACCTGGTCGAGCATCTGGCGATGCTGCGCCGAGACGCAGACCACGCATTCGAAGCGCGGATCGGCCTTCAGCGCATGGACTACGGGGAAAAGCTTGATCGCTTCGGGCCGGGTGCCGAATACGACGAGGATACGTGCGGGACTGGTCATGAAAGATGCGATACCAGCCGTGTGTTAACCTTGGAATAAGGCGCGCGTACTTAACCCGCGATTGTGTAGCGCCCGTCGATAGCTGTGCCTGCGCCGCAATAATCGGTGTTGTTTGGCTGGTGGCCGGCATCGGCATAAGCGAGGTCGAAGGCCTTGTCGCCGCGCGGCTTGAGAACCAGCGTGGGCAGGCCCTCTTCCAGCGAGGAGACGGTCCAGTTCGTGCCGTTGTCGTCCTTGGTCATCACCCCGTCCAGCGCGCAGGCAGGCTTGCCCTTGAACGATAGCGAGACGACCAGCATCGCTCGCCCATCGATCAGCGGGACAATGCGCACGGGGCCGGTGAAGCCGGTTTCCATCCGCGCGAACTGCCCGGATTCGAACGGCAGGTTGTCCACCGTGGCGGCCTGGCCTTCCGCGAAGTCCAGCCGCGAATCGCGGCGCTGCTGGCCGACCGAGCGGCAGCGATCGGTGGAGCAGTGATCCGCCCGCCCGCGCGCCTGCTCCAGCGCAGCTTCATAGACTGCGGCATGTCCGGGTGTTTCGAGGGTGCGTTTCAGCCACTCCGTTTGCGCCTTTTCGCGGACGACCAGCGCGGCATCGTCGCCCCGGCTGCGCTGCGGCGCTGCTGCGGCGGCATTCGCATCAGGCTCTGCCTCGCAACCGGTGAGGGCGGCCAGCACCATCAGCATCGGGGCGAACAGGGCGGGGGTATGTGTGGCTGCACGGATCATGGGAAGCAACTATCGCCCGCCTCAGGGCAGGGCAATCTCGAAGGCGCCGGGACGGTGGGTCTGGAGGTCAGACGTGGTCCTGCGGCGGTGGACTGCATCACCTCCGCCGGTTTGCAAGTTAGACGATTAACGCCGGGCGTGGACAATTGGACGTTTCGCACTTGCCGACCCGCACGGCTTGGGCAATCACCCGGCCATGGCAATTCAGAGCGACAAGTGGATCCGCACCCAGGCACAGGCACACGGCATGATCGAGCCGTTCGTGGAGGCGCAGCGCCGTGACGGATGCATTTCCTACGGCCTGTCCTCCTATGGCTACGATGCGCGGGTGGCGGACGAGTTCAAGATCTTCACCAACGTCGATTCGGCGGTGGTCGATCCCAAGAACTTCGACAGCAATTCCTTCGTGGACCGCAAGACCGACTGCTGCGTGATCCCGCCCAACTCCTTCGCGCTGGCCCGCACGGTGGAATACTTCCGCGTACCCAAGGACGTTCTCGTTATTTGCCTGGGTAAAAGCACGTATGCGCGCTGCGGGATCATCGTGAACGTCACCCCGCTGGAGCCGGGCTGGGAAGGCCACGTGACGCTGGAGTTCTCCAACACCACGCCGCTGCCCGCCAAGATCTACGCCAATGAAGGCGCCTGCCAGTTCCTGTTCCTGCAGGGCAATGAGCCGTGCGAGGTCAGCTATGCCGACCGGGCGGGCAAGTACATGGGCCAGCGCGGAGTAACGCTGCCAAGGCTGTAACTGACACGCGGGAACAAATCGCCCGCGCGCCCGCTTCTCCCGGCATGTAATAATTGCCGGGAGACGTGCCTTGTCGAAGATCGCCGCCATAATCGGGCGCTTCCTGATCGCCCTGATCTTCATCTTCTCCGGCGCAGGAAAGCTGATGGACATCGGCGGCACCGAGACGATGATCGTCGCCGCTGGCCTGCCATCGGGCCTCGCCATTCCCACCGGCCTGTTCGAGCTTATCGCGGGCCTGTGCCTCGCCGCCGGGTTCATGGTCCGGCTGGTGGCGATCCTGCTGGCCGGTTTCACCGCGATGACCATCCTGTTCTTCCACTCGCAGGTTGGCGATCCGATGCAGCGGGTGATGATGCTCAAGAACTGCGCGATCATCGGCGGCCTCGCGCTGGCCTTTGCGCATAGCCAGATGTGGAGCCACTACTACGCCATCACCAGCGAGCGACGCGGAGAACTCGCTGCCCGCGACGCCGACGAACGGGTGCGCGACGCCGAATTGCGGGCTGCGCGCGCCGAGGCCCGCGCCGATGCGCTGGAAAAGGGTGGTCCCGTGGTTGCCGCAGCGCCTGCAGCCTACGAGCCGCGCACCGTCGTCACGGAAAACGGCGTGCCCGTAACGCGCCGCCGCCGCTTCTTCGACTGGTAAGGACGACTTCGACTAGCAAGGGCGATGGGCCGTCAGTCGCCCATCGTCAGCCGGTAACCCACGCCGGGTTCGTTGCGGAGCAGGATCGGCTCGGAGGGCTTGTCCTCCAGCTTGCGGCGCACGCCCCTTGCCGCGACGCGCAGGTATTCCACGTCGTCGTCATGGCCCGGCCCCCAGACCGCGCGCAGCAGTTGGGCGTGGGTGATGACCCGCCCCGGATTGCGCGCCAGTTCCGCAAGGAAGCCGTACTCCTTCGGCGTCAGGTGGACTTCCGTTCCTGCCTTGCGCACGGCGCGGGCCATGAGGTCTATTTCCACCGCGCCCACACGTACCTGCTGGCCTGCGGGGCCTTCCGGCAGGCGGCGGCGCAGGGCGGTGCGGATGCGGGCAAGGACTTCCTCGCTGTCGAAGGGTTTCGCTACATAGTCGTCCGCGCCGAGATCCAGCGCGGCAATCTTCTGCGCGGTTTCATCGCGCGCGGAGACGACGAGAACTGCAGTGCGCCCTGCCATCAGCGGTATCAGTTCCAGCCCGTCGCGGTCTGGCAGGCCGAGGTCGAGCAGAACCACTTCGGGCTTGTCGATATCGAGCGCGGCCATCGCCTCGCGCGCAGTGGCTGCTTCCACCACACGGTAACCAGCGCGCGTCAGGCCGGCATGGAACAGGCGGCGGATCGCCGGTTCGTCATCGACGATGAGAACGGTCACAGGGTTTGCGCTCATTCCTCGGGCCATTCCTTGAGGTGGTCGTGGTCGAAATGCAGGGTGAAGCGGGCGCCCGCCGCGTCCTCGCGGTTCGCGGCGGATACGGTGAGGCCCATGGCCTGCGCAAACCCCTTGACGATGGCGAGGCCGAGGCCAGACCCGCCCTTTCGGTCCGAGCCTTCGATGCGGGCGAACGTGCCGAAGATGCGCTCCTCCTCCCCCTCGGGGATGCCAGGGCCGGCGTCGAGGACGTCTAGGTCGATACCGCTGGCGGTACGGTGGGCGTGCACGGTGATCTCGCGGCCCGGATCGCCGTGCTTCGCAGCGTTATCCAGCAGGTTGAGCAGGCAGTGCTGGAACAGCTGCGGGTCCACCATCACCATAGGCGTGTCGAACGGGATCACCGCTTCCACCGTGTAGCCCGACAGCACCGCGCGCATGTCCTCAAGCACCGCGGCGACGGCTTCGGCAAGGTCCACCGGCTCGGTGGTGCCGTGCAGGGCGCCTGCCTCGATGCGGACCATGTCGAGCAGGTTGCCGACGAAGCGGTGCAGCCGCTCGCCCGCGCCGCGCGCCTGTGCCAGCAGGCCCGCCTGCGCCGGTTCGGATGCGCGCAGTTCTGCCAGCGAACCCAGCATCGTGGTGAGCGGCGTGCGCAGGTCGTGGCTGACCGAGGACAGCAGCGTCTGGCGCAGCCGGTCCCGCTCTCGCACCTGCACCAGTTCGGCCATCTGGGCCTCCAGCGCGATACGCTCCAGCGCCAGCCCGCCCTGGTCGAGCAGGCTGAGCAGCAGCGGCAACTGGTCGGGCCGCACCGGCGCGCGCGCATCGCTGCGCGACAGGCCGAACACGCCGAGGCAGGTCTGGCCAGCCGCGATCGGGTGGAACAGCCATTCCGAGGCCGTGAGCGTGTCCGAACCGCGCCCGGCGGGCTGGTCGTTCTCGAAGGCCCAGCGCGCGGCGGCCATGTCCAGCATTTCGAGGTGCGCGGGCCCCGGCCAGCTGGCGTGGAGGGTCAGCCCCTGATCGCCCGGCATCAGCAGCACGGCATTGCCGCCGAGGATGCGACCGATCTCGGCGCAGAGGACCTGCGCCAGTTCCTCCGGCCGGCTGATCGCGGTGAGGAGGCGCGCGAAACCGGCCTGGGCATTGCTGCGCGCCGCGCTGGCCTGCGCCTGCAGGGCATGTTCGCGCACCCGCGCGGCGAGCTGGCTGGCGAAGATCGCCACGCCCAGCAGCACCAGCACGGTAACGATGTTGCGCGGGTCCTCGATCGTCAGCGTATGCGTGGGCGGGATGAAAAAGAAATTGTAGGCGAGCGAGGAGGCAAGGCCGGTGACGATCCCCGTCCGCAGGCCGTACCGGGTCGCCGCCAGCATCACCGGTACGAGGTAGATGATGCCAAGGTCCGTGATCGTCCCGCTCGATCCGATCAGCGCGCCTGCCAGCGTCACCGCCAGCGTCAGCCCCAGGGAGACGAGGTAGCCGCCCATAGTGCCCCAGCTGCCCAGATGCAGGTCGTGGGCGCGGCGGCGGGGCGGGGGCGTGTCCATCGGCAGTACGTAAAGCGCCATGCCGTGCCCGCGCCCGCGCACCAGCGCGTCGACGATCGAGCCGTGGCGCAGCTCGAACCAGCGTGAGCGGCTGGATTTGCCCACGACCAGCTGCGTTGCGCGCGCCTCGGCGGCGAACTGGCTGAGGCCGGCGAGGACGCTTTCGGCGGGTACACTCGCCACCTGCCCGCCCAGCTGCGCGGCGAGGTGGAGGGTTTCGGCCAGCTGGGCATTGTCGGCGGCATCGAGGCGCGCGGTGCGCGGGGTCTCGATGTGGACGGCGGTCCAGGGCACGCGCTGCGCATCGGCGAGGCGCTTGGCGGTGCGGACCAGTTCCATGCCTGCGCGCTGCTCGCTGACGGCGACGACGACGCGGTCGCTCGCCGCCCAGGTTCCGGCCATGGCGTGGGCGCGCACATGCTCCAGCATCTGCGCGTCGACCGCCTGCGCGGCGCGGCGCAGCGCCAGTTCGCGCAAGGCGGAAAGGTTGGACTTGGAGAAGAAGTTGCCCAGCGCGCGGCCCGCTTCCTCGGGGACATAGACCTTGCCCTGACGCAGGCGCTCGATCAGTTCGTCGGGCGGGATGTCGACCACTTCGAGGTCGGCGGCGTCCAGCATGCGGTCGGGCAGGGTTTCGCGCACCCGGACGTGGGTGAACGAGGCGACGACGTCGTTCAGGCTTTCGAGGTGCTGGACGTTGAGGGTGGACCAGACGTCGATCCCGGCATCGAGCAGTTCCTCCACGTCCTGCCAGCGCTTGTCGTGGCGGCTGCCGGGCGCGTTGGTGTGCGCCAGTTCGTCCACCAGCACGAGGGCGGGGCGGCGCGCCAGCACCGCGTCGATGTCCATCTCCTCCAGCGCGTGGCCTTCGTAGGCGATGCGCTGCAGGGGGACGATTTCCAGCCCCCGCAGGCGGGCGGCGGTTTCGGCGCGGCCGTGGGTTTCGACCACGCCGACCACCACGTCGGTCCCGGCAGCGCGGCGCGCGGCGCCTTCGCCCAGCATCTCGTAAGTCTTGCCCACGCCCGGAGCCGCCCCAAGGAACACCTTGAGGCGGCCGCGCTCCTCGCGCGCTGCGGCGCGGAGCAGGGCGTCGGGGTCGGGCCTTAGAGGGTTGTCGGGCAGGTTCACCGGGCTGCTTGTGCGCCGGTCCCGGCCATGCTGTCGAGGGCCAGATTGAGTTCGAGGACGTTGACGCGGTCCTCGCCGATGAAGCCGAGCAGGGGGTGTTCCTCGTGCAGCGTGACCAGCGCCCTGACCCGCGCCGGGTCGAGGCCGCGTGCGGCGGCGACACGGTCCACCTGCCAAAGGGCCGCCTCGGGGCTGACGTGGGGGTCCAGCCCCGAGGCGGAAGTCGTCACCAGGTCGGACGGAACGTTGGTTCCCGGTGATTTCTGCAATTTGGCGACATCGCCTGCGACCCGCTGCGCCAGCGCCTTGCTGGCAGGGCCGAGGTTGGAGCCGGACGAGGCCATGGCGTCGTACCCGGCCCCGGCGGCGGAGGGGCGGCCGTGGAAGTAGCCCGGCGCGGCGAAGGCCTGCCCGATCAGGTGCGAGCCGACGACGCGGCCGCCTCGCTCGATCAGGCTACCGTTGGCCTGCGCGGGGAACAGGGCCTGCGCGATGCCGGTGAGGGCCAGCGGGTAGGCAAGGCCCAGAAGCAGCGCGAAAAGCGCGGTGAGCACCAGCGCGGGGCGCAGGGCGGAGGTGAGGTCGTGGGACATGTCGATAGTTCCCGTGTCAGACGAGGTGGAGGCAGGAGACGGCAAGGTCGATCAGCTTGATTCCGGCGAACGGCGCCACCAGTCCGCCCAGCCCATAGACTCCGAGGTTGCGCGCCAGCAGCGGCCCGGCGGCCATCGGGCGGTACGTCACGCCGCGCAGGGCGAGGGGCACCAGCGCCGGGATGATGAGCGCGTTGAACATGATGGCCGAAAGGATCGCGCTCTGCGGGCTGGCGAGGCCCATCACGTTGAGCACGCCCAGCCCCGGATAGAGCGCGGTGAACATGGCCGGGATGATCGCGAAGTACTTGGCCACATCGTTGGCGACCGAGAACGTGGTCAGCGCGCCGCGCGTCATCAGCAGCTGCTTGCCAAGGCCGACGATCTCGATGAGCTTGGTGGGATCGCTATCGAGGTCGACCATGTTGCCCGCCTCGCGCGCGGCCTGGGTGCCGGTGTTCATGGCGACGCCGACGTCGGCCTGGGCGAGCGCGGGGGCGTCGTTGGTGCCGTCGCCGCACATCGCTACCAGCCTGCCGCCCTGCTGCTCGCGCCGGATCAGCGCCAGCTTGTCTTCGGGCGTGGCCTCGGCGAGGAAGTCGTCCACGCCGGCCTCGGCGGCGATGGCGGCGGCGGTGAGCGGGTTGTCGCCGGTGATCATCACCGTGCGGATGCCCATGCGGCGCAGTTCGCCGAAGCGTTCGCGCACGCCCGCCTTGACCACGTCCTTGAGCGCGACGAGGCCGATCAGCCGTCCGTCGCGGGCCACCGCGAGCGGGGTCTGGCCGAGGCGAGCGATTTCCTCGGACTGGCGGCGCAGTTCGGCGGCCACGGGAGAGGCGGCGGCTTCGGGGTTGGCGCGCAGCACCGCATCGACGGCGCCCTTCTGGACGAGGCCAGCTGCGCTTTTGATGCCAGAGAGCCGGGTCTGCGCGGTGAAGGAGATCACTTCCGCATCGCCGGGCAGCGTCAGCGCAAGGCCGAAACGCTCACGGGCGAGGACAACGATCGAGCGGCCTTCGGGCGTTTCGTCGGCAAGGCTGGCCAGCATCGCGGCTTCCGCCAGCGCGGCGGGACTGGCGCCGCCGACAGGGCGGAATTCGCTGGCCTGACGGTCGCCCACGGTGATCGTGCCGGTCTTGTCGAGCAGCAGCACGTCGATGTCGCCCGCCGCCTCGACCGCGCGGCCCGACTTGGCGAGGACGTTGAAGCGCACCAGACGGTCCATGCCGGCAATGCCGATGGCGGACAGCAGCGCGGCGATGGTCGTGGGGATCAGCGTGATGAGCAGCGCCGCCAGCACTGCGACGGGGATCGAGCCGCCCGCATAATGCGCGAAGGCCGGGATCGTCGCGACGGCGATCAGGAACACGATGGTGAGGCCGACGAGCAGGATGGTGAGGGCGATCTCGTTGGGGGTCTTCTGCCGTTCTGCGCCTTCGACCAGCGCGATCATGCGGTCGAGAAAGCCCTGGCCCGCCTCCTGCGTCACCCGGACGCGGATTTCGTCGGAGATGACTCGGGTGCCGGCGGTGACGGCGGAGCGGTCGCCGCCGGCCTCGCGGATGACGGGGGCGCTTTCTCCGGTGATCGCGGCCTCGTTGACCGAGGCGACACCGGCAACGACTTCGCCGTCCGCCGGGATCAGTTCTCCGGCGGCGACCATCACGTCATCGCCCTTCTTCAGCTGTGAGGCGGCGAGGGTGCGGCCATCGGGCAGCCGCGCGCTGAGTTCCGAGCGGGTGGCGCGCAAGGAAGCGGCCTGCGCCCGTCCGCGCCCTTCGGCCAGCGCCTCGGCGAAGGTGCCGAACAGGACCGTGAGCCAGAGCCAGCCGATGAGCTGGATCTGGAAACCGGCGGGCAGCGGTTCGCGGCCGATGATCAGCAGGACGGTGAGCAGCAGCGCGACGACGGCGGTGGTGAACAGCACCGGGTTGCGGATCAGCTGGCGCGGTTCCAGCTTGCGAAACGCCTCGCCGATCGCGGGGCGGACCAGCTTTGCCGAGAACATGGATGTAGGTGTCTGGGTGGTCATGGGATGCGCCTTCAGGACAGCTGGCCGGCGATCATCGCGATGTGATCGGCGATGGGGCCAAGGGCGAGGCTGGGCAGGAACGTGAGGCCGCCAAGGATCAGGATCACCCCGATCAGCAGGCCGATCCACAAGGGGCCGGTGGTCGGGAAAGACCCTGAAGTGGCGGGCGTGTGGCGCTTGGCGGCAAGGCTGCCGGCGATGGCCAGCACGGGCACGATCACGAAGAACCGCCCGATCCACATCGCGGCGCCCAGCAGTCCGTTGTAGAACGGCGTGCCGGCCGAAAGCCCGGCAAAGGCCGACCCGTTGTTGCCCGCGCCCGAGGCGAAGGCGTAGAGGATTTCGGTGAAGCCGTGCGGGCCCTTGTTCAGCGGCCCTGCAAGGCCTGCGGGCAAGACGGCGCTCAGCGCGGTCAGGCCCAGGATGCACAGCGGCAGCACCGCGATGGCGAGGACGGCCAGCTTCACCTCGCGCGCCTCGATCTTCTTGCCGACGTATTCGGGGGTGCGCCCCACCATCAGCCCGGCGACGAAGACCGCCAGCAGTGCGAACAGCAGGAAGCCGTAGATACCCGCGCCCACGCCGCCGACGACCACCTCACCCAGCTGGATGTTGATGAGCGGAACCATGCCGCCCAGCGCCGTGAAGCTGTCATGCATGGCATTGACCGCGCCGCACGAAGCAGCGGTGGTGACGACCGAGAACAGGGCGCTGGCGGCAATGCCGAAGCGGACTTCCTTGCCCTCCATGTTGCCGCCGGGTGCGCCAAGCTGGTGCAGCACCGGGTTGCCCGCCGCTTCCTGCCAGTAGGCGACGGCGGTGCCGACAAGGAACAGCGCCATCATCGCGGCCAGGATTGCCCAGCCCTGCCGGGTATTGCCCACAGCCTTGCCGAAGCACCAGGTCATCCCTGCTCCCAGCGCGAAGATCGACAGCATCTGTACCAGATTGGTCAGCGCGGTGGGGTTTTCGAAGGGATGCGCGGAGTTGGCATTGAAGAAGCCGCCGCCATTGGTGCCCAGCATCTTGATCGCCTCCTGCGAGGCGACCGGGCCGAGCGCGATGGCCTGCTTTGCGCCTTCCAGCGTGGTCGTATCGACCATGGCGGAAAGCGTCTGTGGCACGCCGCTGGCGATCAGGAACAGGGCGTAGACGATGCAGGCGGGCAGCAGCAGGTACAGGGTGACGCGGGTGCAATCGGCCCAGAAATTGCCGACGGTCTTCGCCTCGCGCCGGGCGAAGCCGCGAAACAGTGCGAAAGCCACGGCAATGCCGGTCGCCGCCGAGAGGAAGTTGTGGATCGTCAGGCCCAGCATCTGGGACAGGTTGGAAAGCGCCGCCTCGCCCGAATACCACTGCCAGTTGGTGTTGGTGGTGAAGCTGACGGCGGTGTTGAAGGCTCCTTCCGCACCGATCCCGGCAAGGCCGCGCGGGTTCATCGGCAATAGGCCCTGAAGGCGCAGGACTGCATACGTGAAGACCAGCAGTGCAAGCTGGAACACGAGCATGTGCAGGGCATAGCGCAGCCAGTGCTGCTCTTCGTCGGGGTCGATGCCGCCGAGGCGGTAGAAGCTGCGCTCCACCGGGCCGAGGACGCGGTGCAGCGGCGTGGTGCGCCCTTCGTAAAGCGCGAAAAGCCACGCCCCCATGGGCTTGGCAAGCGCCACGACAAGCGCGGTGAACAGGAGGATGAGGCTCCAGCCCTGAATGGTCATGGCCTTGGTTTTCCTAGAACTTCTCGGGCCGCAGCAGCGCGGCGAGGAGATAGACGAGCAGGCCGAGCGCGGTCGCTCCGGCGAGGATGAGAGCCAAATCTGATGGATGTGTCATCGCTCACGCCTTCTCGCAGAGCCGCGCGAAGGCGAGGGTGAGCGCGAACAGCCCGGCGAGCACCGCCAGCCAGAGGAGATCGGTCATGAGCGGGAACCTCTTGTATGGGTGAACCAGTCCGTCAGCGGCACGTCGCGCAGCAAGCCCGGCCCCTCCATGCCAAGCATCAGCCCGGCGCAGAGCAGCACGACAACGCCGGCGCAGACGGCAAGATCGGCCGCGCCTGCGGGATGCGGCGCAGGCTGCATCGCCATGGCCCTGGCGGCGAGCGTCAGACGCCAGCATCCGGCGAGCAGGGCGAGGCCCAGTGCGCGCAGGGCTATCTCGGCGGGCCACCAGCGCTCACCCCGCCGCAGCGAGGCGAACTTCGAGCGAAAGAAAGGGGACATGTGCATGGTCGGGAATCCGTCGACTTGCGGGACGGACACCCAAATGGACCTTCAGCGCGTTAAGGTTCCACGGGGAATGGGGCCTTCGCCCATAAAGAAACCATAAAGTTCGTGGCGCTCCCGCGCGCGGGGCCGTATTTCGGTTTCATGAGCGATTCTGCCACGGGCCATGGTGTCCCCGCCATTGGTGCACCCTCGTCTGATGCCTCGCCGTCGGATGCCTCGCCGTCGGATGCCCCGCCTTCTGATGCCCCGCCTTCTGATGAAAGCCATCAGCGCGAAGGCCTTCCCGCGATGGCGCTGGGTGCCATCGGCGTCGTCTTCGGCGATATCGGCACTTCACCGCTCTATGCGATGAAGGAGAGCTTCGTGGGCCACCATCCGCTGGTGGTGGACAAGCCGCATATCTTCGGCGTCCTATCGCTGATCTTCTGGACGATGATGCTGATCGTCACGATCAAGTACGTCTTCATCATCCTGCGCGCCGACAACAAGGGCGAGGGCGGCAGTCTGGCACTGCTGGCGCTGATCCGGCGGGAACTGGGCGAAAATCGCCTGACCCCGCTGATCGCCGGCCTGGGCGTGATAGCCACGGCGCTGTTCTACGGCGATGCGATCATAACCCCCGCCATCTCGGTGCTGTCTGCGGTGGAGGGGCTGACCGTGGTGAACCCGGCCTTCGCCGACTGGGTGCTGCCGATCTCTACCGGCATCCTCATCGGCCTGTTCGCGATCCAGTCGCGCGGGACGGCGGCGATGGGCAAGCTGTTCGGGCCGGTGATGATCGTCTACTTCGCGGTCCTCGCGGTGCTGGGGGTGAACGGCATCCTGCAGCACCCCGGCATCCTTGCCGCGCTGAACCCGGTCCACGCGCTGCAATTTTTCCTGATCGACCCCAAGCTGGCCTTCCTGGCGCTGGGTTCGGTGGTACTGGCGGTGACGGGCGCAGAGGCGCTCTATGCCGACATGGGCCATTTCGGGCGCAAAGCGATCATGGTGTCGTGGCTCTACGTCGCGTTCCCATGTCTCATGCTCAACTACCTCGGCCAGGCCGCGCTGCTGCTGGGGAGCCCAGAGGCGGCGTCCAATCCGTTCTTCCTCATGGCCCCCGAATGGGCGCGCCTGCCGCTCGTCGCGCTGGCGACGATGGCAACGATCATTGCCAGCCAGGCCGTGATTTCGGGCGCCTATTCGGTATCGCAGCAGGCGGTGCAGCTGGGCTTCCTGCCGCGCCTCAAGATACTCCACACCAGCGCCCGCGCTGCAGGGCAGATCTACATTCCTCTGGTCAACTGGGGGCTGCTCATCATGGTGCTGCTGCTCGTCTTCGGTTTCGGCAGTTCGAGCAGTCTTGCCGCTGCTTACGGCATCGCGGTGACCGGGACGATGGTCATTACCGCCTGCCTGCTGGGCGTGCTGACATTCGCGGTGTGGAAGTGGAACCCGGTCGTTTCGGTGCTGCTGACGATGGCATTCCTGCTGGTTGATGCTCTTTACTTCGCCTCGAACGTGACCAAGATTCCCGACGGCGGCTGGTTCCCCCTGCTGGTCGCTGCGGTGGTCTTCCTGATGCTGACCACCTGGGCTACCGGCCGTCGCATCGTGCTGGAGCGCCTGCGCGAGGATTCGATCCCTTTCGACCTGTTCCTGAAGTCCGTGGGAGAGCGCGTGCGCCGCGTCGCCGGCACCTCGGTATTCCTCTCCTCCGCCGCCGAGGGAGTGCCGCACGCGCTGCTGCATAACCTCAAGCATAACCACATCCTGCACGAGCGGGTTGTGATCCTCACCGTCCAGACACTGGAAGTCCCCCACGTTTCCGCGCCGAAGCGCTGCAGCGTTGAGGATATGGGGCAGGGCTTCTACCGCGTGGTCCTGCGCCACGGTTTCATGGACGAGATCGACGTTCCCGCCGAACTCGCCGCCGAGCACCGTGCGGGCGGGCCTTTCCGGGCGATGGAAACCAGCTACTTCCTTTCACGCCAAACCCTGATCGCGTCCAGCCGACCGGGCATGGCGATCTGGCGCGAGAAGCTGTTCGCCTGGATGGTGCGCAATGCCCAGAGCGCGATGGAATTCTTCAAGCTGCCCACCAACCGCGTGATCGAACTGGGCAGCCAGCTGGAAATCTGACCTCCTTCCTCCCTGAAACGGGGAGGGGAGGAAGGGAGGTCAATGGACCGGCCAGAAGTGCATGATCAGCGGTGTACCCAGCACCAGCACCAGCAGCGATAGCGGCGCTCCCAACCGCGCATAGTCGCCGAAGCGGTAACCGCCCGGTCCCATCACCAGCGTATTGCACTGGTGGCCGATCGGGGTGAGGAAATCGCAGCCTGCCCCGATCGCCGTCGCCATCAGGAACGCATCCGGCCGATAGCCCAGGTCGCCCGCGAACACGGCCGAGATCGGCGCCATGACCAGCACCGTCGCGGCATTGTTGAGAAACGGCGTTACGGCCATCGATGCTGCCAGTACCAGCGCTACCGCCCCCCAGGGCGGCAGGTCCGACGCCAGCGCTGCCAGCTGCGTCGCCAGCACGTCCGAGGCACCCGTCGATTGCAGCGCGCCGCTGACCGGGATCAGTGCGCCCAGCATGATGAGGATCGGCCATTCCACCGCCTCGTAGGCATCGTCCACCGGCAGCGCGCCGGTGATGATCACCAGCCCTGCACCAGTGAAGAACGCAGCCGCGACCGGGACCAGCCCGGTTGCCGTCGCCAGCATCGCGGCGGCGAGAATCGCCACCGCCAGCCAGCCCTTGCGGGTCATGCCAAGGCTGATCTGGCGCTCTGCCAGCGGGAGCACGCCAAGCTGCCTGAGCCGTCCGGGCATCGCCGAGAGAATGCCCTGCAACACGATCACGTCGCCCGGCTGCATCACGATGCTGGCGGGTTTGTTACGCAGGCTCTCACCCTCGCGTGAGATCGCCACGAGCCTCAGGCCGAGCCGGTCGCGCAGCATCAGCCGCCCCGCCGAACTGCCCGCCAGCGCCGAGCGCGCGGTGACCACGCCCTCGATCACGCCCACATCGTCGCGGGGGTCTGCGGCCTTGTCGTCGCCCTCCTCCCCGTCGTCCTCGCCGTGCCCGCTCGGGTCGAGCTGCGAGGCGGCTACGGCGCGTTCCAGCGCATCGGGATCGCCCGCAAGGATCAGCACGTCATCGGCATCGATGACGAGATCGGGCCGCACATCGCCGGCCAGGCCGCGGCGCAGTACGGCGGTGACGTCGATCTCGCCGTCGTGCTCCTTCATGAAGGAGGCCACAGTATTGCCTACCACCGGCGATTGCTCGCGCACCCGTGCCTCGATGGTGTAGTCCGAGATGTTGAGCGCCTCGCCCATGGTTGCCGCCGCGCGCCGGTCGGCGGGAAGAAGCCAGTAGAACAGGCGCAGGAAGATCAGGCCGATCACCAGCAGGCCAAGGCCGGTCGGCAGGTAATCGAACATGGTGAAGGGCTCACCGATCATCTGCTCGCGCACGCGGCTGACGATGATGTTGGGCGATGTGCCGACCAGCGTGGTCAGCCCGCCCAGCAGCGCCGCGAAGGACATCGGCATAAGGAAACGCGAAGGGTTGGTCCCGCTCTTGCGACCCAGTTGTCCGGCAGCGGGCATCAGCATCGCCAGCGCTCCGATGTTCTTGATAAGGCCCGAGGCGATGCCGACGGAGGCGGTCAGCACCAGTAGCTGCGACCCGGTACGCTTGAGGTATTGCCCAGCCCAGGCCACTGCCTTTTCGACCAGCCCGGACCGCTGCACCGCTGCCGAAAGCACCAGCGCGGAAGCTACGATGATGACGATATCGTCGGAAAAGCCCAGGAATGCCTTCTCCGGTGTGACCAGCCCCAGTGCCATGGCGACGAGCAGGGCAATCACTGCCGTCACGTCATAGCGGAACCTGCCCCAGATGAAGAGCGCCATCATGCCCGCCAGAACGGCGATGGACAGCCATTGGTGAAAATTCATCAAGCCTCGAATGACAGGGGAAAATGCAGTTCAATCGACGGGAAATGCACGGCAAGCCGCCCGGTGCCGGGCACGGTATAATATCGTTCACATCTTCGGGCATTGACGGGAGCGCGAAAACGCAGCAATAGCGCCGCCATCGCGAAAGCGGGCGGTTAGCTCAGTTGGTAGAGCATCTCGTTTACACGGCGACCGTCTAACGGGCCGTAACCCGCACAATCTCTAGGCTTTCTTCTTCACCTGTTCCGCTTGGTCGGGACTATGTCGGGACTCGCTTGCTTCGAGCGCGTTTCTGACGTCGTCGTCAAGGACGTGTGCGTAGCGCAGCGTGGTTTCGATGCGCTTGTGCTTTAGGGCTTCCTTGGCGGCCGCCAGCGAGCCGGTGGCGCGCACGATGCGGGTGCCGCGCGTGTGGCGTAGATCGTGGATGCGGAAGTTCTCGACACCGGCGGCAGTGCGCGCCTGGGCGAACGGCTTGCGCAATGCGGTCGGTGTCAGGGGGTAGCGCTTGCCCTTGCGGCGCGCGCCCCGGCTTTTCTGGCAAACGTAGGTGAAAACGAACGGCACAATCTCGTCGTTCTCGTCCTTGCTCTGCGGTTGCCGGGCGATGATCTCGACAAGAGCGGTGGTCAGCGGGCGGGTGACGATGTCGCCTCCCTTGATCCGCGTGACGGCGACCTTGCGGGGGATGTTGACATCGGCCCAGCACAGACCCAGCACTTCGCCGCGCCGCCATCCGGATTTGAGCAGGAAGTCGACGGCATCGATCACATCGTTGCGCATCGCCAGCAGCAGCTTGTCCTCTTCTAGGAGTTGCAGTTCGCGCGGGGGTGATGCGGGAACCTTGAGCCGTAGCTGCTTCCAGTCGGGCATTTCACCGATGTCATATTTCGTGCCTTGGGCACGGCGCCAGACGGCTCGGGCGTTCTCGATCTCGCGGTTGATGGACGCGCTCGACCGGCCGTCGCGGCGGCGCGCGAAGAATATCTGCAACTCGCGCTGGGTGATCTCCGAAAGGAGCTTGTTGCCGCCCAGCCCCGAGATCAATTCCGCGATCAGATACTTGATGGTGGGCCAGCTGGGCAGAAGTTCGGCGTGGTCCTGGTAAAGGCTGGCCGCCTGATCGAGCGTGATCGGAGGGCGTTGAAGATCAGGGTTCGCGGCGCGATGGCGTTCCCGGCGCTCAAACGCCTCGGCGGCGCGCTTCGTGTCGCAGCCGGTGGATCCATAGAACCGCCGGCCCCGGAACTGGAAATCGTAATGGTAGTGCGGCTTGCCTTTGGGCTTGTAGACGGTCACGCGATCACCGGCGCCGGTTGCGCTCCGTGAACGGCACGATTTCGCCGCCCTTGCGAGAGGGTAGCGATATGCGGCGGGTAGGCTCCTTGAGCGGGCAATTCGGCTGAACCTGACGTAAACGTTCGATATACGATTCGAGATCCGCCATGGTGTAACGGATGGAGCGCCCGATCAACACGTAGTGCAGAAGGCCCGAGTGTCGAGCCTTCCGTAGCGTGCGAGTGCATACCTGCAGGCGCAAAGCCGCCTCGGCCTCAGTAAGAAGAAGCGGCTCCCGATTCATGGCCCGACCTTATGATCGCACGGTTCCTGCGCAAAGCCCGCATGATCGACGTACCCGGTGTCGTCACATCGCCGGCACTCAAAAGTCCGTCTGCGATTGCGACTGCGCAAGTCGAGCTGACGGGCAGCGGTCTGACTGATGCTCGACGTTATGCGGTTGAAGTGGCGAAGACTGATCAGATGGTGGGCGTAGAGCGCTTCCGCGCACAGGCGCATACGCTCTGCCACCGACTGGTCGATCCAGTCCTTGGCGGGTTCGAGGTATAAGAACCTCATCGATTGTCTCCTTTCGCACCTGACAGGGCGATGACGATGATGAATGGGATCGCGATCACGGCGGCCACTACGAATGCGGCTCGCGCGGCGATCTTGATGACGCGTTGTATGCGGAGGTCACGGCGCGTAGGCGGAACGCAGCGGCGGCAATTGCACCCGATCCCGTGGACGGCGTCGGTGGGCTGGCGGCGCATGATCAGTCGATCCCCAGCGCGTTCTTGTAGGTATCAACGATCATGTCCATTTCGCGGCGATCGTCGGGCTGCATACGGCGCAGCTTCACGATAACCTTCATGACCTTGGTGTCGTAGCCGACGGCTTTCGCCTCGCTGTAGACATCGCGAATATCGTCGCTGATGCCCTTCTTTTCTTCTTCCAGGCGCTCGACGCGCTCGATCAGCAGGCGAAGGCGGTCTTCGGTGGAATTCGTCTCGGACATGGGACTTCCTTGGGTCAGGCGGCGCGCTGGCTGGCGCGGGCGGTATGGGAATGGGGCTGGGTGTTCGCGGGCCGGGGCTTGAACTTCGCCCGCTTGATCTGTTCGCAGAGGGTGCAGATTTCCGGATTTGCGGCGGACCACGCGCAATCGAAGCCCTCGGCATCGAGTTGGTGGGACCATTCGTCCCAACCGCATGCGAGGCAAAGGCGCGGGTGCGTGTCGGGCGGGGTGTCGCAAAGCTGGCGGTAGACCGTCAGGTTCAGGCGGAATGACCGCGACATGTCCCATAGGCGCTTCACCCGAAAGCCGACCGTCTCGATCTGGCTCATGTTGCGTTCGACATCGGCGCGGTGTTCGGGGCGGTGCCAGAAGGGCTTCGACGCATCCTCAATCGAGAGGCCAGCAGAGAGGCGCCGCATCTGGATATAGTCCCAGGGCATCACGACGGGCGCGAGCGGTTCGGGCGCAGCGGCAGGATCGTCCAGCATGGACAGAAGCGAGGGAACGGTACGCATGGTTCGTCCTTTCGATTTCAGGATTTGCGGTCGCCAGCGGCGCGGTTGCTGTCCTTGAAGATCCAGCAGCGCACGGCGCCGACGTTGTCGTTTCGGGAATTGACCGGGCACACTTCGATGAAGCGGCGGTTTTTCGAGGTTTTCAGCGCCCGGATGAGTTCGGCGTGGGTGGGCAGTGCCAGGCGCTTGTCAGCGCAGCGGGCCTCCATCTCGTTCAAGCGGACGGCGATCAGGCCTTCGTCGTGGCGGCGATGATGGTTGATGTGACCGGACAGCCCCGACGCATCCTCGTTTTCCTCGAGGTAATCGAAGCGTTCCCAGAACAGGCTGACGACAGGGTCTTCGCTGTTGATCGCCGTCTGGCGCGTGGTGGCCATTTCGACGATGAAGCGGGCCGTCGCGGCCTGCTGATCATCGCTGAGCGGCACTATGGTACGGATCGCATCAAGGAAGGCGAGCAGCTGGCCGTGCGTCTTGGCGAGGCGGTTGGTGCGGATCGCCGGCAGCGCCAGCAGTTCGGCTTCGTACTGCGCGAAAGCCTGGCGGAACCGGGCCATGATCTCGGTCTCGCGCTTCGCCGCGTGGACGATGAAGCCGGATATCTTCTCGATCGGCCATTGCTCCAGACGCTCTGCCGCCGCCTTCGTGTCGGCCGACCAGCCCGCCATGTCGAAGCCAAGCGACATGATGCGTTCCAGCACCGCGCGTGAGGCGTTCACAGGTTCGTTCTGTTCGATGATGATGGCGCCCCGGAACGGCGGCTCGAATGTTTCCATCCCGCCGTTCCTCACGCCGCGCGACCGCACCGACCGGCCGTTGTAGGCGGTTTTCAGTTCCTCCCATTCGAACCGCTTGGAATGGGTGGCCTCTTCGCGCCGGTCGCCCTCGATCAGGACGACGGGCAGGTTGCCCACCTTCCCGAGGTTGCGGGCCATTGCTGCCGGCGTGGCCTTGGCAGGGTCGAACCCTTCGTAATTTTCGCGGCCGAGCTGCTTCCACAGGAACTCGACCAGCGTGGTCTTACCGGTGCCGGGCAGGCCGTGCATTTCGAGGAAAGGGAAGCTCTTCATCTCGCCGCGCACCTGTTCCGCGAACAGGGAGGCGAAGTAGAAGGTCAGGCAGACGATGCCTTTGGGACCGTACGCGGTCCACAGATACGGGAGCCAGCTGACGTCCAGGTGGTCGGGATCATAGTCGATATCGAGAAGCTTTTCAGACGTGCCCAGTTTGAGGGCTTTCTTGCCGATCTGGAAAAACTCGTTCTCGTTTGGCTTGTAGACCCGGCCACCAAAGACGGCGATCGGGCCGAAGATGTAGGCCTGCGATTCCCGGTCGTAGCCCGTGAAGCCCAGCGGGCGCACATCGGGCAGATCCGGCGTCTGCTGCTGCAGGATGCGGGTCAACTGGTGGGCGTTGCCGGTCCAGACGCCGCCGAAAGCGAACAGACGGTCCTCGAAGTTCGAGGCCTTGCGCAGCTGGGCGGCGGTGAAATCGCCCTTGGCTGAAGGACGCTTGCCGCTCGGATAGGTGATGTTGAGGAAGAACTTCGTCTCGTCTGTCGCCTCGTCACGCTGGCGGTAGAGGACGCGGAAGGCGCAGTTGGCGATTTCTTCGACCGACAGGGCCTCGCGGGAGGCTTCCTCGCGGATCGTCGCCTCCTCGTCCTTGTCGATTTCCTTCAATTCACGGGTGCGGCCCCGGCGGTACTCGTCAATCTTCTCCTGCACGATCGAGATGTCGATCGAACACCAGTACGTCCGGTTGCCGAAGGTGAAATTGAAGCTGTTCCACCGGTGCTTATCCCAGATCAGGAACGCCTTTTCCTGCGCTGTCGCAGCGAGCAGCACCCGGCCGTGCCACAGGTATTCGGCCCGGTGCGTCTCGCCTAAGCGGTCGAAGACGAGTAGGTCGTTCCAGTCGAGTTCCTTGCCGTTTTCGTCCTCGCCCATCGGCTGCGCGGCAGTGGCATCCCAGCCCTCGCCGCGCGCCTTCTCGACGTATTCCCGGCTCGCCTTCGTGCCGGCGGCGCCGACGTCGAACGCGAACACGATCTTGGGTTTGCGGAACGGCGTGTCGGAGGCTGCGATGTGGGTGCGCAAATGCTTGAGGAATTCGGCCGGGTAGTTGTTGCTCGACATGGTCGACGCGGCGCGCTGACCGGCCTGCTCCAGCGCCCAGGCGTTGAAGATGCCTTCGGCAAACCAGATGCTGGGCGCGTTGGCCATGTCCTCGATCGACACGTCTGGACGCTGCCAGGCCTGCCCCTTGTAGGTTTTGCCGTAAGCGAAGCGGGCCTTGCGATCGAACCGGCCGGGTTGGTCGATCAGGCGTTCCCACCAGCTGCCGCCGGGCAGCGGGAAGCGCACGGTAGCCGAGCCGATCTTGCGGGCTTCGTCGTGGAAGTACTCCTGCGAGTACGCATCGCGCATACCGAGCAGGTTGAGCCTGCGCGCATCACTCAGGTACGCGTCGGCGGCGGCGGCAGGGTTCTCGGGCGTCTTCTTGAAGCGGTTCGACCACGTATCGAAGATCTCGGGATAAAGGTCGCGGGACGAGCCTTCCCAGCCACACTTGTTGGTGCGTTCGCACTTGAGCACCCACGGGCTTTGCTCATGGGTGAAAACCGAAGCCTCGTTGCAGTCCGGGCACTTACCCTGACGCAGCCAAGTGCCGGTTTCCTTTTTCCATTTGAAATCGGCCTTGAGCAGCGGGATCAAGGCGCGGCGGATATCGTCCCGCATGTCCATCGGTCAGGCTCCGATCTGCAGGACGCGGTCAGCCGCCACGCGCGCCTGATCAGCGCCGTGCTGCCAGAACATGTGGCGCTTCGACGCGCGGCTGTAGGGATTGGCGGCAGGGCGCTCGCCGCGGAACTTCTCCGCGACCACAGCGTCGCGGCCTTCGCGGACGATCTCACTGGAGCGGATCATGCCGGTGTCATCCACCAGACCAGCACGAACACCTCCAGCATGGCAGGCGTCATGAAGGCGAGGCGCAGGAGATCGCGCTGCACTTCGGCCGGGGCTTCGCGCCACACGGCGCGCCATGCGGCGAACAGAGTTGGTGTTGAGGCCGGCCGCTGGCGGGGCTGCTGGAGCGCCGCGCTGAACTGGCTATGGTTTGGGAGATGCATTGAGGGCTCCGGTGAGTAGGCAAAGCTGGGGCGTTCCCGGAAGCGAGCCGGGTTCGAAATCATCAGGATCAGAAGGTCAGTTCGGCGCGGCCGTCAGTTCAGGTGACGGTCGCGCTCGATTCCGGTTCGTCGGGGGGACCATCATCGTTGGCTGCACGGTCGTTCGCGGCTTCGCGCCACGTCGTCATCGGCAGCTTGTGGAGCGGCGCCGGAAACCGGCTCGGCTTCGTGGTCCGCGTCGCCATCATTTCGACGACGAACACATGGCCACACGCATCCGGGTTGCGGCATGCGTAGTAGAGTTCGCGAAACAGCAGGCTTTTCTTGCCTACCGTCTGCGCAAATGCCCTGCCCCCGCAGGCCGGGCAGTTGACGTGCGGGAGTTGAACCCGTTGACCGCGCATTACTTGATCACCCCATTGGCTTCACGCCCGGCCCCATGGCCGGGCAGAAGTGCTTTCAGACGGCCGAGGAGGCGCGGAACAACCGCGTCAGCTTCTTCGGTCTCAAGGATGGCGGCCTGAATCATCGCAGGCGAAGCGCCCGGCGCGAGGGCCTGAATGCAGCGGCCGACAGCTTCGCCGGTTTCGCGGGAGAACAGAGCAACGTCTTCTGCCAGGGCAGCGCGGCAGGCGACGGCGTCGACCATCGCCACGTCCAGTTGCAGGCCGTAGCAAGCCAGGATCGGCCCATGATCGCCGCCGGCCTCGATAAAGGCGCGGTCCAGGGCGATAGCCTGATCGAGGGTGGGCGTTCCATGGCGGTCGCTTTCGCTCCAGTGGCGCACGGTGCGCACAGAACGGCGCGTTACCTTGGCGGCAGCTTTCCAACCGATCGCGCCAGCAACGGTCGTGATCGCGAGGGAGAATGACAGGGGTGTGCGGAGCTTCGTCATCAGGCGACGTCTTTCCGTTGCGCTTTCGCCGGATGATCGCAAACGACGGGGTCCACCTTTGTGGTTAGGACTGGCCCACACTCTTCGGTGTAGTCAGGTTCCTCGATCACAAGGGAAAGCGGGTAGATGTCGGGGCGGTAAGTGTGGGGCGAGATGCCCGTTGCCGCAGACATTGGCAGCACATGTTCTGCGGGAAGCCGCTTTCCGCTTTGCAGCCATTTCCAGACAGCTGTTTGAGAAACCTTGCATATGCGAGCCGTAGCCGACTGTCCGCCAGCAATCGCAACGCCGTGCTGCAATGCCTCAAATGGGGTGACTACCTTGTCCATGAGATCGAACTACAACCTTCGCTATAGACTGGTCAATAGGAATTGTATGATTTCGGAATATGACCAAAGTTGTAGAGTGCGAGCATGATCAACGCCGAGCGTGTCGCCGAACGAATGAAGGCTATGGGCTATTCTCAGTCCTCGCTTGCGCGCGCTGTAGGCGTCAGTCAGGCGACAATCGGCAAGATCGTCACCGGGCATTCGTCGGGGTCGAGCTACCTCCATAAGATTGCCCGCCTGCTGCAAACTACGGCGGCTTATCTTGAAGGTGAGGTTGACGACCCTGCGGAAGACGCGTTCATCCCGCCGTCACCCGAAGAGATCGCTGCGCAGATGGGATTGGTGAAGGTCGAGGAAATCGATCTTTCTCTCGGGATGGGCGCTGGCTTTCTTGACGGATCGCACGTCGAAAGGGTTGCGCGCTGGATTCCGGAAGAATGGGTTAGTAACTTCACCCACACGTCGGGCGCGCAACTGTCCATCGTCAAGCCGATGGGGGACAGTATGTACCCGACCATCAACGACCGCGACATCGTACTGATCGACCGATCGCAGCGCACCTTCGACCGGCAGGAAGGAATTTGGGCGCTGGACTTCGGCGGTTTCGGCACGATCAAGCGCGTGCGCGTGATGCCGGACGGCAGATACAAGCTGATGGCTGACAACGCCCAGGTGCCGGAGGAGATTGTCGACCCGAGCGACGTCTACATCATCGGCCGCGTGGCCGGGGTATTCCGCAGAACCTGAGCCGAGCGATGACTACCCCGCCATCAATGTCGCTTGCGGTTGTAGGCGCTGCTTTTCCCAATGCTGACGGTTCCAATCGGCAGTTCGAAACGCTGCTGTGCCAAGCCGGCGAGCCGGTCACGCTGGTGCCCGAGCCCCGCAACAAGAATGACCCGCATGCCATCGCGGTTTTTTCCATCCGTGATGTGCAGATCGGCTACATCAGTGCTGAGCGCGCACCCCGCTTGGGGGCGCTCATCTCAAGTTTCGATGCCCAGGCTGTGTTCCAGCGAAAGGCTGATTTCGGTGCTTGGATCCGCGTATCGTTTGACGGAGCAGCACCCCAGCTGACAGGCGCCATGCTGGTTGAGCCGGATGATCCAGACGTTCCTCTGTTCGATCCCGAGCCAGATTTCTATCCAGATGAGATTTGGCCGGATGATTAGAACATGCGGGACGCTCGACGGAGATGGTTAAGGTACCACTTCTTCCCCATTGGGATGGACAATTCGTAAGCCGCTAAAGAAGTGCCGAAAATCTTTTGGATTTGCGGTGACAAGAGGGATATCTAAAGATCGCGCGGCCGCACCAATGAAAAAATCAGGGAGTACGTTCAACTTAGGGCCTCCGTCTTTTTTCTTGTATTTATGAAACCTTTTAGCGGCGTCGAATAATGCGCCGTCGTCGCGCTCAGCCCTTTCGAGACCAAACTGTTGAATGATAGCGTCGACATCCTCCCGAGCGTTCATTCCCACCGAAACCTCGGCATAGATCACATCGCTAATTACGATCGGCCCTTCTGCCTGCCGAGCGGTAAACTCGGACATAGACCAAGCATGATTTGGTTCCTGCGGGTCCGACAACGCGATAACAGCGCTGGTGTCAAAGAAAGCTGTCATTCGCCCCTCGTCAACTTGTGCAATTGTTCAGCAGTCAGCCGAGGTACGACCCCTTGTTGACTAAGATTAGTAATCGCTTGTGTCGCCCTATCGCGCACGAAATCCTCCGGGTTGAAAGCTTCCAAGTCGCTTGCCCAGATGATTTGAAAACCAACCGCCTGCGCGAGAGGAGCGCATTCTCTAGGAATGGTTTTGAGAATTCTGGGGTTGGTCGGGTGTAGCGCGCCTTGAGGTCTGGGATCATTTGGTGCCGCCGCAACATAGTCTGGTATTATAACCGATATGCGATCTTTAACGCTGTCGGGGTCGAATCGCCGCTTGCCGCCACATATTTGGTAGAGCGACAGCAAATGAGCCATCGCAAAGGATTTTTCTGTAGTTTTGGGACCGGCGAGTTCTGCAAACTTCGACTGCAGCAGGAGTGAGGGCAGTTCGGACGCAGATGTGTTGTCGCCGTCGAGTTCTCGATCTGCAATCAAACGGTCGATTGCAAGAAAAAGAGCATCAACCCACCATCTATTTATTCTGATTGAGGCGAGGCCTTCAAGCCCCCCTGTTTTATAAAGATAATTCAGATTAGTAGCTACTTTGCGGGTTGTTTCTGCCTGAAACTTGCCGCTGCCCGACAAATACTTTTCAATGTCAGTCGCGGAAACGTTTGCGGTATCCCATTGAAGCTCCTCAGCTAGCCTATCGGCAATGTAAGCTCGGGCCCACAAAGCCGGGTAGCGCTGACCCGCTTGTGCACCCTTCCAACTCCCAACCATGCTTAGGTTGAATGCAAACAGCGCGAGTTTGTCGAAACGTTCACTATGAGGCGCAGTCAAAGCCTGAAAAATCAGTTCATCGACCGCAAGGTAACTCTTACCTTCCTTAACAGAATTGAAGAGGAAAAAGTTTAAAGGTATGAAATCTGGCCTGCCTAAATTTGCTACACGGGCACGATATTCGTCTCGCAGCACGGGCTTCAACTCACCGTTGAAGCCCACGTTGATGCTTTCGTGTAACCTACGAAGACCTTGCCCTTTGCCCCACGAAAAATTCTTCGTGAAGCTACCCGGTAGCCAAGGCCCGTTGAATATTGGCATTCTAGGCCTCGTTATGGAAGCACAGCGGAAAGACGCTTATCCGTCGCAGAATTGTGGGAGTAAGTATCCCAAGTAGGCTCATAGCTATCATCAGCCTGATTCCCCCAAGTTGTCCATCCGGGACGGACCCCGCGCGCAAACATCTCAAGGAACGGACCTGAACTGCAACGTTCGATAAGGTCGTACTGCTCGTCGGGCTTTCGCGAATGCTCCCGCTTACGGGTGCCGAGGTAATTTACCTGACTCCGTCCAGGGGCAAGTGTACGTGCATTCTTGCCCCGCACACCAAACAGCAGCAACTCTGTGACATTTCGAAAATAAAAGCCCACACCGCGACCATCGCTGCCACCATCTTTTCGAAGCTTGTGCCAAACAATGTTAGACTTATACTGAAATCCCCATGCTTGCATCACGGCCAGCCCATCCGGAAGCAGCGCGTTAGGGACCCAAAGGTAGAGATGCGCTGTAGGTGCCAGTTGTTCTTGAACAGGCAGCGCGCAAATCTCATCTACGCTCATGGTTTCGTAGCGGGCAAGCCGACGGTGTTCTGGCGCGACCTTTCCCGTTCGATTTATGAACCGCCACGGCGGGTCGGCAAGAACCGTCCCAAACCGTTTACCCGCAAGCTCCTTCTGGAATTCCAAGATCGGACTTGGTGAGGGATTGGTCATTATCGGCCTCCTGATGCCGGATTATCTGTAAGTTTGGTCTTCTCGTAGTGCTGCCAAACCTCAACGAACAATTCGTTGGGTTCCAAGCCTTGCATGGCTGCAAAGGTCTTGAACCTGCGCTTCACCGAGGCAGGGATGCGAACCTGTAAAGGTTCCTTCTCTTCCTGATTGGGCCGGCGGGCCCTGCTCGCTACGATACCGGGCAACTTGTGCTGCATGCCCGCATGCCTGCATGCATGCATGCGCAATGTCAATCGTCAGACGAGTGCGCCCCTACTTCCATTCGCAAGTCGGTCTTGAAACCACCGCTCTTATCTAGGCGGTGAGTGACTTCCGAAACTAGCCATGTGCCATCGATCATTGGCTTGTACCCGGCAACCTTAACGCTCGCTTCAGGGTACGCATCGGCCCGGCCGAGCGCGAGCGTTATCTCGAACGTCGCCGGTGCGCGCTTTAAACGGGCGTTCTCTGCCGCCGCAGCGCGCTTCGCCGATGCTTCGTCGGAGTAGACCTTGCGCAGCTTCTTTGCCCCCTCCGCCTTCCCTTCCGTCACCGTCTGCTGTTTTGCTGCTTTGCGGTCGTGCCATTTGGCGGTGACGCCGCCTTGCCCGTCTCGTTTCTGGCGCTGCCAGTTGTGGCCATCGCCGTCGCGGCGGCGGATCGTCAGCGTGGGGAGCGGGCGGCCATCGCTGGTCTGCCCGCCGCCTTTCGGGGCGAAGATCAGGTGCTTGTCCTTGATCGTGGCGACCGCGTCGTTCTGGCGCCCCAGGCGGCGCAGGAACGCGACGTCGCTTTCCCGGCTCTGCGTGGCGCTCGGCAGCGCGATCGATGCCAGAGCAGGCGCGATCCGGGGGGTGAGGCCGTTGCGCCCCGCCACCTCCGTCAGGACAGCGCCCAGCGTCGTGTTCGTCCAGCTGTGCGCGCGGCGGTTGCGGATCTCGCTGGTGAAGTCTGCGGCGCGGGCGCGGATGGTGATCTGATCGGGTGGGCCGCTGTGGCTGACATCGTCGACCTTGAAGCTGCCCTTGTCGATCAGGCCCGGCGTGACGTCGCGGCCCTGCTTCCAGCCCAGTTGCAGGCGCAGCACGGCGCCCTCCGGCGGGATGGCCAGCATGCCGTCGTGATCGCTCAGGACGATGTCCAGCTGGTCGGCCTCGTCCCCGCGCTTTTCCGAGAGGGTGAGCGAGATCAGGCGCGGGCGCAGGCGGTCGGACATATCCACGCCTTCCAGCGTCACGCGCCAGTCGGGGATGTTGTTCACGGCCGGGGTCATGCCGAGGCCTGCTCTGCAGCGGCGGCGGCCGGATCATCCACGCCCAGCAGATCGATGCCGAAGTCGATGCGGCGCGGGGTGCCGTCCGCCATCAGGTAGGCCTGCCGTTCGTCGATCGCGGTGATGACGAAGTTGCCGTAGACCCGGCCGCTGCCCGAGACGAGCGGCCATGCTTCGCCCTCGTCTGCCATTGCGCGCAGATCGTCGAGCGAGACGATGCCGTCCGAAAGTTCGAGGTAGACCGCGCCGGAAAGGCTGATCGCCTCGTCGCCGGGGCCGACGTACTGCGTGGCGTCGCGGGCGCCGATGCGCGGGGAGCGGGCATGGCGCCAGTCCATCTTGCGCTGCAGTTCGTCGAAGGGAAGCGAGCCGAGTTCGAAGAGGAACATGCCCAGGGCCATCAGATGCATCGGTCAGGCTCCATCATCGCCAAAGGCGCGCCCACGTTTTTCCCGCTCGATTTGCTCCATGGCCCTGCGCACGACATCTGCGATGTCCTGCGGATCTCCGGTGACGCCGTGGAAGTGCAAGTTGTATGTCGCGGGCGCTGCACCGGCGGCCGAGGCAGGCGCGGCACTGCCGGCGGACTGCGCCGATGCCGGCATCGCGGCGGCCATCGCCGCGCCGCCCGCGCCGATTGCAAGGGCGCGGGTCATCTGCCCCGCCAGTTCGTTGATGCGCGCGATCGGTCCAGGTGCATTGGCGGCGAGCCCCTGATCGAGGCCACCCATGACATGCCCGCCGATCTCTGCGAAAACCCGCGAAGGAGAATGGATGCCGAGTATCTTGCGGATCTTGTCGGGGATCATGTCGCCGACCGTAGAGAGGATCAGGCCAAGGCCGGGAATCATAGCCTTTATGCCGCCGATCAGGCCCTGAATCATCCAACGGCCGATGTCCGCCATGTTGAGGGAGCGGAGATAATCGAGCGCAGGCTTGAAGGCGCTCATCAGCATGCCGAGCGGGTTGAAATTCAGGAAGTAGAATTTGATCGCGGAGAAGATGCCCGCCATGATCGCAGGCCAGTTACCCCAATTTTCGTAGAGCCAGTAGGAAACCGCTGCGAGCGCGGCGATGCCGGCGACCACGGCAGCGGCAATGCCGATTAGTGGAAGCAAGCCAATGCCGAGCGCGGTCGCCGCTGCGCCCAGCACGGCGATCGGCGCCACGATGCCAGCGAGGACGATCGCGCCGCCGCCCAGGATGAGGAACAGGGCTGCGAACGCTGCGGCGCCGACTGCGAGCGCACGCACCAGCTGCGGGTGGCGCTCTGCAATGCCGGCAAGCCGGTTGCCCCAGCGCGACAGGGTTTCCGAGCCCGAGGCGATCAACGGCAGCAGCTGGTTGCCGATCGTGATGGAGAGGTCTTTGCTCTCAACGCTCAGGTGCTTCACCTTCTCCGCACTGTCGTTCATGCGGTCGGCGAAGTCGGTGTTCACCGTGCCGTTTGCGGCCATGGCATCGGCGCGGATGGACTGATATTCCGCGAAGGCGGACATCAGCGGGCGCAGGGCCTGCTGGACCTGCATGTCCCCGAACAGGGCGGAGAGCTTCGACTGGTCACCGCCGGTGGCCTGCTGCGTGAGGCGCACGATTTCCTCGATCGGGCTGCGGCTTTCGGCAGCGGCCTTTTTCATCGCCTTCGGGATGTCGATGCCGAATTCCGCGAAGTTCTTCACCGTATCCTCGGAATTGATCTTCGACAGCAGGTTCTGGAGGTTGTTGGCGGCGGTGGACGCATCGCCCGCGCCCTTGCGCGTGATCTGAAGCGCAGCAGCCAGATCGGCGACGGCCGGCACGCCTTTCCCGCCCAGGCTCTGCATGCTGGCCGTCAGCGCCGGGAAGTACTGCGCCATATCCTTGACTTCGAACGCGCCGCGCTTGCCCGCCTGCGCCATGACATCGAGCGCCTTGCCGGTTTCGTCGATCGAGACCTTAAGGTTGTCGTGCGCGGCGAACGTCGCCTTGCCCAGATCGTCGATCTCGGCCTTGTAGGCGGTGGCGGCGCGGCCGATCGGCGTCATCATGTTCACCGCTTCGCGCGCGCCAAGACCGAAGCCCGTCAGGGTGTCCACGCCCTTCTGTAGGTCTGCCGGCATCTGATTGACCAGCAAAGCGGTCTTGCGCATGTCCAGGCCCATCGAATAGCCCGCATTACGCGCCTGATCGACCTTCTGGTTGATGTCCGTCATCACCGATTCGAACTGCATGGCATCTTCCGCCGCGCCTTCCAGCGGACGGGCGATGACCATGCCGGTGCCGATCGCGGCGGCGCCGCCGGCAGCGAGGCCGGTTGCAGTGCCCTGGACGCGGGAGAAGCGATCACGCGCATCGGCAAAACGCTGGGCGCGCTGGGTGACCTCCTGCAAGCGCCGATCCTGATCACGCAGACTTTCCGTCGTCTGGCGCACCTGATCGCGCAGGCGGCGCTCCCCGGAGACGAGATCGCGCGTGGAGATGCCTGCGGCCGACAGTCGCGTGCGCAGGTCTTGCAGCCGGGTCGACTGCTGGCGATGCTCGCTGGTCAGGCGTTCGGATTCGCGGCGGGCCTGCTCGAATTCCCGCCGCATGGTTCGGGTGGGATTGGCGGCCTGCCCCATCGCGCGGCCCAGCTGCGAGGTGCGCGCCTGCGCTTCCTGCATCCGGCGTTCGAGATCGCGGGCGCCGCCGCGCAGCTGCCGGAATTCGGCGATGTCCGCCTGTGCGCGCTCCAGCCCTTTGAGCTGGTCTCGGGTAGCGCGCAGGGTCTGCGCCAAGCGTGATGAGCCGGCGGCGGCATCGCGCATGGGCCGGGTGAGGCGGTCAGCGCCTTCCATCAGCACACGAATTCGCAGATTTCTGTCCGACATTACCGCTTCCCGCTACTTTCAGGGGATTGCGAGCGCTTTCGCGCCCGTTCGCGCCAGCCCATCAGTTCAGAGACGGGCATGGGGTCCATGGCGGCGGGCGGCCAGTGAAACACCGCCGCCACGTCCGCCATCGCATCGTCTACGAATGCTGGGAGAGCCCCGCCTTGGCGCCCTTCGGCAGCAAAAAATCCATGACCTCGGTAGCGAACTGCGTCAGGTCGGCCGGGTGCAGCGCGGCGACATCCTGTTTGGAAAGGATGGGCACGGTGATACGCGGCAGGACGATCTCCAGCGCATCGTAGTTCAGGTTGAGCAGGGCGTTGAGGTTGGTGCCGCGCAGTTCGCCGGAGCGCGGCGTGCGGACCTGAACGGTGCCGATCGTCTCTTCCCCGCGCTTGAATGGCTGATCGAGAGTGACGGTGCGCAGTTCGGGGGTGTTGGCTTCGGACACGGTAAATCTCCAGTTCCGGGGGCAGGCCCCGCATTCGTGCTATCGGGTAGGAAAGCGGCCCGGCGCGCGGCCGGGCCGGGTTGCTCAGTAGATGCCGAGGAGGGCGCGGCGCTCGGCCAGCAGATCGATGCCGTTTACGACTTCGATCATGTTGAGCGGGTCGATCTCGATTTCCGTGCGGCCGTTCCAGATCAGCTTGTAGTAGGCGACGGCCATCGTGGTCTTGAACTCGGACGCCTCGCCCACTTCCTGATCGCCCATCTCGATCTCGGTGAAGCGGCCGCGCACGATGACCTCGATGTGGTCGATGTCAGCGGTGTCGTCCGACTGGTAGTTGCCGGCGAAGCGGATGTAGACGCCGTCGACCGTGGGGGTTCCCCACTGGCGCAGCACCTGCCGCATGGGGCCGCCGCAGGTGAACGAAATCTCCATCGCCTCCATGCCCATGTCCATGCTGACTTCGCCGCTCATCCCGGCGCCGCGATAGCCCTCGGTCTTGCGGGTGAGCGTGGGCAGCCCCACCGTCTTGGCATCGCCCTGATAGGCGAGGCCTTCGTTGAACATCATCTGGTCTTTAAGGGTGCGGGGCATTGCCATGGCTGGCTCCTATGATCGTGAAGGGTGCGGGACGGGCAGGGTGCCCGTCAGACGTCCTGCGCCAGCTGGGCCGAGAAATCGGCGAAGTAGCTATCGGTGATGCGCTGGTTGAAGCCGAGGTCTTCGAGCGGCGGCGGCACGGTGTAGTCGTAGTCGATACGCAGCTTGCCGGCCTTGAGGCTGGTGATGTCGTTGTTCGCCTCGTCAAACCAGCAGTTGAAGCCCAGCAGAACGCCCGACGCCTTCAGCTTGCGGCCAAGGCCGTTGATGGTCTCGATGATGTCCTTGGCCAGGCTGGGCGTCAGCGGCTTGTCGTTCGCCCACTGCATGCCCTGCACGATCGTGTCGGTCAGCAGCTGGGCGACGCGCACGGTGCCTTCGAACACGAACGCGCTGTCAGGCTCGGCCGTGGTTCGGTTGCCCCAGAAGATGAAACCGGCATCGCTGCGCACGAGCGCGGTGATTTCCGAGGCATTGAGCAGACCCGCCTCGGTGGACTGGTCCTCGATATCCCAGCGGATCGGGGTGCTGACGCCGACAACGCCGACCACAGCGACGTTCGAAAGCGACTTATGCGGGCCGGTCTGTTCGTCGATCAGGGCGCGCAGGCCCATGGCGCGGGCAGCGGCGTAGCTGGTGACGTTCGCGCTGGTGGCGGTGTCCCAGGCGAGGAAGTCCGGCGCCAGCAGCATCAGTTCGCGCGCGCTGAAATTCTCGCGGTATTCGATCATGTCGGGAATGGTCGCGCCGATCGCGCGGGCATAGGCGAAGCCGCGCAGCTTCTGGGCCACCACGACAAGAGCGGTCGTAACCGCCTGCGTTTCGAGGCCGGGCGTGCCGAGGATCTTCGGCTTCACGCCCAGCAGCGACTTGGCATCCAGCAGCGCCTGCATCCCTGTCTTCACGCCTTCGGCGGTGACAGTACCGATGACGGCGCTGGCGGTTTCCGCGTCCGTCTCGCCCTCTTCCACGCGCACCACGACGAGGATGGGCCGGGTGTGATCAGCGATTGCCCGCAGGGACGTGGCGAGCGTGCCCGCGATACCGGCCTTGCCGATGGCGGTTTCCACGTCGGTGACCAGCACGGGCCTGTCGAGGGGGAAGGTGGCGGCATCTGCGTCCGACGCGGTCGCGACGAGGCCGATGATAGACGTGGAGATCGCCGTCAGCGTGCGGGCGCCTTCGTTGATCTCGGTGACGGTGATTCCATGCTTGAAGGCCATACGTTGATCCTTGGCTAGAGAGAGGCGGCGATGCGGGCGGCGATGGCCACGGGAGTGTCAGTCCGCTGCCCGTCGACGGTGATGGTCGCGGCGCCGGGCCGTGAGCCGGGGGCGAGGCTGACGCGGGTAACGCGCAGGCGATCTTCCCAGCGCGAGAGCGCTAGGGCGGAGGCGGCGTAGATGCGCAGCACGTTGGCGGCGGTGAAAGGCTGGTCGATCAGGCGCGGAACCTGTGAGCCGTAAGTGCGGCGACCGGCGCGCGTGCCGATGGGCGTTCCGAGGATATCGCGCACGGATTGCGAGAGGTGATCGCCGCCATCGAGCGCGGTGCCTGCGGTGCGTGACATGCCTGTCATCAGACCGGCCCGCCGCTCTGCGCAGTGCCGGCAGCAACAGCGCTGTGCTTGTGGCCTTTCAGACTGATGCCGCCGCCGACCACGTCCTCTGACGCTTCAGCCTTTCCGGCGATCGTGACGTTGCCATTGATGGTGACATCGCCATTGATGGTCGCGCCGCCGGGTGCGTCGAGCGTAACGGTGCCGCCGCTAGGGAGCGTAACCGTCAGCGCATGGCTGGCGTGGTTGTAGGCGATGAACGCGCCGTCCGGCATCTGGATATGCACGACGTTCGGATCGTTCGATGGCGGCGCAAAGGCATCCGAATAGATGCCCGGCAGAAACAGGCCGTTGTCGAGATCTCCCTCGGGGCACAGCACGGCCCCCTGCTCGCCCGGCGTAGGCGCTGCCCAGATACGGACACCGCCAGCAGACCAGGCGAACCACGGCAGTTCGCCGGTAACGAGATCGCCAATCGTGACAGTGCACGTGGCTGCGCCGTAGTCGACGGCGGCCACGGTACCCAGCTGGATCACTTCGCCGGTAAGCTGTTCAGGGTCTGCAGTTCGCGCCATGGTGATACCTTGGCGCGGCGCGCAGAGACTTTCGCGCCCCTGCATTTCGCTGAACGGTTAGCGAAATGCAGGGGCTATGCGATCAGTTGTCGTTGGCGGGGAGCGCGTAGTTGCTGATCAGCACTTCGCGGGCCGGCCGCGACTTCGCGCCGACAGTGTAGGTCGTGTCGATCGCGGCGATGGTGAAGCGGCCGAACGTCTCGCGCACACCTTCGTTGTCGTTCAGCGAGATCAGAAACTTGCCCTTGATGCTGGCCAGCTGATCGGCAAGCGCAGCGAAGTCCTTCCGGCTGAAGACGTCGCAGCCATAGTCCGTCTCGCAGGCCCAATAGGGCGGATCGAGGTAGAACAGCGCGCCGTCACGGTCATACCGGCGGATGAAGTCCGCGTAAGGCAGGCGCTCGATGACGACAGACTGCAGGCGGTCATGGAGATCAGCGAGCATCGGCTCCAGCTTGCCGACATCGAAGCGCGCCGGCGAGGACGCATCCACGCCGAAGGTTCGGCCAGAAACTTTGCCGCCAAATGCCAGGCGCTGGACGTAGAGGAACCGCACGGCGCGCTGAAGATCCGTGAGACGGTCGGGGTCCTGCCCAAGCAGCCGCTGGAACTCGGCTCGGCTTGTGACGCGAAAGCGCAGCATGTCGATGAGGTAGGGGTAGTGCTCAGCAAGGCAGCGGAACAGCCCGACCACGTCGCCCGAGATATCGTTGATTGCCTCGGCGCGCGGACGGGTCTTACGGCGCAGGAAAATCCCGCCCATGCCCACGAAAGGCTCCGCATAACTGGTGTGGGGCGTGCGCTCGATGATGGCGCAGACGCGCTTGGAAAGGTTGCGTTTTCCGCCGATGTAACCGGCGACGGGAGAGGTTGGGGAAACGAGAACAAAAGGGGTAGACATGTTGGATTTCCTGCACGATGCCCCTTCCGCGCCTGAGACGCGGAAGGGTACTTGATGGGGCAGGCGCGCTGCCCATGAAGTGCGAGTGCAGGCTCGCTGGTTTTGGGATGTGGGGACATCCGAACCCCCTTCCGTAAAGGGGCATTGCGGCGCTGTGAAGGCGCCGATGTACACTAGAGGCCGGGTTTCACGCGGTGAGGCCCAGCTGACGATCAATGAGCGGGACGATCCAGCCATCGACCAGCGCATCGTAACCGGCGCCGATCGCGTGAACGCGGTCGGTTGCGTAGGCGGGGTTGGTTTCCTGCTGGCCGTTCGCTGCCGTGGAGCCGTAGAGCCCGGCCGCGAGGTCAACGGCCAGCACCCCGCCCATCGTCATGATCGCCGCGCAGTCAGCCTGACGAACTGCGTCGGTCGCGCCGTAGTTGAAGGTGCCCGCCGAATACGGTCCCCACGTCGCAAAGATCGGCGTCATCTGGCGTTCGCGCATCATCTGCCCCGCACGGATACGGCGCTGGCGCATGGGCGCGACGATTGCAGGCGTGAGCGCGATCGGATTGGCGCTGGCCGCGACCCCGTGATCATTGGCCGATCCACCAAGATACAGGACGAGCGATGCCGGCAAGCCGGTAGCGAAGAATGCTTGCCAGCGATCGAAGGTGCGCGCCGTGGTGGAGCCGGTCCACGCGATGTTGGAGGCTTCCCAGGCGATCGCGTCCGGATTGTTGTAGTGGCGGGCCGTGCGCACGGCATAGGCATCCGAACGCACGGTGTCAGCGTAGCCTTCCACGGTGCTGTCGCCCACCGTCAGGAAGTTGCAGACCTTGCCCCGCGCCGCGTAACTGACGCCGGCAAAGACCGTCGAGCGGTTGTGCGCCGCAGCCCCGAAACCGCCGGTGACCGAGACCGCATCACCGGTCGCGCGGCGGAACGAGTAGGCATAGCCGGTGGTACGCACCGCAGCTGCGGCAACGTCTTCAAAATCGGGGACCAGCAGGCTGACGGGGTTCGACACGTAAGCACGGGCGACGACAATGCCGCCCCGGCGGCCATCGGTGCGATCGGCCGAACTGATCATGATCCAGTCGGAGACGAGATAGGTGTTGCGCTGGTCGCCGACGACGACAGGCGCGGTGCCGGATGCGTTTCCTCCGAAGGTCACGGCCACCCAGGAGGCGGCGTTGTTGTTGTCGAAGCCGGTATCCATGTCCCCGCGCGTGGAGACCTTGCATCCCGCGACGACCACCGGCTGCGACGTGCTGGAATTGGAGAACACCAGGCGGATTGCGTCGAAGCCCTGCGCGGTCTCTATCACAGCGTGGAAAGTCTGGGGCGTACTGTTGTCGTTCGCCCCCGCCGCCACGCCGATCAGGCGCAGCCCTTCCATGCCGATCGAGGGGCACAGCGCCTGCAGCGCTTTGGCAGGGTTACCCGCCCCGCTCTGTGCAAGGGAAAGCGCGCGCTTGGCGATGCTGGCCAGCGTGGTCTTGAACTTCACGAACGACTGGAAGAAATTCGGCGCGGCCGAGGCCTGCACAGCCGAGCTGAACCACCACCCACGCTGATACTGCGCGGCAAAGCTGGCATCCTGCCCGGCGCCCCATCCGATCTGCACGGGTGCGCCATTCGCGTCGAGCATGACCATCTCGACAGCGAAGCCGTAGCCCTCCTCGATCGGAAGCGCGTTCACCAGCGGCACAAAGCCATCGGTGCGCGTGCCGACCTGCAGGTTGAGGTCCGTCACCTTGGCGGTGCCGCTACCTACCAGCGAATCATCAGCGGCAAGACCCGGATAGAGGTTGAGCCCGGCCGAATTCAGCGGACGGCGCCAGACCCGTACCCTGACCGTGACCGCATTGGCGGTGGCCACCATGCGCCCACCGATCTGGGATAGCGCCTGGCCGACCGGCAGGTTCGCCCCCGGCATCAGGAAGAAGGCAACGGCCCGGCAGGTGACATCGGTAAATGCGAAGGTGCCCACAGCCGGCTGCTGGTAGGCAGTCTCGGTGCGATCCGCCGCCGCCAGCGCGCCGACGGTATCGCGCACGGCTGAAACCTGGGGCGCCTGCGCGTTCACGGTGGTTGCAAGACCGGCCACGGCAGCGGCGCTGGTTGCCGTAGCATCGCGGGCGGCCACCGCGATTGAAGTGACCGTGGCGGTATGGCGCACGTACCACTGGATGAGGGACGGGGAGACAACGTTCTGCGGGTCGGTAGTCCTGAACCAACCGCGTCGGCGCTGGTCCATGGCGGCTGCGTTCTGGACTGCCTGCCACCCGATCTGCACCGCCGCTCCCAGCGCATTGAGCATCAGGTGCTCAACGACGTAGATGAACCCGGCGCGGGCCACGATCGGGCCTGAAAGCGGCATGAACGCCAGTGTGCGCGTGCCAACGGTCAGCGCCAGTGCAGCGACCGTGGCAGAGACCTCGTCTATCAGCACATCGCCGGCAGCGCCGGGAGCGGCGTTGATCTGGGCCGAAGTCATGGCCCGGCGATAGACGCGCATCAGCGACACAGCGGCATCCGGGGAGGCGATCATGTAGCCGCCCAGCGCGCGCATTTCGCGCCCGACCGGAACGTCAACGCCCGGTTCGATCGAATAGGCGATGGAGCGAACGGGCGCGTTGTAGAATGCCGAGGTGCCCACGGCCGGCACGAAGGTATCGGTAGGCGCCTGATCGGCCGCCGGCAGGTTTGCCAGCCCGTCCGTGTTCCACAGCATCCACGTCCCGGCATCCGCCGCGTTGGCGTTGTCCTTTGACAGCACCCACGTCAGGGCGCTGTCGGCGGTGCGGACAAGCATGCCGTTTCTGCGGCGCGCAGCCGGCAGGGCATTGCGCGCGGCAATGCCGGCAGCGGTCTGGTAGCCGCCCGCCAGCATGTCGGAGACTTTGCGGGTGCCGTCGTAGTCGAGCAGGGCAGCGACCCCCGCGATGGTGCTGAGCTTGGCCATGTCAGCACCCCACCGAAATGTAGCTACAATCTACCGGATCGTCTGAAGCCGCCTGGACCGAGAAGCCGTTCCGCGTGATGGTGGAGGTGTCGATGCTGGGCCAGTTGTCCTTCGCGTCCAGGCCTTCGCTGCTGCCCCCGCCGGTGACCGCAAAACATGCATTAGGAAACGCCTGCGCGAAGGCGACAGGCGTCGACGCGTTGCCCTGCGCGGTGAAACGCCCCCACGCCATCTGGAAGCCGAAAAACCGGATGAAGCCGTTCTGCTCCAGCAGCATGGTGATGGGGCCGAGCCGGCGCGGCGTGATCACCTTACTGCCAGAAGTGCCAGAGGTGATATCTGCGGGGTCTGCCTCGGAGACGGTCAGCGTGCGATCGGCGTAAAGGTCGCCGCCGCCGACAATGAGGCCAGCGCCTACGATGCGACGCTGGCGCAGCGTTTCCAAGCCATTGTCGAGTGCCGTACTGAGCGCGTTCAAGCTGGCGTTCACGGTCGAGAGAACCGCACTCAGGCGTGCCCGCAGGGTCTTGGGCGTGACGATGGTATCTGCGTCGTCCTCTCCATCGAGAGCGGCATCGACGCGCGCCTGCCGTGCGAGGCGCGCCACGCCGCGCATGGTCTCGCTCGCTGGCGGGTAGGCGAAGACGGCGTTGCCGTATTCGATATTGGCCGCGAGGTCGGAATCGAAGGCGATATCAAAAGCCATGAGGCCGAAGGCAAGCTCGGCCTTGGTCATGAAGATGTCAGGGCTGGTGTAGACCGCGAACAGCACGCCGTCGTCCATGAAGAGCCCGAAGCCGGTGATCGACCAGTTGTCGGCGGAAGTGTCGTAGGCGGTCAGGTGGGTCACGTTCGGGGATGCAGCCACGCCCGAGGCCACCTCGATCCGCTTGAACTCACCGGGAAGCGCGGTGAGCGTGGGCGCATAGTCGAACGGCGTGACGGTGAGGCCAAGGTGCGAGAGCAGCACCGGGTCTGCTCCCGATGCGCCCTGCACGGCCGCCAGCCCTGCATCCGTCAGCTTGAGGGCAAGCGCGGCCATTATTCGTCCTCCAGAAAATTACCGTTTTCGTCGCGGAGCGGTTCACCGTCGTCGCTTTGCAGCAGTTTCGACCAGTCGCGGCTCGTGTCATGCTCGGCCGTGAAGTCGTCGCGGAACATCGACCCGGTCATGCCGCCTGCGGCCATGAACAGGGTCGCCTGCGATTCCAGCACCTGCACGAAATCGAAGTGCGCCCGCGCTGGCTTGGCCACCGCGACGTCGGCGATGATGGCGTCGGTCATTGCAGCGCTCAGGAAGCTGGCCGGGATTTCCAGCGCCGGGGCGCGGACTTCGAAAGTGTGCGGCTCCCGGCGCGGGCTGGCTTCGTGCCATTCGACGATCGACAGCGAGGGGTGGTAGCGTTCGAGAACTTCCTGCACCGCGCGGCGGGTGCCCTTGCGGCGGTGGAAGGGGATCGCGTCCGCTACCGCCGCGCGCTTGTATTCAAGCGTCCAGCTGGTCTTCCAGTGGCTGATCGCGAGGCCCCATGCGAGCCAGGGCAGATGCCCGGCCGGGCAGTTGGCCGGGGACCACACGTCGCGGATGGGCGCGTCGAAATCGAGCAGGGCCGCGCCCGCCTGTTCGAGCGCTCTTTCCAGCTTCGTCGATGCCGGGGGAAGGATCGATGGATAGATCACTCGTTGGTGCCTGCAAGGCGGCCGGTGACGCCGGTGCAGAACGGTGCCTGCAGGCGGGTGATCGGGATATCGGAGAGAGGCGCGTTGAACCGGACGTTCTGGGCGCCTTCGACGTGCGCGGCGCGGAACAGCGCGGACATAGTGACATCGCGGCCCACGCGGTGCGATTCCTCGACATAGGTCTGTACGCTGGCAAGCGACGCGGTCAGTACCAGGGCGCCATCGGGGCCATTGTACGTCGTCAGATCATAATCCACGGCGAACGGCACGATTTGGGCCGACTGGACGGTGACGAAGTCGGTCAGCGGGCGGCGGGTGTCTGCCGAAACGTAGGCCTGGACGGTGTCGATCAGCGCTTGCGACGCAGAACCGTCACCGACGCGGGACAGGATCGAGACAATGACCATGCCCGGCGACGGGCTGGTGGCGGTGGCGTCGAGGACCTTGGCATCGGCGGACAGGGCGTGGAAGAGGTATGCGCCCTCGGGCCCGGCGACAGAGTATCCTTCCGGGGCCAGCACCATGCGGCGGCGGAACTCGGTGTCGCTTTCCATCACGGCGGCGGTGCCCTGCGCATCGTCGGCAGGCGCGATGACCTTGCGCACGATGCCGAACGTGGCGGCGATGTTATCGAGGTCGGCATCGACCGCGAAGGCTGGCATCACTGCGCGCGCCGCATCGTTGACGCGCTGGCGCAGCAGCTGGGCGAGGTAGGAGAAGGTCTGAAGCAGCTTGATCGCCGGATCGCTGTCGCGCGTTTCGATGGTGACGCCCAGCGCGGCCATCTCGGCCTTGAAGCGCGCCACCGCGCTTGCAAGCAGCGTCTCGAAATCGAGCGTCTCGATGACGTCCGGCGCGGGCAGGCGCGATAGATCGACAGCGGTGAAGGTAGGATCGGCCATGCCGGCCATGTCGGGCGCAGTCGTATGCCCGCGCTATCCCCCCGCATTTCGCTCGACGCTCAGCAAAATGCGAAGTCTCACATAGATGCCTTTGGCGGCAATCGAGGGCGATGAACTTTAATTTCAGGGTGGGAGAGTTTTGCCGATGAGCGTTAGGGCTATCGGTGCACTTTGCAGACTCGCTCGATACCCAAGTGCTGCATATCAACGTCGAAGTCCGCCGACATTCCGTGTGTGACATAGTGGAAAAACTGATGCGTCGAAATGACGGATGGCGACTTTTTCTTCAACAGATGGCGAAATTGCCCTAGGTGAAATTGCTTGCTACAGCGCGCTTGGCAACAAGCGGGGCGGCGCAATGGAACTGGTTAACACTCCGAAGAGATTTGGAAATCACGACAATGCATTTGGTTTTCTGCGACTTCTCTTTGCATCGCTGGTCATATTTTCACACACTGCAGAGATAATTGACGGTAACCGATCGCGGGATGGTTTGACATTTATTTATGGCACACTTTCCTTCGGGGACTTTGCTGTAAATTGTTTTTTTATTGTCAGCGGCTATTTGATTAGCGCAAGTTACCTAAATAGTTCGTCGATATCATCGTACATGAAGCGCCGTGTTGCACGTATATACCCTGGTTTCATTGTCGTTTTCGTCTTATGTGCGTTCGTGGTGGCACCGATTGGCGGTGCAGATATTCCTTCGAACTTGAGTGTGTTGGGAAGATTACTGCACGATTGTTTGTTTTTGCAAAAGCCGACGGTTTCCGGGGCATTTGATGGCCAGCCCTACCCGTCGTTGAACGGATCGCTGTGGACAATCGCGTACGAATTTCGATGCTATCTTCTAGTTGTCGTCTTGGGAATTACAGGAATTCTTAAGCGTTCGTCTTGTCTTCTGACAGTGACGCTGCTTTGCCTTGCCGCATCATTGGCTTTCCCGATTCCAACTCATGAAGCTTGGCAGGCGACTGATCCCGTTCCGCCAGCGACGATGGCAGGCTATTCCTTGCAGGATTTTCGGAACGCGTTGATCGGCAACCTTCGCCAAGACTTCAGACTTGCAGCGGTATTTCTCGCAGGGGCATGTTTTTATGCCTACCGGCACGCCATAGTTTTTTCGGCAAAGCGAATTTTGGTCGCGGCTATTGGGCTCATTCTGAGCCTCTGCTTCAACGTTTCAGCCGTAGCTGGCATGATGCTTTTCGGAAGCTACTTGATTCTTGCATTTGCTCAGTTGGGCGCGGGAGGTTTCTTGGCGAGGATCAATAATAAGAACGATATATCGTATGGTGTTTATCTGTATGCGTGGCCCATAACGAAGGTGCTCAACTGGTGGTTCCCTGGTACTTCCCTGGTCATTATGATTGCTGCAACTTGGGTCATTTCATGCGTATGCGGATGGTTGAGTTGGATGCTGATCGAAAAGCCGGTGATGCAATTGATCAGAACGAAACGCTCCGAGACACAGACCGCCCCGAACGCAGTTAGCTCACCAAATTAGTCAATGTGGGGCCGCTATAAGGCCCATTTGTGGGTCAGATCGCAACTAGGGCCTCATACATCACGTCCAGCAGCTTATTACGATCAGCGGCCGTAGCTCCCAAAAGTTCGCGCTTCGGGTAAGAGACGGACTTCGCCCGCAGTGAAGGCTTATCGCGCAATCCGCCTTGGTGCACGCTCGCGATCTGGGAGATCTTGCCGGAAAACCCGACCCAAAAGCCTTGATCGTCGGTCCCGGTCTTGAGGAATTTCGAACTGGCCAACTTGCGGAACATTGCGCGTCGGCGCAGGCCGCCACGGCGGCGCAGGCGCCCGCCGCTCGCGTTGCGGTATTCATCCGGTACGGGCAACCATTTGACGATCTTGTCGAATTCGAATGAGCGGATCGCGCGCGCTTCGATATCGAAGCCGGTCATCATGCGGCCAGTCGCCCAGGTGAAGCTTTTCATGATGACCCGGCGCGGTTCGCCGCTGCCACCCGAGGGGTACATGAAACAAGCGGTGCCACGGCCGGAAATCGGCTGCGATTTGGGCTTGCGCGCCGCGAACGGGGTGCCGTCAGGCTGGCGCTGGGCGGTAATGCGCTGGCGCTGGCTGATGGCCAGTTCGCGGGCCATACGGCGCATGACATTGCGGCGCTGGCCGGAGGAAAGGCTCCGCAGCAGAGCGCCCGCGATACGTTCGACCTCGGCCAGATCGTCGGTCATACGCCGGGATCGGGCACAAGCGTTTCGTGACCGGCGAAGATGCCGGAAAAGCTGGCATTCACCCCTTCGAAGGCGTCGACAAAGCTGGGTTCTTCGGGCCGCTCGATGTCGTAGCCGCTGCCGTTTGGCCGGGCGGTGACCACGCGGTTTTCAGTGAGGTCGATCGAGATCTCGATGTCCGAGGTTTCGCTGTCCAGCAATTCGGCTTCGAATGTGAAGGGCGCGCTGTCCTGCCGGCGCAGCAGCTGCGGCTGTTCCTTCGCGATCCATGCCAGCACAGGGACCATGAGCGTATCGGTATCGCCCGCGAAATCGCAGATCAGCACCTTGAGCGTGTACTGGTAGACATACGACAACGTGCGCGACTGCCTGGACGCGATCGTGCCGCCCTCCACATAGATTTGCATGCGATCGGGGTGGGTCTTCATGTCGGGGATGTAGGCGGTGAGCCAGCGGCGCAGGCTATCGGCCTTTCGCATCGGTGCCTCCCAGCTGCAGGCTTACTTCGTCCTGAAGTTCGATGAACGCGGCGCGGATATGGCCCGCGATGTCGTAGAGCGCCTGCAGGCTCATCTGGGCGTCAGCGCCGGTCATCTCGCCCGCGCTGGTCCGCTGGACCGGCGGCAGCGCCGGGGGCGGTGCCAGCAGATGCGACGATACCTTCGCCGTTCGCGATGGCGGCGGCGCGGTCGAGCAGGCCGACGCCATCAGCATCAACGCACACGTTGCGATAGACCGGGCGCTCAATGACCTTCTGCGATTCATGGTAGATTTCCCTGACGTTCGTTTGCCGGGCGTATTCGGCGGACTGGTGGCGCAGGGCCGAGGTATCGATTCGGGCCTGGAGTTCATCACGCACCTTGCCGGCCGCCGCATCCGCGCGCGCCTGCGCGCCGCGTTCCTCCGTCGCCCCCACGCCCACACCGTAGGCGAACCCGCCGATGCCAGCGAGGCAGGCGGCGAGCGCCCCGGCCAGAGCGAGGTGGGACGCGCCGATCATTACGCCCAGCGGCCCTTGTCTAGTGCAGCCTGGAAGCGTTCGGCATAGGCGGCGATCAGCTGGGCCTTGTCGGTGCCATTGATGATCCGGCGGGCGTTTTCGAATGCCTCCGGGGTTCCGCGGTTGACGATGTACTGACCAAGCCTGCGGCCCGTGAAAGCGCCGTCTTCCATGCCCTTGATCAAAATGCGGGTGGCGATGGCGGGATCGAGCGCGAGATCGAAGTTTCGCAGCAGGAGGCCATTGAGGCCCAGCACCTTGTCGGCCCACTCGTAGTTGAAGTCCCATGTCAGTTGGACGAGGCCGCGACCGTATTGCGACTGGCCGTATTTTCCCGCCCTGGCGTAGGGTCGCCCCTTGCCGAGGCCCCATTCGGCCTGCGGCAGGAATCGCGCTTCGTGCCAGGCGGTGGCGAGGCCGTAGGCCAGCCAGCCAATCGGCCAGCCCGCGCCGCCGGCTGCGACCAGCAGCAGGTTGAGGATGTTGACCTGGGCCTGCGTCACGCCGCCGGTGACCTGACGCAGGGCCGTGAAAAAGCTGGCGGCATCGCCAAGCGAGCGAGTGCGAGGGGCGGTGGCCATGATCAGCCTTTCTTCGGCAGGAAGCGGTCGGCGATGCGGCCGGGGATCGATGCGAGGGTTTCGATGGTTGCCTTGGCGACGCGGGGCGTGGCGTCGAACGCCAGCAGGGCAATGCCGAAGGCGATCGACTGCGCGACGAAGCCATTCCAGTCAGTAACGGCGATGATCGCAAGCGTGGCATAGTAGCTCACGGTTGAGCCGACGACCCACTGGAGGACGCGCTGACGCCACGGCATGGCGGGTTTCCATGCCTGTGCGATGGCCGAGCCGATCAGCGAGGGCGCGAGTGATCCGAGCAGGTCGATGCCCCATTCGGAAACGGCGTGGAGGAGAGTGCGCAGGTCCATGGGGTCAGCTCCAGAGTTGGATAAGCGGCAGGGTGGCCGGCGCCGGGGTGTCCGCCGTGGCGGGGACGATGACGGCGGTGCCAAGGGGAAGGATGGGTTCGAGAGCGGCGAGGCCGGGGTTCGCGTCGCGCACGCGGCTGAGGTCGCCGGGGCCGAGGCCCGCCTCGCGCGCTAGCAGCTGGTCCAGCGTGTCACCCTGCAAGGCGACAAGGCGCTGCGCCCCGGCCATCAGAGCAGGTCCACGACCGTTCGTCCGCGCCCCACCAAATCGCGGACGGCGTGCTGTGCATCGCGCCGCAGTTCGCCGATCGATGGCGTAAGTTCATCCGCCTGACTGCCGCCGGCCGCCGTCGTGTCGAAGTCGCGGTGGCGCTCGATCAGTTCGGCCTTGGCGTAGAGCGCGACGGCACGCTGGTAACGGATCAGCTGGACACTCTCGCCGTCCAGATGCGGCGCGGGGACAGCGGCAAGCGTTGCATGGCCGGCGGCGATCTGGATGGTGGCGAATTGCTGAACGTCGATCCCGACGGTCATGATAGCGCCAAGGATCGCGGCCCGGAGGCGAGCGGGCGTGATGCTGGTCGGGATCCTCGCTGCTGCGCGCACGGCGGCGGGATCAACATCCGGGAAGAACCCATCGTTGATCACCGGCGTTTCGGGCGCGGCAGGCTGCTCGATCTCGGATGCGGGCGGGGTGGCAACGAAGGTCATGATATCTCCCAGCGGCCCGCCGGCTACAGGGGTGGGGATCGGGTCAGCTGGCGGCCCTACGGCCCGAAAGCCTCCCGCAGCGCGCGATCCGCCCCTGAGCGCCGGGGGGCAGCTTGTCAGGCGGCAGAGGTGCCGCCGGTTTCCGTTACGGGCGTCGCAGCGCTGACAGCGGCCAGCAGCTTGTCCGCGCGCTTGATACGGTCCTTGACGCCTACGCGGTCATGCAGGCGCTGGGCTTCGCGAAGGTTGAAGAGAGCGCTTTCCAGGACGATGCGGCTATTTTCAGCCGGCATGTCTTCGGCCGTGCGCAGTTGTTCGATGCCGATAGCTTTCAGCAGCTTGGCACGCACCTCATCGTGAATGTCGATGCCCGTGGTCAGATTGTCGACGCTATCGAGAACCGCCGGGTCGAAAGGCTGGCCGGCGCTTTGCGCCTTGGCGGCCGCATCCCCCACCAGTTCGACGACGATAGTTGGAACGTCGCGCGCGTAGCGCTTCGGCATTTCCACGCGGTGGCGCAGCAGGAAGGGAAGGAGTTCAATCGCGGTATCGAAGGCGCCGACGTCGAGCAGCCAGACCATGTATGTCGGCACCACATCGGCGGCGATGCCGGTGCCGATGCCCGCATCAGCCTGGACGATGCCTTCTACCCACGATTTGTACTCAGGCAGCATCTCGCGCTTGGCGTCGATCTTCCGGTCGATCGAGCGGATTTCTTTCAGACGGCGCAGATCGTGCGTTAGACGCAGGGCGATCTCGCGCGCAGCGCGGGCGGCGGGCGGAGAGGTATTCGCCCCCGCTGCCGGGGAGAGGACGGCAACGGGGGCGGGGTCCGCCCCACGCACAGGTGCAGCCGCTGCGGTGATGGTCTGGGCAGCGAGGATGCGATTACGCTTACGACGAGCAAGGCTCATGGTGGTGTCCTGTGAGTGGCGCGGATTTCGGGGGCAGACGGCGCGCCGGTCAGGCGGGCTTCTTGCCCATGACGACGTTCTCGACGAAGGCGCAGCGGCCATAGTCCTCGACCACGTAATCCTCGTTGACGGATTCGTAGTTCTCGATCTGGTCGAGCGCAGGCTCGTCCTTGACCTGCCGGCGGCGGGTTTCCTCCTGCCAGTAGACCGACAGGTTATCGAGGCTGGTGACCAGCATCGCGTCTTCGGGGAAGAACGGTACGATTATGGCGCGCTTGCCCGCCAGCTGCATGGGCAGCGTCAGGATGCGGTGCGCGGCCTCGCGCTCGGTCGCAGTATCGCCAGCGGCCTGCAGCAAGGACATGTACTTGTCCTTGACCAGCTTCCATCCGACGATGACGACAAGATCGGTATCGCTGCGGTGCCAGGGATCGAGCAGGTCGAGCATGTCGAAGGCGAGCGCGTCGAGGTTGGCATAGTCGGCTTCGGCGGTGTCGACGTTGGTGACATCGCCGTCGACGACCTCCACGCTGGCCGCGACATAGACGGCCTTGGTCGCACCGGCGGTCAGGTCGCCGTCATCGATGATCCGCTCAGGCGCGTGCAGGCGGATTTTCTGGACCCAGCCCACGTTGACGTCCTGCAGGAGCGGGTTGGCAACGATATCGGTGGTTGCAGCGGCGGAGGTACCGTTGAAGCCGATCATGATGCGATCGCGGCCTTGCTGCTTCAGGATGACATCGCGCAGCAGCGTCTGGAATTCGGGCTTGTGGCGCCAGGCGTCCAGCTTCGAATACTTGATCGCGTGATCGTAGTTGGTCTGTCGGCAGAAATAGCCACCATCGTCCGTGGTGTCGGTCGGATCGCCGGGCGTGCGGCGGTTGCCGGCGCCGGTATTGGTGCGGCTCGCCAGCGGGCGAGTGACAGTGACGCCGACCTTGTCGCCGGACTGAGCGGGCACGCCGACGATGTTGATTTGGCCGAGGAAGTCGCTCGATTCCTGGATCTTCTCTTCCAGCTTCTGTTCGACTGCCGGCGCCACGCTGAATTTCACGGTGGCATCGGCTACGCCGTTCAGCTGGGCGATCTGGCCCAGATACGAAGTGAACAGCAGGCGGGTTTCGTTACGCATGTGCGTGGGCTCCTGAAGGGGCGTAGGGCGTGGGCAGGCGGATCGGGGAACGGCGGCGGCGATCAGCAGTCGGTGACGATGGAGCCGGTGCCGCCGGTGGCCGGGGCGCGCTTGAAGGTCTGCGGCTGCTCCGTGCCCGCCAGCTGTGTTTCCAGCGCGTCGAAACGGGCGCCCAGCGCCGCAACGGCATCATTGGCGGGCTTGGCGGCGGCAGCGATCTCGCGGCCCATGATCGCGGCGAACTGCTCTACATCGAACACGTTGTCGTTGGCCGGGGCCGGCGGGATAACCTGCACGGCGGGCGGCGTGGCCAGCTCTTCCTTCTTTTCCTTACGGAAGAAGTCGAGGAGCGAGCGGCCAATGCCCTGGCCGATGGCGTCACTGTCGAGCGGGGCTGCAGTGAGTTCGATCGAGGTCTCGTAAGCCGAAGAGAATACATTCGGCCTGGACTGAACCGCGAATTTCAACGGCTCGGTTCCCAGCGAGGCGGGAGTGTCCGTGATTGCAAGGCCGACCAGATAGGCCTTGCCCTCACCGGCAAAATTGGGATGGATTTCGCAGCTGGTGAACAGCTTCTGCCCCGCCTTGTTGAGTGCCACTAGCTGATCGTTTGCTTCGATCTCGGCAACCAGGCTGAGCAGGTTCTTGGTCGCGCCGTTGACGACGAGCGCGACTTCCTCGGTCTTGAGTGAAAGCACTGTGCCATAGGCATTGAACGGCTTGTCGGGGCTGTAGCCGGCGATGTGCTCGCAGTTGATGCGTGCGGCGTAGGTCGCGGGCGCGTAGCTTGCGGCGCTCTGGACGAGCATTTCGCGCTCGATGACACGTCCGTCGACGGTTGGGCCTTCGACGGCGACGCGGAAAAATTTGCTCTTGGCCATGATCGGTCCGGTTCCCTTGAGGTTCGGCAGCGTGTTGCGGCCAGAAAGGGACGGTCGGAGGCAATCTCTCAAGGGCATGCATTTCGCTTAGTGTTCAGCGAAATGGACGGCGGTGATCGGCGCGAAAAGCGCGCGCCATGGTTGCGGCATGACTGGCCCATTCCTCCCCCAGCCCGGCGCACCCACAAACGCATGGCAGTTCGATCCCCGCCGCCATGCGTGCAGCCTATACTGGCGCGGGTGGGGCGTTCAGCAGATTGCCGACGAATTCGAATTGCACGGCGTCAAGGGCGACACGGGCGGGGCGATACCGCGCGCGACGATCGCGGCGTGGAAGCAGCGCGACAAGTGGGATGACGCGCCCTCGATCCGGAAAATCGAAGACGGGCTGGAAATCCGCCTCCTCACGCTGATCGCGAAGGAGAAGAAGACCAGCGGCGACCTTGTCGAAATGGAGGCGCTGTCCAGGCAGATCGAAAGTCTCGCCCGCGTGCGCCGGTTCGAGCAGCCGGGCGGCCATAGCGGTGACATCAACGAAAAGGTCGGCAACCGGAACGCTGGGCCGCGCAAGAAGGCGAAGAAGAACCACTTCACCGCAGAGCAGGCGGCCGAACTTAAGCGCATCTTCCTTGAAGGTTGCTACGACTACCAGCTGACGTGGTGGAACGCGCTGAGCCAGCGCACCCGCATGATCCTGAAGTCGCGCCAGATCGGCGCGACCTACTATTTCGCGTTTGAAGCGCTGATCGACGCGATCGAGACGGGCCGCAACCAGATATTCCTGTCAGCCTCCAAGGCACAGGCGCACCAATTCCGGTCATACATCGTCAGCTTCGCCAAGCTGGTCGGCGTTGCCCTGACCGGCGATCCGATGCTCATCACCTCGGACCTCAGGCCTGAGGAAGAAGCGGCGGCCGAGATGCACTTTCTCGGCACCAACTTCCGCACGGCGCAGGGCCGGCACGGCAATTTCTACTTCGATGAGTTCTTCTGGGTCCATTCGTTCGAGGAGTTGAACAAGGTCGCCTCGGGCATGGCGACGCACAAGAAGTGGCGGAAAACCTACTTCTCCACGCCGTCCACCGTCGCGCATCCCGCCTATCCATACTGGACCGGAGAGCGCCGCAACCGCCGACGCAAGAAGGAAGACCGCGTCGAGATCGACGTCAGCCATGCCGCGCTGTCGGAAAAGGGCAGCGTCGGGCCTGATCGCATCTGGCGCCACATCGTCAACATCCGCGACGCCGAAGCGGGCGGATGCGACCTGTTCGACATTGCGGAGCTGGAGGACGAATACGCGCCAGACGAATTCGCCAACCTGTTCATGTGCGATTTCGTCGACGACAGCATGTCGGCCTTCAAATTCAACGACATGATCGCCTGCGGCTGTGACAGCCTGGTCGACTGGACCGATTTCAACATCGAGGCGGCAAGGCCCTACGGTAATCGCGCGGTCTGGGCGGGCTATGATCCGCAGGAAAGCGAGACCGGTGACAATGCGGCGCTGGTTATCGCCGCGCCGCCGTTGGAGGAAGGCGGCAAGTTCCGGATCCTCGAACGCCACCAGCTGCGCGGCCTCGATTTCCAGCAGCAGGCCGAGTTCATCAAGGCAGTCTTGAGCCGCTACAACTGCACGTATCTCGGCATTGACGCGCAAGGTGTCGGCGCGGGCGTCTACCAGCTGCTCGCGAAAGTGGGCGAGATGCCCGGCTGTTCGGTCGCCAAGATCGAATACTCGCTGGAGGTGAAGGCCGGCATGATCATGAAGGCGCAGAATGTGATCCGCCGGGGCCGCCTGCTATTCGACAGCAGCTATCTCGACATCGTCTCGGCCTTCGTCTCGATCAAGAAGACGCTGACCACCAGCGGCCGCAACGTCACCTTCAAGGCCGGGCGCGGGGGCAATGATGGACATGCCGATCTCGCCTGGGCCGCGATGCACATCCTTATGAACGAGCCGCTCGACGGCAAGGAAAAGCCCAAGGGCACGATGGAGATTATCGAATGAGCAAGCGTAGCCGTGCCCGCAGGATGAGCCGTCAGGAGAGCGCCGCTGCATCAGGCGGCGCGATCGTCCCGGTCAACGACAACCGCAGCCGTTCGATCGAGGCGTTCACCTTCGGGGAACCCGAACCGGTCAATAGCCGGGCGACCATGCTCGATATGCTGGAATGCTGGCACAACCAGCGCTGGTATGAACCGCCGATCTCGCTGGACGGCCTTTCCCGGTCGTTCCGTTCCTCGCCCCATCATTCGAGCGCCATCATCCTAAAGCGCAACTTGCTGGCCGCCAGCCTCGACCCAGCATCGCTGATCAGCCGGCGGGACTTCGCTGCCATGGTGCAGGACTACCTCGTGCTGGGGAATTGCTATGTGCAGGAAGTTCGTAACCGCCTCGGCGGCCTGCTGCGCCTCGATCACGTCCTTGCCAAGTACACGCGGCGCGGTGTCGCGAAGGGCAGCTTCTGGTGGGTGCCTGGCTATCAGAACGAGGTGGAGTTCGACGCGGGCACCGTCCACCAGATCATGGCGCCGGATATCAATCAGGAGATCTACGGCCTGCCGGAATACCTGTCGGCGTTGCAGTCCGCATTGCTGAACGAGAACGCCACGCTGTTTCGCCGCAGGTACTACGAGAACGGGAGCCACGCGGGCTACATCCTCTACGCCACCGGGATGTTCGCCGATGGCGACGTGGATGCCATGCGCGACGCGCTCAAGCGTTCGAAAGGGCCGGGCAACTTTCGCAACCTCTTCGTGCATGCGACCGAGGGCAAAGAGACCGGGATCAAGATCCTGCCGATCGCCGAGGTGGGCGCAAAGGATGAGTTCCTTGGCATCAAGAACACCACGCGCGATGACGTATTGGCCGCGCATCGCGTTCCGCCGCAGCTTCTGGGGGTTATCCCGGCCAACGCTGGCGGCTTCGGGGATCCGGCCAAGGCGCTCGACAGCTTCTTCGAACTGGAGATCATGCCGCTACAGTCCGTGTTCCTCGAATTGAACGACACGCTGGGCCGCGAGGCGGTGCTTTTTCGTGAGAGGGTAAAGGCTGCGGCCTGACCTTCCACATGTCAGACCCACGAAGGGCGGCTCAATCGGGCCGCCCTTTTTCGTTCTACCCTCGGTAATGGTTCACCGCGCGCTTCCACTCCCGATCGTCCGGCAGGGGGAGGTCCACGGTCGGCTGATCCCTACTTGGCAGGAAACTGGCTGGGCGGACCCTTCGGCAGTGCGTATGCCAGCAGACGGCGCAGTAGAACCGCGACCGGGCCGTCTCCAGCGTGCCGTCTCGGCCTGCTCGATGGAAGCGCCACCAGAGGGCATGCGGGTGAAATACGGCGGCATGCCCGCACTCGCACGTCGCCTTGATCGTGTACGCCCAGGCAGCGGCTTCGAAGAAGGTCGTTGGGGCCTGCATGCCATCTGCCAGGCGGCCCACGTCACTCGGCCGGCTGAGCACCGCGCAAGGCGACGCACGCGAGCGCGCCGATCATGTACGGTCCATCATCCCTTTTGCCGGTGCGGATCTCGCGCAGGAATGTTCGGTTGTTGAGGCCCCGGGCTTCGAGCGTGTCGGCTACGGCGCGGCGGATGTCTTCGATCTTCATCAGATTGCTCCTTTAATCGGAACATATGAAGAACAGAAACCGAGTCGGTCAACGATTTGCCGCCTCGATCCATCGCATAAAAGGCGCGAAAATTTGTGTCGGTTTGGCGTAATATTATTGCGTAGACAGGAATATTTCTTCGACGCGCAATATTATTGCGCCAAGATTTTCCGCATTCGCTGCCACCCCCGAGCGCGCGCTTAATCCCCCGCCTCGCCCGCGCACTTTATATGTCCCTTTTGATGCACCACTACGACTTCCCTTCCCCCGGCCTAGGTCCTAGGCTGGGTGCGCTCCTCAGATACCCTCGCCGCGTTGCAATTTGATGCAGCTGGACGGATTTTTCGGAACGAGGCGCAATCTCTGGAAAATCTGTGTGAAGGCCCCTCGCTGCGGTGGGTGGTACCGGAGAAGCGTAACATGCGTAACCTCTGGTGGCGCCGCCATGACAACCATCTGAATTTAAGCGATTTTCCGTGTTACGTTCGGAAGGTAATCTAGCGCAACTTCGCGGAGCGAGAAAGGTAATCCCCGCAGAAATCCTAGGGTTTTTCAGTTCAAAAAGTTACGTTTTAAAAAGGTAATCTCATCACTCAGAGGTTACGCTTTAGGTTACGTCAAAAACCGCAGAAATCTGCCACATGTTACGTTTGTTACGTTTTTTCCGGTACTCCCCACGTGGTTTGGCAGGTCGTTCGCTATCGCAACCCTTGCCAACCTATCCGCAGTTTCCACGGTTGATCTCTCGCTTTCTGGAGGCGGGTGATCCACCTATCCTCTTGCAGGAATGATGGTGAGGCGAAATGGCAATACGCTCTGAACGGTTTAGGATGGCGCTCGATCAGCTCGGACCGGGAGACTGGGAAACTTTCGAGAAACTGGCTTCCGTGTTCCTTTCCAGCGAATACCCGGCGCTCCGTACGATGGCATCTCCGTCCGGAGACGGTGGGCGAGACGCCACACTGTTCTGTGAAGAAGGCGACGATTCGCTAGCCTTTCAATATTCCGTTACCGAAAAATGGTCCCCAAAAATACGCACCACAATTCGCCGTTTAAAAGAAAGCTTTCCAAATACTAGCAGTCTAATTTATGTTACAAATCAGCCTATTGGGGCCGAGGCCGATCAAATAAAAGCCGATCTTCGTCGCGAAAAATACTTCTTAGATGTTTATGATAGGTCTTGGTTTATCGAGAGGGCCAATTCTACGTTTTCGCGAGAATCGGCCGCAGAAGAACTTTCAAAACAGTTTGTCGACCCTCTTGTGTCCGAGAGATTGCTGGATAATGACCTCGTCTCGTCATTGAAGGCCGATGAAGCGAAAACTGCGCTAATTTTTCTAGAAATGCAGATGCAGGATTCTCAGGCAGGCTATGGACTGACGAAATCGTCTTATGACGCCCTGGTACGGGCGTCCTTACGTGCCACCTCCACGGCCAACCGAAAATCTCGGGCACATATATATAAAGACGTGCACTCGTTTCTTCCCAGCCATTCCGAAGTGCTGGTTCGCCAACGCGTTGACGCCGCCCTAAACAGGTTATCGGGGACGGCCGTTCGACATCGCAGGGATGGGGATGAGTTTCATCTCACTGATACCGAACGAACACGGGTGGCGGGTTCGATCTCCGCGCTGGCAGGCATGAAAGATGATTTTGATTCAGATCTTCTGAGCCAGCTGGTGACGCTCAAAACCATAACCATCCAAAATTCCGGAGCATTTTCTAAAGCGGCCCGAAATATAGTTGAAACATATTTCCTGAAAAAAGGCGAACAATTTGCTAAAAGTGCGGTATTTTCCGAGGATCACAAGTTTGATGAGGTAACATTAAAAGAAATAGTCATCGGAAAAAGTACGCTTAATTTCGGGTTTTCAGGGGAAAATAAGATAATTGTTATGGCCGATGTACTTCAATCGGTTCTAAATTCTCCTACCGAGAAAACAGCAGCATACCTAAAGAGTCTTCTGGAAAGCTATACGTTATTTGCATTTCTGGCCGCGACACCCGACGTGCAGAAAGCAACGATGCAGATGTTTGGATCGGGAGAAATATGGCTTGATACATCTGTTATTCTCCCGCTCTTCGCCGAAACGGGTGCGCCACCAAGTCAAACCTCCTTCACGCAAATCTATCGACAATGTATTTCTGCTGGGCTTAAGCTGCTAGTAACCGCTGGCGTGCTAGAGGAACTTGAACGTCATATAAATAAATGCCTTACTTTCATTCGGAGCGACTCATGGAATGGCCCTGTTCCATATTTGCTGGCCTCTTACTTGCGTTTTGGCGGGAAGGAAGGGCATTTCGCGGCGTGGGTGGAGACATTCGTCGGTAAAAACGACCCGGTTCAAGACATCGCAGATTACCTGCGCGCTGATCATTCCATCCGCCTTGAAGTGGCTGATGACCACACGAATGTGAGCGAGGAATTGGCACGAGCAGTGGAAACAGAATGGCAGAACATTCATGTCGAACGGCGTGCCAAGATGTCGGGTGACACGACCCACGCATTGCGATTGGCTAGTCACGATTCCGAGACTTTCCTCCACGTACTGTCTTCAAGAATAGGGCAGCGGGGCAGAGCGCCTTTAGGTTATTCCAATTGGTGGTTGACGCTTGATCGGTCCGCAAGGTCTCTACTGTCGCGAATTGAGCCTGACCTTGTTCCTAAGATCAATACTGGCCCGGTTATCTCGCTGGATTTTTTGCTCCGGTATCTGGCCTTTGGGCCAAACCGAGAGAAGGTAGATCTCACTGGTGCCGGTCTGGCAAAGATTTACGCGGACGCCCTCATTGAACCGCTCCCGGCCGAAATGATCGAGGCCTTGGAGGCCATCCGCGCGGACAATCACGACGTACCGGAGGCGATTGTACAGCGGCGCATACGCGATCACCTTAACGATGAAAGGTCAAAGACTAATGCCCTAGATACGCTTCCTCTAGACGACATTCTCGACGCTATCCGAGATTCCTATTGAGCATTTAATGAGCTGGTGTTCGGGCTCGCAAACGCATTATCGGCCATCCAAGTTTGGTCGGGACTATGTCGGGACTCGGGGACCCGATCTGTTCTGGTTGAGCCCGTTTCGTTCCGTGAAAGGGGGTGTTGACGCAGGCGGAAAATGGCTTATTGGCACAGCTTCCGGCGTGCCGGGCGGTTAGCTCAGTTGGTAGAGCATCTCGTTTACACCGAGAGGGTCGGGGGTTCGAGCCCCTCACCGCCCACCATTCCTCCAAATACGGAATTTCCCTTACCTCGCAGGCACTCCGCCTGGCGGGGCGTTTCTGTTTCGGTTGGGCCTGTGCGCTGATGCAGGCGAACCTGGACAGAGCGAATGTGCGTATTTGCGGATCGAGGGTGGACCATGATCTTGCGGGCGACATTGCGCTGACCGCAGCGAAAGGGAACGCCGGGCCGCTATCGACCAGAAGTGGGATGATCAAACCGCTGACAACCCGGCGCGCGCAAGGCTGAGATTGTTGCGCCTGTTTGCGAACGGGAAATGAAACGGTTTAGCGAGTTTCTCCCAATCGCTATTTCACATCGAATTGTGATATTTATTTGCAAATAAATCTGGCGTGAAAGGTGGTTTCTGGGTATTATGTTCGAAAACTTAATTAATAAATAGAAAATATTATCAATATTGATTTATATTTCTATAATGAAAATACAGAAATTATGAATGTATAATTCATGGTTGGTGGCGATGTGGTATGCCATGGTTTGTTTTCATGCCTCGACAATTTTCCGATGATTTTTGTTTCTGGTTGAATTGGTCCGACAAAATTCTCCTTGCATTTTACGCGAATCATTCGCATTAGCGCCGCGAATTGATACGCATTTGCAATAAAAGGGGGGTTTGAGTGTCTCTATCTCGTCTTCGTAACTCGTCGGCAACGGTCGCGCCGGCTTATCTGGCACTGTCCTGCGTCGGTTTCGCGGCCTCGCCCGCCATGGCGCAGGATGCCGCCGCCGATGCGACGCCCCCCAGCCTGGGCGGGGTGACCGTCTCCGATACCGCGATCGATGAATCCGGTTACAAGGTCGATGAAGCCGCTTCGCCCAAGTACACGGCGCCGCTGCTCAACACCGCCAAGACCGTGATCGTGGTGCCTTCGCAGGTCATCCGCGAGAGCGGTTCGACCACTTTCGCCGAGGCGCTGCGCACCGTACCGGGTATCACCTTCGGCGCCGGTGAAGGCGGCAACCCGCAGGGCGATCGTCCGTTCATCCGCGGCTTCGACGCACAGGGCAGCACCTATATCGACGGCGTTCGCAGCATCGGCGGGCAGTCGCGCGAGATTTTCGCGATCGAGCAGATCGAAGTCGTCAAGGGCGGCGATTCGACCATGGGCGGACGCGGCAGCGCCGGCGGCAGCCTCAACCTCGTCAGCAAGATGCCGCACCTGGGCACCAGCATCCTTGGTGATTTCAGCTACGGAACCGACGACTACAAGCGCGCTACGGTCGACGCCAACTATCAGGTGAGCGACACCGCCGCGATCCGTGTCAACGGCATGTGGCATGACGCCGATGTCGCCGGGCGCGATGTGGTGAACTACAACCGTTGGGGCATCTCGCCTTCGGCTGCGCTGGGCCTGGGCACTTCGACCCGCGCCTTCATCAACTACTATCACCTTCAGAGCGACGACATGCCCGATCCGGGCATTCCGTTCGAGCGCCCCGGCAACGCCACGTATGTGAAGACCGCCGACCAGCTCAAGATCGGCCCGGCCGACGTGGACCGCGACACCTTCTACGGTCTCAAGAACCGCGACTTCCGCAAGACCAACGTCGACGAACTGTTCCTGCGCGCCGAGCATGACCTGTCCGACCGCATCAAGGTTCGCGCGACGGCCAAGTATGCCAACGTCAAGCAGTCCTACATCATCACCCAGCCCGACGACAGCCAGGGCAACGTGGTCAACGGCCTGGTCTGGCGCCGTGCGAACACGCGCTGGAGCAACGTCGATTCGATGGTCGGCCAGTTCGACGTGTCGGGCACGTTCGACACCGGCGGCATCGAGCACTCGTTCTCGGTCGGCGCCGAGGCGAGCTGGGAACAGTCCAAGCGCGGCACGTTCAACGTGAACACCAACACCAGCGCCGCCGCTTCGGCGCGCTGCAGCGTAGCCAACCAGGCTGCCTACAACTGCACCAGCCTGACCAACCCGAACCCCAATGACCCGTGGCAGAATGTCCAGATCAACGGCAGCGTTCTTCCGGTCGCCCGCAACGCGATCAGCGCCAAGACCGAAGCCACGACCTACGCGATCTATGCCCTCGACACGATCACGATCACCGATCAGCTGCTGCTGAACGTCGGTATCCGTCAGGACTGGTACAACACGGTCCAGACCACGATCCCGGCAACGGCTGCGGCGCCTGTCCTGGAAAAGAAGGACAACTTCCTGAACTATCAGGCAGGCCTGATCTTCAAGCCGATGTCCAACGGCAGCATCTATGTGTCCTACGCGAAGTCGACCACTCCTCCCGGCAGCCTTGTCGGCGAAGGGCAGGAAGGCAACGCCATTGCACTGACGACGCTGAACGCCCTTAAGGCCGAACAGACCAAGTCCTATGAAATCGGCACCAAGTGGTCGTTCATGGACGACGCCTTCGGGCTGAGCGCAGCCGCATTCCGTACCGAGACCAAGAACGCTCGCACCACCGGCGCGGACCTTCTACCCCAATATGTCGGCGAACGGCGCATCCAGGGCTTCGAAGTGGGCTTCAACGGCAAGCCGCTCCCGTTCTGGAGCATCTTCGGCGGTTACACCTACATGGACTCCGAGATCACCGATGTCGGCAACGTCCTCACTGCGGCGACCTTGGTCAACCTCGGCAAGCCGTTCCCTAACACGCCCAAGCACAGCTTCACCGCCTGGACGACCTTCGACATCGCCCAGCGTTTCCAGATCGGCGGCGGCGCGATCTACAACTCGAAGCAGTATGCGGGCTTCAGCAACGTCGTGTTCGCCGATGGTTCGAACAACACTGTTGTCCGCTCTATCGACGGTTACTGGCGCTTCGATGCGACGGCTTCGGCTACGCTCACCGACAACGTATCGGTGCGGGTGAACGTGCAGAACCTGACCAACAAGAAGTATTACGACCGCACGTACTCGACGCACTTCGCGACCGTGGCACCGGGCCGCTCGGCCTTCGCGACGCTCTCGCTGAAGTACTGAGCCTTCGGTTCTCGGTGACAGGGCAGGGCCCGCTCCCTTCGGGGGGCGGGCCCTGCTCGTTTTCAAGGGGAGGATATCGCATGACGCTGACATTCGCGGAGATCGAAAGCTGGAGCGCCGAGGAAGCGCGTGAGCGGCTGAGCGCTTCCGACGCCGAAGTGGCCGGCATCATGAAAGTCGCCGCCGAAGCCGGATTGGCCGAGGCGCAGGCGCTTTACGGCCAGATCCTGCTCGACGGCAAAGGCATCCCGCGCGACGAGAAGGAAGCCCTGCGCTGGTTCTCGTCAAGCGCACAGGCCGGTCACGTCATGGCCATGAATATGGTCGGACGCTGCTGCGAACACGGCTGGGGCACTCCGGTCGACAAGGTCCGGGCGGCGCAGTGGTACGAGGCGGCGGCGGAGCGCGGGCTCGACTGGGGTATGTACAACCTCGCCACGTTGCATTGCCTGGGCGAGGGTGTCCCGCTCGACCGCGAGGCGGCCTTCCGCCTCTACAGCCGGGCGGCGCGGGCGGGGCACGTCAAGTCGATCAATTTGCTGGGCGGCTTTCACGAGGACGGCTGGGTGGTCATGCGGGACATGGATGTCGCCGCCGACCACTACCGCCGCGCCGCTGAGGGCGGAGACTTTCGCGGCGAGTTCAACCATGCGCGGATGCTGATCGAGGCAGGTTGTATCGACGAAGCGCTCGTATGGTTGCGCAAGCTGGAGGCAAGCGCCACCCCGGCGTTTCTGGGCAAGGTGTCGGGCTGGCTGGCCGCTCGTCCCGAGTCTGAACTGCGGGCTGCCGCAGCGGAGATTCGCAGCCAGCCTGCCTGAGGAGCCCTGCCACCAGGTGCTTCCCGGGACGGCGTCGCGCCGGGTTGGTTACAATTGCCGCCGACCCGGCACCAAGGCTCAAAACGGGCCTCAGCAGTCGTTTTGCGTATGCGCATGCCCGGTTTTCCGGCCTTTGCGTGCGGGCCGTGCCGGCTTGCGTGTGGATTGCGTGCCCGGCGCGGTCCGTTCCGGGGCATCCTGCCGTTTGCCCGAAATTGTCCCGCGCGGTGCCGGAAGCGGAGCCGTTGCGCAGGGCCGAAGCGGCTGCTTCTGGCCGAGACTATTCTCCCGAAGTGCCTGACGCTTTGCGCATACGGCAATTCACGGAGGACAACACAATGACCAACAGCGAACTGCGCCCGACGGCACGGCAAGCCCTTCTCTGCGCAACGACTATCCCGCTGCTCCTGCTGGGTGCCTGCGCGGATAGCGTCGGTTTCCATGCGGGTACGCCTGCGGGGCCGTCGGGGCCATCCACCCCTTCCGAACCCACCGGCCCCACCGGCCCTACTGGTCCGACAGGCCCCACCGGTCCGACGGGACCTACCGGGCCGACTGGACCAACCGGTCCCACCGGTCCCACCGGTCCCTCGGGGCCGACCGGCACGACCAGCCTCACTGGCCCCGCTGCCGGGGTGAGTGTCGGCGGCGTTCCCATTCTCGGCCCCAGCGGTCCGGGCAGTCTGATCGACGTCAATGTCGCCCCGCCCACCGGCTCGACCGGCGGCAGTGGCGGAGGCAGTGGCAGCAGCATCGTCGTCGATGTGCTGACGGGTGATGGCCGCGTTGTGCAGGTGACCTTGCCGACCACGGCGGCGCAGACGCAGCAGGCGCTCGCCCCGGTCGGCGCTCTGGCAGGGGCACTGCTGGGCCAACAGGTCGGATCGACCGTGACCGGCGTCACCAACGGACTTTCGCCCACGGTCGCCGCCGTGACCTCGACCGTCAGCGGTGTGACGACGCCGCTGCTCGGGGCCGTCGATACCGTGCTGGCCCCGGTGGTAGGTTCGGGCGGCGTGCTGGCACCGCTCACCGGACAGCTGGGCGGCCTTGTAGGCGGCATCACCGGCAGCCTGCCGGGCAGCGGTTCCGGCACGGCGCCGACGTATACCGGTCCGCTGGTCGGACTGGACCTTGCCAACAACGGTCTTACCGGCGCGAGCACCAGCGGCACCCTGGCGGGCGTCAATGTCCTGTCGGACAATCCGGGCCTCGTCTCGGGGCAGCTGGTGACGGCCGACGTGCTCTCTGATGGCGCGGTGCTGGACGTTACGCTGCCGACGACGGCCGCGGGCGTGGCGCAGGGCCTTGCGCCTGTCGGCAACCTTGCCGGTGCGCTTCTGGGCGCGCAGGTCGGCAGCGGGGTGACCCAGGTTACCAACGGGCTGGCTCCGGTCGTGGCGCCCGTAACTCTTGTGGTGGATACGGTGACCTCGCCGGTGCTTGGCGCCGTGAACGGGGCGCTTGGTCCGGTGGTCGGCCAAGTGGTCGGCGGCCTCGGTGCGGGGGAGACCGGCAGCTCAGTGCTGTCGCCCGTTACCGGGGTCGTCGGTGGCCTCCTCGGTGGCGTCGGCGGCGGTAGCGGCGCGGGCAGTGCGCTTGCTCCGGTCACCGGCGTGGTGAGCGGCCTGCTGGGCGGCGTCGGTGGCGGCAGCGGCGCGGGCAGTGCGCTTGCTCCGGTGACCGGCGTGGTGAGCGGCCTGCTGGGCGGCGTCGGTGGCGGCAGCGGTGCGGGCAGTGCGCTTGCTCCGGTCACCGGTGTCGTCAGTGGTCTGCTCGGCGGTGTCGGTGGGGGGACGGGCTCAGGAACCGCTTCCCTGCTTTCGCCGGTGACCGGGCTGCTGGGAGGCCTCACGGGGAGCTGAAACAAGGATGGCGTGTCCACCGCTCTTGTTGCCCTCCCCCAGGTCGGACACGCCGCTACCCGACTCCGTCTGACGGGGTCGGGGAGGAGGCGGCCCTTGCCGTGGGCCGCCTCCTCCAACTTCCGCGATGGAGAATGCCAGTCGCGGGAGAGGGGAGACATCACCTGCTTCGAGGGCGCATGTGCCCGGCGATCACCGCCGGGTCGTGCGCCCGCTTTCGTTTGTCGGCAGCGCCTTTAGCCGGCCGGAGATATCGCACTTGGCAGCGGCGCCCAGGTCGGTGGGCGGCGCTCCAGCAGGCGCGGTGCCTGAGGCGACCTTCTATCGCCGCCCGGCGACAACATCGCAGCAGCCCGCCTCGAACTGGAAAGCCACCGGTATTCGGCGTTCCTTTTTGAGCCGCCGTGTGAGCTGGGCCGGCATGCCCGTCTTTTCGCCTGCCTGGTCCGCCGATTTCGAAGCTGCCATAAATCAGTGTATGCTGGTGGGCGATGCGGGAACGCCCGACAACGAGGCACCGGATACCCTTCGACGGGGCATTCGGGATCGACTGGAAACACGGCAGGCAGAACTGGCGTGAACAGGAAGAACTGGCATGAGCACGATCGCAAGCCGCGAATACCAGATGTTTCCGGTGCTGGGTGCAGCCGAAGTGGCGGCCGCGCGGCGCTTTGCCAGCGGGCCGGAACGCGTCTTCGCCCCCGGCGATCAGGTCTATGCCATAGGCGACCGCGAGGCTCCTACCTGGCTTGTCGTCGCTGGCCATATCGAGGTTGTGCGCCGTGACGGGCTGAGCCGCGAAGCGCATGTCACCATGCATGGTCCCGGCCAGTTCACCGGCGAGATCAACCAGTTGGCAGGCCGCCCCTCGATCGCCGGCGGGCGCGCCGGGCCGGACGGGTGCACAGCGATCCCCATCGATGCCGCGCATCTGCGGGCCCTGATGATCGGCTCGGCCGAACTGGGCGAGACGGTCATGCGCGCCCTGATCCTGCGCCGCGTCGGGCTGATCGAGGAAGGCGGGGCCGGCACGGTCCTGATCGGTGTGCCGGGCAGCCCGGACGTGGTCCGGTTGGGCGAATTTCTGCGTCGTAGCGGTTATCCCTACCTCGTTCTCGATGTGAGCGAGGACGGCGAGGGCAAGGCGCTGGTGGAGCGGCTGGGCGTGGCCCCGGCGGAATATCCGCTGGTCGTCTGCCCTACAGGCCCGATCCTGCGCTGCCCGCGCGAGACGGAGTTGGCGGCCTGCCTCGGCCTCTCGGCACAGATCGATCCCGATGCGGTGAGCGACGTCGTGATCGTCGGCGCCGGTCCTGCGGGGCTTGCCGCTGCGGTCTATGCCGCTTCTGAAGGACTGTCGGTGGTCGTGCTCGATGCGCGCAGCATGGGCGGGCAGGCCGGAGCCTCGGCGCGGATCGAGAACTACCTTGGCTTTCCCACCGGTATTTCCGGGCAGGCGCTGGCGGGGCGGGCTTTCAATCAGGCCCTCAAGTTCGGGGCGCAGATGGCGATCCCGGCCGAAGTGGAAAACCTGGAGCGGCGCGGCGACCATCTGCATCTGCAACTTGCGGGCGGGAACGGCGTACAGGCGCGCGCGGTGGTGGTTGCCTCCGGCGCGCGCTACCGGCGCCTTGCGGTGGAGGGGCTGGACCGCTTCGAGGGCGCGGGCGTGTCCTACTGGGTCTCACCCATCGAGGCGCGGCTCTGCGCAGGCGAGGATATCGCCCTTGTCGGCGGCGGCAACTCGGCCGGGCAGGCGGTGGTCTTCCTCGCGCCGCAGGTAAAGAAGCTGCACATGATCGTGCGCCGCGATCTTGCCGAGACGATGTCGCGCTATCTGGTCGATCGGATTTCCCAGTTGCCGAACGTCGAGCTTCATGTCGGCGCGGAAGTCGTGTCGCTGGAGGGCGATGTGGCGGGCGGGCTGTCCGGCGCGACGATCCGGCACAACGCAGACGGTGCGCTCCACCACCGGGCCCTGCGCCATGTCTTCCTGTTCATCGGTGCAGATCCGAATTCGGGCTGGCTGCCGCCAGGGGTGGCAAGCGACGCCAAGGGCTTCGTCGAAACCGGCAGGGGGCATCTCCCGCTGGAAACCGCGATGCCGGGTGTCTTCGCCATCGGCGACGTGCGGGCCGGTTCGACCAAGCGCGTCGCTGCCGCCGTGGGCGAAGGCGCTGCGGTGGTCTCCCAGATCCATACGATGTTCGCCGCCAACCGGAAGGAAACGCCATGACCGGCTGCTCGCACAGCATGACAATCGCCCAAGTCACCCCCAGCGCGAAGGGCTGCGAGGAGTGTCTGAAGATCGGCAGTCCATGGGTTCACTTGCGCCTGTGCCGCAGTTGCGGCCACGTCGGCTGCTGCGACGAATCCCCGCACCGCCACGCCCGCGCCCATTTTAACGAGACGCATCATCCCATCATCGAAGGCTACGACCCGCCAGAAGGCTGGGGCTGGTGCTGGGTGGACGGGGTGCAGGTAGACTTGCCCGACCAGACCCGACAATGGGGCCCGATACCCCGGTTCTACTGACGTTTCAGTCCTTGGAGGCCGCTGTTGGAGTAAGCCGGTACTGCCGTGCCTGATCGCGGCTCAGGGCGTCTGCTGGTCGCTTTCGGCCCCGGCCAGTATCAGCGAGAAATCCTCCTGCGGATCGGTCCAATGCTCGAGCTGGCTCCAGCCACTGGCCGCCAGCAGCAGGCGCATCTCGCTCGGGCGGTACTTGTGGCAGTTCTCGGTATGGATGGTCTGGCCGCCGTCCATGTGGAAGGACTGGCCGGCCACCTCGAAACGGATGGCGCGGCGGGCTTCGAGATGCATCTCGATCCGGCTCGCATCCTCGTTCCAGCGGGCGAGGTGGCGAAATTCGCCTACCGGGATGGTTCCGCCCAGTTCCCGGTTGATGCGCTGGAGCAGGTTGAGATTGAACAGCGCCGTCACCCCCTGCGCATCGTCATAGGCAGCGATCAGGCGCTTTGGGTCCTTCACCCGGTCGATGCCGATCAGCAGATGCGCATTTAGCCCCAGCGTCTGGCGCATGGAACGTAGCAGGTCGACGGCTGCGGCCGCCGTCATGTTGCCGATGGTCGATCCGGGAAAGAAGCCCAGCATCGCCTGCCCGCCCTGCCGCACCGGCAGGTGCACCGGGTTCATGAAGTTCGCTTCCACCGGCACGATCCGCAGATGCGGGAACAGCGCCGCAAGGTCCGCGCAGGCTTCGTCGAGGAACTCTCCGCAGATGTCGATCGGCACATACGTGGCGCGCGGCATGGATTTCAGCAGGATGCGGGTCTTGATCGAACTGCCCGATCCGAACTCGACTACCGTAGCGTCCGCGCCCACCGTCTGCGCCACGGCCGGGGCATGGGCGTGGAGCAGCGCTGTCTCGGTGCGGGTGGGGTAATATTCGGAAACCTGGGTGATTGCCTCGAACAGCTGCGATCCGCGCATGTCGTAGAACCAGCGGGCGGGGATCGCCTTGTCGGCCTGACCCAGCCCGCGCAGTACGTCGGTGCGGAAGGCGGGGTCGGTCGCGGGCGTATCGCGGCGGATTTCATCTTCGGGGCGCGTCGGCGTGAACAGCATGCCTATAGGCTCCTTGCAAGGCGTAGGCCGGTGAACTGCCAACGCTGGTGAGGATGGAAGAAATTCCGGTACGAGGCGCGGACATGACCGCGCGGAGTGGCGCAGCTGCCACCCTTGAGGACGAACTGGCCGGACATGAACTTGCCGTTGTATTCGCCCACTGCGCCCGCCGCCGGGCGATAGCCGGGCCAGGGCCGATAAGCCGAGCCGGTCCATTCCCACACGTTGCCGAACAGCGAGGCGAAGGCGCCATCCTTGCTCTCGGCCCGCGGTGTGATGCCCTCGGCCCGGTCCAGTTGGACTCCGCTCAGCGGATTGCGAAACTGCGCGGCGGCTTCCCATTCCTGCTCGGTCGGCAGGCGGGCACCGGCCCATGTCGCGAAAGCGTCGGCTTCGTAGAACGAGATGTGGGTTACGGGCGCGCGGGGATCGAGCGGCTGCCAGCCGGTAAGCGTGAAATGCTCCCACGCGCCGTCCTGCCCGCGCCAGTAGAGCGGGGCGGCAATGCCTTCACGCCGCACCCAGTCCCAGCCGTCCGACAGCCAGAGCGAGGCCGTGGCATAGCCTTGGTCGGCGATGAATTCGATCCATTCGCCATTGGTTACCGGCCGGTTGGCCAGCGCATGGGGCGCAAGCCAGGAAGGATGGCGCGGCAATTCGTTGTCGAAAGCGAAGCCTTCTGCGTTGCTGCCGATTTCGGTCAGCCCTTCGGCGCCCGTGATCCAGCGCAGCGGGACGTCCGCGCCCGCAGCGCCGTCACCGGCGGCGGCGTAGGCAGCCGGGCCGAGCGGATTGCGCGAGAACAGGTGCTTGATGTCGGTCAGCAGCAATTCCTGGTGCTGCTGCTCGTGCTGGATGCCCAGTTCGACGAGGTCGCTGTGCCGCTCCATCAGGCGCGGCAGCGCGGCGGTCATGGCCTCGTCCACATGTTCGCGATAAGCCAGCATTTCGGCTACTGTCGGGCGAGTCAGCAGACCGCGCTCGGGACGGGCCATGCGTGCGCCCTCGGCCTCGTAATAGCTGTTGAACAGGAACGGCCAGCGCTCGTCGAACAGGCGATAGCCGGACACTTGATCGCGCAGCAGGAACGTTTCGAAGAACCAGGTCGTATGCGCCAGATGCCACTTGGCGGGCGAGGCGTCGGGCATCGACTGCACCGTCATGTCTGCCTCGTTCAACCCCTGGACGAGATCGCGGCTGAGGTCCCGTGTCCGGCGGAAGCGTTCGAGAATCGCGCCCTGGGCACGCGATCCGGCGACTGCATCCGACTGGTCCCTCATCGTCACTCCTCCTTGCTGCCCACGTGAGCACGCCCGGTCTTCGCCAGACAGGCGCCGCGCTATCGAGTGCAGGCGCGAGGCTGAACGATACGAATGTATGAGTGTGTTTAGTGCGCGGAAGGCGCCAAGGTTCCATGGCCGCAGCAAAAGCGCGGCCAGTCGAGGCGCCCGTTATCCGGGCCGAGGCATCAGCCTGTGCGTCACGCGGCCCATCACCCTTTGCTCACGCAGGGTCAGGGTCGTTAAACGCTCCTCGATTGCCGCTGCGGCGCGCGCCTTACGGCCGGTGCGGGAGGGCCGAGGCAGGGTCGCGGTTGAAGATGAGGGTTGCGCCCAGCACCACGGTTCCGGCCAGCGCCAGCGGCAGGGACAGGCCGCCGTGGCGTAGCAGCAACGCGCCGATCATGGCTCCGGCGAAGATTGACAGCACCGCACCGAAGCGGCGGACGAGGTTGGGAGATTTCCCGTCGGCGCGATCGGCGGCGATACCGGTGATGGTGAGGGTCAGCACGGTCGTCGTGAGGTCGGGCACCTTGAGCTGGCGCACGGTCGCATTGCGCAGGCCCATCGCAAAGCCGGTCAGCGCGATTACCGTGAGAACGGCCAGTTCCGGCGCCTGCGAGGCGACGTCGATCTTGAGCGCGATCAGAGCGGCGATCCACAGCAGCCCGCCCTCGATCAGCGCGGCCCACAGCAGCCAGCGGCGCAGCGGACGCTCGACATGGCGCCGGGCAAGGTGCCCCGCGCCCCAGGCCCCGACCATGAAAGACAACAGCGCGAGGACGGCGGGGATGACCTTGAAGCCCGGCGTCCCGGCGGCCGCGAAGCCCAGGAATACGACATTTCCGGTCATGTTCGCGGTGAAGACCTTGCCCAGCCCCAGCACCGACGCGGCATCGACAAGACCGGTGGTGGCGGACAGCAGCAGTAGTAGCCGGGGCAGTGTGGTGGATGAGGTGGGGGTCATGACGGTCTCCGAATGGGCTATGACGCTGGCTTAATGGGGCATTGCGTTCCCGAATATCCGAATAAGATCACTCCATTCGTTCGATGAAACTGAAAAGTTCAGAAGCGGAAATTGCTTTCCAGGCCGAGCATGTGGATCGTTTTGCCGCTGCCGGTTTCGCGGATGAAGGCGCCCGGCGCGAAGGCGGAGATCGAGGCCGAGAGTTCGAGTTCGGCGCTGGCCTGCCAGGCCACGGTGGTTTCCACTTCCTTGCCGATGAAACGGGCGTGGCTGTCTCCTACATCCCGGATCAGGTTGCCGGGGATGTCGTAGATGCCGTCGGCGCGGGAGTAGCGCCAGAACGCTGCGGCGCCGATGCTGGCGGAGACGGCGGGGGCCAGTTGCAGGCCGACCGATGGGTTCACGTTGATCATGTTGTAGGGGCCGACCGGCGAGAGTTCGCCGAAGTACTTTCCCTTGGGAAACAGGGCGTTGAAGGTGCCGAGGCGGTTGTCGGAGCGGTTGGTGTCGCCGCTCACCACGTTGGTGCGCAGGGTGAAATCCGGTGCCAGTGGGGTGTCCGGGAAGGCGCGGCCCAGTTCCGTGCCCAGTGTCCAGGCGCGAATTTGGCCGCCTGCGAAGTGGCCGAACTGGACCACGCCCTCGACGTTCCAGTGCCAGTTTTCGCGGACGCCGTGCCAGCGTGCGCCCAGGCTGTGGCGGGTTTCCGCGCCGGTGCGGGCGGCCCAGCGGGCGGCGTCATTGCGGTAGCCGAGGTAGTAGAGGTCCAGCTGCGGCAGGGCGGCATAGGCGCCCCATAAGGCCTTGTCAGGCGAGGTGCGGTCGTCGAAATCGCCCTTGCCGGGCTGCACCGGGCGGACCGCCAGCAAGCTGACCCTGGCGTCACCTAACGAGACATCGGCGCGCAGTCCGTCGAACGCGAGCGGAACGTTCGGGCCGTAGCGGGTGCCGATCAGACGCTCGGTGCCGAGCGAAAGCATCTGCCGGCCGCCGCGTAGGGTAACGGGGCCGAGATCGGCTTCCACGAATCCTTGCAGCAGGTCGATGCCGGTTTCGTCCACCGGGCCGGGGGAAGGCGCAACGCCGATCGAGGTCGCCGCGATCGGCTGCACGAAGGCGCGCAGGTTGCCGACGTGGAGGTCTGCATAGGGCATGGCGCGTAGCCAGACGTAGCCGTCGTTGGGGGCATCGGCGCCGCCCCAAAGGTTGTCATCGTAGTTCTCGCTGCGGGCGCGCAGTTCCAGGCCGGTCGAGAGCCAGGCATCATCACCTAGGGGGATGTACTTGAACGGGCCGGTCCAGTGGTCGGCGCGCTCATCCGCTTCGGCGAGGTCGGACCAGTTTTCGTCGTAGCGGGTGATGGTGAGCGTGGGGGCCTGCCATGCCTCGGTGGTTTGCGCGTGGGAGGCGGTGGGCAGGTAAACCGCAAGGGCGAGCGCCAGCGCTACCTTGGTTGCACCGTCAGCCACTTTGCTTGGCCCGGTAGCTCAGGATCGCAGCGAGGACGAATCCGCCGATCAGGCCCATGTGCTCGAAGAACGCGTTGGTCGCGGCGAAGCGCTCCGCACCTGCTGGCATGGCCCAGAAGGCGTTGGCGGTCAGCGCGGCGAGGAACGTGAACACGCCCAGCATCCCGGCGCCCAGCCAGACCAGCCGGCCTGTCAGGATCAGAGCCGGGCCTATCAGTTCCACCGCGATCGTCAGCCCGGCCCAGAGCGCGGGCGGGGTCAGCCCGAAGTGCGCCTGTTCGGCCAATGCGGAGGGCCAGTCTGCCAGCTTGGTCACGCCGCCGACGAGATACGCGCCCACCAGCAGGAGGCGGGCGAGGAAACCCGTCGGCGCGAAGTTCAGCACCGATATCACGAAGCGGGGGGTATCGGTGCCCATGGCTCAGCCCACCTTACCAGAGTGGATTTCGGCGATGTAACCGCCGGGGAAGCGCACGATCGCGCTTTGGCGCTGTCCGACAGCGAACGGCGCGACCAGCGTTTCCACGCCCGCTGCGCTGGCCTTGGCAAGCGTGGCGGCAAGGTCTGTCACTTCATAGCCGGTCATGTCGCGTCCGTAGGGCCAGGGGAGCTGGCCGTCCGAGACGTAGACCACCATCCTGCCGTAGCCGCTGTCCAGCGAAACGCGGCGGATGGTCTTGCCCGGCTCACCGATCTCGGCGCCCGAAGCGGCCTTGTCGTCGGCCACGACCTTTGCGTGGGCGAAGTCGGTCCAGCTCTTGAGGAACGCGGGCGCGGCGTCTGCGGTCAGGTAGATGCGGTTCTCGGGCACGGTGGTTAGCGGGGCGTAACTGGGCTTCGCGGTGTGCCAGTAGAGCTGCATGTTGACGCCGCCCGGCCACTGGATCACCGAATCGCGGCCGATGGGATCGGGGAAGCTTTCCAGCCGGCGCACTGCGCCGTGTGAAACGGCGGACTTCACCGCAGCGTCGAGATCGGTCGTCAGATAGCCGGTGCGCTCATCGCCGAAGGGGTAGGGGATCGAGGTCTTGAAGCCGAACACCGAGATCGTGCCCGAAGGGGTGAGCACGAGCTGCGACTTGGTGAGGCTGGGGGTGGGCGTGACCTGGAATTCGCCCTGCTTGCTGGTGGTGCCGCCGAACGTGGCGACGAAGCTGGCGACGAACGTGTCGAACTGGTCCTGCGGCACGTAGACGTGGGTGGTGTCGTACTGCGCGCCGACGGCATAGTCGGCCGTGGTGGCGGCGTACGCGGGCGTGACTGCAGGGCCCGCGACCACCATGGCGGCCGCGATCATCAGGGTGAAGGTCTTCATGTCTGTGGCTCCGATGGGAGAGGGGCAGTGCCGCTCGGTCGATGGTGCGAGACCCGTGTAGGGGGCACTCGAAAATCTATCGATCCGAATAATCTAGACTGAAACGTTCGATATTATTGAATAGTGGCGATGTGGCCCCTCCCCATCGGGAGGGGCCGTACAGGTTCAAACCGCCCAGCAGCCGCAGCCCAGCGATCCCCAGAAGGTCTGGACATCCGCTGCCGGCACATTGGCGCCCAGCGCGGCCGCGTGGTCGTGGCCGTGGACGCCGCAGCTGCTGGCGCAGCCGCAGGCAGAGGCCAGCTTTTCCTTCGCTTCGGGCGTCTGGTAATAGCCGCCGAACGTGGCGACCGGCGACCAGTCCGGCATCGGGCGGGGAAGCTCGGGGGCGAGCGGGCGGAAGTCGCCGTCGCCGTGGACCACCTTGCCGCCCAGGATCGTCAGGATCGCGCGGATGTGGACGATCTCGTTCTCGGGCACGGCGAAGAAATCATCCGAGAGCAGCGCGAGGTCGGCAAGCTGACCGGCCTTGATCTGGCCCTTCTTGCCCACCTCGCTGGAGAACCAGGTGTTCTCGTGCGTCCACATCGCCAGCGCCTTTTCGCGGCTGACGCGGTTGGCGTTGGGGTACAGGCGCAGGCCGCCCACGGTGCGCCCGCTCACCAGCCAGGACAGCGAGACCCAGGGGTTGTAGCTGGCGACGCGGGTGGCGTCGGTGCCGCCGCCCACCGGGATGCCGGCGGCCAGCATCTTTGCGATCGGCGGGGTGCGCTCTGCTGCCTTGGCGCCGTAGCGAGCCACGAAGTCTTCTCCCTGATAGGCCATGCGGTGCTGCACGGCGATGCCGCCGCCCAGCGCCGCGATGCGGTCTATGTTGCGGTCGCTGATCGTCTCGGCATGGTCGAAGAACCAGTTGATGCCCTGGAGCGGGATGTCGCGGTTGACCTTCTCGTAGACGTCGAGTGCGCGGCCGATCGTTTCGTCATAGGTGGCGTGGAGGCGCCAGGGCCAGCGGTGCTCTGCCAGCAGGCGGATGACGGGTTCGAGATCTCCTTCCATGCTGGGCGCCATGTCGGGGCGCTCTACGCGGAAATCCTCGAAGTCGGCGGCGGAATAGACCAGCATCTCGCCCGCGCCGTTGTGGCGGTAGGTATCGTCGCCTTGGCCGGGCTTCACCTGCTTCACCCAGCCCTGGAAATCGGCCAGTTCTTCCTTCGGCTTCTGGGTGAACAGGTTGTAGCTGATGCGCACCGTCAGCTGATCGTCGGCGTGCAGCTTCTCGATGATCTCGTAATCGTCGGGGTAGTTCTGGAAGCCGCCGCCCGCGTCGATCACGCCGGTGACGCCCAGCGCGTTGACTTCGCGCATGAAGTGGCGGGTCGAGTTGATCTGGTATTCGGGCGGCAGTTTCGGCCCCTTCGCCAGCGTCGAATAGAGGATCGTCGCGTTGGGCTGGGCCAGCAGCAGGCCGGTGGGGTTGCCTTGGGCATCGCGCACGATTTCACCGCCGGGCGGGTTGGGCGTGTCCTTGGTATAGCCCACCACCCGCAGCGCCGCCGCGTTGAGCAGCGCGCGGTCGTAAAGGTGCAGGATGAACACCGGGGTATCGGGCGCCACCGCGTTCAGTTCGGCGATCGTGGGCAGGCGCTTTTCGGCGAACTGGTGTTCGGTAAAGCCGCCGACCACGCGCACCCACTGCGGGGCGGGGGTCTTGTCGACCTGGGCCTTCAGCATCGCCATCGCTTCGGACAGGCTGGTCACGCCGTCCCAGCGCAGCTCCATGTTGAAGTTCAGGCCGCCGCGAATGATGTGCATGTGGCTGTCGATCAGGCCGGGGATCAGGCGGTGGCCTTTCGCGTCGATCACAGTGGCCTCGGGCGCTGCGGCGCGCACCTCCTGTTCGCTGCCGACGGCCAGGAACTTGCCGTCCCGGATCGCCACGGCTTCGGCCTGCGGGTTCTCGCGGTCCAGCGTGGTGATCTTGGCGTTGATGATGATCGTGTCGGTCATTGGGCTATCCTTTGATCGGGTCGTCTGAGCAGAAAGCATGGCGGGCAGCAGCGAGGAGGCCGCCGCTCCGGCGATGGTCTGGCGGCGGGTAATCACGCCTCGGCCTTGTCGGCGGCGGCGCGGCAGGGGAACTTGTCACCCGGCAGGCGGCCCAGCACATGCTGGCGGCAGTCGGTCTGGACGAAGTGGGCGACGTCCTCGGTGCCAGCAAAGGCCTTTTTGGCCAGCGGCACCACCTGTTCGCCCAGCAGGATGCCCAGCAGGCCGATCAATGCGATCATCGGCGGGGCAGGCGAACGAACGCCGAGGAAGCTGTAGACGACGCCTACCAAAAGCCCGGCGGCAAGCGAGATAAGGTAAGGTTTCATGTCTTGTCTCCTCGGCGTTCTGCCTGCGTCAGGCCTGCACGAAGGCGAGCAGGTCGGGATTGATAACTTCGGCGTCCACGGTCAGCATCCCGTGCGAGAAGCCGGGGTAGATTTTGAGCGTAGCGTCGGGCAGGATCTCGGCCTGCAACTCGGCGGCGTTCTTGTAAGGGACGATCTGGTCGTCATCTCCCTGAAGGACGAGCACGGGGACGGTGATCGCTTGCAGGTCGTCGGTCTGGTCGGTCTCGGAGAAGGCCTTGATGCCCTCGTAATGGGCCTTGGCGCTGCCCATCATGCCCTGGCGCCACCAGTTGTCGATGACGGCGGGGATGACCTTCGCGCCCTCGCGGTTGAAGCCGTAGAACGCGCCGGCGGCGAGGTCTCGGAAGAACTCCGCGCGGTTGGCCGCAAGCGCGGCGCGAAGGCCGTCGAACACCGCGATGGGTAGTCCGCCCGGATAGCGCTCGGTCTGGAGCATGATCGGCGGGACGGCGCTGACCAGCACCGCCTTGGCGACCCGGCCCTGCGGAATGCCATACTGCGCGACGTAGCGGGCAACTTCGCCGCCGCCGGTCGAGTGACCGATGTGGACAGCATTCCTGATGTCGAGGTGCTCCATCACGGCCGCGGCATCGGCGGCATAGTGGTCCATGTCATGGCCATCGCTCACCTGCGACGAACGGCCGTGGCCCCGGCGATCATGCGCAACGACGCGGTAGCCCTTTGCAAGAAAGAACAGCATTTGCGAATCCCAGTCGTCCGACGACAGCGGCCAGCCATGGTGGAAAACGATGGGCTGGGCGTCCTTTGGGCCCCAGTCCTTGTAGAAGATTTCTACGCCGTCGGTGGTGGTTACATAAGCCATGATGCTGATCCTTGGATGAGAGTGGGGAAGCCCCCGTGGCAGCGTGGAACCGGTGGCGGCAAATTGGAGCAATGCGCCGCCGGTGCCGAGCTTAACTCAGTTTGCGCCTTCCGAAGCGCCAAACATGGTCTTGGCGTACTTGATGCCCAGGCCGTAGGAACCGCCCCAGACCTTGGCGATGCCGGTGGTGCTGTCGTAAGTTTCGGTACGGGCCCAGTCGCGCTGCAGTTCGAGCAGGTACTGGAGCGAGGTCATCGGCACGGCGCCAAGCTGGATCATGCGCTGGACGGCGATCTCATGCGCTTCGTCCGAGATATCGCCGCAGGCATCGGCGATGAAGTAGGCCTCGAAGCCCTGGTCGATGGCCGATGCCACGGGGCCCACGATGCAGACCGAAGTCCACAGACCGGCGAAGACGATGCGGGGCTTGGCGATACGATTGATCTCTTCGATCACGGCGGCATCTTCCCAGGTGTTCATCGACGTGCGGTCGAGCAGTTCCTGGCCGGGGAAGGCATCGGTGATCTCGTCGAACATCGGGCCCGAGAAGCTCTTCTCGGCAACGGTGGTGAGGATGGTGGGCACGCCAAACGACTTGGCCCCGCGTGAGATGAGCGCAGCGTTGTTACGCAGCAGTTCGGCCGAGATGGATTTGGTGGCGAAAGCCATCTGCGACTGGAAATCGATCAGGACAAGGGCGTGGTTATCAGGAGAAATGAGTGATTTGCCGGGGGTGGCGGTGGCGGTGATGGTCATGTTGAAACTCCTCGGTGAGGGGCGCTCTTGCCCGGTGCAATCTTTCTCGTGGAAATCTGGACTTCGATAAAGACGGATAAGATCGAGGTTTGTGTTCGATAAAATAGAAAAGCTGTATGGCCGATCAGGACAATGCAGCCATGCGGCGTATGACCCCGCCCTACGCCGCAGGCGCTATCAACCGTTGGTATACCCTATCTTCGAGGGTGCAGGACAACGCGGCCGGATGTGGTTTTTCAGGAGATCCGGCGCAGTTGACGGCACCCGGGAGCAGCCCGCACAAAAAAGCACGAAAGGCGATTGCCTATCCCCCCTTCGCCATGTAAATGGCCCGCCTGCCCGCAAGGCACGCCGCTTTAGCTCAGTTGGTAGAGCACATCATTCGTAATGATGGGGTCACAGGTTCGAATCCTGTAAGCGGCACCACCTTCCCCGATCGCGGGGGGCGCCAACATCCTTAAAACCCCAGAAATCTGCGATATTTAACTCCCTGCTGTTCGCAAGTGTTCACTTGCATTCGCAGGTGGCTACCCCAAGTTGGGGTATGTCTGGGGGTATCGGAACATACTCGGCCATCAATGGGCTGGTTGTTATAGCACTTACCGACGTTGCTCTCCGCACCGCCAAGCCGGGCGTTAAGCCCTATGAACTCTCGGATAGTGGCGGGTTGTTCCTGTTTGTAACGCAAGTAGGCGGGAAGCTATGGCGTCTCAAGTTTCGGGTTGGGGTAGCGAAAAGCTGCTATCGCTGGGGAAATACCCCCAAATGAGCCTGTCCGAAGCCCGCAAGGCGCGGGATGAGGCCAAGGCGAAATTGTCGGCAGGCGTCGATCCCGCTGACGAACGGAAGATGGCGAAGATCGCCGCTTAAGGTAAGTGCTGGCAATACCTTCCAGTCTGTGGCGGTGGACTTCATTGCGGTGAAGCCGGAAGCGTCATAGCTTTGCTTGCCAAGGGTTTTGCGTTTGTGCTGGACAACGCGCTGGGGACTATATTGGACGATAGCCTCGGTGCGAGGCGAGCAAAGTTGGCGCCCCGTCCCTGGGATACGGAGCGCATTTCGCAATTGCACTGAAGCGTGCGCGGTGGGCGTTCCGCCTGTTCGCATCGGTCAGCTGGGTTCGCCCGCGATAGCGACGGCTGCGAGTCATACCGCGGGCGATGGACGTTACGCTCTCCCGGCCCGCCAGCCCATCCATTCACGTAAGCGGGGGGCCAGGCGTTTGGTTGCCGCTTCGAGGACGACGGCTGCGGCCAGTGACAGGCCGAACATCGGCATCGCGAATGCCAGTACCATGACCAGAGCGAAGAGTGCCCAGGAATGGCGCAGCGGTGCCAAGGTTGCCGGCGCGCCCAGCTTGCCGGTCGGGCGGCGGCGCCACCACAGGACCACGCTCGACACGCACAGGAGCACGAGGCCCAGCAGCACCCCAAGGTTGACGAACTGGTTGGCAATGCCGGCCCACGCGCCTTCGTGGATGGCGACCCCGTAGCCGACGGCGCGGTCTATCCAGTGGCGGTCGGCGAAGCGCTGGATGCCGATGAGGCTGCCGTCGGAGGCGATTTCTGCGCTGTCGCGCCGGGGGCGGTTTTCGGCCTGGCTGCGGACTTGCCACGGCGCACCCGGCGTGGTCGGGGGGCTTACTTCGACAGGGGCGGCGAAGTTCAGGGTCTCGGCTCTTGCGATGACCGCGTCCATTGCGGCGGGCGGCGGCGCCATGTGGTGCATCGCCATGCCGTGATGTTCGGCGTGTTCGGATATCATCGCCCGCATTCCGGCATCTGCTTTCGCTCGGGTGAGGGCCTCGGCGGCGGTGCCGGCGGACCAGTCCTGGCGCCCTGCGGCGGTGCCGGTGATGGTGCGGACCTGGCGCAGGTAATCGCCCCAGGCGTTCGCCCAAGGCAGGCCCGAAGCGATCAGGAACAACGCGCCCAGCGTGATCCAAAGGCCGGTTACGGCGTGGATGTCGCGCCAGAACAGGGTGCGGCCTCGCCTCAGGCGGGGGTAAAGAGTACCGGCAAGGCCGCTTCCTCCGCGCGGCCACCACAGGAACAGGCCGGTCAGGAGCATGACGATCGTCCAGCAGGCGGCCATCTCGACCAGCGCCGAGCCGCGGTCTCCGGCCAGCAGTTCGCCGTGGAGACGGAAGACCACGCGCATCAGGCGGTCTTCCTCCGCTGCCTGATGGAGTACGGCGCCGGTCTGCGGGTGAACCCATACGCGAAACTCTTCGCTACCTTTGCCGACCAGTACCTGCACCGCGTCGGCCGGGTTTTCGGGCAGGACGTACTTGTGGAGCAGCGATCCCGGCACTGCCGCCGCCGCCCGCGCGGCCACAGCATCGGGGGAGAGCAGGGGCGCTGCCCCAGCCGCGACATTGCGGTAGGGGGCGTAGAGTGCGGCCTCGATCTGCGGTTTGAACAGATAAAGGCCGCCCGTCACCGAGAGCCACAGGACGAAGGGCACGCAGAATAGTCCAGCGTAGAAATGCCAGCGCCAGACTGCGCGATACCAGCGTTCGGTGCGTGGTTCTGCAAGGCTCACAGCTTCCACCCCGCTTCAAGCAGGAAGCTGCGCTGCGGGTAAGGGTGGTAGACCCATGCGCGGTCGTTGGTGATATTGTCCACGCCTACGCTGACGCGAAGGGCCTGCGTCACGTCCCAGCTGACCCGCGCGTCCAGTGCGAAGAGTTCGGAGGTGTAGCCGTAGGTATCGCCGCGCTGGAGGCCCAGCAGGTCGGTGTTGGGACGGCTGGCATAGCGCACGCCGATAGAGACCAGCACTGGATCGGCCACGCGGTAACGCAAGTTGCCGTTGATGCGCCAGCGCGGGATGCGAGGGAACTGCACGCCCTCGGCTGCGGGGGCAGCGTCGTTTCGCAGGGTTACCGAATCGATCCAGGCGACGTTGGCGTCCAGGTCGAGGCCGGGGATCGCCACATCGCGGGCCTCGGCGATCAGTTCGAGGCCGTATTGGCGGGTGCGGTCGATGTTCTTGTAGCTGGAGGTTGTCACGCCGTTCTGGTTGAAGCCGGTGAACGAGAAAATCGTGTTCTTCACCCGCTGCCAGAATGCAGATGCGGTCAGCTTCACCGGGCCGAAGTCATGGGCGACCAGCAGGTTCGCGTCGGTCGAGCGTTCGGGCTTCAGTGCGGGGTCGAAGCTGTCCCGGTTGAAGCTGCCGTCGCCGTTGAGGCTGCCCTGGAACAGCTCGCCCACGGTGGGGAAGCGGGTGGCCTTGGCGAGGCTGAGCTGGACGCGGGTATCGGGGGCGACCGCCCAGTCGAGCGATGCCTTGGGCTGGAAACCGCCCGCATGGCGGCTGGCGTAGTGGTTGGTGACTGCCGCTCCTGCGGTGCCAAGGCGTGCGAGGCCGCCGTCAAAGGCGCGCCAGTCCTCATACCGGGCGCCCAGTGTCAGTGTTATGGGATCGAAGGGCACGCGTAGTTCGGCCCAGCTTGCGAGGGTGCGGGTCTTGCCGAAGGTGCGGGTGGTGAAGGCCCTGCCGCTATCGCTGCGCCAGTCGGTGAGGGCGTAGTTGGTGAGGTCGGTGCTGTAGAGGTTGGCGCTGCCGCCGCCCGCCAGTTCGGCGCCGCCGAGTTGCGCCGTCAGTGCCAGTTCGCCGGTGTACCAGTAAGTCGGCCCCTGCCGCGCCAGTGTGCCCGCGCCGTTTGCCGCGCCGGCATCGTAGCCCTTCGAGGTGAAACCGTCCGAGCGGAGGATCTGGTAAGCCGAGACATTGGCCCGCACGGTCACGTCGTCGGAGACCGGCGCGGAGACTTTCAGCCCCGCCAGCAGTTCGTCGCGCACGGTGCGCGACCAGTTGGCGCCGCTGGCGGTGTACTTCTGCCCGCCGATGGAGACGAGACCGTCGCATACCGTGTTGCTGTCTGCTCCGCGCAAGTAGCAGTCGGGCGCGGTCTGGCTGTCGAGGTTGTGCCAGTAGGCAAGCAGGAATTCGCCGGTCACGCCCGAAGCGCCGTCATAGCCGAGGCGCAGCTTGGCCTGGTCCTGGGTGATCTGCGCGGGGCTTTGCGCGGCGAAGATCGGGCTGGCGGCGGTGCCGGGCGCGCCGGTTATCGCCTGTGCGGGGTCGATCACTGCGCCGGTCACCGGCACGGCAGCGGCGGTGTTGGCCGAGCGGGTCAGGCCCTGAAACATCTGCGGGTGGCCGGTATTGCGGAAATGCCGCCCCGAAACCCGCAGCGACCACGGCCCGTCCTTCTGCCGGAAACCGAAACCGGCCTCGGCGGAATAGCCCCAATATGTGTCATGGGTGCCGTACTGGTCGTAAGGCTGGACCATGCCCTGCACGGTGGCGAAAGCCTCGGTCCTTTCGGGCGAGCGGGTGGTGATGTTGACCACGCCGCCCATGGAATTACCCGCATAGCGCGCGGAATAGGGGCCATAGACGACGTCGAACTGCTCCACCTCGCCGGGGCCGACGACGCCCCACTTGGGGGCATAGGCGAAGGAGTTGCCGAGGAAATTCGACACGGTGAAGCCGTCCACCATCACCAGCGTCCGGGCGCTCTGGGTGGAGTGGGTGCCGCGAAAGCCCGGCACGCCGTTGGAATCGCCTGCATACCGGGTGCGCACGAAGAAATCGGGCGCGTACTTCATCAGGTCTTCGACGTTGCGGGCGTTGACGCCGGCGAACTGCTCGTCGCCAAGGCTGACCGAAAGGCCGCGCGCATCGAGGCTGATGTCGCGGTCACGCTGGCCGACGACCAGAATGGTGTCGCCGGGGGCATCGTCCGCCTCGGCGGCATTGGCGATGGTTGGAAACAGGGCAAGCGGAGCCGCGCCGAGCGCGAGCATGATACGAAACATGGCGGAAAATTCACCTGAACGGCCCGGGTGCGCTCTGGGTCAGGCGCACGGGCAAAGCATTTTGGCCGCAGCGCAAAGCGCTGCGACATGGCTATATTGTCAGGTGAAGCGGGGCGGTGCCTGGCTGGGCGGGCGGAAGTGCGCTGCCTTGGCGGGCAGGGAAAGCGGCGCGCGCACGATCGCGGTGACGAAGACGAAGGCCAGCGCAGCCAGCACCAGCGGCGCAAAGTCCGCGCCGGTCATGGCCGTGCCCAGCGGAGCAAAGGCGCAAGGATGGTCGGCGGTGGACGTGGTGTGGTCCTGATGCGAGCTTTTCTTGGGGATCGCGATCGTCACCGTGCTGCCCGCAGGCATCGTGCCCGAACAGAGTGCGACGATCAGGCCGGTGTCAGGGGCGGCAGGCATGTAGCCGGCAGGGATCAGGGCTTTCAGGAACAAAGCCGCCGCCAGCAGCAATGCTGCAAGCGCCGGGCGGTCCCGAAAGAAGTGCCTCATTTTCCCCACGAGCGCGTCTTTAGCGGGGTGGGTTCGGGATGTCACTTGGGAAGGAGGGTAAGATGAAGGGAAGAACTGGGCCATCGTCCCTGACCCCTCAGCTGCGGGCGCGGGGTGTGCGGCGGCGTATTTATGGTCTGCGGTGTTTGGGCGGGTATCCGGCCGCTCTCCTGCCCGAACCTTCCCTTCCGCCGTAAACCTGCCATAGCGCCCGCATGTTGTCTCGCCTCCCGCCGCCCGCTTCTTGGACGTCCGCTTTCATTGCCGCGCTGGTCGGTTTCGGGGGGACGGTGGCGCTGATCGTCAGGGCCATGCAGGCGATGGGCGCGGATGCGGGGCAGGTGGGCTCGGCGGTTACGGCGCTTTGTCTTGGCATTGCGGTGGCCGGGGCGGCGCTTTCGGCGTGGATGCGAGTGCCGGTGGTCCTGGCATGGTCGACGCCGGGAGCAGCTTTGCTGGCGGCTAGCACTGGCGTGGTCGCCTGGCCGGTTGCGGTCGGAGCTTTCGTGGCGGCGGCGGTGATGATGTGCGTGCTGGCTCTCGTTCCCGCGCTGGGCCGGCTGGCGGAGCGGCTACCGCCATCGGTCGCTTCGGCGATGCTGGCGGGCGTGCTGTTGCCGTTCTGCCTGCAGCTGTTCAAGACTTTGGAAAGCGACGCCTTGCTCGTCTGCGTGCTTCTGGCCGTTTTCGTGATCGCCCGGCAGCGGGTGCCGCTTTATGCGCTGCTGCTGGTGCTTCTGGCGGGATTTGCGGTGCTGGCGGTGCGCGGGGACGTGGCGGGGCTCGGGTCCGGGCCGCTGGTCGGCGGGATGGAACTGGCCGCGCCGGTGTTCGACTGGCGCAGCGTGGTGAGCGTGGGCGTGCCGCTGTTCCTGGTCACGCTGGTGTCGCAGAACCTGCCAGGGCTCGTCGTATTGCGCTCGGCCGGGTACGCGCCCAAGCCTCGACCTTTGTTGCTGGGGACGGGTCTGGCGAGCCTGCTGCTGGCGCCGTTCGGGGCGCATGGCATCAATTTGGCGGCGATCACGGCGGCAATCTGCACGGGGTCCGATGCGCATCCCGATGCGGCGAGGCGCTGGGTGGTGGGGCTGATCTACGCGGGCTTCTATCTAGCTCTGGCGCTGTTTTCCGCGCCTCTGGTACTGTTCTTCCTGGCGATGCCCCATGCGGCGATCGCGGCGCTGACCGGCGTGGCGCTGATTGCGCCGCTGACCGGCGCGGTGGAGGCGATGCTGGTCGAGAAGACGGAACGGGACGCAGCTATCCTCACCTTCGCCGCGACTGCCTCGGGCGTGAGCCTGATGGGGGTCGGCTCGGCGTTCTGGGGGCTGCTGGCGGGCTTTGCGGCGCTGGCGGCGAAGGCGGTATTCTTCCGCCGAAATTGACCTGATGCGCGGGGCCTCGTAACGCGCGGGGCATGACTGTCACTCGCTTCGCGCCGTCGCCTACCGGGCACCTTCACGTCGGCAATATCCGCACGGCGCTGCACAACTTCCTGCTGGCGAAGCAGGCGGGCGGGCGGTTCCTGCTGCGCATCGACGATACCGACGCGGCCCGCTCACGCGAGGAGTTCGTGGAGGGCATCCGCGCCGACCTCGCCTGGCTGGGTCTGGAGACCGAGGGCGAGGAGCGCCAGTCCGCGCGCTTCGCCATCTATGAAGAGGCCTTCGCGCGGCTGGAGGCCGAGGGCCGGGTCTATCCGTGCTGGGAAAGCCCGCAGGAACTTGACCTCAAGCGCAAGGTGCTGCTGGGGCGCGGTTTGCCGCCGATCTATGACCGGGCGGCACTGGACCTCAGCGCTGATGACAAGGCGGCCAGAATCGCAGCGGGCGATCTGCCGCACTGGCGCTTCCTGCTGGATCGGGACGAGCCGATCGAGTGGATCGACGGCATTCGAGGGGCCCAGAAGTTCGAGGCCGCGCAGATGAGCGATCCGGTGGTGCGCCGCGCGGATGGTTCGTGGCTCTATATGCTGCCTTCCGTGATCGACGATATCGCCATGGGCGTGACGCAGATACTGCGCGGCGAGGACCACGTTTCCAATACGGCGACGCAGGTGCAGATGTTCACTGCGCTGGGCGCTGCGGTTCCGGCTTTCGCGCATGAGGCGCTTTTGGTGGGGAGCGAGGGCAAGCTGTCGAAGCGGCTCGGCTCTCTGGGGGCTGCGCATTTTCGCGAGGCGGGGATCGAGCCTCAGGCGTTGACCGCGCTGCTCGGGCGGCTGGGGACCAGCGATCCGGTCGATGCGGCGCTGGGGCTGGAGGAACTGGCGGCGACCTTCGATCTTTCGCGCTTTGGGCGCGCGCCGGCGCGGTTCGACGAGACGGAGCTTGAGCGGGTCAATGCCGCCGTGGTCCATGAGCTGGACTACGATGCGGTAGCCGCGCGCCTGCCTGAGGGAATGGACGCGGCCGCATGGGCGGCGGTGCGCCCCAACCTTGCGCGCGTGGCAGAGGCGCAGGACTGGTGGCAGGTGGTGACCGGGCCGGTCGCCGCAGCCGGGATCGATGAGGACGACCGGGCCTTCTGCGCGCAGGGCGCGGACGTGCTGGCCGAGCTGGAATGGTCTCCCGAGGTGTGGAAGGCGCTGACCTCCGTGCTCAAGGATACAACCGGGCGCAAGGGCAAGACCCTGTTCCTGCCGCTGCGCCGGGCGCTGACCGGCATGGACCACGGACCGGACATGGCGGCGCTGCTGCCGCTGATCGGGCGTGAGGCGGCCGTCGCGCGGCTGCGGGCTGTGGGTTGAGCGTCAAACGCAACATAATGACTGTTTACACATCCCTCGCATCCCGCTAGTGGCACCGTCATGTTCGCAAAGCCGATCATTATTACCACCCCGAAACCGACTGCCTTCGCGCGGTCGGTGTCGGTGGTGTGCGTGATCTGAAGCACCACCCGAACACCGACCCCGCATACGGCAGGCGGGGCTTTTCAATCTGAAAAACTAGAACCTCGCGCTGCTACACTTGAAAGTAGGAGACGCTTAGTCATGGTTCAAAAGTTCGCACCCGGTCAGAAGCTCAATGTCGGCGTCGTCGGCGCGACGGGTCTCGTCGGTACGATGATCCGCGAAATCCTTGCCGAGCGCAATTTTCCGATCGCAACCCTGCGCCTGTTCGCCTCGGCCCGTTCGGCCGGCAAGGAACTGGACGGCGTAGTGGTGGAAGACGCGGCGACGGCGGATTTCGCCGGGCTGGACGTGGTACTGTTCTCAGCCGGTGGGTCTACCTCGAAGGAACTGGCGCCCAAGGCAGCTGCCGCCGGCGCCATCGTGATCGATAACTCCTCGGCCTGGCGTTCCGACCCGGAAGTGCCGCTGGTGGTGGCCGAAGTGAACCCCCAGGCGCTGGCCAACCTGCCCAAGGGCATCGTCGCCAACCCCAACTGCACCACCATGGCCGCGATGCCGGTGCTGCGTCCGCTGCATGACGAGGCGGGGCTGAAGAAGCTGGTCGTCTCGACCTATCAGGCGGTGTCGGGCGGCGGCCTCGAAGGCATAGACGTGCTGGCGCGGCAGATCGCCCACGTCGGCGACAAGGCACGCGAACTGGCAAGCGGCGACGTTTCCGCGCTGCTGCCCGAGGCTGAGAAGTGGGCCGTGCCGATCGCGCACAACGTGGTGCCGCTGAACTACGTCTACGCCGACGATGGCTACACCGAGGAAGAGATCAAGCTGCGCGACGAGAGCCGCAAGATCCTGGGCATCCCCGAACTGCCGGTTTCGGGCACTTGCGTGCGCGTGCCGGTGTTCACGGGCCACTCGCTGTCGATGAACGTCGAGTTCGACCGCCCGATCAGCGTCGAGCGCGCGCTGGAACTGCTCGGCTCGGCGCCGGGCGTGGTGGTGACCGAAGTGCCCAACCCGCTGGACGCGACCGGCAAGGACCCCGTCTTCGTGGGCCGCGTGCGCCGCGATCCGACCTCGGTCAACGGCCTCGCGCTGTTTGTGGCGAGCGACAATCTGCGCAAGGGCGCGGCGCTCAATGCGGTGCAGATCGCTGAAGTGCTGCTGGGTTGATGGAACGGGTGACGCGCGCCGCATGGCGCGCGTTACTGGTCTGCATTCAGTCCATCGACCGCAACCGGGTTACTCCATGAACCAGCCGTGGCTGGCCACCAGCGACTGGCCGGTCAGGGCGTTGGTTTCGAACCCGGCGAAGAACAGCGCGACTTCGGCGATATCGTCCACCGTGGTGAATTCGCCGTCGACGGTCTGGCCGAGCATCACGGTCTTCACCACGTCCTCTTCGGAAATGCCCAGTTCCTTGGCCTGCTCGGGGATCTGCTTGTCCACCAGCGGGGTGCGCACGAAGCCGGGGCAGATGACGTTGGTGCGGACGCCCTTCTTGCCGCCTTCCTTGGCGATCACGCGCGAAAGGCCCAGCAGGCCATGCTTGGCGGTGACGTAGGCGCTCTTGAGCGGGCTGGCCTCCTTGGAGTGGACCGAGCCCATGAAGATCACCGAGCCGGACCCCTGAGCATACATGTGCGGCAGCACCGCCTTGGAGGTGAGGAAGGCGCCGTCGAGGTGGATCGCCAGCATCTTCTTCCAGTCGGCGTAAGCGAAATTCTCCACCGGATTTACGATCTGGATGCCCGCGTTGGAGACCAGCACGTCGACCGTGCCCCAGGCCGCGACCACGGCGGCGACGCCTTCGTTGACCTGTTCCTCGCTGGTCACGTCCATCGCCACGGCCATGGCGATGCCGCCCTTCGCGGTGATGTCGTCCGCCGCCTTCTGCGCGGCTTCGAGGTTGAGGTCGGCAATGACGACCTTGCCGCCTTCACCGGCGTATTTATGAGCGATGGCGTTGCCGATGCCGCTGGCGGCGCCGGTGACGATGCAGACCTTGTCCTTGAGTTTCATCTACTTAACTCCCATCATGCGGTCAGAGGATGTGCCGGATCGGCGCCGGCGAGGTCGAAAGTGACTATTTCATCGGCCTTCAGGCGGCGGCCGGTCCAGTCGGGATGGGCCAGCGAGTGGGCCGCATCGGCGCGTCCCGTGGCCCAGTGCTCGTTCACCGTGACGCGGGAGAATTCGTAGTCCTTGGAATTGGTCTCGAAATCCTCGGGCCGGTTGATGAGGTGCATCACCGCCACCGCGCCGGCGGGCCTGCAGCCCAGCAGATGCGCAAGGTCGGGATCGTCCAGCAGGTCTTCGGGCAGCTTTTTCGCCAGGCGCTTGGCGGCGGCGCACATTTTCTGCAGCTGGCGCGACTGGTCGGTGCCGAGGCGCGTGCGGCTGGAAAAGCGGATGTCCTTCTCGCGCTGGGCGACGTCGGCCATGGTGCGCGGCACGATCCCGCGCGAGGAGAACAGGTCCACCTGATAGACTGTCATCTCGCACGAGGGGCGGTTGTCGAGCACGTATTGCAGCGGGGTGTTGGAGACCAGGCCGCCATCCCAGTACCACTGGCCGTCGATCTCCACCGGGGGAAAACCAGGAGGCAGAGCACCGCTGGCCATGATGTGGTCGGGGCCAATTGCGCGCTCGGTATTGTCGAAATAGGCGAAGTTGCCGGTGAGCATGTTGACTGCCCCCACGCTGAAGCGGGTTTCGGCGGTGTTGAGGCGGTCGAAGTCGATCACCTCCAGCAGCGTCTGGCGCAGCGGGGCGGTGTCGTAATAGCTCAGGCGGCTGAGGTCGGCGGGCCATTCGGGCAGCGGCAGGGGGAAGCGCGGGGTGAAGAAGCCGGGGATGCCGAACGTTGCGGCCCACTGCGCGGCGCCCTCGTTGAAGGCGCGGCGGGCGAAACCGATGCGCTCGTCGATACGGTAGAGCAGTTCGGAGGACACCCCGTTCCAGAATTTGCGCAGCATCGGCACGCGGTCTTTCGGCGCATTGCCGGCAATGATCCCCGCGTTGATCGCGCCGATCGAGATGCCCGCCACCCAGTCCGGCAGGGCATCTTCTTTCGCCAGCGCTTCGTAGACCCCCGCCTGGTAGGCGCCGAGCGCGCCGCCCCCCTGAAGGACGAGTACACTTTGGGGCCGGAGGTTGGAGTCTGAGTGCGGACGGGTCACGGAATAACCTTGTGCCAGTTTGCTGCAGCGCAACAGTTGGGGGCGGCTTGGCGAGGTTTCAACTCGTACATGTGTCGCGATTTGTGTTTACGGCCTGATGATTGCGCCTTGCCCCTCAGGCTGCCACCTCTTCGCCGGTCGGTTCGCTCGCCGCTTCCAGCAGGCGGCGTTCCAGCGCCTTGAGGCGCGGAGTGCCGGTCAGCTTTTCGCCGAAGAGGTCGGTGACGTAGAAGGTATCCGCCGCACGCTCGCCGTAAGTGGCGATGTGGGCGGAGTGGACCATCAGTTTCGATTCGAACAGCGCATAGGCCAGCCGGTTGAGCAGGGCGGGCCGGTCGCGCGAATTGACTTCGACCACGGTGAAACGGTTCGAGGCCTTGTTGTCGAACAGCACGCGCGGCCGCACGTCGAAGGCATCGGCGCGGGGACGGGCATCGGGCCGGGCGACCAGCTGGGGCAGGATATTGATCCGGTTGGCCAGCGCATTCTCGATCGAGAGGCTGAGGCGTTCGAGTTGGCTGACTTCCATGAATGGCCGGCCGAGCGGGTCCTGCACCAGGAAGTTGTCGACCGCGCGCCCCGTGCGGGTAGTGTGGATGCGCGCGTCGATGATGTTGCCGCCGGCCAGATGGATGCCGCCGGCGATGCGGTAGAACAGGCCCGGGTGGTCCGATGCGATCACCGTCACCAGCGTGGCGCCGTGCGCCGGGTAGTATTCGGTGAAGATCGAGAGCGGCTGATCTGCCGAAGCGTCCAGTTCGATCAGGTTCTTCGCGATCACGTCATCCGGCTCGGCGATCCAGTAGGCATCGCCCAGCACGCCGCCGACTTTCGCGATCAGCGCAGGGTACTCGCCGCCCATGGCCTCGACGGCGGCCTTCTTGGCGGCGACGCGGTTGGAGCGGCCGAATTCGGCATGGCCCAGGCGCAGGCGTTCCTCTGCGGCGCCGTAGAGTGTGGCGATGAGCTGGCGCTTCCACGAATTCCAGGTGCCGGGGCCGACCGCGCGGATGTCGACGATGGTGAGCACGGTCAGTTGGCGCAGGCGGTCCACCGACTGCACCACTTCGACGAAGTCGGCGATGGTCTTGCCGTCCGAAAGGTCGCGTTTCATTGCCGTGGCGGACAGCAGCAGGTGCTGGCGGACCAGCCATGAAACCAGTTCGGTTTCATCCTCGTCGAGGCCGAAGCGTGGGCACAGCTTGAGTGCGATTTCTGCGCCCAGCACCGAGTGGTCGCCCTTACGCCCCTTGGCGATGTCATGCAGCAGCACCGAGACATAGAGCGCCCGGCGCGAGCGCAGCTTGGGGATCACCTCGTGGGCCAGCGGGTGGTCGCCCTTCAGCTCGCCCTTTTCGATCCGGGCGACGAGGCCGATGGCGCGGATCGTATGCTCGTCCACCGTGTAATGGTGGTACATGTCGAACTGCATCTGCGCGTTGACCCGGCCGAACTCGGTCACGAAGCGGCCGAATACGCCCGCCTCGTTGAAGCTGCGCAGCGCAACTTCGGGGTCGTTGCGGCTGGTTAGCAGTTCCATGAACAGTTCGTTGGCGCGCTTGTCGCGGCGCACCTCGTCGCGGATCAGCACGGCATCGCGGGAGATCAGGCGCAGGGTTTCGGGGTGGATATCCAGATGCTCTCGGTCGGCCAGCACGAAAATCTCGATCATGCGTACCGGATCGGCGGCGAACCATTCGTCCGAAGGCGCCTTGAGGCGGCCGCCGAAGACCTTGTAGCCCTTGAGAATGCGTTCCTTGGCGCGGAAACCGGCCAGCAGCCCGCGCGGCTGGCGCTTGGCGAACTGCTCGTCGAGCTGGGCAAGGAACACCCCGGTCAGGTTGCCCACGACCTTGGCCTGCAGGAAGAACATCTGCATGAAGCGCTCCACCGCGCTCTTGCCCGGACGGTCGGAGAAGTTCATCCGCGCCGCCACTTCGCGCTGCATGTCGAAGGTCAGGCGGTCCTCTGCGCGGCGGGTGATGGTGTGCAGATGGCAGCGTACAGCCCAGAAGAAGTTCTCGGCGCGGCGGAACGAGCGGTATTCCTTCTGGGTCAGCAGGCCGACGCTGACCAGTTCGGAGGCATCGCGCACCTTGTGGATGTACTTGCCGATCCAGTAGAGCGTGTGCAGGTCGCGCAGGCCGCCCTTGCCCTCCTTAATGTTGGGTTCGACGACATAGCGGCTGTCGCCCATGCGCTTGTGGCGTTCCTCGCGCTCGGCCAGTTTTTCGACGACGAACTGGCGCTCGGTGCCGGACACCACATCCTTAAAGAAGCGGGTGCGCGCCTCCTCGTACAGGTCCTGGTCGCCCCAGACGTAGCGGCCTTCCAGCATGGCTGTGCGGATCGTCAGGTCGGATTTCGACATGCGCACCATGTCGTCGAGCGAGCGGCTGGAATGGCCGACCTTCAGCGCCAGGTCCCACATGAAGTAGAGCATGGCCTCGATCACCTGCTCGCACCACGGCGTCTGCTTGATCGGCGTTAGGAAGGCGATATCGACGTCGGAGTGCGGCGCCATCTCGCCCCGGCCATAGCCGCCGACAGCCATGATCGTCAGCCGCTCGCCCTTCGAACGGTTGCCGGCCGGATAGACGTTGGCGCAGATGTGATCGTGGATCACGCGCACCAGCTGGTCGACCAGGAAAGCCTGCGCTTCCGCCACTTCGTGCCCTGCAGAAGGCTTCTCGATCAGGCGGCGCGCAATCTCGGCGCGGCCGGTTTCCAGCGCGGCGCGCAGCAGTTCGACGATGGCCTTGCGGCCCTTGGCGCCGCCCTGCTCGGCGACCACGGCATCGATGCGCGCGGCGAGTTCGCGGCGGTCGATCACGGAACGGGGGGAAGGGATACGGATCACGCTGCTCATGGCCTCGGGGTCTATACGCTGCGGGGGCTAAGGAAAAGCCGCAGGTGGTGATCTCGCGGTTATGCAGCAGAGATATGAATTGCCGGCTACCATCGCGTACCGGGCTATGCCAGAAGGCCGCGCGTAACCAAGGCCATCCAGGGCCAGGGCGGGGTCCACCGGGGTGTATCCCGGCCCCGGCCGCCCGGACATGAAGCACGCGAGGTCCACGACTTGTCCCTGACACTGCTTGCCGCAGCCGCCGCCGAGGCGTCCGAGCCCATCTACTGGGTCAACCTGGGCCTCAAGAACTACCTGTTCCGTATCGGCAGCTTTGAGCTGCGCTGGTACTCGCTGGCCTATCTTGCCGGGATCGTGCTGGGATACTGGCACCTTTCGCGCATGATAAAGTCACCCGGCGCGCCCATGGCGCAGCACCATGCCGACGACCTGTTCTTTTACTGCACCCTGGGCATCATCCTTGGCGGGCGGCTGGGCTACGCCACGTTCTACACGGGCGGCAGTTCGGATATTCCCAGCCTCTGGGCTCACCCAAGTCAGCTGGTGCAGCTGTGGCACGGCGGCATGAGCTTCCACGGCGGGTTGATCGGCGTGCTGCTGGCGGTCGCCTGGGTATCCTGGCGCAACCAGCTGAGCTTCGTGCGGGTGATGGACTATATCTCGGTCTGTGTGCCGTTCGGGATGCTGTTCGGGCGCCTTGCCAACTTCGTCAACGGCGAACTGTGGGGCCGCGTCGTCACAGGCAACGTGCCCTGGGCGATGGTCTTCCCCGATGCCCCGGACCAGCTGCCGCGCCACCCCAGCCAGCTTTACGAAGCGGGGCTGGAGGGGCTGCTGATGATCGTCGTCATGCTGCTGCTGTACTGGAAGACGCGCGCGCGTTTCCGTCCGGGCCTGCTGGTGGGCGTGTTCACCGCAGGTATCGCCGCCGCGCGCTTCACAGTGGAATTCTTTCGTGAGCCGGACAAGCAACTCGCGCAGTTCGCGCAGTCGACCGGCCTGTCGATGGGCCAGTGGCTTACGATCCCGCTGATCCTGCTGGGTCTGTTCATGGTGGCGAGGGCGCTTGCCCGGCCGGCGCTTGCGACGCGCCGCCCGATCGAGATTACCTGAGCGCTTCCTCATGGCAGAAGGCGAATCGCTCGGCGCGGTGTTCCAGCGGCTGATCACCAGCTTCGGCCCGATCACGCTGCAGCACTACATGGGCGAATCGAACGCCCGCTACTATGCCGGCAAGGACCCGCTAGGCAGCGGCGGAGACTTCATCACCGCGCCCGAGATCAGCCAGATGTTCGGCGAGCTTGTCGGCCTGTGGCTGGTCGACATCTGGATGCGCGCGGGTAGCCCTGCGCCGATCCACTACGTCGAGCTTGGCCCGGGACGCGGCACTCTGGCCCACGATGCGCTGCGGGCGATGAAGCGGCAGGGGCTGGAGCCGCAGGTCCACTTCATCGAAGGCTCCGCCGCGCTGCGGGCCGTTCAGCGGGGCGCTGTACCGGACGCGCAGTGGCACGACGACATGGACACCCTGCCCACGGACGCGCCGCTCGTGATCGTGGGCAACGAGTTCCTCGACGCCCTGCCGGTACGCCAGTTGGTGAAGACCGCGCAGGGCTGGCGCGAGCGTATGGTCGACTGGCAGGATACAGACGGCGAAGGCGGCCGTTTCTTGCCAGTGGCCGGCGACAAGCCGATGGACGCGGCGATTCCCGAGCACCTCAAAAACAGCCCGGAACAGACCCTGATCGAGACCTGCCCCGGCGCCGCTGCCGTCACCGGCGAGATCGCCGGGCGGCTTGCCGCGCAGGGCGGCGCGGCGCTGCTGATCGACTACGGCTATACGCAGACGCAGACCGGATCGACGCTGCAGGCGCTAAAGGATCACACGAAAGTCGACCCCTTCGCATTGCCGGGCGAGGCGGACCTGACTTGCCTCGTCGATTTCGCCACTGCCGCGCAAGTGGCGCTGGCGGGCGGAGCGCGCCACCTCGGCACAGTGACGCAAGGGGCCTTCCTGCGCGCGCTGGGCATAGACATGCGCGCCGCGCAGCTGGCCGGTATTGCGCCGCAGCAATCTTCTGCAATACTCGCCGCCAGAGATCGACTGGTAGACGAGGCGCAGATGGGGGAATTGTTCAAGGTGATGGGCCTGGCCGGGCCGGGCTGGCCGGACGGCGCGGGCTTTTGATGGCGACGCAGCCGGCGCAGGCACCCGCCCTGCGCTCGATCGCGCCCGACCGGCTGGAAAAGGTGCTTGGGGGACTGGCGCTGGTGATGCTGGGCTTCATCGTCGTTGCCCTGTTCAAGGGCATGCACGACTGGCCCGCGATTCCGGCGGTGATATGGCTGCACCTCGCCACGATCATGACCGCGCTGGCGCTTACCCCGGTGCTGCTGTGGCGCCCGCGTGGAACGCCGGGGCATCGCCAGCTCGGCTATGTATGGAGCGCGGCGATGCTTCTTACCGCGGTCGACAGCCTGTTCGTGACGACCAGCAATCCGGGCCATTTCAGCCCCATCCACGCGCTGTCGTTCCTGACCATCGTGCTGGTGCCGCTGCTGGTGTTCAATGCCCGCCGGCACAACGTGGCGCGCCATCGCCGCACGGTGCGCGGCATGATTATCGGCGCGCTGCTGATCGCGGGGTTCTTCACTTTCCCGTTCGACCGCCTGCTGGGCCACTGGTTGCTGAGTTGAAAACGCTCCCCGGATAGGGAGCGCGCCGCGAGGTGTCGGGATGCGCGGCGAAGTGGAGCCGTCCCGGCGTTATGCCGGGACGGCTACCAGCCTTATTTTCCGACCTTCACCGTGCGGTTCTCCTGCGGGACTTCGCGCACCGGTACGGCCTTCAGCCAGTCTTCGAACGCCATCACGTCGATCATGCCGCGCGTGCGCTCGGTGCCCTTGGCGAAAGTCGTGAAGCCGTCGCCCCCCTCGGCGAGGAAGTTCACCACGCTCACGCGGTAGTTCGCCGCCGCGCTCACCGGCTTGCCCTTAAGGGTCAGCGATACGATGCGGTTGCCCGAGGGGCGCGTCAGGTCATAGCGCAGCATCAGTCCGGCCGAAGGCGAAAGCACCTGCATCGGTCCCTCATCGCCCAGTCCTTCCTCGATCACGCCGCGCAGCTGCGTGCCGGTGAGCGTCATGGTCACCAGTTCGTTGCCGAACGGCTCGATGGCGTAGAGCTGTCCGAAGGTCACCTGGCCATTGGCGCCGGGCACCAGCGAGGCGCGGATGCCGAAGGGGTTGGTGAAGGCGATCTGTGCCCCCGCACTGCGCGTCGCGGCGAGCTGGCTGTCGGCGATCAGGTTGCCCAGCGTGCCGCCGGTACCCGATTCGGCGCCGTCGCTCTTGGATGCGCCTTGTGAAATCCTGCCTACCGGCCGCTCGACCAGCGAGATCGAGGCGTCCTTGTACTGCTTGACGTAGGCAGCCACGTCGGCGCGCGGTGCGAAGCGCGGGAAGGCGTCGGTATTGGCGACCTCTCCCCGGCTGGACTTGTAGGGCGTGGACTGGACGATGACGTTATGCGCGGCCGAGGACACCACCCGGTGCGAGGCGGGGTCGATCTTCAGCGTGATGTCGGTGACGAGTTCGCCGTAGACGCCCGCGCTGGTCAGCAGGATCGGCGCGCCGCCGTTCGCGGGCTTGTAGTTGCAGACGTAGGACCAGTGCGTGTGGCCCGATACCACCACATCGACGCCGGGGTTCAGCTTATCGAGGATCGGCTGGATGTCGCCGGTGAAATCGTTGCAGCCGTTGGGGTCGCCTACCGGCGTCTTGCCGCCCTGGTGGATCAGCACGACCACCGCGTCGGCGCCTTCGGCCCTGAGTACGGGGATCGCCTTGTTGATTGCCTCGGCCTCGTCGCCGAAGGTCAGGTCCTTGACCTGTTCGGGTGCGACAAGCGTCGGCACCGATTTCAGCGACAGGCCGACGAAGCCGATCGTCACCTTGTTGGCGCCTGTCCCGAAGGTCTTGAGGCCGGTGGCGGGGAACAGGGTGCTGCCGTCCGCCTTGAAAGTGCTGGCCGACAGGTACTTGTAGCTGGCGCCTTTGAACTGTTCCAGCTGGCAGGGATCGAGCCGTCCGTTCTTCTCGCAGCCGCCGCTTTGCAGGCGCTGGAGTTCCTTCGGGCCGCGATCGAATTCGTGGTTGCCCACGGCGTTGAATTCCAGCCCCAGCCGGTTCATCACGCCGACCGCCGGCTCGTCCAGATAGAGCGAGGAGGCGAGCTGCGACGCGCTGGTCAGATCGCCTGCCGCCACCACGACGTGGTTGGGGTGCAGCGCCTTGATCGAATCCACCGCCGAGGCCAGCCACGCCCCGCCGCCTGCGGGAACCTGCAGGGTCGAGCCGTCCGCCTGCTTGACGTTGACCGACTGGCCCGGCGGCTCCAGCGCGCCGTGGAAGTCGTTGATGGCGACGATGCCCACCTCGACCGGGCCTGCGGCGGCGGCTTGGGGGCCGGGCACCGATGCAGTCTGGTGGGAGGCCTGCGGGGCCGCGCAGGCGGCCAGCAGGGAGGCGGTGAGAAGCGGAAGCGCTCTGATCTTGGGGGAGGTCATGGGGCGGCTCTATCGCAAGGAAAGGTGACGCTCAAAGGACGAATTTTGCAAACTTTGCACGCACGGTCAGCGCACTTCGTCCTCCAGCGCGTGCATGGCATCGTCGGACAGTCCGAAGTGATGGCCGACCTCATGGATGACGACATGGGCGACGAGGTCTTCCAGCTGCACTTCGGTCTCGCACCACTCGGCCAGCAGGGGCTGGCGGTAGAGGGTGATGCGCGGCGGGAATTCACCCGATATCCATACCGAATCGGTGTCCATCGAGCGGCCGTGGTACAGCCCGGTGAGGCCGAACGGATCGTCGATATCCAGCGCGCGCAGGGTTTCCTCGTCGGCGAATTCCTCGATGTGGACGGTGATCCCGCCAAGGTGCTGTGCAAAGGGTTCGGGAATGCGCGTGAAGGCTGCATGAGCAAGCGCCTCGAAATCGGCGGGCGAGGGGGGAGGTCCGAAACGGCGTGTCATGGGGCGGACTGTGCCACCAATTACGCGGCCGGGTAACCCTCAGACGCGCGCGGCATTGAGGTGCCGTAGAATCACCGCGCGGTTGCTGCGTTCGGCTTCGAAGCGGGCGAGGGCTGCGTCATGGGCGAGGATAGCGGCGATGATGCGCCGGCGGCCTGCCTTCCAGGTTTCCATGTCATGCTCCAGCGTCCGCACCGGCGCATTGGAGCGGGAGGTGGCATAGTGCAGGGTGACGCGGGTGAGCATTTCGAACAGCGGGCGGCGGACCATGCGGAACAGCAGTTCCTGAAACGCGAACTCGAAGGCGCCGAGGTCCGCGTCGCTGGCGCAGGTTTCCACTTGCCCCGCCATCATACGCAGATCGCCAAGCAGGTCCGCGTCCCGGCATCCGGCGGCTGCGGCGGCAAGTTCGTTGAACAGCAGCGAAGTCATGTCCAGCGCCTCCTCCCAGGTCGCCGGGTGGACCCGCAGATAGGCGTCGAAGGCCCGTTCCAGCGCGGCATCATCCGGCCGGGCGCCGTAATAGCCGCCGCCCGGACCGCGTCGGACTTCCAGCAGTCCCTCGTGTTCAAGGACGCGGGCGGCCTGTTGCAGTGTGACGATGCCTACCTCAAGGCTGCGGGCCAGCGCATGGAGTGATCCGATCAGAGCGCCGGGGGCGGCGGCAAAGATGCGTTCGCGCAGAACTTCGGTGGTCGCGGCGACGAGGTTCGTCCCGCGCCGTCGCTGCACTTTGAGCGGAGTGTCAATTACAGGCATATAATAGGCTCCGATTCCGCCAGATCGGCATCGATAAACGCAATTCAAGTCCGTTGAGCGCCTATTTAAACGCACATAACATCCTGCTCAAGACGGGTGGCCGCAAAGCCGCCCCGGCGCGTTGGGACGGGAGCAAGAACGATGGCATTTCTCACACCGGATCGGTCGGTCCTGCCGCGCCACGCCCTCGTCATAGGCGGGGAAAAAGAAGCGGGCGGCAGCGGCGCTGCATTTGAACACGTCTATCCGGGCACTGCCGAAGTCACAGCAGAAATGCGGCTGGCCGATGCGGGCGACGTCGACCGCGCCGTCGCCGCAGCGCAGGCAGCCGCCCCGGCATGGCGCGCGATGACGGGCGACAAGCGGCGCGATCTGATGCTGCGCCTTGCCGCGCTGATCGAGGAGAATGCCGCGCAAATGACCCCGCTGCTCTCGATCGAGAACGGCTCCATCATCCTCGCCGGTCCGCACATGAGCGCCGATGCCGCGCAGAAATTCCGCTACTTCGGCGGCTGGGCGGACAAGATCGAGGGCCGCACGGTCAGCACATGGGGCGGTCCCGCCCACGATTACGTGATGTATGAGCCTTACGGCGTGGTGGGGATCATCGTGCCGTGGAACGGGCCGCTGTTCGCGGCGACGATGTGTCTGGCCCCGGCGCTGGCGGCCGGCAACTGCGTGGTGCTGAAAGCGCCGGAGAACGCGCCGTTTTCGCTGATGAAGCTGATGGAAATCATCGGGCAGGCGGGTTTTCCGCCGGGGGTGGTCAACCTCGTTACCGGCGGCCCTGACGTGGGGGCGGCGATGGTCGCGCATCCCGGCATCGGCAAGATCGAATTCATCGGATCGGGCGGTACGGCACGCAAGATCCTTGGCAGCGCGGCGCAGAGCCTGAAGCCGGTGGGCCTGGAACTGGGCGGCAAGTCGGCGGTGCTGGTCTTTGCCGACGCAAACCTTCAGGCAGCGGCGAAGCGCGGGCTGTCCGGTGCGGTCAGCGCCAACGGCCAGGGCTGTGTCAACGGCACGCGGCTGCTGGTGGAGCGCTCGATCTACGAGCCTTACGTGCAGATGCTGGCGGCCATGGCGGGGCACATCAAGGTCGGCGATCCGCTGGCGATGGACACGATCATGGGCCCGGTCATCTCCGAGCCGGCGCTGGAGCGCATTCAGGGCATGGTCGCAGGCGGGATCGCCGACGGCGCGCGCCTCGTCTGCGGCGGCGAGCGACTGGGGGGCGATCATGGCTCCGGCTTCTTCCTGCCGATCACGGTGCTGGCCGACGTCGCGCCGGGCAGCGCCATCGCGCGGAACGAGGTGTTCGGCCCGGTCCTCGTGGTCACGCCGTTTGACAGCGAGGAGGAGGCCGTCTCGCTCGCCAACGACAGCGATTACGGTCTGGGCGCCTATGTCCACACGACCAGCCTGACCCGCGCCCACCGCGTCGCGGGGCAGATGATGGCGGGGCAGGTGCAGGTCAACGGCTCGGGCGAGGCGATGACGCCCTGCGTCCCGTTCGGCGGCATGAAGCATTCGGGCCACGGCCGTCTCGGCGGGATCGAGGCGCTGCGCGAGTTCCAGCAAGTGCGCAACGTCTGGGTCAACCTGCAGGAGTGATGCTGATGCTTGATCCCAAAGACCGCGCCGCCAGTGGTCTCGCCGCCGAGGCGCAGGCGACGGCCCGCAACCCCCGCGAACCGGCGAGCCTGCTGGAGGAATCCTGGCGCGACTTCGTCTGGGCCGAGGTCTGGACCCGTCCCGGCCTGCCGATGCGGCCGCGCCTGATCGTCGCCATGGCCAGCGCGGCGACCTGCGGGCTGGAGGAAAGCCAACTCGACGATTTCGTGCGCGGCGCTCTGGTCGGCGGGCACCTGAGCCTTGCCGAACTGCGCGAGGCGGCGCTGCATCTGGCCGTTTATGCAGGGTGGGGCAACGGCGGCACGCTGGACCGTTCGGTGACGCGCATGGCCGGCGAACTGGCCCTGCCGCCCGCGCATGTACCGGCGATCTGCCCCGAACCCTGGGATGCGCAGGCCCGCAACGATCGCGGCCATGCGGCCTTCGCCAAGGTCATGACCTTTCCGCCGGGGCCGCCAAGCTCGCCCTATCTCCAGGGCATCAACAACTTCGTCTTTGGCGAGATGTGGTGGCGGCCCGGCCTCGACGAAGCCTCGCGGCGTTGGATCACGCTGGTCGGCGTGTGCGAATCGGCGGCCGAGATCCCGATCCGCAGCCACATCCACGCCGCCATGGCGAGCGGCAACTGCACTGGCGAGCAGATGCTCGAATTCGTGCTGCAGTACGGCACCCACGCGGGTTGGCCCAAAGCCTCGCGGATCAATGGGGTGGTGCAGGAGATGATCGGCAAGGTGGCCAAGGGCCTGCCGTGGAACGGCTAGAGCATTACCCAGGCAGGTGTCTTCGCCCAGCGGCCTGGACAATGCGGAAGACAGGGATGGAGAGAACAGCATGAATACCGATATGACCGGCAAGGTCGCGCTTGTTACCGGCGCCGCATCCGGGTTGGGCCGGGCGAGCGCGCTCAAGCTGGCCGAGGCGGGGGCCGATCTCTGGCTCGTCGACGTCAACCCGCAAGGTCTGGCCGAAACCGCCGCGCTGCTGGCGAAGAGCGAGCGGGCAGTGGCGACGCAGGTCGTCGATCTTGCCGATGCAGCAGCCTGCGCGAAGGTGGTGCCCGAGGCGGTGGAGCGGTTCGGGCGGCTCGATGCGCTGTGCAACATTGCCGGGTTGATCTACCTCGTCAACACGCCGGAGATGCCGCAGGAGCAGTATCGGCGCACCATGGCCGTCAATCTCGACGCGCCTTTCGTGCTGTCGCAGGGCGCGATCCCGCACCTGCTGGAAACCAACGGTGCGATCGTCAACGTCGCCTCATGCGCCTCACACATCGGCGAGGCCTATGTCGCGGCCTATTGCGCCAGCAAATGGGGCATCCTGGGCATGACCAAGGCCATGGCGATGGAGTTCCAGAAGGCCCCGATCCGCATCAACGCGGTCGCGCCCGGCGGCATGGTCACCAATATCACGCTCAATTACCGCCCGCCCGAAAACTGCGACATGGAACTGCTCAAGCGATTCTCGGGCATGCGCGGGCAGGTCGAGGTGGACGACGTGGCGGACATGGTCCTGCTGCTGGCCTCCGAGGCCGGGCGCGGTTTCCACGGTGCCTGTATCGACATCGACAAGGGTATCACGGCCGGTTGAGCCGGTCTGCGGGAGTACGAAGATGACATTCACGCTCGATCAGTTCCGCCTCAATGGCAAGGTGGCCGTGGTCACCGGCGCCGGCGGACGCGGCAATTCCATCGGCCGGGCCTATGCCCTGGGCCTTGCAGAGGCGGGGGCGAGCGTCGTCGTCGCCGACCTGAACCTCGAAGGGGCTGAAGCCGTCGCCGCAGAGATCGCGGGCCTCGGCGGCAAGGCGCTGGCAGTGCAGGTGGACGTTGCCGACGAGGCCTCCACCCTCGCCATGGGCAAAGCCGCGTGCGAGGCATTCGGCGGGGTCGACGTGCTGGTCAACAATGCTGCGCTGATGGTCGATATCAGCTACGACAACTGCGAGACGGTGAGCCTGGACGCGTGGAACCGGGCGTTTTCGGTGAACGTTAACGGCGCGCTGCTCTGCGCCCGCGCGGTTATCCCCTCGATGCGCGAGCGCGGAGGCGGGCGGATCGTCAACCAGACCAGCGGCGGTGCGTTCCCGGCGAGCGGGCTTTACGGCATCTCCAAGCTGGCGCTGGTCGGGCTGACCACCACGCTCGCCAAGCAGCTGGGCAAGGACGGCATCACCTGCAATGCCATCGCGCCGGGCAATGTCACCTCGGATGCGGGCAAGCTGCTGGTGCCGGACGATTCGCCGTTCATCCGCTTTCTCGAAATGGCTTGCGCCATCAACCCGCGCGGCGCTCCGGACGAGTTGGTCGGCACGCTGCTGCTGCTCTGCTCGCCGGCGGGGCAGTGGATCACGGGGCAGACCATGCACGTCGACGGTGGCTGGGTGATGCGGCCTTAGAGGAGCGGCCTTAAAGGACGAGCCATCCACATCCCGATCACCCCGCTTCCTTGCGAACGCCTGCGGTTTCTGCGACCAAACCGGACATGGTACCGGCTCTTTTCGGCCTCTCCGGCCTGACCCTCACTGACGACGAGCGTGCGTTCTTCCGCGATGCGGATCCGGCGGGCTACGTCCTGTTCGGCCGCAACGCGCAGAGCCGCGAGCAAGTGCGTGGGCTCACCGATGAACTGCGCAGCCTTCACGGGCGCGACCGGCTGTTCATTTGCGTCGATCAGGAAGGCGGCCGCGTGGTGCGCCTGAAGCCGCCGGTCTGGCCGAAATACCCCCCCGGCGAAGTGTTCGACCGGCTCTACGACCTGGCCCCCGCCAGCGCCATCGAGGCCGCGCGCGCCAATGCCCATGCGCTGGGCCTCGACCTCGCCGAAGCGGGCATCACCGTCGACCTGCACCCCTCGCTCGACGTGCGCCAGCCGGGCGCACACGATGTGGTGGGCGACCGCGCGCTGGGGTCTGAGCCGATGCGCGTCGCCGCGCTGGCCCGCGCGATCCTCGACGGGTTCGCCCGTGCAGGCGTGGCGGGATGCATCAAGCACATCCCCGGCCACGGCCGCGCCATGGCGGACAGCCACAAGGAACTGCCCACCGTCACCGCCTCCGCCGAGGAACTGGAACTGGACATCGCGCCGTTCCGCACCCTCGCCTCGGCGCCGATCGGCATGACCGCGCACGTCCGCTACACCGCGTGGGACGATGAAAACCCCGCCACGCTATCGCCTTTCGTCGTGGGTGAGGTGATCCGCAAACGCATAGGCTTCACCGGCCTGCTGATGAGCGACGACCTCGACATGGAAGCGCTGTCCGGCTCGGTTCCCGAGCGTGCGGCGGGCGCCATCGCGGCCGGCTGCGACCTTGCGCTCAACTGCTGGGCCAAGATGGACGACATGGTCGGCATCGCGAAGACCGTGCCGGTGATGAGCGAACAAGGCCACGCCCGGCTGGACACGGCGCTGGCGGCAACTGGCGAGGCGCACATGGGCGCCGACCACGCCACTCTCATCGCGCAGCGCGACTCGCTGCTGGCACTACGGGCGGCCTGAGGCGTGATCGAGGCTCCGGGCCTGTTCGATGGCTGGGGCGGTGAAGACCGCGCCGAGGCGCAGGACGATGCGCTTTATCTGGAGATCGACGGCTGGGAAGGCCCGCTCGACCTGCTGCTAGACCTTGCGCGGCGGCAGAAGGTGGACCTGCGCACGATCTCGATCCTTGAACTGGTCGACGCCTACCTCACCTATATCGAGCAGGCCGAGGCGCTGCGGCTGGAACTGGCGGCCGACTATCTGGTGATGGCGGCCTGGCTCGCTTACCTGAAATCCGCGCTGCTGCTGCCGCGCGACGAGGCGGAAGATCCCAGCCCGGAGGAAATGGCCCTGCGCCTCCAGATGCGTCTGCAAAGGCTGGGCGCCATGCGCGAGGCGGCGGGGCGGCTGATGGGCCGCAACCGGCTGGGCCGCGATGTCTTCGCGCGCGGCGCACCCGAGGGGCTGCGCGTCGATCGCAAGTCGCTGTGGCAGTGTTCTTGGTACGACCTCGTGCGGGCTTATGGCGATGTGAAGGTCCGCTCCGAACCAGTGGTCCACATGGTACGCGAGCGGATGGTGATGACGCTGGACAGCGCGATCCAGCGGGTGTCCTCGATGCTGGGCGTGGCGATCGACTGGATGGACCTGCGCGATTTCCTGCCGCCCGCGCACGATACCTGGGCCGACCCGCGGCTGCGGCGCTCGGCGCTGGCCTCCAGCTTCGTCGCGGCGCTGGAGCTGGCGCGCACCGGCAAGGCGGAAATCGTGCAGGACGAGACGTTCGGACCTCTGCGGCTCCGGGCGGTGAAGCCGTGATCGCTGCGGAAGCCCCCGACGACCTCGTCCGCGCCGTGGAAGCCACGCTGTTCGCGGCCGAGGAGCCGATGAGCGCCGAACAGATCGCGCTCCACCTCGGCTTCGGCGAAAAGGGTGCGGGCCAGGTGCGTCCCGCCATTGCCGAACTTGCCCGCCATTACGAAGGGCGCGGCATTCTGCTCGTGGAGCGCGGCAAGCGCTGGCACTTCGAGACCGCGCCCGATCTTGCCCACCTCCTGCGCCGCGAGAAGGAGGAATTGCGCCGCCTGTCCCGCGCGGCCACCGAGGTGCTAGCAATCGTCGCATATCACGAGCCGGTCAGCCGCGCCGAGATCGAGGCGATTCGCGGCGTGCAGACCGCCAAGGGCACGCTCGACGTGCTGATGGAAGCGGGCTGGGTGCGCGTGGCCGGACGGCGAGAGGTGCCCGGCCGCCCGGTCATCTATGCGACGACGCTGGTGTTCCTGGATCACTTCGGGCTGGGTACGCTCAGGGAACTGCCCGGCATCGACGAACTGCGCGCCGCAGGCCTGCTCGATCCCGTCGACGAAGACATGATCGAGGCGGTTCTGGGGCCCGCAAATGTCCGCAAGACGGATGAACCCGAATCCGATCCTGACTAAGGTATGACGGGCGCAGGTCATAACCATGACGGGCTGGCAACTTGCCGACAAAGCGCCTAGATGAGGGGCGTGACGGTCGATATCGACCATGTGTTTTGGAGTTGAGGTTATGGGTAGCTTCTCGATCTGGCACTGGCTGATCGTTCTGGTGATCGTGCTCGTGCTGTTCGGACGCGGCCGCGTGTCGGAAATCATGGGTGACTTCGGCAAGGGCATCAAAAGCTTCAAGGACGGCATGAACGAGGAAGAGGCCAAGAAGGCCGCTTCGTCGACGCCCTCGACGCCGCCCGTGCAGATTGCCAAGCCGCAGGATGAAGTCGCGGTGCCGACCGAAACCAAGAACGAGCAGGTTTGAGCGAGCCGGACTGACAGGCGATGTTCGACGTTGGCGCATCCGAACTGCTGTTGATCGTGATCGTGGCGGTCGTCGTCATCGGTCCCAAGGACATGCCGATGGCCTTGCGCACGGCTGGCCGCTGGATCGGCAAGATGCGCAAGGTCTCGAACCACTTCCGCTCCGGGCTTGATGCCATGGTGCGCGAGGCGGAACTCGAGGACATGGAGCGCAAGTGGCGGGAGCAGAACGAGGCGATCATGAAGGCCAGCCCGCAGCTGCCCAGCATGAACCCGACTGCCGACGACATGCAGGCTCCGGTGGCTTCCAATTCGGCTCCGTACATGCAGGACGATCCGGTATCGCAGGACCACGCCGTTTTGCAGGACCATAAGGTCAGGGACGGGGCGAACGCGACAAGCGAAGAGCCCCGGCAGGCCGAAATGCACCTGCCTCCGCCGCCGCCTTGAGGCAAAAGCCATGAAGCCGTTCCGCGTAGCCGACATCGACGAAACCCAGGCCCCCCTGCTCGAACATCTGGTCGAGCTGCGGGGCCGGCTGCTGCGCGCCTTCCTGGCCTTCGCTGTGGCGTTCGGTGTGTGCTTCTATTTTTCGAGCGACATCTTCTCGTTCCTGGTCCGGCCGCTGACCGAGGCGTTTCCGCCGGGGCAGGGCCGGCTGATCTACACCAAGCTCTACGAGGCGTTTTTCGTCGAAGTGAAGATCGCGATGTTCGCGGCCTTCTTCGTCAGCTTCCCGGTGATCGCCAACCAGATCTGGGCCTTCGTGGCACCGGGTCTCTACGCGAAGGAGAAGAAGGCTTTCCTTCCCTTCCTCATCGCAACGCCGATCCTGTTCACGATGGGCGCAGCGTTGGCCTATTACGTGGTCATGCCCACCGCCTTCCACTTTTTCCTGGGTTTCCAGGGTCAGAAGGGCGGGCTCAAGCTGGAGGCACTGCCCGGCACCGGTGATTATCTGGCGCTGGTGATGCAGTTCATCCTGGCCTTCGGGATCAGCTTCCTGCTGCCGGTGCTGCTGATGCTGCTCAACCGCGCGGGCATCGTGACGCGCGCGCAGTGCGTGGCGGCGCGGCGTTATGCGATCGTCGGCGTGTTCATCGTCGCTGCCGTGGCGACGCCGCCCGACGTGATCTCGCAGCTGATGCTTGCGATCCCGCTACTGCTACTGTTCGAGGGCACGCTGGTCCTCATGTGGTTCACCGAACGCCGCGAAGCCAAAGAGCGCGCAGCCGAGGAAAAGGCCATCGAGAAGAACGCGGAAGCAGCCGGCAAGGCCGTCGCGGAGTAAGTGCTCCGGTCCGTGCCCCGGCAGGCTCAGCCTGAGCGGAATTTCAGAATAACGGGAATAAGGCCAGCGGGGACGGGGCGACAATCGCTCCTGCCCCGCTGATCTTGAGCTTGTCGAAGGACTACAGCTGTTGCTGCGGTCTAGCGGCCCTGCGCGCCATTGGCGGGTTCCGGCCTCGGGTCACGCTCGCGCCGCACTCCGGCCTTGCCGCCGTCCTGCGCCGCCGACCATGCCAGCTTGCCGCCGATCCAGGTTTCCAGCACCCGCGTCGAGCGGACCTGCTCCGGCGCTGCCGTCATCGGATCGTTGTCGACGAAAAGGAAATCCGCGCGGTATCCTTTGGCGATGCGGCCAAGGCGATCTTCGGCGAACAGGGAGTAGGCCGCGCCCGTGGTATAGGCTGCCAGCGCCGCCTCGCGCGAAAGCACTTCCTGCGGCTGCCAGCCGCCGGCAGGTTGACCGTCGGCGCCCGTGCGGCTGATCGCGACCGCGAAGCCCTCGAAGGGATGGGCCGGTTCGACCGGGGTATCGGACCCGAAGGCCAGCGTCGCGCCTGCCGCCGAGATCGATTTCCACGCATAGGCCCCGGCCAGCCGCGCAGGGCCCAGCCGGGCCTCGGCCATGGTGCGGTCGGAAGCTTCGTGCTGGGGCTGCATCGAGGCGATCACCCCGTTGCGGCCAAATCGCGGAATATCGGCGGGGTCGACGATCTGCGCATGTTCGATGCGCCAGCGCCGGTCGCCCTTGTAGGTGGCGGACAGTTCTTCGATCGAATCCAGCACGGTCGCATTGGCTTCGTCGCCGATGGCATGGACGGCGACCTGGAAGTTGTCGATCGCCGCGCGGCTCATCAGGTTGCCCAGTTGCGTCTGGCTCATCCGGGCCAGGCCCTTCGCCTTGGCGTCGTCGGCGTAAGGCGCCTTGAGCCAGGCGCCGCGCGATCCCAGCGCGCCGTCGAGATAGAATTTGACCCCGTTCATCTTTAGCCGGTCTTCATAAAGCCACTGCGTCGGCCTTGGGCCGCCGATCAGGCTCATGTTATCGATCCCGGCCGCATAGGAGACGATGCGCACGCGCAGGTCCCCCCTGTCGGCGGCGCGGCGGAAGGCCTGCCAGTCCTCGATCGTGGTGCCCATATCGGCGATGGTGGTGACGCCTGCGGCGAGCAGCGCAAGCTGCGCCTCGCCCAGCGCCGAATCGCGGTCATCGGGTCGGGGGTGCGGCAGCTTGGCTTCGATCAGCGCGGTGGCCGCGTCGATGAGTACGCCGGCCGGGGCCCTGGAGCCCGCCGTGCGCAGGATCTGGCCGCCTGCCGGGTCAGCGCTGGCGGCGCTTACACCGGCGGCGGAAAGCGCGGCGGAGTTTGCCCAGCCGGCATGGCCGTCGACGCGGACGAGCCAGGCGGGCTTGCCGCCGGTCACCTGGTCCAGCTCGGCGGCGGTGGGCATGCGGTCGGGGCCGCTGCCGTCCTTGTTCCAGCTCGCCTGGTTCCAGCCGCTGCCCAGCACCCAGGGCGCCTCGGGATGGGCGGCTACCCATGCCGCGACGCGCGACAGGGCCTCGTCCAGCGATTTGGCGGCGGAAAGGTCCAGCGTCATTTTCGCAAAGCCGGTGGCCATGACGTGCCCATGGGCATCAATCATGCCGGGCACGACCACGCGGCCCTTGCCGTCGACCTGATAGTCGACCTTCTTGGGCCGCTTGTCGCCGCGGTGGAAGACCTGCAGGACATGGCCGTCAGGGCCGATCAGGAAGCCTTCGAAATGATCAATGCCGCCCTTGCCGTCGGCGCTGACGCCTTCAACGTTGTCGACCAGGATATCGGCAAGGGCCGGAGACGCGAAAAAGGTAGCCGTCAGGGCAGTCCCGGCGAGCAGCGCAGTGGCTGCCGCAATGCTATGCTTCACTTCTTGCCCTTCTTGGGGAGGCGCTTGATGATCGCGCTGGTATCGAGACGGCCGCCGCCCATCGCCTGCAGGTCGGCGAAGAACTGGTCGACCAGCGCCGCCACCGGCAGCGAGACGCCAAGCCCGCGCCCTTCCTCAAGGCTGAGGCCCAGATCCTTGCGCATCCAGTCGATCGCGAAGCCGAAGTCGAATTCGTCGGCGTCCATGGTCTTGAGGCGGTTGTCCATCTGCCAGGACTGGGCGGCCCCGCCGGAAATGGCCTCGTAGACCTTTTCCATGTCGAGGTGCGATGCCTGCGCGAAACGCACGGCCTCTGCCAGCGCGGCGACGTTGCCGGCGATGCAGATCTGGTTGGCCATCTTGGCGATCTGGCCCGAGCCGGGCTTGCCGACATGGACGATACGGGTGGAATAGCCTTCCATGATCGGGCGTGCGGCCTCGATCGCGTCGTCGCGCCCGCCGCACATCAGGGTAAGGGTGCCCTTTTCCGCGCCGATCTGCGATCCCGTCATTGGCGCGTCGACGCAGTGGACCTTGAGATCACGCGCCTCGACCGAGATCTGCCGCGCGATCCGGGCCGAAACGGTGGTATGGTCGATGAACACGCCGCCCTTCTTCAGCATGCGGAATACGCCGTTGGGGCCCAGCACCACGTCGGCAAGGTCGTCGTCGTTGCCCACGCAGGTGATGACCACATCGGCATCCTGCGCGGCGTGCGCCGGGTTGGCGGCGATGCGGTGGGCAAGGCCCGGGTTGTCGGCATTCCACTTGCGCGCGCGTTCGGGCGAGCGGTTGTAGATCGTCAGTTCGTGACCGGCTTCGGCAATGTGGCGCGCGATCGCGCCGCCCATCGTCCCCAGCCCGAGGAAGGAAACCTTGCGGCGCTCTATGGTGGTGTCGCTCATGGAACGCGTTCTAGCGGGTTTTGGGCAAAAGCAAACCGCCCAGGCACTACCGTGCGGGCAAGCGTGCTTTCAATTCGCCGTGGTTTCCGGTAGTCGCGCCGTCATGGACCAGACAGTGCTCACCATCGCTCCCGGAGCGGCCGAGGCCGCCCCGCTGACCGCAGCCGACGTTCGCGCGGCGGCGGAGCGAATTTCGGGCAAGGTCGTGCGGACGCCGACGCTGCACAGCGCGACATTGAGCGCGATCACCGGCGCCGACATCTGGCTCAAGTTCGAGAACCTCCAGTTTACCGCCGCCTACAAGGAGCGCGGCGCGCTCAACGCGCTGCTGCTGCTGCCCGAAGAAGCGAAATCGCGCGGCGTGATCGCGGCCTCTGCCGGCAATCACGCGCAGGGCCTCAGCTATCACGGCACCCGGCTTGGCGTGCCCGTAACCATCGTCATGCCCAAGACCACGCCGACGGTGAAGGTCATGCAGACCGAGAGCGTGGGCGGCAAGGTCGTACTCCACGGCGAGAGTTTCGACGAGGCTTATGAACACGCGCGCAAGCTCGAAGGCGAGCTGGGCCTGACCTTCATCCACCCCTTCGACGACCCGCATGTGGCGGCAGGGCAAGGCACCGTCGCGCTGGAAATGCTGGAAGACGTGCCCGATCTCGACACGCTGGTGCTGCCGGTGGGCGGCGGCGGCCTGTCCTCGGGCATGGGCACCGTGGCGCGCGGTATCAAGCCGGATATCCGGCTGGTCGGCGTCGAGGCGCAGCTCTACCCCTCGATGTACAATCTGCTCAAGGGCACTACCCTGCCGATCGGCGGCGATACGCTGGCCGAGGGTATCGCGGTGATCGTGCCGGGGCTGATGACCTCCAAGCTGCTGCGCGGCCTGCTGGACGAATTCCTGCTGGTCAGTGAATCCCAGATCGAGAGCGCGCTGGCGCTGCTGCTGCAGATCGAGAAGACTCTGGTAGAGGGCGCCGGCGCCGCCGGTCTCGCCGCCGTGATGAACAATCGCGAGCTGTTCGAGGGGCGCAAGGTCGGCATCGTTCTTTCGGGTGGCAATATCGACACCCGCCTGCTTGCCAACGTGCTGCTGCGCGATCTTGCCCGCTCGGGCCGTCTCGCCCGCCTCAAAATCGGCCTGCAGGACCGCGCCGGCGCCCTGTTCAAGGTCGCCAAGGTGTTCCATGAGCACAATGTGAACATCATCGAGGTGTTCCATCAGCGCATCTTCACGCACCTGCCCGCCAAGGGTCTCGTCACCGAGATCGAATGCGAGGCGCGTGACAAGGCGCAGCTCGACGCTCTCGTCTCCGCCCTGCGGCGTGAGGGCTACGAAGTGAAGCAGGTCGAGACCGAATAGAGTTTGCACGGGGCCGGCAGTGAGTTAATCTTTAGCCTGCCCCGACGTGCCGAATTGGCACGGATACAGGCCATTACCGCCGGACTGGTGCGATTTGGATACAGCCCGGTCGGTTTTTGTAGTTAAAAGACTCGCAACGCGCTGCAGCGGCATGCATATTTCGGGGGTAGAGGCGGACCACGCGCCGGCATAACGCAAGAGGAAGACCAAGTTCGGTGACGGCTCCGGTTCGATTTCCACGCTTTTTCGTGACCAGCCCGGCGCCGTGTCCGTATCTCCCGGGGCGTAGCGAGCGCAAGGTTTTCACCGAGCTGAAGGGCCCGCACGCCGATTCGCTCAATGATGCGCTGGGCCGCATCGGGTTTCGCCGCAGCCAGACCGTCGCCTACCGCCCCTCCTGCATAGACTGCAACGCCTGCGTATCGGTGCGGGTCGTCACCGGGGAGTTCGTCGCCTCGTCCTCGCAGAAGCGCACGCTCAAGGCCTATGGTGACCTGATCGCCACCGTCTGCCGGCCGTGGTCCACCAGCGAGCAGTTCGAGTTGCTGCAGCGCTATCTCTCGGTGCGCCACCCCGAAGGTGGAATGACGACGATGGACGAAGTCGACTTTGCCGACATGGTGGAGCACACCCCCGTCACCAGCTACGTGATCGAGTACCGCGAACCCTCCGTCGACGGCGTCGTGCCGGGCCGCCTCGTCGGCGCCTGCCTGACCGACCGCCAGTGCGACGGGCTCTCGATGATCTACTCCTTCTACGATCCGCACTACGAAGGGCGGCAGGGGCTGGGCAATTTCATCATCCTCGATCACATCCGCCGCGCCGAAGAGATGGGGCTGGCCTATGTCTACCTGGGTTACTGGGTCGAAGGCTCACCGCGTATGCAGTACAAGGTGCGCTACCGGCCGATGGAAAAGCTCGGTCGCTCGGGGTGGGAACGGATCGACCCTGCCGACCAGGACCGCCTGATCGCGGCAGCCGTCGCCAATCCCCGCAGCCGCGATGACGCGGCCGGTCCGAAGGACGGTATGCCTGCCATCACCAAGGGCTGACAGACCCGGTCCTTGGCAGAGGCTGGATTCCTTCGTTACGCTCGCAATGGCTTGCTAAACGGCGCGCTGCTCCGCTAACAGCACGTCACTCGCAAGGACCCGGTGAAAATCCGGGTGGCTATTCCGGCCGCCGATCCGCCGGACAACGTCACACATCACCCAGTTTCAAGCGCGCCCAGATGCGTGCCGTGTGGCTTCTTGTGGAATTTTCCCATGTCCAATTCGATTGCCCGCTATCGGCGGCAGTGGTTTACAAATGGCGTCGGTGTACGCCGTGACGTTCTGGCCGGCGTGGTCGTCGCGCTGGCGCTGATCCCGGAGGCCATCGGTTTTTCGATCATCGCCGGAGTCGATCCGCGCGTGGGGCTCTATGCATCGGTGGCGATCGCCATGGTCATCGCCTGCATCGGCGGGCGGACCGGCATGATCTCCGCGGCAACCGCCTCCGTGGCGGTTCTGGTGACGCCGCTGGTGCGTGACCACGGCGTGGAATACCTCTTTGCCGCAACGATTCTGATGGGCCTGTTCCAGGCGATCGCCGGCCTGCTGCGGCTGGACCTGTTGATGCAGTTCGTTTCGCGTTCGGTCATCACCGGCTTCGTCAATGCGCTCGCCATCCTGATCTTCATGGCGCAGATGCCCCAGCTTACCGATGTGGGCTGGCAGACGTATGCCATGGTCGCGGGCGGGCTTGCGGTCATCTACCTGTTTCCGCGCGTGACCAAAGCGGTGCCCTCGCCGCTTGTTTCGATCCTGCTGCTCACGGCGATCAGCATCGGCATGGGCCTGCCGGTTCACACCGTGGGCGACATGGGCAAGCTGCCCGAGGGCCTGCCCAGCTTTGCGCTGCCGCAGGTGCCGCTGACGTTCGAGACCCTGCGCATCATCGCCCCGTTTTCGCTGACGATGGCGGCGGTCGGACTGCTGGAATCCATGCTGACGGCGCAGATCGTCGATGACATGACCGACACCGACAGCGACAAGAAGCGCGAATGCATGGGCCAGGGCGGCGCCAATGTCGTCGCGGCATTGCTGGGCGGCATGGGCGGCTGCGCGATGATCGGGCAGTCGGTAATCAACGTGACGTCGGGCGGGCGAGGCCGGCTTTCCACGTTCGTTGCGGGCGCTTTCCTGCTGTTTCTGCTCGCGGTGCTGGGCCCTTACGTGGGGCGGGTGCCAATGCCGGCTCTGGTGGCGGTGATGATCATGGTGTCGATCGGGACCTTCAGCTGGAGTTCGATCACCAACCTGCGCCGTCATCCGCCGACGTCCTCTGTGGTGATGCTGGTGACGGTCGTGGTCGTCGTCGCCACGCAGGATCTCTCGCTGGGCGTGCTTTCGGGCGTGCTGCTTTCGGGCATATTCTTTGCGGGCAAGGTTCAGCGCATGTTCGCAGTGGAGCGCGAGATATCGCCCCAAGGCGCGACCTACCGCGTCTCAGGGCAGATATTCTTCGCCTCGGTCGAGCGCTTCACCCGTGCCTTCCAGTCCGAAGACAGTCCCGGCCACATCTTGATCGACGTGTCGAAGGCCCACTTCTGGGATATCTCCGCTGTCGGCGCACTGGACAAGATCGTCGCGCGCCTGCGCCGCGAAGGTCGTAGCGTCGAGGTGATTGGCTACAACGAAGCCAGTGCCGATATCGTCGACCGCTTCGCCCTGCACGACAAGACCGGGGTGGAGATCGGCGCCGCCCCGCACTGAGGTTTTTCCATTGCGGGGAGGCGGCGACCCTAGCGCTTCTTGCCTTTCACTGCGTTGAGCGCTGCGGCCTCCACCAGCAGCGCTTTCAGCGCCGGTTCGTCGATCACGTCACCTTCGTGCAGGTCGATGGCCCGGCGCACGTTGCCGTCGAGACTGGCGTTGAACAGGTGCTTCGGGTCTTCGAGCGCCGCTCCTTTGGCAAAGGTCAGCTTGACGGCGGCCTTGTAGGTCTCGCCGGTGCAGACGATGCCGCCGTGATACCATGTCGGCACGCCGCGCCATTTCCATTCCTCGACCACACCCGGAAGCGCTTCGAGAACAAGCGCGCGTACTTTCGCCAGCGTATCGCCACGCCAGTCGCCCAGTTCGGCGATGCGTTCGTCGATATGCCGGGCGGGTGATTTCTGGTCCTCGGCTGGCTCGGTCATGGCGTTCCGTAGAGCTTGGCCTCTTCGGCGCGGCGCGACTTGAGGCCGTTCATTGGCTTTCCGTCGTTGTAGATCCACTTGCCGAACTGTTCCTGCGCCTGGGCGAACTTGCCCTGCTTGTGCAGGCTGCCCAGCGTCGACTTGCGGATCGCCCCGGTATTGTAGTGGAACGAAACCAGCGCGTCGAACTGGTTCTGCGTGGTTGCCGCCGTGCCGAGGAAGGTGGCCACTTCGTTCACGTAGGCGACCATGTCGATGTCGAAGCGGGCATCGCACTGGGTCTGGTCCCAGATCACACCCTTCTTCACGTCCGCGCCGGTGGAGCCCCAGCCGATCGTCCAGGGCTTGCCGTCGGCGCTGCCGGGGTCGGGGTAGGCGGAGAAAGTCCCATCTGCGCGGCGGGTGGCGCAGCCCTCCCATTTCTTGATGAGCCTGGCGCCCGGTGCGCCCAGCGAAGCGCCGGTGGACGCAGGCGCAAGCGCGGGCGTCGGCGCAGGTTCCGGGGCTTCGCTGGCGGGGAGGGCGCCGCCTGCAAGGTCGATGGCCTTGTCCAGTGCGTTGACCTCGGTCTGGGTGAAGCTGCGGCCCAGCATCTTTCGAACCGCATCGAAAACGGGCTTTCTGTTCATGAACAACTTCCTTTCACGACATGACTGCACGAAGTATCGCGGGCAGAAGTGACTGCCCGGGTGCGCCCGAATGTGTTGGAAGCGGTCTTCACTACCGCCGTTAGTGCTGACCGGTCCTTTTCGGGCAGCCGTTTGATTAAGCCTGAGCGCAGTCTGTAGGAAAGCGGATTCTGCATGAGGTTGCAGCGGGGCGGCAAATGTCATCGGTTGTACCGGGTGACGGAAGCGACCCCCACGAAAAAGGGCGCCCGGATTTCTCCGGGCGCCCCACTCGGCGAACTGGTCGCCAGCTTCAGATCGCGGGGATCAGAGGCTGTAGTACATGTCGAATTCAACGGCCGACGGCGTGGTTTCCCAGCGCAGCACTTCGGGCCACTTGAGTTCGAGATAGGCTTCGATCTGGTCCTCGGTGAACACGCCGCCTTCGAGAAGGAAGGCGTGGTCGGCCTGGAGGCTGTCCAGAGCTTCGCGCAGCGAACCGCAGACGGTCGGCACTTCGGCGAGTTCGGCCGGCGGCAGATCGTACAGGTTCTTGTCCATCGCTTCGCCCGGATGGATCTTGTTCTTGATGCCGTCGAGGCCGGCCATCAGGAGCGAGGCGTAGCACAGGTACGGGTTGGCCATCGCGTCGGGGAAGCGGAATTCAACGCGCTTCGCCTTGGTGCCGGCACCGTAGGGGATGCGGCACGAAGCCGAACGGTTGCGGGCCGAGTAGGCCAGCAGAACCGGTGCTTCGTAGCCCGGCACCAGACGCTTGTAGCTGTTGGTGGTCGGGTTGGTGAAGGCGTTGAGGGCCTTGGCGTGCTTGATGACGCCGCCGATGAAGTACAGGCAGTTCTCGGACAGGCCCGCGTAGCCGTTGCCGGCGAACGAGTTGTTGCCTTCGTTCCAGATCGAGATGTGCGTGTGCATCCCCGATCCGTTGTCCTTCATGATCGGCTTGGGCATGAACGTTGCCGTCTTGCCGTAGGCCTGCGCAACCATCCACACGACGTACTTGTAGATCTGCATGCGGTCGGCGGTGGTCACCAGCGTACCGAAGGTCATGCCGAGTTCGTGCTGGGCAGCCGCCACTTCGTGGTGGTGCTTGTCGCAAGGCAGGCCCATTTCAAGCATGGTCGAAACCATCTCGGCGCGGATGTCGGTGCACGAATCGACCGGAGCGACGGGGAAGTAGCCGCCCTTGACGCGCGGACGGTGGCCCAGGTTGCCGGTGTCGTACGACTTGTCGGTGTTGCCCGGCAGTTCGATGTCGTCGATCTTGAAGCCGTTGCCGTCGTAGCCGTCGTAGAACTTCACGTCGTCGAACATGAAGAACTCGGCCTCGGGGCCGACGTAGACGGTGTCGCCGAAGCCTGCCGACTTCACGAACGCTTCGGCGCGCTTGGCGCACGAACGCGGATCGCGGGCGTAGAGTTCGCCGGTCGAAGGCTCGACGATGTCGCAGAACACGATCAGCATCGGGGTGGCCGAGAACGGATCGACGTAGACGGCGGTAAGGTCGGGCTTGAGGATCATGTCCGACTCGTTGATGGCCTTCCAGCCCTCGATCGACGAACCGTCGAACATGAGGCCGTCTTCCAGCTCATCTTCGCCGAGAACCGTCGAAACCATGGTCAGGTGGTGCCACTTGCCCTTGGGGTCGGTGAAGCGGAGATCGACCCACTCGATCTCTTCGTCCTTGATTTTCTTCAGGACGTCCTTTGCACTTGCCATGGTATTGGTTCTCCAGGTTACTCGTGCGCACCGCGCAAGAGGATAGGGGTGAGTGGGCAGTTCGGGAATTCAGCCGGCCCCCACCGGCATATTCCCGGGTCCGGCCGAGGCCGGACGTAAATTCAACAGATAACGCTTTTAGAGCGCGTCGTCGTCGCGTTCTCCGGTGCGGATTCGCACAGCGGTTTCCACGTGGACGACGAAGATCTTGCCGTCGCCGATGCGGCCGGTCTGCGCGGCGTCGGCGATGGCTTCGACCACGCGGTCGGCCAGGGCATCGGGAACGACGACTTCCAGCTTCACCTTGGGCAGGAAATCGACGACATATTCGGCGCCGCGATAGAGTTCGGTATGGCCCTTCTGACGTCCGAAGCCCTTGGCTTCTGTGACGGTGATGCCGGATACACCCACTTCGTGGAGCGCTTCCTTCACTTCATCGAGCTTGAACGGCTTGATGATGGCTTCGATCTTTTTCACGCCTGCCTGGACCCCTGCACTTGCACCCGGACTGTTTCTAAGAGGGAACCGGTCCGGGAACCAGATGCCTCGCGCGCGATTCCTATCAAGAATCGTGCCAATGCGTTACTCGAGTGGTAGGCGAAGTGTGCAACCGCGAAAAGACCGGATTTGCACCATTTGTCCCGTTGGTTGACAGACTGTGGCAATGTCCGCTGCCCGCCATGGACAAGATCTGTTCAAGATTAAGGCAGGCCGTGCCTGAAAATTGTGCAGTGCGGGATTTTGGGCAGGGGGCGGAGGTTCAGTTGCCGATGGCGAGGACCGGGCTCAAACCGATTCGCCGGTCCCGGATCGCCTGCCTTCTTCGGGGCCGGCAGATCCGGGTCGATCAGGCGTCAGAGTCGCAGGCCTGCGGTTTCGTCCAGGCCGGCCATGATGTTGAGGTTCTGCACAGCTGCACCGCTGGCACCCTTGCCAAGGTTGTCGAGCATGGCGACGAGGCGGGCCTGCGTGCCGTCCTTGGCACCCAGCACGCGCAGGGTCAGGCTGTCGACCGGGTCCATCGCTGCGCGCAGGAGCAGTTCATCGGGCTGGTCGTCGACGACGTTCACGACCGGGCTGTCTGCGTAGAATTCCGTCAGAGCGGCGCGCAGGGCTTCGGGCGTGCCGGCATCAGGCATCATTTCAAGGTGCAGCGGCACTTCGACCAGCATCCCGCGGTGCGCCGGGATTACCGCAGGCGCGAAGATCGGCGCGTGGGTAAGTCCTGCATGGACCAGCATTTCAGGCACATGCTTGTGGCCGAGCGCCAGGCCATAGGCGCGGAAGGCGATGTCGGTGTCGGCCTCGAAGCGGGCGATCAACGCCTTGCCGCCGCCCGAGTAACCCGAGACGGCGTGGCATACGTAAGGCCACTGCGCGGGCAGCAGTCCGGCACGGATCAGGGGCGCGACCAGAGCAATGAAGCCGCTGGGGTAGCAGCCGGGGTTGCTCACCCGCATGGCCGAGGCGACGGCATCGCGGCCGACGATCTCGGGGAATCCGTAAGTCCAGTCGGGCGCTGTGCGGAAGGCCGAGGACGCGTCGATCACCCGGGTGCGGTCGTTGGCGATCATGCCGACGGCGGCCTTGGCGGCCTCGTCGGGCAGGCACAGGATCACGAAGTCGGCGGCGTTCAGTGCCTCGGCGCGGGCGGCATCGTCCTTGCGCCTGTCGTCCGGCAGCACGAGCAGTTCGAATTCGCTGCGACCGGCAAGCCGGTCGGCGATTTCGAGGCCGGTAGTGCCTGCGGCGCCGTCGATGAAGACACTTGCGGCCATCAGATGGCGCTTTCGAGCTGGGACAGCGCGACGTAGCCAACCGGCCCGTCTTCGCCGAGCTGGCCCCAGGCCCAGTTACCGGAGATGTCGAGCACGTTGAAAGTCGCGGCGGCGGGCAGGTCCATCACGGCCTCGCCGTCATTGCGCCCGGTGGCGCGCAGCACGGCGCCGGCGCTGAGCGCGTGCGGCATCGGTGCGGCATAATGCGGCACGAAGTACAGTCCGGCCAGCTTGATATGGGCAAGGTCACCGCGCACCGGAAGGCAGCCGGGATCCGCGCGCACGCTCGGGCCGGTCATGGCAAGCATGCCTTCGGTCCGGGGAGGGCGGGTATACGAATCCACAGGTGCCAACGTCGGTGCGTCTCCAAAAGCAAAGATGGGCGCGCTTAGCCGGGTCACGGCTGGATCGCAAGTTCAGGCATAACGCGCCCGCAGCATGTGCCACGCCGCGCGCAGGCCCAGCGCATCGCCGCCCTTGGGTCGGCCCGGCTTGGCGGCAGGCCGCCAGGCGAAGGTATCGAAGTGCGCCCAGTCGATGCCCTTGGGTACGAAGCGGTCGAGGAACAGCGCCGCCGTGCTGGCGCCTGCAAACCCGCTGGAGCCGGCATTGTTGATGTCGGCGATGTCGGACTTGAGGTATTCGCGGTAGCCTTCGTGCAGCGGCAGGCGCCAGCACGGGTCGTCCTGGGCTTTGCCAGCGGCTAGCAGCGCTTCGGCGGTGGTGTCGAGCCGGGTGAAAAGGGCCGGAAGGTCCGGGCCGACCGCAACGCGCGCGGCGCCGGTCAGGGTGGCGAAGTCGATGATCAGGTCTGGCTTTTCCTCGCCTGCGCGGGTGAGCGCATCGCCCAGGATCAGGCGACCTTCGGCATCGGTATTGCCGATTTCCACCGAGATGCCGGCGCGGCTTTTCAGCACGTCGCCCGGACGGAAGGCGTTCCCGGCAATGGCGTTCTCAACCGCCGGGACCAGCAGGTGCAGGCGCACCGGCAGGCCCGCGTCCATGATGAGCCGGGCGAGGGCGATCGCATGCGCGGCTCCGCCCATATCCTTCTTCATCAGCAGCATTCCCGCGCCGGGCTTGATGTCCAGCCCGCCCGAATCGAAGCACACGCCCTTGCCGACGATGGCGACGCGCGGGTGCGCCGGATCGCCCCACTCCAGTTCGATCATGCGCGGGGCATGGGAGCGGCTCGCGGCCCGGCCCACTGCGTGAACCATGGGAAAATCGCGCTCCAGCAGGTCGCCTCGGGTCATCCGAAGTTCGGCCCGGAAGGCCTTGTGGAGATTCTCCGCTTCGGCTTCGAGCTGGGCCGGGCCCATGTCCTCGGCCGGTGTGTTGACGAGATCGCGCACCAGCATGATCGCCTCAGCCTCCGCCGTTACCGCAGCGATGCCTTTCGGCTCGCCAGTGAGCAGCACACGGGGGCCTTCGTCGTCAGGATCGGAGAGGTAGCGCTCGAAGCTGTACTGGCCGGTGATCCAGCCCAGCATGGCCGCGCCCGGCTCACCGCCCGCACGGCGATAGGTGCCTGCGGGCAGTTTCTCGGCCAGTCTGGCCATGCACCAGGTCGTCAGCGCGGCGGTGTCGGCCACGCCGGCGACTACGGCCCAGCCGTCGCCGTCGGGGATGATCGCATGGTCGTTCGCAGCGCCGGCGAAGCGATTGGCCGCGATCGCGGCGCGCTGCGGAATGTCGAGGCCTTTGACGAATTTCTCCAGTCCGTCCTTGTCGACGAGATGGATGGAAACGGCTTTCTGACCGCGATCGGGTTGGATCAATGCGTTCTTGTCGCTCATGCCCTGATTCTTTAGCCTCGCCTCCAGCATGAGTGCGAGAGGAATTTTGATGCGATACGGCGGTTTCGTTGCAGTTGTGGCCCTGATGACGACGGCGTGCAACGGTGCGGGCGATCCGGGGGCGCAATCGAGCGCTTCGGTGGCGGCGCCTTCCGACGAGCCCGAGCTTGCCTCCGAGGCGCCCACCGAAGCGCCGCCAATGCCCAAGGGGCGGGCCGAAAAGGAAGAGAACGAGGTCTTCGCTTTCGGCTATTCCTACCCCGATGCGGCCGCTGCAGTCCCGGCCCTTCGCGACCTGCTCGACCAGCGCCTGGACGCAGATAAGGGCGATCTCGTATCGTCGGCGCGCAGCGGCAAGGCGGATGCAGCCAAGGATGGCTTTCCCTATCACGCCTACGAACGGCAGACCGACTGGAAGGTCGTCACCAACATGCCCGGCTGGCTTTCGCTGTCTGCCCAGCACTACGAATTCTCGGGCGGCGCACATGGGATGACCGTGTTCGATTCGCTGGTATGGGATCGCGGTGCCGACACCGCACGCAAGCCGGCGGATATGTTCACCGGGCAGGACGCCCTGCGCAGTGCGATCCAGGCCTCGTTCTGCGATGCACTCGACAAGCAGCGCGCGAAAAAGCGCGGCGAACCGGTCGAACGCGACAGCGGGCAGATGTTCAGCGAATGTATCGATCCCACCGCGCAGACGCTGATCCTGGGATCGACCAACAACCGCACCTTCGACCGCATCGGCGTGCTGGTCGCGCCTTACGAGGCGGGGCCTTATGCGGAAGGCAGCTACGAAGTGACGCTGCCGGTGAATGGCAAGGTGATGGCCGCCTTGAAGCCGCAATATCGCAGTGCTTTTTCCGTCCAGCCCTGACTCTGTTATCTCGCAATTTATGGCAAAAGGGACTATCTGGGTCTCATGACCGAATACCAGATCGTAGAGCCCGGCCAGGAGGAAGCCCTCCTGCGTGACGGCACCATCAAGCTTCATGGCCCCGCAGGTTTCGAGGGCATGCGCCGCGCCGGCGCGCTCGCCGCCCGGATTCTCGACGAGATCGCGCCGCTCGTGCAGCCCGGTGTCACCACCGCATTCATCGACGACAAGGTGCGTGAACTGACGCTCGCCGGGGGCGCCGTGCCCGCGACGCTGGGCTATCGGGGCTATGCGCATTCGTGCTGTATCTCGATCAACCACGTCGTTTGCCACGGCATCCCTTCCGAGAAGACCTTCAAGGACGGCGACATCGTCAACATCGACGTGACCCCGCTGCTGGACGGCTGGCACGGCGACACCAGCCGCATGTACCTTGTCGGCGATGTGCCGCTGAAGGCGCGCCGCCTGGTCGACGTGACTTATGAGTGCCTGATGATCGGCATCGCGCAGGCCAAGCCAGGCAACCGTGTGGGCGACATCGGCGCGGCCATTCAGGAATATGCCGAATCCCACCGCTACGGCGTTGTGCGCGAATTCTGCGGCCATGGCCTGGGGCGCCTGTTCCACGATGCCCCCGAAGTGGTGCACGCCGGTCGCCCCGGCACGGGCCCGCTGCTCAAGCCCGGCATGTTCATGACCATCGAGCCGATGATCAACCTGGGCAAGCCGCCGGTGAAGCTGCTCTCCGATGGCTGGACGGCGGTGACCCGCGACAAGTCGCTCTCGGCCCAGTTCGAGCATTCGATCGGCATCACGGAGGACGGCTGCGAGATCTTCACCACCAGCCCCACTGGCCGCCACAAGCCGCCCTACGTCTGAATTGCCAATGATCGCCCGGGCGCGCCGTCGCAGGCGTGACCGGGCGCTCGGGCCATGACAGCTTCCCTCCCGTAAAAAGGGAGAGAGCGATGGCGACGATTGACCTGTCCGGCGGCATTCCGGTGACGCGCGAATATGTCGTGGCCGAAAAGCCTGAAGACGGCATTCGCGATGCGGTGAACGTCTGGATCGAGGAAGGGAACGGCGCTTTCGCCATGCGTATCGGCGTGGAAGCCGTAGGCGCGCAGTGGGATCGTCACGAACTCTGGCTGGATATCGCTTTCGCCGATGGCCGCCTCTATTCGCGGCGGGGCGACGGCGAGAGCCAGTCTGCCTATGGCCCCGGCGGCAAGCCCACGGTGCGCGCGACCGGCCCGATCCGCTTCGAATGCGTCGACCCGTTCCGCCGCTGGACCGCCCGCTTCGAAGGCCCGGTGGCCCTCACCAGCGCGCAGGAAATCCTCGAAAATCCCGGCTTTGCAGAGCGCCAATGGGCCGAGGTTTCCTTTGACATCCAGATGGACATGGCCGCAGTCCCCTGGGAGCCGGGCACGATCCTGCCCGAAGCGGCAGAGGCACTGGGCGGCAAGCAGGGCGACTATATGAGCCCGCGCTACGAGCAGCTTTTCCGCGCCGCCGGCACCCTGACGATTGACGGCGCGGCACGGCCCTTCAAGGCTAACGGGCTTCGCATCCGCCGCACCGGCTTCCGCGCTTTCGCGGGTTTCTGGGGGCATTGCTGGCAGTCCGCCGTGTTCCCGAGCGGCCGCGCCTTCGGCTTCAACGTCTACCCGCCGCGAGAGGGTGAGGCGCCCAGCTACTGCGAGGGATGGATCATCGATGCGGACGGCACCCGCACCGGCGCGCGGCCCGTGGGCATTCCCTGGCTGCGCAAGCTGGTGACCGGCGGCGAGGATGTGTCCTGCGTGCTGGAAACGGTGGACGGCCGGCGTATCGAGATCGGCGGGCTGACTTTCGCCAACACCCGCTCACGCGGCGGGCATGTACTTCCGCCCGACTGGCCCAAGGACTGGCCGATAGTCCAGCAGGCCCACGCCTTCTACACCTGGGACGGCGAGCGCACGACTGGCATGGTCGAACGCTCCAGCAAGCCCAGCGTCATGGAATAGATCGTCAGAACGAGATCACGGCTTCCCCGATTGCATTCCACACCTGATCCAGCTGGTCGTCGGTGATGCAATAGGGCGGCATCACGTAGACGGTGTTGCCAAGCGGGCGCAGCAGGATGTCGCGTTTGCGGAAGAAGGCCATCAGTTCGGGGGCGAGGCCGTCCATGTAGCCGCCTTGCCCGCGTGTCCGCAGGTCCAGCGCGGAGATGGTGCCCAGTGTACGCGGATTGTCGAAGTGGCAGAAGCGGCCGAGCTTCTCCAGCCATGCGGCCTGTCGCCGGCCGAGATCGGAAATACGGTCCATCACCGGTTCCTCGCGCCAGATGGCGAGGTTGGCGGCCGCCGCCGCGCAGGCGATCGGATTGGCGGTGTAGCTGGAGGAATGGAAGAACATCCGCGCCCGGTCGGTGGACCAGTGCGCGGCGAAGATCGCCTCGCTCGCCATCGTCACCGCTAGCGGCAGCGAGCCGCCGGTTAGGCCCTTGGAGAGGCACAGGATATCGGGGATGACGCCAGCCTGTTCGCACGCCAGCAGGGTGCCGGTGCGGCCCCAGCCGGTCATCACTTCGTCGGCGATGAACAGGACGCCGTATCGGGCGCAGATATCGGCCATGGCCTTGAGCGTATCGGCGCCGTAGACCAGCATTCCGCCCGCGCCCAGCGCCAGCGGCTCGACGATGAGCGCGGCGGTATCGGCCTGTCGGCACAGGGCCTCAAGCGCGTCCAGCGTCTCCTGCTCGGCCCCGGCGGCGGGGAAGGGAATGCGGCCCACGTCGAACAGCAACGGCTCATAAGGCTGGTTGAACACTCCGCGCGCGCCGACAGACATCGCGCCGATGGTGTCGCCGTGGTAGGAATGCTCCATCACCACGATCCTGTGGCGCGGTGTGCCTCCCTTTGCCGAGGCATGGACGTGCCAGTATCCCAGCGCCATCTTCAGCGCGACTTCAACGCTGGTGGAGCCGGAATCGGAGAAAAACACCCTCGTCAGTTCAGGCGGCATGATCGCGGTCAGCCCGGCGGCGACCGCCTCGGCAGGTTCGTGGGTCCAGCCTGCGAAGATGAGCTGGTCCAGCTTCTGCGCCTGCTCTGCAACGGCGGTCATGATGCGCGGGTGGCAGTGGCCATGCGTGGTCACCCACCAGGATGAGACCGCATCGATCACCGTGCGGCCGTTTGCGGTGTGCAGCAGCGCGCCTTCGGCATGGGTGACGAGCGGGATCGGCTCGCCCAGCCCGTGCTGGGTGAAGGGGTGCCAGATGGGCGAGGTAGCAGGCGGCAGGGTCATGTGAAATCCTCCAGCCGGAAGTTGGCGGCAAAGGCGGCGCGCAGGGCGGCGGGCTCCAGCGGGTCCAGCCGGGGCAGGCGGCCCAGGCGCTTGACGCCGCCCATTGCGCAGATCGTCGCCTCGCTGTCCTCCACCGGGTCGCCGACGAAGGCCACGCCGAGGATGGGCACCCCGCGCGCGCGCAGCGCCTCGATCGAGAGCAGGGAATGGTTGATCGTGCCCAGCACCGTGCGGGCCACCAGCACGACCGGCGCGCCCCAGCGGGCGAACTGGTCGGCATAAGTTTCGTGGCGGGTTATCGGCACCATGACGCCGCCTGCGCCCTCCACCACCAGCGGGCCTTCGACTGCGGGCAGGGCAAGCCTTGCCGCGTCGATCGTCACGCCGTCTATCTCGGCGGCGAGGTGGGGCGAGCAGGGCGTGGCGAGGCGGTAGGCTTCGTCCAGAACATGGCCGCGCGGCAGGCCGGAAAGGCGGGCTACGCGCATGGCGTCGGTGCCGTCGTCCTCAACCCCGGCCTGCACCGGCTTCCAGTAATGAGCACCAAGCGCGCCTGCCAGCGCGGCGGCGAAGACGGTCTTGCCGATCTCGGTATCGGTGCCGGTAACGATGATGGGGCGGGTAGTCATGATCGGATCACCTAGGGCGATGGAGGTGGCAGGTCACGGCCTCGTACGTCACTTCGCATCCAGTTTGGGGGGATTTGGCGATTTGGGCGAAGCGCACCATGACGCGGCGCAGCTGCGCGGGTGAAAGCGGGCGGTGGCCGGGATGCGAAGTGCCCGCGCCGATGGCCTTGAGCGCGCGCAGGAAGGCGCGCGGATCGGCGTGACGCTCGATATGGTCTTCGACGATGAGTGCTTCGGGCGCCAGCGCGGCGAAACCTTCGACGGGGGCGAAGATGGGGGTGCCGGCGGCAATCCCTTCCGCCTCGTGGGCGGCGCGCCACTGCGCGAAACTGCCGGGGCCGAGCGTGGTGACGAGCAGGTGCCCGCCCGGCGCCAGCCACCCGGCCATGCGGGCAAGCGCGGCGGGCGCATCGTCGAACCACTGCGCCGCGAGGCTGGAACAGATGAGGTCGAACGGTCCGCCTTGGGGGACGCCGCGCTCACCGTCGAGCAGGGCAAAGCGCAAGGAGCGGCCCCGCTGCATCGGCGCCATGCGGGCCTGGCAGCGTTCTACCATTTCGGGTGCGATGTCGGTGATCAGCCAGTCGCCGCAGATGCCTGCATCCACCAGCGCGCCGGTGAGGAAGCCGGTGCCGCAGCCGATCTCCAGCACGCGCGGCGCAGCGGGCAGGTCCAGCGCGGCAATGCGGGCGGCAAGGCGATCCGCCACATCGCGCTGGACGCGGGCGTGCCCGTCATAGTCCGGTGCGGCGGCGAAGGCGCTGCGGATGCGCGCGCGCTGGTCGGGATGGGGGATCATGCCAAGGCCTCGACCATGCCGCGCACGGCCTCTGCGCAAAGCCGCGGTGCTTCGAGGGGGAGCAGGTGGCCGCCGGAGCCGTGGTTCATCCGGCTGACCCTTGCGCCCGCGAAAGTGGCCTCGCGCATGGCCGCAGGCAGCAGCGGGTCGCGCCCGCCGTGCAGCGTCAGTATCGGCACGCGCGGGATCGGAGGCGCGGCGTCACGCAGGCGCAGGAGGTCGGCGTGAAGGCGTGCCGGGTCGATATCGTTCTCGGTATCTGTCTCATCGAAAGAGGCTTCGCTGCCGCAGCTGCGGTGAAATTCGGTGAGCACGGCGCGCGGCTCGATCTCGAAGCGGCGTAGCATCCGGTCGAGGACGCGGGCGGGCACTCCGGGGCGGCCGGGCAGGGCGGTGAAGCGCTCGAAGCCATTGATCGCGATGATCCCGGCCAGTCCCGGCGGCGGCGCGGCCAGGACGCGCATGGTGCCGAAGCTGTGGGTCACGGCCACGCAGGGCCCTTCGACGCGCGCCTCATGCGGGGCGCCGAAGTAGCCGCGGTCGTCAATGGCATGGGGCCAGGCGGGTAGCAACGCGGCGAGCGGCGCCCAGAAGGTGCGGTCGAAGCCCCAGCCATGCGCGAAAAACAACTTCACCGATGCGCCTCGATTGCTGCCAGCAGCGCGTCGATATCGGCCGGCGAATGGCCTGCGCGCAGCGCAAGGCGCAGGCGGCTGGTGCCGGGCGGCACCGTCGGCGGGCGGATCGCGGAGGCGAGGAAGCCGGCCTGTTCCAGCCGTGCGGAAAGGGCCATGGCCTCGTCCTCGAGGCCGATCATGGCCGGTACGATCTGGGTCGAGGATGCACCGTGGTCGAGGCCGAGGCGGGCAAGGCCCGAGCGCAGGCGGTCGCCCAGCGCAGCAAGATGTGCGCGCTCGGCGTCCATGGTGGGTACGAGGTCGAGCGCTGCATCGATCGCGCCCAGTACGGCGGGCGGCGGCGCGGTGGTGAAGACAAAGCCGCTGGCGGCGTTGACGAGGTAGTCGATCAGTATCTGCGAGCCGGCGACATAAGCACCGAAGCCGCCCAGCGCCTTGCTGAACGTACCCATGATAAGGTCTACCCGCCCCGGCACCAGTGCGGAAAGGCCGCGCCCTTCGGGGCCGAGTACGCCGGTGGCATGGGCCTCGTCGACGAACAGAGCGGCATCATGGCGCTCGGCGATCTCGGCCAGGCGGGCGATGTCGACGCGGTCGCCGTCCATCGAGAACACGCTTTCGGTGAGGATCAGGCGGGCGGACGCACCTGCGCCCTTCTCGGCCAGCAGTGTTTCGAGGTGATCGAGGTCGTTGTGGCGGAAGCGGTGCTGGCGGGTGCCCGCCATCGCGAGGCCCGCATGCATCGAGGCGTGGATCAGCCGGTCGGTGAACACCGCCGCGCCCTGGGGCGTATTGGGCATGGCCGCCAGCAGCGCCGGGATCACCGCAGCATTGGCCTGCCAGCCGCTGGCGAAGATCAGGGCGGCCTCGCAGTGTTTGAAGGCGGCGATCCGCGCTTCCAGCGTCAGGTGCAGCTCGCTTGTGCCGGTGACCAGCCGCGATGCGCCCGATCCCGCACCATGCGCTGCCGCCCACTGGCCCGCGCGCTCCACCAGCAGGGGGTGCCGGGCAAGGCCGAGGTAATCGTTGCTGGAGAAATCGAGCATCGTGCGCCCGCCGCGTTCCATCCGACCTTCGGGGAGCAGCGCGGCGGCGCGCAATGTCCGGCGTTGCCCGGCGCGTTCGATCCGCGCCAGCGCCGTCTCGAGGTGTGAATCGAGCCTGCTCATGATCCGCCCGGTATGGCAAGCCGGCCCTTGGCACAATGGGCTGACCGCGCTTTGCGGGGTATCACGAGGCTGCCCGGCGGGCTTTCTACCCGGCTTCTCTCTCCCCAATGCCCGTCGGGCGCCCTTACCCGCCTTATTCGCCTGGCGCCGCCTTTGCCGCCTCGCTCTTGTCCAGTTCCTTGCGCGAGATGCCCAGCACCTTGGCGAGCTTGCCCTTCTCTGCATCGGAAAGGTCGCCGTAATGGCGCGGGGGAGGCATCTGTGCAGTGGCGGCCTTCGTCTTTTCGACGATGGTGGGCATCATCTGCATGAACTTGGGCATGAAGGCCTGCATTTTTGACATGACCTCGGGCGACATCATGATCATGTAGGATTCGGCGGCATAGGCCTTGCCGGTCGGCGTGGCGAAGAAGGTGTTAAGATCGCGCAGCTGCCCCGCGTCGAAGCGGATCGCATAGGCGGTGGCCAGACCATCGCGGATTTCCGGCTCGAACTCGGTCATCAGCATCGACATTTCGGCCATCATGGTGCGGGTGGAGACGCGCATTCGTTCTTTGTAGGCGGGGTCGTAGATGGCCATGATCTCGGCCAGCGAGGCGCTGCCCAGCTTGTCGGTGTCGACGCCGCTGATCCCGGTGAGGTCCTTGACCGGCATCTGCATCGTGGAATCCATGATGGAGTCCATCATCTTGTCCATCGTGCCGTTCATCAGCCGCGCGTAAGTGCCCAGTGGAAAGATGTAGTCCACCGTCTGGCGTGCTGCGGCGAGGCGGGCAGGGTCGGCAGATGCAGCAGCGACAGCCGGGGCGGGCTCTGCCGCGAAGGCCGGAACGGCGGCGCAAAGCAGGGCCGCGCAGGCGGAGGCAAGCATTGGACGGATCACGGATATTCCCCTTAAGATCGCACGAACGCGGCAAAGCCTAGGCATAACCCGTTAAGCGCATGGGGAAAACGAAAAGGAGGGGTTGTCGAAAAACGGCGAGAAAAGCGCCTTTTGCCGACCTTCCGTTCAGGATGAGCGGAGTTGAAGCCGCGGCTTCAGGGAGGACTTCTTGGGGCTCCTCCCTGAAGCGAAGAGCCTTCCTACAGCCCGGCCTGCAGCAGCCATTCGTGGAAGATGCGTACAGGGCGCGATTCCAGCGACTTGGGGCGGCAGACGAACCAGTAGCGGTAGGGGCTTTCGACGTCGATGTCGTAGAGCCGCGCCAGGCGGGTGTCATGGGCACGGCGGAAATGGTCGTCGTGCATGATGGCGATGCCAAGGCCCTGCGCGGCGGCTTCCAGCACCAGCTGGCCCGAATCGAAACGGTCGACCGAGGCCGGGTCGAGGTCCGGCAGGCCGATCGCGTCCTTCCATGCCTCAAGGCTGTCGGGCAGGTCCTGATGGATCAGGAAGGTCTGGCGCGCCAGCAATGCCTCATCCGGCGTGGGGCCGAGTTCGGCGGCCAGCTCGGTCGAGGTGAACGCGTAGACCTTGTTGTGGTCCAGCTGGACCCGGTAATACTGCGGGTCCGGCTCCTTCGCGAGGATGATCGCGGCGTCCAGCGTGTCGCCCACGCGGTCTTCCAGATGGGCACCGGTGTCGATGTCGATGTGCAGGCGCGGGTGCAGTTTACGCAATTCAGGCAGGCGCGGGAACAGGCGCTGGCCGCCGAACAGCGAGGGCACGCCCAGATGCAGACGCAGCACTTGGCCGCGATCGATCTGTGCTTCCACCGCCTCGGCCAGCTCTTCCAGCCTGGGGCCGATGGCGTTGTAGAAGGCGAGGCCCTCGTCGGTGAGCTTCATCGCCTGGTGCTGGCGCGTGAACAGGCGCTTGCCGGTGAAGTCCTCCAGCGCGGCTACGCGGCGCGACAGCGCCGAAGGGCTGAGCGCAAGCTCATTGGCTGCAGCCTTGGCGGAACCAAGGCGCACGACGCGCACGAACGCTTCGAGCGCGCGCAGGGGGGGGAGACGGCGTACAGGCAATTTTCTGTCTTTTCACTCACTTATGGCCGCCACACGCAAATACGGTGGCGACGATTAATTTGCCTCTCTCTCCAATTCTTCCACCGGCGGATGCAGCCGAAGCCGGGTGACATGTCGTTCGTTGCCGTCCGTCACCTCGATCCGCCAGCCGCTGCCATGCTCCAGGATCGACCCTACCTGGGGAACCTGCTCGGCCAGAACGAATGCAAGGCCGCCGAGAGTATCGACGGCTTCCTCGACTTCGGCGAGCCGCGGATCGATCCGCCGCGCCACCTCGTCAAGTTCTACACGGGCGTCCGCGTCCCACATACCTGCATCTATTGCAACCAGCAAATCCTCCGGGGCGTCGTCGTGCTCGTCCTCGATGTTGCCGACGATCTCCTCGACGAGGTCCTCGATGGTGATGATCCCGTCGGTGCCGGTGTACTCGTCGATCACCACCGCAAGGTGGATGCGCTGGGCGCGCATGTCGGCCAGAACGTCGAGCGCGCCGCGCGACTGGGGCACGTAGAGCGGCTGGCGCATCAGCGAGGTCCAGTCCTCGGGCGGCGGCGTACCGCGTGCGAGAAGCGGGAACACGTCCTTGATATGGATCATGCCCCTGATCTCGTCGAGCGTCTCGCCATAGACCGGCAGGCGGCTGTGGCCGTGCTCGGCGAAGGCCTCGATCACTTCCGCCCAGGTGGCGGCGGCGGGGATCGCAATGATTTCGCCGCGCGGGATCGCCACGTCGTCGGCATCGTGCTCGCTGAAATGGAGGAGGTTGCGCAGCATCTGGCGCTCGATCGGGGAAAGGTCGCCCTTCGAGGCGGATGCGCCTTCGCCGTCGCCTTCGTGGTCGTTGATGACCTCTTCGATCTGCGCCCTGAGCGACTGGTCGCCGTCGCCCTGGAAAAGCCGGCGGAAAGCACGCCAAAGCGTGCCGCTACTGTCGCCTTCTCCCGAGCCTTGCTCGGCGTGGCGGCCATTGTCGGCCATCTTGCTTGATTATCCCTACTAAATGAAACGGTCCCCATATGGATCGGGAATGCCGAGAATCGCAAGAGCCTTTGTTTCGAGAGCTTCCATTGCTTCTGCTTCGGCCTCTCCGGTCTCATGATCCAGGCCGGCCAGATGCAACAGTCCGTGGATGATGAGGTGGCTGGCGTGGTGCTCCACCGGCACGTTCTTTTCCGCCGCCTCGCGGGTGCAGGTTTCGCAGGCGAGGGCAAGATCGCCCAGCATTTCGGGCGGTCCATCGTCCGCGAGATCCAGCAGGTCGCCGCGTTCCAGCATGGGGAAGGAGAGGACGTTGGTCGGCTTGTCCTTGGCCCGCCATTCGCGGTTGAGGACGTGAACCTCGGCATCGCTGGTGAACAGCAGGCTGGTTATCAGGCGCGAATTGTCCAGTTCCGGCGCAACCTGCACCAGCGCTTCCAGTGCGGCCTGCGCAAGGTCGGCCCAGTCCGTGCCGGGAGCCCAGGGTTCTTCGATGTCGATTTCGAGGTCCATGGGCTGGCCCCTTAGCGGGTGGGACAGGTGAGAGGAAGCGGGATACCCGCTTCCTTCCCGTTCATTCCGCCTTACCCTCGTAAGCCTCGACGATGCGGCCCACGATCGGGTGGCGCACCACGTCGGCGGCGGTGAAGCGGCTGACGGCGATGCCTTCCACCCCTTCAAGCCGGGTCACGGCGTCGGCAAGGCCGGACATGCGCTCACCACCGGGAATGTCGATCTGCCTGGGATCGCCGCAGACCACCATGCGGCTGTTCTGGCCGAAGCGGGTGAGGAACATCTTCATCTGCTCGCGCGTGGTGTTCTGCGCTTCGTCGAGGATGATGAAGGCGTCCGCCAGCGTGCGGCCGCGCATGAAGGCGATCGGTGCAATCTCGATCTCGCCATTGGCGAGGCGGCGTTCCACCTGTTCGGGCGGCATGCAGTCGTAGAGCGCGTCGTAGAGCGGGCGCAGGTATGGATCGACCTTGTCCTTCATGTCGCCGGGCAGGAAGCCCAGTTTCTCGCCCGCTTCCACGGCTGGACGCGAGAGGATCAGGCGCTGGACCGAGCCGGTCATCAACTGGCTGACCGCCTGCGCCACCGCGACATAGGTTTTGCCGGTGCCTGCCGGACCCAGTGCGAAAATCACGTCGGTGCGGGCAAGCGCGCGCATATATTCGATCTGCGCCGCAGAACGCGGCACGATCGTTTTCTTGCGCGTGCGGATCATGATCGGCGCTTCGCCGGTGTCGCCGCTGATGATGCCTTCGAGGGTAGGTTCGGAGGACATCGCGATCAGCGATTCGATGGCGCCGGCATCCAGGTTCTGGCCCATCTCCAGCCGGTGGTACATGCCCTTGAGCGTGTCCCTTGCGCGGGCGACGGAGTCTTCCGGCCCTTCGATCTGGATCTTGTTGCCGCGCGCGGCGATGTAGACGCCAAGTCGGTTTTCCACCTGTACCAGGTTTGAATCGAATTGGCCGAACACGGCTCCCAGCAGCGTGGGTTCGTCGAATTCAACCTCGACTCGTGCCCGACGGTGAGTCTCGGGGCGGAACTGCGCCGGATCAACGACGCGTGCTGCTTTGCGGGCCATGCGCTCCTTTCGATTTTCGATTGAGGATGCTTTTCGTTCTACCGTGAAGATGGCTCCACACGGCGCCCCACACAAGGTGCCGGGATCACGTTTTTTTTCGGTTCGTCGGGGATAAACATGCGCTTTGGCGACAAATTGGCATTCCGCTCTGCAACTGTCGCAGGGGTGCGACACTTATGTCCCCACGCTGCACGCCGTGTTCCCTGACCGTTCAGGGGGCGGCGGGCAGTTTCGAAAACAGAAGGCCGGTCCGCAACGCTCTAAGACAAGGGCACGGTCCTGAAAAAAGAAGGAGACTATTCATGCGCAAGTTCTTCATCGCCGCGATTGCCGCGAGCGTCGCGCTGCCCACGCTGGCGGTTCCCACCATGGCTTCCGCGCAGAGCGCGCGCGAAGTTCGCGACAGCCGCCGCGACGTTCGCGAGGACCAGCGGGACCTGCGCCAGGCCCAGCGCAACGGCAGCCAGCGCGACGTCCGCGAGGCCCGCCGCGACGTGCGCGATTCCAAGCAGGAACTGCGCGAGGACTGGCGCGACTATCGCCAGAGCCATCGCAACAACTACAAGCGCCCCGCCTACGTCGGCCCGCGCGGCTATGCCTATCGCCCGGTCGCGGTGGGTCACCGCTTCGATCGCGCCTATTACGGCGACCGCTACTGGGTGCGTAACTATTCGGATTACCGCCTGCCCGCGCCGCGCGCCGGCCACCGCTGGGTCCGTTATGGCAACGACGTGGTGATGGTGAATACGCGCACCGGCCGCGTGGTGACCTCGCACAACAGCTTCTTCTGGTAAGCCCAGCGGCCTACCAATAATTAAAAGGCGGCCCCGGAGCATTCGCTCCGGGGCCGCTTTGCATGTCAGGCGCAGAGCCAATCGCGAAGGGCGGCATTGACCACCTGCGGTTGCTCCATCGGCGCCATGTGGCCGCAGCGCTCGATCCGGTGCACTACGGCATGGGGGAGGGCGGCCGCCATGTCATCGGCCATATAGGGCGGTGTGGTGCGATCCTGCGCACCGACCAGGATCAGCGAGGGCACTTTGACTGCGGTCAGGCCAGGCAGGGCATCGGGCCGTCCGATGATGGCTGTCTGCTGCCGCTCGAACGCCTCGATCCCGACCCGCAGCGCCATGGCGACCACCGCCTCGCCGATGGCCGGGGCCGCCTCGGGGTGGAGGAGCAGGCCGAGGCTGCCTCGCAGCACTGTCTCGAACCCGCGCGCCCGGGCCGTACGGACCGTGGCGCGGCGCACGGCGGCATGGCCGGCATCGTCGGCGCGCGCGCTGGTGTCGATCAGGGCGAGGCGCGTGACCCGTCCGGGCGCGCGGCGCATGACTTCCAGCGCGATATAGCCGCCCATCGAAAACCCGGCGAGGGCGAAGCGTTCGGGCGCGCCGTCCAGCAGGCGCTGGGCCATGGCACCGATGCTGTCGTCCGACAGGGTATCGGCCACGGTCATCCCGGCCACGTCCGCCAGCCCTTCGATTTGCGCGCGCCACAATGCAGCGTCGCAGGTCAGGCCGGGGACGAGGACAAGCGGCTGCGGCGCGCTCACGCCGTCAGCAAGGCCAAGGGTGTGCCCGCGAGGCTCTTCGGACCGGCGCTGGTGATCTTCACCTGAACCAACTGGCCGATCTCGGCCTCGCCGATGAAGTGGATCGACTGCAGCCAGGGCGACTTGCCCAGCCACTGGCCGGGCAGCTTGCCGCGCCGTTCGACCAGAACCTCGCAGGTCTGGCCCACCGAGGCGGCGTTGAAGGCAAGCTGGTCGCGGTCCACCGCCGCCTGCAGGCGCAGCAGGCGCTCATGCATCACGGTTTCGGGCACATGGCCGTCCATCGTCGCCGCCGGAGTACCGGGGCGCGGGCTGTACTTGAAGCTGAAGCACTGCGAATAGCGCACCGCGTCGACCAGCTTGAGGGTATCCTCGAACTCGGCCTCGGTTTCGCCGGGGAACCCGACGATGAAGTCGCCCGAGAGCGCGATGTCGGGCCGCACGGCGCGTACCCGCTCCAGGATTTCGAGGTAGCTTTCCACCGTGTGGCTGCGGTTCATCGCTTTGAGCACGCGGTCGTTCCCGGCCTGCACCGGCAGGTGGAGGAACGGCATCAGCTTGGGCGTGTCGCCGTGCGCGTCGATCAGCGCCTGCGTCATGTCGTTGGGGTGGCTGGTGGTGTAGCGGATACGGGCCAGATCGGGAATCGCTGCCAGTTCGCGCACCAGTCCTTCGAGGCCGACCAGCTGGCCCTTGGCGTTCTCGCCGGTCCAGGCGTTGACGTTCTGGCCCAGCAGGGTGATCTCGCGTGCGCCGCTTTCCACCAGCCGCTGCGCTTCGTCCACCAGCGCCGCGTAAGGGCGGCTGACTTCGGCGCCGCGGGTATAGGGCACCACGCAGTAGGTGCAGAACTTGTCGCAGCCTTCCTGCACCGTGAGGAACGCGGTGGGGCCGGAGCGGCGGCGGCGGGGCAGCGAGGCGAACTTCGTCTCGGCGGGCATGTCGGTATCGGTGACGCGCTCGCCTGCGCTGGCGGCGCGGACCATCTCGGGCAGGCGGTGATAGGCCTGCGGGCCGACCACCATCTTTACCGTGGGGGCGCGGGCCATGATCTCGTCACCCTCGGCCTGGGCGACGCAGCCGGCGACGGCGATCAATGGGCTGGTGCCGTCATCGCGCTTGAGCCGGCCGATGTCGGAATAGACCTTTTCGGCGGCCCGTTCGCGGATGTGGCAGGTGTTGAGCACGACGAGATCGGCGTCCTCGCCTTCCGGGGCGGGGGCGATGCCCTGCTCGGCCAGAAGTTCGGCCATGCGGTCGCCGTCGTAGACGTTCATCTGGCAGCCGAAGCTTTTGACGCGGTAGGTCTTCGGAGGTGAGGTAAGCATGGAGCGGCCCGTTAGCGGAAAATCGCGGGATTTGACAGGGGGCTCGGTTTCTCGCCGAAACGGGAAGGGGGAGGAAGGTGGCACTTGAAGCGCCGTTTTCTTCCAAGGCTGTTTCAGCCTTGTGCGCCAGCCTGTTCCCCTTTCGCCGTACATCCGCTAATCGCGCGCATCATGAGCAAGACGCAGACCCTTTACGCCGCCTTCACGGGCCACCTTCACGCCGCGCTCGATGCGCTGGAAGCATCCGGCTCGCTGCCGGCCGGCCTGAAGCGAGGGGCGATCACGGTCGAACCGCCGCGCGATTCCTCGCACGGCGACCTGTCGACCAATGCTGCGATGGTGTTGTCCAAGCCCGCCGGCATGAAGCCCCGCGATCTTGCCGATGCGCTGGTGGCAGAGCTGACCAAGCTTGAATCGGTGACCTCGGCCGAGATCGCCGGTCCCGGCTTCATCAACTTGCGCCTGTCGCCCGCCGCCTGGCTGGCCGAACTACGCGCCATCGGCGAACTGGGCGCGGATTACGGTCGTTCCACCATGGGCGGCGGCACCACTGTCAACGTCGAATACGTCTCGGCCAACCCGACCGGGCCGATGCACATGGGCCACTGCCGGGGCGCGGTGGTGGGCGATGCGCTGGCCACGCTGCTCGAATATGCCGGGCACGAGGTCATCAAGGAATATTACGTCAACGATGCCGGCGGGCAGGTGCAGGTACTCGCCCGCTCCGCGCACATCCGTTACCGGGAAGCGCTTGGCGAAGACGTCGGCGCGATCCCGGAAGGCCTGTACCCCGGCGAATACCTGATCCCGGTCGGGCAGGAACTGGCCGCAGAATTCGGCGACAAATATGCCGCCGCGCCCGAATCGGAATGGCTGGCGCTGTTCCAGGCCAAGACGGTGGCCGCCATGCTGGTGATGATCCGCGGCGACCTTGCGCTGCTGGGAATCCACCACGACCTGTTCAGTTCCGAGGCAGAACTTCAGGCCTCGGGCAAGCCCGACGAGGCCGAGGCATGGCTGCGCTCCAAGGGCCTCGTCTATGACGGCGTGCTGGAAGCGCCCAAGGGCAAGACGATCGAGGACTGGGAGCCGGTGGAGCTGCCGCTGTTCAGGTCGACCCAGTTCGGCGACGATCAGGACCGCCCGATCAAGAAGTCGGACGGCACCTGGACCTACTTCGGCGCCGACCTCGCCTATCACTTCCAGAAGGCCCAGAGCGCCGACGCGCTGGTCGACATCTGGGGCGCCGACCACGGCGGCACCGTCAAGCGCATCAAGGCCGCCGTTGCCGCAATGACCGGGGCGGAAGGCGATCCCACCCCGTTCGAGATCAAGCTGGTCCAGATGGTGCAGCTACTGCGCAACGGCGAGCCGGTGAAGATGTCCAAGCGTTCGGGCAACTTCGTCACGCTGGCCGATGTGGTGCAGGAAGTGGGCAAGGACGTGGTGCGCTTCACCATGCTGACCCGCAAGCCCGAGGCCCAGATGGACTTCGACTTCGCCAAGGTGGTCGAAGCCTCGAAGGACAACCCGGTGTTCTACGTGCAGTACGCCAATGCCCGCGTCCACTCGACGCTGCGCAAGGGTCTGGCGGAAGGCGGTTTCACGCCCTCGCCCGAGCATGTGGAACTGCTGGGCGAGGAGGAACTGGAAGTGGTCAAGCTGGCCGCGCAGTTCCCCCGCATCGTCGAAGCCGCCGCCGCCGCGCGCGAGGCGCACCGCATCGCCTTCTTCCTCGGCGATCTGGCAGCGGCTTTCCACGGGTACTGGAACCTGGGTAACGACCGGGTGGAAAAGCGGTTTGTTAACGCCGCCGACGCTAACCTGACCGCGGCGAGGCTTTTCCTCGCGGTGCAGATCGGGCAGGTTGTCCGGAATGGCCTGGCGCTTCTGGGCGTCGAGGCGGTGGAGGAAATGTAGGTTATGGCGGGCGCTGACGAAGGCTACATTCCCAGGCCGGAAAAGAAGAACCCGGTTTTCGGCACCGGTTCGCCGGCCGAGCCTTACTTCGAGAAAGTGGGTGAAGCCGCGCCGTTTGATTCGGCCTTACAGCAGCCGCGCCCCATCGACCGCCAGCTCGACCTGGGCGAGGAGGAGGTACGCCTCCCCTGGCTCGAAGGCGACGACGAGGAATATGCAGACGAAAAGGCCGGTATCGGCCAGGGCGTGCTACTGGGCGTGCTTGGTCTTGCCGCACTGGTGCTGATCGGCGGCGCGGTGTTCTGGGTGGTGAAGAGCCGGCCGGAACAGCCGCTGGTCGCAGATGGCGGCGTGATCGCCGCGCCCAAGGGACCTTACAAGTCGCGCCCTGAGAATCCTGGCGGCGAAGTGGTGGCCGGCACCGGCGATACCAGCTTCGAAGTCGCCGAGGGCAAATCGCGCGCTCCCCAGATCGACGGCCGCGCCGAAACCGCGGGACCGGGTTTTGAAACTGCCGCAGCGCCTTCGGCCAAGCCTTCGACGGCCGCTGTTCCTTCGGCTGCGCCGGTTGGCGGCGTCGGGGTGCAGGTAGGCGCCTATGCCTCGCGTGAGAAGGCGGAAGCCGGCTGGGCCACGCTCAAGACGCAGTATGAACCGCTCGGCGGCATCAGCCACCGCGTGGTCGAGGGCAAGGCCGACATCGGCACCGTCTACCGTCTTCAGGCCGTCCCCGGGGACGGCGCAGCAGCGCGCGCGCTGTGCAGCGGGATGAAGTCTGCCGGGATGAGCTGCCAGATCAAGAACTGAAGGCCGCCCGGCCCTCCTTTGCGAAGGAACCGGGCGGCGTTAGCCTTACTTTGCGGAAACGACCCGCACGATGAGGTCTTCCAGCATGCGCGGGTTGACCGAGAGCACGACGGTCGCCTTGGTCTCGCCCAGGCCGGGCTGATAGTGTTCGCGCCAGGACAGGGTGTCACCGTAGGCGGCGCCGAACTGGGTGTCATAGTCGACGTAGAGGTCTTCCTTTTCCGTGACGATGGCCGGGTCGAGGAAGACGGCGGCGGCGATCTCGTCCCACAGCGGGAAGCCCGGCTCAAGCCCGGCGATCAGCTTGCCCAGTGCCGGGCTGGCCGCCTTGGCTGCACGGTCCAACAGCTTGCGGCTCAGCTGGGTCGCGGTCGAGGGATCGGCCGGCACCACGGTGATCTTCTTCCACAGCGCGCGCGAGACGATGCTGGCGGCTTCCGGGTCGAAGCGGATGTTGAATTCGCGGCGCGGCGAATTAGCGAATTCACGGGCGAATTCGGCGGCGGAGCGGTCATCCAGCACGCGGTGCGGGTTGAAGCTGCCGCCCATGTAGACCAGCCCCTTGGCAAGGCTGGCGAATTCGGGGTCGAGGCGCTGGGCCAGCGCCAGATTGGTCATCGGGCCACCTTCGACAATGGTGACCTGGCCAGGATACTGGTGGACCATGCGGATCATGAACAGGGCCGCCATCTCGGGCGAGGCCTTGGACGTGGGCGCCCCCCAGGGCAGGTTCGTCAGGTCGTTCGGGGCGTAGTAGGGCGGGGTGGACTGCTGGGTGGGCTCGGCCCACTGCTTCATCCATGCGCCCTTCCACGTCAGCTTGCCGTATAGCGTTTCCCAGCGCTCGGTTGCCTTCTCGGTGTTGACGAGGGGATAGACCGCACCCTGCGCCACAGGCACGCCGGTGCGGCCCATGACTTCCAGTCCGCGCAGCTGCATTGCCGCACCGCGCGGCGCCCAGAAATTGCCCGAGACGCTGGTAAGGCCGAGAACCTCGACGCCGGGCGCATTGAGCAGCATCACGTGCATGAGGGAAAAGCCCTCATCGTCGATGATGATCTTCTCGGGCGCCGGGCTCTTTTCGGCCTGCGCATGGGCGGGGGAGCCCACCAGCACGGCCGCAGCCAGCAGGAGCGAGGAAACCGCGCGGATCAGGGAGTGCCTGGAGTTCATCTATTGTCCTTGTTGCGCGAACGCATAGCGCAGTTGCCTGCGCATCTATCGCTCCGGAGAGGAGGGCCCTTGTGGCAGGGCCCATGAAGAAAAGGGCGCCGGATAACCGGCGCCCTCCACTTCGTCAGAAGTTGAAGCGGACTTCTCCGCCGATGATGCGCGGTTCGTTGAGCATCGCGGTCAGGTTGTTGAAGTCGATCGCGCCGACGACGCGGATCTGGTTGGTGATGTTGCGGGCGAATGCGGCAACCTCGTAGCCCCGCTTGTTGTCGCGGTAGCCTGCGCGCAGGCCGCCTTCGAGGAACGCCTTGCCGGTGAACTCGACCGAATCGTACAAGAAGAGGTTGATCTTGCTGCGGTACGACCAGTCCGTATAGGCGAAGATCTCGTTGTCGTTGCCCAGCGGCACGGCATAGCGCAGCGTCGCGTTGCCGATCCAGCGCGGGGCCTGCGGCAGGCGGTTGCCATTGATCGAGGCTAGCGTGGTCCCGCCGACGGTGATCAGCGGATCGGTGACGGTGCAGCCACCGCCGCAAGGCGCGACGTAGAGGTCACGGTCCTTCAGTTCGGTGTGGTTGTAGCTGCCGCCCAGCGTCAGCACGAGGTTCTCGAGCGGGGTGGCCGAGAACTCCGCCTCGACGCCGTAGCCGATCGCCTTGCGGGCATTCATCAGCTGCGTCACGTTCGTGCTGCCGCCGACGGCGGTGAGCTGGATGTTCTTCGTGTCGAAGTAGTATCCGTCGAGCGCGAAGCTGAACAGGCCCGGCTGTTCGCCCTTGAAGCCGATTTCGTAGGAGGTCGTCGTCTGCGGCTTGGCCATCGTCGCGACGCCGGCGGCGGTGTCGTTCTTCAGGGCCGCACCGAGGTAGCCCGAGGCCACGCGGGCATAGACGCTGGTGAAGTTCGACAGCTTGTAGGTCGCGCTGCCGTCCCACGACCACTTCGAACCCTTGGCAGAGCCGGTCGATATGCCGGTGGTGGCATTGATGTCGTCGCCGTCGACCAGGACGCTCCAGCGCTTGTCATGCGACCAGCGCACACCGCCGCGCAGGATCAGCGAATCTACCGGGGTGTACTCCACCGAACCGAAGAAGGCGTAAGTCTCATTGTCGAGGTGTGCGATGCTGGTGGGCGTGTAGGAGTTGTTGTCCGCCCAGGAGCCGCTCTCGTTCTCGAGGTTCTGGTTGAAGTAGTACGCGCCCGCCTGGAAGCTGACGTCGCCGAACTTCTTCGAGGCGAAGCGCAGTTCCTGCGAGAATTCCTTCGGCGTCGTGGTGCCGCCGGTCTGCACCTGGAACGGCACGATGCCCGGGTAGCCGCCGTCGATGTCCCCGCGCGAGAATACGCTGGCGCGCTCCCAGGCGGTGATCGAGTAGAGCGAGCCCAGGCCGTCGAACTCGTAGCTGGCCTGGACGTTGGCGCCCCAGCTTTCCAGCGTCTGCGGGTTGGAGCCGTTCTGGGCGGTATGTTCGATGTCGTAGCCATCGACCAGATCGTTGGTGCCCGGCTTGATCGCGTTGGCGCGGAACAGGCGCGCAGAGCCCTTCAGCGAGCGGGCATGGGCGTTGACGAGGATGTCCAGCGGGCCGTCCTCATACTCGAACTGAATGCGTCCTGCGTAGTCCTGATAGCCCTCGAAACTGCGCTCGTTGATGGTCTGGGCGTAATCGTTCTTCACCCAGTCGTCGCGGCGCTGGACGAGGCCTGCGACGCGAAAGCGCAGCTTGTCGGTCAGCGGCGCGCCGACGGCGGCTTCCAGGTTCACGGTGTTGTAGGTTGCCCAGGATGCGCTGACGTGGCCGTCCAGTTCCTCGGACGGGCGCTTGGAAGTCAGCTTGACCACGCCGGCCGGGGTGTTGCGGCCGAACAGGGTGCCCTGCGGTCCCTTGAGTACTTCGACGTTCTCTAGGTCGAAGGCGGGGAAGGCCTTGAGCATCGGGCTTTCCAGCGCGACGTTGTCATAGACCACCGAAACCGGCTGCGCGGCGTCGGCGCTGAAGTCGGTATTGCCCAGGCCGCGGATGTAGAAGCGCGGGAAAGTACGGCCGAAGGAGGATTCGATCTGGAGGCTGGGTACGCGGGAGGACAGGAAGCGGATGTCCTGGCCACTGGAGTTGAGCACGTCCAGCTTCTCGCCCGAGAGCGCCGATACGGCGATCGGCACATCGACGGCGCGTTCCGAACGGCGGGTCGCGGTGACGACGATGGCACCGCCAGTGACGCCTTCGTCCACGGATGCGCCGGCGGGTGCGGCGTCCTGCGCAATGGCGGGAACGGCACAGGCCGCCGTTACGGCAAGGACCGACACTGCCGTAAACCGGCGCAAGCGAGCAGAATTCATGAATACCCCTGAGATCAGCTATATTTTGGCGTGAGGCCGGATAGGCGCTCACGCCAAATCCAGCAAATGCAATGATGTGAACGCAGCGTTGCCAAAAACACTGCGGCATATCTGGCGCTGGAGGCGGTCGGCAGCGACCAACTTCTTCCGATCATTCGGAAAATTCTGCCTGGCGGAAGGAGAGCTGCCCGATCTCATTCAGGGCGTGATCCATCCTCAAGATGTACCGAAAGGCAATCCGAGGATGGAGGATATCGAACACTCAATCGCCGCTGCGAGCACGCAGCGGCGAATTTCAGGTGGTGTTATACGTCGAGGTTGGCGACGTTCAGCGCGTTTTCCTGGATGAAGTCACGGCGCGGTTCGACGATGTCGCCCATCAGTCGGGTGAAGATTTCGTCGGTGACGTCGGCGTCTTCCACCTTCACCTGCAGCAGGATGCGGTTGTCAGGGTCGAGCGTGGTTTCCCAAAGCTGCTCGGCGTTCATTTCGCCAAGGCCCTTGTAGCGGGCGATCGACAGACCCTTGCGGCCGGTGGCCAGCACCAGTTCGAGGAGCTGGCTTGGACGGGTGATGACCTCGTCGCCCTTGGTCAGACGGATCGCGACCGGTTCGTTCGCCTCGTCATCGGATGCCGTCTCGGCCTCCTGCTCGATGGCTTCCGTAACTGCGGTGGCGCGCACGAAGCGGGCGCTGCCGGAATAAACCTCGGCATTTTCCGCAGCCAGACGGGCGAGCTTGCGGCCTTCCGCGCTGGTGAGGAAGCTGGCCTCGATCTTGTGGTGGTCGGTGACGCCGCGCCACAGGCGCTCGATCTCGACGTTGCCGTCTTCGGTGAGGGCGGCGCTCCAACGGGCTTCGGTGTCGCCGCGCTGCAGCCAGGCGGCGGTTTCCGTCAGGGCGGTGCGGCGCTCTTCGGCGCCAAGGTCGGTTTCGAGGGCACCCGAAAGGGCCAGCGCCTCGATCAGCACCGAATCGTAGCGGCGCGGGACGAAGGCCATCAGGTTGCGCATGCGGATCGCGTGCTCGACCAGTCCTTCGAGGTCACGCCCCAGACGGGCACCGCCAGAGGTTTCGAGTACACGGCCATTGGTGCCCGCTTCAACCAGATAGCGATCGAGCGCGGCGGCGTCCTTGAGGTAGACTTCCGAGCGGCCCTTGGCGACCTTGAACAGTGGCGGCTGGGCGATGAACAAGTGCCCCGAGCGGATGATCTCGGGCATCTGGCGATGGAAGAACGTCAGCAGCAGGGTGCGGATGTGCGCACCGTCGACGTCTGCGTCGGTCATGATGACGATCTTGTGGTAGCGCAGCTTGCCCAGGTTGAAATCGTCGCGGATGCCCGTGCCCATGGCCTGGATCAGCGTGCCGACTTCCTTGGACGAGATGATCCGATCGAAACGCGCACGCTCGACGTTGAGGATCTTGCCCTTGAGCGGCAGGATCGCCTGCGTCTTGCGGTCACGGCCCTGCTTGGCGGAGCCGCCTGCGGAATCGCCCTCGACCAGGAACAGTTCGCACTTGCTGGGATCGCGCTCCTGGCAGTCGGCGAGCTTGCCGGGCAGGCTCGCGATGTCCATCGCGCCCTTGCGGCGGGTCAGTTCGCGGGCGCGCTTTGCGGCTTCGCGGGCCGCTGCGGCGTCGATGATCTTCTGAACGATCGACTTGGCGTGGCCGGGGTTTTCCTCAAGCCACTCGTTCATGCGGTCGGCCATCAGGCTTTCCAGCGGCTGGCGCACTTCGGAGCTGACCAGCTTGTCCTTGGTCTGCGACGAGAACTTGGGATCGGGCAGTTTGACCGAGACGATCGCGGTCAGGCCTTCGCGCATGTCGTCGCCGGTCAGCGTGACCTTCTCCTTCTTGAGGAGGCCGGTCTTCTCGGAATAATTGTTGAGCGTGCGGGTCAGCGCGGCGCGGAAAGCGGCGAGGTGGGTGCCGCCGTCACGCTGCGGGATGTTGTTGGTGAAACACAGGACGTTCTCGTAGTACGAATCGTTCCATTCCAGCGCGACGTCGATGCCGATGCCGTCGCGCTCGGACGAGATCGCGATCGGTTCCGCCAGCAGCGGCGTCTTGTTGCGGTCCAGGTACTTCACGAAGGCGCCGATGCCGCCTTCATAGAACAGGTCGTGTTCCTTGGTTTCCTCATGGCGGTTGTCGCGCAGGAGAATGCGCACGCCCGAATTCAGGAAAGCGAGTTCGCGGTAGCGATGCTCCAGCTTGTCGAAATCGAAGTCGAGGACGTTCTTGAACGTATCCGTCGAGGCGAGGAAGGTCACGCGGGTGCCCTTCTTGAAGCCCCGGGCGTCAGGGTTCTGTTCGACCTTGGGAGCAGGGCCGGTCACGATGAGCGGCGCTACGGCATCGCCGTGCGCGAACTTCATCCAGTGTTCCTCACCGTCGCGCCAGATCTTCAGTTCCAGCCATTCGGACAGGGCGTTGACCACCGAGACGCCGACGCCGTGCAGGCCGCCCGACACCTTATAGGCATTGTCATCCGAGGTGTTCTCGAACTTACCGCCCGCGTGGAGCTGGGTCATGATGACTTCGGCGGCGGAGACGCCTTCCTCGGCGTGAATGCCGGTGGGGATGCCGCGGCCGTTGTCTTCCACCGAGACGGAGCCATCGGCGTTGAGTTCGATCAGGACGAGATCGCAGTGGCCTGCGAGTGCTTCGTCGATGGCGTTATCGGAAACCTCGAACACCATGTGGTGCAGGCCCGAACCGTCGTCGGTATCGCCAATGTACATGCCGGGGCGCTTGCGGACCGCATCGAGCCCCTTGAGCACCTTGATCGAGTCAGCGCCGTACGCGTTCTGGTTCTTGCCGTTTTCGGGCCGGGTATCATCAGTGCTAGCCATGCCGAGCATATAGGGTTTGCGCCCGCGTAACCCAAGCGAAACCGGCGCTGGCACGGGTCTTTTCCACAAGGGTGCGTGCGAGGGCCTGCGCCGGACGCCGTGGGCGCCGTGCGAGGGCATGTGTGCCATCGCCAGTCGGGTCGTGGGCGCGGGCTTCGTTGCGCTCTGTTGCGGGCGCTTGGTCTGGGGGAGGGCGCGGATCGGTCCGCCGCGTCTGGGGCGCCGGTTGTCCCGAATGGGCCGGGGAGAGGGATGCTTTTGGCCGGGGCATGCGTTTCGATTACGTAATCCCACCAGAAGAGAGCGCGAGACGACATTCCGTGACAGTGCAGCAGGCCCACCTATGGGGCATCAAGGCGGCCCAGGAAGGGCTGCCGATTTCCAGCAATCCCTACCGAAATCCGGAGTCCCGCGCAGCCTGGGAGGCTGGTCACCGCAAGGATATCTTCGCGCCGCGCATGCACCGGGCTGTCTGGGCGCTTGATTGAATTGGCCTGACGTGCCTGGCCTGAAACGCAAAAGGGCGGCCGCAAGGCCGCCCTTCTCGTGGGTATCGGTTTCCTACCTGAATCTCTGGCCCGGCACAGGGCTTTCAATTCAGGTGCCTGAAATCAGGCCAAGGTAAGCGCGAAGGCCAGGGCGCTGGCGCCCAGGGCTGCGGCAAAACCGAACGTCCGGTGGACGATGGTCATTGGTATGCTCCTGCAAACACTTTTATCGTTTTATCGCATGCACGGCGCTTTTGGTCGCTCATGTTGCAGTGCGGCAAATAGGGTTGCGCAAAAATTGCGCAAATTCAAAAGCAGCAAGTCCGATTGCATATTTCACAATTATGACAGTGAATGCTTGCAAGGAGTTCAATCGTGATATCGCCAAAATCGCCATTTTGCAGGACATTTAATACAGTGGCAAAGTCTGCAACTCAGTTTTGTTCGCACGTTCATGACGTCTGTCCGAAATGTAAAGAGGCTGGTTGAGTGGCGACATGCCTAATTTTTAGGCACACCCGGCCGGGGCGGCTTTAAGCATCTTGCGAAATACATCCTGATCGGCAGCAGGGCGCCTGCCGTGGGATGCCGTCCGTCTGCCTTGGGAATCGTGTGGTTGAACGAGGCGGATCATCGCCGGGGCTGGACAGAAAACGCGCGCGCGACTAGTGGCCCGCCATGAATAGCCAGTCCTCCGAATCCGTCCTGATCGTCGACTTCGGCAGCCAGGTGACCCAGCTCATCGCGCGCCGCGTGCGTGAAGCAGGCGTCTACTCCGAAATCGCCCCCTTCAACGCCGCCGAAGAAGCCTTCGCGCGTATGAACCCGACGGGTATTATCCTGTCAGGTTCGCCGGCGTCCGTCCTCGACGAGGCCGGTCCGCGCATTCCTGAGGTGATCCTCGAAAGCGGCCGCCCGATCCTGGGCATCTGCTACGGCCAGCAGTCGCTGATGCATCAGCTCGGCGGCGAAGTGACCGGCGGCGACGGCGGCGAATTCGGCCGTGCGTTCATCGAGATCGCCGATGAATGCGCGCTGTTCAACGGATTGTGGAACGTCGGCGAGACGCATCAGGTGTGGATGAGCCACGGCGACAAGGTGACCACCCTTGCTCCCGGCTTCCGCCCGGTCGCTTCCAGCCCCGGCGCGCCTTACGCGGTGATCGCGAACGACGAGAAGCGCATCTACGCCATGCAGTTCCACCCCGAGGTGGTCCACACCCCGGACGGCGGCAAGCTGCTGAAGAATTTCGTGCGCCACGTATGCGGCATGTCCGGCGACTGGACGATGGCGGAATTCCGCAAGACCAAGATCGCCGAAATCCGCGCTCAGGTTGGCGACAATCGCGTGATCTGCGGCCTTTCCGGCGGCGTCGATTCGGCGGTTGCGGCGGTGCTGATCCACGAGGCGATCGGCGACCAGCTCACCTGCGTTTTCGTCGACCATGGCCTGATGCGCATGGGTGAAGCCGAGCAGGTGGTTTCGCTGTTCCGCGGCCACTACCACATCCCGCTCGTCCACGTTGATGCCTCCACCTTGTTCCTCAAGGGCCTGGAAGGCGTCACCGACCCGGAAGCCAAGCGCAAGTTCATCGGCAAGACCTTCATCGACGTCTTCGAGGACGAGGCGAAGAAGATCGGCGGCGCGCAGTTCCTGGCACAGGGCACGCTCTACCCCGACGTGATCGAATCGGTCAGCTTCACCGGCGGCCCTTCGGTGACGATCAAGAGCCACCACAACGTCGGCGGTCTGCCCGAGCGCATGGACATGAAGCTGGTCGAGCCGCTGCGCGAACTGTTCAAGGATGAAGTGCGCGCACTGGGCCGTGAACTGGGCCTGCCGGACGTCTTCGTCGGCCGCCACCCGTTCCCGGGACCGGGCCTTGCCATCCGCATCCCCGGCGAAGTCAGCCGCGATCGCTGCGACATCCTGCGCAAGGCTGATGCGATCTACCTCGAGGAAATCCGCAATGCGGGTCTCTACGATGCGATCTGGCAGGCATTTGCGGTGCTGCTGCCGGTCAAGACCGTGGGCGTCATGGGTGACAGCCGCACGTACGACAATGTCTGCGGGCTGCGCGCCGTCACCTCGACCGACGGCATGACCGCCGACATCTATCCCTTCGACGCCTCGTTCCTGAGCCGGGTTGCGACCCGCATCATCAACGAGGTCAAGGGCATCAACCGCGTGGTCTACGACTACACCAGCAAGCCCCCCGGCACGATCGAGTGGGAGTAACCGTTACCCCTGCTTCGCCTGCGGACCGCGACGATGTCGTGGCCCTGTGGCGCGAGGCGGGGCTGACGCGGCCATGGAACGATCCCGTGGCCGATTTCGACCTGGCGCTGGCCGCTCCTGCCTCCGCCGTGCTGGCGGCGAAAGTGGATGGCCGGCTGGCGGGCAGCGTGATGGTCGGTTTCGACGGCCATCGCGGCTGGGTTTACTACCTCGCGGTATCGCTTTCGCAGCGGGGCGAGGGATTGGGCCGCATGCTGATGCAGGCGAGCGAGCGCTGGCTGGACCAGCGCGGCTGCCCCAAGATCCAGCTTATGGTGCGCACAGGCAATGCCGATGCGCGCGGCTTTTATGCCGCACTCGGATATGACCTTCAGGACGTCGTGACGATCGGGCGCAGGCTCGACGGCAACGCGTAGTCGCGCTCTCTGCGCCCGGGTGATCCACGGGCGCTGGGCGGTAGAACACGCCCTTTCAACATTATCCTTGAGCTTTATCGTTTCCGCGTGCGACGAATGGCAGAACTGAGGTGTGGGATTCCGCTTGCCGTGCTGTCATCAAGGGCAGTGGATGGCGGCGAGACTCCCGATATCCTGGGTCGCGGGACAGCACTCGCATCAAAAGTCGCGGTTATTCGCCGCGGCAAGCGGGTGGATACGAAAAGGAAAGTACGGATTGGGCGTGTCGACTATTACGCTGGCTATCATGCTGGCGAGTGCGGGGCCGACTTCCCAGGACGACGGTGACACCAGGGTGGTGCGCGATATGGCGGTGCGCGATGCGCCGATGCTTGCCCTGGCCGAGCAGCCGGTGCTCGTTTCCGCGCCGCCGTCCGAAGTCGGAGCGCAGGCGGAGGAAGAACCCGCCGCCGCGCCGCCCGAAGTGCCCGGAGAAACCGTGCCGCCCCCGGCCGGCGCTCCTGCCGACACTCCCGCTGAGGCTTCCGCGCCGGCGGAAGGCGACAACGTCATCATCGTCAACGCCAGTCCCCGTCATATCCGCGCCGATCCGCTGTCGGCCATCAACGTGGCGACGTTCGAGGCGGTTACTGCCGTCGACAAGGCGGTGGTTGCGCCGGTCGCCGGGAACTATGAGAAGATTGTGCCGAAGCCGGTCCGCAACGGCCTGCGCAACGTGCTCATCAATCTGGCCGAGCCGATCGTCTTCGTGAACTACCTGCTCCAGTTCAAGCCGGGCAAGGCAATGGAAACGCTCGGCCGCTTCGGCATCAACAGCACCATCGGCGTTGCCGGCCTGTTCGATATGGCCAAGCGCAAGCCCTTCCATCTGCCCTATCGCCAGAACGGGTTCGCCAATACCTTCGGCTATCACGGCATCGGCAACGGGCCTTACCTGTTCCTGCCGGTGCTGGGCCCGACGACGGCGCGCGATCTGGTGGGCCGCGTGCTGGACCTTTCCATCGTACCGACCATCTTCGGCAGCCCATTCAACAAGCCGGTCTACGCCATCGGCACGGGCACGGTGAAGTCGCTGAACGACCGGGTCGAGTTCGACGAACAGATCACCGCCAGCCGCGCTGCAGCCGATCCTTACGTGGCAACGCGCGACTTTTACCTGAAGCGACGCCAGGCCGAGGTCAACGCGCTGCACAGCGCCGAATACCGGGCGCGAAAGGGTATCCCCGATCCGGTCCTGCCGACGATCCCGCCGCATGTGAACGACAATGCCCCCAAGGGCAGCGACGCCGCGCGGCCGACCGTTTCCATCCCCAGTTCCACGGGCATGGCCCCGGCCGCGCCCGCGCCGGAGGCGCCGGTATCGGGAACGCCTGCTCTGCCCCCGGCGGCGGAGACGGTCCCGGCGCCGTAAAGCATCTCAGGCCGGTCGCCGCCGCCACGGCCAGTCGGTGATCCCGGCGGACCACAGCGGCCACCAGATCAGCACCGGCTGCAGCGCCAGGCGCGGGACGTGGTAGCCAAGTCCCAGACCATGGGCGGGCTTAGCCATGTCGATCAGCATGTGTTGGACGTTGGCGGGCCAGACGCATAGCGCATAGGCGGCAAGGCCCCAGCCGGCTGCCCTGCGCAGGGCGGGTGACAGAGGCTGGAGCAGTCCGGCCGCTCCCGCGATTTCCGCAAGGCCGGTCAGCGCGACCACCAGTGTTGGCAGGGGCACCCACGAGGGCACTATGCCGACGAACGGCGCCGGCAGGGCGAGGTGGAGCACGCCGGCGGCCGCATAGAGCACGGCCAGCACGGCGCGGGAGGGGGTACGGCGGTTCATCGCGCGCACCATGCTCCAGAAACGTGCGGCCGCGAAGCCGCACGATGGTGGGTTTTCGAATTGCGATCCGCGAGGATCAGTAGTCGAACTTGATCGTCACCCCGTAAGTAGCCGGCGCGGCGCGGTTGGTGGTGGCGCCGAGGCCGGTCGAGATCTTCTGCTGGAAGTATTTGGTGCCGGTGATGTTCTTGCCCCACACCTCGACGCCCCAGTTCTCGGTGAGCCAGTAGGCGACCGAGCCATTGAGCAGCGCGTACTTCTTCTGGCGCAGCAGACCGTCCGATTCGAACGGGAAGCCGCTGTTGTAGCTTCCCAGCAGACTGAAACGCAGTTCTCCGGTTTCGTTGACGGGAACGGTCAGGCTGGTGCCCACGCTTGCCGTGAAGTCCGGCGCGCCGGGGGTCTGAAAGCCCGAGGCATTGCCGAAGCAGGTCGTGAGGCCGCCCGAGTAGGGGCCTGTCGTAGTACCGGGATCGGCGGTGCCGGTCGCGTTGCAGACCGCCGGGTTGGGGTAGATGAACGGCGCCTGGTAGGTCGATCCCGGCTTGCCGAAGTTACTGAAGCGCGAATCGAGCCAGGTGAAGCCGCCGAAAATGCGCAGGTTCTTCATCGGCGCGGCGTCGAACTCGACATCGACACCGTCGACTTTCACCGAGGCGGCATTGAGCAGCACCGCCGCACCGATCGCTCCGGCTGCTGCCGATCGGATCTGGTAGTTCGAGATGTCATAATGGAAGGCCGATGCGTTGAGGCGTAGGCGGCGGCCGAACAGTTCCGACTTCACGCCTGCTTCGTAGGCATTGATATACTGGGGCTGCACGGGTGGATTGGTCGGGCTTTGCAGCGAGTAGGTGCCTGCCTTGAAGCCTCGGTTGTAAGATGCATAGAGGCTGATATCGTCGGTCAGTTCCTGCCGGACGGCAAGGCGATAGGTGAACTTGCCGTAGTCGATGCTGTCGTTGGTCGGAGTGAATGCGCCCAGCGTGTTGTTGGCCACGAGATAGACCCCGCCGCCCAGTACGCGCTTGTCCTTGGTGTAGCGGACGCCGCCGATGACCTGCGTGGTGGGGGTCAGCTTGTAGCTGAGTTCGCCGAAGGCGGCGTAGCTGTCGGTATTCAGGGTCGCGTCGATGAAGGTGCCGCCGTTCACCCCGCCGGCCGCCAGGCCCCGGAAGCGCGAGGCGTTGTCGACTTCCGAGCGCAAGTAGAACGCGCCGATCTGCCAGCTCAGTGGGTCGGTATCGGCCGAAGCGAGGCGCAATTCCTGCTGGTAGGCGCGCGAGCCCGATTCGAAGGTGATGCGCAGCCACGGGATCTGCGTGGCGTCGACGTCGAAGTCGGAATTGTTCTTGCTGTCGCGCAAAGACGAGATGCTGGTCAGGTTCGCGAAGCCGAGGTCGGCCTCGATAGTGGCGCTTACGCCCCAGGATTTCAGTTTGGTGAGCGAATACTGGTCCGCTGCGGTGTCCAAGCTGCCCACCGAATAGATTGGGCCGGTGAGGCCGCGCACAGGAAAGTCCTGATCCACCGACCAGGCGATCGCGGTGTTGTCGTCATTCTTGTAATAGTCGCCGGCCAGCGTGACCTTAACCGCGTCGCTGGCGCGCCAGACCAGCTTGGAGCGGGCGCCCCAATACCGCATCTTCTTTGTGTCGCGATTCAGGGTGATGTTGCGGCCCCAGCCCTTGCTCTGATCGTAGCCGGTCAGCGCCAGATCCATCGAGACGTTCTCGGTTACCGGGCCGCCGACGTAGAGCTTGCCCTGAACGGTCTGGTAGTTGCTGTAGCCGGCCTCGCCCTGCGTTTCGAAGACGTCGCCGGGTTCCTTGGTGATGATGTGGATGAGGCCGCCAAAGGCGTTGCGGCCGAACAGCGTGCCTTGCGGGCCTTTCAGCACCTCGATCCGGGAGATGTTGTTGAACTGGGTGACGGTGCCCGAAAGGTCGGGGATGTAGACGCCGTCGACGTAGAATGCGTTGGAACCCTCGTCACCGACCGAGGCATTGGTGGTGCCCACGCCGCGCACGAAGAACAGCCCGCTCGCGCCCGAGCGCTGGAAGTTCACGGAAGGCACGACCTGGCTCAGGCTGTTGGTGTCGTTCACGCCTGCGCGGCTGAGCGCATCGGCGGTGACGGCGGCGATGGCGATCGGCACTGCCTGAAGGTTTTCTGCGCGGCGCTGGGCGGTAACGACGATTTCCTCAAGCGCGCCGGCCTGCACCTCCGCAGGCGGCGTAGCCTGCGCGAAGACCGGGGTAGAAAGGGCCAGCGTGCTTGTCGATGCAGCGGCGAGCCATGCATGCAGCCGCAGACGTTCGGGGCGATATGCCATCGTGTTCTTTTCCTCCTCCAGGGCGCCGCAATATTATTTTTCCGGGTCGCCATTCAGACTTCATGTGCGCATCGGAAGCTGGGCTTCCGTTTGGCACTCCATCCGTTTCAATCTTGCACATTATCGGCGGCTGTACACCCGTCAAGTACGCCGCAGCCTACTGGAACGGCGGTTCCAGTTGCCCTCAGGGGCAGAGTATTTCAGCGAAAACGGGTGCTAAATGCCTGGAGGCGAGGTGGGATCGCCGCTGCGATCTTGTCTCGCGCGCAAAAGAAGAGGGCCGGAAGCCAGGCTTCCGACCCTCATCTTGAGGAAACTGCTATAAGGTCAGTTCGCGGCAGGAGCCTTGCGGTAGGGCACGAAGTCCTGAAGGCCGACGAAGCCGTTCCACATGTTGCCGACGCTGCGATCGTGCAGTTGCACGGTATCGAGTCTGCACAACTGCGACGTATAGAGCTTCGTCACCATGATATCGTCGTTGTCGAGCCGGTCGGCATTGGTCGGCCGGTTGACGTAGAGGGTGCCGCCGACCCGGTAGACGATCGCGGTCTTGTCGATCACGGTCGTGTTCTGGGTCTGCGAGTAGGGGATGCAGTTCACCGGCTTGCCGGCTTCGCGCCCATCCAGCATCTTGGCGAGCTGTTGCTCCCCGGTCAGCTTGGTACGGGCATCGACGGCAGGAGCGGCAAGCATGGCGGCGCCGACAGCGAATGTCGCGGCGATCGCAAGCTTCTTCATGGCCTTGTTCCTTTCCAACGCACCCCGTGTCGTCTCATATATGGCACGATTCGGCTGAACTGTTGCTGACCGGAAAAAGCGCCTCAGGCGGTGCCGCCCACAGTCAATCCGTCGATCAGCAGCGAGGGCTGGCCTACGCCGGCCGGCACGCTCTGCCCGCCTTTGCCGCAGACGCCGACGCCCCGGTCCAGTTCGAGGTCGTTGCCAATCGCCTTGACCCGGGTTAGCACCGAAGGTCCGTCGCCGATCAGCGTCGCGCCCTTGATCGGAGCGCCCAGCTTGCCGTTCTCGACCATGTAGGCCTCGGTGCACGAGAACACGAACTTGCCCGAGACGATGTCGACCTGTCCGCCGCCGAAGCTCTTGGCGAAAATACCCTTCTTCATGCCTGCGAGCATTTCGGCGGGATCGTCGTTTCCGCTTTTCATGAAGGTGTTGGTCATGCGCACCTGCGGGGCGTGGGCATAGTTTTCGCGGCGGCCGTTGCCGGTGGGCTCGGCGCCCATCAGGCGGGCGTTGAGGCGGTCCTGCATGTAGCCCTTGAGGATGCCGTCCTCGATCAGCACGGTTTCGCGCGTGGGCGTGCCCTCGTCGTCGATGGTTAGTGACCCGCGCCGTCCGGGGATCGAGCCATCGTCGACGATGGTGACGCCGCTGGCGGCCACGCGCTCGCCGATGCGGCCAGAGAACGCCGAGGTGCCCTTGCGGTTGAAATCGCCTTCGAGGCCGTGGCCGATCGCCTCGTGCAGCAGCACGCCGGGCCAGCCGGGGCCGCACAGAACGGGGAATTCACCGGCGGGTGCGTCGATGCTTTCAAGGTTCACGAGCGCCTGCGCGAGCGCGATGTCGATGCCTTCGTTCCAGGTCTCGGGCTTGAACAGGTCGTCGTAGAGGAAGCGGCCGCCCATGCCGAACGAGCCGGTTTCGCGCCGTCCGTTGCTTTCCGCGACGATCGAGACGTTGAGGCGCACCAGCGGGCGTACGTCGGTGGCGATGTAGCCGTCGGGCCGGACGATCTCGACCACCGACCACGAACCGGAAAGGCTGGCGCTGACCTGCGAGACGCGCGGATCGCGTGCGCGCGCCGCTGCGTCGATGGCCTCCAGCAGGCGCACCTTCTCGGCAAAGCCCACGAGGTCGAGCGGGGAGGCATCGGTATAGAGCTTGGCGTTGGTGCGCACCGGCGGCAGGGCGCGCGGACCCTTGGCGGGGTCCAGCAACCGGAGCGTCTCCCCGGCGCGGCGGATGGCGGCGGGAGAAATCTCGTTGGCATGGGCGAACCCGGTCATCTCGCCCGATACGCCGCGCAGGCCAAAGCCCGCATCACGCGAATAATCGGCGGTCTTGAGCCGTCCGTCGTCGAAGCCGAAGGCCTCGCTGGCGACGAACTGCATGAACAGTTCGCCGTCCTCGCAGGACTTCAGCGTCTCGGCGGCAAGCGCCTGTGCCTCTTCGGGCGAAAGCTGGGCGTAGAGGAGCGAGCGCGGATCAGTCATGGTCATGCCTCCGATATAGGAGGCATGTCGCTCGCAGGGAAGGCTAGAGCATTTTCAGGTCAGGCGGAAATACCGGCCGGCTTTGAAAATGCGCCAAAGCAAAAGTTGATCAGGCGGCCTGCTGGTCCGAGGGGCCGCCCTTGAGCACGAAGCGGCGGTCGCAGTAGCCGCATTCGACATAGCCCTTCTCATCGATTTCCAGCCACACGCGCGGATGGCCAAGGGCTGCGCCGCCAGGGATGTCGGTGGCCCCATCGCAGGAGACGCGGTGGGAATCGGTGAAGACGGTTTCGGGCGAGTTCATGGAATGGCCGATTACCAAGGCTTCAAAGGAATTTCCAGACGGCAATTGCGCCCGACCGTCAGCATGAACGGCCGGGCGCATGAACCGTCAGGCCGGGACGGCGAGAGCGCTGGCTTCTGCCAGTGCTGCGGCAACCGCCTTTTCGCGCGTGTCGGCGTCGATGGCGAGGCCCTCTGCCAGCACGAAGGTGGGGTTGGTGATGCCCATGAAGCCCAGGACGGCGCGCAGGTAGCTTTCAGCGTGCTCGACGGCGGCGGCGGGCTGGCCTTCGCCGTAGTAGCCGCCGCGGGCGAGGGCGACGAAGACCTTCTTGTCGCCGGCCAGACCCTCGGGGCCTTCAGCAGTGTAGCGGAAGGTCTTGCCCGCGATTGCCACGCGGTCGATCCAGGCCTTGAGCTGAGTGGGGATCGTGAAGTTGTACATGCCGGCGCCGATCACGAGAATGTCGGTATCGAGGAATTCGGCCAGTTCGGCGTTGCTCTCGGGCGCGCCCAGCACGTCGAGCGTGAGATGGGGCAGCGGCGCGGCCGCGAGGTCGCGGTAAGTGACTTCGATCGACGCGTCGGCGTTGGTCAGGGCGCCGACGATCGCGGCGGAAATGGCGCGGGTGGCCGAATTGTCGCCGAGGATGCTGGAGTCGAGATGGAGAAGCTTCATGATGAAGGAACCTTCAGTCTGGAAAAATGACCAGGTCTAGCTATGTTGCCAGGGTAGCGGCGCCAAGAGCGCATATTTTGGGGACCTGGTACCATGAAGCTGACCACCCTCGACGAAGCTGATCAGGCCCCGGTCGTCTCTCCTCTCACCGTTTCTCCTGGCCCCATTTCTTCTGGCTCTGCGCCCAGGCACGACCCTGCCAGCAAGGACTGCCGCCTCGTTGGCGACATTCTCAGCCGGGTGGGGGACAAGTGGTCGATGCTGGTCGTGATGACGCTGCTCGACGGGCCCCTGCATTTCAACGAGTTGAAGCGGGCGATCCGGGGTGTGTCGCAGCAGATGCTGTCGCGCACCGTGCGCGCCCTGGAGCGCGACGGACTGGTGGCGCGCACCGTTCACGTGGGCGTGCCGGTGCGGGTCGAATACGCGCTCAGCGATCTGGGGCGTTCGCTGTCGGGTCCGGTGAAGGAGCTGAGCACCTGGGCCGTCGAAAACGGCACGACGATCGAGGGAAGCCGGAAGATCTACGACGGTGCGCACGACGGTTGAGATTTCATCGCCCCGGGCCTGATCCGCGGCGACGGAGGATTTCAGGCGGGCGCGAACTTTACATGCAGGTCGGCCAGGCCGCGAATGATGTAGCTCGGCTCATAGGCAATGCGCCGCGCGTCCGCCGGGCCATGGTGCGCCTCGTCGAGCGTGATTGCGCTGGTATGTTCAAGAAAGCGGTCGAGGATGACCGCCACTTCGGCCCGGGCGAGCGGGGCTCCGGCGCAGGTATGGGCGCCGCGTCCGAAGGCCACATGCTCCCTGATCCGCGGGCGACCCAGGCGGAATTCCTCGGGTGCTTCCCAGCGCCTCGGGTCGCGGTTGGCAGCCGATAGCGAGATCACCACGCGCTTGCCTGCCGGGATCGCCGTATCGCCGATGCTGGTGGCGCGACGGGCGATGCGGAAGGTCGCTTTGGTCGAGCCCTCGATGCGCAGCACTTCCTCCAGGAACGGGCCGATCAGCTTGCGATCTTCGCGCAGTGTCTGTTGAAGGGCCTGATCCTCGCAGAGGCGGCGCAGGGCGTTGCCGATCAGCTTGGCGCTGGTGTCCTGCCCGGCGGCGAAGAGAAACATCGCCGATTTCACCACTTCCATCGCGTCGGGCGTCGAGCCGTCGGGGAGTTTCGCGTTCGCCATCTCGGTCATCACATCGTCCTGCGGCAGGGCGCGGCGCTCGGCGATGTAGCGGGCGAAGTAGCCGGCCATGACCATCAGAGGGTGGATGCTCTGGCTTTCGGGCGCGTCCATGTTGCCCGGGGGCGGGGCGTCATCGATGAGCTGGCGGAAAGCCTCGCGGTCGTCCGCCGGAACGCCCAGAAGGTCGGCGATGACCATGGTGACGAAGGGCGTCGCCACCTCGGCCACCAATTCGCACCCGCCCGCCGTGACCGCACCGCGCACCAGATCGTCTGCGTAGGTGCGCATGAAGGCCTCGTTGGCCTTGAGGCGCGAGGGTGTGAACAATGGGTTGAGCAGCGAGCGCGCGGCAGCATGCTTGTCGCCGTCATAGGCGACCATCAGCTCCATCTCGCCGCTGGGCGTGGCCGCGAGCAGGGCGGAGATATCATCGCTCTCCACCGCGAAAGGCAGGGGCGTCAGCGGGTCGGGGTTCAGCCACGAGGAGAAATCGCGGGTGTTGAGGAGCACTTCCAGCGCCTCGGCGAAGCCGGTGACGATCACCACGTCCTCGCGGCTGCCTATCTGGTAGACTGGGCCGTGGACGCGGATCGTCTCGAAATAGTCGTAAGGGTCTAGCAGGACCGAGCGATCGGTGAAATAGTCCTTCTCGGCGACGGGCGGCGTTTTTACGGAAACTGGGCTGGCCATGGTTCTCTCCCGAGGTGCGGCCATGTTTGACCTGCACTTAGTGATATAGTGTGTATCATATCCTCATAGGGAACACAGGTCAACGTACTCCAGGCGCTTCGCGCGCTCTTTACGCGGAGGCGTTCTGGGCCCAAATGCAGCGTTATGAGCACGTCCTCCCCCGCAATCGCCATCCGTGACCTCGTCAAGCGCTACGCCCCCGCCGGCAGCGGAGAGGGCAAGCTGGCGCTCAAGGGGGTGTCGTTCGACGTGCCCGAGGGCGGCATTTTCGGCCTGCTGGGCCCCAACGGCGCAGGTAAGTCGACGCTCATCAACATCCTCGCGGGCATGGTGATGAAGACCTCAGGTTCGGCCGAGATATGGGGCTTCGACATCGACCGCGACAGCCGCAACGCCAAGCGCTCGATCGGGATCGTGCCGCAGGAGATCGTCTTTGATCCCTTCTTCACGCCTTTCGAGGTGCTGGAGATCCAGGCGGGCCTCTACGGCATCACCAAGGCGCTGCGCCGCTCGGAAGAACTGCTGCGTGCGGTGCATCTGGCGGATAAACGCGACGCCTATGCGCGCACGCTGTCGGGCGGCATGAAGCGCCGCCTGCTGATTGCCAAGGCGCTGGTTCACCAGCCGCCGGTGCTGATCCTCGACGAGCCGACGGCCGGTGTCGACGTGGAACTGCGCCGCCAGTTGTGGGAACTTGTCACCGAACTCAACCGCGAAGGCGCCACGGTGGTGTTGACCACGCACTACCTCGAGGAGGCCGAGGAGCTATGCGATCGCATCGCCATCATCAACCACGGCGAACTGATCACCAACAAGCCCACCCGCGAACTGGTGGGCATGGCGCGTGAGAAGATCATCGTGTTGACGATGGATCGCGACGTCGGTGCTCTGCCGGCGCATCCCGGCTTCGTGAAGTGCGTGAAGACGGGGGAGCGCGTGCTGGAGATCACATACGACAAGGACCGCAGCAATGCGGGCGAAATCCTCTCGGCGATGCAGGCGCAGGGCTTTGCGATCGTCGACGTGACGACGCGCGAGGCGGATCTTGAGGATGTGTTCGTCAGCCTGACGAGCGAGGCGCGCGCGGACGCCTGATTCGCGGCGAACCCGAACTGGGAGCTTCCGTTTCAGGTTACCGTTTGACGCGGGTTTTCAAACAGAAGCTCGATTGCAAAACGCGATTAAAATTTGTTCATGATGTGCGATTGAGGCTTGAAGCAGAGATTCTGCTGTTGCTGGATTGTGTCCACTATTTGCCATAGGAAATGGCAGAAGTGTAAAGCTATGTAAAATCACTTAGCCGCCGCTAGTCTTTGCGTCATCAAGTTTCCACACGCCCTTTTTCTTGCGGCGGATAGTTTTTCCGCAACTTCTACAAGTTCCAACGTAACCAATACCATCCCATTTAACGTCGGAACGCGTTGGTTCGTGCCTATTGGCAAAGCATAACGGAATCATGATTGCCACGTTTATAGGACCTTTGGTGCGCTGCGACAGCTGACTGAACTAATTTTAACGGTCGTCAAGGGTAGTAATCGTTGCCGATTACGAGTCTTGTCATAGTTTTGATTTGATACAGAATAATATGGCGCGCCGCAACATGGCACATAGATTTCCGCTTCAAGAGTTCGATTGAAAATAGGTTGCAACCGGCGGTAACCATTTCGAAAAAGCCGCGCCGGGGCGGAACTCGGCACAGGTGCTTCATGACGCAGACGCAGCATGGCGCGGAAAACCTGTTTTCACCTGGTTCCCGGAGGGGCTCTAACAGTTGCGGTTTCGGCTGGTGCGGGGCTAGGAGGCGTCATGGAAACGCAATCTGGGTTCCCCCCCCACGCATTCGACGCGCTCGTGATCGGTTCCGGCGCCGCAGGTCTCACGGCCGCTCTTGCCCTGGCTGACAAGGTCAAGGTCGCGGTTCTTGCCAAGGGCGGACTTGCCACCGGGTCGACCGCCTGGGCGCAAGGGGGGATCGCTGCCGTCCTCGATGCTGCTGATACGTTCGAGGAGCATGTGCGCGACACCATGATCGCAGGCGCGGGCCTCAACCGGCGCGAGACGGTGGAGTTCGTGATCGAGCGGGCGCCCCATGCGATCGAACGCCTGATCGAGTTGGGGGTGCCGTTCAATACCGAGGGTAACGGCCTGCACCTCACCCGCGAGGGCGGCCATTCGCATCGCCGCATCGTCCACGTCGCCGACGCGACCGGCTGGGCGGTGCAGCAGGCTCTGCTCAAGGCGGCGGAGGCCCATCCCAACATCACCCTGTTCCCAGGCCGCTCGTGCATCGATCTGATCACCGGACGGCATGAGATGCGCTATTCGGGCTCGGGCCGGATTTGGGGCGTCTATGCCCTCGACGAGCAGACCGGTCAGGTCGAGGCCTTCACCGCGCGCGCCACCGTGCTGGCGACGGGCGGAGCGGGCCGCGTCTACCAGTTCAGCACCGCACCGCGCGGGGCCACGGGTGACGGCATCGCCATGGCCTGGCGTGCGGGTGCGCGCGTCTCCAACATGGAGATGATGCAGTTTCACCCGACCTGCCTTTATAATCTGGAGGTCAAGAACTTCCTGATTACGGAGGCCGTGCGCGGCGAGGGCGGGCACCTCATCAACCCGCGCACCGGCAAGCGTTTCATGACCTTCTACGATCCCGAGCGGCTGGAACTGGCCCCGCGCGACATCGTCGCCCGCGCGATCGATTCGGAAATCAAGCGCTTCGGCCTCGACTATGTCCACCTCGATATCAGCCACCAGCCCGAGGCGTTCGTGAAGGAGCACTTCCCGAACATCTACGAGAAGCTGCTGGAACTGGGCATCAACATGACGAAGGAGCCGATCCCGGTCGTGCCGGCGCAGCACTACACCTGCGGCGGCGTGCTGGTCGACCTCGATGGGCGTACCGATCTGCCGGGGCTCTATGCCGCCGGGGAATGCACCGAAAGCGGACTGCACGGCGCCAATCGTCTCGCCTCGAACTCGCTGCTGGAATGCTTCGTCTTCGGCGAGGCGGCCGCTGCCGATATCCTGGCGCAGTGGGGCAGCTTCGACGAGCCGCCAGCGGTGCGCTCATGGGATGCGAGCCGGGTTACCGATTCCGACGAGGAAGTGGTCATCAAGCAGAACTGGACCGAAATCCGCCGCTTCATGTGGAACTACGTGGGCATCGTGCGCACGACCAAGCGACTGGAGCGGGCCATGCACCGCATCCAGATGCTGAACGGCGAGATCGAGGAATACTACCGCCACTTCCGCGTCTCGACCGACCTGATCGAACTGCGCAACCTGCTGCAGAGCGCCGAACTGATCGTCGATTCCGCTCTCAGGCGGCATGAGAGCCGGGGGCTGCACTATACCCTCGACTATCCCGGCATCGATGCCGAACCGCTGGACACCGTGCTGGTGCCCTGAGCGGCGGGTTGCAAATCCGGCATAGCCGGATTTGCGGCGACCTGCCTGCTCTCCGGCGAGTTGTCAGAAGCCGATGTGGAGCACGCGGCCCAGGAAAATCAGCGCCATCGCACCCAGTATCGAGGCGAGGCAGCCACCACGGCTGAATTCTTTGCTGCCCCGGCTAGTGACGAGGCCGGCGAGCAGCGAGCCGCCGATGCCTAGCAGGATCGTCGAGATCCAGCTCATGGGCACAGGGCCCCAATAGATAAATCGCGCGAGCCAGCCGACGATGAGACCGCTGATAATGGCACCGATGATGTTCAACATGATTGGCTGATACTCCCCTTGCGCCGCGATAGCGCGTTCGCAACCAGCGCCTACAATGACCTAGTGACGGTCAGGTTGCACGCCCTGCTTGCTAGCGGTGCAGTTGACTGGCCGGCGGAGCCCCATGACGCCGTCGTGACCCACGCCTGACAAGGTGCTGACCGGGCGACGGCAGCCAGCCAGTTTCCCTGATTCGGTTCGTCGCAAGGGGGATTCGTCCTGTCGGCAATTTATGTGGAAAAATTTTCCCGCCCGGAGCGTGATTTAGCCTCTTGCGTTGATGCCCGCACGAGGACTTCCCACGCGTCGCGGCCGGTGCCCGGCAGCGAATGCGGCCATGTCGCGGTGCTCTGGTCGTCGCACGCCCTCTTGAACCTTTCGGTGGAAAGGGCACTATAGGTGGTGTCGCGCCGGTCGAGGGGCCTCAATACCTAGGGATGTCATGCTGGGCCGCAAAGCCCGCACCGGATATCCAGAAGGTTTGGGGCATACCCCTTGTACCAAGGCGCGCGAACCGCCTGGCAGGGACTTTTCTGTTCTTTATTCGTACTGGAAATGGTGGACCGAGCGCCTGACGCTCGCCGACTCGCTTCCAGTCAGCCGGACTGTTCGAGAATAGTAGTGAACTCGCCTGATGGCGGTTCGATGACGTGATTTAGAAGCTCGGGGGCACCAGTGGATTTCAGGAACGGAAGCGACGGTCAGGTGTCTGATTCGGATAACTCAGGCGTGACGCACGCCGGCTCGGCGCAGGTCGAGATGGAGGGGCTGTATACATCGAGCCCCGCTTTGGATCCCGCCCGCCCCCGGCAGCAAAAGGAGACGGGCAAGCGCCCGGCAGTCGCCATGGACAAGACCGATACCGCAACGGCCGAACTGGTCGCCGAGACGATTGCGGCGGCGATGAAGCCGGAAAACCTCGCGCCGCGCGATTCCAAGACGATCAATGCGCGCCGCTTCACTATCGTTACCGATCATGCGCGCGACGCCCTGCTGACCGATTTCGGCAAGGAAACGCTGGACGACCGCTACCTGCTCCCCGGTGAGAAGTACCAGGACCTGTTCGCCCGCGTCGCGGATGCGTACTGTGACGATCAGGACCACGCCCAGCGCGTCTACGACTACATCTCGAGGCTGTGGTTCATGCCCGCCACCCCCGTTCTCTCGAACGGTGGCACCGGACGCGGCCTGCCGATCTCGTGCTACCTGAACTCGGTCGACGACAGCCTTGAGGGCATCGTCGCCACCTGGAACGAGAACGTCTGGCTCGCCTCGCGCGGCGGCGGCATCGGCACCTACTGGGGCAACGTGCGCGGCATTGGCGAGCCGGTCGGCCTCAACGGCAAGACCAGCGGCATCATTCCTTTCGTGCGCGTGATGGATTCGCTGACCCTCGCGATCAGCCAGGGTTCGCTGCGCCGTGGTTCGGCGGCCTGCTACCTCGACGTCTCGCACCCCGAGATCGAAGAGTTCCTCGAAATCCGCAAACCGTCGGGCGACTTCAACCGCAAGGCGCTCAACCTGCACCACGGCGTGCTGCTGACCGACGAATTCATGGAAGCCGTTCGTGACGGCGCCGAATTCAAGCTGCGCAGCCCCAAGGACGGTTCCGTGCGCGGCAAGGTCGACGCGCGCTCGCTGTTCCAGAAGCTGGTCGAAGTGCGCCTCGCCACCGGTGAGCCATACATCGTCTTCTCCGACACCGTGAACCGCATGATGCCTAAGCATCACCGCGACCTCGGCCTCAAGGTCTCGACCTCGAACCTGTGCTCGGAAATCACCCTGCCCACGGGCCGCGACCACCTCGGCAACGACCGTACCGCGGTGTGCTGCCTGTCCTCGCTCAACCTGGAGACCTGGGAAGAGTGGAAGGGCGAGAAGCGCTTCGTCGAAGACGTGCTGCGCTTCCTCGACAACGTCCTGCAGGACTATATCGACCGCGCACCGAACGAGATGGCCCGCGCCAAGTACTCCGCCGAGCGTGAGCGTTCGGTCGGCATGGGCGTGATGGGCTTCCACTCCTATCTGCAGAAGCGCGGCATCGGCTTCGAAAGCGCGATGGCCAAGGCGCTGAACCTGCAGATGTTCCAGTACATCAACCAGAAGGCCAACGAGGCCTCGATGATGCTGGCCAAGGAGCGCGGACCGTGCCCCGACGCCGCCGACATGGGCGTGATGGAGCGTTTCAGCTGCAAGATGGCGATCGCGCCCACCGCGTCGATCTCGATCATCTGCGGCGGCACTTCGGCCTGCATCGAGCCGATCCCGGCCAACATCTATACCCACAAGACGCTCTCGGGCAGCTTCGTGGTGAAGAACCCCTACCTTGAGAAGCTGCTCGCCTTGAAGAGCAAGGATTCCAACAACGTGTGGAATTCGATCCTCGAGCATGGCGGTTCGGTCCAGCACCTCGACTTCCTGACGGCCGACGAGAAGGCGGTCTACAAGACCAGCTTCGAGATCGACCAGCGCTGGCTGCTCGAATTCGCCGCCGACCGCACGCCTTACATCGACCAGGCGCAGTCGCTGAACCTGTTCATCCCGGCCGACGTCGACAAGTGGGACCTGATGATGCTGCACTTCCAGGCATGGGAGCGGGGTATCAAGTCGCTCTACTACCTGCGCTCGAAGTCGGTGCAGCGCGCGGGCTTCGTGGGCGGCGTGGAAGCGGACAACACCAGCGAACTGGCCAAGTTCGAACTCGCGGCCACCACCGATTACGACGAGTGCCTTGCCTGTCAGTGATCTGACGGACCCAGAGTTCCACCGAGAGCGGCCTTCCGGGTAATCGGGGGGCCGTTTTCGTTTTGCCGTGCGCGGCCGCTTCCGGTGCGGGCGGCTGTTGACGGGCACCGGATTTGACGCAAACGTCCGCGTGTTGGTTGAAAGAGAGTTTCCCGAAGATGAAATCGAGAAAGCTGGCCTGCCTGGCCCTGATCGCTCCGCTGGGATTTCTTCCTGTGGCTGCCGATGCCAGTTTCTACACCGGCGACGACCTCTACAAGGCGTGCTCGGCGGAACGGGGCAGCAAGGAATATGTCGAGAAGACCTATGAATGCATCGCCTATGTCACGGGCGCGATCGATGCTTTCAATACCACGCGCAAGAGCAACAAGCTGAACAGCTGCATTCCCGGCGATGTGACCATCAGCCAGCTCAGAGCCGCGACGGTCGATTATCTTCAGGACAACCCGAAGAGCCGCAAGGAATCCGCAGCCGACCTGGTGTTCGCGGCGACGCGCAAGGAGTGGCCCTGCCGCAAGCGGAAGTAGGGGCCGGGTCGGTCCACCTCGGCCCAATTACACCGGAGTGGCGCGCGGCTACGGTTCGGCCGATGCGCAACGGCGGGGCTTAGTACCCGCCTGCCTGCATGGCGGCCTGAACCCGCAGCCGAGGGAAGACATCCTCCAGCGGCTTGCTGTCGGGCGTCACGTAGACGTAGCCGCCCTTTGCCTGGAACAGCGGGCGAATGCTCTTGTTGTAGAAGGCGGTGGGAACATTGATGCATCCGAAGGTGATGCGATTGTCCTCGATCGTGGTGGACAGCATTCGCTGACGGCGCCGTTCCTTGGGCTTTCCCGGAGTGGGGATCGGGTGGAGCGCCACCGAAGTGGCGTAATCGACCCACAGCACGCGCTGGTTTCCGGCCGCCGCTCCGAATTTGGCGAGGAAGCGTCCGGCCGGCGTCGTTTTTTCCGCAGGACCGATCTCGGACAAGTTCTTGGTTCCGATGCCCGGCGAGGCTTCGTCGCCTAAAGCGATACCGAGCAGGACCGGAACCTGTCCCAAGGGTTTCCCCGTAGCATCGAAGAGCAGGAGGGCCGCGGCCTTCTTGTCGACGATGATGTAGGGGAGGGCGTGATTATCCCCGGACGCCGCGATCCAATCGGCGACGCGGGTAGCGTCTTCCGATCGTGTCGCGGCGGCTTCTTCCTGTGCACCTGTTGCCTGCGGGGCTGTTTTGTGGGCCGCTTTGGCCCTTGCCTTGGCCCCGGTAGTCTTGGACCCAGCTTTGGCCGCAGCCTTGGTTAAAGCCTGCGTGGGTGCCTGCTCTGCCGCTTGAAGGTACTGCATCGACCGGGCCGGCGCCGGGCCGGTCAGTGCGAGGCCGGCAAGCGCCAGCGTAATGGTAATCATCGGTTCTGGTGCACTCGGGTGAAGATGGGGCAGATGAAAGCCGTCGTCGGCGCGATGATGCGCCGACGCGGGAAATCATGGTTCAGATGGTATTGGCGGGCGTCGCAGGCTTAGTTGCGGGGACGCTTGCGCTGGCTCTCTGCCATCCGCTGCTCGACGCCGTCGACGCGGCTGTTGAGCTGGTCGAGGCGCTGACCGTTCTGCTGTGCCTGGCCCGATGCTGCCTGCGCTTCGGCCAGAGCCTGCTTCGCGGTGCCGTCGGTCGTCTGCAGCCTGGCGTCGAGGCCATCGATACGCTGGTTCACGGTAGCGATTTCCTCGCGCACGAAGCCCTTCGTTGCGCAGCCGCCGAGGCCCATCGAACCGACCAGAATTATGGCGGCGGGGGCGAGTTTCGTGAGTGAAAGCGACATGGAATTCTCCTTATTGGCAACAAACCGTAACGGACCAAGCCGAGCCTTGACGATCCGACAATGCGATTAGGTTCAGCTGTGCTTCCATCAGGGTGAACAGACGATTCCAAACTAGGTTCCCGGCGATCACTACTGATCGCAGCGCGAAGTGCCCCGCAAATCCGCTTCCAAAGGCCCCGAAGCGCGGTTGTTCGAGGGGAAGGAGAAGAGGTACACGCCGGATCAGCGCATACCCGTCACCGGGAATGTCCCGAAGGGGCCATTGGCGTTCTCACCCGTCAGCTGCCCGTCACGCACGGTCACGTCGTAGCTGACGGTGATCGGCATGGGCATGGAGGCCTTGCCCTCGAACTTCGCCCGGCCGTCCTTCACCGCTCCGGCGACATCGACGCTGCCCTGATCGGCGATGACCTTGCCGGTTATCACGTTGCCCTGCACCTTCAGCTCCATCACCGCCTTCTGCGCGCCCACCGGCGACTGGATGGTGATGTTCCAGCGCCCCGCAAAGTCCTGCGGCCGAGCATTGCTGGCTTTGGCGGCCTTGGCCTTGTCGAGCAGCGCCTGATGTTCCGCCGGGGCGGCCTGGGCGCGGGCGCGCAGGTAGAAGCGAGTGGTCTCCAGTTCCTCGTCGGTGAAGGCGGGAAAAGGCGGCATGCCGTTCAGCTTGAGCCCGCCATCCCTGACGATCGCCTTGAAGGTCGCCGCGTCGGTGATCGTCGGCGAATAGCGCAGGTCCGGAGCCGCGCCGCCGCCGATGGCATTCCAGCCGTGGCAGACCAGACAGGCACGGGTGCCGAACAGCATGGCGCCTGCCTGCGCGCGGGCGAGGTCCGGCTTGAAGTCCGGGTCGGCCGGAGGCACCAGGGCGGGCATGGCGAAGGGCGGGATGCTGTCCTTGCCGTCCAGCGTGAACGTCAGGACCCGGCGCGGCAGGCGGTAATCGGTGCGGAAGGCGGCGAGGCCGGGTGAGTTGATCCCCGCGCCATTGCCGCCATTGCCGGTGATGACGGTGACGTACTGGCGTCCTTTCACGCGGTAGGTGATCGGTGCGCCGACGATCGGGCTTTCGGTCTTGAACGACCACAGCTGCTTGCCACCGGCCGCATCGCGGGCGACGAACAGGCCATCGACCTGCCCCTGGAAGACCAGACCACCGCCGCTTGCCATGACGCCGCCGGGCCAGTTTCCGGGCAGGTCCACCCGCCATGCCTCCGTCTGGGTGGCCGGGTTCCAGGCTTTGAGGTAGCTCTTGTGACTGCCGGGCAGGTCGGCTTCGGGAAGCAGGGTTACGCCCATGCCGGCGGTGATCTCGCCGCCGCCCTTCTGGCCGTCACCGATCAGCGCGCCATTGTCGAGCACCGGGATATAGACCAGGCCGGTCAGAGGGCTGTAGGCCTGCGGCATCCACGAATGGGCGCCGGTCGGGCCGGGCCACAGTTCGAACAGGCCGGGCTTGCCGTTGTAGCGGATGCCGGGGTTCTCGACCGGGCGACCGGTTTTCGGATCGATCTTAGATGCCCATGTCACCTTGGCGATCTTCTCCGCCGAGATGAACTGGCCGGTCTCGCGGTCCAGCACGTAGAAGAAGCCGTTCTTGGGCGCCTGCATCAGCACGCGGCGGTCCTTGCCGTCGATCTTCAGCGTGGCGAGCGTCATGTCAGTAGTGGCGGTGCAGTCCCACTGTTCGCCGGGGCAGACCTGATAGTGCCACTTGTAGGCGCCGGTATCGACGTTCACCGCCACGATAGAGGCCAGGAACAGGTTGTCGCCGCCGCCGGGACTGCGGCGATCGCGGTTGTAGGGAAAGCCATTGCCGATGCCGAGGTACACCAGGTGCAGTTCGGGATCGTAGCTGAAGGCGTTCCACGCGGTGCCGCCGCCGCCGCGTCTGGTGCCGTCGGGGTTGGTCCACCCGCTTGGCCAGGTCGCCCGCATGATGGCTTCGGCCTTCTTGTTGGCCGGGGTCACCTCCTCGCCGGGGGTGGTGTAGAAGCGCCAGGCCAGTTTGCCGGTCTTCGCATCGTAGGCGGTGACGAAGCCGCGCGCCGGGCTGATGTCCGCGCCGCCGAAGCCGACGATCACCTTGCCGCCGAACACGCGCGGGGCGCCGTTGGAGTTGCGCGGGGACTTGTCGGGAAAATCGTAGGTCTTCCATGCCTCCCTGCCGGTCTTCGCATCGAGCGAAACGACGTAGCCATCGGTCGTGACGAGAAAGACGTGGCCGGCATCATAGGCGATGCCCTTGTTGCCCCAGGTCAATTGCAGCGAGGATGTAGCGCGTTCGCGCGTGCCGCCGTCATATTCCCAGAGCTGTTTGCCTGTTACCGCGTCGAGCGCGCGGATGTGCGAGTGGCCACTGGTCAGAAAGACCTTGCCCTCTGCCATCAGCGGGGTCGATGCGCTGTAGCCGGGCTCCAGATCGTAATGCCAGGCCAGCTTGAGGCCGGAGACGTTGCCGGTGTCGATCTCGTCCAATGGAGAGTAGTGCGTTTCTCCTCCGGTGCGACCCCAACTGGGCCACTCGTCGGGATCGGCGACCATGGCCTGCTCGATCGGTTGGGCCGGGCGATTGCAGGCTGAAAGAGCCAGCGGTGCCAGCGCCGCCATTAGCGCCGTGAGAGGGACACGCAGCACCCCTTTTGCGAAATCCGCGATCACGCCCGTCTCCCCTCGTCCTGTCTTTTCTTGGCCTTGGGACTATCAGGCGAGGATCAGCTTGGAAAGAGATGCTGTCTACAGTGTATCATATCGACCGATGCATCGCGGCGGGGATGCGGTCACGGTCAAGTAGAGTAGCCATATCGCCGTTAAACGGCGGCGACAGGAAAAGCCCCGACTTCCCGCGAGGGGAAGCCGGGGCTTTCACGAATGAGACGACCCGTAGGGGGAAGGCCGTCTCTTTCGCCTTCGGTGGCTCGTTCGTCAGTTAGCGCCGACGCCCATCGGGATCGGCGTGCCCTGCTTCAGGTACACGCGGTTGTCTTCGATCTTGTCGACATTTTCGAACGCGATGAAGTGGTGCGCACCGTCGGAACTGTCGGTGCGGGTCAGCTTGATCTGGTCGTCCTTCACTTCGTCGACGGTGCCGACGTGCTGGCCGGTGCTGGTGGTGACTTCCATGTGCTCACGGATGCGGAGTTTCTCGAACATCGGGTCTTCTCCATTGTCTCGGGGGGTATGAGAACGAAACGGGCGGGCCGATGCTATCGTTCCGGCGTTCATCGCTGGCGGGCAACGGCTCGTGGGGTTGCCTGACTGGGAGCGCCGTTCTCAGGGTTCCGCACCGAGCCCGAAGGTCGCATCGCCCCGATCGGAGAGCAGCACGGCATCGTCGCTGATGCCGTCGATCTGGGTTACGGCGATGAAGCTGGTACGCTCTCCAGGCCCATGTTCGGCCAGCATCACTTCCTCGCCGAGCAGCTTTTCCACGGTGCCGAGCAGCGCGCCGTCCGCGCTCAGGACTTTCATGCCCTTGCGGATCGTACCGGAGGCTGTCGCCCAGGCGGTTTCGTGATCTGACGATTGCGTGGACGGGTCGGTCACGGGAATACTCCACTTTCTGCGGGCCTCGCAGGCAGGCCCCTTGCGTGGAGACAATGCTCTGCCGACCCGCGCGGTTCCTGCCGCTGCGGCATAAGGGCGGGGATCATGGGGAGGTAGGGAACGATGGCATCCAGGGAGTTTCGCCGCGTGGTGGCGGGGATCGGCGTGGACGGGCGCAGTGCAGTAATCTCGGATACGGCAGCGCAGCCACTGTCGCTGGGAAACATTGCGATTACGCAGATGTGGAGCGGCGCGCTCGATGCCCGCGTGGACAGCGCTGCATCTTTAGAGCAATCGACCGGGCCGTTCCGCTTCGAACAGCTTGCGCAGCCTGTTTATGCCTTCATGGTCGCGGAATATGCACCGGGCCTGGGGCGCGATGATCCGGGTATGCACTTCACCGATACTGCCGATCATTTTCATGTGGTGGAAGGCGAAGTCGTGCTGGTGCTGGAGGCCGGGGAGGTGGTTTTGCGCGCTGGCGATTCGGGCATCTGCCGCGGCGTCGTCCATGGCTGGCGCAACGATGGCGAGGTGACGGCGCGGGTGGTGACTTTCGTCCTGCCGGCTACCCGCGCCGCGCCATCGTGAGTGTGAGCCGTTCCCGCCGTGAGGCGGGGCCGCTTCAGGCCGCGTGCTTGGCGCCGAAGCGCCCGTGCTTGCGGAACTGGGTCATCCAGCGGTCGAGGAACAGGCCGAGCGGGCGCGGGGTCACGCCAAGGTCGGCGATGCCCGGCTCGGAGCCGCTGGCGACGCTGCCGGCCTTGAGCAGCTTGAACTGGTCGGAACTGATCGGCGCGCCGGGTAGCCAGCCGGTGGCGCTGGCGATCAGGCCGGAGAGGCCGTCGGGAAGCTCGATGAAGGTGCGCGAGCGGGCCTGCGCGGCGGCGAGGCGCTGGTTGAAGTCCAGCATGGTGATGACCTCTGGTCCGGCGAGTTCGAAAGTCTTGCCGCCATGCGCTGCCGGATCGGCGAGGATGTTGGCGATCGCCTCGGCCACGTCGTCCACGAAGACCGGCTGCAGCTTCGCCTCGGGAGCGAACACGGGCAGGGCGGGCAGGCGCGAAATCAGTTCGCCGAACATCATCACGAACTTGTCGTCGGGACCGAACATCAGCGAGGGGCGCACGATGGTCGCCTCTGCAAAGGCGGTGCGAACGGCCGCTTCGCCTTCGCCCTTGGTGCGCGCATAGCCGACGTCCGAGCTGGCATCCGCGCCGATCGCCGAGACATGAACGAAGGCGGCGACGCCTGCGGCCTTGGCGGCGGCGGCGATGGCGCCCGCGCCCTTGCCTTGAAGCGCATCGAGATTGCCGCCAAACGCGCCCACGAGGTTAACGACCGCGTCCGAACCTGCCAGCACGGCGGCAAGCGATGCGGGCTTGGTTACGTCGACGCCGGCGAACTGGACCTGGCCCAGGTTGCCGAGCGGCTTGATCGCGAAGGCTTTCTTGGGGTGGCGGCTGGCAATGCGCAGGCGAGCCCCGCGTGCAAGCAGTTCCTGTGCGAGGTGATGGCCGACGAAGCCACTGCCGCCGAGGACGGTGATGATCTTGCCGGAAAGGGAATCTGTGAGGCTCATGGTCAGGTAGGGTCCTTCCATCGCCGCGCGGGGCCACTTTCCCGCGCCGCAGCATATCCAAGCGCCCCTGCCACAAGGCCGGGACAGGGGCAACCGGGCAGTTGGTCCGGCCCCTTGAACCACGGCAATCCGCACGAATGAAAATTGTTGCACTTCCCGGTGTTGACAAGCCTGCGAGTGCTGCGTAGAGGCGCCCTCCTACCCGGCAGGAACGGTGATCCGGACCTGCTAAAAAGTGCCCAGATGGCGGAATTGGTAGACGCACCAGCTTCAGGTGCTGGCGCTCGCAAGGGCGTGGAGGTTCGAGTCCTCTTCTGGGCACCATTTTCCTTTGCATGGCAGGGGAAAGCAAACAAAAAGAGCGGCCGCGAGGCCGCTCTTTTTGTTTGTGCTGATGGGAGCTTTCGCTCCCGCAGAGCCACCTAAAGCCTGGTATAGTCGCGGAACCAGTCTGCGAAGCGCGGTACGCCGATTTCGATCGGTGTGCTGGGCGCGTAGCCGGTGTCGCGGGTGAGGGCGGTGATGTCGGCATAGGTCGCAGGAACGTCGCCGGGCTGCATTGGCAGGAGGTTGCGCTGTGCCTTGCGGCCAAGGGCGTCCTCCAGCACTTCGATCAGGCGCAGCAGGTGTTCGGAACAGTTGTTGCCGATGTTGTAGAGCGCATGCGGCTTGACGCTGCCGCCGGCCTTGGGTGTATCATCGTCAGCAGGGGGGCGGTCCAGGCAGGCGAGCACGCCGCCGACGATATCATCGATATACGTGAAATCGCGGTGCATCTCGCCCTGGTTGTAGACGTCGATAGGGCGATCCGTGAGGATGCGCTCGGCAAACTTCCACATCGCCATGTCCGGACGGCCCCAGGGGCCATAGACGGTGAAGAAGCGCAGGCCCGTCAGGGGCAGGCGGAACAGATGGGCGTAAGTTTCGCTCATCAGTTCGTCCGCCTTCTTGGTGGCGGCGTAGAGCGATACCGGGTGGTCGGTGCGGTCCTCCACCGCGAAAGGCATCTTGGTATTGCCGCCGTAGACCGAACTGGAGCTGGCATAGACCATGTGCGCGACCTGCCGCGCGCGGGCCAGTTCGAGCATGTTAACGTGACCGGCGAGATTCGAGGCGACGTAGGCCTGCGGATTTTCAAGCGAGTAACGCACGCCGGCCTGAGCGCCCAGGTGTACGATTCTGTCGAACCGGTAGGGGGCCAGAGTGGCGGTCAGCGCCGCCATGTCGGAAAAATCGAGGGCATGGAAATGGAAGCGGCTGGCGTGGTTTGCGGCCAACCTGCCCAGGCGGGCCTGCTTGAGCGAGACGGCGTAATAATTGTTGAGGTTGTCGATGCCGACCACCGTCTGCCCGCGTGCCATCAGCGCCTCGGCCACGGCCGCGCCGATGAAGCCGGCTGCGCCTGTTACCAGTACCGTCGTTTCCTTCATGTCGCTCGCCTTGCCGCTTTCACATTTCATCATCGTTACGGCGCAGCCCTAACGCAAAAAGATGGACCAGATGATAACCGATCCGCGCGCGGCGGTTCTTCAAGGTGCTGGGGAAGCGATATTTCAGAAAGACTTGCGCAAGGTCGCCCCTGCCGAGGTGACGTTGCCGGCCTCCACCCCGAAGCTGCGCGTCGCGAAGAGGTCGAGGTAGAGGCCGTGGCCCAGCTTCATGCTGGCGGTGGCGCCCGCTTCGAACCAGCTGTCCGCGTAATGCTTGCTGTCAAGGGTGAAGCGTTGGCTGCCGTCTTGGTTCACCTCTTCGGAACGGCGCAGGCGCAGGGCCGAGATGCCGTTGCTGGTCCAGTTGCGCGAGATCGACAGGCCGGCATAGTGGATACCCGAGGGGCCGAAGGCGTGGTCCAGACGCACGGCGGCATTGGCGGACCAGGTGGGTTCCCCGGTCTCCAGGTCAGTCAGGCCGGAGCCGGTCGGGGCGGGGCGCAGCAGGCGGCCGTTGGCGAAGGAGGCGGCCACGGTGGGTGTCATGTAGAAATTGGACCCCAGCGGCACCACGCGGCCGAAATCGCCGCCGACCGCGTAGTAGTCGCTGCCCTTGGCGCCGGTGCTGGATCGGCTACCTGCTGCCGTGCTGATGCGGCCGTAGTCCTGCCGGCCGTAACTGGCCCAGCCGTCCACCACCCAGTTGTCGAAATTGCCGCCCGCGCCGATCGTGCCGACGTAATAGTCGGAGGGAAGGGCAACATCGGCCTGCAGCAAGGTGCCGCTGTAGCGCATCAGGCTGCCGCGCACATAACCGCGGCCCAAGCGGCGGGTGAGGCTGAGCGATTGCCAACTGCCGTCCGGGCCGCCGTCGCGGTTGCTGATCCCGGCGGAGGCGGCCGCAGTCCAGAGTGGCTGGACCTCAATCGGTGCGGCGGTTGCCGATGGTGCTTCGGCGGCCGGAGTCTCGGCCGCGACAGGGGTGATCGTGTCGGCGCTCTCCTGCGCTTTCGCATGACCGGGCGTCAGGGCGAGCAGGGCAAGAACCCAGGCGTGAACCCTCATGCCTGTCAGGCTACCTTGCGCAGGGTCGGGTCGAACGCGGCCGGCACGGCAACGCGGGCGATGAAGCCATCCTGCGCGTGGGCGAACGACACGTCGCCGCCATGGGCGCGGGCGATCGAGCGGCATACGGCAAGGCCCAGGCCGCTGCCCTTGCGACCCGACTTGCGCGCCTCGTCGGTGCGGTAGAAGGGTTCGAAGGCGCGGTCGAACTCGTCCTCCGGGATGCCGGGGCCGGCGTCGACGATCTCGGCCACGGCCTCGCCGCCGGACAGCGAGACACGCACGCGCACCGTATCGCCGTACTTCACTGCGTTTTCGAGCAGATTGCCGAGCAGGCGGCGAATACCGACGGGGTCTACGTCGACCGGGATATTGGCATTGCGTTCGATCTCGACCTTGCCGCCGACCATCTGTGCATCCGCGACGCTGCCGGCGATCAGTTCGGCGAAGTCCACGCGCTCGCGAGGGCCGGGGGTGGAGGCGTCGCGGATGAAGGCGATAACCTGGCTGATCATCGCTTCCATCTCGGTCACTTCGCGAAGCAGGCCCTCGCGCTGGTCGTCGGGTACGTCCTCGATGCGGAAGCGCAGGCGGGTGAGAGGAGTGCGCAGGTCATGGCTGATCGCGCCGACCATCGCCGTGCGGTCGTCGACGAAAGCGCGCAGGCGGTTGCGCATCTGGTTGAAGGCATTGGCGGCACGCCCGATCTCGGCGGGGCCGGAGAGGGGGAGGATGGTCGCCGAAGGATCGCGGCCGAGCTGCTCGGCGGCCGCGGCGAAATCGCGCAAGGGCAGGACAATGCGCCGCACGAACAGCCAGGCAAGCGGGCTGACGATCGCCAGCGAGAGCGCGAACCACAGCATCACGCGGCTCTGCCAGGCGTTGGGGAATGGCTCGGCGCGCGGAGCGACGGCGATCCAGGTGCCGTCGCTCTGACGCGCTGCGGCCACGAAGTCGCCTTCGATGAACGGGGGCGATGCCATGTCGAATAGCGAATCGCGGGTTCTGCGGAACGGGATCGGCTGGGGCTTGGCGGTGACTTCGGCGGCGCGGGCGGGCTCGGGGGAAACCGTCCGTGTCTGCGTCGCCGGGGCGGAAGACTGGACCAGCGGTGCGGCAACTGCCTGCGGCTGCACCGTTGGGGCGAGAATTCGAACTGTCCTGGAAGGCGCGCGTGCAGGTTCGGCAGGCTGAGCGGTACGGGGCGGGACGATCTGGACAGGTGCGGTCATCACCGGCACCGATGGGCCTGCGTTCATGCCGGGCCCCATGGCGCCGCCGGGGCCGATCATGCCGGGATTTGCGCCGCCGATACCGCCGAATTCGCCGCGGCCACCAACTCCGGTGCCGGGCTGGATGCCCGTGCCGGCGTTGCCACCGGCGCCTCCGGGCTGGGTCTGCGCGGGGTTGCCGGTAGCCGGATTGCCGGTTGTGGAGGCGCCGTTAGTGGGGGAGCCGGGCCTGTGCGGGCCGCCGCCGGGCTGGCCGCTCGTGGGTCTGCCGACGCCGCCCTGGGGGAGGCCGGGGCGGGGTGTCGACGATCCGGGGAAGCCGCCGCCGGGACGGCCTCCGGGGCCGGAACTGCCGCCAGGGAAGCCGCCTCCGGGCATGCGGCCGCCGGGGAAGCCTCCGGAGGGCATGCCGCCGGAGCCGGGACTGCCGCCTGCGGGTGGGCCACCGGGGATCGCCTGGGCATGGGCTTCCTCGACCAATAGCGAGCCGAGCCCGCCGCTGCTCTTCTTCACTTCGACCGCGAGCGGCGAGCGCGCTTCGCTGGGGACGGCGACGCCGCCCACCGGCAGCTGGGTGTAGAATGCGAGGACGATATCGCGCGAGGACCGGCCAAGCCGCTGCGCCAGAGCCTCACGCGAGGATTCGGAGACCAGCCAGCCCTGGCCGCGCACGTCGGGCGGGCCGCTCATCGCCTTGCGTTCGAGCCGTTCCGGCGGGGCGGCGCCGGTCAGCGCGGCGGCGACTTCGTCCATGTTCCAGCGCGCGGTGGGGCGCGGCGGCAGCAGCACGGTGAGCGCAAGCGTCACTGCCTGCGCGGCCAGCAGTACGCACACCAGGATGGCGACCATTTGCATGGCGAGCGGCATGCCGAGCCGGCGCGGAAGGCTGGGAACGTTCATGGATGCTGCTTTGCCACGACGCTGCGGCGAATTCGAGGAGGTTGATGACGGCAAGGTGCGAAGCGCGCGATATGCGAAGCAGGGACAGGAGAGAGGGACACGTCCCTCCTGTCCCCGCTCCGCGTTCCCTCCGGTGGCCTGAAAGGCCGATGGAGGGAACAGTCACCTCGGACCGAGCCGGATGCAGCGCCGCTGGCGACGGGCATCCGGGTGAAAACTCTTGCGCCGTCGTTGCCCCGGTGGGACCGGCTGGGCGGCAGGTAGCCCACACCTGTGTCAGTTTGTGGACTCTGCGTTTTGCCCGTTACTGAACAATCGCGTCCCATCGCGAAAGGTGTTCCGGGACCGTCGCCGAGCAGGACGGGTGCGACTACAGAACCTGCTCGGACGACGATCCCGGCACCGCCGGGCATCCTGGCGGGGTGGCCCGGGACGGTGGCCATTGACACGGCCGGGGCCGGCTTCACGAGAATGGGCGCGGGGGGCGCTGTCAGGCTCGTGAAGCCGGCTGCCCGAAACGTGTCGTGGCTGGCTCGACTGTCCATGACCGGTTTTCTGGGAGGCTCAGGTTGCCGCCGGATTTCACCGCTTTGCAGGGACATTTCAGACGGTCTGCAACCTGCGACGGCAGCTGAAATCCGCGCGGAACAGATACTATCCATGACGGGCGAATGATCCTAGAACCACGTGCAATGGACCTCCAGACCCGCATTCTCATCGTCGACGACGACGAGGGCATCCGCTCGCTGATCGGCGAGTTTCTTGCCAAGCACGGCTATGAGACGGCGACAGCTGCCGATCCGCTGGAAATGCGCGTCATGCTGGCGGCAGAGAATTTCGACCTCATCGTTCTGGATGTGATGATGCCACGTGAAGACGGGCTCACGGCACTCAGGGCGCTGGGCGCGGACGCGCCGCCGGTCATCATGCTTTCGGCCGTAGGCAGCGACGTGGACCGCATCGTCGGCCTTGAGATGGGCGCCGACGATTATCTGGCCAAGCCCTGCAACCCGCGCGAACTGCTGGCGCGCATCCGCACCGTTCTGCGCCGCCGTGCGGTGGCTCCGCCTGTGTCCGGCGCGGAAACGCCGCGTCCCCGCGCCGCAGAGATCGATTCGGGAGACTGCCTGAACTTCGCGGGATGGCGCATGGACCTGGGCCTGCGCCTGCTGTTCGACCCCACCAATGCGGTGATATCGCTTTCGGACGGGGAGTTTCGCCTGCTGCGGGCCTTCGCCCAGCATCCGCGCCGGGTACTGACCCGGGACCAGCTGCTGGACTGGTCGCGCGGCGAGGATTCGGATCATTACGACCGCGCCATCGACGTCCAGCTTTCGCGCCTGCGCCGCAAGCTGTCCGAAGGCCAGGGCGGCAGCGACATCATCCGTACCGTGCGCAACGAAGGCTATCTCTTCGTGCCTTCCGTGCTCAGCCCGGGCGAAAAGTAGCGCAAACGTGACGCAATTCTCCTGAAATCTGTCGGCAACCCCCGGCGCACAGTCCTTCGCGAGGCTCGGCCGGCAGAGGGGCCGGGCGCAAGGAGGACGAGATGGGTAATCGGGAGCATGAAGGACAAGGCGAACCGCGCCACGGCCACGGTCTGGCAGAAGATCTGGCCGCGATAGGGCGCGAGATGTTCGCCCGGCGCCGGGCACTGGCCTTCCTGGCGGGCACAGGCGCTACGGCCGCACTGGCAGCCTGCGGCGGAGACGACAGCAGTTCTTCCTCCTCTGGTTCCGACACTGCGACGTCGTCGTCCTCGACCTCCAGTTCCAGCTCGACCTCCAGTTCGTCCTCGTCGACCTCGACCTCGTCGTCGACTTCCGGCGGGACTTCGGGTGCTTCATGCGTTGCCGATCCGACTGAAACCAACGGGCCTTACCCTGCGGACGGCACCAATACCGCCAGCGGCGCGACATCGAACGTTCTGACCCAGAGCGGCATCGTGCGGTCGGACATCCGCTCCAGCTTCATCGGCTCGACCACTACGGCGACCGGGGTTCCCCTCGAACTCGAACTGCAACTGGTCGACGTCAGCAACGGCTGCGCGGCGATTTCGGGCGCGGCGATCTATGTCTGGCACTGCGATGCCTATGGCCGCTACTCGCTTTATTCGAGCGGGGTAACGACAGAAAGCTATCTGCGCGGCGTGCAGGTGACCGATGCCGAGGGCAAGGTGACTTTCACCACGATCTACCCTGCCTGCTATTCGGGCCGCTGGCCGCACATCCACTTCGAGATTTTCACAGGGGGGCTGACCTCCGCCAGCACTGGACGCACTGCCGCGCTGATCTCGCAGCTGGCGATGCCGGCGGCGACCAATACGGCCGTCTTCACGGGCAATTCTACCTACACGGCCAGCATCGCCAACTACAACGCGATCTCGCTTTCGTCGGACAATGTCTTCGGCGACAATACCTCGGCCCAGCTGGCGCAGATGACACCGACGCTCAGCGGCAGCGTGTCGGCCGGATACACCGGCAGCGCCCTGATCGGCATCGCTACCTGATCCGGTCCATCTGATCCGCGCATCTGACCAAAGCGTCGGACGCGAGCGCCCGATCCGGGCGCTCGCCGCGCATCTCACCTGAAATCTCCGCCACCAACCCTTCCGGGACGCAAAAAAACATGGCTTCGCTGCACACCACCTCCAGCCTGGGCGCGCTCGTGCTCGCTCTCGTCTCCGCGCCGGCGCTGGCCGATACCACGGTGTCGGGCGACACGGTCACCCCGCTCTCGACCTCGAGCGCGGGCAATATCACGGTCAAGACCGCCGGTTCGATCGCGCTGGCGAGCGGCAGCGGCATAACCCTGGACAGCAATTCGACCGCGGCGATGAACGGCACGATCGAGATGGGCGGGAGCAGCAATACCTCGGGTATCAGCATCGTCTCCGGGACCACCTCTACCGTTACCGTAGGTGACGATGCGACCATTTCGGTTCTGGAGGATTACGTCCTTGATGATGACGATTCGGACGGCATCGTCACCAGGGGTATCGCCTCGGCCAGCAATCGCTACGGCATCCATTCCGCGGGCGATGCGGCAGGCACGATCCTCAACGACGGCGCGATCAAGGTAGAGGGCCAGAACTCGGGCGGCATCGTGCTGGGCGGGGACTGGACTGGCAATGTCACCAATACCGGGACGATCAGCGTCATCGGGGACAATTCGTTTGGCCTCTCGACTCAGGGCGTGGATGGCAACGTCACCGTCGAAGGTGTTGTGTCGGCGGTAGGCTATGGCTCGAGCGCGGTGGCTATCAATGGCGACGTCACCGGGGCGCTCACCATCCAGGGCACGGTGACGAAAGGCTATTCCTATACCAACGACGATGGCGACACGATGGTCCTGTCCCGCGCCGCGCTGCGCACGGGCACGGCGGCGGTCTCGGTCACCGGCAATGTCGCGGGCGGAATCTACATCGCCGCGCCGCCAGTCGATGACGATTCGGGTTCCGACGACATCGACGGCGATGGGGTGGACGACAGCGACGAGGGCACCGGCGTCATCACCGCTTACGGCAATGGCGCAGCGCTGCAGATCGGCGGCAGCAGCGATATCACCATCGGATCGGTGGCCGCGAATGTCGGCACGTATTCGCTGGCGCTCGAAGGTTCGATCACCGCGAATTCCTATTACAGTAATACCGCAGCTTACGGCGTCGTCATAGGCGGGCAGGGCGGCGATGTAACGCTGACCGATGGCATCGGCGTTTCCGGCACGCTCTCGGCGACTTCCTACGACACTGCCGCCACCGCGCTCCTCATCAACGAGGGCAGCACGGTCACCAGCCTCTACAACAGCGGCAACATCACGGCCTCGCTCACCTCTGCCGGAGAGGGCACGACGGTGGGCATCCAGGACCTGTCCGGCAGCCTCACTTCGCTGGTCAACACCGGCTACATCAGCGCCAACGGCTCCAGCACCGACAGCCGTACTGCGATCGACCTTTCGGCCAACACCTCCGGCGTCACCATCACCCAGTACCTCAACGATGCCGACGCCGAGACCCGCGCCGAATACGTGGAGGACAACGACGAGGCCGACCCCACCGTCTACGCCCGTATCTATGGCGATATCCTGACGGGTTCGGGCAATGACACGATCACCGCCTCGACCGGCCAGATCGTTGGCGACACCCGGTTCGGGGCCGGCGACGATACCCTCACGCTCTCGGACGATGCCGCCTATACCGGCGACGTCTACTTCGACACCGGCACCGGCGCGGCCAGCCTTTCGGGCGCCTCGACGTTCGCAGGCACGATGGATTTTGCGGGCGAGGCGGGCACCGTTACTATCAATGACACGGCGACCTATTCCGGGCAGTTCGCCAATGCGGCTAATGTGGCGGTTACCGTGAACGGCGGTACGCTGATCCCGGACGAGGCGGTGACGATCAACTTCGGCAGCCTTCATGTCGCTTCGGCTGGCACGATCGGCGTCTATGTCGATGGAGCGGAAAGCTCGACCATCGTCGTGGACAGCGCGGTGCTGGAAGACGGCGCCAGCGTCGTTGCTACGGTGAACAGCCTGGCGACGGCCGAGGGCACTTACACGGTTCTGTCCTCGGACAGCCTCACCGTCAACGGCGCGCTCAACGCATCGGTCGATACGCCGTTCCTCTACAACGGCAGCGTTAGCAGCGACGACAGCAACATCTACCTTACGCTGGATCGCAAGACGGCCGGCGAACTGGGTCTGACCAAGTCGCAGGCAGCCGGCTGGGACGCGATCTATTCCACCGCGCAGAACGACGACTACATCACCGAGAGCCTGCTCCAGGTCGAGGATTCGGCGACCCTGCGCACCCAGACCGCTTCGCTGCTGCCAGACCATGCCGGCGGCGTGTTCAAGGCGGTGACGATGGGCGACCGTTTGGCCGCGCGCCACATCAGCGATGAAACCTCGATGTTCGAGATATCGGACGTGGGCGGCTGGCTTGAGCCGGTCTACTGGCGCGCCAGCAAGGAGGCCACCGGCACCGCCAGCTACAAGGCCAGCGGCTGGGGTCTCTCGGCGGGCTTAGAGCGGCACACCGATCTGGGGTACTTCGGCGTCTCCTATGCGTGGCTCAAGTCGAGTGTGAAGGACAACGGCGGCACCGGCGACCTCGATATCGGCCAGCACGATTTCGGCGCGTTCTGGCGCACCGCCAAGGGCCCGCTGATGGCCTGGGCTCGCCTGGGCGCGTCGCGCATTTCGATTGATTCGACCCGCACCTACACCGGCACCATAGACGATACCGACTTCACCTATGACGCGGATGGCAGCTGGAAGGGATGGCTGTTCTCCGGCCTGCTGGGCGCTTCGTACAAGTTCGACATGTCGCGCCGCTTCAGCCTCAAACCGAAGCTGGAGCTGGAACAGATGTGGCTGAAGGAAAGCGGCTACGATGAAACCGCCGACAGCGACGCCGTTGCCCTCTCGGTGGCCAGCCGTACCAGCAGGGCTCTGACGGCGACGCCGACGGTGACCGCCGCCTATTCGCTCGGCACGATTTCGCCCGACTGGCGCCCGTTGACCTTCGCGGTCGAGGCGGGCCGCCGCGAGGTGCTGTCCGGCAAGCTGGGCACCACCACCGCTTACTTCAACGGCGGCGACAGCTATGACGCGGGCGAGGCCTTCTCGATCACCGGCGACAGTCTCAAGGGCGCATGGGTCGGGGAGGTGAGCATGCTTGCGGGCGGCTACGACTTCACGTGGAAGATCGGGGCCAGGATGGAGAAGACCAGCACCAGCAACGACAAGTCTTTGCGGGCGTCGCTCAGCGTGGCTTTTTGAGTCTACCCCTCCCCTATGCGGGGAGGAGAAGCACTAACGAAACGGGCGGGAGTCTTTCGACCCCCGCCCGCCTCTCGTTGGGATCTTAAGGTTCAGGCGGCCTGCAGGGCGGCCTGAGCGATTTCCTCGGGTGCCTCGTTGCGGATCAGGTAGTCGAATGCAGAGAGCGCTGCCTTCGAGCCTTCGCCCATGGCGATGATGATCTGCTTGTAAGGCACAGTGGTCACGTCGCCTGCCGCGAAGATGCCGGGCAGGTTGGTCGCGGCCTTTTCGTCGATGACGATCTCGCCGCGCGCCGTGAGTTCCACGCCGCTGTCCTTGAGCCACTCGGTATTGGGCACCAGTCCGATCTGGACGAAAACGCCTTCCAGCGCGACCTTGTGCTCCGCGCCCGTTTCGCGGTTCTTGTAGACCAGCGCGTTGACTTTCTCGCCGTCGCCTTCGACCTCGGTGGTCTGGGCGGAGGTGAAGATGTCGACATTCTTCATCGAGGCCAGCTTGTCGACCAGGACCTGGTCGGCGCGCAGCTTGGCGTCGAATTCGATCAGCGTGACATGACCGACGATGTTGGCGAGGTCGATCGCCGCCTCGACGCCGGAATTACCGCCGCCGATAACCGCCACGCGCTTGCCCTTGAACAGCGGGCCGTCGCAGTGCGGGCAATAGGCCACGCCCTTGTTCTTGTACTGCTCCTCACCGGGAACGCCGAGGTTCCTCCAGCGCGCGCCGGTGGTCAGTACGAGGCTGCGGGCCTTCAGCGAAGCGCCGTTGGCGAAGACTACCTCGTGATAGCCGCCTACCTCGGTGGCCGGGATCAGCTTCTCGGCCCGCTGGAGGTTCATAACGTCGATGTCGTATTCCGCGACGTGGGCTTCCAGAGCGGCGGCCAGTTTCGGGCCTTCGGTGTAGGGAACCGAGATGAAATTCTCGATACCCATGGTGTCCTGCACCTGCCCGCCAAAGCGTTCGGCGGCGATACCGGTCGAGAAGCCCTTGCGTGCGGTGTAGACCGATGCTGCGGCGCCGGCAGGCCCGCCGCCGACGACGAGAACTTCGAAAGGCTTCTTCTCGGCCAGCTTCGCGGCCGCCTTGGCGTCGGCGCCGGAGTCGAGCTTGGTGAGGATTTCCTCCACGCTCATCTTGCCCGAACCCCACATCTTGCCGTTCAGGAAGACGGCGGGGACGGCCATGACGCCGCGCTCCTCGACTTCCGCCTGGAACGAGCCGCCCTCGATCAGGGTGGCATTCACGTGGGGGTTGTTCAGCGAGATCAGCGTCAGCGCCTGCACAACGTCGGGGCAGTTGTGGCACGAGAGCGAGAAGTACATCTCGAAATCGGTGCTGCCTTCCAGCAGGCGGATCTGTTCGAGGACTTCGTCGGAAACCTTGGGCGGATGGCCGCCGGTCCACAGCAATGCGAGGACCAGCGAGGTGAATTCATGGCCGAGCGGCAGGCCGGCGAAGCGCACCCAGGCGCTGGCGTCGGAAGCGCGGCGGATGATGAAGCTGGGACGGCGCGCATCGTCGCCGTCGAAAGTGGCGGTGACCTTGTCCGAGAGGGAGGCGATGGTGGTCAGCAGCTCGCGCGTCTCGGTCGACTTTGCATCGTCGCCCAGCGAGGCGACCAGCTCGATCGGCTCGCGCAGCATGGCGAGATATTGCGAGAGCTGTTGCTTCAGGGCGGGGTCGAGCATGGTCTTGGGTCCTTTGGAATTTGCGTTCGGAGAAAAGGGGCGGTCCGGGGCACCGGTCCGCCCGGCCGCGTCGATGCGCGGGGCATCAGGGCGCGGCTCGGGGGAGGGGGACCCCGGGCCGCGCACCTTCAGCACGCGACCCTAAGGTGTCGCGTTGGTCTTAGAGCTTGCCGACGAGGTCGAGCGAGGGAGCGAGGGTCTCGCTGCCTTCTTCCCACTTGGCGGGGCAGACCTGGCCGGGGTTCTCGCGCCAGTACTTGGCGGCCTTGATCTTGCGGACCAGTTCAACCGCGTTGCGGCCCACGCCCTCGGGGGTGATTTCGACCAGCTGGATCACGCCATCGGGATCGACGACGAAGGTAGCGCGGTCGGCCAGGCCAACGCCTTCGCGCAGAACGCCGAAGTTGTTGGTCAGGTTGTGGTTCTGGTCACCAAGGAACGCGTAGGTGATCTTGCCGATCTTTTCCGAGGTGTCGTGCCATGCCTTGTGGCTGAAGTGCGTGTCGGTCGAAACGCCGAACACTTCCACGCCCATGCCCTGCAGGGTGGCGTACTGCTCGCCCAGGTCTTCCAGCTCGGTCGGGCACACGAAGGTGAAGTCTGCGGGATAGAAGAAGAAGACGGCCCACTTGCCGGCGATGTCGCCTTCGGTGACGTCGAAGAAGCCCTTACCGGACTGGAAGGCGGTGTTGTTGAACGGCTTGATGGTGCTGCCGACGATACCCATGGATGTATATTCCTTCGTGGGGTGGTTGAAACTGACGAGTGTGAGATAGGCCGGGATCATCACGATTTGTAACGTGATGATCCGATTGGCTTCATCGCTTAAGGCGATGAGTGAATGGGAGATTGTGCGCCTGCGCCGATGAAGCGCGAGGCGAGGCGAAGCTCCGGCCCCGCCGCGCTCCTGCTCGTTCAGTACTTCCCGGACCGAAGCAACCGCACCAGCACTTCGTCCAGGGCGGAGAGGAACCGCGATCTGTCCTGCTTTGAGAACGGTGGCGGCCCGCCGACCACGTCGCCGCCCGCGCGCAGGTCCGCCATGATCGCGCGCGTGGCGATGGCGCCGCCGATAGAGGAACTGGTGAAAGGTTTGCCGTTGGGCGCCACCACGCTCGCGCCCAGCTTCAGGCAGCGGTCGGCCAGCAGGATGTCGGCGGTGATGACGACGTTGCGGGCCTCTCCGGACGCCTCCAGCGTTTCGACGATCCAGTCGTCGGCGGCATCGAAAGCGTCGCTCACCACCTTGCGCGAGATCAGTGTGCTTTGCGGCACCCGGATCGGGCTGTTGCTGACGACCACTACCGGCACCTTGTGGCGAGCGGCGACCTTGTAAGTCTCGTCCTTGACCGGGCAGGCGTCGGCGTCGATCAGGATGCGGATCATGAGGTCTCACGTGAGGAAGGGAGGTTTGCGTTTCCCATACACCCCATCGTGGAGATGTCGAAGAATCGCCGCACGAAGATGTGCCTCGGGTGCAATAGTTCCACCGTTCGCCCGGGAGGAAAAGGCGAGCGGGTTGGGCGTTGGCATTGCTTCGCCGCCTCCGCTTTCGCGCGCCTATCTGCCGCGGCATCGCTAATGAAGCCGTAAGGTGACACTCTCCAGGTCGGAGAGGGCGCATGCGTCCCTAAACCTGCCAGCTTTTGGGTGACAGGAGTAAGCGGTCAGCTCAGCCGCACTGGCCCCGGTGGAGCAGCTTGTGGTCGGCCAGCACCAGCGCCATCATCGCCTCGACGACGGGCACTCCGCGAATGCCGACGCACGGGTCGTGGCGGCCCTTCGTGAACATTTCCGTCGCCTCACCGCCGCGGGTGATGGTCTGCTGCGGGGTCAGGATCGAACTGGTGGGCTTGAAGGCGACGCGGCAGGTCACCGGCTGGCCGGTGGAGATGCCGCCGGCAATGCCGCCAGCGTGATTCGCCAAGAATTCAGGCGCGCCGTCGGGGCCGGTTGGGTTCGGGCGCATCGGATCGGCGTTCTGCTCGCCTGAGAGGCGGGCGGCGGCAAAGCCGTCACCAATCTCGAAGCCCTTGACCGCATTGATGCCCATCATCGCCGCCGCAAGGTCCGCGTCGAGCTTGCCGTAGAGCGGTGCGCCCCACCCGGCGGGCACGCCGCTGGCATAGCATTCTACCACCGCGCCCACGGACGAACCGCTTTTGCGGGCATCGTCGACGATTGCTTCCCAGCGCTTCGCCGCTGCCGCATCGGGGCAGAAGAAGGGGTTTTCGGTGATCTCGTGCTCGTCGAAATTGCCCGGATCGATCATGTCGCCGCCGATCTCGGAGACGTAGGCGAGGATCTTGACCTCGGGGATCACCAACCGTGCCACCGCGCCTGCCGCCACCCGGCTTGCAGTCTCGCGCGCCGAGGAACGTCCGCCGCCGCGATAATCGCGGAAACCGTACTTGGCGTCGTAGGCGTAGTCGGCATGGCCGGGGCGATAGGCCTGCGCGACCTCGGAATAGTCCTTGGAGCGCTGATCCACGTTGTCGATCATCAGGCTGATCGGAGTGCCGGTGGTCCGGCCCTCGAATACACCCGAGAGGATGCGCACCTGGTCGGGTTCCTGGCGCTGGGTGGTATACTTCGACTGCCCCGGACGGCGTGCGTCGAGGAAGGGCTGGATCACACTCTCGTCGATGGCGAGGCCCGGCGGGCACCCGTCGACGACGGCGCCGATGGCAGGCCCGTGGCTTTCGCCCCAGGTGGTGAAACGGAAAAGGCGGCCGAAGCTGTTCACGCTCATGGCGTTGGGCCTTGTCGGCAAATGTGCGGTTTGTCCAGTGGAGCGCTGCCGGAAGTATGTTTGAAACGTGCCTGGTACACACATCGCGGGCCGGGGAGCGTAGTTCCTCTCGCTATGGATGTAACCGTTCCCATTAAGGGGCACTTTGCGCTCGGATTGAACGTATTACCCTCTTGTTAAGCGCTTTGCATCTTTGCAGAAGAGAACCATGTTCTTGGTCGTTTTCCGCAATCACAAGCGCGCCGATATCGATGCCGACGCTTATATCAACGACTCTTTCGCCATGGAGGCACTGGCCCGGGAGCAACCGGGCTTTCTTATGTTCAAAAGCTACACGGGGGACGACGGCGAAGTGCTTTCGATGTCGGAGTGGGAGGATGAGGCCTCCGCGAGGGCATGGTCCCACAATGCCGAGCATATGATCGTCCAGCTGCGCGGCCGCGATGAATATTATGAGCGGTATACCCTCTATGCCTGCCCCTCGCCGCGCGTGCACCGCTTCGCAATCGACGGGGTGCAGCAGCCCTGAGCGTGGGCGAAGGGTTGCCCGCTCTTCACCATACCCAACCGCGCATCCTTGGTGTATCGCCGTATCCGATCAGGCGGGCGCTTCGTGAATTGTGCTCGCAAACCAGCACGATACGCGAAAAGGCACGCCACCTCATGTCGATCGAGTTCTACGGTATCCCCAACTGCGACACAGTCAAAAAAGCGCGCACCTGGCTCGATGCAAAGGGCATCGCCTTCACCTTCCACGACTACAAGAAGGAAGGCGCTGACCCTGAGAAACTGGCGGCGTGGATAGATGCGGCCGGGCTGGACAAAGTGCTTAACCGCGCCGGCACCACCTTCCGCAAGCTGCCCGATGCGGACAAGGCAGACCTCGATGCAGCAAAGGCTATCGCGCTGATGGCTGCAAATCCCAGCACGATCAAGCGCCCCGTGGTTACCCATCCGGGCGGCATTCTCGTCGGCTTCAAGGAGCCGGAATGGGCGGCGGCGTTCGGCTGAGCGAAAGCCATGAACCCGGTTGAATGGACCGCAGCCGCGCTTGGCCTTGCGAATATCGCGCTGCTGGTGCGGCGCAGCGTGTGGAACTACCCGTTCGGCATGGCGATGGTGGCGCTTTACGCCGTCGTCTTCTTCGAGGCGCGGCTCTACGGCGAATCGGGCCTGCAGCTGTTCTTCTTTTTCGCTCAGGCCTGGGGCTGGGTGCTCTGGGTCCGCGCCGGCCACGGCGATAGCCAGGTGCCGGTGCGCTGGCTGGGCAATTTCAGCCGCGTGATCTGGCTCACTGCCACGGCGGCGCTGGCGCTGAACCTGGGCTGGGTCATGCACCGCTTCACCGACGCCTCGCTGCCCTATGCCGACGCCGCGATTGCGGGTGCCAGCATCGCCGCGCAGATTCTGCTGGCGTTCCGCCGGATAGAGAATTGGGTGCTGTGGATCGCGATCGATGTCGCCTCCGTCGCGGTCTACGTGACCAAGGGCCTGTGGCCCACGGCCGGGCTTTACGTAGTGTTCCTCGCGATGTCGGTCCTGGGTCTTCGTGAATGGATCGCCGCGTACAGGAAGCAGGCATGACGCCGGTAACCTCCACCAAGACGGTGTGCTTTCACGGTGCGGAAAGCACCGGCAAGTCGGTGCTGTGCGAACGGCTTCTGGTTACCCGCGGCTGGCCCTACGTGCCCGAATATGGCCGCCTCTACTGCGAGGAACACGGTATCGACCTGACCATGGCGGACCTGCTGGTCATCGCCCAGGGGCAGGCGCGGATGAACCGCCATGCGCTGGAAGCCGCGCCGCCGGTGCTGTTGTTCGACACCGACCAGCTGATGACCGCCGCCTGGGCCCAGATGCTTTTCGACGAAGTGCCCGAGCAGCTGCTCGCCTACCCCAAGGCGGACCTCTACCTGCTGTTCGAGCCCGACGTGCCCTGGCGCGAAGACGGCACCCGCTTCTTCGGCGAGGACGATGCGCGGGCCCGCTTCGCCGGACTGGCCGAGGAGCTGCTGGTGCGCACCGGCGTCCCCTACAAGCGCATTTCCGGTTCCTGGGAAGAGCGCGTGCTGCTGGCGAAGCAGGCCATCGAGGAACTAGCGGCTGCGGGTTAGGCCAGCCGTGCCGTCACGATATAGTTGAGCGAGAGGTCTTCCGACAAGTGAAGGCCTTTGAGCGGCGACCATGCGATCCCGCGTGGTTCGCCCAGCACCAGACCGGCACCTTGCGCCAGATCACGTAGTTCCTCGGGTGTGGGGAACTGGCTCCAGTCATGGGTGCCGCGCGGGACTTGCCCGAGGCGCTCTGCCGCTTCGACCAGCAGCAGGCGCGAGGGCACGGTGCGGTTGGGGCAGGAGAGGATCATCAGCCCGTCAGGTGCGAGCGCCGAGGCGAGTTGGCCCAGGAACAGGGCTTTGTCGGTGACATGCTCGATCACTTCCAGCGAACAGATGAGGTCGAAGCCGGTCAGTCCCAGCGAGCCCAGCTCTCCCGCGCGGTAGTCGATGGCGAGACCCATGGCTTCGGCATGAGCGCTGGCGGCGGCGATGTTTTCAGGCGCAGCATCCACGCCGGTAACGGATGCGCCCATGCGGGCCAGCGGCTCGCACAGCAGGCCAGCGCCGCAGCCGGCATCGAGCGCGCGCTTGCCGGAAAGCGGGCGAACGCTGCGCGAATCGCCGCGGAAATGTGCGTCGATGGCCTCACGCACGAAGGCCAGTCGCACCGGGTTCAGCCGGTGAAGCATGGCCGAGGAACCCTTCGGATCCCACCACTCGGCCGCCAGTGCACCGAAGTGCGCGGCTTCCTTCGGATCGATTGTTGCGTGCGGGAGGGTGCTTGTTGCAGTTGCATTGTCCATGAGTCCCTCCTAACAGCGCGCCCGACTGTTATCCACATTGTCCGCGTCATGCGGACATAATCGCAACCACTCACAATAGGGAGGCACTGGCGCCTTGGCACGTATCGTGATGAAATTCGGCGGCACTTCGATGGCCGGATCCGAGCGCATCCGGCGCGTGGCGGGTATCGTCAAACGCCAGCAGGAAGCAGGGCACGAGGTTGCCGTCGTGGTTTCGGCCATGTCTGGCGAGACCGACCGCCTCGTCAACTTCTGCCGCGAGGCGAATGCCCTCTACGATCCCGCCGAATACGACGTTGTCGTCGCCTCGGGCGAGCAGGTCACGTCCGGCCTGTTGGCGCTTACGCTGCAGGCAATCGGCTGCAAGGCGCGCTCGTGGCAGGGCTGGCAGGTGCCGATCAAGACCGACGACGCCCATGCCAAGGCCCGCATTGAGGATATCGATGCGGACGCCCTGATCGCCTCGATGGTAGCGGGCGAGATCGCCGTGATCCCCGGCTTCCAGGGCGTGTCGCCCGAAGGCCGCGTGACCACGCTGGGCCGCGGCGGCTCCGACACGTCGGCAGTGGCGGTGGCAGCGGCGGTCAAGGCCGACCGCTGCGACATCTACACCGATGTCGACGGCGTCTACACCACCGACCCGCGCATCGTCGCCAAGGCACGCAAGCTGCCACTGGTGACGTATGAGGAAATGCTCGAACTGGCATCGGTCGGCTCGAAGGTATTGCAGACCCGCTCGGTCAGCCTTGCCATGAAGGAAAACGTGCGCGTTCAGGTGCTGTCCTCGTTCATCGACGAGAGTGCTCCTGCCGCCGACACCATCCCCGGCACCCTGATCGTCAGCGACGAGGAACTTGAAGGAAGCGACATGGAACGCCAGCTGATCACCGGTATCGCCGCCGACAAGAACGAGGCGAAGCTCACTCTTACCCGCGTGCCGGATCGTCCCGGCGCGGTGGCTTCGATCTTCGCTCCGCTTGCGGAATCGAACATCAACGTCGACATGATTATCCAGAATGTCGCCAAGGATAAGGGCGAGACCGACGTCACCTTCACGGTGCCGCAGTCCGACCTGGCCCGCGCGCAGGCGATGCTGGAAGAGCGCAAGGATTCGATCGGTTACTACCGCCTGATCGCCGACGGCAACGTCGCGAAGATCAGCGTCGTCGGTGTCGGCATGCGCAGCCATGCAGGCGTTGCCAGCACGATGTTCAAGACGTTGGCCGACCGCGGCATCAACATCATCGCGATCTCCACCAGCGAGATCAAGGTGTCGGTCCTGATCGACACCGACGAAACCGAACTGGCCGTGCGCGTGCTGCACACCGCTTACGGGCTCGACGCGGCGGCGTAAAAACCTGTCGTCCCGCCCTGCGGCGGGATGACGGCACGGATACTAAAAAGCCCCATGCGCGATCTCTCGCACATGGGGCTTTTCCGTTGGCCCCGCCGCCGGAGGGGGGAAGCGGCGGGACCGAGGGAGCCGGTTTGGCCTCAGTCGGCCAGTTCGGGCTGGGGCGAGAGCGCTGGATTGACGCTCATGCCCAGGGCTGCCGCCACACCGGCGCCGTAGGCCGGGTCGCAGCGGGTGCAGTTGTCGATGTGGCGCTGCTTGATGAAGTCCAGCGCATCACCCATTGCCCTAGCGGTGTTCTCGAACAGACGCTGCTTTTGGGCATCGTCCATCAGGTGGAACAGCGCCCGCGGCTGGCTGTAGTAGTCGTCATCGTCTTCGCGGAAGTTCCAGAAGTCGCCATTGCCGTCGACCTTCATCGGCGGCTCGCGGAATTCCGGCTGGCCCTGCCACTGGCTGAACGAGTTCGGGTGGTAGTGCGGCAGTCCGCCGTAGTTGCCGTCGACCCGGCCCTGTCCGTCGCGGTGGTTGTTGAACACCGGGCAGCGCGCAGCGTTCACCGGGATCTGGTGGTGGTTGACGCCAAGGCGGTAACGCTGCGCATCCGAATAGGCGAACAGGCGCGCCTGCAGCATCTTGTCGGGCGAGACGCCGATGCCGGGGACGAGGTTCGAAGGCGAGAAGGCGCTCTGCTCCACATCGGCGAAGAAGTTCTCCGGGTTGCGGTTCAGTTCCATCATGCCGACCTCGATCAGCGGGTAAAGCTTCTGCGACCAGACCTTGGTGAGGTCGAAGGGGTGGAAGCCGCAGGTTGCCGCTTCTTCTTCGGCCATGATCTGAACCATGACCTTCCACTTCGGGAAGTCGCCGCGCTCGATCGCGTCGTAGAGGTCGCGCTGGTTCGATTCGCGGTCGCCTGCCACTACTTCGGCCGCTTCGGCGTCGGTGAGGTGAGCATGGCCCTGCTGGGTCTTGAAGTGGAACTTCACCCAGAAGCGCTCACCCGCCTCGTTATAGAACGAGTAGGTGTGGCTGGAGAAGCCGTCCATGTGTCGGTAGGATTTAGGGATGCCCCGGTCGCCCATGACGTAGGTCACCTGGTGCAGGGCCTCGGGCAGCAGAGTCCAAAAGTCCCAGTTGTTGGTGGCGCTGCGCAGGTTGGTGCGCGGATCGCGCTTCACGGCCTTGTTCAGATCGGCGAACTGGCGCGGGTCGCGCACGAAGAAGACCGGCGTATTATTGCCGACCATGTCCCAGTTGCCCTCCTCGGTGTAGAACTTCACCGCGAAGCCGCGAATGTCGCGCTCGGCATCGGCCGCGCCGCGCTCACCGGCCACGGTGGTGAAGCGGGCGAACAGTTCTGTCTGCTTGCCTGCTTCGCCCAGGAACTTCGCGCGGGTGTACTTCGACACGTCGCCGGTGACGGTGAACGTGCCGAACGCGCCCGAACCCTTGGCGTGCATGCGCCGCTCGGGGATGACTTCGCGGTTGAGGTTGGCCAGCTTCTCCAGCAGCCACACGTCCTGCATCAGCAGGGGGCCGCGCGGACCGGCAGTCATCGAATTGGATGCGTCTACCACGGGGGCGCCGAACTGGGTGGTCAGCGGGGTCGCCGCGAGAGGGGTGTCGCCGTGGCCGTAAGGGCACTTGCCGCCGCCGGGATTAGATCCGTTCATCGCGAGACTCCTTCGTGGGTTGTCATGGTTTTAGGTTGTTATGAAGTCAGCTTTGCTGCCGCCTATATGCTGCCGCTCTTACCGGAGTGTGAATAAGGCGAGAAGGCATGCGACCTTCTATCTGTGATCGGCAAAAGCGATAAGCGGGGCGGGAACCTTTTGACATTTCACCAATTTGGCGCGGTGCTTTAGTTTACTCGCCCGAGCATGCGCAGCCTCCTTGGCCAGCCAGGAACGGTGGCGGCAAAGCAAGGTTTCCATCCTGAAAAGACACTTGCCGGGCGGGGAGCCAAGGCGCCGCCGGGCAGGGCAGGGAAGGGCGGAACGACCCGGCAGGGCAATCTGTTATGCGAGCGCCCGGCGCAGCGAGGTAAGGGTCTCGATGATCGCGGCCTGGCTGGCGCGAACTTGCGCCGCATCCCCGGCATCGATTGCCGTGTTCAGCGCCTGCGCTTGGGTCCGCAGCTGCGCAAAATCGGCATCGGAAATGCGGCCCGCCAGTTCGCCGATGCCTTTGTCGATTTGCCCGACCGCGGGCGCGCCAAAGCCGGCGACGGAGTTCATGGCGAGGTGCAGTGGGCCTTCGATGTCCAGAATATCCTCGAACAGCATGTCTTCTTCCGACCCGTCACTGGCAGCTCCCGCATGCGGCATCGCGGGTATGGCCGATTTGATGGAGGCAAACTTTCGGGGCGTTCCCAAGGAGTTCAGCGGTTCGTCGTCTTGGTACATGGTGGAGGGGCCCCTGGAATTTTCCTGTTTATGGCGCAATGGAACTTCCGAGTCGTCCCTTGGTTCCGCCGCTGGCCGCTTGTGCAGGGCGATTCGTCATCCTATGGCGCAACACTGTATAAAACCCGGGCTATGGGAAACTCATGACCGCATATTCCAAGACTTCGGCGCTGATGGCGCGCGGATGTGAATTCCTCGGCAGCGAAACTGCGATCCTCTGCGGCGCGATGTCCTGGGTTTCCGAGCGTAATCTCGTCGCGGCGATCAGCAATGCCGGCGGCTTCGGCGTGATCGCCTGCGGGGCGATGACGCCCGCGCTGCTCGACGCCGAGATTGCCGCGACGAAGACGCTCACCGCCAAGCCCTTCGGCGTAAACCTCATCACCATGCACCCGGACCTGTTCGAACTGATCGACGTCTGCGCGCGTCACGGCGTCACCCATGTGGTGCTGGCCGGCGGAATTCCGCCAAAGGGCAGCGTCGAGGCGATCAAGAACAGCGGCGCCAAGGTGATCTGTTTCGCGCCCACGCTGGCGCTGGGCAAGAAGCTGCTGCGCTCGGGCGCGGACGCGCTGGTGATCGAAGGCTCGGAAGCGGGCGGCCACATCGGCCCGGTTTCCACCTCGGTCCTCGCACAGGAAATCCTGCCCACGCTGGCAGCAGATCACCTCGTGTTCGTGGCCGGAGGCATCGGCCGGGGCGAGGCCATCGCGGGCTACCTCGAAATGGGCGCCGCCGGCGTTCAGCTGGGCACGCGTTTCGCCTGCGCCAGCGAATCGGTTGCGCACCCGGCTTTCAAGAAGGCCTTCTTCCGTGCATCCGCGCGTGAGGCGGTTGCGTCGGTACAGGTCGATCCGCGCCTGCCGGTGATCCCGGTGCGCGCGCTCAAGAACAAGGGCACCGAGGAATTCACCGCCAAGCAGGTTGCCGTGGCGAAGCTGCTCGATGCCGGCGAAGTCGACATGCTCGAAGCCCAGCTCCAGATCGAGCGTTTCTGGGCCGGCGCCCTGCGCCGCGCCGCGATCGACGGCGATATCGAGAGCGGTTCGATCATGGCGGGCCAGTCGGTCGGCATGGTCAGCAAGGAAGAGCCGGTGACCGAGATCATCGCCGCGCTCATGGCCGAGAGCGAAGCTGCGCTGGGCAACCGCGCCGGCGCGCCCGTCATCGCCGCCTGAAGGGACGCGCGCGATGCCTGAACCGATGATCCTTGCGCTTTCGTGCGCCGACCGTCCGGGCATCGTTGCGCGGGTGACGGGCTATCTTGCCCGAATGGGCTGCAACATCATCGAGGCGCAGCAGTTCAACGACCTCGCCGAAGACAAGTTCTTCATGCGCGTGGCCTTTGATCCAGGCGTGGCCGACCGCGAGGAAATTCGCGAAGGCTTCGGCCCCATAGCGCACGAATATGGGATGGCCTGGTCGATGCTGCGGCGCGACCGGCCTCGCCGGGTGCTGCTGATGGTCAGCAAGTTCGACCACTGCCTGGCCGACCTGCTCTACCGCCAGCGTATCGGCGAGATCGCGATGGAGGTGGTGGCGATCGTCTCCAACCACCCGCGCGATGCGGTGAACACGCTGATGATTGGTGATATTCCTTTTTATCATCTGCCGGTGGAAAAGGGCGCCAAGGCCGAGCAGGAAGCCAAAGTCCGTGCGCTGGTCGAGGATGCCCGCGCCGAACTGGTGGTCCTGGCGCGCTACATGCAGATTCTCTCGGACGAGATGGCGGGCTGGCTTTCGGGCCGTTGCATCAACATCCACCACTCGTTCCTGCCCGGTTTCAAAGGCGCCAAGCCCTATCACCAGGCCCATGCGCGCGGCGTGAAGATGATCGGTGCAACCGCGCACTATGTCACCGCCGACCTCGACGAAGGCCCGATCATCCATCAGGACGTGGAGGCCGTGACCCATGCCAACACGCCCGAGGACATGGTACGCAAAGGCCGCGACATCGAGCGCCGGGTTCTGGCCGAAGCAGTGCGCCTTCACTTGGAAGACAGGGTGCTGATCAACGGTTCGCGCACGGTGGTGTTCAGGAGCTGAGGCCGCAAAGCGGCTTGCCGTGAAGCCCGCCATGCGCGAGACTGCCCGTAACGATAAGGGGAGAGCGCCATGCAGGTCAGTGGCATAGACCACGTCAACATCCTGACCGACGATCTCGAGGCGACGGCCAGTTTCTACGAGCGCCTCCTGGGCCTTCGGCGCAGCGAGAACCCCGCGATCCGCATGGGCATCGCCGGATACTGGATGCGCGATGCGACCGACCATCCGATCGTCCACCTTGTCGACCGTCTTTCGGCTGGCGATCGCTTCGAGGCATACCGCCCCGGGGCGCTGACCAATGCCCTTCATCATGTCGCCCTGCGCTGCGAAGGCTTTGCCGCGACGTGCGAGCGGCTGGAGGAAATGTCGGTCGACTACCGTATCAACGACCTTGCGCACGTCGGCCTGCGGCAGATCTTCCTGACCGACCCCAACGCGGTCAATCTGGAACTGAACTTCAGCGGCAATTGAACGCCCGGCCAAACGCGGCGAGGGAGTTCATACGGGCCTGGCGAGAAATGGCCGCGTCGCTCACCATGTCGAAGCCGTGGTAGGCGCCGGGATAGACGTGCAGTTCCACCGGAACCCCGGCGCGGGTGAGACGGCGGGTGTAGTCGATGTCCTCCTCCATGAAGAGATCCAACGCGCCCACGGCGATGAACGCAGGCGGAAGGCCTGAAAGGTCTTCGGCGCGCGATGCTGCGGCATAGGGGGATACGCCCGCGCTACCGGCAGGCACCCCGAGCAGCGAGGTCCAGCCGAATACGTTCGATTCGGGCGTCCAGACGTGGTGGCCGGTGTTCGGGCCGGCGCTCTCCCGGCAGGTGCGGTCGTCGATCATCGGGTAGATCAGGTGCTGGTGGCAGATTGCTGGACCATCCCGGTCGCGGGCAAGCAGCGCCAGTGCCGCCGCGAGGCCGCCACCTGCGCTCTCTCCGGTGATCGCGATGCGGGCGGCGTCGATGGAGAAGGCATCGGCCTGTGCGTGCAGCCATTGCAGCGCGAGATAGCAATCCTCCACCGGGCCGGGATGCACGGTATCGGGCGCGAGGCGATAATCGACCGAGGCGACCAGACAGTTCAGCTCCAGCGCCAAGGCGGCGCTGGCAAGGGACATCGTATCGGCTGAACCGATGACATAGCCGCCGCCGTGGATGTGCAGGATCGCCGGTGCCTGCGCGGGCATGTCGTGGGGCCGGTAGACGACCACCAGAACTTCGTGGCCTTCGGGTGAGGGAAGTTGGTGTCGCTCCATCACGCAGCCCAGTTCCTCGGCCTGCGGGGCGGGACGCAGGCCCATCATCTGGCGGATTTGGCCCAGCGTCTCGGCGTTGAAGGTGAAGGCCGGCAGCATTTCCAGTCCGGGCAGCAGTTCGGGATCGACCAGATCGAGCGTGCTCACTTTCATTCTCCCACCCTTGTTTCTGTCGGCGCGAAAGTGTCGCAAGGGCCGCGTGCTGTCCATGCCGTGCGAAAAAGCCGCCGGGGCGAAGCGGGGGCTCGCTTCCGGCATGAACCCTGAGTACCTTGCCGGCGCTGCGGGCAGATTTTGTGGAGACAGATGCATGTGTGACGAATTCACCGCCGAGGCCGAAACGGTCCATCTCGCCAGGCGCGGCCTCAACCGGCGCGAGTTCGCCGCGCTGGGTGCAAGCGCGGCACTGGTCGGCTGCTCCGGCTCCATCGCGGCGGAGGGCGGGTCCTCTGTCAGCGAAAAGATGGTTTCCATCACCACGGCGGACGGCGTGTGCGACGCGTTTTTCGTCCACCCCGGCAAGGGCGCGCACCCCGGTATCGTCATGTGGCCGGACATCGCGGGCCTGCGCGACGTCAAGAAGATAATGGCCCGCAGCCTTGCTGCTCAGGGCTATGCGGTGCTGGTGGTGAACCAGTATTACCGCTCCGGGCCGGCGCCGGTGATGAAGAGTTTCTCGGAATATCGCACGCCCGAGGGGCAGGCGAAGATCGCGCCGATGCGGGCTTTGCTCACTCCCGATGCGATCACGCGCGATGCCGGCGCCTATGTCGCTTTCCTCGACGGGCAGGAAGCCGTCGACAGGAAGCGCGGGATCGGCAGCAATGGCTATTGCATGGGCGGTCCCTTCACCGTGCGCACCGCGGCGGCGGTTCCGGCCCGCGTGGGCGCGGCAGCCTCGCTGCACGGCGCCGGACTGGTGACGGGCGAGGCGGATAGCCCGCACCGACTGCTGGCCAGCACGAAGGCCAGCTACCTCTTCGCCATCGCCCGTAATGACGATGCGAAGCAGCCCGAGGCCAAGACCGAGCTGCGCAAGGCCGCCGACGCTGCCGGTCGCCCCGCCCAGATCGAAGTTTACGGCGCCGACCATGGCTGGTGCGTGCCCGATTCCCCCGCCTATGATCCCAGCGAGGCGGACCGGGCCTGGCAGCACATGCTGACGCTGTTCGCAAAGCTCTAGGCCGGTCAGGTAAGCAGCCTTAGAGGCTGACCGGAGCGCAGGCACGGGGGGCAGCCCTGCGCTCCGGCGCCGCACATCAGCTCGATATCATCGCGATGATGCCAACGATGCAGGCGGTAATGGCAAGGAACAGGGCGGCGATGCCGATGTCTTTGGCTGAGAAGCGGTCGTAATGATCCTTGCGATAGGCGCGGTACTGCTCGGCGATGGTCGTGTCGCTGGCGAGCAGCCCGACGTCGAGCGGCCCGGCGGTACGCTTGAACCAGTTGTTGACCGCGTCGAGCTCGCGCTCGGACAAGTCGGGATAGCGGGCAAGCAATAGGGTGACTTGCGCGCGTTCGTCAGCATGCACGGGGGCGTCAACCACGCCCGTGGATTCGATAGCCATGTAAAATTTTCCTGAAAACGGTGGGGATCAGAGCGCGCGTAGGCGCGCCGGGTCTCGGCCGGTTCAGGCGATGGGGGGAGCGGTGCTGTCTGGAAGGCGCGCCGGGTGGCTGCGCGGCGGTGGGCCGCGCGCCTCTGGGCGCTGGTGCGTAGGAGGGGCAATGGCGAAGCGGGCTGTCGCAGCGACTACGCTTGCCACGGCGACTGGCATCAGGGGAAGTGGCTGCGCCGGCGCCGCCTGCTGGCCCTGAACCCGCCGGGCAGTGCCGAGCGCTACGTCGAGCGTCGAGGCGCTGAAAGCTGAGCCCTGCACCCGCTCCAACGGCGCGCGAATAGGCTCCGCCGCCTGCATGCCGATGGCGGCAATCAGCAGCAGAGGCCAGATGCGCAGACGCGCCAGCAAGGCGAAGGCATATGCCATCACCCCGAGCTAGGGGGCGAGGACGTCGGTGGCAAGGTCGGGCTGCTTCCCCCAATGGGCCGAAGGGGGCCTTTTATCGCTTTTCGTAGCGGATCAGGCCCGTGCCCAGGACGTTCTCACCCAGGTTCAGGGCATCGCCGGACCAGTCGGCGACGAAGGCGCTGCGGCGTTGGATGCCGGGGGCGAAGCGCGCGTCGTTGCCCTCTATCGTTAGACCGCGTGAGGGGTGTCTGCGGTGCTCGGCGGCGACGGCGATAAAGGCTGAATAATTTGCCTTGTCCCGGCCCTGGACGAACCAGTTTCCGGTGATCCGCCCGGCGGCGCCGTCGGCGAGATCGATCATGTAGTTGGTCCCGTGCCCGCGCGAATCGTCGAAGCTGCATCCCAGAATGGCCACCTGTTGCGCCCGGGTCTTGGCGTAGTGACCGCCGGTGCCCTCCTCGAAGCGGCTGCGCGTCACGGTCAGCGCGCCGTAGTTGCCGACATAGATCGAATGGGCGCAGCCTGGGCCTTCGCAAGTGCCGAGCCGGGTGAAGGTGGACTTGTCTATGGTGATGGTGCTGGCCGGGTCATCGGCGGAGAGGATGCCCTGGTCGCTGTCGCGAAACCAGCTCTGGCCGATCGACAGGTTGCCGCGTTCGAGACGGATGCCGGCGCCGTTGCGGTCGGCGACGTGGATGTTCGCAAACGCGAGGCCCTCTACCCGTGCTGCCCGTCCGCGCAGCACCAGCGCGCCCTTGTCCTCGCAGGCAACGCCGTCGAGTATCGACTGGCCGGGGACGGTAGCCTGGTACGTGACGTCGCCCGCGCTCTGCACCGCGCAGTCGGCGAAGCGCATCGAGGCGAGGCGGATGGTCCCGCGTCCGTCGCCAATGGCATCCACCGCGTCCTGAAGCCGGGCATAGCTGCGACCGGTTTCGATCACGGTATAGGGCGTCTGCTGGACCGGGGCCGCGGCAGTGGGAAAGGCCGCAAGCAGGCCTGCACAGGCGAAAGCGAGTCGGGAAAGCCGGGTCATTCCCGGGAGAGTAGCGCGGCTATGCAGCCAAAGGGTAAACGGCTTCAGTCCCGCTCGCCCCAGCGCCATTTCCATCCGCCGCGCGTGCGTTTCGCGGCCACGACCGCGAACAGGCCTGTAACCAGCAGGAACAGCGCGAATGCCGCCGCCCGGCCCCCGGCATTGCCCATGTGATCGAGCATGCCGATACCGGCAAGCGCGGCGACATAGCTGGCGATCACCAGCCAGCCCTGCCAGGCGATCGGCAGGCCGGCGCCATAGCCGTAGCGCTTGGGCGCGAACCAGGCGCCGGGTTCATTCGTCATGGGGATCATCGTTCGTCTCCTTGGGTGGCCGGCCGCGACGTGGCGGCTCCGCGACTTCGAGCTTCACCCCGCGCCGGGCGAGAGCTTCGCGCAGGAGTACTTCGACCTGGCTATTGACCGAGCGGAAGTCGGTCGCGGCCATCCGCTCCAGCGCCTGGTACAGCGCCGGATCGAGACGGAGCGGGAAGGCCTTCTTGCCGGGCGACGCCATCGGGAGCTTACTGGTACAGTGTGCCGGCGTTGAGGACCGGCTGTGCTTCGCGCTCGCCGCACAGCACGACCATCAGGTTGGAGACCATGGCCGCACGGCGCTCGTCGTCGAGTTCGACCACGTTTTTCTCGGAAAGCTGCGCCAGCGCCATCTCGACCATCGAGACCGCGCCTTCCACCAGCTTGCGGCGCGCGCCGATCACCGCTTCGGCCTGCTGTCGGCGCAGCATGGCCCCAGCGATCTCGGGCGCATAGGCGAGGTGGGTGAGGCCGCATTCGTCGACCGTGAGGCCGGCAACCTGCAGGCGCGCGATCAGTTCGGTGCGCAATTCGGCGTTCACCTCGGCATGGCTGCCGCGCAGGGTGATCTCGGCATCCTCGACATCGTCATAGGCATAGCGCGAGCCGATCGAGCGCACGGCGGCCTCGATCTGAACGTTCACGAAGGCCTTGTAGTCATTCACGTCGTAGAGTGCCTGCGCGGTATCGGCGACGCGCCAGACCACGTTGGTGGCGATCTCGATCGGATTGCCGCGCAGGTCATTCACCTTGAGCTTTTCCGAAACGACGTTGTTGGCGCGGACTGAAATCTTGGTCTTGGCCATCCACGGCCAGACCCAGCGAAGGCCGGCGATGCGGTCGGTGCCGCGATAGCTGCCGAACAGGGTGATGGCGGCCGCCTGGTTTGGCTGGACCATGTAGAAGCCCGAGACGATCAGCAACTGGACGACGATGGCGGGGATGAGAAAGGCGAGAAAGCCGACGATCCTGCCCGGTCCGGGGTCGGCGCTAGAGGCGAGGGTGGCTATGGCCGCGATGATCGCCACCAGCAGAAACAGGAATACGACAAGCATGACGTAGCCGCTGCGCGTGGAGGCAAGATGCTCCCGGCTGGCGTTAATGGGCAGATGCGAATCGGACATCGGCGGACCCCTTTAAAGTGATATCACTTTAATATCGGTTTTTCGTAGGTCGTCAACGATGCGCAGAGGCTGGACAGGCGCGGGGCCCCGTCGTCCGGGTCTGCCGGGGAAGGGTGTGATCTTGCACTCTTGAAATCGGATCGATTCGCTCGTAATGTGCGAACTGCGGGCCGGGCCCCTCTGGCGAAGTGCAGTATGTCATGTCTGCACCTCGTGATGTCGGACCGCATCGGGTGAAACCGATGCAGGTTCCAGTTGTGCAAGTCAGGGAGCATCAAAGCTCCTGCATTGATTTGTAACGCAACCTTCGCACCGCTTCATCCGATCGAACCAACTCAAGTTCGATAGGGATTTGAAAATGACTGACCGCATGTACCGCCTGCTCGAGCTTCAACAGAAGCTGGACGCCGCCATCAAGCGCACCAGGGCGAAACGCCTTGTCGACCCGGTGGAGGTCGCCAGGCTGGAAAAACGCAAACGCAGACTCAGGGACAGGCTCGCGCGACTTTTCGCGTTCCCCCCGCACCTCGCAGCGGGCCTGTAACCTTATGCACCGGCACGCCCTCGCGGTGTGCCGGTGTCTTGTGTTTCCCTCAGCCTTGACCGGCTTAGTTCGGGCGTAAATTCATGGAATTTCTCTTCACACTCTGGCTGGGCACCCCTGCCTGGTTCTGGCTGGCTTTTGCCGCTCTTGTGCTCATTCTCACCGCCTTCGACCTCGGCGTCCTGCACAAGGACGACCGCGAGATGGGCATTGCCGAATCGCTGAAACTGTCGCTGTTCTACATTGCCATCGCCATGGCCTTCGGCGGCTGGATCTGGTGGGCGAAGGGCTCGGCGCCGGCCATAGACTACTACACCGGCTACTTCATCGAGAAGGCGCTCTCGATCGACAATGTCTTTGTCATATCGATGATCTTCGGCTTCTTCGCGATCGCGCCCAAGTACCAGTACCGTGCCCTGCTGTGGGGTATCCTGGCGGTGATCGTGCTGCGCGGCCTGATGATCGCGGGCGGCGCGGCGCTTGTCTCGGAGGCGTACTGGGTGATGTACATCTTCGCGGCGTTCCTGATCTTCACCGGCGTGAAGATGCTGTTTACCAGCGACGAAGCCCCGGACATCGGTAACAACCCGGCGATCCGCTGGATTTCACGCCACATGCGCGTAACCAAGGAACACCACGGCGAGCATTTCTTCGTGCGTGAGGCCAATGCGAAAGGCACTCTGGTTTGGGCCGCGACACCGCTGTTCCTGGCGCTTGTGGTGATCAACCTTGCCGATCTTGTTTTCGCGGTGGATTCGGTGCCGGCGATCTTCTCGATCACGACCGACACTTTCATCGTCTACACTTCGAACATCATGGCGATCCTGGGCCTGCGCGCGTTGTACTTCGCACTGGCGGCGATGGTGCATCGCTTTCACTACCTCAAGTATGCGCTGGCGCTGGTGCTGGTGTTCATCGGCGGCAAGATCCTGATCGCCGACTTCGCGCTGGGCGGGGCTAAGTTCCCGCCGCTGCTCAGCCTTGCGGTGACGCTGGCGCTGATTGCGGGCGGCGTGGTGTGGTCCTTGTGGAAGACACGCGGTCAGGCGGCGCCGGAAGACCCCGCCTGACCGTCAAGCCGAGCGGCTCCTGCGTACCGAAGCATGCCGCTCGGTCACTGTTCGAGGTCCGGCCGACAAGCCGGCGAAGGTCGCCAGACTGAACTGGTTGCACTGGTCCTTCACGACGTTGTTGAGCTGGGGGGGGGCAACGCACTGCCGAAGTGCCTGAATTATACAGGTGCGGAGCCCTCCCAAGGCCGCTAGGACGCGCAGCGATGACCGTGCCCTCCTCACCAGTATCTGCCCCAGTCCCGGGCCATTCACCCGCCCCACCTTCCGCCGGGCATGACTGGACACCGCGTCATCTGCTGGCGCTGCTGGCGGCCAATGTCGCGCTGGCGCTGGGGGCATGGCTGGTGCGCCTCTCGGACACCGGCCCGGTTGCCGCCGGGTTCTGGCGCCTTACGCTGGCGCTTCCGGTGATCGTGCTGCTGGCGTCGCGCGAACCTTCTGCTCAGCGGAGCATGGGGCGCGGAACGCTGATCCTTGTGTTGGCGGCGGGCGTGTTCTTCGCGCTGGACCTTGCCGCATGGCACGTCGGCATCGTCCAGACGAAGCTGGGCAATGCCTCGCTGTTTGGCAATTCGGGGAGCCTGATCGTGATGGTCTGGGGCCTGTTCACTGCCCACCGTGCGCCGCGTGCGCTTGAGATCGCCGCGATTGCCGCTGCGCTCGGCGGGGCGGGGATGCTGATGGGGGGATCGCTGGAGATCAGTCACGCCAACCTCGTGGGAGACCTGTTCTGCGTGCTGGCCGGGGCATTCTACGCGGTCTACATCATCATGCTCAATGCCGCACGCGAACGGCTGGGGCAGTATTCGCTCCTTGCCGTATCGACGGCCGCCAGCGTGCCTGTGATGCTCGTCATCGCGGTCTTGCTCGGCGAGACGATCATGCCCCGCAACTGGACCCCGCTAATCGCGCTGGCCATCTCCAGCCAGTTGATCGGGCAGGGCTTCCTGATCTATTCGCTCAGGCACTTTCCGCCGCTGATCATCGGACTTGCGCTGATGGCGCAGCCCGCCCTCGCCGCGACGGTGGGCTGGCTGGCCTTCGGGGAGACGCTGGGCACGCTTGATGTGGCGGGCATGGTATTGCTCGCTTTCGCGCTGGTGCTCGCAAGGGCCGGCGACAAACCCGCTGCAAGGAATTGAAGGCATGGCGCGACTGGTACTGTTCAACAAGCCGTTCGATGTACTCTCGCAGTTCACCGATCTGCGCTCGCCCACGCCGCGCGCGACGCTTTCGGATTTCGTGAATGTGCCCGGCGTCTATCCCGCCGGCCGGCTCGACCGCGATAGTGAGGGGTTGCTGCTGCTGACAGACGACGGCCGCCTGCAGTCGCGCATCGCCGACCCGCGTTTCAAGACTGCGAAAACCTATCTCGTTCAGGTGGAGGGCGAGCCGGACGAGGCCGCCATTGAGTCGCTGTGCAAAGGCGTAGCGCTGAACGACGGCATGACCCGCCCCGCCAAGGCCCGCCGCATCGATGAGCCGGAGCTGTGGCCGCGCACTCCGCCAGTGCGCTTCCGCAAGAGCGTGCCCGACTGCTGGATCGAGGTCACCATCTACGAGGGCCGCAACCGCCAGGTCCGCCGCATGACTGCCGCCGTTGGCCATCCGACCCTGCGCCTCGTGCGCTGGCGCGTCGGCGACTGGTCGCTGGAGGGTGTGGCGCCGGGCGAATGGCGCGAAGTCGAATTCTGATCCGGATTACGGGAAGGGAGACAGACCGGTGCCTCAAGACAGCCTGATCGTCGTATGCCCCATCTGCGCGACTTCCAACCGCTTGCCCGCCGACCGACTGGGCGCGGGCGGCAAATGCGGCAAGTGCGGTCATGCGCTGTTCGGCGCAGGGCCTGTTACGCTGAATTCGTCCAACTTCGATGCCCATGCGAGCAGGAGTGACCTGCCTCTGCTGGTCGATTTCTGGGCGTCCTGGTGCGGTCCGTGCCAGCAGATGGCCCCGGCCTTCACCGCAGCCGCTTCGCAGCTCGAACCGCAGATGCGTCTCGGCAAGCTGGATACCGAAGCGGAAACCGCGATTGCCGGGCGCTATGCAATCCGCTCGATCCCGACGATGATCCTTATCCGCAAGGGCCGCGAGATTGCGCGCCAGTCCGGCGCCATGCCGGCCAGCGCGATCGTCTCGTGGGCGCGGCAGGCGGCGGGCGCCTGACCGCTCACCGCGTGCCGAGGTCGCCCTTACCCACGGTGCCGCTCGCCATTTCCAGCATGCGGTCGAGGCTCTTCTTGGCGGCGAGGCGCAAGGGCTCCTCGATTTCCACGCGCGGGGTCAGATCGCGAAGGGCGATGTAGAGCTTTTCCAGCGTGTTGAGCGCCATGTAGGGGCAGATGTTGCAGTTGCAGTTGCCGTCTGCGCCGGGCGCGCCGATGAAGGTCTTGTCGGGGATGGAGAGCTGCATCTGGTGGATGATGTGCGGCTCGGTCGCGACGATCAGCGTGTCCTGCGAGATCGTGCGGGCATACTGCAGGATTCCGCTGGTCGAGCCCACATAGTCGGCATGGTCGACGATGTGCGGAGGGCATTCCGGGTGCGCGGCGATCGGCGCATTGGGGTGCTGGGCGCGCAGCTTGAGCAGTTCGGTCTCGCTGAACGCCTCGTGGACGATGCACACGCCCGGCCACAGCAGCATCTCGCGGTTGAACTTGCGGGAAAGATATCCGCCCAGGTGCCGGTCGGGACCGAAGATGATCTTCTGGTCCAGCGGGATCTGCTGGAGGATCGTCTCGGCGCTGGAACTGGTGACGATGATGTCGGACAGCGCCTTCACCTCGGTCGAGCAGTTGATGTATGTCAGCGCGATGTGATCGGGGTGTGCTTCGCGGAAAGCCTTGAACTTTTCCGGCGGACACGAATCTTCCAGGCTGCACCCGGCGTTGATGTCGGGCAGCACCACGATCTTGTTGGGGGAAAGGATCTTGGCGGTATCCGCCATGAACTTCACGCCGCAGAATGCGATGACTTCGGCGTCGGTCTCGGCGGCCTTTCGGCTCAGTTCGAGGCTGTCGCCCACGAAGTCGGCAAGGTCCTGCAGTTCCGGGCGCTGGTAGTAATGGGCAAGAATGACCGCATTGCGTTCCTTGCGCAGCCGCTCGATCTCGGCGCGCACGTCTATGCCGGAAAGATCGGCTGGCATAACGGTCATGGCATTCCCTCTGGTATTACGCCCCGGTCCTTGCGCCGGGACGCCGCCTATCTAGGGGCGGGAGCGCCCGGACCCAAGGGGAAAATGCGCAATCAGGCTGCGGTAAAGCGACCGGCGAACCCGATCCACCACGGCGATATCGCCAGAAGTTCGACAAGCACGTGGTTCAGCACGATCACCAGCATCACTGCGGTGGTCGCCGGATGTACCCCGCCGAGCACGCGGCGGTCATGCCGTGCGACGATCAGAACGACGGCAAGCTGGATCACCATCGACAGCCATTCGCCCCAGGGCATGATGAAAGGCATCGGCAGAACCCGGCCCAGGGCAGGGTCCATCAGTATCACCGTGGAGCCGATCATCAACCGCTTGTGCCAGTCCGCCTGCCCCCGCCGGGCGACCGCGGTGAGGACAAGGGCCGCGAAAGCCACTACCCCAAGATGGACGAGCGCGAGGAAATAGGCGGGCGTGAAGAACGGCGGGTAGAACTCGGTGCGCAAGGCGGTCAGGCAGGTCAGGCTGGCCAGAACGACGATCAGCGGCAGCATCACCGCACTCGCCCAGCCGATCCTGCGGTGCAGGGTAAGGCCCGTGCGGCCGCCACCCACACCGGCACGGCCCGCCAGCAGCGACTGGGTGACCAGCAGGCCAAGCCAGGCAAGCATCGCCACCGCGTGGGCATGGAAGATCGCGGGTACCTTCGTGTAAGAAACGAGGCCGCGCAGACCGAACTGTGCGAAGCCCAGGACGATGAAGGCGCTGACGCCGATAGACATCTTCGCCCAGAACGAGATGCGTGCTACCTTTGCCCCGGCTGCGGTTGCCATGAATTTTCACCCACCCTGTTATGAGGGCGGATAATAAAGCCAATAGTGTTTTTGGCCAATACTTGTCGTTGAAAGCCTAATTCGGGGCGACAAGCGACCAGTTGTCTTCATGCCGTGCTGTAATGCCGCGCTTTTCCAGGTCGATCAGGTGGGCGAGTACGGAGCGACCCGCTGCCGGCCACAGTCTTTCGTCGACGCCCTTGTACATCAGCGGGACCATTTCCACGATCCGGCTCTGGCCCGATTCGATCTGGCGCAGAATCTGGCGCTCGCGTTGGCGGCGGTGACCGATCATGCCGCGCACAAGCTGGCGCGGTTTGGTCACTTCGGCGCCGTGCGCGGGGTAATAGACCACGTCCTGCTCACGTTCGTAGAGGCGGGCAAGGCTGGCCATGTAGTCGCTCATGTCGCCGTCGGGCGGGGAGACGACGCTGGTGGACCAGCCCATCACGTGATCGCCGGTGAACAGCGCGCCGGTTTCCTCCAGCGCGAAGCACAGATGGTTGGAGGTGTGACCGGGTGTGGCGATGGCGCGCAGGGTCCAGCCCTTGCCCTGGAGCGCCTCGTTGTCGGCCAGCACCCGGTCGGGGGTGTAGGCGGCATCGAAGGAGGCATCGGCGCGCGGGCCGTCGTCGTTCAGAACCAGCGGGGCGCAGCCCACGATCGGCGCGCCGGTGATCGCGCTGAGCGGCGCAGCGGCAGGTGAGTGGTCGCGGTGGGTATGGGTGCAGCAGATCGCCACTACCCGGTCGTTGCCGATCGCCTCGACCAGCGCGGCGATGTGTTCCGGCTCGTCCGGGCCGGGATCGATCACCGCGACTTCGCCGGCCTCGCCCACGATGTAGGTCTGGGTGCCGGTATAAGTGAACGGCGAAGGGTTGCGCGCCAGCACCCGCCTGACGAGCGGGCCGATGCGTTCGGCCACGGTGTAGGGCCGGTCGATTTGGGTTGCGCCGATCTGGTTTGCGTCCATGGCGGCGATATGGGGTTTGCCGGGCAGCCTGTCGAGACGCTTGCCGCGCAGGGCGCCGTCCCCTGCCAGTGTGCTCAGCCCGTGATGCGGCGCTCGATCCGGTCGCGCAGGCTCTGCAAGGCGCTGGGAGCGGCCAGTTCGGTGAAGCGCCAGGACTGGTCGAGGCGCAGTAGCCGTTCGTAGAAACGACGCGTGGCATCCACCAGTCGCGTGGTCGCAGGGGAGAGCAGGGCGCTCTCCTGCGAGTCGGAAAGGCGCATGTCGGGGGACAGGCGGCCATTGCGGCGAAGCTGCATCTCGTTGATTTCGCCCCGGAAGTAAGCCCGGTGATTGAGCAGCCAGGCGATCGCATGCATCATTCGCGTGGTCGTGCGCAACCCCTCGCTTGAAAGTGAGATGCGGGCGAGGTCCTCGTCTTGCGCATAGTCGCTGTCCAGCTTGTCCGAGAGCGTGAAGGCCGCCCGCACTTCGTCCGAGAGAAGCAGCGCCTCGCAATATAGCGCCTCGACGATGCGTGGATTGATGGTGGCCGGTTCGGACATGACAGTTTCATATTTCCGAACCGCGAGTCGGCGGCAACTACGCTGCGGCCAAAATCCGGCGCAAAAAAACCGCTGTCCCCTATCGGCACGCTTGATGGAGAATATGCGTTAACCGGAATTACCCGGAATCGGCGCAAAATCTCAGGTTGCAGGGGCGTCCGGGGGGAGCCGGAGTGGGTGCTTCAGGCGATGATGTCCGGGATCAGATAATCCGCGACCTGGCTGATCTGGTCCTTCAGAAGCAGTTTGCGCTTCTTCATGCGGGCGATCTGCAGTTGATCGCCCGACCCGGCGCCCATCAGGGCGTCGATCGCTGCGTCGAGATCGCGATGCTCAATCTTCAGGATTTCGAGGCGCTTACGCATTTCCTCTTCGGTCACGCCGGAATTCCTCAATCACAAAATACGCGCTGGAGCGACCGTCCGTGCACGGCTCGGGGCAGTGCACGGCGCGAATCCTGCCCAGCGCAGGATTCATACGATTCACCGATATGAAGCATTACGAGTCTTCGCAAGGTGCCCCGGATGTGGTTCCTTCCGTTTTGCGCCGGATCATCGAAGCCGAGTCGCCAATTCGGGTCACTCGACACAAGTTCGTTCGCCATAAGGTCCGGCCCCATAAGGAGGAACCGTCCATGGATAGTTCGCACGTCAGCGCTCTTCAGCTCAAGCATGCCGGCATCGAACGGCAGATCCACGAGGAATTGAGCCGTCCGATGCCTGATGCCGTGGTTGTCCAGGCCCTCAAGAAGCGTAAGCTCGCGCTCAAGGAGGAGATCGGGCGATTTTGACCGCCGATCCTGAGCAGCCTTATCAGCTGAAGGCCAGGCCGCCGGGGCGTTTTACGCCCTCACAAATGCACCGGTCGCACCGGAGATCCCCGACATAATACCAATTACCTGAATCGACGGCATCCGCTGCGTTCCCAAAGCGATCCCTTTGCGTTACTCGTCAGGGCATGAGTGGAGCCGTCGAAGCAGCCAGAACCATCCTCACCCGCCTTCACGAGGTGATGGCCTCGCGCAGTAATGCGCAGTCCAAGCTCAACAACGTGGTGGAAGTGATCGGAGAGAGCCTCGATAGTGAGGTCTGCTCGATCTACCTTCTGCGAGAGGGGATGCTGGAACTCTTCGCAACGCGCGGGCTTGCCCAGGAAGCCGTGCACGTCACACGCATGGCCGTGGGTGAGGGGCTTGTCGGCACGATCGCCGATCAGACCGGCACTCTCAACCTGGCCGAAGCCGCCGCGCACCCGGACTTTTCGTATCGCCCCGAAACGGGCGAGGACAAGTATCACTCCTTCGCCGGCGTGCCGATCGTGCGGCGCGAACGCGCGGTGGGTGTGCTGTGCGTCCAGCATGTCGAGCCACGCCGCTACGAAGAAGTCGAGATCGAAGCGCTGCAGACGGTCGCGATGGTTCTTTCCGAACTTATCACCAATGCCGATCTCATCGACGAGGAAGATGCGCGCGCGCTGAGCGCGGGTCAGACCGGGCCGGTGCAACTGAATGGGCTCACGCTGGTCAAGGGCCTCGCGCTCGGCGTGGCGGTCTACCATCAGCCGCGCGTCACGATCGAGCATATCGTTGCCGAGGACACCGAAGCCGAGCGGCAGCGTGTCATCACCGCTTTCGACCGCATGCGCGAACAGATCGACCGCATGGCCGGACAGGCCGAATTCGGTGTCGGGGGCGAGCACGAGGAGGTACTCGAGACCTACCGCATGTTCGCCTACGACGAAGGCTGGACACGCCGCATCAACGAGGCGATCGACAGCGGTCTCACCGCCGAAGCCGCGATCGAGCGGGTGCAGCAGCGTACCCGCATGCGCATGCGCCAGATCGACGATCCCCTGCTGGCAGACCGCATGCACGATCTGGAGGATCTGGCGAACCGGCTGCTGCGCATCGTTTCGGGCCAGATCGGCACGGCGGCCTCGATGGGCCTGCGCAACGATGCGATCCTGATCGCGCGTAACCTCGGTCCTGCTGAACTCCTCGAATACGACCGGCGGCGGCTCAAGGGCGTTGTCCTTGAGGAAGGCTCGCTCACCAGCCACGTCGTCATTGTCGCGCGTGCCATGGGCGTGCCGGTGCTGGGCCGCGTGCGCGGCCTGCGCGGCGTCGTGCGCGAAGGCGACCAGATCCTGCTTGATGCCGATCAGGCCACCGCCATCGTGCGTCCCTCGCCCGGCTCGCTGGAGGCGTTCGACGCCCGATTTGCCAGGAGCCGTGAACGTCAGGCTGTTTATGCCGGTCTGCGCGACGTGCAGGCGACCACGCGCGACGGCGCCCGGATCAACGTGATGATCAACGCCGGGCTGCGCGACGATGTCGCCAACCTCAACCTCACCGGCGCCGATGGCATTGGTCTGTTCCGCACCGAGTTCCAGTTCCTCGTCTCTGCCACGCTGCCCCAGCGCGAGAAGCAGACCCGCCTCTACCGGGATGTCATGGACGCCGCCGGAGAGCGTGCCGTCGTGTTCCGCACGGTCGATATCGGCGGCGACAAGACGCTGCCCTACCTTCGTCACGACGACGGCGAGGGTGAGGAGAACCCGGCGATGGGCTGGCGCGCGCTGCGCGTTGCGCTCGAACGCGACGGTCTGCTCAAGGTTCAGGCCCGCGCGCTGCTCGAGGCTGCCGCAGGCCGCAAGCTCAACGTCATGTTTCCGATGGTCGCGGAGCCGTGGGAGTTCGACGCTGCCAAGGCCGTGTTCGAAGGCCAGCTTGCCTATCTGCGCCAGCGCAAGAAAGTGCTGCCGGACGCGATCCGTTACGGCGTGATGCTCGAAGTGCCGGCGCTGGCCGAACAGCTCGACCTGCTGGCGCCGAAGATTTCGTTCCTCTCGATCGGCACTAACGACCTCACCCAGTTCCTGTTCGCCGCCGACCGTTCCAACCCCAAGCTGGCGGAACGTTACGACTGGCTCAGCCCGGCGATCCTCAGGTTCCTGAAGCGGGTGGTAGGCACTCTTGCCGGCACGAAGGTGGACATCAGCGTCTGTGGTGAAATGGGCGGGCGCCGTCTGGAAGCGCTGGCGCTGCTGGGGCTGGGTATCCGGCGCCTGTCGATCACCCCGGCAGCGGTCGGCCCGATCAAGGAACTGGTTGGCAAGGTGGACCTGGCCGAGATCACCGCCGCCATGGATGGCTGGATGGCCGCACCGCCCGCCGACCTGCGTGCCGAGATGGTCGCCTGGGCGGCACAGCGCGATATTCATGTCGACTGAGGGAGCAGTTGGAGCGGGCCTGTCCAAGGCCGGTTGTAGAGGGCAGGTTCGCTAGTTGTTCTCCTGAAATCGCGCAAAGTGCAGTTTTGGCCTCATAATTTTCAAGCGATTGACGGTGCGCTGATTGACTTTGCCTCGTCAGACGGTTTGGTTAGTTACGGGTCAGGTCGCATTTACCACACCCTTCTGGAGCAGAATGGAAAACGTCGAATCCCAAGGTCATGCGCGAGAGTCGCAGAGCGCCGGAGCCCAGCTTCGCGCGGCGCGTGAAGCTGCCGGCCTCAGCCGTGCCGACATCGCCTCGCAGACCAAGGTCGCCGAACGTCATCTCTTCGCCATCGAGGAGGACCGGCTGGGCGATCTCGCCGCGCGCACTTACGCGGTAGGCTTCGCGCGTGCCTATGCCCGCGCCGTCGGCCTCGACGAAAAAGTGATCGCGGCGAAGATCCGCGAACAGCTTGAAGCCGAGATGCCCGAGCGGCACGAAACTGTCCCCATCTTCGAACCGGGCGATCCCGCGCGCGTGCCCACCCGGCGTCTCGCCTGGGTTGCCGCAGCGGGCGTGCTGGTTGCGGTCGTGGTCCTCCTGGTGTTCTGGAGCAGCTTCCTTTCGCCGCAGGGCGCGCTGCCCGATCTCATCGCCGACAAGCCGGCGCAAACCGCTGCGCCGGTAGCGTCCGCCCCGCCTCCTCCGCCGCTCGCGCCCACGAACGGCCCGGTGGTTTTGACGGCGACAGGCGATAAGGTTTGGCTCAAGGTTACGGATGGCACTGGGGCGCAGGTACTGCAGAAGGAACTCGCCAAGGGTGAGAGCTGGACCGCGCCGGCAGGCGTTGCCGGGCTGAAGCTGCGCACCGGCCGCCCCGATGCCTTGCAGATTTCGGTCGGCGGCAAGGCGCTGCCGCCGCTTTCGGACAAGCCGCAGTTGGTGACGGGCGTTTCGCTTGTCGCGGCAGACCTGCTTGCCCGCGCCAATCCGGCTACCGCGCCTGTTGCGGTGCCTGCACCGGCGGCAACCGGCACCGGTCAGCCGGGGGCAGCGCCTGCGCCGATTTCCACGGTTTCCAACTAGCACTGCCTCGACAGGCGGGGGCTGTTTCAGGCAACACGCCCGGACCAGTCCACTGGTTAATTCCCGGTTCCGCCGGCCGCTGCCATAGCTGCGGCTCGCGATTTTCCGGCACGGAGTTGATTTGGCGATGAAACGTACCTTTGGCGCAATGCGCACGACACGCTGGTTGGCGACGGCTGCGGCGGTGTCGATCCTCGCTGGCGGAGCGGCCCCTGCCTTCGCTCAGGATGCGAACACCAACGCGCGGCTGGGCAAGGTCGAGTCCGAAGTGCGCGCTCTGCAGCGCAAGGTCTTCCCGGGCGCGGACGGCAAGTTCTTCGAGCCCGAGATCACCTCGAAGCCGGCCCCTGTCACCGCCCCCGGCCAGCCCGCCAGCACGCCCGTCACCGATCTGCTCACACGGATGGACGCGGTGGAAGCGCAGATGGCGCAGCTGACCTCGCAGGTTGAACAGAACACTAACCGCATCGGCCAGCTCGAAGCCAGGCTCGCTGCAGGCGCGCCGGCGCCGCTGCCGATGGACGCAGCGCCGCCCGCATCGCAGAGCAATCTCAACGCGATGAGCGGCGGCGTTTCGGCGGCGCCCGTCACGCCCCGGCCCATCGCGGCGGCCCCAAGCGCGGCGCCCTCGCGTCCGGTCGCGGCGACGTCCTCGCGGATCGAGGCGGTGAAGGCCATCGTCAAGCCGCAGAGCGCCGACGCCGGCGACGACGAGTACAGCTACGGCTTCCGCCTCTGGGAAGCGAAGTTCTATCCCGAAGCGCAGCAGCAGCTGAAGATGTACCTCAGCAAGTACCCCAAGCACGTGCGCGCCAGCTGGGGCCGCAATCTGCTCGGCCGCGCCTATCTGGACGACAACAATCCGAGCGAGGCAGCCAAGTGGTTCCTCCAGAACTTCCAGGCCGACAAGCGCGGCGACCGTGCTTCCGACAGTCTGCTCTACCTTGCCGTCTCGATGAAGCAGCTCAAGGACACCAAGCGCGCCTGCATCGCGCTGGCCGAATTCAGCGAGACTTATGCGGCCGAGGCGGCTGGACGCCTGGGCGGTCTTTACAGCTCGACCCGCAGTGGACTGTCCTGCGCCTGACATGCCCATAGAGGAAGACGCCGCGGGCCGGTTTCGTGCCGGTCTGGCGGCGCTCTGGCCTGAGGGTGTGGACGAGGAGGGCGCTCGGCTGGGCCTTGCCGTGTCCGGTGGACCTGACAGCCTTGCCCTGTTGCTGCTGGCCCGGGCGGCGCTGCCCGGACGGGTCGAGGCGGCGACGGTGGATCACGGACTTCGTCCCGAAAGCGCGGCGGAAGCGGTGGAGGTGGCGCGGATCTGCGCCGGTCTTGGCGTTCCCCATGCCACGCTGACAGTCGAAGTTGCCCCCGGCAATGTCCAGGCCGAGGCCCGTACCGCGCGCTACGGTGCGCTGGCGGATTGGGCGGGACAGCGAGGCCTTGCCGCACTGGCGACCGGCCATCAGGCCGACGATCAGGCTGAAACCCTGTTGATGCGCCTCAACCGGGCCAGCGGCGTCGCGGGCCTTGCCGGCGCGCGCGCGCGTGGCACGGTGGCGGGCGCGGCCTTGCCGCTGCTGCGTCCGGTGCTGGCGTGGCGCCGCGCCGAACTTGGCGAAGTGGTGTGCAGCGCCGGGCTGGTCGCGGCGGAAGATCCCAGCAACGCCAACGACCGCTTCGACCGCGTGCGCATCCGCAAGGCGCTGGCCGATGCGGACTGGCTGGACGTTTCCGCCATTGCGCAGAGCGCGGCGCATATCGCAGAGGCCGATGCGGCGCTCGACTGGATGGCCGCGCTCGAATGGCGGTCCTGCGTGAAAAAGGAGCCGATGGGCCTCAAATACCGTCCGCAGGCTCCGCGCGCGGTGGTCTTGCGCGTTCTCGCGCGGATCGTGCGCGAGCTGGACGGTGAGGAGGCGCGGGGCGGCGCCATCGCCCGGTTGCTCGAAAGTCTTGTCTCAGGGCGGCCTGCCTCAATCGGCAATCTGGTGGCGCGGCCCAATGCGGGGGGCTGGAGCTTTGCGAAAGCCCCGGTCAGGGCGGTCCGGCGCGAGCGCTGAAGACTATCCGCCGACCAGACTGTCCCCCATGCCGACCTGCTTTCCCCGTGTGATGTAGACCTTGTCGCCTAGTTTGGTCGTCGAAAAGAGCTTTGCAGCGAAGTCGTTGGGCATGCCCACGCAGCCGTGGCTGGCATAGCCCAGCGCCACGTCGGATCCGTGCAGGGTGATCCCGTCATTGGTCAGACGCTGCATGTAAGGCATCGGCGCGCCGGTGTAGATGTTGGAGACGTGGTCCTTGTCCTTCTGGGTGATCGGGAAGACCCCCAGCGGGGTGGGTTTGTCATCGGTGCCGAGCAGGACGGCCGTCGCACCGATCTCGTAGCCCGAGCGGAACACAGACAGCACCCGCGCTTCGAGATCGACAGTGACGACGATCGGTCCGGCGGGCACGTTCTTGTCGTCCCAGTGCCATTCGCCGTACTTGATCGCGCCGCTGATCGGCAGGATGCGCTTGATGACGAAGGGCTCGTCCTTTCCGGGCGTGGGGGCAGGTCTGGCGGCGACGGGCGGGGGCGTCTTCCCACCTGCATCGGCCAGCCTGGCCTCGGCAAGCGAGGCCGGTTCAGGCTTCTCGGGCGACGCCGCGACGACGAGAACGCCGGCGATGGCGGCAAGGGCAACGAAGCCCGAAGCGAGGAGGATGCGCGCGTCCAAGTGAGATTCTTCCGTTCCTGTCTGGCGACACTCTCTGGCAGGTCGGCCTTATCATCGCGTAAATGACGGTAAAGTGCCAGCAGGCGGTGCCGCGCCGATCGGGCCTTCAGCGCTTGGCGATGCCTTCGCGCAGGATCGAGTTGGCCAGTTCCGCCACTTCTTCCGCGCCCGCGTCCTCGGACCAGACCGCATAGCGCAGCCCCAGGAACACGTTCATGCCCATGATCGCCCAGGCATGGGCCTCGCCCAGATCTTCGCGCAGCTCGCCCTTGCGGATGCCTTCGGCGAGACGTTCGTGGATGCGGCGTGCGGTATTGCGATAGTGCAGGCGGAAGCTGTCCGGGTCGACGAATTCGCACTCGTCGATGATTCGGTAGATTTCCTTGTGCTCGCTGGCGAAGCGGAGGAACCCGGCGAGCGAGGCGCGTTCGGTCTCCAGCGCGGGCAGGTCCTGCTGGCGGGCACTGAGCGCGGCCTCGCGGACTTTACCGCTGAGGTCATCGACCAGCGCGCGGAAAATCTCGTCCTTGGAATTGAAGTACGTGTAGAAACTGCCCAGCGCCGTACCTGCGCGCCGGGTGATGCCGGTGATCGAGGCTTCGTGGAAACCGCGCTCACCAAATTCGATCGCCGCCGCGTCGAGCAGCTTGCGCAACGTGCGCCGACCCCGTTCGGTGCGGGGTGCCTTGTCGGCCTGGGCCTTGTCGGCCGGGCCATTGTCAGCCGGTGGCGTCGGTGTGGTCACGACGACACAGCTAGACCGGAGTTTCGAGCTTGGCAAATATTCAAAGTTGAAACTTGGTTCAACTATCAATATGCACGACCTCAACAATAAGCGACCATGGGAGAGTATACGATGCGCAAGGCGCGTTTCCTCGCGATTTCCTCGAGCGTGCTAGGTCTGTGCGGCGGGCTGGGTGTGACTTCGCCGGTGCTGGCGCAAGAAGCCCCGGCGAGGGCGGAATCAGCTTCCGAAGCATCTGGAGGTGACATCATCGTAACCGCACGCCGCCGCGAGGAACGCCTGGTCGACGTACCTATCGCGGTCACCAGCTTCAGCGGTGAACAACTCGCGAAATCCGGCGCGATCGACATCACCGAGATCGCCAATTCGGCGCCCAACGTCACGCTGGAACCTTCGCGCGGCACCAATTCCACGCTGTCGGCCTTCATTCGCGGCGTCGGCCAGCAGGACCCGGTTTCGGGCTTCGAACAGGGCGTCGGCATCTATCTCGACGATGTCTATCTCAACCGCCCGCAGGCCGCGGTGCTCGATATCTACGATGTCGAGCGGATCGAAGTGCTGCGTGGGCCGCAGGGCACGCTCTATGGGCGCAACACCATCGGCGGAGCGGTCAAGTATGTGACCAGGCAACTGCCGCAGGATTTCTCGCTCAAGGTGAAGGGCACTTACGGCACTTACGACCAGGCCGATCTCATCGTCACCGCCTCGGCTCCGGTAAGCGACCTCATCCGGATTGGTGGGTCGGCGGCGCGCCTGTCGCGCGGCGGCTTCGGCAAGAACCTCACCACCGGCGAGGACAACTACAACAAGGATATCTGGGCTGGCCGCGCCAGCGTCGATATCGGCGGCTACGGCGAGCCGGTGCTGATCCGCATCTCGGGCGATTACACCAAGGACAAGTCCAACTCGCGCGGCGGCCACCGCCTGATTCCGGGCTATGCCTCTGGCGCGCCGGTGCTGAAGGACGTGTTCGACACCCGCGGGGGCCTCAACGACCCCAAGCAGGAGGTCGAGGCTTACGGTTTCGCGATCAATGCCACAGCCGAGCTGGCGGACAGCCTGACGTTCCGCTCGATCAGTTCCTGGCGCAAGGACAGCAGTGCCTCGCCGATCGATTTCGACGCGCTGCCCGCCGTCGACCTCGACGTGCCGGCCTTTTACCGCAACGAGCAGACCAGCCAGGAATTCCAGTTCCTCTACGACGACGGCATGGTGCAGGGCCTGATCGGCGCCTACTATCTGTCGGGCAAGGCGGACACGCAGTTCGACACGCGCCTGTTCACTGCGGTCAATGGCCTCACCGCGTTCACTCAGGCAAATGTCGATACGGAGACTTTCGCGATCTTCGGCGACTTCACTTTCGATTTCACCCAGCAGCTCAGCCTGTCGGTCGGCGGTCGCTATACCTGGGACGAGCGCCGCGCGCAGATATTGCGGCAGAACTATCTTGGCGGCGGATCGCCGGTATTCGGCGGGGCGGGCTTGCCGCTGGGCGCGCCGAGCACCGACTTTTCTGGCAAGGCGACCTTCAAGAAGTTCACCCCGCGCGCGTCGATCAGCTTCAAGCCTACGCCTGACCACAATATCTACGCCAGCTTCAGCCAGGGCTTCAAGGGCGGCGGCTTCGATCCGCGCGGCGTCGGAGTCAACGCACCTGCAGCCACGCCGGGCATGCCCACCGATGCGGAAGTGACCGACTACCTCAGCTTCAAGCCGGAGACGGTCGACAGCTACGAGATCGGCTACAAGGCGAACCTGTTCGGAGGCGGTCTCTACATCGCGGCGGCGGCGTTCCAGATGGACTACAGGGATGTGCAGATCCCCGGTTCTGCGGGCTGTACAGTGGGCGGTATCCCGACTTTCTGCGGGATCATCACCAATGCCGGCAAAGCCCGCTTCCGTGGTTTCGAGCTGGAAGCCAATGCCCGGTTAGCGCAGGATATGATGGCGGCGGGCGATCGCCTGAGCCTTTCCGGCTCGCTTGGCTACATCAATGCCAAGTACAAGGAATATATCGCCAATATCGGCGGCGTTCCCACTGATGTCGCTGCCAATCGCGACGTTCAGAACACCCCCAGGTGGACCACGAGCGCGACGCTGGCCTATACTGCGCCGGTCGGCGAGGGTGACGTGTCTTTCAGCACGACCTACTCGTATCGCAGCAAGACCCACCAGTTCGAAATCCCCAACCCCTACCTCGACCAGAAGGGCTACGGGCTTCTCGATGCCAGCCTGGTCTACTCCGCACCGGGCGGGCGCTGGACGCTGGGCGTGCACGGCAAGAACCTGTTCGACAAGCAGTACAAGACTTCGGGCTATACGTTCCTTGCCGCCAACCCGGTCACGGGCGAACTGCTGACGGCACCCAGCGGACGGTTCATCCCCACGCTCGGCACCGAGGGTACGCTGACGGCCTTCTACGGCAACCCGCGCCAGGTCTTCGCGACCGCGACGCTGGCGTTCTGACGGGCATGCCGGGCCGTCACGGCCCGGCATGCCTGCGCCTGAAAGGAAACCTTGCGACATGGACTACCGCGTCCACCGCTATCGCAGCGCCTGCGGGCGTCTCGACCTTGCCGCGCGCGACTATGCGGCCCAAAATCCAGCCGGGGGCCAGCAGGCTCCCGTGCTGCTGATGATGCACGGCCTGACCCGAAACAGCGCCGATTTTGAGCCACTCGCGGCGCGGCTGGCCGGGCGCTACCGGATGATCGTGCCCGACCAGCGCGGGCGGGGGCTGTCTCAGTGGGACCCGGACCCGGCGCAGTACCGCCCGGACGTTTATGCGCAGGACATGCTGGCGCTGCTGGACGACCTTGGCATTGTGCGCGCCGGGCTAATCGGCACCTCGATGGGCGGGCTCATGGCGATGGTGATGAACGCGCTGCGGCCCGGCCTCGCGCAGGCGGCGATCTTTAACGACATCGGCCCGGTGCTCGATCCTGCCGGGCTTGCACGGATACAGAGCTATGTCGGTCCTTCGGGTGCGATGGCGGACTGGAGCGAGGCTGCCGCCCGTACCCGAGCGATCAACGCTTCGGCCTTTCCCGATTACGGTAGCGCGGACTGGGCGGCGTTCGCCCGCCGCGTTGCCCGCGAGAACGCCGACGGCTCGGTCTCCTTCGCCTATGATCCGGCGATTGCGCAAAGTGTTGCGGGAGATGATCCGCAAACCGTGCCGCCCGACCTCTGGCCCCTGTGGGACTTGCTGGATGAAGTGCCGGTGCTGGTCGTGCGCGGCGCGCTTTCGGACCTGCTGAGCGCCGCGACCGCGCAGGAGATGGCGCGCCGCCACGCGGGCGCCTATGCGGGCGTGGAAGTGCCGCGCGTCGGCCATGCCCCGATACTCGACGAGCCGGCGGCGCTGGCGGAAATCGAGGTCTTCCTCAAGGAGCACGTGACCTGACATGAGCGACATCGCTGCGCCCCATCAGCCTGCCGAGGCATCCGACCAGCCCGCGGCCGCGCCCGTGGAACGCGGTCAGGCCTCGCCCAATCTCGTGCTGGGGATGCTGCTCCTCGTCTACATCTTCAATTTCGTCGACCGGCAGATCCTCTCGATTCTGGCTGCGCCGATCCAGGCCGATCTCGGCCTCGACGATGCCGAGTTGGGAATGCTGGGCGGTCTCGCCTTCGCGATCCTCTATTCGACGCTGGGGGTGCCGCTGGCCTGGCTGGCCGACCGCACAAGCCGTTCATGGGTCATCACCGGCTCGCTGGTGGTGTGGAGCCTCTTCACTTCGGCTTGTGCGCTGGCGCAGGGGTTCTGGCACATCTTCATCGCGCGCGTGGGCGTGGGCGTCGGCGAGGCGGGGGGCGTGGCGCCGAGCTATGCCGTGATCGGCGATCATTTTCCCAGCCACCGCCGTGCTTTCGCGCTTTCGGTCTATTCGCTGGGCATCCCGCTGGGCTCTGCGATGGGCGTACTGGCGGGGGGCTACGTGGCGCAGGCTGTGGACTGGCGCACGGCCTTCCTTGTCGTCGGCTTCGCGGGCATCCTCATTGCCCCGCTGTTCAAGCTGGTGGTGCGTGATCGGCGGCCGCCTTCGCCAGCGGCCTCGGAGGCGCCCGCGATCCGCTTCGGCGAAGTGGCGGCGACACTGGCAGGCAAGCGGGCGTTCTGGATGCTCGCTTTCGGTGCGGCATCCAGCTCGATGCTCGGCTATGGCCTGATGTTCTGGCTACCCAGCCTGCTCCAGCGCAGCTTCGGGCTCGATCTTGTACATACCTCGTGGTTCATCGGCGCGGTGCTGTTGCTGGGTGGCTGCGTGGGCGTACTGGCGGGCGGAATGCTGGCCGACCGGCTGGGGAGGGGCGACCGTGCGTGGTACGGCCGGGTGCCGGCTATCGCATTCGTCTGCGCGGTGCCGCTGTTCGCCGGGGGTATCTCAACATCCAGCGTGCCGCTCGCGTTCCTGCTGTTTCTGCTACCCCAGGCGCTCGCCTATTTCTGGCTCGGCCCGGTGACGAGCGCGGTGCAGCACCTTGTGGAGCCGCCCGCGCGCGCGACTGCATCGGCGCTGTTCCTGCTCATCAATAACCTGATCGGCCTTGGCGGCGGGATCTATGCGCTTGGCGCGCTGTCCAAGGCCCTGACGCCGATTTGGGGGAGCGAGTCGCTGCGCTACTCGATGCTCTTCGCGCTGGGGCTCTACCTCGTGGCCGCCGCGCTCATGGCGCTGGCCGGTCCCGCGCTGCGCCGGGAATGGGTGCCGGAGAAGTGATCGGGCCCGGGATGGAAGGGGCTTCCCTGACGCTGACGGCGGCGCTCTGCGCGCTGGCGTCGCTGAACTTCGCAACGTTCGTCGCCTTCGCCATCGATAAGGCGCACGCCAGGGCGCGCCGCCGCCGGATCGCGGAATCGACGCTGCTCTGGCTCGCGTTCGCGGGCGGCAGCCCCGGCGCTTACGCCGGGCGCCGCGTCTTTCGCCACAAGACACGCAAGCAGCCCTTCGTAGGGCGCCTCCACACCATCGCGGCCCTGCAGGTGGCAGCGCTCGGAGTGGCAGCGTACCTCCTGCTGGGCTAGTTCGTCAGACCAGCCAACTGCCGGGATTTGGCATGGGCACCTGTTTCTGCGCGTTGAGAATGCTCATCACGCAGCGCACGATGACAAGCACCGAAACCACCGGCAGGATCACGAAACCGATAAGCGCCACCATCAGCACAAAACCCAGCACCATGCCGATCAGGAAGATCCAGAAGGTGCGAATCGCATATTCGTAATGGGATACTTCCCACTCCGCCTTGGGTTCACCGCGCCAGACATAGGCGAGCACCACGCCGACAATCCCGGTCACGCCGGTGATGTAGGAGGCGAGGTAAAGCAGGTTGATGATCGTCGGATTGTTGAACGCGAACCCGGCGGCGGGGGCCGAACCGGCTGGCCTGTCAGCGGGCTTGGGGTCGAACTCGGTCATTGCTGTCCTCCTGCCGGCGCGCGGGCCGGGGTTCCCGATGGCGGGATGCTGCCCGGTTTGCCCCGCCGAGGCAAGGATGTCCGGCCTTCCTCGAACTTGGCCCCGAACTTGCCCGCAGACCTCCTCGGGCATCTCGTCAGGCCCCTGTTTAGGACGAATGGCGTCATCACGGGCAAAACCAAGGCTGGCGCCGCGCGGCGCGTATGGTTAGAGGACTGGCCCTATGAGCGATAGCAGCGATACCGTTTCCTTCGGCTACGAAGAAGTCCGTCCCGAGGAGAAGGAAGAGCGCGTGGGCGCAGTCTTCTCCGCCGTCGCGCGCAAGTACGACATCATGAACGACGCCATGTCCGCGGGCATGCACCGGGTCTGGAAGGACAAGTTCGTGCGCCGGGTGAAGCCGCGCAGCCATGAACAGATCCTCGACATGGCCGGCGGCACCGGCGACATCGCCTTCCGCATGGAAGAGGCAGGTGCGCGCATCACCGTCTCCGACATCAATCAGGACATGCTTGACGTCGGCATCGAACGCGCGATGGAGCGCGGCATCGATACCCTCGTCTGGTCGCGCCAGAACGCCGAGGAATTGAGCTTCGACGACCGTTCGTTCGATGCCTATACGATCGCCTTCGGCATCCGTAACGTTACCCACATCGACAAGGCCCTGGCCGAGGCGCACCGGGTGCTGAACTACGGCGGGCGCTTCTTCTGCCTGGAATTCTCGACCACCGAATGGCCGGGCTTCAAGGAAGTCTACGATGCCTATTCGCACAAGCTGGTGCCCAAGATCGGCCAGATGATCGCAGGCGACGCCGATTCGTATCGCTATCTGATCGAATCGATCCGCCGCTTCCCGCCGATGCCCGAATTCGAGGGCATGATCCGCAAGGCCGGTTTCCGGCACACCAAGGTCGAGCCGATCATGGGCGGCCTCGTCGCGATCCATTCGGGCTGGAAGGTCTGATCACGCGGTGACCGGTACTGTCACCCATCTCACGCGCCTGCTTCGGTGGGGCCGTATCCTTGCGCGTCACGGCGCGCTGCGCGGGATCGAGAACGACCGCAATGCGCCCGCGCCGGTCAAACGGCTGTGCCGGATCGCCCGCTTTGGCGCCCGTCAGCCACTGGAGCCCGACTATGCCGGCGCCTTCCAGGAAATCGGTCCGGCCGCGATCAAGCTTGGTCAGGCGCTGGCGACGCGTCCCGACCTCGTCGGGGAAATCCCGGCGCGCAATCTGCTGAGCCTGCAGGACAGCCTGCCGCCGGTCCCGTTCGCGGCTATCCGCAGCCAGATCGAAAGCACTTTCGGGCGACCGATCGAGACGATCTTCGCCTCGATCGAGGAAGAGCCGGTCGGCGCGGCCTCGATCGCCCAGGTTCACCGCGCAGTTACCCCGGACGGACGCGAAGTTGCGGTCAAGGTGCTGCGCCCGGGCATCCGCGAGCAGTTCTCCCGCGACGTCGAGACTTACGAATGGGCGGCTGCCCACCTTGAGGCTCTGGGCGGCGAAGCTGCTCGCCTGCGCCCGCGCGCAGTCATCGCCAATCTCAAGCGCTGGACCTTGCGCGAATTCGACCTGCGGCGCGAGGCGGCCTCTGCTTCCGAACTCGCCGATGCAATGAAGGGCATCGAGGATTACCGGGTTCCCGACATCGACTGGGACCGGACCAATGGCTCGGTCCTGACGCTCGAGTGGATCGACGGCGTCAAGATGAGCAATCTGGACGCCCTGCGCGAGGCCGGGCACGACTTGCCTGCGCTGGCCCGGCGGTTGGTCATAACCTTCCTGACCCAGGCGATCTCCTGCGGGTTCTTCCATGCCGACATGCACCAGGGCAACCTGTTCGTGCAGGGCGGCGTCGGTCAGCCGGAGCAGGGGGGGCACACCACGATCGTCGCGATCGACTTCGGCATCATGGGCCGGATCAACCGGCAGGCACGGCTCTGGCTTGCCGAAATCCTCTACGGGCTGACAACCGGCAATTACCGCCGCGTCGCCGAAATTCACTTCGAGGCGCAGTACGTCCCCAGCTATCACACCGTCGAGGAATTCGCGACGGCGCTGCGGGCAGTGGGCGAGCCGATGCGCGGCAAGTCGGTTTCGGAACTGTCGGTCGGACAGATGCTCGACGGGCTCTTCGCGATCACCCGCGATTTCGACATGGCGGTGCAGCCGCACCTGCTGCTGCTGCAAAAGACGATGGTCATGGTCGAGGGGCTGGCAACCGCGCTCGACCCGAAGATCAACATGTGGGACGTCTCCGGCCCCTTCGTGAAGGAGTGGATCCGCGACGAACTCGGTCCCGAGGCCGTGATCGTCGACCGCCTGCGCGCAGACGTCGACACCCTGCTGCGTCTGCCCGCGCTGGTACGCCGGATCGAAGAGAGCTTCCCCGCCAAGGGCGGCGCGCCCGAACAGGCGCCGCTGCCGGATATCGACATCATCTGGGCCAAAGGTTCGGGTCGTAAACGCGAAAGTAACCACTGGGGTGGCTATGCTCTGGCCGCAATCCTTGGGGGCACTGCGGCGTGGGCACTGACGTACTGGACACTTCTGAGCTGAACGGCGCGCATCCGCCCGCGCAGACGGGCGGGCGTTTCGCCGACTGGTCGCCGCTTCTGGCTCGGGTGGTCCTTGCCGTGCTGCTGGTGGTCGTCATCGCCTCGATGATCGTGCCCACTAACAAGCCGGGCAACCGCTCGCCCTGGCTTGGTCCGGTGGAGGGGCCAGTGGATACCGGCGGCAAGGCCGTCGATACCCCGGACAAGCCCTACGACGAGGATATCGCGCTGTACGAAGTCGCGATCGAGCGCATCGCGACAGGCGAGAACTACTACGACTTCATCGTGCCGGAGCAGCGCGCCCGCGACTATCCGGTGAACCCGGGCATCGCCGTGCGTCTGCCGACGCTGGCCTATATCGATGCATGGCTCGGCAAGACCGGCCAGTTGCTGGCTGCCATCGCACTGATGCTGGCAATCATCGCGACATGGTGGAAGCGCTTCGGCGAAGAATCGGAGGACGGTGGCCGTCTGCGCCGGCTAGGTACGGCGCTCGTCTTCGTAGGTGCCTCCCTTGGCCTTAACCGGCACTATTTTCCCCTGCATGAACTCTGGGCCGGCGGGCTGATCGCGCTGTCCTTCGGCCTGCACCGCATCGGCAGGGGCGGGCAGGGTGGACGTTGGGGCGCGTCCTTTGCCGTGGCAGCGCTGGCGCTGGCGATCCGAGAACACACGCTGCCCTATGTCCTGCTCATGGCCGCTTTTGCGCTGTGGCAGCGCAACTGGCGCGAGAGTGCTGCATGGATCGCACTGATCCTTGTGTTCGGCGCCGCTCTCACCTGGCACCTTGAGATCATCGCCCGCGATGTCCTCGCCAGCGACCGCCACGGCCCGCCGTGGCTGGTGATGCGCGGGATGACCGGCTGGCTCGCCAATGTCGTGCAGTCGAGCAACTTGCGCTGGTTGCCGCATTTCCTGGCGGGCCCGGCGGTGATCCTGATGACCTTCGGCTGGCTGGGCTGGCGCAGCCGCTCGGGACTGTTCGGGTTTCTGCTCTGCGCGGGCTACGGCGCCGCCTTCATGATCGCGGGCCGGTGGGACAACTTTTACTGGGGCGCGATGATCGCGCCTGCCATGTTCGCTGGCATCGTCTTCGCTCCGCGCGCTATATCGCAGCTTGTCGCGGCGGCGCGGCTTCCCGGTTTGTCCAGGCTCCAGCCCGCAAACTGATTGCACCTCCTTGCCCGGTGCTGCAAAAGCCGGGGCATGAACGGACCCCGTATTCTGCTGGTCGTGGGCGGCGGCATCGCTGCCTACAAGTCCTGTGAACTCGTGCGCACCATCCGCAAGGAGGGTGGCTCAGTCACATGTGTGCTGACCGAGGGCGGCGCGAAATTCGTGACGCCCATGACGCTGGCCGCGCTCTCGGAAAACCCGGTCCACACCACCTTGTGGGATCTCAGGAACGAGGCCGAGATGGGCCACATCCAGCTCAGCCGCGAGGCCGATCTGGTGGTGGTCTGCCCGGCAACGGCGGACCTAATGGCCAAAATGGCTGCAGGCATTGCCGACGATCTGGCGACGACTCTGCTGCTGGCCACCGACAAGCCGGTCATGGCGATCCCGGCGATGAACGTGCGCATGTGGCAGCATGCGGCGACTACCCGCAACGTTCAGACCCTGCGCGCCTCCGGCGTCGATGTGATGGAGCCCGACGAAGGCCCGATGGCCTGCGGCGAGTTCGGTCCTGGCCGCCTACCCGAAGTGCAGATGATCTGGCAGCAGATTGCCTCGGCGCTCGGTCACGGTTCTTCGGTGATGGTTGCGCCGGAAGCCGAGCTTGGCAGCGTCACCGGTTCGATGATCCCGCGCGGCATACCGAACGCGAAAAAAGCCGTTGCTTTCGATGACCCCGCAGCGCTCGTCGCAGCCAAGGGCGAGGCGCGACCGGCGCCGGCCACCGATCCTGATGCCTTGGGCCATATCCTGACTGGCGGCGATGCGCCCCAGCCGTTCGATCCTCTCACCGGTCAGCCCGATTTCGATCGCGGCCTCGAACATCGCCCGCTTTATGGTCGCCACGTACTGGTCACTGCTGGTCCGACCCACGAGCCGATCGACCCGGTGCGTTACATCGCCAACCGCTCCTCGGGTAAACAGGGCTTCGCGATCGCCGCCGCCGCTGCCGAAGCCGGGGCGCGGGTGACATTGATCGCCGGCCCGGTCCATCTCCCGACGCCTCCCGGGGTCGAGCGGGTCGACGTCGAGAGCGCGCTGGAGATGGCCGGGGCGGTGGAGGCTGCCTTGCCCGCCGACATCGCCGTCATGGTCGCTGCCGTCGCCGACTGGCGCGTTGCACGCTCGGCCGAGCAGAAGCTCAAGAACAAGAACGGGGGCGCCCCCCCGGCCCTGGAGCTTACCGAAAACCCCGATATTCTCGCCACGCTTGCAAAGAGCGCCGGGCGTCCGCGTCTAGTGATTGGCTTTGCCGCCGAAACCCAGGACGTGATCCGCTATGCCCGGGAAAAGCGCGTGCGCAAGGGCGCCGACTGGATCATCGCGAACGACGTGTCGGGCGATGTCATGGGCGGCGATGCCAATACCGTTCACATCGTCACCGAAAGCGATGTGATTTCTCTTCCCGAAATGCCCAAGGAGGATGTCGCGCGCATCCTCGTCGAAAGGTTCGCAGATGCACTCCCCCGCTGAAGTCCCCGTCATGGTCAAGATCCTGCCCCATGGCGAGGGTCTGGACCTGCCTGCCTACGCCACAGAAGGCGCTGCCGGCATGGACGTGGTTTCGGCCGAGGAGGTCACCCTGGCCCCCGGCGCGCGCCATGCAGTGGCGACCGGGCTGTCGGTCGCGATCCCCGTCGGTTTCGAGATTCAGGTGCGTCCGCGCTCGGGCCTTGCGCTGAAGTACGGCATCTCCGTGCCGAATGCGCCGGGCACCGTCGATTCGGACTATCGCGGCGAGCTTAAGGTTATCCTCGTCAATCTCGGTGCCGAACCGTTCGAGATCGTGCGCGGCGACCGCGTGGCCCAACTGGTGCTGGCGCCGGTCACCCGTGCTTCCTGGCTCAAGGTCGAGGAACTGGATGCGACGACGCGCGGTGAAGGCGGCTTCGGCTCGACCGGCGGCGTGGTCGCACTGGGGAACTGAAGGTCAGCTAGCAAACACGCCAAGCCCCCAAAAGACAAGCAGCAGGGCTCCGACCAGTGGCACGCCAACGGACAGGCAGCCTTGCCAACCCCAGCGGCGCTGTATCTTGTCGGAGCCGATATCGCTCACGGCCTCCAGAGCACCTTCGAGGACGGCAGAGGCGATCTCATGGGGCACGGGGATGTTAGCCGCGCCCGTCGCGCTTGCTGTCGCGATTCCGCCGCGCTTTGCGCCATTTCAGGCCGTACCAGCCCGCGCCGCCCAGACCGCCGATCATCATCACGCCCTTGGCAAGCGTCTCGAAGGCGGCGCTGAGCGCGCCGATCGTGACGCCCCAGAAGAGCTGTGACAGGATCGCCATGAAATTGTGCATCGGTCAGGATAATCCGGGGTTGGGCGGAGGGTAATAGCGGGCTCGGGCCCACCCCCATAGCAAAAGGACGGGTCCGCAATATTTCAGCGGACCCGTCCTTTTTGTGACCCCCGTTCTTCGCAGGGGGAGCCTGTCAGCTCAGTCGCTCGCGATCACTTCTTCTCGGGCGCAACGGTGATACGTGCAGTCTCACCCGAGTTCCCCGGAAATCCGGTAAACATCGCCTCGACAAGATTGGGCACGAGATACTGCAGGCGATTGGAGGTCGACACGGCTTCCGACTTGCCTTCGAACAGGCGCTGGCCATCTGCGGCGCGGTCGATCTTCATGCTGATGCCGCTGGTATAAATGGTGTAGGACTGGACGCCGCCATTGTCGAAGAACGGGTCATAGAAGCCGTAGCGCCATGGGCCGCCGAAGCCGCCCCAACCGCCGAATCGGCTGCGACCGTAGAAACCACCAAAGCCGCCGTAACCGCCCCAGGGCCCCCAGTAGGAGTTGCCGATGGAGGTGGAACGAACACGCTCGCGTCCGCCGTCGACGCCGTAGTCGAAGCGCACGATGAGGGTCGCCTGGGCGGGGTCTTCGACGGGAGCGTAGCCCAGCTTGGCCATGCGATCACGCACGAGCGAGGCATATTGGGAGAATTCGAGCCCGCCGGAAAGCTTGGGGTCGTCGGCGACGATCGCGAAGCTTTGCCCGGCCGGTGCGGGAAGCTGCGACTGGAAGCGCGAGACGTCCGCCTTGAAAGGCGTGGCGCAGGCAGCGACGGCCATGAACAGCATAGCCGCTGCAACAAGCCGGAACTTGCCTAATTTCGATGGGGAATGGTGTGTCATCTTGTCTTTGCTCCACGTACCCGAAGAGCCCGTGACGCCCACTCCCGGCGCGGCCTTCGATTCCTTTTGATCCTGTCGTAAAATCAATGCCCTGAATAGCGGTTGAATGGAGTTGCCCATGCGATGGATTGTGGGTCCATTCACGGCGCGTCCACCCGGCAGCATCGACCGGACGACTTGATCGTATGGTTTCCATGTAGGAAGGTTGGAGGGCGATGACGAGTCCGATCCCCATTCTTTCCCTGCCGATTCTGTCCCTTCAATGCGGAAAGGTCGCTGCGTTTCGCGGCCCGGACGAGCCTAGCGCCATCGCCAAGCGCCCGGTCGCGGGCCCGGTCAGAGTGCATCGCCTCGGTCTCGAAGGCGATGCCCAGGCCGACCTTTCTGTTCACGGCGGGCCGGACAAGGCGATCCACCACTATCCCCATGACCATTACGCCTTCTGGCGGGGAGCGATCGGCGACCATCCGCTGCTGGGCGATTACGGCGCTTTCGGCGAAAATATCTCGACTGCCGGGCTCACCGAAGAGGCTGTGTGCATCGGCGATCGCTGGCGGCTGGGCAGTGCGCTTGTCGAGGTGAGCCAGGGGCGCCAGCCGTGCTGGAAACTCGACCACCGCTTTGACGGCGCGCGGGTCAACGCGGCCTGCATCAAGTCTCGCCGCCCCGGCTGGTATTACCGCGTGATCGAGGAAGGCGCCGTCGCTGCCGGCGATGCGATGGAGCTTGTCGAGCGCCCGTTCCCCGCGTGGAGCGTGCTGCGGGTCTTCGGCCTGCTCATCGCCGGCGACCACAAGGTCGACCGCGCAGGCCTCGAAGCGCTGGTCGAAGTCACCGCTCTGGCCGAGCCGTGGGTGCGCCGCAGGGCGAAGCTGCTGGGCGCGCCGGGCTGAAAACTGCAATTCCGGCCGGGCGGCCCTCGGTTGCAAAGCGCGCAAGTTGATGAAAGACATGCGGCTGAGCATGTTGATGAAGGCCGAACTGGCCTGAAATATCCCACGTTGTAAAGAGCCTGCGCGATTGTGGCAGGTATTGACGATGTAGGAAATGCCGGATCAGGCGGGGCGGGAGCTTCCCGGGAAGCCCCCGCCGCAGGGACTAGCCGCGAATGAGGCCCAGCGCGTCGTAGGCCTTGTTCAGCGTCGGGATGGCCAGCGCGCGGGCCTTTTCAGCGCCCTTGCGCAGGATCGCGTCGAGCGCGGTGCTGTCCTCGCGAAGCTCCACGAAGCGGCTGTTGATCGGCGCCAGCTTTTCGACCAGCAAGTCGGCCAGCGCCGGCTTGAACTTGCCGAAGCCTTCGCCGCCGAAGTCTGCCAGCACGCCGTCCACGGTGGTCCCGGACATGACTGCGTAGATCGAGACGAGGTTCTTCGCTTCCGCACGGCCTTCCAGCCCTGCCTTCTCCGACGGAAGGGGCTCAGGGTCGGTCTTGGCCTTCTTGACCTTCTGCAGGATGGTGTCGGCGCTGTCGGTCATGTTGATGCGGCTCATCTCGGACGGGTCCGATTTGCTCATCTTCGCGGTGCCTTCGCGAAGCGACATGATCCGCGCCGCCTCGGGCGGGATGAAAGGCTCGGGCAGGGTGAAGACGGGGATGATCTCGCCGTTTTCGTCCCTGGACGCGAAGTCGTTGTTGAACTTCTGCGCCACGTCGCGGGCCAGTTCGAGGTGCTGCTTCTGGTCTTCGCCCACGGGGACGTGGGTGGACTGGTAGAGCAGCACGTCGGCGGCCTGCAGCACCGGGTAGGTGAACAGGGCGACGCTGGCGCCCTCGCGGTTCTTGCCCGCCTTGTCCTTCCACTGGGTCATGCGGTTCAGCCAGCCCATGCGCGCGGTGCCGTTCAGCAGCCACTGCAGTTCGGCATGCTGCGGAACCTGCGCCTGGTTGAACAGGATCGAGCGATCGGGGTCGATGCCGCAGGCGACGAGGGCCGCGACCATCTCGCGCGTGTTGGCGGCAAGGTCGGCCGGAACATGCGGCATCGAGATCGCATGGAGGTCGGCAAGAAAGTAGAGGCACTGTCCGCCTTCGGCGCCGACCTGGTCCTGCATCGCCACCCAGTTGCGGATCGCGCCCAGGTAGTTGCCGAGGTGCAGGTTGCCGGTAGGCTGAATGCCGGAGAGGATACGCATGGAAATTCCCGTTTGCCGATGGGTCAGGTGTCGAAAGATCAGGCGCCGTGAGCTTAAGCCGGGCGTCGTCGCCGCAGCAGCCTGAGGTCGTCGCGGGTGAAGGCACCCGAAACCACCGTGGCGAGCCCATAGACGAGGCAGCCCGAGGACACCAGTACTGCCAGCGCCAGACCGCGCACCAGCCAGGTGCCGTGGACGTAAGGCATGACGAGGCTCTGCCCGAACCACAGCGCTACGCCCATCGCTGCCGCTGCCAGCGCAAGGCGCGGTGCGCGGCGGCGCAGGCGGGCATCGAGCGTGAAATGGCCGCGCTTCACCAGCGCGAAATACAGCATGGCAACGTTGACCGTGGAGGCGATCGCGGTCGCCAGCGGCGGGCCCATATGCTGCAGCGGCACGATGAGGATGAGGTTGCCGACCAGGTTCACCGCCATCGAGATCATCGCATAGCGCACCGGGGTCCGCGTATCCTGCCGCGCATAGAAGCCCGGCGTCAGCACCTTGACGAGGATGTAGCTGGGCAGGCCGATCGAGAAGGCCGCCAGCGCCTGCGCGGTGAAGGTGACATCGGCGGCATCGAACTTGCCATAGCCGAACAGCGCGGCGGCGATCGGCCCGCCGCACACGATCAGCGCGGCGGCGGCGGGCAGGGTCAGCAGCAGCGCCAGTTCCAGCCCGCGGTTCTGCGTCTCCATCGCGGCGGCTTCCTGCCCGGAGCCGAGCTGGCGCGAGATCGTGGGTAGCAACACGGTGCCAAGTCCGATGCCGATGAGGCCCAGCGGCAGCTGGTTCAGCCGGTCGGCCATGTAAATATAGGTTACCGAGCCGTGGGGCAGCAGATAGGCCGCCAGCGCGGTCGAGATGACGAGGTTGATCTGCACCGCGCCCGCGCCTGCGGCGGCGGGCAGGATCAGTTTCAGCAATTGCTTCACGTCGGCGTTCCAGACCGGCAGGCGCAGGCGCATCGAAACGCCGTTGGCGCGGCAGGCCAGCACCAGCCAGGCAAGCTGCAGCGCGCCCGAAACCGATACGCCGATCGCCTGGTTGCGTGCGGTGATCAGCGGGTCGTCGGAATGGAAGCCCAGCAGCGCGACGATCAGCGTCAGGTTCAGCAGGATCGGCGCGGCAGCGTTGACCCAGAATTTCTGGAGCGAGTTGAGAATGCCGCCCAGCAGCGAAACTAGGCTGATGAGCATCAGGTAGGGGATGGTCATCCGGCTGAGCGTGACGGCAAAGGCGAACTGGTCGTGGCTGACGTCGTTGAAGCCGCCCGAAAGCATGAACGTCACCGGCCAGGCGAAGACTTCCAGCGCCACGGTCATGACGATCAGCACGGGCAGCAGCACCGACAGCGCCTGCTCGGCAAAGGTGATCCCGGCCGGCAGGCCCGGCCCTTCGGTATCGCCGACCTTCTTGTTGAACATCGGGATGAAGGCCGATGCAAAGGCGCCTTCCGCGAAGAGTGCGCGGAACATGTTGGGCAGCCGGAAAGCGATGAGGAAGGCGTCGGAAGCGAAGCCGGCGCCGACGTAGCGTGCGAACAGGCTGTCGCGGACGAGCCCCAGCACGCGGCTGGCCAGGGTCAGTCCGCCAACGCTGGCGAGGGCCTTTGCGAGATTCATCGGGCCAGATTCATGAGACGAGGTTCATAGGATCGCAGCCAACTCGTTCAAAGGCACCATCTCCCGTCCGTGTCCGGCTTGGCGGGGCACGAACGGATTGTCACGCCGTAAAGTCGAACCGCCCACCCTCCATTTGAGGAAGGGCGAGCGGTTGTTCGATCAGAAAGCGATGGCTCAGGCGTGTCCGGCAGGCTCACCCATGCCGGCTTCTACCGACTGGGCCTGCGACTGGAGCTGCTGCACGTAGAGACCGTTGAAATCGATCGGCTCAAGCATGAGCGGCGCAAAGCCGGCATCGCGCACGGCATCGGCGATCACGCGGCGGGCGAATGGGAACAGGATGCGCGGGGCTTCGGCGAACAGGAAGGCATGGGCCTGCTGTTCGTCGATGTTGCGCATGCCAACGAGCGCGCAGTAGCTCAGCTCGACGGCGAAGGCGGTGCCTGCCTCGTTGCGCGAGGCGCAGGTGATCTTCAGCTCGACCTCGTGGACTTCGCCCTCGATAGCGCGCGCGCCGATGTTGAACTGCACGTCGACCTGCGGCGCGTCCTGCCAGGAGAAGCTCTCCGGAGCGTTCGGATTCTCGACCGAGAGATCCTTGACGTACTGCGAGATGATGCCGGCCGCAGGAGCGGTGTCTTCGCCGTTACCCAGGTCCAGGTCGGAAATGATGTTGCCTTCGTCGGCCATCGCGGTGTCTTCCCAAATGAAATCTGATAATGAAATCCGAACGCGCGCCTAAAACATTTTGCGGGATCGTGGAACACCTGAGCTTGCGGAAAATTATAGTAGCGCGTCCCGGTAAGGTGCGATGCGTGTTGGCGAGCGGCTCGATCCGGCGGAAAAATGCCTCGAATGGCCTGCTCACGCGTTGTTCATTTGTAAAGTCTACCTATCTGGGGCTATGTTGGAGCGCTGAGGCTTATGCGGCCGGAGTCTCCCCACGGGGGCTTGATCCGCAACGGGCCGGAGCCACCGCCACCAGTTCCGAATGCCGTTTGCGGCATTCGACGGGCAGGTAATGCGGACAGAAGGAATGGATTTAGGGACGTGACACCGGAAATAGTGATCCTGGCCATGATCGCAGCCTTCCTTGGGCTGCGGCTTTATTCCGTGCTTGGCCGCCGCGCCGAGCATGAGGAAGAGCCGATCCAGGGGCGCTTCGAAGGTCGTCAGGGCCAGCCGGGCGCGCCGCGAGTGGCTGCGCCTACCCGCACCGAACAGCGCGGCGATGCCAAGGACGACGCCCGTGGCCGTTCGCAGCAGGTTCAGGGCCTTCGCGAAATGCCGCTGGCACCGCCGTCCGTTGAGCGCGGCCTTGCCGAAATCGCCCAGGCCGACCGCCGTTTCGATGCCGCCGCTTTCGTGGAAGGTGCCCGCAGCGCCTACCGCATGATTCTCGAAGCCTTCTGGAAGGGCGACAAGGCCGAACTGCGCCAGCTTTGCGACGAAGACGTCTATGCAGGCTTCGCAGCCGCCATCGATGCGCGCGTCGAAGCGGGTGAAACGCTCGATAATCGCCTCATTCGCATCGAGGAATGCAACTTCGTCGCCGCTGGCGTGGAAAGCGGCTATGCCCGCATCAGCCTGCGCTTCCGCGCCGACATCGCAGCAGTAACCCGCAGTGCCGACGGCGCAGTGATCGCCGGCTCGCTCGACGATGCGATCGAAACCATCGACGTCTGGACGTTTGGACGCGCGGTGAACTCGCCCGATCCCGACTGGCTGCTCGAAGAGACCGACGAAGGTTGATCCCCGCCTGAGCGGTGATATCCAGCAGTACCTGAAACGCCCCGTGCCCACAGGCGCGGGGCTTTGCTTTGTAAGAGAGTGCGACAGTGCGGCATGTGGACAATTCGGCCAGGCGGCCGGTTTCGAAAATGCCGGTTTTCAGGGGCGTTGCGCGCCTCGGCCTTAAAGGCCTGCTTGGCACCGGCCTGATCGCCGCGCTGGCTGCCTGCGGCGGCGTCATCCCCTCTACCGGCGGACCCGGCGTGACCCGGCCGCCGGTTCGGCCCGGTCCGGGCAGCACGTTGCCAGCGGCCCCGAACGCGCTGGCGCTCGGCGTCAAGGCGGGACGCGCCGTCTCGGCCTTGCCGATGGGCACAGCCGATGCGGCCGGCGCACTTGCCTCTTTCCGAGAGAGTTGCCCGCGCCTCACATCGCGCACCGATGGCAGCGGCCTGACCCGGCCCGACGACTGGCGCCAGGCCTGCACGGCCGCCGCGAACTGGGGGCCGGGGTCGCCTGCGGCGTTCTTCGTCAGCTATTTCGAGACAGCGCAGGTCGGCGATGGCAATGCCTATGCCACCGGCTATTACGAACCCGAGATCGCCGGTTCGCGAAAGGCCCTGCCGGGTTATCCCGCACCGGTCTACGCGATGCCGGCGGACCTCGTGCGTGCCCGGCCCGGCGATGCCGCGCCGCTCAACGACGGGCGCATGCCGCTTGGTCGCTACGGCCCCGGCGGTTCGTTCACTCCCTACTATGACCGCGCGCAGATCGATGCCGGGGCGCTTGCCGGCCAGGGCCTGGAGATTGCCTGGGCCGCCGATCCGGTCGAGTTCTTCTTCCTTCAGGTCCAGGGGTCGGGGCGGCTCGTTGCGCCTGACGGCACCGTTACGCGCATCGGCTATGCCGGACAGAACGGCCTGCCCTATACCGGCATCGGCGGCGTCATGCGTGACCGTGGCCTGATCGGTTCGGGGCCGGGGCAGTATTCCGGCTCGATGCAGGGCATCATGCAGTACCTTCGTGAGCGCCCTGCGGAAGGCCGCGCGCTGATGGAGCAGAACCGTTCGTGGGTCTTCTTCAAGATTCTCGACGGTGATGGACCGCTCGGCGCGCTGAACGTGCCGGTGCGCAGCGGTAATTCGGTAGCCGCCGATCCGCGCTTCGTGCCGCTGGGCGCCCCGGTCTGGCTCGACCTCGACCGACGCGAGGCGAATGGCATGTGGATCGCTCAGGACACCGGCGGCGCGATCAAGGGTGCCAACCGCTTCGACACCTTCTGGGGCGCGGGTGCGCAGGCGCGAACCACCGCCGGCGGCATGAGCGGGCGCGGCAGTGCGCTGATCTTCGTCCCAAAGGGAACGCTGGCGCGGCTCGGCGTGCGATGAGGCGTCCGGGGCGCCGCCTCACGGCCGAGGAAACCGAGATCTGGGCCCAAGTCGCGCGCACGGTGAAGCCGCTGGAAAAGCGCCGTCCGGCGCCTGCGGCAGCGACCGGCGAGGCGGCCGCCAAAGTACCCAATGCGGCGCCGCCCGCACCTCCGGCCAGGAAAGTCAAAGGCCGCGTCCCGCCGCCTCTGCCGCCCAAACCCGTCCCTGCAAAGCCGAAGGCCGAGGCCCAGGCCCATCTCGACGGTTCGTGGGACAAGCGTATCACCAAGGGCACGCTCATGCCCGATTTCAGTCTCGACCTGCACGGCGCCACGCTCGATCAGGCCTATATGCGCCTGATGCACGGCTTGACGCAGGCGCGGGCGATGGGCGCGCGCGTGGTGCTGATCGTCACCGGCAAGCCGCGCCCAGTCGATGCTGCGGACCGAGGCACCGCGCGCGGGGCGATTCGCGCGAAAGTCGGCGACTGGCTCTCGGCCAGCGATCACGCTTCGGACATCGTAGCGATTCGCGGCGCGCATCGCCGGCACGGCGGGCAGGGCGCCATCTATGTTGTACTGAAGAAGCGGCGGTGAGGTAGCGCCCGGAGGCGCCGCCTTTCAGCCCGGTCTATACCTTCTGAAGCTCGCCCAGCTTACGCTCCCAGGCGAGGGCATGTTCCACGATCGTGGGCAGGTCTGCGTAACGAGGCACCCATGGGATGGTCGCCTTGATCCTACTGTTGTCGGAGATCAGCGCATCGGGATCGCCCGCGCGGCGCCCTTCGAGGCGGCGGTCGATCTTTTGGTTGGTTGCGCGGTCTACCGCGTCGAGCACCTCAAGCACCGAGAACCCGCGCCCATAGCCGCAGTTCATCGTCAGCGAGCGTGCCGGCTCGGCGATCAATGCCTCAAGCGCAAGGACGTGCGCATTGGCGAGGTCCGAGACGTGGATATAGTCCCGCACGCCGGTGCCGTCGGGCGTGTCGAAATCGGTTCCGAACACGCCGACATGGCTGCGCTTGCCCAGCGCCGCCTCGACCGCGACCTTGATGAGATGGGTGGCGCCCGCAGTCGACTGCCCGGTGCGGCTCTGCGGGTCGGCACCCGCGACGTTGAAGTAGCGCAAGGCACAAAAATTGAAGTCGTGCGCCTTGCCGACGTCGGCCAGCATGAACTCGGTCATCAGCTTGGACATGCCGTAGGGGTTGATCGGCGAACGAGGGCTATCCTCGGTGACGGGCGAAACCTCCGGGATGCCGTAGGTGGCCGCCGTGGAACTGAAGATGAAGTGGGGCACGCCCGCCTTCACGGCCGCATCGATCAGCGCGCGGCTCTTGGCAGTGTTGTTGTGATAGTATTTGAGCGGGTTCTCGACCGATTCCGGCACCACGACCGACCCGGCGAAATGCATGATCGCCCGCGTCCCCTGCTCGGCAAATATGCGCGCGAGCAGGTCAGCATCCTCGATGTCGCCTTCGTAGAGCGTCACCCCTTCGGGCACGGCAAAGCGAAAGCCGGTAACCAGGTTGTCGATCACAGCGACCGGCCACCCTGCATCCTTGAGCGCGAGAACGGCATGGCTACCGATATAACCGGCGCCGCCGGTGACGAGAACGGGATGCTTGATGGTCATGAGCGCCTTATGCGGTTGCCGCTGTAAATTCCCTGCAAGACCAACAGGTCTCGCAGGGAATTGCAGTTAAGCGATATGTGCGGTGCTGTAGTGCGTCAAATTAAACTACACCGATAATCGAGGCGAGAGTGGTCAGGTGTCGTCAATTGTTATTACGGGCAAGCACGACGAACGCATTGAAGATTGGTGCGGCACGCAATACGTCCTGCCACAAGCCCTTGATGCCGGAATACCCTACCATAACCACGTCGCCGTCCACGATCATGGGATCCGGAGCCAATCCGCTGCGGATGTCCTTGAGATTGAAACGTGCTGCCATGCGTTCGCCGTTTATAGTGCGGAAGAGCACGATCTCGTCGAGCTTGGCGGTCGGTTCCGGGCTCTCGGCTCGTGCGATCGCCGAGAGCAATGTGGCGCGGCCGTCGATTTCGTAAACGCCGGGTTTCTTTACTTCGCCTTCGACGGAAACGAAGCGCAGTGCGAATTCCTTGACGGAAACTGCGACTTGGGGGTCAACGATGTAGCGCTCGCGCAGGCGCGCGGTGATCTCCGTCGACACATCTGGCGCGCTTCGCCCTGCAGCCTTCACCGTGCCGATCAAAGGGACTTGGATAAAGCCGACTTCATCGACCATTAGTTCGTCTGACGAAATGTCCGGCTCGCCGAAAACTCTAACTGCCAGCTTGTCCTTCGGAACGATGGCATAGGCGGTCGGAACCGGAATCGTAGCGGGCACGACGTCGTATGCCGCATTGCCCACCGGCAGGTCCGGGTTCTTCGAAACCGTGCTGCAACCGGCCAAGGCCGAGCCTGCAAGTAGAACGCCAAGCATGAAAAACGACTTAGAATTGTGCACTACCGGATGTCTCCATGACCTGGGTCAGCTGCGTGATAAGCGGTAATCCGGAGGCTGGCTAGGTGCAAGCTCACGCCCCGGTCATTGGATTTCAAGAAGGTGGCGCGGGACCTTGTGTGAAGCTTGTTGTTGGCGGGCAGGCAGCAATCTTGGCTTCCTCGCGCATAAGGGCCACGCGCGCCTTTCCGGAGCGATGGGTCGGTGCGCGTAACAGACGCAACATGTCGGTAGCATCGCGGCGTAGCCAGAATTGCACGCCGGATTCTGGGTCGTAACCGCTGCATTTCATCAATCGGACGCCCAGGAGATCTGCACGGTCTTCCATTTCCCGACGCTTTCCAAGGCTCCCGGCCTTGCCGTCGCGGTTTATGACGTGCCCGATCTCATGCGCAGCTATCAGGGCGAGTTCGTCATCGTTGCGTGAGAATTCGATCAGTTTGCCCGACATTGCCACATTGGTGCCATCGCTGAACGCGTTGAAGCCGATCCCGGTCTTGATAACGAACCGGGACGAGCAGATCCGCTGGGGCGTGATGCGCACCTTGAGCGGGTTCCCTTTACGCGTCAATTCCAGCATTAGCACTGACCCTTCGGGTGCGGCGGCAAGGCGTTCCTCAAGCTCATCTGCAAATAGTGTTTTGTCCTTGGCTTCGAATAGCAGTTTGGATGTCGGGGAGCCGTCGATGGCGATTATCTCATCACCTGGCATGACGCCCGCCGTGCTGGCAGGGCTGCCTGTCGCAACCGCTGCCACTTGCGGTGATTGCGTTATTCCGAGCAACTGGGAAATCGCATCGCGGTCGCCAGCGTCGTAGGCTTCGATGTAATCCAGGCTCAGGCCAGTGCCGGCAGATGTGGAGGGGCAAAGCGGAGCGGCGATGAGGCCGATTCGATACCCAACTTCATTCAGGCGAACCATTTGTGAGCGCAAGGTCACCGGCCAGGGTTGGGTTTTGGCAATGGCGGTCGGGCTTGGGCAGCACAACATCCCAATTAGCGCCAGTTTGGCGTAGCTATGGGAAGACGCGTATTTTTTTTTGCGTTTCATTGTGCGCTGCGGTATAGCAATATGACGCAATCAGTCCATCGAACTTAATTTAGGAGGTCCTATGACGCTGAAGAATGTGTTGCTGTCGGTGACGGCTGCTGGAATGCTCGTCGCCCCGATCGCGGCTCAGGCTGGCACGACTGCTTCGGCTTCGACCGGCAAGATCGCCAGCCTTTCGGGCCTTGGTGAGCGCAAGTCGGTTGCAGTGAAGTCGAAGCAGAAGGCTGAAGCTGGCACGCTGCTTCTCGCCGGTCTCGGCGCTGCTGCGGTTGTCGTCGGCGGTGTCGTCATTCTGGACGACGACAAGTCGAACGGCTCCTGATAGCCCTGACTTGAATTTTAAGGGTCCTGTCTCCGGTGTTTCCGTGGACGGGACCTTTTCTTTGAATCCTGCTTAATTGCCCGGGGGTATTTTTCTGTCGGATCGGTTGTCGATGGGCGGGAATGTCCCGGCGCGTATCGCGCGGGGCACCGGCAGGGTGCATCAGGCGATGCTGCTGCTTTTTGCTGCGCTGATATTCGGAGGCGGCGGGTCCATCGCGGGGCTGCTCAATCTTGCGGTCCAGTTGGTCGCGCTCGGCCTGCTTGCATTGAACGGGCAGGCTGTTCTCGATTTCTTCAGAACGGCGCCGCGGTTTATCGTGTGGCTAGTTTGTGCAGCGTTACTGCTCCCTCTCGTTCAGATCATCCCCCTTCCTCCGCTGATTTGGCAAAGTCTGCCCGGCCGTAGTCTTGTGGTGGAATCCCTTCAGCTTGTGGGGCGTCAAGGCGACTGGATGTCTTTGTCGCTCAATCCGCGCCGAACGATCGTCGCGTTTCTGGCGCTGGTGCCGCCGTTGGCGATGCTGATCCTCTCGTGGAAACTTCCCGATGAGGACAGGCGCAAGCTGTTGTGGGCTTTAACGGCCTCGGGCATATTCGTCGTGCTGCTTGGTGGTCAGCAACTGGCGACGGGGAATCAGCATTTCATATTGTTTGCCGAAGCGTTCGGCTCCTCTGACCTTCAGGGGACTTTTGCCAATCGCAACGCGGCCGGGCTGTTTCTGGACATCGCGCTTTGCGCCTTGGTTGGCGCTTATCCCACGCGTTCGCGCAAGCTCGCATGGCCCGTTGGTGGGGCAGTGGTTGGGGTGTTGCTGCTTGTCGGCCTCGTGCTGACGCGTTCACGTTCGAGCATGGCGCTGTCGCTGGTGCCTATGCTGCTGCTGACATACCGCCTTTGGCAGGTGCGGAGGAGTGGGCGAAGTTCCCGCCGATTGGTTATAGGTGCGATCGCGGCTGCCGGCTTGCTTGGTCTCGGCTTAGTTGGGCTTATGGTTGGCAACCAACGGGTGCAGCAAAGTTTCTCCCGGTTTGATAAAATTCAGGATCCCAGGCCCGCGATCTGGTCAGACACGCTGGTGTCGATCGGGCGTTTCTGGCCGGTCGGCAGCGGAGTAGGGACCTTCGACGAAGTTTTCCAGATCGACGAATCGCTTGAGACCATCACGCCAGGCAGGGCGGCGAGGGCGCACAACGATTATCTGGAGGTGGCACTGGAATCCGGTTTACCGGGCATCATCCTGATGGCGGGTTGGTTGTTCGCCGTTACCGCGATATGCCTTCGTGCTGTGCGCCGAGGCGGGAAGGAGATTGTGTCCGTGGCTGTATTCGCGCTGCTCGCGATGCAGTCGATTTTGGACTATCCCCTGCGAAACCAGACGCTACTATGTGTCGCCGGGCTTATGCTTGCACTGATGATTGGTCCGAGAACTACCCGGATTCATGGAAAGGGAACTCATGATACGGGCTCGGAGGTTCGATGAGGCTCAAGGCCTTGGCGTTCGCCCGACAGCGAGAATGCATTCGCTGAGATCTTCGTTTGACAGCTGACTTGCGTCCACCAGTCCCGGATCCGGAACAGGGTTGCGGAGGGATTGTGATCGGCGTTGCAACAAAATGGCGGAAATGGATTTGAAAGACGCACTTCTCGAAAGGGACGCTCCGAGAGCATATCCCGAAGGTGAGGAAGCCGAATTTGGTTTCTCCCTGAACTTTAAGGCTCTCGCCAACGTTATCCGGCGTAACGTCGTGCTGATCGTCTCCATCGTTGTCGGGGCCGTCGCCATCGGCGCCGTTATCACGTTCCTCATGGTTCCGACTTACAACGCCAGCGCGGAAATCCTCATTGAGGATCAGGCGGACCAGATTATCGAGGGTAGCGAACTCCAGAAGATGGGCGCGTCCTGGGATACCGATCGTTTCCTGCAGACCCAATTAGGGATTTTACGCAGCCGTTCTCTGGCGCGCAGCGTGGTGCAAAGCGGAAAATTCGACCGCGATGCTTCGTTCTTCGAAGCCTTGGGCAGCAAAATTCCTACCGAAGATGACCTTGATGGCAAGAAACTCGCGGACATGCGCGAGGAAGTTGCGGTCGACGGTATGATTAAGAAGCTCACTGTCGACATGCCGGTGAACAGTCGGATCGCCTCGATCATTATCAATAGTCGCAATCCGGTGCTTTCGGCGAAGCTCGCCAATCTTTATGCCGAGCGCTACATCGAGTTCAACCTCAACCAGAAATACCAGAGCTCGGCTTATGCACGCCGCTTTCTTGCCGATCAGCTAGACGAGGCGCGCTCTAAGCTGGCGCAGTCCGAACGTGACCTCAATCAGTATGCGCGTGCCGCTGGCCTTATCCGTGTCACGAGCGAGGGTGAAGGCGGTCGACAGGAATCCGCGCTTTCAGTCACTAACGATACCTTGGTTCAACTCAATGATGCGGCGTCGAAGGCTACTGCCGAGAGGATCACTGCCGAAGATCGTTGGCGAACGATCTCCACCCAGTCATCGCTCTCCGTGCGGGAAGTCAATTCTAACCCTGCGATTATGGATCTCCTGAGCCAGAAGGCTAAGGTTGAGGGTAATCTTGCCAACGAAATGGCGCGTCACCTTGAGGGATATGCGACGGTTAAGGCCGGTCGCGCTGAAATCGCGGAATTAGATAGTCGAATCAATGCAATCGCGACTTCTATCAAGAAGTCTGCTTACCTCGACTTCCAGGCTGCGGCTGAGCGCGAGAAGTCGCTTGCCAATCGCGTTGATAGTTTACGCAACGAAGCGCTGAACGAACAGGATCGTGGTGTTCAGTACTCGGTCCTCAAGCGCGTGGCGGATTCTAATCGGGCGCTCTACGAAACGCTGCTTTCCCGCTACAACCAGATCAACGCGACGGCGGGCGCCGCGTCTAACAACGTTACGCTCGTTGACCGCGCCGAAGTGCCGCGAATTCCAGATTCGCCCAATCTGCTGTTGAATCTGGTTCTGGCTCTCATGTTCGGCTTAATCGTAGCCGGTTTTGCAGTCTTCCTTAAGGAAATCTTCGACGACGCGATACGCTCGCCGGAAGATGTCGAAAAGAAGCTCGGCCTGCCTTTGCTCGGTCTTATCCCGATGCAGAAGGAAGGTAACCTCTCGGACGAATTGGCAAACCGCCGGTCTAGTGTCAGCGAGGCTTATCGTTCACTCGTCACGAACTTGCGATATTCGACTGCAAGCGGGCTTCCGCACGTTCTCGCAGTCACCAGTTCGCGCGAGTCCGAGGGCAAGTCGACTACCGCGCGCGTCATCGCCCGTGATATCGCCATGTTGGGACAGAATGTCCTTCTGGTGGATACCGACCTTCGCAGGCCTACTCTGCACCATGTCATGAAGGATGCTGGTGCATCCGGCTTGACCGATGTGCTCACAGGACAGAAGACGTTCGAGGAAGTTATCCATCCTTCGGATGTGCCAACCCTGAGCTATATCTCCGGTCTCCCGATGCCGCCTGATCCTGCGCTCATCCTCTCCGGCGATGGCCTTGCGGCCTTCGTGGAGGAAGCTCGTAGCCGTTTCGATCTGGTGGTTCTCGACTGCCCGCCGTTGCTGGGCCTCTCCGACGCTGCGATCTTGGCCAGCCATGCCGATGGCGTGCTCTTCATCATTGACGCTTCGAGCTTCCACCGCGGTGCGGTGAAGTCGGCGATGCGTCGCCTTGGCCTGATTGGTGCCAACATGCTTGGTGTCGTATTGAATCGCTTCAACCCCCAGGCTGGGGATGACGATTATAGCTATTATGCCTACAGCTATTACAGCTATGGCTCAAAGGAGGATTGAGGAGGCGCCCATGCGTCCTGCAGGTTTACCCGCGAGGATAGCATGGGGCGCGTTGTGCGTCGTCGTAGCCTGCGTTGCCGTCGGTGCGCAGATGGATAGAGAAGCGCGCCGGAATTTGGTCATCGCGCGCAAGGTGCCGGATATCTTCCGGGGCTACGCGCTCGAACCTCTGGCAAGCGATGCTTACCGGCGCGGCGATGCCGAAGCAGGCCTGGCGTTATCACGCCAGATGGTCGAACGGCGGCCTGTGCCTGCCGAAAGTCTCTCGTTGCTGACCAACGGCCTCATTTCCACTGGACGCGAGGATGCCGCCTTGCCGGCTTTACTGCTTTCCGCGCAACGCGGTTGGCGGGACCGGTTCACCCAGCGGCTCATGATTACGGTTGCGACGCAGTCAGGTGATTGGACGGTTGCTGCTCAGCGTCTGGTGGCGCTTTGGCGACAAGGGGATCGAGGCGATCGGATCGGCGACCTGACGCAGGCAGTCCTTTCGAGGCCTGAAGGTTGGGCGGCGTTTCGAAATCAGATCGGCGGACCTGAACCCTGGAGTACGGACTTCCTTCTCTGGGCAGGCCCTTATCTACCCGGCGCAGCCGTGCGGGATATATCCTCTGCAATGGCCAAACAGCATGTCGCGGTTGACTGCTCACGGCTTTCGAGTAGAACCAAGGAATTGGTCCGTGCTGGCAGGACGCAGGCGGCAGAGGGGCTATGGCGCGCACTTTGCGCCAATGGACGGTTTACGCACCCCGGCGATTTTGCTTTTAAAGGGCTGGATGACGGCAGTTCCGGCCCATTCGACTGGCAGTTCCCCCAACAGGCAGGGCTACGCGTCGATTTCGCTTCCGATGGCGGACACACGGTGCTGCAATACTCGAACTCGGAACCCTTTCGCGGTGTGGTTGCCAAGCGCGGAGCAACCGTTGCGCCAGGCCGGCACGTAGCGCGCGTGGATGCTCACAGCAATGCGGAGGGCGGTTCGCGGGCTTTAACGCTTGGTCTGATGTGCTTTTCCGAAACTGGCGAGGCCAAAAGGCTTCCAGGATTTCCGCTCGATGCGCAGGGGACAGAATTCGCGATTCCGCTCGAAGGGTGCGCGAGCCAGGAGTTCGAAATCTCAGCACCGCGCGGCGACGGTGAAATTCGCGGCTTCAGCATCGATCCATGACACGCGGCCTCCGCTGAGAGTGGAGGCCATGTAACCTAGTTCCACAAACCATTTTACCTCCGCCTGGGAGGGTGGTTCAGGGTAATGCAACCGGGCATAGGAAGGTATGGCTAATGCGCCTTGGATTTGACGGCCATGTTTTGACGGGCAAGTTCCAGGGCACGCGAACGACCCTGGGCAACCTCCTGAAGGCACTTCCCCGTCACATCGGGCGCCACGAACTGATCATTTATTCTGATGCTCCGGATGAAGCGCGCGAAACAGTCGGGCACGACGATGCGACTTATCTTCCACTGGAAGGTCACTCGGCGGTGAAGCGGCTGCTCTTCGGGTTTCCGCGGCTTTTCCACCGCGACCGCATCGATATCGGGGTTTTCAATTACATAACGCCGCTGGTGGGAAAATCGGTGGTGTTCATCCACGATATCCTGCCAATGTCGCATTCGCACCTCTTTCCGGCCACGTTTCGCATTCGCTCACGCCTGATGTTCGCACTCGCCATCCGACGATCCGTTCAGGTTGTTGCGGTGAGCGATTACACTGCCGGTGCCATCGTGCGCCATTACGGCGACTGGGTGAGGGGAAAGCTGACTACGATCTCCAACGGTCCGTCCTTCCCAGAAGAAATCTATTTCGCCCCCCGTGAGGAACGCGTGCCTCGCTATGTCCTGTGCGTCGGCCGTATCGAGCAGCGCAAGAACGTGAAGCTCCTCGTCGAGGCATTCCTGGATGCGGACCTTGCTGATACCGAACTGTTTGTCGTTGGTTCTCTGGACCAAGACTATGATTACAGCCTGCCGGACGATCCTCGCGTAAAAAATGTCCGCGGTATCGACGATGCCGCGTTGATCGAGCTCTATCGCGGAGCAAGTCTCTTCGTTTACCCTTCGCAGGCCGAAGGTTTCGGGTTGCCGCTTCTGGACAGTGTTCTCTTCGGCATTCCCACTATTTCATCAAATCTGACGGCAATGCCCGAAGTCGCCGGTGAACTGGCCGAGTATTTCGACCCCGGCGCTTTAGATGCACGGGATTGGCTGGCGAAGCGTATTCGGAGCCATTTCACCATAGACAGAGTCAAGGTAGCCACCGAGGAGCAGCGCCGAGCCCGGGCCAGAGATCTGTCATGGGATGCAGCAGCAACCCGTCTCATGGAAGTCGTTACGAAAATTAGAACGTGAGCGCTTTTTTTCTGATGTTGGGTAGATTTGGGTTACGAATTCCTGTGCCAGGCGGGTGTTCGTCAGCCTAATGTTGCGACGCAGCGCATGAGCCTTGCTGCAGTCGCGAGATCACTTGTATCGCCGAATGAACGCACATATGGCACACGATATGTCGGCGGTGTAAGAGCCAATGCGTAAGTTGAATAGCAATACGATGGCGCAAGATGGCACCTAGATGAACCGCGACAGGCTGCCTTTTTGCCGCGTTGCACAAGTGTCGAGGCCAGGTCGGTTCTATCAGTGTAAAGTAGAGTTGAGTTTCAGGAGCTTCGGATGACCATTATGGTGATCGGCAAGGCGGACCTTTGCGGTCGGCAATTCGCACAAAGTCGACCGTTTCCGCTGGGGGAAGATTGCCCGTTAGGATGCAGAGCAGTGCGCGAAGCTACCTTCGGCCTATCCCGATGAAACCGAGCGCGCAGCGCAGTCGCAGCGATGCAGGGGGGCTTAAATGACTATCGGCCGCCCCAATGCCGATGAGCCGGACGAAGCTGAAATCGCGATTGAGCTGTTTCGCACCAGTGACGTGAGCGCCAACGATCCCGAATTCTCGCCGGTCGCTGCGTGTATGAGCGAACCAGAACCAGTGGCTCAGGCCCGCGCCGGCAAGCTCGCCAGATTGCGGGGCTCGCTGACCAGCCGCGGCGGTTTTGCGCGCAACATGGGCGCGATGATCGTGTGGCAGGGAGCCAACTACCTTGCCCCGCTCATGACCTTCCCTCATCTGTCGCGCACGCTGGGGCCTGCAGGTTTTGGTCTTCTAGGCATTTACCTGATGATCGGCGGCTGGATGCTGATCGTATCCGATTGGGGTACGAACATGAGCGGCTCGAAGGCGATCGCACAGGCACGTTCGCTCAGCGGCGAGATCGACGAACCGTTTTGGAGCATCTTCGTCCTGCGTATGGTCATCGCCGCTCTACTGCTTGTGGGGGTAATTGGGTTTCTGATCGTCACGCGCGCCGACAGGCAGGAATGGATTCTTCTGCTTGCAGCTTGGTCGATGATTCTTGGAAATGCCCTTACTGTCAGCTGGTGCTTGCAAGGCCTAGAACGGTTGGATTCCTTTGCTACTGCGGCGCTGGTTGGGCGGCTTGTTACGGTGCCGGCCACCCTGCTGCTGGTGCGTCATGCAGATCAAGCTTGGCTGGCAGTGGCCATTCAAGGCGGAGGCAGCATCGCCATCGGTATAGCCTCGCTGGTCATGCTCATGCGGATCGGCGGAGTAAAGCGCTGGGTGTGGGCGCCGTCGGGGAGTTGGGAGCAGCTGAAGCACGGTTTCCCGGTGTTCATGTCGGTTTTTTCCTACGGCCTTTGTTCAAGCTCTCCAACGATGACGCTAGGCATCTTCCATGGCCAAGTGGTAACCGGAATTTACGTATGTGCAGATCGCCTTCGACAGGCGATCTATGGTCTTATCAGTCCGATCAGCCAGGTGATTTTTCCACGCGTCAGCAGGCTCGCGGTTTCCGATCGCCCTGCCGCCGTGCGCACGATTCGGAGCGTCCTCCTGATCCAAGGGATGGGAATGGCTGCTGTTGCAGGCGTTCTTGCGATCTTTGCGCCGATCATCATCAGGATTATTGCAGGGCCTCAATTCGAGGGTTCGATCGTGGTCCTGCGTATCATGTCCGCCACGATCGTGCTGGCCGCCGTGAACAACGTCATCGGTATCCAGACGCTGCTACCGTTCGGCCGACAGAAGGCATTGAGCAAGGTCGTCTTCACGGCGACGGCGGTCAACATTGTCGTAATGCTTGCGCTAACCAAGTTTGGCGGGTCGACGGGTGCGGCGATCTCAATGTTGATAACTGAGGCATTCATGACAGTCTGCTTTGTCGTGATAACCATCCGTCATCGTTTGCTTTTCGTGGGGACAGCATGACTTTAGAACGCAATCCGCTATTTGAAGGCACTGCTGTTCCGATTGATCCGCGCAGTGTGACTCTGCTGACCCTTACCTATGGGCGGCGTGAGAGCTATGTCATGCAGCTCCTCGAAACCGCATTTGCCGAAGGCGTCGGCAACGTTGTCTTGGTTAGCAATGGACCAAATCCTGCGCTCGACAACGTCGTGGCGAACTACCCTGATCGGGTGAAGCTTGTCAGCTTGCCGCGCAATCTCGGTTCGGCGCCAGGCTATCGCCATGCCATCGAAGCCGCTCTGGAAACGCCTGGCCAGGTATTCTGGCTGATGGACGATGACAATGCTCCCACACCTGGAGCGCTCGGCAAGCTGCTGGACGAATTGGCGCGTACGATTGCCGTACACGGGACCAAGGCAAGCAGCGTCCTGGGCTACCGGGACGATCATCTCAGCGACATCGGTGCTGGCATACCGATCGACATCGTGTTTCCTCCGCGCGGCTCGTTCATCGGCTTCGACCTGCGGATACTCGGTTTCAAGTTCAAGCGACGGGCATTGAAGGCTCGCATCGAACCTATAGATAAAAGTGCGGTAGTCGCTGTACCTTACGCCCCGTACGGCGGCTTTGTCGCCCATCGCGATTGCTATCAGGCTATCGGAGTGCCCGAAGAGCAGCTGGCGCTTTACGGCGACGATCACGAATATACCGTGCGTGTGACTGAGCAGGGCGGCGTTATCCGATTAGTGCGTAATGCCGAACTCGTCGACCAGGAGGGCTCGTGGTTCGTCGACGGCAAACAAGGCGAAGATGCTGACGGGCAGCCTGCGGTGCGGCGCAACAGCTTTGTCAAATACCTTCAGGACGGATCCGACTTCCGGGTCTATTACACCGTCCGTAACCGTGTCTGGTTTGACCGCCACCGCTACAGTGGACCTGGTCTGCTCTATCGTGCGAACAAGGCGGCGTTCCTTGCGATCTTGCGGCGATATGCGCGTAAGCTGGATGCCGGAAAGCGCCTTGCACTAATTGAACGTGCTATCCGCGATGGCGAAGGAGTGAGGCTGGGCGAGCAGCCGGATTTTCCGCTGCCTTAACTCTTTCGCGCTCTGCAGCAGCAATACCTCGACACAGGGTCTCAATTTCAGAGGCAGGCAATCCATGGAGACACCATGACGAACGAAACGAAGGATGAGGGGAGAGGCCGACGGATCCTGTTCGCCAGTTCATTCTATGCTCCCGAAATCGGCGGAGGGGCTGAACTGACAATGCAGCGTCTGGTTAACGGCCTGACGTCGAGAGGTTATACTGCGGCAGTGATGACGACTGGCGAGGTCGAGTGCACGGAAGTTGTGGAAGGCGTTACCGTCCACCGTTTTCCTATCGATAACAGCTTTCGCAAGCTGAACCGCGATTTGCCGGGCAAGCTACAGCGCACTTTGTGGCAGATAAGGGACCGCAACAGTCGGCTCATGGAGCAACGGTTCGATCGCCTCGTGCGCAGTTTCAAGCCGGATGTCGTACAGTTCCACAACCTGTCGGGCATAACTCGTTCAGTGTGGGCGGTACCACGCCGGCATGGCATTCCGTCGGTTCAGGTTCTGCACGACCTTAATCTGATCTGCCCTAACTCCTCGATGTTCAAGCATGGCAGTTCCTGCGTGAAACGGTGCGGTAGCTGCATTTTGTTCCGGCAGGGCTATGCCTTAGCCTCGAACGATGTCTCTGCAGCCGTCGGCGTCAGCCGTTACGTGCTCGGGGAGATCACTGGAGCAGGGCTTTTCGCGCAGGCAAAGCAGCGTGCGATCTACAACGCGCAGCGCTTGCCGGGGCCCAGTCCGCTGCCCGCCTCGGAGACGATGCGATTCGGATATATCGGCTCGCTTGCTCCCCACAAGGGGGTTGAATGGCTGATCGAGCAGTTCGAGAGTGACATGGGCGAACTCCTGATCGCAGGCTCTGGGACCTCCGACTACGTCGAGCGGCTAAAGTCATTGGCTGAAGGGAAGCGTATCACGTTTCTTGGCCATCGCCCGTCGCTGGAATTTTTCCCGGCCGTCCACGTCGGCGTGGCTCCTTCGATATGGAACGAGGCGCTGGGGGGCGTCGCCATCGAAGGCAGTGCGCATGGGCGACCGGTGATCGCATCACGCCGGGGGGGGCTGCCGGAAGTGGTCGATGACGGGGTAACGGGCATCCTCGTCGATCCGGACAGGCCGGAAACACTAGGCGATGCGATGCGGACACTGTCGCGCGATCCCGCAATGGTATCCCGCATGGCAAGAGCGGGGCCGAAAAATGTTGAGACTTTCACCAACCTCGATCGCTTTGTAGGTGAATATGAACGTCTTTATGACGCCCTCGGAGTGCGAGATCAATCGTTGGTAAACATTGGTTGAAAGGCCGAAGTAGTGCCTCACAACGGCGGCAGACTAGAGTACTCGCAGCTGCCGCGCAGGTGCCCCTGCCACCAGCGTCGAAGCCGCGACGTCACGGGTAACCAGCGCCCCGGCGGCAACCACTGCGCCGGCACCGATCGTCACGCCCGGCAGGATGGTTACATTTGCTCCTATCCATGAGCCCCGGCATACTTTGATTGGTGCGGCCTTCACCGGGCCACAACGCCGTTCTGGCGGGCCGATTTCGTGATTTGCGGTCACAAAGGTTACACCGTGCCCGATCACAACATCGGACTCCATTTCCACCGGATGGGTGAGGTCGAAATAGCAATTCCGCCCCACGAAGCATTTCGGGCCTATGCTGAGTTGCCGACCGTAGATGAATCCGCCGCCTGCCATTCGGCTCTTCAAAGAAATCCTGTTTCCCAGCATATTGAAAAGGACCACGCGGATACGCGATGCCAGCGGCCCGGGGGTGAGCATATTGGCAAGCTGGTTGACCAAGAACACCACCATCGACTCAATGGCTCCCGTTGGTTGTCTGCAATGCAGTAGCCAGCGCGCGCAGATGCCCGTCACCGTACTTTTTCGTGGGCTCGAGGACCGAACCTTCGCCGTACTCGTTCCAGCAGCAGATAACGCCGATGCGGGCTGCTTCGCTGTTGCCTTCGCGCAGAATCTTGACGCCTTCTGCGATATGTCGGCCGAATTCGGAAGGCGTCGACATCGCACCGTCTTCCTTTGAACCACCCCAAGGCTTACGATCCCATCCCACTGTCATAGGCAGGATTACAGGAAGGTCTGCGTCTCGCCGGTAGACGCTCCAGTACTTTCGGTAAACGGCCAAGCGTCGCTCGTAGCCGCTCCCTGCTATCGGGTAGCCGCTGGTCCCCATGTTGTAGTCGGACAAGGCCGCATACCCTCTCGCTCGGGCCGTCCCCTTGATAATCCCCGGGCGGGGGCCGCCGCCGGCCACGAAGGCAATGCCTGCCATGCCGTGTTCACGGGCCCGGTCGTTCGCTTTCGCGAGCAGTGCTGCGGAATTCGATCCAAATGCCTGCGCTCGCCGTTCCAGGTTGTCGGGTGAAAATATGAAGAGCACGGGGCGATTTCCGATGCGCATGTAACGGCTATCCGCAAGATACTTGGTCAGCCAGGTTTCCACCAGCGCATCCCAGTCCGCTGCGGACGCCAGCCGATCATCGTGGTTTGCCCAAAGCAAGGCGAACTTGGGGTCACGGTTGGTAGCGGTAGCGAGGTAGGCTGAGAGCGCCTGTTGCAACCGCTCGGAGCCCTTGGCGCCGTTATAGCTGTCAAATACCACGAACGAGAGTTTCCCCTTGCGCATGTCGTCCAACTGGCGACGCATCACTTTGGGGGAGTTGTCCGAGTATGTGCCCGTTTCAGGCAAACGATCGGGAAATTTGCGGATAGGCGCCCAAGGGTCGGTATAGATCGCGTCGGGCAGTTTAGGAGACCAGCCGGGGAAATAGTAGACTCCGATGCTTATCGGTGCCGATCCTGCTGTCGCGGCGAGAACGACGCCGGAACCGATCGCAGCCAGCGACCCCAGTCCGACGATGAAGGAAAGCAGGCGGCTGGTCTTCATTGTCACTGTCTTCTCGACTCCACATGGTGCGCGACTGCGGGCGCGCAGATCAGGTAATGCCTCCGCGCACCGGTTGGCCAAGGGAGTTACGCGGGAGATATCGACTTGCGCGTGCCGGCTTCTTTATAGGACGGATCTTCGACGGAGCGAGGTTGAGCGCCGGGGAATTGACCAGACCCATGGTAATGCCAAACAGGGCTGAAAGGTGCAGCGTAGTCGCCTGCGATGCGACGAGAAGGGAAATCATGCCTGCCTGATATCCGATGAACTGGCGCTGACCCCTGTTGATCATTCGTCCGGCGCGGAGCCAGTTCATGATCAGGAAGGCTACGAAACAGATGAAGCCGACAGCGCCTTCGTCATGTAGGAGGGCAACCCATATTTGCCAGATCCACAGGTTTCGCGTATCGTCGGTCCCCATCTGTGCCAGAATGCTGTGGCTGGCAAAAGAAAAGTCCAGCGGACCGTTGCCGAAAATTGGGCGCATCAGAAAATGCTCCCAGCCATAGTACAATGAGTACATGCGGTTATTAATCGCATCCTGACGCTGTAAGTGCGAGGCATAGAGATCTGTGATGGTGTTCGAAAACACCACGAGAACCAAAAAGCCCATTATGCCGCCGAAGAGGAGCAGGAAGAATGGTGCCGGGCGGCGCAGGGCACCTGACCTTACCAAGTAATAAGTTACGCTAACGAAGTAGGCGCCATACGGTGTTTTCGACTGGGTAAGCACCAGCGCCAGCAACGAGATTGCATGCAGCGCATAGTGGCGGAAGCCTGGACGGAAGAAATGCAGGTGCATCACCATCAAGGTCGCCAGCGTCGCTCCCAGAATGTTGGGTTCGGCCATTGTGAAATTGATGCGACCTCTGTCGATCATCCATTCCAGGGTTCCTGTCGTTAGCCAGATCGAAAAGGCGATCACGCTGCCGGTTGCCAGGAACCAGAGAAACGTTTCGATCACTTTGCCCATGCTGCCGTGACTGAACGATTTCTGGCTGAAAAGCAGGAAATAGAAATAAGGCGCCACGGTGATGAGGAACCCGTTGAAGTGCGCCACGGGAGAGGACGAGAGCAGCGTCGCGATTACGACGCTGACGACCCAGGCCAGGTACAACCCCGCCGGTAGCGTGAAGCGCAGAACGCCTGGCAGGAACAGCGCCAAGGTTAGGCAGATCGCGACGGGGAAAAGCAGGATACGTTCGAAATTGAGCGTTACGCTGCCTGTGTTGATGTCAATGCCATTTAAAGCGACCGCAAGCAGCGAGAACACCTGCAGGACGGCAAATAGCCCCGGCAGGCCGATGGCTCGCCGGTGTGCGGGCCTCCACGGGGCAGGCTGTCTCATCCTTGTGTCCATTTTGCGATCCCCGTGGATTGCGGCTTTAGGCCCTCGTCGGGCAGGGCTTCGTCCGTTAGGGCTAAATAGCAGGGTCCTGCAATACCGATGCGCCCGGTTGCACGCCGATATGCGGCATCGCGGACGGAGCTGACTATCAATGTGATGCGACGGTCTCCATCAGCAAGTCAGCCTCAATCCGAGCCGAACAGGTCCCGCGTGAACACTTTCTCCTTCACGTCCTCGACGGCGGCGGTCATGCGGTTTGCTAGGATTACGTCGCATTCCTGCTTGAAGGCGTCGAGGTCGCGCATGACCTTCGATCCGTAGAATTCCGCTTCTGTCATTGCGGGTTCGTAGATGACAACCTCTATGCCCTTGGCCTTGATTCGCTTCATAATGCCCTGGATCGAGGACTGGCGGAAATTGTCCGATCCGGCCTTCATCACGAGGCGAAAGACGCCGACCTTTCGTGGCTTCCTGGCGATGATCTGATCGGCAAGGAAATCCTTGCGCGTGCGGTTCGCGTCGACGATCGCGCGGATCAGGTTCTGGGGCACTTCCGAGTAGTTGGCGAGCAACTGCTTGGTGTCCTTGGGCAGGCAATAGCCGCCGTAGCCGAAGCTGGGGTTGTTGTAGTGCGAGCCGATGCGCGGATCGAGGCCGATGCCGTTGATGATCTGGCGCGTGTCCATGTCGCCAGCAATCGCGTAGCTGTCCAGTTCATTGAAGAACGCGACGCGCATGGCGAGGAAGGTGTTGGCGAACAGCTTGATGGCCTCGGCTTCGCGCGCGTCCGTGAAAAGGATTTCGACATCTTTCTTCACCGCGCCTTGTAGCAGCAGATCAGCAAAGATGCGGGCTCGTTCCGACTGTTCGCCCACGATGATGCGTGAGGGGTGGAGGTTGTCGTAAAGCGCCTTGCCCTCGCGCAGGAACTCGGGGCTGAAGATGATCTGGTCGGTCTTGTAGCGCGCACGCGCCTCGTCGACGAAGCCTACCGGGATGGTCGACTTGACGACGATCGTGGCTTCGCTGTTGGCGGCTACCGCTGCCTGGATTACGGCCTCGACCGAGGACGTATCGAACTTGTTGGTGTCAACATCGTAATTCGTTGGAGTGGCTACGATGACGTAGTCTGCATCTGCAAGCGCGGTCTGGGCGTCCAGGGTGGCGGTAAGGTTGAGAGGCTTGCTGGCGAGAAACTCCTCGAGTTCGGCGTCGACGATAGGTGACTTGCGCGCGTTCAGCATCTCCACCCGCTCAGCCGTGATATCGACCGCGAGGACTTCGTTGTTCTGAGCCAGAAGCGCAGCGTTGGAAAGCCCAACGTAGCCGAGGCCGAAAACCGCAATCTTCATGCAGGAATACTCGCAAAAGACGTTGTTGAAGCCGCCGTATCGATGGCGACGCGGAGTGGGAAAGCATCGACTTTTGAGCGCTTGGCGCCCGGCACATGTTTCCCGAAGCGGCCCCTATCCCGCATCGCAGCACGACCAGTCAACGCATTTATACGGAGGTGACGAGCGCGTGCTGTGCCCGCGTAATCAGGGAATGGGGTAGTCTGAGCGTTCCTTCTGATTAGTACCATCTTCAAATTTATGGTTGGTGTGAAGGTGGCAATATTTAGGCGTCGAGGGGGTTAGTTAACTGAGGGTGGATTGTTTTGGCTTTGGTGTGATTTTGTTGCGTTTTATGATTCCGACTATGCTGATATTGTGGAATGCTCGTTAGTGAGGGGGTGATCAGATATTCCGCATTTGGAAGTCGATTTGGGCTAGCGAAACACGCGCGTTACCTCTTGCTGGGGAGGGCCACTTCGCTTTGGATGCATCGAAAGATCCCGGACCTGGGGCCGTCGGCATTGGTCGTCGATATGGTCGAAGCGAAATGATGATATATGTTTTCGTTTTGTTTCAGAAGGCCAGCATAAGAAGAGTATCGATCTATGAGCATCTTGGTCTATATTTTTGAGTTGTGTAACGTTGCATCGCAGCAAGCAGGGGTTATGACCGTGGGCATCTCAAGCGTCACCTGACGAGCGAAATCCTTCATGCCCACCATCGTTCCTGTCATTCTTTGCGGAGGCAGCGGCACGCGGCTCTGGCCGCGCAGCCGAGCCTCGATGCCCAAGCCGTTCCTGCCTCTGGTTGGGGAGAATACACTGTTTGAGGCGGCATTGGCACGGTGCCCTGCTTCTGGCGGCTTTGCGCCGCCGGTGGTGGTGACCGGACGCCAGCATCTTGCCCATGTCGAAGCGCAGCTTGGTAATGTCGAGGGCGCGCAGGTCATCGTCGAGCCTTCCGCGCGCAATACCGCCGCTGCTATCGCGCTGGCCGCCTGCCGCCTGCCCGAGGACGCGGTGATGCTGGTCTGCCCCAGCGACCACCACATCGGCAATGCCGGTGCCTTTGCCGTCGCCGCCTGCGCAGCGGCCGATCTGGCGGAAGAAGGCTGGCTGGTTTCGTTCGGCATCGAGGCGACCGCGCCCGAGACCGGCTTCGGCTACCTCAAGCGCGGCGAGGCGATTTCCGACAAGGCCTTTCGTACCGCGCAGTTCGTCGAGAAGCCGGACCTCGAACGCGCGAAGGCCTTCCTCGCCGAGGGTATCTATGCCTGGAACGGCGGCATCTTCGCATTTCGGGTCAAGGACTTCCTGGCCGAACTGGAGGCCCACCGCCCGCAGATCGCCGCCGGTGTGGCCGAAGCGGTCGGCAGGGGGAGCGAGGACGGCCGGCGCTTCCATCCCGATGCAGATACCTTTGCTGCCGTGCCGAGCGATTCGGTCGATTACGCGGTGATGGAAAATACGGCTCGCGCCGCGATGGTGCCGGCGGATATGAACTGGTCGGACATCGGCAACTGGCACGCCCTCTACGAGGCGTTGGCGGCCGACGAGAGCGGCAATTCGGTGCGCGGCGCAGGCGTGACGGAACTGGTCGACTGCCGTAATGTGCTGGTCGACAGCGACGGTCCGCGCGTTTCGGTGATCGGGCTGGAGGATGTCATCGTCGTCGTCGACGGCGATGACATCATGATCACCACTGTCGCGGGCGTGCAGAAGGTCGGCAAGCTGTCGGGAGCTGTGAACCAGTGAATTTTTGTCCCGGGATTTTTCTGCCGTGAGCGCGGCGCTGCCGATCCGCCAGGTCGAGAAACCCTGGGGCAAGGACGTGCTGCCTGCGCCTTTCACTGCGCCCGAAGGCATCCGCATCGGTGAGATCTGGTTCGAGCCGCCCGCCGCCCTGCCGGATCTGCTGGTGAAGTACATCTTCACCAGCGAAGCGCTGTCGGTGCAGGTCCACCCGTCCGATGCGCAGACGATCGCCAAAGGCATCGGGCGTCAGGGCAAGGAAGAGTGCTGGCTGATCATCGCCGCCGAGCCGGGGGCAAGGCTGGGCATCGGCTTCGACGCCGATCTTGATGAAGCGGCGATGCGCGCCGCTGCGCTCGATGGCTCGATCGAGCACCTGCTGACCTGGCACGCGGTTGCGCCGGGCGATTTCTTCTACATCCCGGCCAACACTGTCCACGCCATCGGCGCGGGGGTGGGGCTGATCGAGGTGCAGCAGAACAGCGACATCACCTACCGTCTCTATGACTACGGCCGCCCGCGCGAACTGCATCTGGAGGACGGTGTGGCGGTGTCGAAGGGTGAGCGGTACGCGCGGGATCGCTGGCACAAGACCGTTGCGCCGCACAGTTCGCAGCAATTGGTGGACGGCCCGCTGTTCCTGCTCGATCAGGTCGCAGGCACGCCTTCACCGGACATCGCCGCGCGCTATCCGGGGGCGCTGCTGGTGATCCCGCGAGAGGGCGAGGTCGAAGTCGGCGGCGAGGCCATCGCGCCGGGCGGCTGCGTGCTGGCAACCAGCCTTGCCGATGTGCACTTTGCGGATAACGGCATCTGTCTGCTCGCCAGAGGCTGTGCCGGCTGACCGCTATACGGCGGCAGTTCACTGCACATCGAAATCCTCTGGTGCCAATCCGTCCTGCCGCCGTCGATGCATTCGGGTGAAGGCAGCTTCGACTTTGCGCGTGTAGCCGGCGGTATCGAATAAAGGACAGGATCGGAGGTTTTCCGCCAAACGCGCGCGCAAGCTCCCCAAGCGGTCTGCGTCACGGGCCAGAGCGCGTGCCATAGTGGTATAGTCCGCCTCGCTCTCCACCGCCAGTTCAGGAAGGCCCACTGCCCGGACAAGGCTCGCCGCCACGCGCGCGGCAAATTGGCGCCCGGCCAGTGTCAGCACCGGCAAGCCTGCCCAAAGTGCGTCACTCGCCGTTGTGTGGGCATTGACCGCGAACGTGTCGAGGAAGAGATCGGCGTGTTTCAGCCGGCCGAGGTGTTCTGCGTGGGGGAGGGGGGCGGCGAAGATCAGCCGGGATGAAGCGATGCCGCGTATCTGGGCCTCATGACAAAGGTTTCGACGGGCGTGGGGGCCGGTGTCGAGCAGCCATAGGACGCTGCCCTCGGTATCATGGAGCAGGCCCATCCAGATGTCCCATTCGGCGGGGGAGATCTTGTAGCTCTGGTTGAAGCTGGCGAAGACGAAGCCCTTTTCCGGCAGGCCCCACCCGGTGCGGCCCTGCGTATCAGCGACAATTTTGCGGGTATCGTCATTGGCTTGATAGCAGTGAGCAAGTCGGACGATTTTCTCGCTGAAGAAGGCCTCCGCGCCCTTGGGCACAGTCACATGGTCGGCAATGAAGTAGTCCATTGCCGGATGGCCCAGCGTGCCGGGGTAGCCCATCCAGCTGACCTGTACCGGCGCGAGGCGATGGCCGAAAAGGCGGGTGCGGGTGCCCAGCGTATAGCCTTTGAGATCGACCGCGATGTCGAGAGCGTCGGCGCGGGCGAGTGCGACCACGTCCTCGTCGCGCATCGGACCGATCTCTACGAAGGCGTCTGCCTGTTGGCGCACAGCGACGCGGGCCGCGTCATTCTCGCGCTGCGGGCCGTAGCTGTAGAGACGGACCTCGAAGCGTGCGCGGTCGTGGGAGCGGAAGAAGCCGGCCATCAGGTGCATCGTTGCGTGATCGTGAAAGTCGGCGGAGAAATAGCCGATGCGGATGCGGCCATCCGGCGAAGGAGCGGGGGCGGGCAGGCTTGTGGGGATATCCGGGAACATCTTTGCCGCGCAGGTCTGCGAGCGGCGAAGTTGATGTGCGGGGTCGTCTATGAAGGGAAGCGAGGCGAAGGGCTGGACGACGGCGGCATCCGGTCCTTCGGTCAGGGCATATTCGTGACGCGCGTGCCAGTCGCAAATGTGCGCTTCCTCGAACAGGGCCTGGAGCAGGGCTGACTTGTTCTGCGGGTCGAGAGCCAAAGCGGCGCGGAAGGCGGTGATCGCGGCAAGGCGCTCACCCTTGAGTACCAGCGCCTTGCCGCGATTGACGAGGGCCTGGCCGTTGCTCGGATCGGCGACGAGCGCGCGGTCGAATGCAGCGATGGCGTCGTCGGCGCGCTGGGCGGCAAGAAGCTGGGCGCCCATATTGTTGTGCGCGTCGGTGTGGCCTGATTTCAATGTGGCGGCGACGGCAAAGCAGGCGATCGCTTCATCGCGGTATCCCTGCCGCGCCCGTATGTTGCCAAGGTTGTAGTGTGCCTCGACATGGCCGGGATCACTGGTGACCGCCGCCTCCAGCCATTGCGCCGCCTCGTCCAGACGCCCTGTCTGTTCCAGCAGGTTGGCAAGGTTGTAGGGTGCGTCGGCATAACCGGGGGCGCGGGAAATGACCTCGCGGTAGACAGCCTCGGCTTCGTCCATTCGCCCTTGACGGCGCAGCGCGATGGCGAGGTTGTTGTAGCCCGCATAGCCCTGCGGATCGGCGGCGACGGCGCGGCGAAAGGCGGTTTCCGCCTCGGCGTGGTTACCCAGTTCCAGCAAAGCGGCGCCCAGCAGATTGTGGACGCCGTGTGCGTGGGGGTGCTGCTTCGAGAGAGCCTGCCCGCACGCCGCCGCTTCGTCCATGCGGCCAGCGTTGAAAGCCGCGACCATGCGGTCGAAGGCAAGCTGCGCGGGAGTGTCGCCCGGCTCGTCCAGAACCTTGAGGGCAGCGATGGCGCGGGCGTTGCGGGGGTAACGGTCCAGCACTTCGTGGTAGAGTGCGCGCGCGGCCGGTGCGTCGCCGCGCTTCGCAAAGCTCCTGGCCTTGATCAGCAGGCCTTCCAGTCCGTTCATGCCCGTCTCCGCTTCGACCTCGTTGCGGATAGCCAAACAGGGTGCAGAGCGGGTGAGCGAGGTGCTGAGGGAAACTCCTTATGCGGTTTGAGCGAGCGGCGGGGAGGACTTGCTGGGGCGGAGCCTCGCCCGGCGAAACAGCGGTGCGTAGCACAAACTTATGGAAAGCGCCGCGACCATGCCGCCGTCAATGAGGTCGACCGTGCCGAGAACCAACGAAGCGTTCGGTATAGCCCCGTAGGCGGATGGAACCGGTTCGTCAGGGCGGATCAAATCCCGTAGCGGCGCTTGATGGCACGGTAGCGTTCGCGCAGCATTGCGGTGCGCTCTTCTGGCGTGGTCATGCCGGTGTCGGTGGGAAGGTGGTCCATCAGCCTTTCGCGCTTCACCAGAATTGTGCGGAAGGCCGCCGCATCCTGGGTCAGGAGGTTGCGATAGGTGAGGTTGCCTTGGGCGAACCCCTGCGTATCGAGCCAGTTATGCACGCCCGGGTCGTCGTGGGAGAGGACAAGGCGAACCACGCCGTCGCCGTCTACGCTGGTGCGGGATGGGGTGTAGCTGACCGGGCGGTGGAGGAAGTCCATCGAGCCCATGAGCGCCCCGCCCAGGCCGAAGATCCAGAAGCCGGGGTGGTTGTCCATTTCGACGATCAATGCTTCGTCGGGTTCCAGTTTCCAGACCATGTGGGCAGCCATGCGCCCGCGTTTGGTATCCGACACATCGTTGGCGACTTCGCCGGGAAAGGTGTTGAGCGCGCGGGGATCGCAGACCCCGCGTGAGGTCGCCCACGCATGTTCGGGCCAGTCGCGCATCAGGCCGGTGACGAACGCGCCGGCCCAGTCCATCGCCTCTATGATGCGCGCAGGGACGGGCAGCGGACGGGGGGCATCCATGTCCAGGCACTCGATGGTGAAGCTGGTGGGCGTCTCGTCCCAGCCGTCGAAAGCTTCGCGGATGAACAGCTTTCGGCTGGCGGGCGTGGTGGGGAGCCAGTTCCGTTGGCGCGGAACGCCGCCGATGAACAGCTCGAAATACCCGGTGGAATCGGTTTCGATCTGATGCCCCAGCATGTTGCATTCGGGAATGTCGCCGAAGGGTTCGTGCAGGGAAGGCCAGTCGGTGCCGGGGATCGTCGCCGGGCGCTCTCCCTGCACTGTGACGTTGAGCCAGCGCGCCGTGCCTTTGCGGCCGGTCAGGCGATAGGCGTGTTTTCCGTCGATCCAGGCCTGGCGATAGGTGAAGTCGGCGACATCGCCGCCCAGCTTCATTGTCGGGGTAGTGAAGGCATGGATTTGCGGAAACGCGGGCTCTCTGGTTTCCAGAGCGAGGTCGAAGGCCTGCCCGAGGTTCTGCGTGAGGAAACGGAAAGCATCGGCGCGCTGGAGCGGATTGGCGGGGTTCGCATCTTTGAAGGCGTTCATGCCGGCCGCTTTCAGGTCATCGCAGAACCGCTCCCACGCCTGCCGCAGCGCGCCGTCGTCTGGACTGTCGCCGTAGGCCATCGTCAGGCTCCCAGTTTGCCGAGAAGGTCGGAAAGGACCTGCGCAGCGCGGGTGCAGGCAGTGCGCGCGCCTTCTGCATCAATGCGGGGACCGACCAGTTCGAGGTCGAACAGACCCTTATAGCCAAGCTCGAGTACGACGCGCAGGATCGCCTCCAGGGGTATAGCGCCGTCGCCGGGCACCGCACGGCAGGGAGCGGAACGGTCACCCAGCACGTAATCGCTGACCTGCACCAGACCCGTCAGCGGCATGGCGGCGGCAAGGTTTTCGTGAAGGGCACCTTCGGTCCAGCAGGCGTGGAGGTCGATGCACACGCCGATTCCGGCTATCGCCGCGAGCCGCGCCGCGTCGGGCAGGGTGTGGGCCATGTGGATGTCGGCGTTGAAGGGGGATGCATTCTCGACCAGCAGCGCAATCCCCGCTGCCCCCGCAGCATCGCGGCACGGTGCGATCAGGTGAGCGAAACGGGTCGCCGCCTGCCCCCACGATAGCGAGCCGCGTCCGCCGGTGAGCAGGTAGATGGACGGGGCGCCCAGGTCTGCGGCGATGTCGATGGCGCGCATCAGGCCTTCGGCGGCCGCGCCGGTGTCCCGTTCGATGTCGGGGTGGAGTGCGAAAGGATGGTTGATGCAGCCAACTCGGACATCGAACCCTCCTGCCGCCTCCTTTTGCAGCAGAGGTGTGGCGAGGGTGCAGTGCTGCACGCCGATCTCGTCACAGAATGCGAGGAACGCTGCGGTAGGTTCCGCGGCAAATGCGACCTGATGGAGGTTGACGCGGGGGTGCATCACGGCTTCGAGCCGCGTACTTCGATCGGCACGCCGAACCGCGCGCGGAAGGGCGCGAATTCGGTGTTCAGCGCCTCGATGTCATAGCCAGCGTCGATGAGAACCTGCGTCGAATACTGGAACTTGCCATGCCGGTCTCCCCGGTTGGCAGCGAGATAGGCGCGCATCGCAGCCTCCGCCTGAGCAGTAAACTCTCGCCCTGCAAAGGCATAGTAGCCCCGGACCGTGCCGATCGGGTCCGCGACGAAATCGGAGTAGAGGACGTGGTGAATGCGCGGGTCATCGACGAGCGACCCGCTCATCGTATTACCGATCGACCAGCGCACGCGTTCCAGGTGCATCTGCGCCTCTTTCACGAGGTCGATGGGGCCGACGATACCCTCCATGATGTCTGACATCATCATCGTCGAACTGGCTGCGACCATCACCGGATCGCGGTGCAGCCAGACCAGCGTCGCATCGGGATAGGCATCGAAGAACGCTTCAAGCCGGGCCGTGTGGAACCCCTTCAGGACCCAGTATTTCTTTTCGCGCCCGTATTGGAACGCCTGGAGCATGGCCTTGTGGATGCGGTATTGCGCGGCCGGGTCGGTGGGCAGGCCCATGGAGAGGTTCTGCATCGGCACGCGCCACCAGGCGGTCGGGGTCATGACGCGGAAGTCGAAGGCCCAGGTGCGCTCGTCCTCCGGGAGGCCGCTTCCCAGCATGTCGTTGTAGGGGTGGCAGTGCAGCCACTTGGCCATTTTCGTGTTGATCTCGCGCCATTCCGCGTCGGCCCGGGCATAGCGCGGGTCTGTTCCCTCGACGCTTCCGGGCGGGGGGGAAGGATGCATGACTTCGGCAAAGCGCAGCGCTCTGGCATCCGGGTCCACCGACATCAGCGCGTGCATCAGCGTAGTGCCCGAACGCGGCTCGCCGCTGGCGAACATCGGCCGCTCGATCTGCTCTTCGGAGAGGGGAAAGTCGTTGCGGTCCTGAAAGAACCTCAGCCGGTCGGTAAGCAGCCAGTGGATATTGTCCTTCGCCGCCTGCCTTCCCGCTGCATCCATCGGGATCGTGTTGATGTGGGCGGCCGCCAGAGCGAAGCGTTCGGGAAAGCCGTCGTCGGCCCAGTCCGACAGACCCGTTTCCGTCACGGCGTCCTGCAGCATCCGCTGTGCGTCCAATGCGGCGATCATGGCGCTCAGCCTCCCACCAGCTTCTGGATTTCGTCCTCGGTTTCGCGCACTTTCGCGGCCGAGCTTGCGGAGAATTTGATCCCGCCCATCGCGCCATATTCCATCAGCTTGTAGACCCGCATGCCGGCATCGGCGAAACCCTTGATCTTGAGCGCGACCTCCTTCGGTGTGCCGGTCGGCAGGATGTCGCGGATCGCTTGCGGGTCCATCTCCTCGCAGAATTTCAGCATTGCCTCCCGGCTGAGTTTCACCGGATCGAAGTCCATGATGCCCCGCCAGTCTGGCCCCATCGGGTGCTGGTATCCGAACTGGGCAAGGTCCTTTGCGGTCAGCATGAGGATGATCGACTTGACCATCGGCGCGCGCAGCATTTCGTCGATCTCGTCCGGCTCACCGATCAGGCATATCTGCGTCAGGGCAGGGACGAAGTGGCTCATGTCGCGGCCTGCCGCATCGCCGGCTTCAAGGATCACCTTCAGCTTTGCGGCATAATCGTCCGGGGTCCACGATCCTGCCGGCCACCAGCCATCCGCCTCACGGCCCGTAATGCCCAGCATGCGAGGCCCCGCTGCGCCGAGCCAGATCGGCGGCGCCTTTCCCTCGAAAAGCTCGGTGTCCATGCGCGCGTGTTCGAGGTGGAAGAACTCGCCGGTAAAATCGACGGGTCCATCCGCGTGCCACAGAAGCTTGATGACCTTGATCGCCTCCTCAAGGCGGCCGACCGGCCTGGAGAAGTCGAAGCCGTAGGGGACGGTGTTCTCCAACTCCCCGGAGCCAAGGCCGAGAATGAACCGGCCCTTCGACAAGTGGCTGATCGTCAATGCGCTTTGGGCCAGCAGTGAAGGGTGGCGGCGCACGGTGTCTACTACGGTGGTGGCGAGCGGGGTATTCCGGGTGAGCACGGCGGCGGCCGCGCTCACCGCCATGCCGTCGAGGTGGCGGTGAGGGCTGGGCGAGGTTTTCGCGAGATCGGTGAATTCGGGTGTCCAGATCGAATCGGGCCAGAAGCTCACCATGTGGTCGGGCAACCAGATCGAGTGGTAGCGCCCCGTATCGTAGTCGCCGACCATGTCGATCCCCAGTGGCAGGGTCGTACGCAGGAAGGCGGCGGGCTGCACGTTCATTGGGCTTTCCTCTCGCGTGCGGGCGTATCGCCGGGGTGATGCTTGTCCCCGCGCCGTGCCGGCCTCGTTGTTCGTGACCGTTTGGTGGTCCAGGGATCGGCATAAGAAAATTCCCATTTGGGGATCGGAAGCGATGATGGGAGAAGGCTTGGGCGCGGCGCATGCGTCGCTGATCGTGCCGCTGATAGCAGGCATGACGGAGGAGCCGCCCTGGCGGGGTTTCCTCGACGCGCTGCGCTTGGCCGTCGCGGGTGACTATGCCAGTCTCGTGTTCCGGCCGCTGCCGCTGGGAACCCCGGAGGCGCGGGTGATTCACCTCTACTCCGGCCAGCCCTCACCGCCGCCGGTTACCCGCCATTACCGCGAGAATCTCTACTTGCGCGATCCGATGCCCTATCACGACATGATCGAGGGGCGGGCCTACCGGCTGGGCGAATTGCTGCAGTTCGGTCAGCCGGCTCATGACGCCTATCTGTCGCAGTTGCTCGTGCCCTCGGGGATGAACCACCTGCGCATGATACGCTTCGCCGAAAGCGGGGGGCTGAGCGGCTGGATCACGGTGACCCGCCGCGAGGGCGAATTTCCCGAAGAAGTCGACACGCTGCTCGAAAGCCTTGCTCCCTACATGCGCCCTGCGCTCGGCAGTTTCGTGGCGCTGGAGCGCGAGCGCATGACTGCTGCCGTTGCCCGCGAGGCGGTGCGCCGCCTCAACTTCGGCTGGCTGACCCTTGATGCGGAAGGACGAGTGCTCGACGCCGATCATCTTGGTGGAGAGATGTTACGTGATGGCGCGCAGGTCGGCGGAGGCCGGATTGCACGCGGCAAGGACGGGCGGCTGACCGCCCGTGATCCGGCGCTGCGGCGACAGCTGCTTGCAGCTATCCGCGAACTCGCCGAAAATCCGCAGGCCCGTCCGCGGGCGCTGGTCCTGACGCGTGAGCCGTGGCTCGACCTGCTGCTGGTGCCCTCGGGCCAGCGCATGGGCACGACCCAGGCCGCGCCCGCGATCGTGTGCTACCTGCATGCCGACAATTGGTCTTCCGCCGACCGCTGTGAACAACTGGCGCAGCTATTCGACCTTGCGCCCAGCGAGGCACGGCTGGCGCTGGCGCTCAGCCGGGGGATGTCGATCAGCGAAGCCGCGCCCGAACTGGGCCTGACGGTGGAATCGGCGCGCACTTATTCGAAGCGGATATACGCCAAGACCGGCGCGCGTGGACAGGCGGATCTCGTGCGCTTCATCCACCGCAGTGTCCTGGTGATCGCATGAGGATCGGATACATCGAGGCGCCTCGCTGGAGCGATTAGAACAGGTGTTCAGCAATATTTATTGACTATCCACCTCGGCGTTGTCAGCAAATGCATACGATCGGGCCGCAAGGGCTGAGATAAAATGCGGGAGAGTGCTGGAGATGACGTCGCCGAATCATGGGCCGCTTGCCGGAAAAGTCGCACTCGTCACCGGGGCCTCGTCCGGCATCGGCGAAGCTGCGGCTCTGTGCCTGGCGGAAGCTGGCGCCAGCGTGGCACTGTCCGCCCGGCGGGCCGACAGGCTGGCTGGTCTGGTCGCCAAGATCGAGGCTGCTGGCGGCAAGGCCCTGGCGATCCCCGGCGACATGATGATCGAGGATGACGCAAAGCGCGCGGTCGAGGAAACCGTCACCGCGCTTGGTGCGATCGACATCCTGATCAATTCTGCCGGGGTGATGCAGGCGGGGGGTATCGAGAACTGCGACACCGACCTTTACCGCCGCGTCATCGACATCAACCTCATGGGTACGGTCTACACGTGCGCGGCAGCCGTGCCGCACATGCTGGCTAAAGGCGAGGGCGATATCATCACCATCTCCTCGCTTGCGGGCCGCAAGGGTGGACCGATGACCAGTGCCTATTCGGCCAGCAAGCATGCCGCCAATTCCTTTACCGACGGTATCCGTCAGGAACTGGGCGGCAAAAACATCCGCGTCACCACGCTGATGCCAGGCGCTACCGAGACCGAAGTGGCGGACAACATTGTCGACCCGAACTGGCGGACCGCGATCAAGGCGCACGTCGGCAAGGAAGGCGCCGTAAAGCCGCGCGACATCGGTGAGGCAATCGTCTTCATCCTCTCGATGCCGCGCCGCACCAACATCTCGGAGATCACCGTCAGGCCGACGATCGATACGTCCGCCTGAGCACGAACGCGAATACCAACGGGAGTAGGACAATGGCCGGAAGGCTTCAGGACAAGGTTTGCGTCATCACCGGCGCAGGTTCGGGCATGGGCAAGGCGATGGCGCAGCTGTTCCATGCGCAGGGAGCAAAGCTGGTTCTCGCCGATATCTCGGGCGGGCAGGACGAAGTGGCGGCAGGGCTCGGTCCCGACGTGACCGCGCTGCACTGTGACGTTTCCGACGAGGCGCAGGTCCAGGCGATGATCGCCGCTGCCGAGACCCGCTTTGGCCGGCTCGACGTCCTGTGCAACAACGCCGGCTTCGGGGGCGGCATGGCTGCGCTGCACAAACAGCCGGTGGAGCTTTGGGACAAAGTCCATGCCACCAACATCCGCGGTGTTTTCCTCTGCATGAAGTACGGCATCGAGGCGATGCTCAAGACCGGCGGCGGTGCCATCGTGAACACCAGTTCGGCCTCGGCGGTCATCGGCTGGAAGCACCACGCGGTCTACAGCTCGGCCAAGGCCGGGGTACACCAGCTGACCAAGGTGGCTGCGCTCGACTATTCGGACCAGAATATCCGGGTAAATGCGGTCGCACCCGGCACCATGTGGACCGGCCTCGTCGAAGCCTCCAGGACGCACGAGGTGCCGCCTGAGGGGTTTCCTACGCTTGCAGGCATCCCGATGGGCCGCTGGGGCTATGCGAAGGACATCGCTAATGCCGCTCTGTTTCTGGCGAGCGACGAGGCAGCCTATATCACGGGTGTAGTCCTGCCGGTGGACGGGGGCTATTCGATCGGCTTCTCGGGTATGGGCGCAGAGCGTCCGGGTATCGTCAGCGTCAATACCGACGGAACTTGACGGACGGAGTGGTCAGAGCCACGGCGCAACCGGGATACCGGCGAGCGCCGGGTCGGCCCAGAGGTATTCGGTGTAGTGGCCAAGCTGCCTGCGGGTGTCGACGTAGCAGAAACAAAGTTTCGCTTCGGGTGAGGGCTCGGCCGGAAACAGGTAGGCGAATTCGTCGCCGCTGGCGCGCACTTGTGCCAGCAGGTTTTCCCATTCGGAGTAGGCGCCCGGCACTGCTATTCCGATGTGGTGGAAGCCCAGTATATGGGCGCCCAAGTCCACGGCATCGGTGTAGATTTCCGTTGCGCCTGCGACCGGCTGGATGATCTCGAACTGACGCACAGCGCCCGGTGGCCCCATGTTGGCGATCGCCGACTTGACCGCCAGCCTGCGCCGCTGGCCATGGGACATGACCTCGATGTCGGCCTGACTGCGCACCAGTCCGGTAATACCCAGCTGCGTTTCGGCGTGCGCCACGGCCGCGTCCATGTCCCGCGTGACGTAGCTCATCTGGGCAAGCTGGCCATAGCGCGCGCCGATATGGGTCATGCCCCCTGCTTCACCGGAATACGGTAGCGTTCGATGTAGTCGGCAAAAGCGGCGTGCACGCCTTCGCGGGTCAGGCCGTAGCGTTCCAGCGTGTAGTCGTGCTTGCCGTGTTTGCCTTTGGGGTTGGCGGCCATGTAAGCGTCCATCGCACCTTGCGTTTCGGCGGTGAATGGTTCGCCGAAGTGCTCGTAGATGCGCCGGCACTCACCGATCGGATCCTTCATCACGTCGACATATTGCACGTCGAGAATTGCGCCCGCACCATGCTTGGCGCGGAAGGCTTCCTGCCGCTCGATCATCAGCGCGAAGGTTTCCATGAAAGTCTCGCCGATGCGGGCGAGGTCTACCTTGTCCGAATAGATCATTCGCACGTTCTCGATCAGACTGCCGATGGAGCCCAGGACGTCGGCCGGGTCGCGGTGCGTCATGACAAGCTGCGCGTCCGGGTAGATTTCGGTCAGCGCGTCCAGGAACAGCGGATGCCAGGGATTCTTGAGCGTCCAGCGGCCGCCTGTTTCGGCTTGGAGCAGTTGCAGCAGCCGCTTGTGGAAGCGGAACGCGGGTCGGTAGTCGGCCTTGTGTAACAGCCAGTCGCGGTAGCTGGGCACATCGGCCTGAGATTCGAAGACCTGCGCGCAGAAGGAGTAGTTCATCGAGAACTGGCACTCGGTCGGGCTATTGGCGTCCTCGTAATGGATGGCGGCGATCTTGGGCATGTACTGGAGCGCCATTTGCGTCTGGTCCTGCATCTTCTGCCAGCGCGGCCCGGCATTCAGCTCCTCGGGGCGCGGGGGCGGCACCGGGTCGTGCGATTCCCAGCGCAGGAAGGCGCGGCGCGTCGGATCGGCGGCAAGCAGGTTGATCAGCAGCGTCGTACCGGTGCGCGGCAGGCCGAAGACGAACAGGGGCTTTTCGATCGGGCGTTCCAGCAGTTCGGGGTGGCGCGCCAGCCAGTCCTCGATCCGCAGGCGGTTCGCCATGTATTTCACGAGGTCGCGGTGCGCCAGCTGGCTGCCGCGCTCGGTGTAAGCGGCTTCCTCAGCGTAGCTTCGCAGCAGTACCTCAAGCCCTTCCAGCGCTGCGGGATCGCCAATTTCCTTCAGTCCGGTTTCGGCCTGGGCGGCTGCGATCACGTCGTCGACAGTCATGCCGGTTGTCCTCTCTCAATCTCTTATCGTCCACGCGGTGATGCTTGGGGCTGCGGGCGATTGCAAGATAGCGTCCACTTCTTCAGACTTGCCGGAAGCAACGCGCCGAACGAGCGCCAGAGTATGAGAGGGGGCGGAAAACCCATGAATTTGAGCCAATGCAGCCATGCTTTCGTGACTGGCGGCGCCAGCGGGATCGGACTAGGTATCGTCGATGCGATGGTCCGGCGGGGCCTGCGCGTTACCGTTGCTGATATCGACGCCCCGGCGCTGGAGCGGGTGGTCTCTGAGCGGGGCGAACGCATACGCGGTGTAGTGCTCGACACCCGCGACCGGGAGGGTTGGGCGAAGGCCAGGGCGGAGGCCGAAGCCGCATTCGGTCCGGTCGACATACTGGTGAACAACGCCGGGATCGCTCCCAATGGCCGTGAGTTCGCCGATATGGACCCGGTCAGCTTCGACCGCATCGTCGCGATCAATCTGGGGGGCGTGGCCAACGGTGTCTTCGCCTTCGCCCAGAGCATGCGGGAGCGAGGATGCGGGCATATCGTCAACACGTCCTCGCAGGCGGGGCTGACTGCCAGCGTGCCGGGGGTGGGCGCCTATGCGGTCGCCAAGTTCGGCGTGACCGCGCTGAGCGAGGCACTGCGGCAGGAGATGGCGCCGCACGGGGTCGGCGTATCGCTGCTGTGCCCCGGCTATGTCGCGACCAACCTTGCCGAGAGCACCCGCAAATTGGGCGGAGAAATCCGTCAGCATGGCGGGGCCATGCCGCCTTCTGCCATCACGCCCGACGACATAGGCGAGATGGTCGCCGCTGGCATCGAAGCGGACGAACCCTTCATCGTGACCCATACCCGCGTCTGGCGCAGCCTCGAGCCCCGCTTCGACGCGATCCGCGCCGCATGCGAACGCCGGGATGCTGCCGCATGAGCCTCGAAGCCCGGCTTGAAAGGATCGAGGCGCAGACTGCCATCGCCGATCTCGTCCACGGCTATGCCCGCGCAGTGCGGCGCGAGGCTTATGAGGACCTGGCGGCGCTGTTCGTCGCTAGTGGTACGTTCGAGGTGCGTTCGGGGCACCCCGACCGGGCCGAGTTCACCCTGCGCCAGCGGTTCGATACACCCCAGGCGCTGGTGGCGTTCCTGTCGGAAGGGAAGGGCAAGCCGCATCCGGTGCCGCTGATCCACAACCTGATGATCGAGGTTGAGGGAAGCACTGCCCGGTCCAACGCGATGATGGTGGCCTCGATCACCGGCACCGACAAGCAGGTGACCGGTGAATACCACGACAGTTTCGCGCAGGTGGACGGCGAATGGCGTTTCGCGGCGCGGATATACACGGTGTTTGGATAATGACGGTCTTCCCGGTTCGGGGAGGCGGCAGCCGGTCGCGCCGGCGGAGAGGGGATGTGTCTTCGCCCTGCGCCGCGCCGTGAGCGGCCCCTCCCCGGACCGGGGAGGGATTGGCAATTCAGCGCTTTTCCACCGTAACCCCGCCGAACATCATTCCTTCGGCCGGTCCGGTCAGCACATCCATCGGGAACACCTTCGGCACCGCACTGGCCGCGTTCAGTCGTCCGATCTGTTCATCCGACAACGTCAGCTCCAGCGCGCCGAGGTTGTCCACCAACTGCGCGGGCGTTCGCGTGCCCAGAACCGGCGATGCAACCGCCGGATTCGCCAGCGTCCACGCCAGCGCTACTTGCGCGCTCGATGCGCCGATCTCTTTCGCGACAGTGGCTACCTCGTCGGCGATGTCGAGGTTGCGCTCGCTCAGGCGTCCGGTGGCGGCATTCATGGTCTTGCGATCGTAGGCCCCTCCCGGAACAGGAGCGGCGAGGTCGGCGCGCGTGTACTTGCCGGCCAGTACGCCTCCGCCCAGCGGCGACCACGGGCACACGCCCATGCCCATCTCCGACGCCATCGGGATCATCTCGCGCTCGACCGTGCGTTCGATCAGCGAATAGCTGATCTGCAGCGCGCAGAACTGGCTCCAGCCCCGCAGTTCGGCGATCGCCTGCATCCGGCTGGCCTGCCATGCGGGCGTATCGGACAAGCCAATGTACAGCACCTTGCCGCTGCGCACGAGGTCGTCGAAAGCGCGCAGGATCTCGTCCACCGGCGTGCGGAAATCCCACATGTGCAGGTAGAGCAGGTCGATCCACTCGGTGCCCAGCCGTCGCAGCGAATCCTCGACCGAGCGGACCATGTTGCGCCTGTGGTTCCCCGCTGCGTTGGGGTCGCCGGGGCGGGTGGTGAGCGAATACTTGGTCGAGACGACCGCCCGCTCGCGCCGCTTGCCAAGAATGCGCCCCAGCACTTCCTCCGAGCCGCCCATGCCGCCGTAGAAGTCGGCCGTGTCGATGAAGTTGCCACCCCGGTCGAGATAGGTGTCGACCATCTCGGCCGCCTCCTCGTCGCTGGAACCCCAGCCGCCGCCCTCGACGCCGAAGGTCATCGTACCCAGCGACAGCGGCGATACCCGCAGCCCCGAGCGGCCAAGCAGGCGGTAGTGATCGAGCGCGGTGGCCATCTTTTCTCTCCTCTTGGCGCCGTTATGTCGCGCGCGCAGCAGGCTGGCCATGCGTGCGTGCGATACCGCGCCGCTTCTGCCCCTGGGGTCAAATGACCGTTCCCCATCATTGCCGCCCTGTGCGGTATGCGCATGGCGCGCAAACACCGCACCTCGCACGCGCATTGCATCGTACCGGCACGCATCGTAGCACGCCGCCATGATCGCTCACGTCGAACCGTTTCACGCCACCACCATCGGCCGCCTCGCTTATGAACTCGCGGCGCAGGGGCGCGATGTCATCCACCTCGAGTATGGCCAGCCCTCTACCGGAGCACCTGCCGCCGCCATCGCCGCGGCTCATGCGGTGCTCGACAGCGAGGCGGGCGGCTATTGGGAAAGCCCGGCCCTGCGCGAGCGGATCGCCCGGCATTACGCCGAGGCTTACGGCGTCACTGTTTCGCCCGAGCAGGTGTTCCTGACCTGCGGCGCATCGCCTGCGTTCGTTCTGGCGCTGTCATGCCTGTTCCGCCCCGGCGCGCGGGTTGCCCTCGCACGGCCCGGGTATGTGGCCTACCGCAATGCGCTCAAGACACTCTATATCGAGCCCGTCGAGATGGCCTGCGGGCCGGCCGAACGTTATCAGGTCACCGCTGCCGCACTCGATGCGATCGCCCCCGCGCCGGATGGGTTGATCATCGCCAGTCCCGCCAATCCCACCGGCACCGTGATCGCGCCCGAGGAACTGGCCGCCATTGCCGAGGTCTGCGCACGCAAGGGCATCGCGGTGATCTCGGACGAGATTTACCACGGCCTTACTTATGGTCCGGCGGCGCAGTCGATGCTCCAGCACGTGCCGGATGCGCTGGTTGTGAACAGCTTCTCCAAGTGGTTCAGCATGGCCGGCTGGCGGCTCGGTTGGCTGGTGGTGCCTCCCGTGCTGATCGATGCGGCGCGCGCGCGCATTGCCAACCTGTTCCTCACCCCGCCGGTGCTAGCCCAGCACGCCGGGCTTGTCGCGTTCGACTGCGATGAGGAACTGCAAGGGCATCTCGCCAATTATGCGCGCAACCGTGAACTGCTGCTCGCCGCGCTGCCGCGTCTTGGCCTTGCCCATATCGCTCCGCCCGACGGCGCCTTCTACATCTGGGCGGACATTGGGCACTTTACCAACGACAGCTTCGCATTCTGCCGTGAGTTGCTGGCGGGTACCGGCGTCGCAACCGCGCCGGGAATCGACTTCGATCCCGTCGACGGCAACCGCTTCATCCGCTTCAGCTTCGCTGCCTCCACCCCCGAGGTCGAGGATGCGATCGAGCGGATGGTCACCTGGTTCGCGGCGCGCGCCTGACCCTTTGTACCGGCCGATCGCCAGCGGATCGGGATAATTCAAACTGCGGATGGCGGTGTATACGGTACTTTCACTTCGCGCAGGTAGAATGTAGCAAGGCGGGACAGTGCTGCAGCGCACGCGGAATCTGCGTATTGACGCATGGCGGCACTTCGGGACTTTGGCGCACCTTCGGACGCGAAAGAAAAACTGTGATGGCTAGTACCTTGAACGAAATCACCGACGATCGAACGCGCGCAAAGCGGCTGCGCGAATTCCTGCACGATTGCGCCGGCAGCGCACCTTGCGAGGAGGCGGAGCGTGTGCGTGACGCAGTGCTGGAACTTGGCGGCAGCGGTCTCGATGCCAAGGGCCCGATCGACGTGACGATGATCCACGCCATGCTCGACAGCGGCGCGGTGACAAGTGCGGTGCTGGAACTGATGGGCCCCGGCGCCTGCTTCATGCTCTCGCGCGGGCCGCAAGGCGCGTGTCTTGCCAGCGTGGTCCTGCGCGATGGTGCGGAAGAGGCGATTGCCGAAGCGTCGAGCCTTGGGCTGGCTTTGCTGGGGGCGCATGTCGCGGCGGTGCTGGCCCAGATCGAAAAAGCGTCTTTCGAAACGGAGGCGCTGCCCGCGCCCGCGTGGATGCGGGTGCATTGAGAGCTGGCCGGGCCGTGCAATCGGACCGGTCGCATCCCTCGCGGCGTGCGCAATATGGCAAAGCCGACCTGAAGCAGGAACGCGAGGCCAGCGATTGACGTACTGCTCGCCACGAACGGCCGCCGGTGAGGACTCCGACTGTCGTTCCAGAGCAAGGCGAGCGCAATGGGCTGAAACACGCCGCCCAACACCCAGTGAGCGAACAGCGCATAGCCAATGACCGTCAGTGCGGCGGATTTCATTGCCTGAGTTGTTCAAACGTTCGCCGGGCATTTCGCGAACCCGCGGGTTTTGAGCCGGGAACAGCCTGTTCCAATGTGGCGCAAGCCGCCAGATGGAAGAACTGCAGACCCGGCCGGGAGGGGGGATCGACCGGGCCTGCGTTCTCAGGAGACTGTGGGTACAGCTGTCGGCCTCAGTGCCGACAAGCCCGGTATATCCGGTTATGGCTAATACCTTGTTCACGGTGACCTAGGGGTAATTGCGAGGTCTGCTCAATTCACCAGCGATGCCTCTATGGCGATGCGGATCGCGTCGGAGGTGTGATTGGCGCCCAGCTTGTTGAGCATGTTGGCGCGGTGGATTTCCACGGTGCGCGGGCTGATCGAGAGTTTTTCCCCAATCAGGCGGTTGGAGAGCCCACTGGCGACGCCGCCCAGCACTTCGCGTTCGCGGCGGGTCAGGCGATCTACCCGGGCGCGGGCCATGACTTCGCGCAGCTTGGCGTTGCCCAGGCTTTCGGCGCGGGTGATCGCCTTGCCGAGGTTGTCGGTCAGGTCTTCCGGGCTGATCGGCCAGGCAATATAGTCGATCGCGCCGTCGAGGATGGCCTGGACGATGCGCTGCGCATCCGGGCTTTCGCTGAAGGCGATGATCGGGAACCAGTCGCCATGTTTGGCCATGCTTTCGATCAGGTCTTCGATCGTCCCGTCCTCGTCATGGATCAGCACCACGCCCGAGCGCGGCCACGAGGCTGCCAGTTCCGAGACGTTCTCGAACGGTTCCACGTGGATGTTGCCGGCGGACAGCACGTGACTGATGCCGGCACGGCGCCGGCTGTCGCTGTCGATAAGAATGAGGTTCGAGATGATGTCCACGGCCAGTCTCCCATTGGGTATCTGCCTAGGGAGATATTCGCATCTTTCGATCCCCGCGCGCCCGACCTGCTCCGAAACCGAGGCAACGCGGCGGGTAACCAGGCTAACGCGGCCTCTTTAGCGTACTACGCAATCACCGAAACGGGTGTTTACCCCGCTTTCAGGGCCTGGCCGATCTCGCAGAAGTCCGTGCGCAGCTGCGTTATCCGCTCTGCATCGAAATTCAGCGCGCTGTCGAGGATCGTGCGCCGCGCCGCTTCGTAAAGCTGGCTGAGCGCGCCTGCGACTCCTTCGGCCCCGGCAATGCCCATCTGCAGCGCGGTGATGGCGGTGAGCGCGCGGGTCATCGAGCGGCTTTTCAGGCAGTTGTCGCCGCGCAGGTCGGCATGGACGGCGGTGCCCAGCGCGCTGACCAGATGCTCGAAGCACAGGTGGACCAGCTCGGCCGGGCCGGCGCCGCTGACGCGCGCGTCGAAATCGACCCGGCGGTAGGCTTCCTGAGGGGAGGTCATCTGGAGCATGTCAGCTGCTCTTGTTCCACTGGGCGATCTGGTTGGTCAGCATCGCCAGCGTCGATTTCGAGGTGCCGATGCGCGTTTCAGACGCGGTGTACTGCGCCACAAGCCGCGCGCGCAGCTTCTCCTGCTGCTCGGCAAGGTCGCTCTTTTCGGTGGAGATGCCGGTCTTCTTCTTGGTGTACCCGGCGATCGAACTGCCCAGCGAGTAGGCGTCGCTGGTGGAAACCGCCGCGCGGTAGATACGGTCGACGGTGCCGTAGACGCCGTTGACGCCGTTAGTGAACATCGCCGCCACGCCCTTGGGGTCGGCAGCGGTGGTTGCGCTCAGGCGGTCGGTGTCGAGCGCGAAAGTGCCGTCGCGCTGGGTCTTGAGGCCAAGGTCGGCAAGGGTCTTCGCCGCGCCCGTGGCGCCGGGCATGATCGTGGTGGAACCGAGCGCGGAGAGCGAGCGCTTGAGCGCGCGCGCCCCGGCATCGTTGGCAAGGTCGCCGCCGATCGAGGTCGCGGTGTTCAGGGCCGAGACCACCTCGTTCAGCGCGTCCACGAAGTCCTGCATCGAGGTGGCGATCGCGCTGGCGGGATCGGAGAAGCCAAGCGTTGTCGGCGCGCCGGAGTTGGTCGCTGTAAGTTGCAGCTTCACGCCGGGGATGGCGTCGGTCACGGTGTTGGAAGTGGCGGTCATCGACAGGCCGTCGACCTTGAAGGCGGCGTCGCTTGCGGTGTTCAGCAGTTGGCCGTTAGAGGCGCCGGGCGACCAGGCGAGGGCGGAAAGGCTGGGGTCACCGGCCTCCAGCACGAAGCCGTTCGCAGCGCCCTGCGCGCCCTTCAGCACCAGCTGCGCGCCGTCGACGGTGGTGGTCACATAGGCGCTGACCCCGGCATTGGCGCCGTTGATGGCCGTTGCAACATCGGCGAGGGTCGCGCCCTGCGGGATGGTGATGTCGACTGCGGCATGGGCGCTGTCCTGTGCGAAATTGCTGCCCGAAACCGTGCCGAACTTCAGCGTCAGTGTGCCCGATCCCACCGCGCTGCCGGTCGCCGCGAAGGGCGCGCTGGCAAGCTGCTGGCCGCTGGCGAGCCGGGTGACTTCGAGCGAATAGCTGCCGCTCGGCTGGCTGCTGCCCGAAAGCGTGGCGGAGGCGACGGAGGCATTGGCGAGGCTGGGCGTGCGCGCCAGACTGCCTGAACGCACCAGCGTGCCCAGCGAGGTATCCAGCCCCAGCATCAGCGACTTGATGTTCGAGGCTGCCGAAATCTGCGCGTCCAGCTTGTCGGACTTGGTGGCCAGACGGTCGTTGCGCGAGGCGAACTGCGCATTCGCCAGATTGTTGGCGAGCGCGGTCATGTCGACGCCGCTGCCCCCGCCAAGCGCGGTCACGAGCGACGACGTGGTGACGGCCGAAGCGCTGGTCGAGGAGGAGGTGCTGCTTACCATGGTTCCCAGAACGGCATGGGGGGCGCGGTTTTAAGCGGCGTCGGCGCCGGAAACATCTTCACGACACCGACCCCGGATCAAGCCGCCCATCCGCATCGAAACGCACCGTCACCGGCACCGAAACCTGCGGCGCGGTGCGCTTTTCGCCGCGTTTCAGGGCCATGACGAAGGCCAGCAGCGCGGCGACCGCGACGTAGTGTTCCTCGCGGATCACCTGCCGTTCGCGCGTGGAGTAGAACACCGAGCGCGCCAGCGCCGGGTATTCCAGCACTGGCAAGGCGTTCTCGGCGGCAAGCTGGCGCATCGCCAGCGCCGTCTCGCCGCGTCCGCGTGCCACCACGATCGGGGCGGGGGCCCTGGCGGGGTCGTAGGTCAGCGCCACCGCGAAGTGGGTCGGGTTGGTGATGACGAACTGCGCCTGCTTCATCGCCGGGACCAAGCCCCCCATGGCGATCTTGCGCTGGCGGTCCTTGATCATGGCCTTCTTTTCGGGCGCGCCTTCGGATTCCTTGGATTCGTCGCGCACGTCCTGAAGGGTCATCTTCAGGCGCATCATGCGGCGTATGATCTGGATCGGCAGATCGAACAGGGCGATCACGAATAGCCCTCCGGCCAGCCAGAACAGCAGCAGGACGATGGTGTCCCAGGCCCAGGAAAGCTGGGCCATCACGTCCCCCCGGCCCAGCCGGGCGAAAGCGTCGATGCGCCCGTCGGCCCAGGTCCAGGCGTTCACGCCCAGCAGGCCGACCTTGGCGAGGCCCTTCACCATTTCGATCCAGCCCGAGGGACCGAAAACCCGTTTCAGCCCCGACATAGGATTGATCCGCGATGCCTTGGGCGCAAGATTGCCGCCCACCCAGCGCCCATCCCCGAAGCCGAGCTGCGAAACCAGCGACACCGCGATGACCGCGCCGCCCAGCACCGCGATCGGGGGCAGGCCCGCAAGCAGCGCGTCCATCAGCATGTCGGCGGGGCTGAAATCGTCGAGCGAGGCGCGGTCGAATTTGAAGCCGGTGCGCAGCAGCCGCTCGGACAGGTCTAGCAGCCATGGCCCCGCCAGCAGCATCCACGCCGCGCCGATCGCCACCGATGCGGCGGTCGCCAGTTCGCGCGGGCGGATGACATCGCCGCGTTGGGCCGCGTCGCGCTTGCGCTTTTCGCTGGGGGCGAAACTTTTCTCGCCTTCCTGCTCACTCATGGGCCGAGCACCCGCGCGGCGTTGGTCAGGGCCTCGGCGGAGAGGCGGGCGACCATGTCGGTCAGCACCGGGGCGGCGATCATCAGCGCGGCGATCCCGCCCAGCACCCCTGCGGGCATCCCCAGCGCGAACAGGTTGAGCGCGGGTGCGGAGCGGCTCAGCACGCCGGTCACCACCTGCACCACCAGCAGCACCAGCGTGACCGGCAGGGCGATCGCCAGCGCGGTGAGGAACATCTGGCTGGCGAACCCGGCGACCAGGGCAAACCGCGTCGGCCCCAGCCAAGTCTGGCCGGGCGGAAATACCTCGTAGCTGCGCACGACCAGCGCGAACCATTGCAGATGCGCGCCCAGCGCCAGGAACACCAGGGTCAGCACCACCATGAAATACTGCCCCAGCGCAGGCGACTGTGCGCCGCCCACCGGATCGATCGCGACCGCCATGTTCAGGCCCATGCCGCCGCCGATCACCTCGGCGGCGATCACCGGCGCGGCGAACGAGAGCTGCAATACGAAGCCCAGCGTCAGGCCCACCAGAACTTCGCCGATCACGGAAAGGATGCCCGCCGCCGACAGCAACTGCGCGGGCGCGGCCACCGGCGTCCACGCGCAGACCATCACCGCAATCCCGCCCGCCACCATCACGCGCACCTGCGCCGGTACCGTGACCGCGCCGAACAGCGGCGCGGCGACCAGCGCGGCGCCGATCCGGGTCATGACGAAGACCAGCCGCCAGAACTCGGCCTCCAGCGCGCCGTAGCCGAAGTCCAGCCCGATCACCGCGCAACCTGCTGGGCGTCGCCGGTGCGGGAGATATGGGCGAAGACTTCCTGCGTGTAGTCGGCGATCAGCGTCATCATCGAACTGCCCAGCAGCACCAGCACCAGCGCGATCACGGCCAGCTTGGGCACGAAAGTCAGCGTCTGCTCGTTGACAGAAGTGGCCGCCTGGATGATCCCGATGACCAGACCCACCGCCAGCGAAGCCAGCAGCACCGGCGCGGCGACCAGCGCCGTCACCCACAGCATCCTGTCGGCCAGGGCGAGGAGGGCGGAGATGTCCTCCATCAGCGTTGCCCTGTGCGAGAGTGCTTCGACAGGCTCAGGATGAGCGGAGTTGAGAGGTATTTCCGGTGTTTCCGCTCATGCTGAGCCTGTCGAAGCACCACACGCGCAAGGCACCCCATCACCCGAAACTCTGCGCCAGCGAACCCATCAGCAGCGCCCAGCCATCCACCATCACGAACAGCAGCAGCTTGAACGGCAGCGAGACTACCATCGGGCTCATCATCATCATGCCCAGGCTCATCAGCACCGATGACACCACCAGGTCGATCACCAGAAACGGCAGGAACAGCATGAACCCGATCTGGAACGCGGTCTTGAGTTCGCTGGTGACGAACGCCGGCAGCAGCACCGAGAACGGCACATCGGCGCTGCCGGCAAAGCGCGGGGCTTTGGCCATCTCCGCGAACATCATCAGGTCGCGTTCGCGGGTCTGGCGGATCATGAAGGCATGGAAAGCGCGGCCCCCGTTCTGGATCGCGGCTTCGGCATTGATGGTGCCGGCGGAGTAGGGGGCGATGGCGGTCTGGTTCACGGTCTCCAGCGTGGGCGCCATCACGAACAGCGACAGGAACATCGACAGGCCGATCAGCACCTGATTGGGCGGCGATTGCTGCAATCCGATTGCCTGCCGCAGGATCGACAGCACCACCAGAATGCGCGTGAAGCTGGTCATCATCAGGATCAGGCTGGGCAGGATCGTCAGCAGCCCCATGATGAGCAGGAGCTGGAGCGACATGTTCATCCCCGGCCCGCCGGTGCCGCCCAGCGACCCGAAAGCGCGGTCGAGCGCGCCGGGGATCGCGGCTTGCGCATGGGCGCCGACGGGGGAAAGAAGAGCGAAGGTGGCGACGCACTTCCTCCCCCAGCGGGGGAGGGGGACCATGCGAAGCATGGTGGAGGGGCACGCGCGGTTTACACGGCCTCCCGTAATGCGAGGGTACCCCTCCACCACCCTGCGGGTGGTCCCCCTCCCCGTTCCGGGGAGGAACTTGCGGAGGCTCATTCGGCTTCCCCCCGCGCCCTCGCAGGCGCCTCCGCCAACCGCGTCAGCCCCTGCCGGGAGGCGGAGACCAGAATCTCGCGCCCGTGAAACTCGATCACCGCCAGCTTGAGCGTGGGCGAGAGCATCGTCGTCTCGACGATACGGATCGACTTCGACCCCGTGCCCACGCCGACTTTCGCCTGCACCGTGCGCGCCAGTTTCAGGCAGCCCCAGATCAGCAGCGTGATCATCGGCAGCAGCACGATCAGCTTGAGCACATACCACAGCATCGCCCGTCACTCCCCGCTGCTCTGGCCGCCGCCCAGTCCGCCGCCCAGTCCGCTCTCTGGCAGGCCCAGCGCATCGCCCGGCGCGGCGGTTTCCTCGATCCCCAGCATCTCGACGATGCGCAGGCCGAAGCGCCCGTTGTGCGAGACCACCTCGCCCCGCGCGATGGGCTTGCCGTTGACCAGCACGTCGAGCAGTTCGTCGGTCATCCGGTCGAGCATGACGAGGCTTTCCGGCCCCAGCGCCAGCACGTCCTTGAGCTTCATCTGGGTCCGGCCAAGTTCGACAGACAGGCGCACGTCGACATCGCGCAGGAAATCGAGGCCGCGGGAATGGATGCTCATATCGTTTCGGGTTCCCAAATCAGAATGCGTTTTGCAGCTGGACCGCAACCCGGTCCTCGACTTCGCCGACCGTGCCGGCAGCAATGGTGCGCCCGTCGACCCGAAGCGGCACCGAGCGCGCCACCGTCACCGGCAGCACGTCTCCGGGGCGCAGCGCGGAAAGGCGCGAGAAAGGCAGCGTCATGTCGACCAGCACGGCGGTCACCTCGATCGGCATCGAGGCGAACGGCTCTCCGTCGGGGCCGGGCCGGACGCGCGGGGCAGGCCGGCGCTGGCGGCGCGGCACGACCAGCGCGGCGGCCAGCGTCGACAGGGGTAGCGCCAGTGCCAGCGACCAGGGCTGCGCGGCTGGTTCCTCGATCTCCAGCACGATCCGCAGCAGCGGCTCGGCGGGCGCGAAGGGGGCCAATTCGGACAGGCTGGTGTCGCGGCGCAGCGCGGTAACGCGGTGGGTTGGATCTCCGCCCAGCCCGGCGCTCAGCGCAGCGGCAATCGCTTCCTCAATGCGCCCCAGCAGCAGTTGCGCGGATAGCGGAAACGCAGACGGCAGCGGCTTGGGCACGTCGCCGCGCCCGCCGAACGCGCGGTCGAGCAGGCGCAGCACCGGGGCGGCCTCGAACGTGGCGAGAAGCGGCAGGCGCCGGGGGCCAAGGCCCATCAGGCTGTGCGCGGCCAGCCCTGCGTTCTCCTCCTCCATCGCGGCAAGCGTGGATTCGGCGGGAATACCGATGCGCACCACCGGCGCCTCGCCGCCCGCCAGCCGGGCAAGCCCGTCCGGCAGCGTGCGCGCCAGCGTCTCGCCCAGCTTCGCCAGCGGGCGCACCATCTCGGCGATCGAGGGACCGGAGCCGAGCAGTTCGGCGCAGTGACGCGCTTTGGGCGGGGTTTCCTGCGCCATCACTGGACGATGAAGTTACGGAAGTAGACGGCATCGACGCCGCCGAAGCCTTCCTTCTGGATCAGCACCTGGTTGATGGCATCGGTCATCCGCTTGTTGAGGCGTTCCTTGCCTTCAATGGTGGTGGCGTCCTCCTCGGGCGTGTCCGCGAGGATTTCGAGCAGGCGCGAGCGGATTGCCAGCTCGTGCTTGGCCAGCCATTGCAGCACCCGCCCGTCGCGCCGGGTGGAGCAGGCGAGGCTGGCCTGAACCATCGAATCGCTGTCCTTGAGGTTGGACGTGAAATCGTCGGTGAACGTGAAGTAGGCGGTGCGATAGGGATCGCCGCCCTCGCTTTCGACTTCGGCGCCGCCGCCTTCGCTGTCGCCTTCCTTGGCGGGCGGGGCATAAGGATCGACGGCGCCTTTCTTGACGAGCTGCGGGCCTTCGTCCTTCTTCTTTTCCTCGCCGTGGCCGCCGATGACGCCCGCTACCATCAGCCCGAACACCGCCCCGCCGCCGACCACAAGCATGGCCACGGCGATGAGGATCAGGCCCATCTTGCCCTTTTTCTTCGGCTTTTCTTCGCCGTCGTCCTTGGCAGGTTTTGCGCTCATTTAAGAAGATTCCCCGGTGTTCGGACGGTCAAAGTGCTGGGCGGGGCGCGTTGAGCGCAGCTTCGGCGGCGTCAGGCGTAGATGTCGCTGCCGGGCCGCTGCTCGCTGCGGCTGCGCGGCTGTGTACCGGGCTGCTGCTGGTCCTGAGGCCGCCCGAAAGCGCCGCCCTCACGCCGGGCCTGCTGGCCGGATGCGTCGGTGCGGGCTGGCTGGTTCTGGCCGCCATTCGCATTGGTATTGGCATTGGCGCCGGTCTGCGTCTGGCCGGTGTTGCCCTGCTGCTGGGCCGGGTTTTCCTGACGCGGCTGATCGCCATTGCCCGCCGCGCTGTTCGCGGCCGCGGCGGCGGCGGCCTGGACGGCGCCGTTGAATTCGGGATCGCGGCTTGCCAGCGTGACGGAGAGGCCGCCGTCCTCATGCCCGATCTGCATCGACACTCGGCCGAACTCGGCATGGGAAAGCGCGGTGCGCACGACATTCGGACTGGCCGCCTCACGCGCCTCGGCCAGGCGGGAGACGAGCGTGGCGAAGTCCTGCGGCGCCTCACCCGTGGGCGAGGGCGCGGAAGTACCTTCAGGCGAAGGAGTGCCGGGGGTGCCCGGCGCAGCATCGACCATCACCGGCTGCGGCATGGCAAGAACGGTGCGCGCGGGGGCGGCCTCGACCTCGGTGGCCGGAGCCGGATGGCCCTTGACCTCGACCGGCTCGGCGTGCGCGGGCTTTGCGGAAGCGAGCGTGCGGGGCTGCTCGGCCTCGCCCTGAACGGCGACGTCGATGACAGGCGCGGGCGAGGCGGCGGGCGTTGGGGTAATCACTTCCGAGCGATGGGGAACGGCCTGAGCCTGAGTAACCGGGGCCACCTCGACTGGCTGCTGCATCACCAGCGCCGCAGCCGGGGTTACCACAGGCGCGGGTATGCCGGGCGCGGCGGTCCGAACCGGAGCGACAGGTGCCGGGTCGGCGGGGCGCGGCTGGAACGGCATGGAAGGCGACGCAGCCGTCTCACGCGTGGCCGCGCGTCCGCTGTCTGCGGGCACCAGTTCGATCGGTTCGAGCTGGACCCCGTTCGCCTGAGGCGCGGGGATGCTGACGGGCGGCGCGGCAGCACTATGCGCAGTGGCTTCGGTTGAAGGCGCGGCGGGGAACGCAGGCGCGGGTGCATCCGTCACCCGCATGAGACTGGCCGCAGCCGTCGGCGCGGCGCGCGAAGTATCGCTGAGGGGAGCTGGCCGCCGGGACGCGGTGCGCAGGTCAGCGGGCGCGGCCACCATCGGCGCTGCGGGCGCAGTGGACGGCACCGCCTGCTCGACAATAACGGGCTGCGCGAGCGCGGCTTCGGCACTCGGCAGGTCTTCAGCGGACGAGGGGGCCGCGAACAGGTCTGCAACCGGCAAAGCGGCGGCGGGTGAGGCCGTCGCAACGGGCGCGGCTGCGAGGGAGGTTTCGTTCGCAGCGGTCGCCTCGTCGTCATGCTTGGCGTGGGCGGCAGGCGGCAACATCTTGCCGGTCTGCTTGCCGCCCTTGCCGTCGACGGGGGCAGGAGTTTCGGCAGGTGGCATCGCCAGGGCGCCAGCGGGCAGGCCGGGCTTGAGCGCGGTTTTGACCGTGGCGGCGGCCGATGGTGCGACGGTAGGGCTGTCAGTCTTGGGCGGGACTGCTGTGAGATCGGCTGCGACCGGCTCAAGGCCCGGCGTCGAGGGTGCTTCGGTGCGAACCGGCGCAGACGTGAAAGCGACTGCCAATGCGGCCGGGGACGGGGCCGAAAGCGCAGGGTTTCCGGGCATCTGGAGCGAAATTTGCGGCGGTGCTGCGGGACTGGCCGTGAACGGGGAGGCCGCCACGGCCGTGCCTTTCAGGGCGACGGGAAACGCGGCTGCACCGGCCTGGAGCGCCAGTGCGGCGAGGCCGTCCTGCGTACCTTTCACCGCGTCCGACAGGAGAGGCGCTGCGAGGGAGGGAACCACGGCCTCACCCGCTGGAAGGGCAGGCACTACTGCAATGCCAGCCGGAACCTGCGTGATCCCCAGAAGCGCGGCGAAATCGCCGCCCGGCATACCCGCAGACGTTCCCAGGGCATTCGGGGTGATAGCGGGGTTGAGTGTCGGGGCGGTGGTCGGGATCATGCGGGGCCTGTCCTGTCTGGCGTCGCCCGGCTCTATTCAAGATCCGTGCCACTTGCCTTGCGGCTGGTCAGGACCGGGGCCTGTCCCTTGCTGGCGATGCGGCGTTCCTGGAGCGCGGCGCGGTCCTCGATGGCGGCGCGGCGGCGTTCGGCTTCGGCGAGGGCCTGCTGCTTGGCATCCGCTACCGACTGCGCGCGCAAGGCGTCGCCGTCGGTGGTGCGGCTGAGCGCCTGCAGGCCTCCCACGAAGCGGGCGACGTGGTGCAGCGCCGCGCCGTCTGCGGCTTCGCGCCGCGCGGCGTAGTCGCTGGCGAGCTGGCGGGTGCGGTCCGACAGGGAGCGAAGCTGCGACAGGGTACTTTCGGCCTGCGCCGCTTCGGTGGCGGCAGTCTGCTTGGCGATGGCGCGCAGTTTCTCCAGCCTTTTCAGGCGGGCGAGGCGTTTGAGTTCGGGGCTCATCCCAGCAGTCCCGCAAGCTGGCCCGCGCTGGCATCCAGGCCAACGACCTCGCCCTGCGGCTGGCACAGGAAGCCGGTGAGCGCGGCCTGCATGGCGATGGCACGGTCCAGCTGCGGGTCGGCGCCGGTGCGGTAGGCGCCCATCAGCACGAGATCGCGGTTGGCCTCGTAGCTGGCGGTGAGCGCGCGGAAACTGCGGGCCAGATGCTGGTGGGCCAGCGGCACGATATCGTTCATCACCCGGCTGAGCGAGGCGGCGATGTCGATCGCCGGATACTGCCCGCGCTGCGCCAGTTCGCGCGAGAGCACGATATGGCCGTCGAGGATCGAGCGGGCCGTGTCGACCACCGGATCGTCCTGGTTGTCGCCGTCCGCCAGCACGGTGTAGAGGCCGGTGATCGAGCCGCCGCTCGCGGCTGAATTGCCGGCGCGCTCGACCAGCTTGGTGATCGTCGCCAGCGCGGAAGGGGGGTAGCCGCGCGCGGCGCCGGGTTCCCCCAGCAGGAGGCCGATTTCGCGCGCTGCGTGGGCCACGCGGGTCAGGCTGTCCAGAATGAGCAGCACGCGCTTGCCTTTGCTGCGGAAATGCTCGGCCATCGCGGTGGCCAGCATGGAGCCGCGCAGGCGCAGGTTCGGGGCATGGTCGGCGGGCACGGCGACGACGACGGTCTTGTGTTTCTTCTCGTCGTTCATGTGGCGCTCGACGAAGTCGGAAACCTCGCGCGCGCGCTCTCCGATCAGGCCGACGATCACCACGTCGGCGCTGGCCCCGCGCGCGATCATGTCGATCAGCACCGACTTGCCCACGCCCGATCCCGCCATCACGCCGATGCGCTGGCCGACGCCGAAAGTGGTCAGCGCGTTGAGCGCCCGCACCCCCGTGTCGAAGGGCAGGCGCACCGGGCTGCGGTCCAGCGCGGACGTGCGCACGCCGCCGGCTGGCCATTCGAGGCGAGTGTGGATGGGCAGTCCGCCGTCGATCGGCAGGCCCTCGCCATCCACCGCGCGGCCGAGAAACGCATCGCCCACGGGGAGCATTCCGGGGCGGCCTTCGGGCACCACGCGGGCACCGGGGCGCAGCAGGATGGTGTCGCCCAGGAGCATCATCATCGTGCGGCCGTTACGAAAGCCGATGACTTCGGCGGGGAAGGTTTTGCGCGGTCCGTTCATCACCCGGCACATCGCGCCGACCGGAACCGACAATCCGCTGACTTCGAGCAGGCCCCCGTCGCAGGCGGTGACAGTGCCGAAGCGGCGCGGGGCGAGGTCTACCGGCTCGGCCGCGAAATCGGCGAGGATGGCGGCGTGGGGCGTGGTCATGGGTGTCGCGTCCTGTTTTGGCCTGCTGGGGCTTCGACAAGCTCAGCCTGACCCTTCGGCAAGCTCAGGGTGAGCGGAGGCGGCGTAAAAATCTCAACCCCGCTCAGGCTGAGCTTGTCGAAGCCCCCTCGCAAAAGGCGGATCAACCCTCGTGCAGCGCTTCGGCGATCGCCATGCGCCAGCTTGCGGGGCCGTCTTCCACCCCGCCTGCACTGCCTTCGACGCGCACGGTGCCGCGTTCCAGCGAGGCATCGGGCACGACCTGCCATTCGGCGCTCATCCGCTCCGAAATCAGGGCGATGTCGGCGGGATGCAGCCTGACCACGCGCTCGTCGTCGGCGCGGGCCAGCATCGATACTGCGCGGGTGATGCGCTGGATCAGCGCCGCCTCGTCGATGGCGAGGGGGGCCAGCGCCGCCTCGCACAGCGCCGCGACGGTATCGCGCAGGCGCAGGCGCAGGTCTTCCTCGAGGCTGGCGTCGAGGCGGGTGAAGGCTAGCGCCAAGGCCTCGTGCGCGGCGGCCATGGCGATGGCGTGGGCCTCTGCCGCCTCGCTCGCCTGCGCGTGGCCATCGGCGAAACCGCGGGCATAGGCTTCTGCCACCAGATCGGGCGCATCGGGCTGCACCACCGAGCCGCTGCGTTCATGCAAGGTCATGCCAAACATCCCCCCGAAGCGCGCATCGGGGCGGAACCCCGTCGACTGGCCCAGCGCCTCGACCAGCGAGACGCGCGGACGCGGGCTGCCGACCAGCGGCGCCGTCGGCGGCGCCAGACCCGGCTGGGCCAGCGAGAAACCAAGGTCAGACATAGTCGTCGTCTCCGCCCGAACCGAACACGATCGTGCCGTCGGCGGCCAGCTTGCGGGCCACCGCGACGACGTCCTTCTGCGCCGCGACCACATCGGCCAGCTTCACCCGTCCGCGCGCGGCGATCTCATCGCGCACGCCGTCGGCGGCGCGGCTGGACATGGCCTTGAAGAACACTTCGCGCTCGTCTTCGGCGATGCCCTTGAGGGCGTCGATCAGGGTCTCGTTGGGGACATCGCGCAGCAGGGCACCCATCGCCTGCGCATCGAGGACGAAGAGGTGTTCGAACTTGAACATCTCCTCCTCGATCTGGCGCGCCAGCACTTTGTCGCGCTTGGCGAGCGCGCCCATGACGTGTTTCTCGGCGACTTTGCCGATGCCGTTGATGATTTCGGCGGCCTCGCGCGCGCCGCCCATCTGCAGGGGGCGCTGGCCGTGGCTTTCGGTGATCCGGCGCGAGAGCAGATCTTCCAGCATCTCGATCGCCTGCGGGGCGACCGGGCCGAGCGTGGCGATGCGGTGGACGATCTCGGGCTGGACAGCCGGCGGCAGGGCGTGGAGCACGGCTGCGGCAACCTCGGGGTCGAGCTGGATCAAAAGCACGGCGATGGCCTGCGGATGCTCGCCCTTGACCAGCGGGACCAGCGCGTCCGGGGTCAGCCAGCGCGCCAGTTCCAGCGGCGAGGTTTGCGGGGCGGCGGGCGCAATGCGGCGCATCACGTTGTCGGCCTTTACCTCGCCCACGGCGCGGCTCATCATCGCGTGGACCTGGCCGACGCGGTCATGGGCAACTAGGCCCATGCGCTCGGTCTTGGCGACGAAACCGGCGATGGCCTGGGCGATCACATCGGGGCCGATCTCGCCCAGCGCGACCATCTTTTCGCCCAGCAGGCGCAGTTCGCGCGGGTCGAGGGCGCTGAGAAGTTCGGCGGTCTGGTCCTCGGCCAGCAGCATCATCATCACCGCCGCGCTGTCGGCGGCCTGCAGGGGAGCCATTTCAGTCATTTACGCGGCCTTGGAAGGGGCTTCGGGGGCGGGTTCGGCAAGCATCTGGCGCAGGACATGGACCGCGCTTTCCGGCTTTTCGGCGACAATGCGCTGGGCCAGCCCAAGCTGGCGCGAGAGCAGTTCGGCGCGGCTGACTTCCACGGCCACGCCCTCTGGCGAAGCCATCGGCAGGGCGCGCTGGGCGGGGGCGGCATCGCTGCCGTCGTCCGCCTCGGCAGCGGCGCCCTTCTTGCCCTTCTTCGCCTTGGCGGGCTTGTCGCCGCGCATGGCGTTTATCATCGGGCGCACGCCCAGCAGCAGGACCAGCAGCACCGCGAGCACCGCCGCGCCGTTGCGCACGACCATGGCGAACCACGGCGTTTCGTAGAACGGGGTGGTCTCCACCGCGACCGGCTCGAAACTGCGGGTGACGATCTTGACCACGTCGCCGCGCTGCGGATTGGCGCCGACCGCCGCGCTGACCAGCGCTTCGAGGTCGGCCAGATCCTTGGCCTTGGCGCCCTTCATGGCATCGGCGCTGATCGCGACCGCCACGGTCAGGCGCTTGATCCCGCCGGGGCCGGTTTCGGAGACGGACACCTGACGGCCCAGTTCATAGGTCTTGCTGGTCGAGCTTTCCCCGTTGGTCGGGGCGGGGGCAGCAGGGTTTGCAGGCGCCGTACCCTGCGGCGCGCCGGGGACGGCCTGCGTCGCGGGCGGCGGGGTGTTCGATAGTACGCCGGGGACGCCGCCCGCCTGTCCGGGGCCGGAAGTCTGCGACTGCTGCAGCTGTTCGGAGCGGACCACGCCGTCCTTGTCGTAGCTTTCGCGCGCGGCGGTCACCTGATCCATGTCTAGCTGGACCTGCGTTTCGGTGGTGAAGTTGCCGTCCCCCAGCATCGGGGTGAGAAGCTGCGCAACCTGTTCGCGCAGCTTGGTTTCCAGGCGCGACTGCATGTCGAGGCGGTCACTGTCGGCGCCTTGGCCTTCGGACAGCAGGCGGCCATGCTGGTCGACCACGCGCACCGCATCGGGAGAGAGGCCCGGCACCGATGCGGCGACGAGATTGAGGATCGCGGTGACCTGCCCCTCGCTGAGCTGGCGGCCGGATTTCAGGCGCACCATGACCGAGGCGGTCGGCGCCAGATTATCGCGCACGAAGACGGACTTTTCGCCCTCCGCAAGGTGGACGCGCACAGAATCCACGCCGTCGATCTGGCCGATGGTCAGTTGCAGGTCGTGTTCGCGGGCAGAACGCATGCGTTCGCCTTCCAGCGTCCGGCTGGCGCCCATCGGCAGCTTGTCGAGCATCTGGTCGCCGGTCTCGGGCGTGGCCAGCGCGCCGTCGGACGCCACCAGCATCCGCGCCTTGTAGAAATCGCCCTCGGCCACGGTGAGCGCGCCGGTCTGGTTGTCGATGGCGTACTTGATCTGCGCCGCGTCGAGCGCTTCCGCCACGCCGGCGCGCTCGCTGTCGCCGAGCTGGGCATAGAGCACGCGCTGGGGCGAAGGCGCCATCATGCTCCAGGTCAGCGCCGCGCCGCCGATGGCGGAAAGGCCGATGAACACCGGCATCATCTTCTTCACCGCAGGCTGCTGGGCGATGGACGAAAGCCGGGTCAGCACACTGCCGCCCGAAGCATCACCAAAACCGCCAAACGTCGAGGACGAACCGGATACGGGAACGAGATCGGCCATCTAGTCAGACTCCCATCCGCATGATGTCCTGGTAGGCGGACAGCAGCTTGTTGCGCACCTGCAGGGTGGCTTCGAAGGCGACGCCGGCTTCCTGGCGGGCCAGCATGACCTTGGCGACATCGGTGACCTCGCCCTTTTCGTAGGCGACGGAGAGTGCCTCCGAACGGCTCTGCACCGAACTGACGCCGTCCAGCGCGGTCTGGAGCGAGGCGCTGAAACCGCCGGCGGGGGCTTGCCCGGCGCCCTGGGTCTGGGCGGTGGCCTGCGCGGTGTGGATCTCGCGCAGCAGGTCGTTGCGCGAGATGATCTGCTGGCGCAGTTGCAGGATCTGCTGGACGCCGCCCGCGCCGCCCATGCCGCTGATCGAGGGAATGCTGCTCACCGGCCGCCTCCCATCACGGCACGGCCGATTTCGATACCGGCCTCCCGCATCGAGGCGAGGCGGTAGCGCAGGGTGCGCTCCGAGATACCGAGTTCGCGGGCCGCGCGCAGGCGGTTGCCGCCGCAGGCTTCCAGCGTTTCCACGATGGCGCGGGCCTCGGAGTGCTGGACGATGCTCGACAGCTTGCGGTCGTCGCCATGTGCGTCGGCGGGCGGGGCGAAGGGCAGTTCGAGGCCGCCGATCGCAGGCACCGCGACAAGGCGCGCCGGGCTGTCGAAGACGATGTGCTCGGGCGCGATCCGGGCGCTGCCGTGGGCGAGCAGCATCGCGCGGCGCACCACGTTCTCCAGTTCGCGCACGTTGCCCGGCCAGGAATGCAGCCGCAGCATGGCCAGCGCGCCCTCGGTGAAGCAGGGCACGGCTTCGGTGCCGGTGCCCATCGCGCCGCGGTGGCGCAGGGCCATCGCGAAGGCGAGCGGGGCGATGTCGTCCGGGCGCTCACGCAAGGGGCGCAGTTCCAGCGGGAACACGTTGAGGCGGTAGAAAAGGTCGGCTCGGAAACGGCCCTGCGCCACTTCGGTGGGCAAGTCGCGGTTGGCGCAGGCGATCACGCGCACGTCCACCTTGATCGCGCGGGTCGAACCGATCGGCACCACTTCCTGCTCCTGCAGCGCACGCAGCAGCTTGGCCTGCAGGACCAGCGGCAGTTCGGCGATCTCGTCCAGCAGCAGGGTGCCGCCGTCCGCCGCGCGCATGAAGCCCTCGCTGGCCGCCGTCGCGCCGGTGAAGGCGCCCTTCTGGTGGCCGAACAGCATGGCCTCCAGCATCGTTTCGGGCATGGCAGCGCAGTTGACGGCGATGAACGGCTGGTCGCGGCGGTTCGAACGGGTGTGGATGAAGCGGCTGAGCACTTCCTTGCCGGTGCCGGTCGGGCCGTTGATGAGTACGGGGATGTCGCTGACGGCAAGGCGCTCTGCCAGCGCGAAGACCGACAGGCTCTCCGGGTCGGCGGCGATGGGGTCTTCGGGGCCGGCGGAGGCGGCCAGCAGCATGGCCAGCGCGGTTTCGCTGACCGGGTCGGGGTAGGTCATCGAGGTCAGGCTGGCGCCTTCGCGGGCAAGCGCGCAGACCGGCCCGCGCGACAGCCGCACGCAGCGGGTGCGGGGGCGCAGCGGAGTGCGGTCTGCAAAATCGCGGAAATCGATTGCATCGCCGTTAAAAAGAGAGGCGGCAATCGCCCCGGCGCGCTGGAGCAGCGGGCCGTGGAGGCGAGCCGTTTCGTTATTGATTTCCAGAGCGGCCATATCGCGGATTCCCTTGGAATTAACCAGTTCCCTGAAGCCGCTTATGGGTGGTTAACGGCAAAAAGAGCGGTAATTTAAGGCCGCGTAGATGTCCGTAATCTGCCGTTTGGCGGCAGGTTCCTGCAGGGCATTCGACCGGCTGCGAGCCTCGCCTTGCCGGGCTTTGGGAGGCGCGGTTTCGGCTGGAATCCCTGAAAATCGCGCGTTTCACGGTGGATGTCAGGCTGGATCGCATCCGGCCGGCGCAGCGGCGCGGCGGAGGAATAATCTTCACGCGCGCGCGATTGTCGCGCGGGAGAATCGTAAAACGGGAAGGATTCGCCCGCCGCCGCCTCGCTCTGGAAAGAATCGCGTTTCAAACGATTTCACAGCGGGGCTTAAAGTTCGCGCGGGCTTGCCGGTCTAGTGGCTGGCAGCGGGCTGGATGGGCCGGCCGGTTGCTCCGAAAAGCCCATGACTGATGGGCCGGGATTATCGGGACACTCAACGGGAACCTCATCATGTCTGTCATCAATACGAACATCAGCGCCATTCGCGCGTCCAACGCTTCGAACTCCGCCAACAAGATGCTCGGCACCGCGATGGAACGCCTGTCGACCGGAAAGCGCATCAACTCGGCCAAGGACGATGCCGCCGGCCTCGCCATTTCCACTTCGATGACCTCGCAGATCCGCGGCATGAGCCAGGGCATCCGCAATGCCAACGACGGCATCTCGCTGGCGCAGACCGCAGAAGGCACGCTGTCGGAAGTCAGCAACATGCTCCAGCGCGTGCGTGAACTGGCGATCCAGTCGGCCTCGGGCACCTACCAGTCGTCTGACCGTGCGGCGATGCAGCAGGAAGTCACGGCGCTGACCTCGCAGATCAGCGACTCGTTCACGCAGGTGAAGTTCAACGGCAACACGCTGATCTCGACCACTTCGGGCACCGACCTGACCTTCGACATCCAGACCGGCTCGAACTCGGGCGAGAAGGTCACGCTGACCGCCAAGGCTATCAACGGTGCCAACCTGACCGCCTCCTCGCTCGACGTGACGACTTCGGCGCTGGCCACCACCACGCTTTCGAACGTCGACTCCGCGCTCAAGGACGTGAACGCCACCCGCGCTTCGCTGGGTGCCGGCCAGAACCGCCTGGAATCGGCGATCAACAACCTCACCAACACCGTCACCAACCTGTCCGACGCCAAGAGCCGCATCGAAGACGCCGATTACTCGGCCGAAACGACTGCGATGGCCAAGGCCCAGATCCTGAGCCAGGCCTCCACCGCCATGCTCGCCCAGGCCAACCAGAGCCAGCAGAACGTCCTGTCGCTGCTGCGCTAAGCGCAGAGCGACGCCGACACCGGTATGCCGAAGCGCGGCATGCCGACTTGGCTCCCGTCCCCCGGAGGGCCCAGCCCGGCGGTCTGTTCTCAGACCGCCGGGCGTTTCGGTTGGTTCAGGGCAGCCGTTAAAATCCCGTCGTCATCCCAGTGAAGTCTGGGACCGCCCTCTGCATAAGCTAGCCTGTCAGCATGGCGGCTGGACTTACATTCTCACCAATAAACGGCACAGCGTTCTGTCCATCGGCGTGACTGGCCATCTGGCCGCGCGGATGATGCAGCATCGTACTGAAGCGGGATTGGCATTCGCGGGCTTGACGATCCGGGGCGACGTTTTTCTTCAGCCCGGGAATTCGCCGATAGTCTGCGTATAATCGCGCCGGGCGAATTTCCACTCAGCCCCGATGCGGACCAGCGCATCCTCGTAATGGCCGCAGAGCTTGAAGATCATGCCGTCCTTCATCTGCACCACTTCACGGGCGTAGCTGCGGACGGCGGCGGTATCGCCGGTGATCTCCATTGACCCGATCTCGCCGAGGAACGCGACGGAGGTCCAGTCCTTCCACAATCCGTCCCAGGTTTCGGTCAGGGCCTTGTGACCGGCGGCATCGAACAGGTGGCTGGTCCAGCGTCCATCCGGTGTGAACGTGGTAAGCCACAAGTCGCGGTCTCCGCGCCAGCTGGCGTCGGCGTAAGTGCCGTAGAGTTCGCGGATAGCGAGGCGGTCCTCGGTCGGGCCGGTAAATGGCATTGCGCGCTCTCCCTTCGTATGTTTGCGGCGGAAAGTGCGGGCTGGTCAGGTGGTGTGCAAGGAGGGGCGGATCGTGGGTGCGATGCGACACTTGGTGCCCCGGTTTGCATGAGGGCAGGGCGACTGCTCAGTTCAGCAGCGTGATCGAAATCCGCCGATTGCGCGGATCGTGCGGGTCGGCCGGGATCAGCAGTTCCCGATCGGCCACGCCCTCGATGCGGCGGAAGCGGTCTTCCTTGATGCCGTCGCGCAGGAGGGCCTGGCGGGTCGCCTCGGCGCGCCCGGCTGAAAGCGACCAGTTGTTGCCCACGGTGCCGGGCACGAAGGGCAGCGCGTCGGTATGGCCGCGAACGGTCACGCCGCCACCGTCGGGGCCGAGCGCTTCGCCCAGCGCTGCCAGCAGGTCTGATGCCTCGGGCGTCAGTACCGTGGTGCCGAGGCGGAACATCGAGAAGTTCGCATCGTCGACAAGGTCGATGCGCACGCCTTCGGTGGTGTCGACCAGCCGCACCTGCTTTGCCAGCTTGCGCAGGCGGTCAGTGGACTGGAGCTTCTTTTCCACCTGCTGGCGAGCGAGCTGGGTGCGCTTGGCGCCTTCCTTCGGTCCGCCGGTGGCGTCGCGCGGGATGGTGATGGCCTTGTTGCCGCTGCCGCCGGGGTGGGGCAGCTTGTCCTGCGCGGTCAGCGAAGTGCCGCCCAGCAGGCCGGTGCCCGATCCCGTGCCGGACTTGCGGTTTTTGACCAGCGTGGGCGAGAAATAGTCGGCGATGCCCTTGCGCTGTTTTTCGGTGGTGGCGCCCAGGATCCACAGCAGCAGGAAGAAGGCCATCATCGCGGTCACGAAGTCCGCGTAGGCGACTTTCCATGCGCCGCCGTGGTGGCCGCCGGCGACGATGGTGATCTTCTTGACGATGATCGGGCGGACGGGTTCGTCGCTCTTGGCCATCTTACTTGCCGCGCATCGCGTCGAGCAGGTCGGACAGGCTGGGGCGGAAGGCGTGGCCAAGGCCGGAACGCGCCGATTCCACCACCAGCGGCTGCGGCCAGCCGTGCAGGCTTGCGATGATGACCTGCTTCACCGCGTGGAAGATCTGTTCGTCCGCCTCCAGCACCTGCTTGAGGCGGCCGGCCATCGGCGCGACCATGCCGTAGGCCAGCATCACGCCCATGAACGTGCCGACCAGCGCCGAGCCGATCATCCCGCCCAGGATCGAGGGCGGCTTGTCGATCGAACCCATCGTCTTCACCACGCCCAGCACGGCGGCGACGATCCCCAGCGCGGGCAGGGCGTCGGCCAGCCCCTGCAGGGCATGCTGCGCTTCGTGGGCTTCGTGGAAATGGGTTTTCATCGCATTGTCCATCACGTCCTCCACCGCGTGGACCTCCAGCGTGCCGGAGGAGACGACGATCAGAGTCAGGGTGTCGGCGATGAGGTGGACCAGCGGCTCGTTGCCGAGCAGGCGCGGGAATTCGGCGAAGATGGCGGAGGTTTTGGGATCGGCGACATGGCTTTCCAGCGCCACCGGACCTTCGGAGCGCAGCAGCTTCATCAGCCGCGTGGTCAGGATGATGACGTCGATGTGATCCTGCTTGTTGTGCTTTGGGCCTTTGAAGACCTTCATCATGCCGCTGCCGAGGCCCTTGAGCTCGTGCATCGAGTTGCCGGTGACGATCGCCCCGATCGCGGCGCCGCCGATGATGAGCATCTCGTGCGGGATCGCCTCCATCACCGGGCCAAGCGCGCCGCCGGTAATCGCGAAGCCGCCGAAAACCATCACCAGCAGGATGACGACGCCGATGATTGCGAACATGGGTTTCTGGTCCTTCGTGTCGAAAAGCCCGGCACCCGCAGAAACGGGGCGCCATAAGGGTTTGCGAACCCTTGCGATGCGCGCAGGTTAGCCGACAGTTGGTTATTTCCGCTTGTCGCCGAGCCTACGCAAAGCTGCGTAGAAGCGCCGAAATCAGCGTAGCTGGTTGAACAGGCTCAGGCTGGAGAGCTTGGCGAACCCGGCCTGGCTGGCTTCCAGCACCGTCAGGGTTTCCTGAAGCCGCGCCATGGTGGAGGCGATGTCGGTGGCGCCCAGGTCCGTCTGCTCGGCGGAGCGCAGTTCGCCCCGGTCGATGCGGCGGTCGCCGGTCAGTTCGATCCAGGCCAGCCGGGTGCCGACCACGGTCTGCCCGGTGCTCAGGGTGTCGAGGCCGGTCTGGAGATTGGCGAGGGCGTCGTTCGCGCCGACGGTCGGTGTCACCCCGGTCTTGAGCGCATCGGACAGCGCCTTGACGGTGGCCATGACGTCGGTCTGGTTGCCGTTCTTGTCGGTAAAGGTCAGGAACTGCGGGCCGGTAATAGAGCGGGTGACGCTTTGCCCTTCGCCCAGCGGCAGGTCTTCGCTGCTGGCGGTGCCGACATAGGCAGCGTTGCCCGAGGCATCGAGTTTGTAGGCATCGCCCGTGCTTTCACCGCCGAACAGCGCGTGGCCGTTCGAATCGCGGGTGTTGGCAAGGCCGAACAGGGTGGCGTGAACCTGATCCAGTTCGGTTGCCACGGCTTTGCGCTGTTCGGCAGTCAGGGTGGAGGAGGCGGCCTGGGTCGCCAGTTCCTGCGCGCGGATGATGGTGTCGGCGATGTCGGACATGGCGCCGTCGGCCAGCGTCAGGTCGGCATTTGCGCGGTTCGCGTTGGCGGTGTCGATCTGCGACAGCGTCTCCTGCCGCGACAGCGCGCGCAGGCGCGAGGCGGCGACCGGGTTGTCGGAAGAGCGGCTCAGCTTCTGGGTGGTGCTGAGCTGGGTCTGCAGCGATTCCGCCTGTCCGCGCAGCGACTTCATATCGGTCCGCGACTTGTCGAAGAAGGCGCCGGTCGAGGTGGAAATGGTGGTCATGGCGGGCCTTACCTGATCGAGAGGATGGAATCGAAGATGTCGCTCGCGACCTGCATCACCCGCGCCGAAGCCTGATAGGCCTGCTGGAAACGGACGAGGTTCACGGCTTCGTCATCGAGGTTCACGCCGGCCTGAGCAGACAGCGCGGACTGCGCGCTGCCCGAGATCGCGGCGAGGGCATCGCGGGTGATCGTGCGCCCGGCAACGGCGCTGGAGACGCCGAACAGCAGCGTATCGACCGCGCCCGAAGGGTCCGCCGTTTCGAGCGCGCTGCGCATCGCTGTAAGGTTGGTCATGTCGCGGCTGCCTGCCGCCGCGCCCGCAGGGGCGGTGGCGATGGCGGTGCCCTTGCTGGCGACCATGGCGATGTCCGCCGCGCCGGTGCCGGAGAACAGCGCCTGGCCGGGGCTGCCCTGAAGGTCCACGCCGCCCGTTTGCGCAGTGTTGATGGCGCTGACGATGCCGCCCGCGATGGTATCGAGCTGCGTGCGCGCGCCCGCCAGTTCCACCAGCGCCTGCGCCTTGCCCGCGATTGCGCCGGAGCTGAGCGTCACCGCCTGGCTGTTCACCGAGAACGACACCGTGCCGTTCGCCGCGCTGGCCATCGACAGAGTCTTTGCCGCCGCGCCCGATACCAGCGAGGTGCCGGTCGGCCCGCCCAGCGTGACCGAGACGGACTTGTCGGCATTGATGGTGGTGGTGATATCGGCATGATCGCTGAGCTGCTGGAGCAGGGCGTCGCGCTGGTCGAGCAGGGTGGACTGGTCGCCCGATGCATCGCCGCCGCTGCGCATCAGGCGCAGGTTCACTTTGGCGATTTCTCCGGCGAGGCGGTTGACCGTGTCGACGCCGTCTCGCGCCTCGAAGCGCAGGCCCTTGCCTGCCGCATCCAGGTTCTGCGCGGCGGTGTTGAAGGTCTGCGCCATGGTGCGCCCGTCCTCGATCACCTGCGCGCGCAGGGAACCGTCGGTGGGATCGGATACCAGCTGCTTGAGGCTGCCCTCGAAAGCGACCACCGAATCGTAGACGCCGGTCTGTTCGATCGCGGTCTGCACGCTTTCCAGCCCCGCCACTTCGGCCGAGGCGCGCGCGGCGTCGGAGCCGGTGCGGCGTACCTCGGACTGGCGGAACACGTCGGCGTTGCGAACGATCCCGGTGATCCGGGCGCCGGCAAGGTTGATGCCGGTGGGGGTGGCATTGAGCGTTCCGCCGACGACCTCGGCCACCGAGACGCTGCGGCGCACGTAGCCGTCGGTCTTGGCATTGGCGATGTTGTTCGCCGTCACGTCCAGCGCGGTGCGGGCAACGCGGGCGCCCGAACGCGCGATCGAGAGAAGGTCGGAGGCCATTATGCTACCTGGTTTCCGTTTGCGCGGCCCGGGCTTCGACAAGCTCAGCCTGAGCGGGGTTCTTGGGAGGGGCGCTTGCCCCGAATACTAGAACGGCAGTGCAGCGCGGATTTTCAGGGTTGGCGGGGTGGGAGGAGCAAAGGTTGGTGTCAGCCACCGTCCGGTTTGGTCGTGGCCGAGCCACTTCCCGCACCATCCGCTCGTCTTGCGCCTGTCGAAGGACCGCCGACGAACTTCGCCATCTGCTCCTCCAGTATCTTCGCGAGGCCCAGCACGCCCGACTGCACGGTGGTGTCGGCGACATGTTCGTCCTGCAATTGGCGGAAGGTTTCCAGCCCTTGCCCGCCGGAAATGTCGCCAGCGCCGCCATCTCCGCCGAAGCTGGTCTTGCGCGCGGCGCTCAGCATCTCGCGTACGAACACGGCCTCGAACTGCTTGGCGACGGTGTGCAGCTTTTCGCGGTCGGTGGCGTCCGCCCTGGTCGCCATGCCGAGGACGGAGGGGAGGATCGTGCTCATATGATGACCATTTCCGCCTTGAGGGCGCCGGCCTGCTTCAACGCTTCCAGGATCGCCACGAGGTCGGACGGGGTGACGCCCAGCATGTTGAGCGCATCGACCACCTTGGACAGCGAAGCGCCGCCCCTGAACAGCGCGACCGAGCGGTTCTCCTCCTCGACCGAGACGTTCGAATGCTGCTCGGTCGCCGTGCGGCCCTTGCTGAACGGGGCGGGCTGGACGACCTGCTGGTTCTCCTCGACGCGCACGGTCAGCTTGCCGTGGCTGATCGCGGCGGGGGACAGGCGCACCGCGGAGTTGATGACCACGGTGCCGGTGCGGCTGTTGACGATCACCCGCGCGGCGGTTTCGGCGGGGTTCACGTCGATCATCTCGATCGCGGCCATCACGCTGGCGCGGCTGTCGGGATTGCCCGGCAGGCGCAGGGCCAGGGTAACGCCGTCCTCTACCGAGGCGGTGTTCGGCAGGCGCGTGTTGATCGCGTCGCGCACGCGCGCGGCGGTGAGGAAATCGGCCTCGAACAGGTTCCAGCGCAGCATCTCGCCGCTGTCGAAGCCGGTGGCGACGGCGCGTTCCACGCTGGCTCCTTCGGCGATGCGGCCCACGGTGGGGATGTTGACGGTGACCTTGGAGCCATCGCGGCCCGAGGCGTCGAGACCGCCTACGGCAAGGTTGCCCTGCGCCATGGCATAGACCTGCCCGTCGGCGCCGTAGAGCGCGGTAAGGATCAGCGCGCCGCCGCGCAGGGACTTGGCCTTGCCAATGGTGGAGACGGTCACGTCGATGCGCTGCCCCGGCTTGGCGAAAGCGGGCAGGTCGGCGGTGATCATCACGGCGGCGGCGTTCTTGAGGCCGGGCGCGATGCCCGGCGGCAGGGTCAGGCCCATGCGGCCCGACACGCCCTTCATCGCCTGCGTCAGGTATTCGAGATTGTCGTCCCCGGTGCCCGGCAGGCCGACGACGACGCCGTAGCCGGTGAGCTGGTTGGTGCGCACGCCCTGAAACTGGCCGAGATCGCGCACGCGCTCGGCATGGGCGGGGGCGGCGACAAGGGTGAGGGCGAGCGCCGCACGTGCGAGGTGCTTCGACAGGCTCAGCATGAGCGGAAACAGCTTCATGAGTTCAACTCCGCTCATCCTGAACTTGTCGAAGCCGCTCATCCTGAGCTTGTCGAAGGATGGGAAAGCGATGTGCGAGGGCATGTTCACTCTCATCAGAACGGCGAGATCTTGTTGAAGAAGCGGCCCAGCCAGCCCTGCTTGCTGGCCTGCTGCAGCGCGCCCTTGCCGGTATATTCGATGCGGGCATCGGCCACGCGCGACGAGGCGATCTGGTTCTCCTGATCGATGTCGGCGAGCCGCACGATGCCGGAAAAGCGCACCCATTCATCGCCCTGGCTGATGAGCATCTTCTTCTCGCCCCGCACCAGCGCGGTGCCGTTGGCCCGCACCTCGGCGATGGTGACCGCGAGGGTGGCGTCGAGCGCGGATGTCTGCGCTGCGCTGCCTTGTCCGTTGAACGAGGAGTTCGAGCCGGCTTTCAGCGAATTGGGCTTCAGCAGCTGCGAGATCAGGCCCGTGGTGGGCGGCGTGATCGAGGCGCTGCCGCTCTTGCCGCTCTTCGAGCTGACCGCCTTGGACGCGGTGGTGCTTTCGGTCAGCAGGATCGTCAGCGGATCGCCCACCCGCGCCGCGCGCGTGCCCTGATACAGCGGCGCGTAGCCGGCGGAGACGTTGAAGATCGAGCCGGTCGGCGGTGCCACAGGTGCGGGAGCGATGGGCAGGCTCGCTTCGTAACCCGAGGGCTGCGGCGGCTTCTTCGCGAAGACCGGAGTGGCAGTGAGGGCTAGGCAGGCGAGGGCGGCGCCGGCATGCTTCGACAAGCTCAGCATGAGCGGGCCTTTGTCTTCCGGCATTTCCTGCTTCCGCCCATCCTGAGCCTGTCGAAGGATCATCACAGCGTCTGGTTTGCGTTGCGCAGCATTTCATCGACCGCCGAGATCATCTTCGAGTTGATCTCGTAGGCGCGCTGCGTCTCGATCATGTCGACCAGTTCCTCGACGATGTTGACGTTGGAGCCTTCCAGCATCCCCTGGCGGATGTGGCCACGCCCCTGCTCGCCGGCGATGCCGATCTGCGCGGGGCCGCTGCCGGCGGTCTCCAGCATGAAGTTGTCACTGGCCGATTGCAGCGCCACCGGGTTGGTGAAGCTGGCGATAGTGATCTGCCCAAGCTGCGTCGGCTCGGACTGCCCGGCAAGCTGCGCGGAAACGGTGCCGTCGTCCGAAACGGTGATCGTGGTCGCGCCTTCGGGCACGGTGATGCCCGGCTGCACGGCATAGCCCTGCGAGGTCACCAGCTGGCCTTCGGCGGTGCGGCTGAAATTGCCCGCGCGCGTATAGCCAAGCTGGCCGCCGGGAAGCTGGACCTGAAAATATCCGTCACCGTCCAGCGCCAGGTCGAACGAATTGCCGGTGGTCTGCAGCGTGCCCTGCGTCTCCATCCGCGTGGTCGACTGCACGGCGACGCCGGTGCCCAGATTGAGGCCGGTGGCATAAGCCGTCTCGGTCGAGGACTGCGCGCCGGCAACCCGCGCATCCTGATAGGCGAGCGTGGCGAAGTTGGCGCGGTCGCGCTTGAAGGCGGTGGTCGATACGTTGGCGAGGTTGTTGGCGATCACGCGCATGCGCGTGTCCTGGGCCTCAAGCCCGGTGCGGGCGACCTGAAGTGCGGAACTGGGCATGGTCTATGTCCTTCTAGGTGTCGTTCAGGTACGTTTAGGTGCCGGTCAGCCGTCGATGCGCATCAGGCGCGCGCCGGCTTCGTCGAGCTGCCCTGCGGTCTGGACCAGCTTGGTGCGCATATCGAAAAGCCGCTGCGCCGCGATCATCTCCACCAGTACCTCGGAAGGGTTGACGTTGGACTGCTCCAGGGCTCCGGGAATTACCTGAGCGTTCTCGTCGACCGGCAGAATTCCGCCATTCGGCACGCGAAACTGGCCGGCGATATCCTTGGCGATCCTGGTCCCGGCGGTGCTGACCAGCTTGAGTTTGTCGATCACCTGCGGGGCAGCGTCGGGGGTGTCGGGGTCCTGCACCAGCACGCCGCCGTCCGGCCCGATCGTGACTTTGGAGCCGGGCGGAACCGAGATCGGACCGGAACTGCCGATCACCGGCAAGCCGTCGCCGTTCTGCAGCACGCCGGTGACGGTAACCGAAAGATCGCCGCGCCGGGTGTAGCTTTCCTGCCCGTCGGCGGCCTGCACCGCCAGCATCGCATCGCCCTGCATGGCGACGTCTAGCGCGTAGTTCGTGCGGTTGAGGCCGCCCGCCTTCATCGACGCGGCAGAGACCTCGGTGCTCGACATCGCGCGTACTTCCAGCTGCGGGCCTTCCAGCGTTGTCGGCGTGGCCTGCAGGATTTCCGCTTTGAAACCAATGGTCTGCGCGTTCGACATGTTGCTGGCGATGACACGCTCGCGGTTGAGCGAGGCGTTCATGCCCGAAACGGCGGTGTAGATCAGGCGGTCCATCGGCAGGTCCTTGGGGCGTGTTAACTCCCTCCCCTTGCGGGGAGGGAGCGTTCATCAGGTGCGCAGGTTGATGACGGTCTGCGAGATCTGCGTGGCGGTATCGATGGCCTTGGCGTTGGCCTGGAAATACCGCTGCGCGCTGATGAGATCGACCAGCTCCTCGGCGATATCGACGTTGGAACGCTCCAGCGAGCCGGAGTTCAGCGGGCCGAATGCGCCCGAACCGGGGGCGCCGTAATTGGCCGCGCCGGACTTGCCGGTGATCTTCCAGCTCGAATCGCCGACCTGCTTGAGACCCGAGGGGGCGACGAAGTTGGCCAGCGCCACGGTGCCCAGCGTCACGTTGCTGCCGTCGTCGTAGGAGGCGACGACCATGCCTTCCTGGTCGATGGTCACGCTGGCATAGGCCGAGCCGGCGGCATTCGTGGTGGTGACCTGTGCGTCCTGGTGGGTGGCGGTATTGGTAACGCCGCCCACGACCGGGAAGATCTGCAGGCGGGCGCCTTGCGCGTTCTTGATGAAGCCGCTGCCGTCCACGCTGAAGGCGCCGTTGCGGGTATATTCGGTCTGGCCGGACTTGGGCGAAACGGTGGTGAAGAAGCCTTCACCGCCGATGGCGAGGTCAAGTGCATTGCCGGTCTGCTCGATGGCGCCGACGTTGAAGTCCTGCGCGATCACGCTGACGCGCGAGCCGATGCCGACGGTCAGCGAAGGGTCGGTGACGATCGACGACGAGATGATGTCGGCGAATTGGGTGGTGCTTTTCTTGAAGCCGTTCGTCTCGGCATTGGCGATGTTGTGCGAGATGACGTTGAGTTCGGTCTGCGCGTTCTTCAGGCCGGTGAGCGAAGTGTAGTAGGACATCTAAGGTACTCCGAAGAAAGGGTTTCAGGCGGTCTTGTCGGTCTGGGAAGCTGCGAGTGCGGCCACCGCATCGGCGGTGGATTTCTGCGCCTCCGCCAGCGTGTCGAGCTGGCCGGAGATGGTCTTGAGCGTCTCACCCATCTCGGTGGTCCCGGCGAGCGAGGAGAACTGCGCCATCTGCGCCAGCATCTCCTTCTGATCGACCGGATCGAAGGGGTCCTGCTGCTGCATCTGGGTGGTCATCAGCTTCAGGAAATCGCCCTGGTTCAGGGACGAGAGCGAGGTCTTGTTCGTCGAAGCCGTGCTCGACGAGGGGTTGATTACGGAAGTGACGGTCATTTCATCCTCATCGTTTCGAGCATCAGGTTCTTGGCAGTGGAGAGGGCCTCGACCATGTTCTGGTACTGGCGCGAGGCTTCGAGCATCTCGACCATCTCCGCGTTCTCATCGACGGGAGCGGACCACACGTCGCCGTTCTCGTCGGCCAGCGGGTGGTCGGGGTTGTGCTGGCGCACGGCCGCGGCCTTTTCACGCATCACGCCCGATACGGCGACGGTGGAGAGGCCGCTGGCGCGGTCGAGGTCTTCGGAAAAGACGGCGCGGATCGGCTTGTAGGCGCCCTGTTCGGTGCCCGACACGGACCCCGCATTGGCCAGGTTCGAGGCCGCCGCGTTCATCCGCACCAGCTGCGCCGACATGCCGCGCTGGGCGACGCCGAAGAGGTTCATGGGAGCCGGCATGGTCAATCTCCCCGCAACGCCCGCTTCACGGTATCGACCCGTGAGCGGATGAATTCGAGCGTGGTCGAATAGCCGACCGCGTTTTCGGAGAAGGCGAGCTGCTCGTTCTGCAGTTCCACCGTATTTCCGTCGAGCGAGGGCATCACCGGCACGCGGTAGAGCGTGGCCGAATGGGCTGCCTTGTCGATACCGGCACCGGCGTCCGCCGCCTTGATCGCGGCGGTAAAGTCGATGTCGCGGGCCTTGTATCCGGGGGTTCCGGCATTGGCGATGTTGGAGGCAAGCACGCCCATGCGCTGCGAGCGCAGTTCCAGCGCCTTGCCATGTATTCCGAATAGATCCTGCGGCATCTGGGTGGTGTCCCGAACTGTGTGCCGGGTGTTTCGCAAGAGACGTGCCAATCGGTTGCAATGCGGGTTTTCGGGGGAGGTCGGTTTTTGCCGTGGGGGCTTCGACAAGCTCAGCCTGAGCGGGGTTGAGAGGGTAATTCGGCCTTAAAGCCCCCTTTAAAAAACCGCTCAGGCTGAGCT
>NZ_CACSJO010000002.1 GCF_902706195.1 Novosphingobium sp. 18050 | reverse complement strand
CTCCCGAGGCGCCCGGCCCGTTCTCATTCGGCGATCCGGCGCGGATTACGCGGGTTCTGCAGAGCGCCGGTTTCACCCAGGTCGCCATCGTGCCTTTCACGCAGGCCATTCCCTTCGGACAGGGCGAGACGCGAGCAGCCGCCGTCGAGGACGCGCTGGAGATGGCGTTCGAGGTTGGCCCCCTTTCCCGCGCGCTGGCCGATCAGGACGACGACCTGCGCAGCCGCGCTGCAACCGCCGTCAGGGCTGCCTTTGCGCGGCGTCCGGGCGAACGCTCGGTCATGATCGATGCGGCTGCGTGGATCGTCACGGCGCATAGTCCCACGGCCTGACCAGGTGGACAGGACACAAGGATGCAGGGCGGCAAACCGTCCTGCATTCGACCAACGATTTATCTGGGAATACCGTAAAAACTGGAGCGGGCGAAGGGATTCGAACCCTCGACCCCAACCTTGGCAAGGTTGTGCTCTACCACTGAGCTACGCCCGCTCTGGCGTTTAAAGGAGCGGTTCGCCAAGGCGATCCGTCCGGGTGGAGGGGCCACTAGCAGCGCTTTGCCCCCTCGGCAAGAGGGGTGAACCGGAAAAAAGGCCGAAGCGCAATTCACGCCGAAAACGGCGCCTAACGTGTGCGGCGATGCCAGCCGAATGCCAGCGTCACCACTGCCAGCATAACCAGAACCGCGCAGGTATCGGCGGCAAGGTCCATCCATTCCGCATCGCGGTGCAGGAACGGGATCATCTGGACGATCTCGATCCCCGCGCCGACCGCCACGAGGCTCAGCGCGATTCTGATTTTCGAGGTACGCGGATAGGCCAGCACGGCCAGCACGGCGAGGGTGGCAAACGCCATCATATGCTGGAATTTATCGTTCATCTCCCCCGCCAGCTGCGGCGGGTGCGGCAGCACCGCCATGGTGACGGCAAAGGCCAGCGCGGCCCAGAACGCGATTCGGAAAATGCTTTGCATGTTCTCATTATCGCGTTGCAGCACAGTCGATTCAAATTGAACTTATGTAACCACGCGCGCCCGCGCCACGTTTTGTCGAAAAACTGTATGGCGAACGCGGGAAAACCGCCCAAGCCCCAATGAGGCTGGACGGCAATTTCTACTGCATGTCAGGAGAAACTGGAGCGGGCGAAGGGATTCGAACCCTCGACCCCAACCTTGGCAAGGTTGTGCTCTACCACTGAGCTACGCCCGCTCTGGCGTTATCCAACCGGGCGGCGTTGGCCGGGTCCGGTGTGGAGGGGCGCCACTAGCAGCGGTTTCCAAACCCCGCAAGAGGGAAGTGCAAGAAAACTGCAAGACGTCGCGAGACACCGGGAATTACCGCAGGCGACAGCGCATTAACCCTTCACAAACGGCCCCGGAAACCCGATCTAAGGTGCCGACATACAGCCTTCAACCACTACGGGAGCACGAATCTTGGCCAGCATGGGTCTCAATCTCGACGAGCAGAAGGCAGTGGACCGGTTTCGCCAGGCGGTGGTCGAGCCTTCGATGACCCAGCTCGTGATTCTCGACTTCTGGGCTGAGTGGTGCGGGCCGTGCAAGGCGCTGACCCCGCTCCTCGAAAAGGTCGCGGCGGAATATGCTGACAAGGGAGTGATCCTCGCCAAGGTCAATGTCGACGAGGAACAGTTCATCGCCTCGCAGTTCCAAGTGCGCTCGATCCCGACGGTCTATGCGATCTTCCAGGGCCAGCCGGTGGCGGACCTGACCAATGCCCGCAGCGAATCGCAACTCAAGACGATGCTCGACCAGCTGCTGGAAAAGCTGCCCGTGCAGCCCGCCGGCGCAGAACCGAAAGTGGACCTCGCCCCGCTGATCGCCATGGCTGAGGAAGCTCTGGCTGACGGCGATGGCGAGCGTGCCGCCAGCATCTACATGCAGATCCTTGAGGTCGCGCCTGACAACGGCGAAGTGATCGCCGGGCTGATCCGCTCCTTCGTCGCCGCCGGGCGACTGGAAGAGGCCGCGCAGGTCCTCGATTCGCTGGGCGAGCCGCTGACCGCCGATCCGAACGTCGAACGCGCCCGCAAAGCTTTGGCGCTGGTGCAGGACAAGCCCGAGGACAGCGAACTGGCCGCCTTGCGCGCGGCCGCCGCCGAGCGCCCCGCCGACATGGAGGCGCAGTTCGCCTTCGCCGCCGCCGCCTTTGCAGCCGGAGAGCGTGACGCCGCCGCCGAGACGCTGCTGCGCATGGTCGCTGCCGACCGCGAGTGGAACGAAAGCGCCGCACGCACGAAACTGCTGGAGATCTTCGAGGCCGTGGGGCTGGAAGATCCGTGGGTATCGGCAACCCGGCGCAAGCTTTCCACCGTGCTGTTCGGCTGAGCCAGAGTTGGCACGGGTCACGATCTTCCCCCTCGCCGGCGCAGTCCTCTATCCGGGACTGCAACTGCCGCTCCACATCTTCGAACCACGCTACCGTGCGATGGTGAGCGATGTGCTGGCCCGTGACCGGCGCATCGGCATGATCCAGCCACAGCGCCCTGCGGAGGGCTCCACGCTCTACACCGTGGGCTGCCTGGGACGGATCGGCGATGTGGAGGCGCTGGAAGACGGGCGCTTCAACATCGTACTGGAGGGCGAGACCCGCTTCAGGGTGCTGCGCGAACTGGTCGTGACGACGCCGTTCCGGCAGGTCGAGGCCGAACTGCTGGCGGAGAACAACGGCGAAGTCCTCGCCCCCATCGAGCGCGCCAGCTTCGAGCGCGAAGCCCGCCGCTTCGCCGATGCGCAAGGCTACGTGGTCGATTGGGATCAGGTGGGACGGCTCGACGATCTCTCGCTGATCAACGGCGTCTCGCAGATCGCGCCGTTCGACCCTGCCGCCAAGCAGGCCCTGCTGGAGGCATCCGGCCTTGGCGCGCGGTGCGAGCTTCTGGTCCAGCTCATGCAGTTCTTCGGTCGCACCAGCGGCGATGATGACGAGGACGGCGCGACTTTACAGTAGGCCGGGCGAGGTTGTGCCCGACGCTTGCGACGGGATCAGGCCGAGCGGAGGTCGATAGACCCGCAAACACCTGAAGCATGAACGTCCCGGCCATGCCTGCTGCACGCTTCGTCCCGCCTTTACCTCCCCCCGCAGGAAAATCGCTGGTGCAAGGCGCCAGCTCAACATAGTCTGCAACTGGGGAAGGCGCGATGCAGGGAGACTGCGTCATGAAGAAGCGCGTCCGGGGTTCCCGATTTCATTTCAAAACGATTCTGGCTCTGACTTTGGGCTTGTGGATGCTGCTGATAGGCACCGCCCTAGCCCTTCAGGCAGCCTTCACCCATGACGGCTCGCGCCGCAAGGTAGGCCCGCCGATCGCTCTCGGTGGCCTGCCGGAGCATTATCCGGTCGACGGATAGCGCCGATCGACGGGTAGAAATCCCCTCATCCAGCCGGGGGAGCGAGCAGTTACGCCCTGTGCGGGGCCAGCAGGATGACTGCGGCGCCCGCGAGACACAGGCCTGCGCCCAATATGTCCCAGCGGTCAGGCCGCACGCCCTCGGCCAGCCATAGCCAGATCAGGGCCGAAGAGATGTAGATACCCCCATAGGCTGCATAGGCGCGGCCCGCCTGCGAGGTGTCCACCAGCGTCAGCAGGTAGGCGAACAGCACCAGCGAAGCGCAGCCGGGGACCAGCCACCACACGCTTTTCGACAGACGCAGCCACGCCCAGAACGCAAAGCAGCCAGCAATCTCCGCCAACGCCGCACCGGCGTATATCGCGAAAGCCGGCATCAACGCAGCATCATCCCGGAAGCAGGGACGACTTGACACCGTCGATGACATATTGCGCCGCCAGCGCGGCCAGCAGGACCCCAAGCAGGCGGGTAATCACCGCCTCCACCTTATCGCCCAGCACCCGCATCAGCGGCCCGGCAGAGGCAAGCGCGGCGAAGCTCAGCAGCATGACCGCCAGCATCGCACCCAGGATCACCATCGTCTGCCCATCGCCCTTGGCGCGCGAGGTGAGCAGCATCATCGTCGCGATCGAGCCGGGGCCTGCCAGCATCGGCATCGCCATCGGGAAAACCGAGACGTCCTCGACCTCGGTATTGGCCATGATCTTCTCGGCACGCTCCTCACGGCGCTGGGTGCGCTTTTCGAAGACCATGTCGACCGCGATCATGAACAGCATGATGCCGCCCGCGATACGGAAGGCGTCCAGTTCGATGTGCAACGCGCCCAGCAGGCGCTCGCCGAACAGGCCGAAGACGATCAGGATACCGCTGGCGATAAGGCAGGCACGCGCCGCCATGACGATCGCCTGACGACGGCTCGCCCCGGCCGAAAGCCCGGCATAGATCGGCGCGCAGCCCGGCGGATCGATCACCACGAACAGGGTGATGAAGGCGCTGACGAAGAGTTCGTACATTCTTTACCGTTCCCCGGCGGCTATATCGAGCGAGAACACCTGCCGCTGTTCCCCGCCCTTGAGCATCGACACCGCCACGGTACGCGAATTGTCCGGCGCGACGGTGTACGTCCATTTCAGAGTGCCGTCATCGGACTCGCCCGAACCCTTCGGACGAACCATGCCGGACTTTTCCTCGACCACGATGGTCCCCTCGGGATGCGGTCCCTGATGGCGCCTGTCGCAATCCGCAACCGAAGCGGAGAGCATGTCCGGTTCCACCAGCGGCTGCGCCAGGGTATCCCCCTGATCGAGAATCCAGCGGAAATTGCCCTTCTTCTGGCGCTTCCAGATGGTGGTGAAATAGCCCGTTTTGCCGTCCGGCTGCTGCCAGCCGCCCTTGGTGACGCCGACCGTGCCGTCGCAGCTCATCCAGACCTGATGGGTCTGCCACTGCACCGGCGCAGAAGGGTCGGCCCGGCCGCGAAGCCAGTCCTTCGCCAGCACCGCCTGCGGCACGAACATCACCGCATCGTCATCCGCATATTCGCGAAAGGCGGTCCATTGACCCTTCTCGCGCGCCATGCGGGCAAAGGCGATTTCCGCGGCGACCAGCGCACTGGGATTGGCGGTGCCGGCACCTGGCGGACCGTCGTAACCCTTGCGCCGCGCCGCGGCCTCCATCGGGGAAGCCAGTGCGCCCGCCAGCGCAAGCAGCGCCAAGGCGGGCGCAAGGCGCTTCAAAGCGCGCTCTCGTCGAGGGCGAGGCCCATGTTGCGATGCGCAGCGACGACCGTATTGCGCAGAAGCACGGCGATGGTCATCGGACCCACCCCGCCCGGCACCGGCGTGATCGCGCCTGCGACCGCGCTGGCCGAAGCGAAGTCGACGTCGCCGACCAGCTTGGTCTTGCCTTCCTCAGGTCCCGGAACGCGGTTGATACCCACGTCGATCACGGTCGCGCCGGGCTTCAGCCAATCACCCTTGACCATTTCCGGGCGGCCCACGGCGGCGATGACGATGTCCGCGCGGCGCACTACTTCGGGCAGGTCCTTCGTCCGGCTGTGCGCCACGGTGACGGTGCAGCTTTCCGCGATAAGAAGCTGCGCCATTGGCTTGCCGACGATGTTCGAACGTCCGATCACGACCGCATCCAGGCCCGAAAGCGAGCCCAGCTTGTCCTTGAGCAGCATCACGCAGCCCAGCGGCGTGCACGGCACGAAGCCCGGCAGGCCCGTGGCCAGACGCCCGACATTGACGACGTGGAAGCCATCAACGTCCTTGTCCGGGTTGATCGTGGCGATGATCTTCGCCTCGTTCATGTGCGCCGGAAGGGGCAGCTGGACGAGGATACCGTCCACCGCCGGATCGTCGTTCAACTGCGCGACGACGGCGAGAAGATCGGCCTCGGCAGCATCGGCGGAGAGCTTGTGTTCGAAGCTCTCCATGCCGCAGGCCAGTGTCTGCTTGCCCTTGTTGCGCACATAGACCTGGCTTGCCGGGTCCTCGCCGACGAGGACGACTGCGAGACCGGCCTTGCGCCCGGCTTTCGCCGCGAAGTCCGCCGCGACATGGCCGACGCGCGTGCGCAGCGATTCGGCAAAAGCCTTGCCGTCGATGATAGCCGCCGTGCTCATCAGCCGTAGGCCCTTGCGAGGTTGCCCAGAATGATCTGCAGGATCGTCAGCCCGATGATCAGAACCATCGGCGAGAAGTCGATCGCGCCGGTATTGGGCATGATCTTGCGGATGGGCTTGAGCATCGGTTCGAGGATCGCGTTGAGCGCGGTGTAGATCGCCGAGACGAACTGGTTGTGCATGTTGACCACGTTGAACGCGATCAGCAGGCCCAGCACGAACTGCACGATCACCACGAAGACGATGATGTTAATGAGGTAATCGACGATCTGGTAGAGGGTGAAGAACAGCAACGCCGGCTCCTTTTCTGCGCGAATGCGCTTTCAGGCCGCGCTGATAGCCGAGCAAACGGCATCGGGGCAAGGGTGCGTCCACCGTAGATGGGTGGGGATCGACGAACGGCGAGATGCGGGTGACATCGAGAAATGATGGCCCCGACGGGAACGCCGGCCCGCCCTTTACCCTGCCCCTTACTTCGTCAGCGTCGAGGTCCGCTCGATCCGCCAGTTAAGCTGCTCGCCGCTGGCACCGGGCACGTCGTTCACGCGGCGCAGCACGATGGTTCCGCGCTTGGAGGGACGCCCGTCGCCGAAGTCGACCACCAGCGGCGCTTCGTAGTAGAGCGAGCCGGCCGCGCCTTCCATGTCACCCTTGCCGACCGCCAGCTTTGGGCCGGCCTTGCCGCCGAATTCCGCTTCGAGCTTGGCGGGCGTCATCTCGGCATCGAGGCTCCACGCCCTGGCGCCATTGGCCCAGTCGCCCACGCGGATGGCGCTGACGTAATAGCGCAGCAGGCGTTCGGGATCGCGGCGCTCGGTCAGCGCGCCCATGTCGAGCGTACTGGCGACAGCAGCCCCGGCGGCCGCACCGGAGGCATCCGTGACAGGCCCGTCTTCGCCCACCGCGCCGCTGGCGTCAGAACTGGCGCCTGTATTGGGAGCCAAACTAGCCACACCGGCCGGCGTATCGCCGCTCTTGTCACAGGCGGCAAGCATCAGCGCGGCTCCCGAGAGCGCGATGGCGAGGGCGGCTTTGATACGCATGTGCTTAGAAAAGCCTTTCGGTTCTCAGGTTCCCCTCCCCGAGGAACGATTGGCGCGGAAGAATTCAGCCCGCACGGATCAGCGTGCCCGCACCTTCCTGCGTGAATATTTCCAACAACATGGCATGCGATACCCGTCCGTCAAGGACGACGGCAGCCTCGCACCCGGCCTCGATGGCGTGGATGCAGGTTTCCAGCTTGGGAATCATGCCGCCCGAGATCGTGCCGTCGGCTTTCAGCCCCTCGATCGCGGCTGGGGTGAGGTCGGTCAGCAGTTCGCCCTGCTTGTCCAGTACGCCGGCCACGTCGGTCAGCAGGAACAGGCGCGAAGCACCCAGCGCGGCGGCGATGGCGCCGGCCATGGTATCGGCGTTGACGTTGTAGGTCTGCCCGTCCGGCCCCGGCGCGATCGGTGCGATCACCGGGATCATGCCCGCGGCGGAAATCGTGTCGATCACGGTGGTGTCGATCTTCTCAGGCTCGCCCACGAAGCCGAGGTCGACGACCTGCTCGATGTGGCTGTCGGGGTCCTTGCGGGTGCGCTGCACCTTGCGCGCGGTGACCATACCGCCGTCCTTGCCGGACACGCCCATGGCCTTGCCGCCCGCCTTGGCGATCCAGCCGACGATTTCCTTGTTGATCGCGCCCGACAGGACCATTTCCGCGACTTGCGCGGTTTCCTTGTCAGTGACGCGCAGACCGTCGATGAAGCGGCTTTCCACGCCCATGGTCTTGAGCATGGCGCCGATCTGCGGCCCGCCGCCGTGAACGACGACCACGTTGATGCCGACTGCTTTGAGCAGCACCACGTCCTCGGCGAAGTCGACCGCCTTCTCCGGGTCGCCCATGGCGTGGCCGCCATACTTCACCACGAAAGTGCGCCCGGCGTAACGCTGCATGTAGGGCAGCGCGTCAACAAGGGTTTCGGCCTTTACCAGGAAGGCGGGATCGTGCGGATTCGACATGCGATGCGCTTTAGCCGGGTACGCGCATTTTTGAACCCGTTTTGCGCGATTATTTCTCGCGACAAGGCCGGTGCCCGAGAATGGTGGAACGCCCATTCTCGAAGCGAAGGCGTCAGGCGTCCAGCTTGCGGCCCAGCTTCACGAAGAACCAGATGAACGGCGGCACCATGATCGTCGAAAGCACCAGCTTCGAGATGATCTGGCCTTCCATGATCGAGAGCAGCGGCAGGCCGGTGCCGACGAAGGAAATGGTGATGAACAGCACCGTATCGATCACCTGCGACAGCATCGAGGCGACCCATGCGCGCACCAGTAGCAGACGGCCTTTGCCTTCGGACATCCGCGCGAACAGGTACACGTTGAGCGTCTGCGACACACCGTAGGAAATCAACCCGGCGAACTGCATCCGCGCGCCCTGCCCCAGCAAGCGGGCATAGGCCTCCTGATCCCCCCAGAATGCCGCAGGCGGAACGACATGGATCACGAAGGTCAGCAGCAGCATCGAGACGATCAGCGGGATGAAGCCGTAGCGCACCAGCCGGTTGGCCGTGTCCTTGCCGTGCAGCTCGGCCACTGCGCTCGACAGCACGACCAGCAGCAGGAACGCGAAGATGCCCGATTCCACCGCAAGGTCGCCCAGCACCGGCCAGTTGCCGAGCGATGCGAGCTTGGTCCCCAGCACGCCCGCCAATACGACGAGGCCTCCATAGAGCAGCGAGAAGACGAAGAGCGAGCGGGTGATGACGGGCGCGGGGCGATTCATCGCCATGCTCTTAATGCGTGGTGGACGATTGCACTAGGTGGCGCGGGACAAATTCGAACGGGGCCTGAAACACGCGATTCGTCGAGCCGCAGATGGCTGGGAGTGGGGGACAAGAGACCTGCCGTTTTCACCTGTCGCCGGTGGCTGGCAGTCATTTGCAAATACGGCTCGAACGTGACGGCTGTCGACTCATCTTGCCATTAGGCCGCACGTTTTGGCCTCCTGAAAGCGGCCCCTTCCCACCGACTTATGTCGACCGTGCAAACCTGCGCGCCCTTTGCACCAGTTTTGCCCAGCCTTGAAAAGGCTCTAGCCGCGCCGCGCCTGCGCCAGTAGGGTCGATCGCTTGTCGCCAAACGTTTCCCCGGAGCCACCCGCCTCAATGCACGTCGCCTACAGCCTGATCGGCATTGTTCTCATCATGGCGGCAGCCTTCCTGCTTTCGACCGACCGCAAGGCGATCCGCCTGCGCGTGGTCGGGGCGGCATTCGCCCTTCAGGCCGGTCTTGCCGCGCTGGTGCTCTATGTGCCGCTAGGCAACAGGATGCTGCAGGGCGCCGCCAGCGGCGTGGAAAGCCTGCTCGGCTATGCCCATGCCGGCATCGATTTCCTGTTCGGCCCCTTGGCCTCGCCGGAGATCGGCGGCCAAAGCTTCGCCATCTCGGCGCTGCCGGTCATCATCTTCTTCGCCTCGCTGATCTCGATCCTCTACTATCTCAAGATCATGCCGCTGGTCGTCCGCTGGCTCGGCGGTGCGCTTGAGAAGGTGACGGGGATCAGCAAGGTAGAAAGCCTATGCGCGGCCTCGAACATCTTCGTCGGGCAAAGCGAAGCACCCTTGGTGATCCGCCCTTATCTCGCCGCGCTCAACCCCTCGCAGCTGTTCTGCGTGATGACGGTGGGCCTTGCGGGCGTGGCCGGGACCATCCTGGCCGCCTATGCATCGATGGGCATCCGTATCGACTATCTCGTCGCCGCTGCCTTCATGTCTGCGCCGGGCGGCATATTCATGGCCAAGATGATCATGCCCGATCCCCGCCCCGGCCTCGCGATTGACGGCGTGGATATCCACGAAGGCATGAACCCGCCCGCCGGTATGGTCGCGGCCGCGCTCAACCGCGCCGACGTGACCCACCAGCCCGGCGTCCATGTCGACGAACCGGCAACCGTCGATCACGAAGAAGAACAGCCCGCCAACATCATCATGGCCGCCTCGCAAGGCGCCCAGACCGGCGTGAAGCTAGCGGTCGCAGTCGGCGCGATGGTCCTCGCCTTCGTGGCTCTGATCGCACTGGCAAACGGTTTCGTCGGCTGGTTCGCAGGGCTTTTCGGGTTCGACGGTGTCACCTTCCAGGGACTGCTGGGCTATATCTTCGCCCCGATCTTCTATCTGCTGGCGACGCCGGACTGGACCGAAGCACTCCATGCCGGCGGCCTGTTCGGCACCAAGATCGTCCTCAACGAATTTGTCTCGTTCATCGAACTGGGCAAGGACGGCGCCCTCAGCCCGCGCACCGTCGCCGTAGTGACCTTCGCGCTCTGCGGCTTCGCCAACTTCTCGTCGATCGCGATCCAGATGGCGGTGACGGGCGGGCTTGCCCCCAACCAGCGCCCGATCATCGCCCGCCTGGGCATCCGCGCGCTGGCGGCGGGCAGCCTCTCCAACCTCATGAGCGCCGCGCTCGCCGGACTGTTCCTCACCGCCTTCTGATCGGCGCGCGTCCGGGCGATCTTGCCCCGGCGCGTCTGGACAATCGGATCGGGCATTGCTCATCTCCAGCCCACGAGAGCAGGAGACGACGATGCCCGATCAATTCCGCGAAACCTATGGCCCGATCGCCCTGGTGACGGGCGCCTCCTCGGGCATCGGCCTCGCCTTCGCCGAGGAACTGGCGGAGCGCGGCTTCGACCTCGTGCTGACGGCGCGCCGCACCGATCGTCTCGATGCTCTGGCCGAACGGCTGCTCTCCTCCCATGCGGTCCGCACCACGGTGATCGGCTGCGACCTTGCCGACCCGGACGCCCCCGCGCGAATTCTGGAAGCGACGCAAGGAACCGACGTCGGCCTTGTCGTCAGCAACGCCGGCTTCAACGTCAAAGGTGCCTTCGAGGACACCGATGCCGCCGCCATGGCGCGGATGCTGACGGTCAACTGCCATGCCCCGATGCAGCTTGCTCATGGAATGATCCCCCGCCTCAAGGCGCGGTCTCGCGGCGGGATCGTATTCACCGCTTCGGTCGAAGGCCTGATCGGTTGCCCCTATTCCGCCGCCTACTCCGCCTCCAAGGCGCTGGTGGTGGCACTGGGCGAAGCGCTCTGGGGCGAAATGCAGGGCACCGGCATCGACGTGCTGACCCTGTGCCCCGGCGCCACCGAATCGGAAGCGACCGCCGGGATGGAAGGCATCTCCCATCTGCAAAGCGCCGCCGAGGTGGCGAATCTGGCTTTGGGGAACATGCGCCAAGGACCGACGTTCGTCCCTCACGCCCACTACCGCCAGATGTTCGAAGCCTTGCGCGCCCAGCCCCGGCGTGAAGCCCTCACCGCCATGGCCGAGGGCATGAGAAAGCGAGGCTAGGTCCGGCGGCGCCTCGTCAGCGCCAAAGCCGACAGCACGATCCCCGCGAGGATCAGCGCCATGCCGACGAGGTGATAGCGCTCAAGCTTCTCCCCCAGCAGCAGGGCGGAGAGCAGCGCACCGAACAGCGGCATCAGAGTTATCGCCTGTCCCGCGCGCGCTGCGCCAAGCTGCGCCGTCGCAGCGTTGTAAATGAAATAGGCGAGCACCGAGGGAAACACGCCCACATAGGCAAAGGCGGCCAGCACCTTCGGGCTCCAGGCTACGTGAAGCCCCTCTGCCCACTCCCACCCGGCAAGCGGCGCCATGGCCAGCGCGCCGAGCATGAAGACCAGCAGCAGGAAGCTGGCAGACGAGATCGCCGGCTTCTTGCGCAGCAGCACGGTGTAGAGCGCCCAGACCACGACACCGCACAGGATCAGCGCATCGCCCATGCCGAGGCGCAGCGTGGTCAGCGCCGAGACGTCACCCCTGAAGACAATCCCGACAACGCCCAGCGTCGAGGCGGCAACGCCGGCGATATGCAGCGCCCCGGCCCGTCCGCCGAATATCACCCGGTCCAGCACCAGCACCAATGCCGGGATCGAAGCCTGCAGCAGCAACGCATTGGCTGCGCTGGTATGGCGCAGGCCCGAGTAGATGAAGGCGTTGAAGCACACAATACCGAGGAACCCGAGCGCCAGAATCCAGCGCCAGCCGGCCAAGGCCTCGGCCCGCTCGGCCCAGAGCCGGCGCGCTGCGAACGGGGCCAGTACCGCAACCGCGATCAGCCAGCGCCCGAAGGCCAGCGTGAAGGGCGGAATATCGCCTCGCACTGCCCGGCCGGTGATCGAATTGCCCGCCCAGAATAGCATGACCAGGCCCAGCAGCAGGAACGCACGCGTGGTAGAGCGGGATTCGGGCATGGTCGGCTGATGTCCCGCTAGAGGTCGAGGCTTCAGCCCAGCGCTGCATCGAGCATTTTGGCGAGCCTCAGGCCGGCCCGCTCGATGCGTTCGTCGATGACGGGAATGGCCTGCTCGATCGCCTCGTTGCTCCAGACGATCTTCTGCGGCTCCTTGACGTCACAGGGCAGCTTGCCGCCGAAAGCCAGCGGGTAGAGGAAATCGCGGCTGATCTGCCAGCTTTCGCGCTCCCAATCCTCTAGCGTGCCGGTGGCGAGACTGGCCTTCTCCGCAGCGCTGTAGCGGCGCACCAGCGTCGGGGCGGAAGTGATCGCGCGCTCGGCCAGCAAGCCGTCCCAGATCGAATGCAGGTTGCGGCCCGGCGCCTCGCCGTAGTCGGCCTTGACCGCGTTGCCGCCCATATCGTCGTTCTCGCCGACGTGGAGCGGCTGATGAATATCACCCACGAAATGGACCAGGAATGACAGCGCCTCAAGCCGCAGCACGGGCGCCAGCTTGCGGTCGGCCAGCAGCCGCGCATCGCGCTGAATCTGGGCGGTCGCGCACATGCCGTCGCGGCAGTGGGCCTTGAGGTCGAAAGTGCCGCAGATGGGCTGGTCATGGTAATGCCAGGAATTGGCATAGGCCCAGCGCCATTGCTCGCTCTTGATGCAGTCGGGCCAAGTCGCCGCGTCCTCGATCGTGCGCATCGAGCATTTGGGCGTGTCGATTTCGCCCTGATGCCGCAGCAGTTGCGTGATCGCGGCGCGGGTGCCGGGCTTCACGTTGGCCATGGCGATCGCACCAACGGTACGGTGACCAAGGGCGCCCCATGCCATCGCCGGGACCGAGAGCCCCATGGAAAGAGCGGCCGACAGCGCGGCCAGGATCGTCAGAATCTTACGCATCAGGTCACCGGGTTTTCGTACTGCTCGATGACCCAGTTCTCCGCCTCGGCAGCGGTGATCCAGGCCTGCATCCATTCGTGCTCCCACACCGCCTGCATATAGGCCTGCGCAAAGCCCGGTACGCCGATGCCGTAGGTGAGAAAGCGGCTGACCACCGGCGCATAGAACACGTCGGCCGCGCCGAACGTGCCGAACAGGAAAGGGCCGCCCTTGCCGAAGCGCGCCCGCGCCTCGGCCCAGAGCGTCAGGATGCGCACGATGTCGCCGCGCGTTTCCTCGTCGATGCCGGGAAGTTCCACGCGGGCACGGATGTTCATCGGGCAGGAACGGCGCAGCGCGAGGTAGCTGGAATGCATTTCCGCCACCATGGAGCGCGCCATCGCGCGGGCATCGTCGGCCTTGGGCCAAAAGCGGTCGCGCCCGACCTTGTCGGCAAGGTAGTCGACGATGGCGAGGCTGTCCCACACCACGGCGTCGCCGTCCCAAAGGATAGGCACTTTGCCGTGACTGGGAGCAAGATCGTCGGAATCGCGCTTGAGCGCCTCCCATTCCTCGCCGAACAGCGGAACCGTCAGTTCGTCGAAGTGCAGGCCCGATTGCCTGCATGCCAGCCAGCCGCGCAGGGACCAGCTGGAATAGTTCTTGTTGCCGATGATAAGCTTCACAGCGAGCGCATTCCTGTGTGGGGAATGCGGTGCCTAGTGGCTGGGGCGCGGTGTGTCGAGGCGCAACGGGCCCATGGGTTCCACAAGCTCGGCCGAAGCGAGCGTTTTAGAAGGCCCGCGTTATCGTATAGAACAGCGCGCCCACAGCGGCGCTGGCAGGGATGGTGATGAACCAGGCCACGATCACCCGGCTAGCCACCGACCAGCGCACGGCGCTGGCCCGGCGGGCAGCGCCGGTGCCGACGATCGAGCCGGTGATCGCATGAGTGGTCGAAACCGGGATGCCCAGCGCGCTGGCGCCGAACACCACGATCGAGCCGGCGGAGGAGGCACAGAATCCCGAGTGGTGGTTGAGCTTGGTGAGCTTGGAGCCCATCGTCTTGATGATCTTCCACCCGCCCGACAGTGTACCCAGTGAAATCGCCGCGTAGCAGGACAGCACGACCCATTCGGGCACATGGAACTCACCCGACATGTGCCCGGTGGAATAGAGCAGCACAGCGATGATACCCATCGTCTTCTGCGCATCGTTGCCGCCGTGGCTGATCGAATAGGCAGCGCTGGAGATGAGGTGCAGCCCCTTGAACGCGCTGTTCGACCGGCGCGGCGAGACGCCTTTGAACAGCCAACTCGTCACCAGCATCAGAAACATGGCGATGAAAAAACCGAGGACAGGCGACACGAAGATCGCCGCAATCGTCTTCACCGTGCCCGAGCTTTCGACGACGGCGAAGCCGCCGTGCGCGATCCCGGCGCCCAGGAGCCCGCCGATCAGCGCGTGGCTGGAACTGGAGGGAATGCCCTTGATCCAGGTCAGCACGTTCCAGAACATAGCGCCCACCAGCGCACCGAAGACCACGGCCGGGGTCACCGCGTCGACGTTGATGATGCCCTTGCCCACCGTCTCGGCGACATGCAGGCCCATGATCCAGTAGGCCGCGAAGTTACCGGCCGCCGCAAACAGCACCGCCAACACCGGCGAGAGCAGCCGCGTCGCAACAACGGTAGCGATCGCGTTGGCGGCATCATGAAGGCCGTTCAGGAAGTCGAACGCCAGCGCCAGCGCGACAAGGCCGAACAACAGCGGCAAAGCAAGACTGTGGTCCATCGATCAGGAGTGGTCGATAACCAGGCCGTCGATCTCGTTGGCGAGATCCTCGAAACGGTCGACGACGCGCTCAAGACGCTTGAACATTTCCTGCCGGACGATGAAGTACAGCGCGTCCTTGCCCTGCGCTTCGCGGAAGATGCGCTTGAGGCCGGCGGCATGGATCTCGTCGGCATGGCCCTCCATGCGCACCAGGCGCTCGGTCAGTTCGTGCAGGCGGTGGCCGTTGTCGGAAATCTTGCGCAGCAGCGGGATCGCTTCGGCAGTGAGGCGCGCGGCGTCGACGATGATCGCCGCCATGTCGCGCATTTCCGGCTCGAACTCGATTACCTCGTAGAGGTCCGAGGCGTTGGCGGTCTGCTGCATCTCGTCGATGGCATCGTCCATCGTATTGATGAGATCGGTGATCGCGGAACGGTCGAACGGGGTCAGAAAGCTGCGACGCACCGTCTGCAGCACTTCGCGGGTGATGTCGTCGGCGTCGTGCTCACGCTCCTCGATCTCGCGGATGTGTTGGGCGCGGCCGGGACCGCCTTGCGCAAGGCGGGCGAGCGCATCTGCGCCGGCGACCAGAGTCGCGGCCTGCTTTTCGAACAGGTCGAAAAAATTGCCCTGCTCGGGAAGGAGCTTCTGGAACCAGGCGAACATGGCATTGACCCCTGTCTTTTCGGCCACGGTATCGGCCACTGCGCCGAACATGCGCGCGGGACTGGCGGCGGCGCGGAATTCGCGCGCGCCGAAGGAACGGATGAGCGCCTGCAAATCTTCCTCGTCCACCGCGCGGGCGGCCTCGGCAAGCGGAAACCAGCGGCGCTCGCGCTGGTGCTGCTCATCCCAGGTATCGAGTTCGTCGGTTACGGCAAACGGATAGACGTCAACGTCGGCCCAGACCGAGGCCCCTGAATTGCGCTGCTTGCGGTAGCGATAGGAACCCAGTGGCACCGGGCAGGTCGCGCCCAGCACACCGGCTTCTTCCTCAGCCTCGACCGAGGCGGCGGTATGCGGCGCCATGCCCTTCATCAGCCCGCCCTTGGGGATCACCCAGCGGCCGGTGCCGCGCGAAGTGATGAGCATGATTTGGATCGGCGCATCGACGGCATTGCCGAGGGTACGGTAGGGGAGAACGGCAATCTGGCGCATTGGCGAGATTTCCTTTTCATCCCTGGCGCTGGTGGAGCGGGGCCCATAGGCGAGCCGCGCCCGTCACGCAATCGTCACAAAGTCGGAAGGGCACCAGAAGTGTGGACGCAGCAAGGTGAAGGCTTGGTTTCGGGCCGTCTACGACTGCGGATTACCGTCACATTCCCGTCGTCGCCATTCTGGTGGCAACGGCGGAAATGCACGAATTTCAGGCTTAGAGTTCCGCGTCGCCCAACACGGCGGCACGCAGTTCCTCGATCCCCAGACCTTTTTCCGAGCTGGTGATGTGAACCACGGGGAACGCCGCCGGATGCTTGCGCGCCTCGACCAGCGTGGCGGCGTGCACGGCTTCCAGTTCGCTGGCCTTGATCTTGTCGGCCTTGGTGAGGACGATGCGGTAGCCCACGGCGGCCTCGTCCAGCATCTTCATCATCTCGAGGTCGACCGTCTTCACGCCGTGGCGCGAATCGATCAGCACCAGGGTGCGCTTCAGTTCCACGCGGCCGCGCAGGAAATCGCGCACCAGGCGGCGCCAGGTCTCCACCACCTTGGGCGGAGCCTTGGCGAAGCCGTAGCCGGGCATGTCAACGAGGCGGAAGCGCAGCGGCTCACCCACGTCGAAGAAGTTCAGCTCCTGCGTGCGCCCCGGCGTTACCGAGGTGCGCGCGATCGCCTTGCGCCCGACAAGCGCGTTGAGCAGCGAGGACTTGCCGACGTTCGAGCGGCCGGCGAAGGCCACTTCGTTGACGATCGGATCGGGCAGGAACTTGAGTTCAGGCGCGCTCTTCAGGAACGTCACCGGTCCTGAAAAGAGCTTGCGCGCCCGTTCGGTCAGCTCGGCGAGCTGCGCCGCTTCGAACTGGTCTTCATTCATGCTCACGCCTTTGCATCCCGCTCATTTGCGCGGGCCTTGTCGGCTGCGTCTTTTTCCTGCTGCGCCTTCAGCTGCGGATGGCGGCTGTACAGGTACTTCTGCTGCGCGATGGTGAGCAGGTTGGAGGTGATCCAGTAGACCAGCAGACCCGAAGCGAACGGCGCCATCACGAACATCATGAACCAGGGCATGATCATGAACACCTGCTGCTGCGCCGGGTCCATCTGGGCCGGGTTCAGCTTGAACTGCAGGAACATGGTGAAGCCCAGCAGCAGAGCCAGCACGCCGATCGCGAGGAACGCGGGCGGGTTGAAGGGCAGCAGGCCGAACAGGTTGAGGATGTGCAGCGGATCGGGCGCGGACAGATCCTTGATCCACAGCACGAAGGGCTGGTGGCGCATTTCGATCGCCAGCATCAGCGTCTTGTACAGCGCGAAGAACACCGGGATCTGCAGGAACATCGGCAGACATCCGGCCATCGGGTTGACCCCCTCCTTCTTGTAGAGGGCCATGATCTCCTGCTGCTGCTTCTGCTTGTCGTCCTTGTAGCGTTCCTGCAGCGCCTTCATCTTCGGCTGGATCGCACGCATTGCGGCCATCGAGGCGAAGCCGCGCTGAGCCACCGGGAACATGATGCCGCGCACGATGGCGGTCAGCAGGATGATCGCGACCCCGAAGTTGCCGACCAGCTTGAACAGCGAGGTGAGCAGCCAGAAGATCGGCTTCTCGAACCAGCGGAACCAGCCCCAGTCGATCGCAAGACCGAAGTTGGCGATGCCCTGCTTCTCGTAGGCGTCGAGCACGTTGTGCTCCTTGGCGCCGGCGAACAGCTTGGTGGTCACCGAAACGCGCTGGCGCGGCTGGAGTACCTGCTGGTCGTAAACGAGATCAGCGCGGAAGATATCGTTGCCGAGCGAGCGGAAGGTACCATCCGCCTTGGTGCCCACGGGGATCAGCGTCGACATCCAGTAGATGTCGGTGAAGCCGATCCAATCGGTGCGGCCAGCGCCGGCGACGGTCCGGGCCTCGACCACGTCCTTGTAGTTGTTCGAGAAGGTGACCGAACCGTCGAAGGCGCCGATGGGGCCGGAATGGACGTTCCAGGTATCCAGGCTGGCAGTCCGGTCGGTACGGTTGACCAGGGCAAAGGGCTTCAGCGTAACCGGAGCGCCGCCACCGTTCTCGACCGTCTGGACGGCCGTGATCATGTAGTCCTTGTCGATCGAATACGTGATCGCGAAGCGCTGTCCGGTGGGGTTGGTCCAGGTCAGCGTCAGCGGCGTCGCGGGGGTCAGCTTGGCGCCCGCAGGCGCGGTCCATACGGTCTGCGCGCCGGGAGCGGCAACGCCGCCCTCACCGACCCAGCCGAACTGTGCAAACTGCTGCGCCGGGGTGCCGGCGGGCGAGAAGGTGCGCACGGGCCCGGAATTCTTCTCCACCGTCTCGCGGTGGCGGTTGAGCACCAGGTCGTCGACGATCGCGCCGGTCAGGTTGATCGAGCCCGACAGGCCGGGTGCGGCAACCGGAACCCGGCCACCGCCGGCGAGCGCGGTCTTGAGGTCCTGCTGTTCCAGCGCCACGTCGGCGGCATCGCGCAGGCCGCCTTCGCGGGTCGGCTTGGTCGGGCTGGGCGCCTGATCAGGGCCGCCAGCGGCGACGTTCTGAACCGGCGTCTTGGCCTGAGGGTAGAAGTAACCGACCCCGGCTTCCCATCCGAACAGGACGAGCGCGGTCAGCAGGACCGCGAGGATGATATTGCGCTGCTTTTCCACGAAGGCTTGTTTCCTGCTCGTATTGCCGGTCGGCGGCGGCGCGGATGGCCGCTCGCTTCTTGTCAGTCGTTCTGTTCAGTCAGGGACGGGATCATGACCGTGCCCGCCCCACGGTTGGCAGCGCAATAGACGCCAGAGCGCCAGCCATCCACCCTTAATCGCACCATGCTTTCGCACTGCCTCAATCGCGTATTGCGAGCAGGACGGCGAATAGCGGCAGGTCGGCGGCATTATCGCCGAAGGGCCAAGCTGCCACGCCCGCGCGATCCCGATCAGCAAGAGCCCGGGAAGCGCCACGAGGAAGCGGATCGCCCGCTTCATCTCCGGGGCGGTGGGCGGCGCCGTCCGCCGGTTCGGGGAGAATCGCCCTTGCCATCGCGTGCGCGGCCGAATGCGGCCACGAGTTCGTTGCGCAAGGCCGCAAAGTCGCGCTCGATGCCGTTTTCGCGGCCGATCAGGACGTGATCGGTGTCCGGCAGGCCGTGTTCGTGCAGCAGTTCACGCAGCAGCGCCCGAAAGCGCCGCTTCATGCGGTTGCGCACGACGGCATTGCCGATCTTCTTGGTCACCGTGATCCCGGCGCGCTGCCCCAGCCCATCGTTGCGATTGGCAAGCAGCACGAAGCCGGGACGCGCGACTCTCAGGCCGCGATTGGCAGCAAGGAAGTCGGACCGGCGGGTCAGGATCGTGTAGGCATCGGCCATGGCTGCGTAACTAGTGATCGTCCCGCGATAATGGAAGAACGCCACTCTCCGTTCGTCGCCGAAACGGACCATGGGCCATCGCTCGTTTCCGAACGAATCATGAAAGCCGCGCTATTGGCGATTCGTGCCAAAGCAAAACGGCGCCAGACCATGCCCTCGCCAACCGGCGAAAGCGTGGTCTGGCGCCGTCAGGCAGGGGCAAGCCCCTGCCGCTACCGGCGAATCAGGCCGAAAGCTTGGCGCGGCCACGTGCGCGGCGTGCACGGATGACCTTGCGGCCACCGACAGTCGCCATGCGCGAACGGAAGCCGTGACGGCGGGCGCGAACAAGGTTGCTCGGCTGGAAAGTGCGCTTCATGTCAGTCCTCGAAATACCAACTTGGCCCCGAAGGACCTGAACAAAAAGGGCCGCCCGGACCGGACGACCGCTAAACTCTTGCGGGCCGATACTGAAGGGCCGCATCAGAGTCAAGGCCGAGTACATGCGCAGGCGCCGCCTCGAACCGAAGATCCCCTTAAACAACCCGGTGCCGATTTACCAGTATGGCGGACCATGCCGGGATGGCGGATCATGCTCCGCGCAATTGTTCGGCGCGGCAGAGACGGCACGGCCCGGGGGAGTGGGAAATCAGTTATGCGGGACAAGACGGTGGCGACAGGCAATCGGCTCGGCGTGCTTGTTGGATGGACCTCGCAGGACCTGGGGCGCCGCATGGTCCTGGCGATCCAGACGCATGAACGCAGCACGTGGGAGCACGGCGACAGACCGCTCCAGACCACGGTGATGATGACCAAGAGCCAGGCGGCCGTTCTGGCCAATCATCTGCTCAAGGTATCCGGGCAGACGCCCCCTCCGCGCCGCCGCGGCTGGCTGGCCTCGCTATTCGAGTAAAAACGCCGACGCCGGACCTCAGGCCCCGGCACCTTCCAGCCTGACCCACAGCCCCATCTCGCCCGCACCGAACCAGCGGGCGGAGGAAAACGGAACCGAATTGGTCATGGCATAAAAGGCATCGGCCTCGATCGGGCTCATGCCCATCTGGCGGTAATAGTCGATGTAGCGGCGATTCTCCGGCGCGTTGCTCGCATAATCATCGGGTTCCAGGCCGGTGTCGTCCATCCAGGAATGGACAGCGAACTCTGCCCCCGCATCGGCATAACGATGCGCCCCGGCCAGAAACAGTTCGACCCCGCCGGAACGGACCGAGCCGCCCGCAGGGACGTGCGTGGCAATGCCGTGTTCGCGAATCATCCGGCCCAACCGCAAGTTGGCAAGGTCGTCCTCGGTGCCGGGACAGTCGATCATCTCGATCGAAGTGATGCCGGGATAATCGCGCAGCATCGCCGCGAACTGCCCCGGGCTGCGCGCATCGGTGACGTCGACCAGAGCGGCGCGGCCATCGCCAAGCACCCGGAAGGGGCCATAGGCCGGACCTGCGGGAAACACCGCGGACAGGGCCGTCGGGGCATCCCGGAATGTCAGAAAAAGGCTGCGCTCGCCGCCGCTGTCGAAGTGGTCGGCAACCACCTCGACTGTCTCGTATTCGATCACCTGCGCCGACAAGGGGGCAACGGCGAACAGGCAGGCCAAGCCAAGACATGCAGTAAACGAGCGCATTACCTGACGGTGCGGCCGATACCCTTACCCAGCACCTGATGAGCGCGGTTAAAACGTCGTAAGGCATAAATTACGCAGTGGCCGCCAGACTGCGAATGCTTACTACACTGATCCCTCTTCGTTGTTTTACTTGCAGAATAAGGGATACTTCGTGGTCGCACTCGTCTCGACCGTCGCGTACCTCGGGCTTGAGGCGCGCGCCGTCGAGGTCCAGTGCCAGATCGCGCCGGGGCTGCCGGGTTTTCTGCTGGTCGGCCTGCCCGACAAGGCGGTGCGCGAAAGCACCCAGCGCGTCGGCGCCGCACTCACCGCGATGGGGCTGGCCCTGCCGCCCAAGCGGATCACCATCAACCTCTCCCCCGCCGACCTGCCCAAGGAAGGCTCGCACTACGATCTGCCGGTAGCGCTGGCGCTGCTGGCGGCGATGGGCGTCGTCGATGCCGAGCAGATCGCCGATTTCGTGGCGGTGGGCGAACTCGCGCTGGATGGCCGGGTGATCCCCTCCCCCGGCGTCTTGCTCGCCGCCCTTCATGCAAGCGAGGCCGGCAAAGGCCTGATCTGCCCTGCCGCGCAAGGCTCCGAAGCCCGCTGGGCCAGCGGCGTGCCGGTGATTGCCGCGCCTAACCTCATCAGCCTGCTCAATCATTTAAAGGGCACGCAGGTCCTGCCAATTCCCGTCCCCGGCGTAGTTGAGGCACCGCCGCGCGGTGCCGACATGCGGCAGGTGAAAGGGCAGGAAACCGCCCGCCGCGCGCTGGAGATCGCTGCGGCCGGATCGCACAACCTGTTGATGATCGGGCCGCCCGGCGCCGGAAAATCACTGCTGGCATCGTGCCTGCCCGGCATCCTGCCCGAACTCACCCCGGCGGAGGCGCTGGAGGTATCGATGGTGGCCTCTGTTTCAGGCACGCTGGAGGGCGGACGGATCAGCCGCGCCCGGCCTTATCGCTCGCCGCATCACTCTGCCTCGATCGCGGCGCTGACTGGCGGCGGCATGAAAGTGCGGCCCGGCGAGGTCTCGATGGCGCATCTGGGCGTCCTGTTCCTCGACGAACTGCCCGAGTTCCAGCGCCAGGCACTCGATTCGCTGCGTCAGCCGCTGGAGACAGGCGAAGTCACCGTCGCGCGGGCCAATGCCCACCTCACCTACCCGGCGCGGGTCCAGTTGATCGCGGCGATGAACCCGTGCCGCTGCGGGCATCTTGGCGATGCGGCGCTGGCCTGTTCACGCGCGCCGCGCTGCGCCGCAGATTACCAGAGCAAGGTGTCCGGCCCCCTGCTCGACCGAATCGACCTGCACGTCGAAGTCGACCCCGTGCGGGCGGTGGATCTTGCCCTTCCCCCGCCGAAGGAAGGCAGCACGGAGGTTGCCGCAAGAGTAGCGCGGGCACGGCAGATTCAGACGGCAAGGCTCGAAGGCGTCGCCGCGCGGACCAATGCCGAACTCGACGGCGATATGCTGGATCTGCATGCCACCCCGGACGAAGCCGGACGCCGCCTGCTGCTTCAGGCGGCCGAAGCGATGCGCCTCTCCGCGCGCGGCTACACCCGCATCCTAAGGGTCGCGCGCACGATCGCCGACCTTGGCGGCGCGGAAACGGTCGGCCGCATCCACATCGCCGAGGCCCTGAGTTATCGGCGGCAGGCTCCGAAATCCTGAAATCCGCCCCGGTTCGGGGAGGACGGCCTATTCCTTGATATCCAACTGGCGCAGCACTTCGGCCACCACTTTGGGCGAACTCGAAAAGTCGAGGTGGCTGCACCGAATCGCGACGGCACGGTCGCGCTCGTGCGGCCAGCCCGCAGCCGCACGGGGCTGGATGATACCGTCTCGCGGGCTCCACAGCGCCACGGTCGGCACTGCGGGTTTCTCCGAGAAATCGCAGTCGATCGGCGGCCGGTCCACTGAATGCCCGGTGACCATCTGATAGGCCTTCCACGCATTGTTCGCACGCGGATCTCCGGAAAAAGGCGTACCCATGGTGATGACCTTGGCCACCAGCGCCGGCTCGCGCCGCGCGATCTCCCGCGCGAAGAGACCGCCCAGACTCCAGCCGACCAGCGCGACCGGCGACCAACTCTCCCGCGCGATCACGGCGACGCGGCGCATCAAAAAGGAGAAATTGCGCTCGCTCGGCCCGAAGTTGAACCCCAGCCCCCAGCCGTAGACATGATGCCCCGCCGCCGACAGCGCATCGGCCATCGGCTGCATCCGTTTCGGATGGGCGGCAAAGCCCGGCAGCAACATCACCGGCATCGGCCGCACCGCCGCGCGCACCACCTGCCCCCGATGCGCACCGCGATAAAGGGAGCGTAGTTCCGCCAGCATCAGTTGGAGGGGCGGCTTCCTTACGCCCTCCGGGTGCTGCTCACGCGCAAAGGCCGCGCGGCGCGCAATGGCGTCGCGCAGGGACCCGGGCGGCTCATCCTGTCCCGGGGTGTGCCCTTGAAAGTCGTTCAGCGGGTCCATCGGCCTTCGCGCATCAGTTTCGCCTATTTGGCCTTGCAATCTCCAAGGCGCGTGGTGGTCATATGCATCGTCATCTTCATCGTGCCCATTGGCGGCGGACCACCGCTGGTGTCCATCGCGACCGTCACGTCGGACCCCTTTTCGGTGACAGTGCCTTTCATTTTCATGACTGCCTTGCCGCCCTGCTGTGACTGGCACTCCATCTGGGCATCGAGAGTGCCGCCATCAACGTCGAACTTCGAATAGGTGCACTGGTTGCCCTTGCCGACGTCGTTGAACATGTCCTTGAAGCCCCGGTCGGCGTCCGCCTTGGTCAGGCAGAACGTGCCTTCCTGCGAAGCCTGCATCGCGCCCTTCATCTGCTCGGCCGTTTCCTTGGGCAGGCCCGGTACTTCGAGGCTCTTGATCTCCATCACCTGGCGATATTCGCCGGGCTCGGGCTTCACGAGCTTGTCGGCCTCCTTCTTGACCTGCTCGATCGACTTGGGAGCCCCATCCTTCGCGTCGTCCTTCGATCCGCAGCCGGCCAGCGCCAGCGCGGCGAGACCCGCCGCAGCCATGATCCCGAACTTGCCGTTCATCGCGTACACTCTCTTAATCTTCCAATGGGGTCTGCGGGGCTGGCACCGCCCCGCCCGCAGGTCAACGCCTGATACCACCCCCGCTTACTGCCCCCTGTTGCCGGAACGCTGCGTATACCCCATATGTTCTCGCATGGCAGAGATCATCATCCGTCGCGGCCTCGAAGAACCCGACACTTCGGACAACTTCATCCCCCACAAGCCGCAGCGGCCCGACAAGTCGATGCCCGGCCGGCCGTTCCGCATCGTCTCGGACTACGCGCCCGCCGGCGACCAGCCGACCGCCATCGCGGAACTGGTAGGCTCCGCGCAGGAGGGCGAAAAAACACAGGTCCTGCTGGGTGTCACCGGCTCGGGCAAGACCTTCACCATGGCCAAGGTGATCGAGGAACTACAGCGCCCGGCCTTGATCCTGGCGCCCAACAAAATCCTTGCCGCCCAGCTCTATGCCGAGTTCCGCGATTTCTTCCCCGACAACGCGGTGGAATATTTCGTCTCCTATTACGATTATTACCAGCCTGAGGCCTACGTCCCCCGGTCGGACACCTACATCGAGAAGGAAAGCTCGGTGAACGAGGCGATCGACCGGATGCGCCATTCGGCCACCCGCGCCTTGCTGGAGCGCGACGACGTCATCATCGTCGCCTCCGTCTCGTGCCTCTACGGCATCGGCTCGGTCGAAACCTATTCGGCGATGATCTTCGACCTCGAAGTGGGCAAGGCGCAGGACCAGACCGAGATCATCCGCAAGCTCGTCGCCCTTCAGTACAAGCGCAACGACGTGGCCTTCGCGCGCGGCAATTTCCGCGTGCGGGGCGACAGCCTCGAGCTGTTCCCCTCGCACCTCGAGGATGTGGCCTGGCGCATCAGTTTCTTTGGCGACGAGATCGAGGAAATTTCCGAATTCGATCCGCTGACCGGCAAGAAGGGCGCCAGCCTCGAGAAGATCCGCGTTTACGCCAATTCGCACTACGTGACGCCGGGGCCGACCATGCGGCAGGCGGCCGAGGCGATCCGTTTCGAATTGACCGAACGGCTCAAGGAACTGGAGGCCGAAGGAAAGCTGCTCGAAGCCCAGCGGCTGGAACAGCGCACCAATTTCGACCTCGAGATGATCCACGCCACCGGCGCCTGCAACGGCATCGAAAACTACAGCCGCTTCCTTACCGGCCGCATCCCCGGCGAGCCGCCGCCGACCCTGTTCGAATACCTGCCGGACAACGCCCTGCTATTCGTCGACGAAAGCCACCAGACGGTGCCGCAGATCGGCGCGATGTCGAAAGGCGATCACCGCCGCAAGATCACGCTGGCCGAATATGGTTTCCGCCTGCCCAGTTGCATCGACAACCGCCCCCTTCGCTTCAACGAGTGGGACGCGATGCGCCCGCAGACCTTCGCGGTCTCGGCCACGCCGGGTCACTGGGAGATGGACCAGACTGGCGGCGTCTTCGCCGAACAGGTCATCCGCCCAACCGGACTGATCGACCCGCCGGTGGAAATCCGCCCGGTCGAGGATCAGGTGCAGGACTGCATCGCCCAGTGCAAGGAAGTCGCCGCCAAGGGCTATCGCACTCTCGTCACCACCCTCACCAAGCGCATGGCCGAGGACCTGACCGAGTTCATGCACGAGCAGGGCGTGCGGGTGCGCTACATGCACTCCGACGTGGAAACGCTGGAGCGTATCGAGCTGATCCGCGACCTGCGCATGGGCGTTTACGACGTGCTCATCGGCATCAACCTGCTGCGCGAGGGTCTCGACATTCCCGAATGCGGACTTGTCTGCATCCTCGACGCCGACAAGGAGGGCTTCCTGCGTTCGGAAACCTCGCTGATCCAGACCATTGGCCGCGCCGCACGCAACGTCGACGGGCGGGTGATCCTCTACGCAGATCGCATGACCGGCTCGATGGAACGCGCGATAGCCGAAACCGACCGCCGCCGTGCGCGGCAGGAGCAGTTCAACCTCGAAAACGGCATCACCCCGCAGTCGATCAAGCGCCGTATCGCCGACATCGTCGCCGATACAGCCAGCCGCGACGGCGTGGTGATCGACCTTGAGGACGACACCCGCAACAACCTCGTCGGCCACAACCTGCGCGCCTATATCGAGGACCTCGAAAAGCGGATGCGCAATGCGGCGGCAGACCTCGAATTCGAGGAAGCCGGCCGCCTGCGCGACGAGATCAGGCGGCTTGAGGCCAGCGAACTGGGCCTCCCGGATGCGGAGCACAAGGCACCCAAGGTCGGCCGCAGCAACGAAGGCAAGCCCGGAACCCGCAAGACGCGGTACGGGAAGCAGCAGAAGAAGTGGGGGAAGTAGAGCGGGAATGGCGGCGACCAGAGTTCGCGAGGAAACGACGCGACGCACGCCGCCCAGGCACTTGGCGATTTTACCCGTTCGAAGGGCATCAGCGAAGTCACGCGCGCATCGCGGTGGAACCTCACGCCATTTACAATGCGCTGTCCGAAAATGGGAATCCCACGCTCGAAACACTGACGGCGTACTCGGTGCGCCAAGCTTGGCAATTACGGCCCAGAGGCCCGCAGCGTAAGTATCCCCAAGGCCGCGCCCTCACGTTGCCAATCGAAAAAATACCCGGGATCCTGCGATGCAGGTCCCGGGCAGGTATAAGGATAGGCTGAATCGCCGATCCTTCGGGTCGCAGATCACCCATGCGCCCACCTGAACCCCATTGCATACCACGATCGTGGTAAAGCCGGGCAATACCCCTCACTTTCCATAGGCTTGCCTAAAGTTAACGGGCAGTTCAAATTAAGTCTTCGGGTCGCAAGGCGGGGTAGCACCATTCGAGTCGATCAATTGGGGGCGATGTTTTCACGGGCCCCATTCGAACAGACAGGCTGGGATGCCGCGCTCAAGGGGCTCGCCAGTGCGACGGGCGCTTCACGCGCCCAACTTCTCGCCATTGGCGAGCGCCATACTTTGTTCAATTGGATGACCAGTGCCGACGACGGCTACGTCGAGGACTTCCTGGCGATCGAGGGCCACCGTGCCGACGTGAACTACCGCGTCGCCGCATCCAGCGCGCCTTATCAAGTCGTCTGGGAAAAGCACTACGACCAGGTCCGCGCCGCCGGCGCCAACGAGGCCTATATCGAACACGTACGCCGCTGGGATGGAGAGCACGGCGCCCAGATGGTCCTGGCGAACGACCCCGGGGCGTTCTTCGGGCTGGCGACCATCAATACGAAAAGCGACGGACGCACGACCGAAAAGCACCGCCAGGTTCTCAGCGATATCGGCCCGCAGGTTATGGCGGCGATCCGGCTGCAGCGGGCCATCGAACACCAGGGCGCCGACCTGCTGCGCGGTTCGCTCGACGCGCTGCGCACGGCGGCGGTCCTGCTCGACGGCATGGGACGGGTCTGCTCGGTAACCAATGCTGCCGACGGGCTGTTCGCCCCGGACACCTTGCAGGTGCGCGGTAGCATCCTGCGCGCGGCGCGGCCGGACACCGATCGCGGACTGCAGATGCGCATCGGGCTTGCCCTCGCCAGCGCGCAGGCGATGCCTTCGGAAATGTGGCTGCAGTCGTCGCGCGGGCCGATGCTGGTGGAAGTCTGCGCCCTGCCCCGGCAGGAGTGGAACTTCGGCTTCGCGCCCAGCGTTATCGTCACCCTGAAGGCCCCGCTCGGCTTCGCAGGCGACCAGGGTCCGCGTCTTTGCGCCGCGCTCGAACTGACCCGCGCCGAGGGCGAGATCGTCGCGCTTCTGGCACAGGGCCATTCACGTCAAGAAATCGCCCGGATGCGCGGGGTCAGTGCCCAGACCGTCTCCAGCCAGCTGCGCACGATCTTCCAGAAGGCCGGCGTAAACCGCGAGTCGGAACTCGTCTCGATCGCCCGGGCCGTAATCGAAATGGCAGGCCGGTAAACGGCCGCAGGTCAGACCTTGCCGAACTTCGCCTCATAAGCCCCGGTATCCCCGCTCGACAGGAGTTTCGCCTGCTCCACCCAGCTATCGCGGCGCGGGCGGCCGGCAAAGGCGCCCAGCTTCGTATCGAGTTCATCGAGGTCAGCGTCGGTCCAAGCTGCGATCTGGGCGAAACTGGTCACGCCCAGCGCATGCAGAACCGTCAGCATCTTGGGGCCAAGCCCCTTGATCTTGCGCAGATCATCAGCGGCCACCTCGCCATCGGCGGTTTCCGCGATCGGCGGCGCCGGGGGAGCGGGCGTCGGATCGGGCTCGGCGGCGGTCGTCTGGGGCGGCTCGCGGTGGCTGCGCGCTTCGTCGGCCTCTTCCTGCGCGGCGACAGCGATCACTTCGCCGATACCGGCCATCACCCCTGCCATTGCAGGCGGGTCGAGATGAAACTGCGCGGCGGGCGGCGCGTCGATCAGCGCCTGATTACGCTGCGCAGGTGCAGCGCCTTCATCCAGTACGTCGGGACGTCGCTCGCGTCGCGCCGGCTTCGAGCCGTGCACGAAGACCCAATACGCAACGACGATGCCGACCAGCAGCGCGGCGATGAAGATCAGCCAGTTCGCTTCGATCATTTGCAACACGACGATTTACCCTTTCCGGTTCCACACAAGCCAACCGATGCCGAAGCCGATCCCGTAGGTCAGCAGCACCGAAACGGCCATCTCAAGCCATAGCGGCAAGGCGGGGTCCTTTCCTAGTCTTTGCAGTGCTCATTCGGGCGCCCTCATTCCGGTCCCGGCGTGTCGATCGGGGTCGGCTTGACCGGCGCGGTGAAAAGCACCGAGAATTCGATACGGCGATTGGCGGGATCGCGGGGGTCGAGGCCCTCCACCGGCTTGGCCGCGCCCACGCCCACGGCGCGCAGGCCGTCACCCGGAATTCCACGCGAAATCAATGCCGAGCGAACCGCCTCAGCCCGTGCTTGCGAGAGGGCAACATTGACCTTGGGATTACCGCCTGCATCGGTATGCCCGGTAACCGCGATAATGCTGCCCGCACAGGGGCGCAGCGCGCGGGTTACTTCGTCGAGCAGGTTGTCACTGGCCGGATCGAGCCGCGTGCTGGCCTCACCGAAACGGATGGTACGGGTTTCGAGGATCCGCTCGACATCGTCCTGACAGTGCACCAAGGACGCGCGCGCATCGCCCTCGTTCGCCCAGCTCACCCCGCCGATACCAGGCACTGCGGCGATGGCGGCGGCGACACGGCTGCGGGTGGCGGCATCCAGCCCCTTGCCGCCTGACAGGACCGGGTGGCGTGTCAGCCACCCGTAGCGGTCGCGGAAGGCCAGCGTCACGCCCTTGCCGCCTGCGACATCGCGTGCGGCGGCAGCCTGCTGCCTGAGATCGCCAATGAAGATGCCGCCCCGTGCACGCATCGTCGCAAAGGACAGGACGACGCACAGGGCCGCTCCGACGACGATCATGGAAGCGCGGCGTGGATTCATGGGTGTCAGCCTAGAGCCTTGCGGCCAGCCTGTCAGCCCGCGCGATCAAGGTTTTACGCGGGCTTGGTCTTCTGGAACAGCTTGCGGTCTTCCGGCCCGAACGCCTTTTTCCAGATAACCAGGAAATACGAGCCCAGGATCGCCGGGATACCCAGCGCCAAGGCCGCCCATTCAGGCAGGAACCGGTGGGTGAGATACCCGATGACGACCGCCGGAGCAGCCGCCCAGACCAGCGCCCAGCGCCAGTTGTTGATCGGTTCGCCCAGAATGCGCGAGAGCATCACCGACTTGACGATCGAGGCGATCCCCAGTGCGACCATCAGAGCGATGGCAGCCGCCGCCGCCTGGAACAGCGAGTTGTAACCCAGCCGCTGCATCAGCAGGATGCCGCCCAGCGTCAACACGGCCTGCAAACTGATCGTGGCGAGCGAGACCCACAAGTTGCGTACCCGCGCCACGTAGACCAGCGCCGCCTCGCTGACGACGGCAGTGGCAGCGACTACTTCGGCGGCGAGCAGGAATGCCAGCGCCCCGGTGCCGCCCACGAATTCGCGGCCCACGAGGCCCATGACCCCTGCCCCCGGAATGCCCAGCGCCAGCGCAATGCCGGCCTGCGACGCGGTGATCCAGAAGCCCACCTGGCACACCTGCCGGGCGATGGCGCCATAGTCGCGCTCTTTGAGGTTGCGGGTGATGACCGGCCCGAGCACCGGCTCGAAACTGGTTTTCAGCTTCTGCGGCAGGCTGGCCACCTGCTGCGCCGCGTAATAGATGCCGACCGCCGCCGGTGGGGCGAGGAAGCCCAGCAGGAAGATGTCGACGCGGCGGGTGCCCCATTCGATAGCATCCGCCAGCGCAATAGGCAGCGAATGCAGTGCCAGCTTGCGCATGCCGCGCAGTTTCGGGCGCCAGCCGCGCGGTACGCCGTATTCGCGAAAGAAGGGGATGAACGCAGTGAACGCCGCGGCGTAGATCGAGGCGATATAGGCGATCGACAGCCCGCTTTCGGGCGCCAGCCAGATCATCGCGCCGGCCATGATCGAGATCGTCCACGGCTCGACGATGGCGCGCGACCAGACGGTGGGCGTCACCCGCAGCCGGTATGCCAGCGCCGCCAGCCAGATCTCGGTCATCGTCATCGCCGGCAGGGCGAGGACCATAAGCCGGTCGATCCAGGTATAGTGACCGCCGGGAAACAGCAGTCCCGGCACGAACCAGAAGAACGCGGCCGCCGAAACGCTGGAGATCGCCGCGATGATAGAACCATCAGCAATGACGTTGGCGGGGTGAACCTGCCCTTCGGTCTGCGACAGGCGCTGCGCGAGGCCGCGCTTCTCGCCCATGGTGCAGAGCATTGAGGTGAGTTCGATCAGGACCAGCGCCGAGGCGAAACGGCCCAGCGCGGCCGGGCCATAGGCAGCGGCACGCCCTGCGATGAACAGGAAGGGAATGCGCGCGGCAAGGCGCAGAAAGAAGCCGAACAGGTTCGTACGTCCACCTTTGGCGAGCGCGGCGATATCCTGTTGCTGGCGTTCCTCGCGGGTCGCTTCGGCTCTGGAAATGACAGTACTGGGGGTCGGCGTGTCGCTCAAAGAGCGGGCTCCTGTTCAGCGCGCAGCGGGCGGGCGAGCAGGTCGCTGACGACTTCACTGGCCGGCGCCGCGCCGCTGAGCAGACGCGCCACGGCATCAACGATCGGCATCTGGATACCGTCACGGCGGGCAAGGTCCGCCAAAATCGGCGCGGTGGCGGCACCCTCGGCGACGCTGTTCTTGCCCGACAACGCCTCGGCGGCGGTCAGCCCCTGCCCCAGTGCAAGGCCGAGCGAGAAATTGCGGCTGGAGGTGGACGAGCAGGTGAGGACAAGGTCGCCCAGCCCGCACAGTCCCGACAGCGTCTCCGCCCGCGCACCGCGCGCAAGCCCGAAGCGCAGCATCTCGGCATAACCGCGCGCAATCAGCGCCGCGCGGGCGTTCTGGCCGAGGTTCAGACCTTCGACCACGCCGCAGGCGATGGCGAGGACGTTCTTCACTGCCCCGCCGATCTCGGCGCCGGTGACATCGTCGGAATAATAGGGTCGCAGCATGGGCCGCGCTATCAGCGGGGACAGCCGCTCCCACTGATCGCGCCCGCCAGCACAGGCGAGTGTGACTGCGGTAGGCAGCCCCGCGGCAACTTCATGCGCGAACGTCGGCCCGGACAGGACCGCCAGCCGCTCTGCCGCACAAGCCTGCGCGGCGACATCGTTCATGAGCCGTCCGGTGCCCGCCTCGATACCCTTGGCGCATAGGACGAGGTCGCGATCACCTTCCGGCAGTCCGGCAATGACGGACGCCAGGAACTGGGCTGGCACGACCACCAGCAGCGCAGGCAGAGCGGCTAAATCGGCAAGATCGTTGGTGGCGCGCACCTTCGCCGCCAGCACGGCACTCGGAAGGTAAAGCGCGTTGCGGTGTTCGGCGTTGATCGCGGAGACGAGTTCCGGTTCGCGCGCCCAGAGCAGGACTTCACTGCCATCGCTGGCAAGCGCCTGCGCCAGTGCGGTGCCCCAGGCACCTGCGCCGATGACGCCAATTCGTGCAGCACTCATGCCTTTACTCCCGCACCGCGAACTGTTTCGGCCTCAGGGTCCAGTGGCCAGCGCGGGCGGGCCGCCACGTCGAGCGGATCGGACTGTCCGCGCGCAAGTCGCTCCAGCCCGGCCCAGGCGATCATCGCCGCGTTGTCGGTACAGAGCGCAAGTGGCGGCGCGATGAATGGCAGACCATGCTGTGCGGCAAGCCCTTCGAGCGCGGCACGAATCGCCTTGTTGGCGGCAACCCCGCCAGCGACGACCAGCGCGTTGAGCGGACCGACATTGGCAAGAGCACGCCGCGAACGGTCGAGGAGGCAGTCAATCGCGGCCTGCTGGAACGAAGCGGCGATGTCCGCATCGCTATGCTCGCCCGACTGCTTGGCCCGCAACACCGCGCTCTTGAGCCCGGCGAACGAGAAGTGCGGTTCTTTCGAACCCTTCAGTGGCCGGGGCAGGCTGACTTTCTTCGCATCGCCCTGAAGCGCCAGCCGTTCCAGCGCCGGACCGCCGGGATAGCCCAGCCCCAGCACCTTGGCGGACTTGTCGAATGCCTCGCCCAGCGCATCGTCGATGGTGGTGGCGAGGCGGCGGAACTTACCTACGTCCTCTACCAGCAGAATCTGGCAGTGACCGCCCGAGACGAGCAGCAGCAGATAGGGATATTCGAGCGCCGCGTCGGCAAGGCGCGGCGACAGGGCGTGGCCTTCGAGGTGATTCACCGCGATCAGCGGCTTCTCGCTCGCCATCGCCAGCGCCTTGGCGGTGACCAGGCCGACCATCACGCCGCCGATCAGGCCCGGCCCGGCAGTGGCAGCGATGGCGTCCACATCATCCAGCGTCATCCCGGCATCGGCCAGAGTCGCGGCAATCAGGGGGGCAAGACGCTCGGCATGGGCGCGTGCAGCAATCTCGGGGACAACGCCGCCGTAAGGGCTATGCACCTCGTCCTGCGAGGCGATGCGCTGGGCAAGGATGACCCGTTCACTGGTAACCAGCGCCGCGGCGGTCTCGTCGCAAGAAGATTCGATGCCGAGAACTATGCTCATCCTAGCTTCCCCTGAACGACATTGCCGGGTAGCACAAGCGACCGATGACCGAAGATAAACACCAAGATTCCATTCCTGAGAGGCGCTTTCGCCTCGGTACACGTCGATCGCCCCTTGCCATGGCGCAGGCGCATGAAGCGCAGGCCCTGCTTGCCCGTGCCCACGACATCGATCCCGCGCATATAGAGATCGTTGCCGTCACCGCCAGCGGCGATCGCATCCAGGACCGCGCTCTGGCCGAGATCGGGGGCAAGGCCCTGTGGACAAAAGAACTGGACGCCTGGCTGGCGACGGGTGAAATCGACTTCGCCGTGCACTCCGCCAAGGACGTCGAGACGATCCGCCCGGACGCCTTCACCATCGGCGCCATCCTGCCGCGCGAGGACGTGCGCGACGTGCTGGTCGGCGCCGCCTCCATCGCCGCATTGCCGCAAGGCGCCGTGATCGGCACCAGCGCGCCGCGCCGCGCCGCGCAGCTTCTCCACGCCCGGCCGGACTGCCGCGTGGTCACTTTCCGGGGCAATGTAGCAACCCGCCTCGCCAAGCTGGCGGCAGGAGAAGCCGACGCCACATTCCTCGCCGCCGCCGGGCTGAACCGGTTGGGCGAGACCGGCACTGGCCACCCCCTTGACGCCGAGGACTGGCTCCCCGCCCCCGCACAAGCCGCGATCATGATAGAGTGCCGCGCCGACGACGAGGGGACACGCGCCTTGCTCACCGCGGTAGACCACGCACCAAGCCGCGCGCAGGTTCTGGCCGAGCGCGCCTTGCTGGCGGGACTTGGCGGCAGCTGCCACAGCCCGATCGCGGTGCTGACCCGGTGCGAAGGCACCGACATCGTCATGCGCGCCGCGCTATACAGCCCGGACGGCGCCGAACATGTCACCGGCGAGACCCGCTTCCCGGCAGACGATAGGCGAGGCCCGCTGGACCTCGCCGCAGACCTGCTCGCCCGCGCGGTGCCCGCGATCGCCGCGCACTTCGCCGGAGCGCCGGCCCCGGAACAATGAGCCGCGCGGAGGCAGAGCGTGCCATGCCTCTCCCCATCCTGATCCTGCGCCCTGAACCCGGCGCCTCGACCACGCTCGCGGCTGCGCGGGCGGCGGGCATGACCGCCCATGTCTTCTCACTGTTTGAAATTCGCGCGCTGCCATGGGAGCCCGTCCCCCGCGCCGAGGTGGACGCCCTGCTGCTGGGCAGCGCCAATGCCCTGCGCCACGGCGGCACGGCGCTGACCGCCTATCGCGGCCTTCCCGCTTATGCCGTGGGCGAAACCACTGCGCGGGCTGCACGCGAATTCGGGCTGGACGTGATCGCCACCGGCAAGGGCGGCCTCCAGAACATGCTATCCGCGCTCGACCCCGCCCATCGCCGCCTGCTGCGCCTCGCCGGGCGCGAGCGGATCGAGCTGGCGACCCCGAAAGGCGCCGAGATCATCACACGCGAAGTCTACGCAAGCGAACCCCGGCCCCTGCCAGACGGCATGGGCGCGCTGCTGACCCGCCCCGCCCTGGCCCTGCTCCATTCGGGAGAGGCCGCCGCGCATCTCTCGACGCTTTGCGACGAAGCCGGGATCGCGCGCGCGCACATCCGCCTCGCCGCCATCGGCCCGCGCGTCTCGGCTCGGGCGGGGACAGGCTGGGCCGACCTCCAATGCGCCGAAAGTCCCGACGATGCCGCTCTGCTGGCCTTGGCCGCACGGATGTGCCAAGAAGCCGCCTCGGGACACCATTTGCCAAATTAAGGGCTTGATGCAGGACATTTCCGCACCCCTCACTCCACCAGTTTCTGCCCCGCCGCCACGAACCCGGTCGGCGGGGCCGACCCTGTTCGTCGCGCTGATCGCCTTCGTACTCGGCGCCGCGCTGGTCGCCTGGCTGGCGACGCGCGGCTATCTTGCAACGCTGATACCGCAGCCTCCCCAGGCGCCGATCACTGCGGCGCAGCCTGTCGCGCCGCCGCCGTCCACCGAAGCGCAGATGAGCGCGATCGGCACAGTCGAGGGCCGGCTTGCCATGCTGGAGGATCGCCTTTCGCGCCTCGACGTCCAGACCCACGCCGCCGCCGGCAATGCCGGACGCGCGGAAGGCCTGCTGATCGCCTTCGCCGCGCGGCGCATGGTCGATCGCGGTGAGCCGCTGGGTCATGTCGCCGACCAGCTACGCCTGCGCTTTATGAACGCCCAGCCGCGCGCGGTGCAGACGGTGATCGATTTCGCCCGCAATCCCGTCACCATTGACGGCCTTGCGGCGCGCCTCGAAGCACTCTCGCCCGAATTGACCGTCACGCAAAGCGACGAAAGCCTGTGGGACCGTGCCCGGCATGAGGTAACTTCGTTGTTCGTGGTGCGCCGCGATTCGGGCGCCCTGGCCAGCCCGGCGGCACGGATCGACCGCGCCCGCGTGATGCTTACCGCCCGCCGCATCGACAATGCCATCGGCGAAGTAGAGCGCCTCCCCGGTGCCGACGCCGCCGACACCTGGATTGCCGACGCGCGCCGCTTCGAGGCCACGCAGAAGGCGCTGGACCTGCTGGAAACGACCGCGATGCTGGAGCCCGCGCGGCTTCAGGACGGTGCCGGCCAGTCGGTCGACCAACCCAGCCCCCTGGCGCCGACCGCGCCGATGGGCGAACCTACGGAAGCGGTGGTGGAATAAAAGGCGCGTTACCCCGGAAACCTGTTCGGGGTAACGGTTCTCCGCCCCTCCGGCAGCTCAAGCCCGCCCGGTCTCGTTCGAAAGCAAGGCCGGGTCGATACCTTCCGCCCGCCATGTCGCCATCCAGCGGCCTTCGGGCGGGGTCTGGAAAAGGACTTCGCGATGCCCTTCGGCGGCGTACCAGCCGTGGTGGCGCATTTCGCCTTCCAGCTGTCCTGCGCCCCAGCCCGCATAACCCAGCGCCATGATCCACTGTGAAGGGCCGCGCCCTTCGGCAATGGCGCGCAGCACGTCCATCGAGGCAGATAGCGCGCAAATCGGTTCCACCGCGATCGTATCGGTGCCGCCCCAATCGGTGGAATGAAGGATGAACCCGCGCCCCGGTTCTACCGGGCCGCCGTTCATGACCTCGCGATTGGGCGAGACGCCGGGGTCGATACCCAGTTCCTCCAGCACGTCGTGGAAGCGCACGCCCTGTCGGACATGGCCGATGCCGATGCCCAGCGCGCCGTTCTCGTCGTGGACGCACATCACGTTGACCGACCGTTCGAATCGCGGATCGAACATGCCGGGCATGGCGAGAAGGATACGTCCCGATAGGTACTGTTCAGCTGTCACGCCCCGCATTCTAAGCCAGGAGCCCGGCACGGCAAGCCCAACAAGAGAGAGCGCTTTGACGATGCCTCCGGGCGTCCTATGTCCCCCGCAAAAGGAGACTGCCCGCCGTGACCCTGCTGTTCGACCTGCCCGCCGTTCCCACAGTTCCTGTCCTTGGCCCCATCCCCGGCGTCGAGGCCCGCTATCCCGTGCGTCGGATATTCTGCGTGGGGCGCAACTATGCCGCCCACGCGCTTGAACTGGGCAATGCCGTCGACCGCGAAGCGCCGATCTGGTTCAACAAGGCCCCCGCCGCGCTGTGCCTTTCCGGTGAGACGATCGCCTATCCGCCCGGCACCGCGAACTGCCACTACGAGATGGAACTGGTCGTCGCCATCGGCGCGCCTGCCTTCCGCGTCGCGCCTGAAAACGCGATGGCGGCGGTTTACGGCTACGCGTGCGGTCTCGACATGACCCGGCGCGACCTGCAGAACGCCGCCAAGGCCAAGGGCTACCCCTGGGACACCGGCAAAGACTTCGAGAACGGCGCGGTGATGGCGGCGATCACCCCGGCCGACCAGCTCGGCGCGGTCGCCGGCCAGCGCATCACCCTCGCCCAGAACGGCGCCACCAAGCAGGACGGCACCCTGTCCGACATGATCTGGTCGATCCCGGAACTGATCGCCGACCTCTCGCGCCTCTACCACCTCGAACCCGGCGACCTGATCTACACCGGCACCCCGGCCGGCGTGGGCGCGGTTGCCTCCGGCGACGTGCTGGAAGGCACCATCGACGGCCTTACGCCCGTGCGGCTGGAGATCGGCGCAGCGGAGTAGGGCGACAGATCGCCGCTCCGATTGTACCCTTGGCCAACGCCTGCCGCGCCTTGCCAGCGGCAGGCGTTGGCTTAAGACAATCACATGATTGCGAACCGGCGGCTTGCGGCTCTCCCGCTCCTCACCCTCGTCTCCCTCCTCGCTGCGGCCCCGGCCCGCGCCGAGGACGATGCAGGCGAACCAAAGGCCCCCATCGTCGTGACCGGCCGGGGCCTGCGCGAAGGCCCCGCCACCCCCGCCTATGACGTGCAGACCATAGCGCGCGACAAGCTCGCCTCCAGCGCCTCGGGCCGGATCGAGGACGTGCTGGCCTCAGTCGCGGGGTTCCAGCAGTTCCGCCGGGCCGACAGCCGCGCCTCGAATCCGTCCAACCAAGGCGTCACCCTGCGCGCACTGGGCGGCAATGCCTCCAGCCGGGCGCAGGTGCTGCTCGACGGCGTGCCGGTGGCCAATCCGTTCTTCGGTTATATTCCGCTGAGCGCGCTCGCCCCCGACCGGCTCGGCTCGGTGCGGGTGACGCGCGGCGGCGGCATGGGCGCGTTCGGCACCGGCGCGGTTTCGGGGACGATAGAGATGGAAAGCGCCGGCCCGGACCAGATCGGCCCGCTGCAAGGCTCCGCGCTGGTCGACGATCGGGGCGAGACGCAAGGCGCGCTCACCATCGCCCCGCGCCTTGGCGAAGGCTTCGTCGTCGCCTCGGTGCAATGGGACCGGGGCCAGGGCTTCTGGACTACGCCCAGGGACCAGCGCGTCGCCGCATCCGCCCGCGCCGCCTATGAAAGCCTGTCCGGCTCGCTGCGCGCGGTCGCACCGCTCAGCGATACGGTCGAAGTGCAGGCATCCGGCCTCGTCTACGACGACCAGCGCACGCTGCGCTTCAAGGGTGCCGATTCGACCTCCTCCGGCCAGCAGGGATCGCTGCGCTTCGTCGGACGGGGAGACTGGCAGTTCGACGTGCTCGGCTTTGTCCAGGCGCAGGATTTTTCGAACGTGGTCATCAGCTCGACCAACTACAAAAAGACCCTCGACCAGAAGAAAACGCCGACGCTGGCGATAGGCGGCAAGGCCGAACTGCGCCCGCCGGTGGGCGAGGCCCATGTCCTGCGGCTGGGCGCCGACATCAAACTGTCGAGCGGCCACCTGGTCGAACTGCCCTATAACGCCGTGACCGGCCTTGCGACCGCGTTCCGCCGCGCGGGCGGCAAGCAGTCGGACCTCGGCCTCTATATTGAGGACGACTGGACGCTCGGCCAGTTCGTGGTCACCGCCGGCGCGCGGGCCGACCGCTGGACCATCCGCGACGGCTTCTACCGCGAATTGAGCGCCAGCGGCGCGGTCAACCGCGACACCCGCTTTGCCGACCGCGACGGCTGGAGCGGCAATGCGCGCGGCGGGATCGTGTGGAACATCGCGCCCGCCTTATCCCTGCGCGCCGCCGCCTATTCGGGCCTGCGCCTGCCGACGCTCAATGAACTGTACCGGCCCTTCGTGGTGTTCCCGGTAACCACTCAGGCCAATGCCAACCTCAAGCCCGAGCGCCTGCGCGGCTATGAGGCGGGCGTGGACTTCCATCCTTCGCAAGCCCTGTCGGTCTCGGTGACCGCTTTCGACAACCGCCTGAAGGACGCCGTCGCCAACGTCACCCTCAGCCCCACGATTCGCGAGCGCCAGAACGTCGACGCCATCCGGGCGCGCGGGGTGGAGGCCAGCGCCGACCTCAAGCTGGGCCGCGTCGACCTCTCCGGCTCGCTTTCCTGGACCGACGCCAAGGTCGAGGCGAGCGGGGTGCAAAGCGCGCTAGACGGTCTTCGCCCGGCACAGGTGCCCAAGCTCGCCGCCAGCGGCACCGTAGCATGGGCGCCGCGCGATGGCTGGCGCCTTGCCGCTACCGTGCGGCGCACCGGCGCGCAGTTCGAGGACGACCTCGAAACCGACGTCCTGCCCGCCGCGACCACGCTGGACCTGTTCGCGCAGGTGCCCGTCACCCGCTTCGTCTCGCTGGTGCTGCGCGGCGAGAACCTGACAGACGAGACCATCGTCACCCGCAATCAGGGAGGCTCAATCGACCTGGGCGCACCGCGCACGCTGTGGGCGGGGATCAAGGTGGGCTTGCGCTAGAGCGTCGGCTGAGGCACCGGCCGAACATGCCCAAGGCCAGCCAATCATGACCCGGCTCACCGTGAACGACCGCCCGGTCGAATTCGCGATGGACCCGCGCACGCCGCTGCTCTGGGCGCTGCGCGACGCGGCCAACCTCACCGGCACCAAATACGGCTGCGGCGTGGGCGATTGCGGCGCCTGTACTGTCATGGTCGACGGTGCTGCACTGCGTTCCTGCCTGATCACCCTGGCCGAGTGCGAGGGCCGCTTCGTCGTCACCATCGAGGGCCTCTCGCATGACCGCTCGCATCCGGTGCAGCAGGCGATGGTGGCCGAGCAGGCGATCCAGTGCGGGTTTTGTACCCCGGGCATCGTCATGAGCGCCGCCGCCCTGCTGGCCCACAACGCCAGCCCCAGCGAAGCCGAGATCAAGGCCGCGATCCCCAACCTGTGCCGCTGCGGCGTCTATGCGCGGCTGGTGGGAGCGGTGCAGCGCGCTGCCGCCGTCGCCCGCCGCGAGGACACGATCAGCGCCGCGCCTGCCCCCGGCATAGCCCCCGAAGATGCGGCCCGCGCGGTTCCCGCCCTGAAACGCTAAGGAGTACCCCTATGAATGCCACCATCTGGCACAACCCCGCCTGCGGCACTTCGCGCAAGACGCTGGCTATTCTCAACGAAACGCCCGGCGTGAATGTCACCGTGGTCGAGTATCTCAAAACCCCGCCGAGCGCTGAAAAGCTCGACCAGCTCTACCGCGACGCCGGGATCACCCCGCAGCAGGGCCTGCGCATGCGCGGCACCGATGCGGCCGAACGCGGCCTGCCGGACGCCGACGACAAGACCGTGCTGGATGCCATGGCCGCCCAGCCCGCGCTGATCGAACGCCCGCTGGTGGAAACCGACAAGGGCGTACGCCTGTGCCGGCCCCAAGACATCGTCCACGAGATTCTCTGAAGGGAGTTTTCCTATCATCCCGTCTCATCCAAGGCGCCCATCGCCTTGCAATGGCGCGGACAATCTGCCACCGCATGGCACATTCATGACATCATAACCTTGCGAGAGCGTTCCTCAGCATGACCAGTACAGAGCTTGCCCGAGAGGCGCTGCCCCAGCGAATCAAACGCAAGATCAAGCAAGGCATGGGGCCATGGGGTGTGTTCCTCGAAGGCTTCCTGCGCAATCCGGTGATGGTCGGCTCGATCATCCCGTCGTCGCGCTTCACCATCAATCGCATGCTGTCGCGGGTCGACTGGGCCAGTTGCAAGCTCTTCGTCGAGTACGGACCGGGCGTGGGCACGTTCTGCCAGCCGGTGCTCGACAAGCTGCCGCGCGACGGCATGTTGCTGGTGATCGACACCAACCCGCTTTTCATCGACTACCTGCGCCGCACGATCCGCGACAGCCGCTTCGTCGCGGTGCTCGGCTCGGCCGCTGACGTAGAAGATATCGTGCGGGCGCACGGGCATGAAAAGGCGGACTACGTGTTGTCCGGCCTGCCGTTCTCGACCCTGCCCGATGGCGTGGCCCCGGCGATTGCCGCCGCCACCTACCGCGTGATCCGCAAGGGCGGCGCATTCCTGGTCTATCAGTTCCGCCCCAAGGCAAAGAGCTACATGGCCAAGCACTTCAAGCGCATCGACGATGCGATCGAACCGATCAACGTGCCGCCCTGCTTCATGTGGTGGGGCTGGAAGGACGAAGACGAAGGCTGAGCCGCTTTTTCCGGCGCTCCTTCGTCAACTCCACTTCTTCATCGCAAACATAGCCCGGCACGCAAGGGCCGGTTACTCAGCCGGCTTGAGCGGCAGCATCAATGAGGCCGTCGTGCCCACGGCGGGGCGGCTCTCGATGTCGAAGCGGCCGCGGTGCCGCTCGACGATGTGCTTGACGATCGACAGGCCCAGCCCCGTACCACCGGCCGCACGGCTGCGGCTGGTATCGGCGCGATAGAAACGCTCGGTCACGCGCGGCAGATGCTCGGGCTTTATGCCCTCGCCCTCGTCGCGCACGGAAACAAGCACCCAGCCCGTGCTTGCCGCCTCGACCGACACCTCGACGGGGCCGCCGGGGCGGGCATATTTGCGCGAATTGTCGATGAGATTGCGCAGCACCTGCGACATCTGCCCCCGATCGCCCGCGATCACCGCAGCAGCGCAGTTGGCCCGCACCGAGACCTGCGTACCGTCGCGAAACTCACCGGCGACCTCGTGGGCCAGGGCGACCATGTCGATGCTGTCGTGCGGCGCCTCGTGCTTCAGCGCCTCTATGCGCGAGAGCGACATGAGATCCGAGATCAACGCCTGCATCCGCTGTGCTTCATGGCGAATAGTGCCTAGGAACCGCCCGCGCAGGGCCTCATCGCCGCCTGCCTTGGGGTTCATCAACGTTTCGACATAGCCGATGACGTTGGCCAGCGGCGTGCGCAGTTCATGGCTGGCATTGGCGACGAAATCGGCGTGCGACTTGGCGACACTGACCCGTTCCGACAGATCGTAGAGACTGACGATCCGTTCGTGCGGACCGGCGACCTTGCAGTCGACCTCCCACACCGACCCGCCGGTAGAAAGGCCTTTGACCTTCGCCGACCCGCCGTTCTCGCTGAGAATCGCGGCAACCGCGCGCGGTTCGCGTATGGCGATTCGCACATCCTGGCCGACGATGTGCACGCCCAGCAGCGCCTTCGCTGCGCTGTTGGCGAAGCGAACCTGACCGCGCGATACCATCATCGCCGGGGTCTGGAGGTGTTCGAGGAGGTGGACGCCCTCGATGCTCATGCGCGTATCTCTCCGGTGGTTCAGATCAGCCATGCGACGAATTTGCAAGCCGATCCAGCGCGCGTGACATGGTTTCACTACATTCTTGTTGCAACATTCGTATTCAAACGTTCGGGAAATGACATTTTCGTGGCTGTCCGGCTGGTAGTGAGTTTGGAAAACATGCTTTCGCCACCCGAAGCGGGCTAGCGCTTCGCAGATGGCGTGGCTATGCTGCATCTGCGTGGCCCATACGTCGATGAACGGGCGTAAGGCCAGGCAACCAGACATTGGTTCATCACGGGAGCGAGGAGGAGCGCAACCGTTCGGTGGAAAGGTATCCGTGACACAATTCACTTCCGATCGCCTGCTCCTCTTCGGCGCCACAGGCGATCTCTCCCGCAGGATGCTGCTCCCTTCGCTTTGCGCGCTCGACGCGGAAGGTCTTCTGGGTTCGCACATCGAGATCATCGGCACCGCCCGGTCCGACATGGACGACCTGGGCTTTCGCAATTTCGCACGTGAAGCGCTCGAACAGTTCCTTCCCGCCAACCGGCGCGGGGGTATCGCCCAGTTCCTCAACCGGCTGAGCTACCAGTCGCTCGACGCCAACGACATGGACGGCTTCCACGCATTGGCCGAAAAGGTCGGCACCCCCGAAAACGGCCTGTCGATCTTCCTGTCGACCGCGCCCAGCCTGTTCGAGGCGACCATCCATGGTCTCGAAAAGAGCGGTCTGGCCGGTCCCAACGTGCGTATCGGCCTGGAAAAGCCGCTCGGCATCGACCTTGCCTCCAGCAAGGTCATCAACGACGCAGTCCACCACGCATTCCCCGAGGACCGGATTTACCGGATCGACCATTACCTCGGCAAGGAAACCGTCCAGAACCTGCTGGCGCTGCGCTTCGCCAACCTGATGTTCGAGCCGCTGTGGAATGCCGCGCATATCGACCATGTGCAGATCACCGTGTCCGAAACCGTCGGCCTCGAATCGCGCGTGGGCTACTATGACGATTCGGGCGCGCTGCGTGACATGGTGCAGAACCACATGCTCCAGCTCCTCGCGCTCGTCGCGATGGAGCCGCCGGTTTCGTATGACGCCACCAACGTGCGGGACGAAAAGGTCAAGGTTCTGCGCTCCCTGCGCAAGGTCGACGTGGCGGAAACCGTCACCGGCCAGTACCGCGCGGGCGCCATCGGCGGCCAGGCCGTGCCCGGCTACGACGACGAACTCGGCAAGGAATCGGACACCGAGACTTTCGTGGCGATCAAGGCCCATATCGACAACTGGCGCTGGCAGGGCGTGCCCTTCTACCTGCGCACCGGCAAGCGCATGCCCAAGCGCACGACGGAGATCGTCGTGCAGTTCAAGGACGTGCCGCACTCGATCTTCACGGGTCGGGGCGCCCGCACGGTGCCCAACCGGCTCGTCATCGGACTCCAGCCGGAAGAGAACATCACGCTCTCGCTGATGGCCAAGGTTCCTGGACTCGATCGCAATGGTTACGGCCTGCGCTCGGTGCCGCTGGCGATCACCACGCCCGACGCTTTCGCCGGGCCGCAGCGGCGCATCGCCTACGAGCGCCTGCTGCTCGACCTGATCGAAGGCGACCAGACGCTGTTCGTCCGCCGCGACGAAGTAGAGGCTCAGTGGGAGTGGATCGACGCGATCCGGGCCGGCTGGGAGGAACAGCAGCAGACGCCCAAGACTTACACATCCGGAAGCTGGGGCCCCTCGGCCGCCATCGCGCTCGCCGAGCGCAATGGCGTCACATGGCACGAGTAAGCTGCCTTAAAGGCATCATGCTTTCGAATTGAGATCGGCCGCTGATGCGTGCCTCGTGTTTGCAAGGGACACGGGGCCGCACGGATCAGCCGGGCCGCGCAAAAGACCAGGAGTGAACCCATGAGCAACCTCAACCCGGCGGGCCTGAATCCGGTGGTCGAGCGCGTGACCCAGCGCGTCATCGAGCGTTCCCGCCCGAGCCGCCAGCGCTACCTCGACATGGTCGAGCGCGAGGCGGACAACCATTCCGACCGCAGCTTCCTGTCGTGCTCCAACCTCGCGCACGGCTTTGCCGCCTCGGGTGAGGACAAGGCCACGATCTCGGCGGGCAAGTCGATCAACCTCGGTATCATCACCGCCTACAACGACATGCTCAGCGCCCATCAGCCCTATGGCCGCTACCCCGACCAGATGAAGCTGTTCGCCCGCGAAGTTGGCGCCACCGCGCAGGTCGCCGGCGGCGTGCCCGCCATGTGCGACGGCGTGACGCAGGGGTTCGACGGCATGGAACTGTCGCTGTTCAGCCGCGACACCATCGCCCTGTCGACCGCGATCGGCCTCAGCCACGCGATGTTCGACGGCACCGCGCTGCTGGGCATCTGCGACAAGATCGTGCCCGGCCTGTTCATCGGCGCGATGCGCTTCGGCCACCTGCCGGCGATCTTCGTGCCCGCCGGCCCCATGCCCAGCGGCATTTCCAACAAGGAAAAGCAGAAGACCCGCCAGCTTTACGCAGAGGGCAAGGTCGGCCGCGAGGAACTGCTCGCCAGTGAAAGCGCCAGCTACCACTCCGCCGGCACCTGCACTTTCTACGGCACCGCCAATTCCAACCAGATGATGATGGAACTGATGGGCCTGCACGTGCCCGCATCCGCCTTCGTCCAGCCCAATACGCCGCTGCGCCAGGCGCTGACGCGTGAGGCCACGCACCGTCTGGCGGCCATGACCCGCAAGGGCGAGGACTATCGCCCGATGGCCAAGGTCGTCGACGAGAAGGCGATCGTCAACGCCATCGCCGGCCTGCTGGCGACCGGCGGATCGACCAACCACGCGATCCACCTGCCCGCCATGGCGCGCGCCGGCGGGATCCTGATCGACTGGGAGGACTTCGACGAACTATCCTCGGTGGTGCCGCTCATCACCCGCGTCTATCCCAACGGTTCGGGCGACGTGAACCACTTCCAGGCGGCCGGCGGCATCGGCTGGGTGATCCGCGAACTGCTGGGCGCGGGCCTTGCCCACGGCGACGTACTGACCGTGGCGGAAGGCGGCATGGCCGCCTACGCCAGCGAACCGGTGATGCGCGGCGACAAGCTGAGCTGGATTCCCATCCCCGAGACCACCGACGACACGATGGTCCGTCCGGTCTCCAACCCCTTCCTGCCCGATGGCGGCATGCGTCTGGTGCAGGGCAACCTGGGCCGCGGCACGTTCAAGACCAGCGCCGTGGATGCGGAACGCTGGACCATCGAGGCACCCTGCCGGGTGTTCGATACGCAGGAAGGCGTCTCGCAGGCGTTCAAGGCGGGCGAGCTTGACCGCGACGTGATCGTGGTCGTGCGCTTCCAGGGTCCGCGCGCCAACGGCATGCCCGAACTGCACAAGCTGACCCCGCCGCTGGGCGTGCTTCAGGACAAGGGCTTCAAGGTGGCGCTGGTCACCGACGGGCGCATGTCCGGCGCATCGGGCAAGGTTCCCGCCGCGATCCACGTTACCCCGGAAGCGCTAGGCGGCGGCCCGCTGGCCTACCTGCAGGACGGCGACATCGTGCGCCTTTGCGCCGAAGACGGCACGCTGTCGACCACGGCGGACCTGTCCGCGCGCGAGCCTGCGCCGACCCCGCCCCCGGCAGTGGGCATGGGCCGCGAACTCTTCGCGATGTTCCGCATGAACGCGGGCGGCGCCGAGCAAGGCGGCTCCTCGATGCTGGAGCTGGCCGGGCTGTGAGTGACAATACGGAGCGGAAAATGACCGAATTGGTGACCGTCGACATCGGAGGCACCCACGCGCGCTTCGCGCTTGCCACCATTGCCAATGACGGCGCCATCACCCTGGGCGAACCGGCCACGCTGCACACCAAGGACCACGGCAGCTTCCAGCTTGCCTGGCAGGCGTTCCGCGACATGAACGGAGGCACCCTGCCCGATGCCGTCGCCATGTCGGTCGCGGGCCCGGTGGGCAACGAGGTCATCAAGTTCACCAACAACCCCTGGATCCTGCGCCCCGCCAAGATCCAGGAGATGCTTGGCCCCACGCGCCAGACCATCATCAACGACTTCGCCGCCGTGGCCCACGCCGTCGCCTGCGCGCACGAGGATGATTTCCTGCACCTCACCGGCCCCGAAGGACCGCTGCCGACCACCGGAACGCTCAGCATCCTCGGCCCCGGCACCGGCCTTGGCGTGGCGCACCTGTGGAAGGACGGCAAAAGCGGCTACCACGTCCAGGCGACCGAGGGCGGCCATATCGACTATGCCCCGCTCGACCTGATCGAGGACGCGATCCTCGCCCGCTTGCGCAAACGCCACAACCGCGTCTCGGTGGAGCGCGTCGTCTCCGGCCCGGCCATCGTCGACATCTACGCCACGCTGGCGGCGATGGAGCACAAGGCCGTCCACGAGAAGACCGACGTGGAAATCTGGACTGCCGCCGCAAGCGGCGAGGACAGCATGGCCGTTGCCGCAGTAGACCGGTTCTGCCTTGCGCTTGGCGCGGCAGCGGGTGACTATGCCCTCGCGCACGGCGCCGGCGGCGTCGTCATCGCAGGGGGCTTGGGATACCGTATCCGCGATACCATCCAGTCGTCCGGTTTCGCCGAACGCTTCCGCGCCAAGGGCCGCTTCGCCGGCCTGATGGCCACCCTGCCCGTCAAGCTCATCACTCATCCGCAGCCCGGCCTGTTCGGCGCAGCGGCAGCCTTTGCAAGGGAACACCTGTCATGACCACTATGTCTGCTGCCGTCGAAAAGGTCATGCGCCTTGCCCCCGTGATCCCGGTGCTGGTGATCGAGGACATCGAACACGCCCTGCCGATCGCCGAGGCGCTCGTCGCCGGCGGCCTGCCCGCGCTGGAAGTGACCCTGCGCACCGAATGCGCGATCGAGGCGATCCGCATCATGAAGCAGGTTCCTGGCGCCATGGTCGGCGCCGGCACCGTGCTGACCCCGGACGACCTTGCCCGCTCGCTCGACGCGGGCGCGGAATTCATCGTCTCGCCCGGCCTCACCCCCACGCTGGGCCAGGCCGCGCTTGACGCAGGCGTCCCCTTCCTCCCCGGCACCGCCAATGCCAGCGACGTGATGCTGGCGCTGGAAATGGGCTTCAATCGCCTGAAGTTCTTCCCGGCGATGGCCGCAGGCGGCCCGCCCGCGCTGAAGGCGATCTCCGCCCCGCTATTCGCCGCGAAGTTCTGCCCCACCGGCGGCGTCACGCCCGAGAACGCGGCCGAATGGCTCGCCCTCGACGCTGTGCTCTGCGTCGGCGGCAGCTGGATGGTGCCCAAGGGCAAACCGGATGCGGCCAAGATCGAAGCCGCCGCCCGCGTCGCTGCCGGGCTCGCACGCTGATGGGCGCGCCGGGCAAACTGGAACTGCGCACCGTCGATCAACTCGACGCGCGCCTCAAGGAGCTACACAAGCTCACCGCGCAGACGCCGCTTTTCAATCCCGTGTTCCAGCTTGGCCTGGAACTGTCGCGGGCTCTAGAAAACGGCGAAATGTCCCTCGACCATATCGAGGCGCTCGTCGCCGAGATGGATTGCGAGGGGCTGCGCGCCCGTGCCGCCCGGCTCGACCGTATTCTCGAAACCGTACCGATTGCCGAAAACGACAAGCTTCTCGATGAAGCCGCCGCGAAGATCGCGCAGGACGACGATTTCAGCGCCTTCGCGGTGCGCTGGCAACGCCCGGCCGCACATGTCGTCTTCACCGCCCACCCAACCTTCCTGCTGAACGCCGCGCAGACCGAATCGGTCGCGCATTCGGCATCGACCGGCGATTTCAGCGAGGCCTCGGTCTGCGCCGCATCCCCGGCGCGCGATACGATCACTCTCGATAGCGAGCATACCGCCGCGATGGCCGCCATCGCACGCGGCCAGAAGGCCCGCGACCGCATCACCGGCCACCTGCTCGACATCGCCGCCGCCCGCTGGCCCAAGCGCTGGAAGGGCCTGAACCCGATGCCAGTGCGCTTCGCCCATTGGGTCGGCTACGACATGGACGGCCGCACCGATATCTCGTGGTCGACTTCGATCCGCTACCGGCTCGAGGAAAAGGCCGAGCGCCTTGCCGGCTACGCCGCCGCCCTCGAAAAGGCCGCGCCCGAATTGGCCGCGCAGCTTGCCCGCGCGCAAGAACACACCGCGCAGATGGCCGCCGCCTTCGCCCGGGACCTGAGCGACCCGGAAGCCCTTTCCGCCGCCGCCAATGGCCTGACCGCCGCGCACCCGGACAAGATCGTCAGCCTTGAACCGGTCATCACCCGGCTAGAGGAAGACGCCCGCCACGCCGACCACGATCAGGCCCGCACGCTCCTCGTCGCCGCCGCCGCGATGCGCGGCGACGGCCTTGGCATGGGCTGGATCCATTTCCGCGTGAACGCCTCGCAGCTGCAGAACGCGATCCGCCGCCGCATCGACCCTGACGGCAAGCTCAGCCTTGCCAGCCAAGCCGCTCTGGTGCGGATGCGCGAACTGCTGGCCGAAGTGAAGCCGCTCACCTCGAATTTCGCCGCGCTGGCGATCGAGAACAGCACCGCCGTGCGCCAGTTCCTGGCGATGGCGCAGATCCTCGGCCACATCGACGCCGATTCGCCCATCCGCATGCTGGTGGCCGAGTGCGAGGAACCCACCACTGTCCTCGCCGCGCTCTATTTCGCGCGCATGTTCGGGATCGACGACAAGGTCGACGTCTCGCCTCTGTTCGAGACTGAAACCGCACTGGAACACGGCGGCCGCTTCCTCGATGCGGTGCTGGCAGAACCAGCCTACCGCGACTACGCCCGCAAGCGCGGCCGCGTGGCGATCCAGACCGGCTTCTCCGACGCCGGCCGCTTCGTTGGACAGGTTCCCGCCGCTCTGGCGATCGAGCGTCTGCAGGGGCGCCTTGCCGAAGCCATGGCCGCCAACGGCCTGTCCGACGTCTGCGCGCTGATCTTCAACACCGGTGGCGAATCGATGGGCCGGGGCTGCCACCCCTCGTCCATCGACGACCGGTTCGACTGGCAGATGTCCCCCTGGGCGCGCCGCCGCTTCCTGCGCGCATCGATCCGGCTGGAACCCGAAGTCTCGTTCCAGGGCGGCGACGGCTACCTCTGGTTCGGCTCGGATGAACTGGCGCTCGCCACCCTCACTCGCATGACCGAGAGGCCGTTGTGGGCCGCGGACGTGGGCGCGCCGACCGACCCGTTCTATCGCCGCACCGACCTCAGCCTCGACTTCTACCGGGCAATCCGCAGCATCCAGCACGAGCATCTGGAATCGAGTACCTATAGCCGTGCCATCACGGCGTTCGGGCTGGGTTTGCTGAACGACACCGGCAGCCGCAAGGCCCGCCGCCAGTCCGACCTCGCCTCGGACCGCACGATGAGCCTGCGCCAGATTCGCGCGATCCCGCACAATGCGATCCTGCAGCAGCTCGGCTATCCAGTGAACGTGATTGCCGGCATCGGCACGGCGGCGGACGGTAACCGCGAGGAAATCGCCGGGCTGCTGCGTGACAGCGCGCGCGGTCGGCAGATCGTGCGTCTGGCGCGAGCGGCCAATGCGCTCGCCTCGATCAAGACCGTGTCGGCTTACGGCGAACTGTTCAACTCCGCCTACTGGGCCAGCCGCCCCTATCGCGGCGACGAGCAGCAGATTTCCGACGCCTGCCTCAAGCTGGCCGAATATCTGACCAAGGACGACCGCACCGGCGTCTACCGCCGCCTCGCCTCGCGCCTGCGCGTCGATGCGCTGAAACTGCACCGCCTGCTGGACCTGATCCCCGACGAAGCCCCGCTCAAGGACCGCGAGCATACCCGCCGCAGCCTCGGCGTGCTGCATTCCTTGAGGATCGCGCTGTTCCAGCACATGTTCCTGCGGGCGGTAATGGTCCCGGCCTTCAGCCGCGCCAACGACATCAGCCGCGACGACGTGCTGGAGATGTTCTTCACCCTGCGCGTCGAGGACGGCCTGGCCCAGCTGCGCCGCGCCTTCCCGGTCCACTTCCCCTCGATCAGCGATTTCGCGGTGGAAGCGCCCAGTGACTACCCCGATTCCAGCGCCACGGGCTATGCCGGCATCCATCAGGATTACATCGACCCGATCGCCCGCTCCCATGCGCTGAGCCTGCGCATCACGACGGCGCTGGCGAACGAGTTCGGCGCCCACGGATGAGGCAAAGCCCCTCTCCGAGCCAGTCTCGGGGAGGGGAGCCTACTTGCGGTACATCGCGAGTTCTTGACGCAAGACCTCAACCAACTGCGCCGCCGGCATCGCCCGCGCCAGCGGCGCCCCCTGCCCGGCCCACTGCGCCCCGAACCCATACTCACCGCGCGCCTTGGCGGCGGCGTTGAGGGCCTTCCCGGCGTCATAGGCGATCGGATAGTCGGGAAGCGGCGGGTTTCCGGCCAGAGCGGTAAACCGGTTAGCCAGCGCCCGAGCCGGGCGCCCTGAAATGAGCGGCGTCAGCGTTGTATGATAGGCCCCCGCCCCCGCCAGCGCGGCGCGGTAGGCATCATCCGCAGCGGACTCCGGGCAGCCGACAAAGGCGGTCCCCATCTGCGCCGCCACCGCGCCAAGATCGAGCGCAGCGGCAATCCCCGCCCCGTCCATGATCCCGCCCGCCGCGACCACCGGCAGCAAACCCTCGCGCACCAGAAGCCGGGTCAACGCCATGGTGCCCAACTGCGCGTCAGGGCCTGCAGGATCGAACATGCCCCGGTGACCACCCGCCTCGATGCCCTGCGCGACAACCACGTCGATCCCCGCCGCTGCGGCAGCGCGCGCCTCGTCAAGACTGGTCGCGCTTGCCAGCAGCACCACGCCCCGCTCGCGCAACGCCCGGATCGCCTCGCCCGAGGGCAGGCCGAAGTGGAAGCTGACGACCGGCGGCGCCTCCCCCACCAGCAGGGAGAGCATCTCGTGGTCCTCCAGCAGGCTGCGATAGATTGATCGCAGCTGCGCCGGCGGCTCCGCCCCGAATTCGGCGAAGAGCGGACGCAGCCATTCGCTCCACGCCGCCTCGCGCCCGGCGTCGGCAACGGGCGCGGCATGGACGAACAGGTTGACGTTGAACGGCCTGGCCGTGCGCGCCCGCACCTCGGCGATCATCTCGCGCGCGCCGGCAGCATCGGTCGCCCCCACCGCGATCGAGCCCAGCGCACCGGCGTTTGAAACCTGCGCCGCCATTTCAGGTGTGCTGGTGCCCGCCATCGGCGCCTGGATCAGCGGAATACTCAGGTCGAGCCGCTCAAGGAAAGTCATCGCGTCCTCTCGTTCGGTATGGCATCCCGATGCGATATAGGCGCGCGGCAGCGAACGGGAAGAGTTCAGTCTGCTCCGCCCGACGCCTGCAGCAGGAACGATTTGGCCGAAGTTTCCAGGATCGCGGTATCGGGGGAGCCCGGCAGGATCGCGGCCAGCAAATCGGTGTCCTTGAGCAGCATCCTTGCTCCATGTTCAAACGCGCGCGGCTCGGGAATGCGGGCATAGACCTCAAAGCCGAAGCTGCGCCCCGAACTGGCATTCACCAGCTCCGCCAGTGCCCCTCGCTCCACGCCCAGCGCCTCTCCCGCCTGCAGGGCCGCCTGCGCCAGCCCCATGTTCGCGGCCATCAGCGCGTTGTTGACGATCTTGGCCTTCTGCCCTGCGCCCGCCGGGCCGAGTAAGACTATCAGCTTGCCGAAGCTCTCGAACACGGGGCGCGCCTGCTCGAAAGCTGCGCGCGAGCCGCCGCACATCACCGTCATGGTCCCCGCCTCTGCACCGGGCGCGCCGCCGCTGACCGGCGCATCGACCATCGCGATGCCCCGGCGTGAACAAAGCCCCTCCACGGCATCGGCCGTCTGCGGCAGAACCGTGGAGTGAAGAGCGAGCAGACTGCCCGGCTTCATCGCGGGGACCAGCCGGGCGCAGATATCGAGCACATCCGCATCGTTGACCACGCAAAGCCCCACATGATCGCAGCCGGCGCCCAGTTCCTCGACGCTGGCGGCAACCCCGGCGCCCTTTTGCGCAAACCCTTCCGCCGCTTCGGGCCTCCGCGCCCAGACGGTCAGCGGGAACTGCGCCAGCATCCGGTACGCCATCGGCGCGCCCTGACTGCCGATGCCGATGAAGCCTGTGCGGATGCCGGTCATATGCGTCTCTCCTCGTCCCCGTTTTTCCAAGCAGAGCGCGCGCCGCAGCCACTGTCCAGCATCCCTCCGCCCACCATCGTCGGGGCGGCACGCCGGGACGAAATCCGGCATTTCCAGCCGATTTTCGCCGGGTTTCATCACCTCAATCACTACGATGGACTTCGGCGGCCCGCTTTCCTATGTTTCGCTACGACGCAATAATTTTACAACGAGGATGGCATGGCCCTAGCCTCGCGCACCGCCGCGCAAGACCTGCAAACGCTCCGCGACCTGCTCGCCCCCATCGTCGGCGAGGAACGCGCCGCATGGGTGCTGGACACGCTGGAAATCGACCCTGCGCTCGCTGGATCGAATGACCGCGCAAGCCGTGCGCAAGTCGCCATGGCGCTCAACGCGGCGCTGTTCCTGAACCTGCTGGACCGGGTGCCGACCGCCGCGCGCTATGTCGGCGAAATGCGCGACAAGGGCGAGGCCATCGTCTTCGACCACGGCGCCCTGCGCACCATCGCCGGAGAGACCGGCGCCCTGCCTTCGGGCCATGAGGCATTCCTGCGCTTCCTCGCGCCTTTGGGCTACGAAGTGCGCGGCCTTTACCCGCTGCCCGCGCTGACCATGACCGGCCGCGCCTTCGTGCAGACCGACCTGCCCGAGACGGTTCCGCAGTTCTTCGTGTCCGAACTGCACATCGACCGGTTGCCCCAGCCTGCCCAGGACGCAGCCGCGAAGATTTTCGGCGCATCTGGCGACCCGCTCGGCGAAGCGGAATGGCTCGCGCTCAATGCGATCGGGCGGCATAGCGACTGCACCATCGCGGACGGCATCACGATCCTGAAGGGCGCGCTGGCCGCCTTCGCCCGCCAGCATCCCGCCCCCGCGCTGGAGGATTACCAGACCCTGCTCGAACACAGCAAGGAGGGCGCCTGGATCGCCACCGAGGGCAATGCCTTCAACCACGCGACCACCCGCGTTACCGACGTGCAGGCCCATTCCGAGGAACTGAAAGCCGCCGGCTACCCCCTCAAGCCCGCCGTAGAAATCTCCCGCAATGGCCGCGTGCGCCAGACCGCGATCCTGGCCGATAAGGTAACCCGGCCCTTCCGGCTGGCCGATGGCGTTGAGACATCGCTGGACGTGCCCGGCTCGTTCTACGAATTCATCACCCGCGATATCGACCCCGAAACCGGCAAGCTCGACCTCACCTTCGACAGCGGCAACGCCACCGGCATCTTCGCCGTGACGAGGAGCGCGTAACCATGCTGCAGTCCTTCGATCCCGCCACCGGTGAAACGGTGTGGGAAGGCGAGACCGCCGGACCGGAAGCCGTCTCCGCCGCTCTCCTGCGCGCGCGCAAGGCCTTCCCCGCCTGGGCCGCCCTGCCGGTATCCGCGCGGGTCGCAGTGGCAGAACGCTACAAGGCCGCGCTGGAGGCCCGCAAGGACGCCATCGCGCAAATCATCGCGCGCGAAACCGGCAAGCCGCTGTGGGAAACCCGCAGTGAAGTCGCCTCGATGATCGGTAAGGTCGGCCTGTCGATCGCCGCTCAGGCGGAGCGCGCCGGTGACAAGCAAAACGCCATGCCCTTCGGACAGGCCGTGCTGCGCCACCGCCCGCACGGGGTGATGGCGGTGCTGGGTCCGTTCAACTTCCCCGGCCATCTTCCTAACGGCCACATCGTCCCCGCCCTGATCGCGGGCAACACGGTGGTGTTCAAGCCCTCCGAGATGACCCCCGCAACCGGCGCGGCAATGGCCGAGTGCTGGAAGGAGGCTCTGGAGGACGCCAATGTACCCGCAGGGGTATTTCAGTGCATTCAGGGCGCGCGCGAAACGGGCGAAGCGCTGGTTTCCGGGCACATCGACGGCTTGCTGTTCACCGGCTCGGCAGGCGCGGGCGCACACTTCCGGCGTATCTTCGCAGACCGGCCCGACGTAATCCTCGCCCTCGAACTGGGCGGCAACAACCCCTTGATCGCATGGGATTCTGAGGACGTGGAAGAGGCCGCATCGGTCGTCGTCCAGTCGGGCTTCATCACCACCGGCCAGCGCTGTTCCTGCGCCCGGCGGCTGATCGTGCCCGACAACGCCTTCGGCACCGCGCTGGTGGACGCCGTTGCCCAGCTCGCTGACCGCATCGTCATCGGAGCCTGGAACGAAACGCCCGAACCGTGGATTGGCCCGCTGATCTCCGATGCCGCCGCCGAAGTCGCAAAGGCGCGTTTCGCCGGACTGGTCGAGCGCGGCGCGAAAGTCATCCGGCCGCTGAACGGGGTGAAGGGCCGCTCGGGCGCCTTCGTGAGCCCCGCCATGCTGGACGTCACCGGCACCTTCGTCCCCGACGAGGAAATCTTCGCCCCCGTCCTGCAGGTCAGCCGTGTGCCGGACTTCGACGCCGCCATCGAAGCCGCCAACAATACCCGCTTCGGCCTCTCCGCCGGCCTCATCAGCGCCGACGATGCGCTGTGGCAGCGCTTCCTCGTCGAGGGCCGCGCCGGAGTGGTCAACCGCAACCGTCCAACCACGGGCGCCGCCGGTTCGATGCCCTTCGGCGGCCTGGGCGAAAGCGGCAACCACCGCCCCAGCGCCTACTACGCCGCCGATTACTGCGCCTATCCGGTTGCCAGTTTCGAAGCGGCGGATACCAGCGGCAATAGCGGCGCCCTTGCAGGAAAATTGCGCGAATGAGCCTCACCAGCGAAGAACAGGGCCTCATCGCGCCGGTAGAGCGGGCGCCCATCCTCTCGCGCACGCTGGAATGGGCGTCGATCAACAGCGGCACCGGCAATCTGGACGGCCTCGCCGCGATGGCCGGATATCTTGCCGACGCCTTCGCACAGCTTCCGGGCGAAGTGCGACTGGTTGATGCCGCCCCGGTCGAAAAGGTCGACGGCAGGGGCCAGCTTCACGAAGTCGGCCACGGCCGCCACCTTGTCCTCTCGGTCCGCCCCGCTGCAGAACGCCGGGTAATCCTGACCGGCCACATGGACACCGTCTATTCGCGCGAGCACCCCTTCCAGACCTGCGTCTGGGCGGACGAAGACACCCTGAACGGCCCCGGCACCGCGGACATGAAAGGCGGTCTCTCGCTGATGCTGGCCGGGCTTGCCGCCTACGAACAGGCCGCGCCAACGCTCGGCTACGATGTCCTCATCAACAGCGACGAGGAAACCGGCTCGCTGTCCTCCGCCGCGCTGATCGCGCAGTTGGCGCAGGGCAAGCTTGCGGCGCTGACCTACGAACCCGCCCTGCCCGACGGCTCCATGGCCCGCGCCCGCCCCGGATCGGGCAACTATTCGGCTGTCGTCACCGGCCGCTCCGCGCACGCCGGACGTAACCCGCAGGACGGCCGCAACGCCCTTGTCGCCGCCAGCGACCTAGCGATGCGCCTCGCCGCCGGGGTGCGCGAGGGGCTGTCGATCAACCTCGCCCGGATCGAGGGCGGCGCGCCCAACAATACCGTGCCGGACCTCGCGATCCTGCACTTCAACCTGCGCCCCCGCACGCCCGAACTTGCCGAAATCGCCCGCGCCCTGATCGACGAGGCGGTGGCCGCAGTCAGCGCCGCGCATGAGGTGCAGATCCAGATCCACGGCCATGTCTCACGCCCACCCAAGCCGATCACGCCGCGTACCGAAGCGCTGTTCGGCCTCGTCAGCAAAGCCGCCACCGATCTCGGCCAGCCGATGCGCTGGCAGGATACCGGCGGCGTGTGTGACGGCAACAACATCGCCGCCTGCGGTGTTCCCGTCCTCGACACGATGGGCGCGCTGGGCGGCTCCATCCATTCGCCGCAGGAGTTCATGATCGCCAGTTCGCTCGATGCCCGCGCTCGCCTGACCGCACTGGTGATGCACCGCCTCGACCGTTACGGGGTGCCTGCAGCATGACCTTCCTGCTCAGAACCGCTCAGGAACGGGATCTCGAATCGCTCTACCGCATGGCCAAGGGCACCGGCGGCGGCTTCACCAACCTGCCGCCCGACCGGCCCACTCTTCAGGCAAAGCTGGAGCGTGCCGCCAGAAGCTTCGCGCGCGACGACGGCCAGATCGCCAACGACCTGTTCGTTTTCATCCTCGAAGACACGGCTGACGGCAAAGTGCGCGGCACCTGTCAGGCGTTTTCTCAGGTCGGCACCGAACTGCCGTTCTACTCCTACCGCATCGGCCGCATCACCCAGCATTCCAAAGAACTGGACCGCACCTTCCGCGCCGAGATGCTCACCCTGTGCACCGATCTCGACGGCGCCAGCGAAGTCGGCGGGTTATACCTCGACGCCACCGAACGCTCGGCAGGCGTGGGCAAGCTGCTGGCACGCAGCCGCTATCTGTTCATCGCCGCCCACCGCGACCGCTTCGGCGACATGACTCTCGCCGAACTGCGCGGCGCCATCGACGATGCCGGAAACTCTCCGTTCTGGGACGGCCTTGCGGGCCGCTTCTTCGACATGAGCTTTCGCGATGCGGACGAGTTCAACGGCACCCACGGCAACCAGTTCATCGCCGACCTGATGCCCAAGCACCCCATTTATACCGCGCTGCTTTCCGAAGGCGCGCGGCAGGTGATGGGTCAGCCGCACTACTCCGGCCGACCCGCGATGCGGATGCTGGAGAGCGAGGGCTTTGCCTTCCAGAACTACGTCGACATCTTCGACGGCGGCCCGACCATGATCGCCCGCACCGACCAGATCCGCACGGTGCAAGCCGCGCGAACGGCGTCGATCGGCGCGATTGGCCCGGCCAGCCGAGGCGAGGCCACGCACCTGATCGCGACGGGACGACTGGCCGATTTCCGCGCCTGCCTTGGCCAGATCACGGAAGACGGCATGACGCTGGACGAGGATGCCGCCGCCCTGCTCGGCGTCGGTCCGGGCGATACGATCACTTACGCACCGGCCTGAAAGAGACGTCATGCTCACCGAAATCAACTTCGACGGCATCGTCGGCCCCAGCCACAACTACGCCGGCTTGAGCCTTGGCAATCTCGCCTCGGCGAAGAACTTCGGCAAAGTCTCGGCGCCCCGCGCGGCGGCCTTGCAGGGCCTCGCCAAGATGCGTGCCAATCTGGAGCGCGGGCTGCCGCAGGGCCTTTTCCTGCCCCAGCGTCGCCCGGACGAGGCATGGCTGAACCTGCTCGGCACGACGGTGGAGGATGCCAGCCCCACCCTGCGCGCCAATGCCCTGTCAGCCTCGTCGATGTGGGCAGCCAATGCCGCTACCGTCTCACCCGCGCCGGATAGCGCGGACGGGCGCTGCCACCTGACGGTCGCCAATCTCGCCACGATGCCCCACCGCAGCCACGAATGGCGCGAGACGCTGGCGCAGCTGCAAATCGCCTTCGCAAACTCCGAGCACTTCGCCGTCCACGCCCCGGTCCCGCCGCCCTTCGGAGACGAGGGCGCTGCCAACCACATGCGCCTTTGTGCCGGACATGCCTCGCCGGGCGTCGAGGTCTTCGTCTACGGCGTGGCTGGCGGCCCTTTCCCCGCGCGCCAGCACCGCGAGGCCAGCGAGGCGGTCGCCCGCATCCACCGCCTCACCCCCGAACGCACCGTCTTCGCGCGCCAGTCGGACGAGGCCATCGCCGCCGGCGCCTTCCACAACGACGTGGTCGCCGTCGCCAACGAGCGCGTGCTTTTCACCCACGAACTCGCCTTCGCCGACCGCGAGGCGCTCTATACGCAGCTTCGCGAAAAGCTGCCCGAGATCGAGATCGTCGAAGTCCCCGCCGCTGCGGTCAGCCTGGCCGATGCGATCAGTTCCTACCTGTTCAACGCGCAACTGGTGACGCTGCCGTCCGGCGAAATGGCGCTGGTGCTGCCCGGCGAAGCACGCGAAACGCCCGCGGTTTGGCAATGGCTGGAAGCGCACGTCGCCGGAAACGGTCCGATCCGCCACCTCTTTGTCCATGACCTACGCGAAAGCATGGCCAACGGCGGCGGCCCCGCCTGCCTGCGCCTGCGCGTGGTGGCAGACCCGGACGCGGTCAACCCGCGCTTCATCGCCACGCCGGGAAAGCTGGACCGCATCGAGGGCCTGGTCGCGCGCCTCTGGCCCGAACGAATCGCCGTGGAGGACCTGTCCGACCCCGCCCTCTGGCGCGCCTGCCTTGAAGCGCGGGCAGCCCTTTGCGCCGAACTGGGCTTATCGGAGCTAGACCGAGCGTCGTTCTGAGCCAAGGCTCGAACCAAGCGGCAATTCCCGCAAAATGCGCAAAACCGGACCGCCATGCATCTTTTTGCAATGGTCCCTCCACAAACAGTCTTCATATTGAGACCATGGCCACTTTACCTCGTCCCGCCCGTTCGTCCGCGCTTCCCGATCCAATCCGTGCTGTCATCTTCGATATGGACGGCACCCTGCTTGCAACCGAAGCCGCCCAGCACCGCGCCTTCGAAGAGACCGGGGCCGCGCTTGGATCGCCTGTGCCGGGGGACGTTCTGGAAGCCATGATCGGCGTCAGCAGAGATGCGAACGAGATCATGCTGGCCGAAAGACTCGGCCCGCACTTCCCGCTGGCCCAGTTCTATGCCGATTCCGATGTATTGTTCGAAGCCGCCATTGATGCCGGACTGCCGCTGCGTCCCGGTGCGCGGGCCATCCTCGACCATTTCCGTGATGCCGGCGTGCCGCTGGCACTATGCACCTCCACAATGGGCGGAAAGGCGCAGGAGCGGCTCGAAAAGGCTGGGCTGCTGCATTATTTCGACGTTGTGGTCACCCGCAGCGACGTTACCAACGCCAAGCCTCACCCTGAACCTTACCTGCTGACGGCACGGCTGCTGGGCATCGATCCCGGTAATTGCGTGGCAGTAGAGGATAGTTACGCCGGAGTGCGGTCGTCCACCGCTGCCGGGATCGCTACCGTCATGGTGCCCGACATGCTGCCCGCGACCGAAGAGCAGATACTGGTGGCTGCGGAAATCCTGCCCAGCCTCTCAGCCCTGCGCGACCTGCTGCTGGCCCCTACCAAGAGCTGAAACTCGGGATCATCCCGCAGGAGAATCAGGCTGATTATCCGGGTGAGCGGCAACGAACGCCGGGTCCATCAGACACGCTGCCTCAATCCGCGTCACATGCGGGTAAGCCGCAAGGTCGAACGCGAAACGGCGCGCGTTGTATAGCTGCGGGACCAACACGCATTCGAAATAGCCCGGTGCATCGAACAGGAAATCACCAGTCCGGCGCTGCGCCAGACGTGCTTCCACGGCGGTCAGGGTCTTTTCCAGCCAGTGCCAATACCAGATGTCGACTTCCGCCTGAGCATGCCCGAGGTCCAGCTTGAGGTATTCAAGCACTGGCCCGTTCAGCGGAGCGTGCAATTCAGTGGCGATTCCCATCGCCAGTTCCCGGGCGGCAAACCGGTCGGCGATGCCGGCGGGCAGCAGCGGCCGCTCGGGAAAGCGCTCGTCCAGCCATTCGAGGATCGCCATCGACTGGGCCATCACCACGCCGTCCGCCTCCAGCGTCGGCACTCCCGCGAAGGGATTGCGAGCGCGGAACGGTTCGCTGCGCTGTTCGCGGGCCAGCAGGTTCACCGGCACGATGTCATAGCCCAGCCGTTTGAGGTTCAGGGCAATGCGCACCCGGTAGCTGGTGGAACTGCGATGATAGCCATGGAGGCGGAGCGGCGCGCCCATCGCACTCAGCTTTCCGCCGCGATCTTTTCGTGGAGCCAGGCGGCGTGGCGCGGGGCCTTCCGGGTCACCGCCCATTCATCGAGCATGTCGAGCGCCACCGCCTTGAGGCTGGCCATCTGGTCCGCCGTGCCGAACTGCCAGGCCAGTTCCAGCCGGTGGCCGTTGGGATCGAAAAAGTAGACCGACTTGAACACGCCGTGATGCGTGGGTCCGATGACTTCCAGTCCGGCCGCCTCGGCGCGGGCCTTGGCGGCGAGCAGGTCCGCTTCGCTTTCCACCTTGAAGGCGATATGCTGGACCCAGGCCGGGGTCGCCTCGTCGCGGCCCATTTCGGGGGCACCCGGCAATTCGAAAAAGGCCAGCACGTTGCCGCCGCCGCAGTCGAGGAAGACGTGCATGTACGGGTCAGGCGCGCCGGTGGAGGGCACCGTATCCTCGGCGATGGCGAGCATGAAATCCATGCCCATTACATCGCGATAGAACGTGACCGTCTCCTTCGCATCACGGCAGCGATAGGCCACATGGTGGATGCCGCCCAGGTTTGGAGCTTGTTGCATCATCTTCTCTCCCGTCGTGCCGGGGCGCCTGGCGCCGCTCGTGCTTCGACAAACTCAGCATGAGCGGCTCAGGGGGTAGGTAGCAACCCCCTTTGTGACGCGCCGGTCTAAATCATCGCCGGACCCGACCTTGCGGTCACTCCGCCGGCTCCACCTTCAGTACGCCGCGCCGAACCTGGTCACGCTCCATGCTTTCGAACAGGGCTTTGAAATTGCCGTTGCCGAAGCCGTCGTCGCCCTTGCGCTGGATGAATTCGAAGAACACCGGCCCCACCCGCGCCTCGGCGAATATCTGGAGCAGCAGGCGCGGGCGGCCGTCTTCGACGGTGCCGTCGAGCAGAATGCCGCGCGCCTTCAGTTCGTCGACCGGCTCGCCGTGGCCGGGGAGGCGTTCGGCCAGCATCTCGTAGTAGGTTTCCGGCGGCGCGGTCATGAACGGCACGCCCAGAGCCTTGAGGCGGTCCCATGCGGCGACGAGATCGTCGCAGATCAGCGCGATATGCTGGATGCCCTCGCCATTGAAGGCGCGCAGGAATTCGTCGATCTGGCCCTTGCCGCCGTCCTTTTCCTCATTGAGCGGGATGCGGATCTTGCCGTCGGGCGCGGTCAGCGCCTTGCTGGTGAGGCCCGTATACTCGCCCTTGATGTCGAAGTAGCGGATCTCGCGGAAGTTGAAGAGTTTCTCGTAGAAGTCCGCCCAGTAGGCCATGCGCCCGCCGTAGACGTTGTGCGTCAGGTGATCGATCTCGGCAAACCCCGCGCCCACGGGGTGTCGGTCGACGCCGGGCAGGTATTCGAAATCGATGTCGTAGATCGACAGGGCGCCGTTGCCGTCCTTTTCATAGCGGTCGATCAGGTAAATGATCGAATTGCCGATGCCGCGAATGCCGGGAAGGTGCAGTTCCATCGGCCCGGTTCCGACCATCACCGGCTCGGCCGAGCGGGCGAGCAGTTCGGCGTAGGCGGCGCGCGCATCGGTTACGCGAAAGCCCATGCCGCAGGCCGAGGGGCCATGTTCGCGGCTGAAATACCATGCGGGGCTATGCGGCTCGTAATTCGTGATGAAGTTGATCGCGCCCTGCCGCCACAGTTCAACGTCCTTGGAACGATGGCGAGCGATCTTGGTGAAGCCCATCGCGGTAAACACGGGTTCCAGCAGGCCCTTTTCGGGCGCGGAGAACTCTACAAATTCGAAGCCGTCCAGGCCGATGGGGTTGTCGAACAGGTCGGTCATGCGGGTTCTCCAGCGATGGGGGTCTCGCCCGGCAGCGCTGTGCCGGCGGGCAGCGGCGCGTGGGCGCGCCATGTTTCGTAGACGGGGCCGAAATCGAGATGCACCAGCGCCTCGATCAGCTGCGGCAGGCTTTCGAGGACGAAGTAGGTCTTCTGGAAGCTATCGATCATGTAGCCGGTACGCATCACCCGCACGGCGTCGAACGGCAGGCGCAGGACGCCTGCGTCCTCGATCGAAAAGCGCGTTTCGCCCGAGGACGAGATGATGCCGGCGCCGAAGACCTTCAGGCCGCCCTCTTCACGCACGAGGCCGAATTCGATGGTGTACCAGTAGATACGCGCCAGCATGTCCAGCGCGTCCATCTCCATCGCCCGCGCGCCGGCCTTGCCGTAAAGCTCAAGGAAATCGGCGATCGCCGGGTTGAGCAGCATCGGCACGTGTCCGAAGAAATCGTGGAACACGTCGGGCTCAACAAGGTAGTCCAGCTCATGTTCCTCGCGCAGCCAGCGGGTTACCGGGAAGCGGCGGTGGGCCAGATGATCGAAGAAGACCGCGTCCGGGATGAAGCCCGGAACCGTGACAAGCTGCCAGCCCGTGGCGGCACCCAGAATGACATTGGCGTCCTCGAAACGGGGAATGCCCTGCGCGCAGTCCAGCCGCGCCAGTCCTTCGCGGAACGCGGCGCAGGCGTGGGTTTCCACCAGCGCGGACTGGCGCGCGAACAGGCGGCGCCAGCGTTCGTGCATTTGCGGGGTGTAGGCGTGCCAATCCTGCCCGACGGTGTAATCGTCGGCCGCGCCTTCGTACTCTCCTCGAAGGCCACTGCTTGATGTCTGGGTGCAGGGCTTCTTCATGAAAAGGACAATACTACAGCCCCGGCTTCAGTTCCCTGCGATTGTGCAGAGCTGGAAGCATGGTATTGGTGGAATCCACCAAGCTAATACCATTCTGGAGGCGATCCGTGCAGCTGGACGAATTCGACCGCAAGATCATCGCTGCCCTGCGTGAAGATGCGCGCATGCCGGTAGCGCAAGTGGCCGAGCGTGCGGCGCTATCGGCAACCCCGGTCAGCCGCAGGATCAAGCGGCTGGAAGACGAAGGCGTGATCCGCGGCTATGCTCCGGTGCTGGACCCGCGCAAGCTGGGCTTCGAGCTGGAAGCCTATGTCCTCATAAACCTCAACGCCCACATCGACGAGAACATCGCCCGGTTCGAGCAGGCCATCGCCGAGAACCCCCACGTCATCGCCTGCCACGCGGTGACCGGCGACATGGATTATCTGGTGCGGGTGATCGCGCGCAACGTGGAGCATCTTTCGCAGATTACGCTGCGCACGCTGCTGCGCATTCCGGGGGTGCGCGATGTGAAGTCGATCATCGTGCTGGAAACGGTTAAGGAAACGCAGCCCGTGCCGCTGGATTGAGCGGCGCAGGGTAGCCCCCTCCTCACCGGAGGAGGGGGCAGGGTCTGTTTAACGTGCCAGCAGGTTGCGCGCCTGGCTGGCGATCTGCGCGAGCATGGCCGGACTGACCGCCACTGAATTCTCCGCCCGGTGCACGATCGCACGGAAGTTTTCGAGCGCGCCCAGATGGTCGCGGCCCCATTCCTCGGTGGCGGCGAGCGGATCGCTCTTACCCGCCTTGGTCCGCGCGATGGTGCGCAGGAAGTCGAGGCGCATCTGCTGGAAATCGCGCGCAAGGCCCGCCACCAGCAGGCGCTCCCACGGATCCGACGGGCTCATCATCGCAGCGCTCGCCTGCGCCCAGTCAAGGCCCAGCCCCGCGCCGATACGGGTGAAGGCGGTGACCAGCTTGCGCGGGGCAATGCCCGTCTCGCTCGCCAGTGCGGCGATGCCCACGGCGCCGTCGAGGTCGAACAGGTTCGCCACTTGCGCGGCCACCTCCTCAGGCGCACCGAGATCGGTAAGGCCTGCACGCAGCTTGCGCGAATGTGCCAGCGTACGCTCACCCAGCAGTTCGACGGTGTCGGTGGAGAGGGCGGCGATGCCCTTCTCCAGACGCGCCGCCAGTTCGGACGGAGCGACCCGGCCCGCGCCTGCGCGCAGCAGGTCGGCCATATGACCGCGCGCCGCGTTGGCCACCATTTCGAACAGCGCCACACGTGCAGTCTCCGCCATGGGGGCGATTTCAAGCTGCTCCCACAGCGCGTCCAGCCCGAACAACTGTTCCGCCAGCGCGAAGGCAGCAGCGATCTGCGCGAGGGTGGCGCCTTCTTCCTCGGCCAGTTCGAACGGGGTGACGATGCCAAGGCGGTTGACGATACGGTTGGCCAGCTTGGTGGCGATGATCTCGTTCGCCAGGCGGTGGCCCTTGATGAAGCGCGCGTACTTCTTCTGCATGGCCTGCGGGAAGGTGGCGATCAGCATGTCCGACAGGGTAGGATCGGCGGGGAGGTCGCTGCCCTCGATCGCGGCCTGCAGCACCAGCTTGCCGCTGGACAGCAGCACCGCCAGTTCGGGGCGGGTCAGCCCGCGCCCGTCCTGCGCGCGGCGCGCCAACACATCGTTGTCGGCCAGCCCTTCGGTGCGGCGGTCAAGGTGGCCGCCCTCCTCCATCGTTTCAATCAGGCGGATATGCGAAGGCATGACTTGCGCTCCGCCGCGCTGTGCGATCGAGAGGGCCAGCGCCTGAAGGCGGTTGTCCTCCAGCACCAGCGCGCCGACTTCGTCGGTCATCGAACGCAGCAGTTCAACGCGCTGCGGCTCGGACAGCTTGCCTGCGCGCTTGGCAGCGGCCAGCGCGATCTTGATGTTGACCTCGTTGTCCGAGCAGTCGACCCCGGCCGAATTGTCGATGAAGTCGGCGTTGATGCGCCCACCGCGATCGGCGAATTCGATGCGCCCGGCCTGGGTCACACCCAGATTGGCACCTTCGCCCACGACCTTGACGCGCAGTTCGTTGCCGCTGACGCGCAGGCCGTCGTTGGTGGGATCGCCCACCTGCACGTTGTTTTCGGCGGAAGCTTTCACATACGTACCGATGCCGCCGAACCACAACAGGTCAACCGGCGAACACAGGATCGCGGTGATCAGCGAATCGGGGTCGATCTCGCTCGCACCGATGCCCAGCACGGCGCGGGCTTCTTCGCTCAGCGGGATGGACTTGAGGCTGCGCGGGAATACCCCGCCTCCCTTCGAGATCAGCGCCTTGTCATAATCGTTCCAGCTGGAAACCGGCAGGTCGAACAGGCGCTGGCGTTCCTCCCAGCTTTTCGCCGCATCGGGATCGGGATCGAGGAAGATGTGACGGTGGTCAAACGCAGCAACCAGCTTCAGCGACCTGGACAGCAGCATGCCGTTGCCGAACACGTCGCCCGACATGTCACCGCAACCGACGACGCGGACCGGATCGGCCTGCACGTCCACGCCCATTTCCAGGAAGTGGCGCCGCACCGAAAGCCAGGCGCCCTTGGCGGTGATGCCCATGGCCTTGTGATCGTAGCCATTGGAGCCGCCGCTCGCGAAAGCATCGTCGAGCCAGAAGTCGCGGCCCTCGGCTATGCCGTTGGCAACGTCGGAGAACTTCGCCGTGCCCTTGTCGGCGGCGACCACGAAGTACGGGTCCTCGCCGTCGAGGACGGTCACGCCTTCGGGATGGACCACCTTATCAGCCACGATGTTGTCGGTGATCGACAGCAGGGTGTCGACGAAAACCTCGTAGGAGCCCTGCCCCTCGGCGGCCCATGCGGCGCGGTCGCGAGAGGGATCGGGCAGCAGCTTGGGATAAAAGCCGCCCTTGGCGCCGGTCGGCACGATGACCGCGTTCTTGACGCGCTGCGCCTTCATCAGGCCAAGGATTTCGACGCGGAAATCGTCGCGTCGGTCGGACCACCGCAGCCCGCCGCGCGCGATGGGTCCGGCGCGCAGGTGGATGCCCTCGACGCGCTGCGAATAGACGAAGATCTCGCGCCACGGCACGGGCTTGGGCAGGCCGGGAACAAGTGCGGAATCGAACTTGAAGGCCAGCGCGACATGGCCCGCCGCAGCAAAGGCATTTGTGCGCAGCATGGCCAGCACGATGTCGCGGAAGGCGCGCAGCAAACGGTCGTCGTTGATGGCGCCGACGGCGGCGAGCCCGGTGCGGATCGCTTCCTCGGCATCCTTGCGGGCAAGAACGCGATCGCCGCCGAAGGCAGGTTCATGGATCGCCACGAAAAGGTCGACGATCCCGCGCGTCACCGCCGGCGCGCCCTGAAGCGCGTCGACAACGGTGGGGATGCCGAAGTGCATGGCCGCCTGACGCAAATAGCGATACCAGGCGCGCAGCCAGTTGGCCTCGATGCTGTTCAAACCGAGGCCGGGCACGAGCCGGTTGAAGGCGTCGTTCTCGCCGCCTCCGTTGAGCACGGCGCGCAGCGCGTCTTCGATCATCGGTGCCAGTTCGAGAACTTCATGCACCGGGCGGCCGCCCTGCAGTTCCAGCGTGAAGTCGTGGATCGTACCCAGCTTGCCCTTGTCGAGCGCGGTGGGCACTTCGCCCAGCACGCGGAAACCGAAGTTTTCCAGCGCCGGCACCGCATCGGACAGCGGCAGGCTGCCTTCGGACTGATAGATCTTGAGGCGCAACTGGCCGGCCCCATCGTCATCCCGCGCGTGGAGGCGCACGTCGCGGTTGCCGCCGGCAGCCTCGCTCACGGAAATGCGGCGCAAGTGGGCAATGTCGATCGCCGCCTCGGCCGGGCCGTAGTCGCTGCGATAGCCCATCGGGAAGGCTTCGGCATAACGCCCGGCGACCGCAGCCGCGCGGCCCGGCTCCAACGAGGGCGCCAGCGCTGCTTCGACGGCCTCGGTCCAGCCGCGCAGGATGACCTGGAGGGCATGGTCGAGATCGGCTTCGGACGGCTCGTGGTTCCCCTCGCGCACGTCGAGGGTGTAGCGCAGCATGGCCAGATTGCCGGCTTCGACCTGCAGGCTCCAGTCGAGCGTGGGGGCCTGTGCGGCCTCCTCGATCATTCCCTGGATGCGGCGCTGCATCTGGGTGGAGAGCATGTCGCGCGGCAGCCACACGAAAGCGAAGACATGGCGCATCAGCGGCGAGCGGGTGATCAGCAGGCGCGGCCGCGGACGGTCTACAAGGCCCGTCATCGTCATTGCCAGGCGTTCGACGTCCGCCTCGCCCAGTCCCATGACCAGATCATGCGGCAGGCTGGTCAGTGCATGGGCCAGGGCCTTGCCGGTGTGCCCGGTCGGATCGAGTTCGAGACGCTGCGAGAAGGCTGCCAGCTGTCCGCGAAGGCGCGGCACCCGGTCCGGCGTGGCGGCCAGCGCGGCGCTGGTCCACATGCCGACATGGACGGAAAGCGCGGTAACCTTGCCCTCTTCGATCACCGGCACCAGGAACAGGTCGATCGGCACGCGGCGGTGCACGGTAGCGATGCGGTTCGCCTTGATCGCCATCGGCGCATGAATGCTACCCTGTGCCAGTGCGGCGTCGAAAGCCTCGAAAGCACGGGTGTAGCTGATGTCGGAAAGGACATCCTCATCGTCGATCCGGCATACGCCAAGGCGATCCGAACGCGCCCCGTCCCGCGTGCGGGTGACGTGGCCAAGCTGGGTCAGCATCCCGCCGGCGAACCAGCGCAGCAATTCCGCGCCTTCCTTGTCGGTCCCAGCCTTGTCGATCCGCTCGGCATCGGCAAGCATCGTCTCGACCATCTGCGGCCAGTCGGCCACGGCCGCGCGCACGTCGGCCAGCGTGGTTTCCAGCGAGCGCAGCAATTCGCGGCGTTGGCGGGCATCGATGCGCGCGGTCTCGACGTAGATCATCGATTCGCGGCCCGTCGCTTCCGCCGGATCGCCCGGCAGGCCGGTCAGCTTACCCTTGGCATCGCGCAGCACCGGCACCACCGGGTGGACGAGGCGATCAATCACGAGGCCCGCCTCGGCAATCGCCGCGGCAACCGAATCGACCAGGAAAGGCATGTCGTCGTTGACCAGCGCGATGCGCAGCAGGCGCCGCTCCTCGCTTGCGGAGGCAAGCTCGATCACCGGCTGACCGACATTGCGCTGTGCCGCCGCCGCCAGCAGGAACCGTGCGGCCTCGTCGATCCAGCCGCCCCCCTCGGGTGAGCCGTCGGGCGCAGAATCGTCGGGGCCGTCGCCGGGAAGCAGCGCACCGCGCACTTCTTCGACGATCGCATCGTGCAATTCGGAGGGTTTACGAGCAGTGGCGGCCGCCTTGGCGCCCTGCTTTTTCGTGCCAGCCTTGTCGGCAGCAGCCCGGGTCTTGCCCGAAACGGTCAGTTCGCCTGCGCTCATTGCTTTCTCCGCGATCCTAGATTTTTAGGCCTTGGTGGTCGATCCCGCTTCTATGTCGGGCCCGATCCTGTGCCGGGTACTGCAGCATTTTGACCATATAGGCCGGTTGGAGCGATACTCCACCCATCAGGCAAAGGAATTCACCCAGCCATCGGGGAAGATCATGACAACCGTACTGCGGCCCGGGTGGTGCGACCCGAAGGGTCGGGCACGAGCACGATGAATCGGCCAAGGCTGTAACACAATTCCCGCGTCGCGCAATATTAGTTCAATAGTGCGCAAGTTGTTTCAGATGACCGTGGGGAACATGGTCAGACGCCTGCCAGCGCCCTCGCCGCGGCCCGACGATCTTCCAGCGCGCGGGCCGCCAGAATCAGCGCGCCCATCGGACCTGCATCATCGCCCAGAAGCGGCGGCGTGACCATGCCCGCCAGCTTCTCACGCGTGCAGTCGCGCAAATACCCACCAAGCAGCGCGGGCATGCGGGCGATGGCCATCGGCAGGAGATGCGGCTGCTTGCCGGCAACCCCTCCACCCACGACGATACGTTGCGGAGACACCGTAAGTACGAGCATCGCAAATAGTTCGGCAAGGTCCTGTGCGACCGTTTCCCAGGCCGGATCGTCCGCCGCAACGCGCGACGGATGCGTGCCCAGGCGGGCCGCAAGCGCAGGACCGCTGACGAGTCCCTCCATGCAGTCGCCGTGGAAGGCACAGGCGCCCTCGAACACGTCGCCGGGAACGCGCCGCAGGCGCACATGGCCGATCTCGGGGTGTAGCAATCCGTGCGCCGGTTCGCCTGAGATCAGCACGCCGCCGCCAAGGCCGGTGCCGATGGTGAGATAGACCATGCTCTCGCAGTTGCGTGCAGCACCGAAGCGGTGCTCGGCCAGCGCGGCGCCGTTGACGTCGGTATCAAGACCGACCGGACAGGCAAGCGCTGCAGCGACAGGCCCGGCCACGGCCGCCCCGCTCCAGCCGGGCTTTGGGGTATCGAGCATGAAGCCATGATCCGATGCCTCATGAGAGACGCGCAGAGGGCCGAAGCTGGCAATGCCCACGGCGTCGACCGGCTTGTCGTCACGCCAGCTACGGATCGCATCGATGGCGCGCTCCAGCGTCTCGGTCGGTTCGGTGGTAGGAAATTCCAGACGTTCGTCGATCCGGCCGGGCTGGCCGAGTACGACCACCGTCTTGGTGCCGCCCAGTTCGATACCCGCAAGCTTGTGCATGTTCGCCTGACCCGTCGTTTCAGCGCCCGCTTTTCAGCATGGCGCTAGTACCGTGCAGACGCAACTGCAGGAACGGCGCGAAAGTTCCACCGAAGTGCGACCTGCCCTCCGGTTTCCGCTCCGCTTCGGCGTCATCTATGCCCCAGTAGTCCACGAAGCTGGTCACAGAAAGGTCGGGCAGGACCCACCAGCTATAGGCCTGGAACGGCTCGGCAACCGGATTGGCGAAGACCAGTCCGTGCCCGTTAAGCAATTGCCATGGTCCCTCGATCCGGTCGGCGACGGCGCCGTAGAGGCCGGTCGGGGCCGCGATGCCGGGCGCGAAGACCTTGGCCTGGGTCGACCAGAACAGGTAGAGCCGCCCGCCATACGCAACGACATGAGGCCGCTCCAGTTCGTTGTTGACGCCCGATGCATCGATCAGCGGCCGCAGTTTCTCGAACTCGCCGGTATCGCCTATCGCGCGCCGGGCGCAGCCGATGACGCCGTTATAGCGCCCCAGTTGCAGGGCAGAAGACGCGGTGAACAGAACGTATTCGTCGCCTTGGGGCGTGCGCCAGGTCGCCGGGTCACGAAAGGCCTTGATCTCGCCGACCTGCCCGGTCGCATCGTGACGGCTCATGTAGATCAGATCGACCGGGACAGTCAGTTCCACCGGCTCCGACCACGTTGCGAAGACAGCGCCATTCTCCCCGTCGTCGAGAAGCCGCGTCGTCGCCGCAAAGAGGCGCTGCTGGAACGTCGGCTCCGACTCGCCACGTATGCCGGCGGACGTAAAGTAGAGTGTGACCTTCCCCTCCTCGTAGCGCGCCGAGCCGGACCACTCGCGACTGCCGGGCGTGAAACGTTCGGGGAATGTCGCTCCGATATGGATGAAGCGCCCGTCGATACGGTGGAAATGATGGATGCGTGCGGCGCCGTGCCGCGCCTCGGGATCGTCGAAAGCCGGGGCGGCCAGCGCGAACCACAGTTCTCCCCCGCGCCAGCGCACCGGCATGCCCTTGCCGCAAGCCAGCGGCCAGGCATCCCAGACATCGAGATCGGGTGCAACGCGCTGCACGTCAGCGATTCCCAGAACCGGGGCATGGGGCAGCGTGTGGGCAGCAAGGCCGTTCAGGTCCTGAACAGTCCATTTCAAGGTGACGGGAGATTCGGAAAGGGCGTCGGGAGGCGTCATCGGCACGCGTCGTACAATCGATTGTAATTCATTGTAAATGAAAATCAGACAATCGCCGCATAGTCACCATGCACCGTAAATTACCGTATCTGCAGCGCCTCTTAAGTAAATGCACTCAGGGCATTTCCGCGGCCTTACGGCCTGCAATCGATTCTTATTCATTCGTCCCTGTGCGGGCCTTTGCTTTGCCTATAGGGCCCATCCGGCCGCACAATCGAAAGGGGCTTCGAATGTCGACCGGCACCAGGCCGCACCTTTCGCTAATTCGCATCATCGAGATGAACGTCGGCTTCTTCGGCCTGCAGTTCAGTTTTGGGCTGCAGCAGGCGAACATGGGACCGATCTATGCCTATCTCGGCGCGAGCGAGGCGCTGATCCCCTTGCTCTGGCTCGCAGGCCCGGTGACCGGCCTGCTGGTCCAGCCTTTGGTCGGCGCGATGAGCGATCGCACGCTGTCCCCGCTCGGACGCCGCACGCCTTATTTTCTGGTCGGCGCCCTGCTGTGCTCGGCCGCGCTTTTCGCGATGCCCCATTCCTCGGCGCTATGGATGGCGGCGAGCCTGCTGTGGGTCTTGGACGCGGGCAACAATGTGACCATGGAGCCTTACCGAGCTTATGTCGCCGACCGCCTCCTGCCGCATCAGCGCTCGGTCGGGTTCCTGACCCAAAGCGCATTCACCGGCCTTGCCCATACCGCATCCTACCTTGCACCCTCACTGCTTACCGGCATCGTCGACCGCCACCTCCTCGGACCCAGCGGCATTCCGGAGATCGTGCGACTGGCCTTCCTGATCGGCGCGGTCCTGTCCATCTCGACTATCCTCTATTCGGTGCTGCGCGTGCCAGAATTGCCGCTGAGCCCGGACGAACGCGCCGTCATCGCCGCGCGGCCCCTCACCGTCCGGACCACGCTGGAGGAAATCCGCGCCGCCATCGCCGAGATGCCGCGCCCGATGCGCCAATTGGCCCTGGCCATGCTCTGCCAGTGGTACGCGATGATGGTCTACTGGCAGTACATCGCCTTCGCCCTCTCGCGCTCGCTTTACGGCAGTGTCGACACCGCATCCGAAAACTTCCGCAATGCAGTGCTGACCGGGCAGCAACTGGGGGCGATCTACAACGCCGTTGCCTTCGTCTGCGCGCTGACGCTGATCCCCATCGTGCGGCGGCTGGGCGCGCGCGCGGTCCACGTCGCCTGCCTCGCCGCATCGGGCACCGCGATGATCGCGGTTCCCTTTACCGCCTCGTTCCCGGTTCTGGCCCTCTTGATGGTGGGGATCGGCCTGGGCTGGGCAGGCATGATGGGCAATACTTACGTGATGCTCGCCGATTCGATCCCACCGGCGCGCAACGGCATCTACATGGGCATCTTCAACATGTTCATCGTGATCCCGATGCTGCTGGAGAACCTGACGATGCCGCTGATCTACACGCCGCTCCTGGGCGGAGACGCAGGCAATGCACTGATCCTCGCCGGATTGCTCATGTTGCTGGGTGCAGCGGCGACGCGTTTCGTCAGCGCTGGCGGGCCGCCGAACCGAAACTCGGTTGCTAACTGAACAAGTTACTTCCGGCAACGCAATCGTGGTGATAAGGCTCCGCCCATGGTGGCAGGGTCGGGCAAGAGCAACGGGGAAGACAACGGTACGGACACATCCGCGCCCCAAATAGAGGTACGTACACTTGCCGACCTCGCGCGCGTTGCCGGGGTTTCCGCCGGTACGGTTTCACGCGCTCTTGCAGGCAAATCGCTCGTAAACACCGAAACGCGCGAACGCATCCAGGCTCTGGCCCGGCAATATGGCTTCCGCCCCAACCAGATGGCCAGCAAGCTGCGCTCGCGGCGTACGGGCGTCATCGGCGTGGTGATCCCCTTGGGCCACGAAAAACGCCAGAGTATTTCCGATCCGTTCTTCCTCACCCTGCTCGGCCATCTTGCCGATCAGCTGACCGACAGCGGCTACGACCTCATGCTCAGCCGCGCCATCCCCGACGGCACGACCGACTGGCTTGAGCGCATCACCGGATCGGGCATGGTCGACGGCGTTCTGGTGATCGGTCAGTCCGACCAGTCCAAGATCATCGACCGGGTCGCCGCCAATTATCGCCCGCTGGTCGTCTGGGGCAACCACCGCGAGGGGCAGGTCCACTGCGTTGTCGGCACTGACAACGAACACGGCGGCCGCCTGAGCGCCGAGCATCTGATCGCATCGGGCGCACGCCGCCTGGCCTTCCTGGGTGACACCACCGGGATCGAGATCGAGATGCGACACCGCGGCGCGGCCGCCGCCGCTCAGGCAGCGGGCCTGCCGCTCACCCATATCCCCGTCGCTCTCGCCAATGCCGAGATGGGTCCGCAGATCAAGGCCGCGCTGGCCATGCCGGACCTCGATTACGACGGGATCGTCTGCGCCTCGGACCTGATCGCCATGTCGGCGCTACGCGTCCTCTATGAAACAGGCCGAGCCGTGCCCGATGACACCCAGATTGTCGGCTTCGACGACTTGCCACTGGCCGCGCAGACCATGCCCCCGCTCACCACGATCCGGCAGGAGATCGGGGACGGCGCGCGGGTCATGGTGGAAAAGCTGAAAAGCCGGATCGAGGGCGAGGATACGTCCAGCTTGGCGATGGCGCCCACGCTGATCCGGCGCCGCACCACGCTGCGGTAAACACCCGGCCAAAGGATTTCGCCCTTTACCCCCCACCCGCGATGCCGCTAGTCACACGCTCAAGTCCCGGTGCAATCTGAGGAAGCGTGTGGTTCTGAACATAATGGGTGGCCCCGGATGCTGATCGGGATCGACCTCGGCACGACCAACAGCGCCGTCGCCATCTGGCAGGACGGCGAGGCCCGGCTGGTCCCCAACGCGCTGGGCGAACTGCTCACCCCTTCTGCGGTGAGCATCGCAAAGGACGGGCAGGCCTGGGTCGGCACCCCGGCGCTGGACCGCATGGCCGTCCACCCGCAGGACACCGCTACCAGTTTCAAGCGCATGATCGGCACCCAGCGCACCGCGTGCCTTGCCGGCAAGGAATACAAGCCGGAGGATCTCTCGGCCATCGTCCTGGGCGCCCTCGCCCGCGACGTCGAGGCGCTAACCGGCGAGAAGCCGACCGAGGCGGTCATCACCGTCCCAGCCTATTTCAACGATCGCCAGCGCAAGGCCACACGGCGCGCGGGTGAACTCGCAGGCCTTTCGGTGCGCCGCCTCATCAACGAGCCTACCGCCGCAGCCCTCGCCTTCGGGCTGAAGGACAAGGGCGACCGCGAGCCTTTCCTCGTTTTCGACCTGGGCGGCGGCACCTTCGACGTATCCGTGGTCGAGATGTTCGACGGCATCGTCGAGGTCCGCGCCTCGGCCGGCGACAACCGGCTGGGCGGCGACGATTTCGACGAGGTACTGGCCGCTTTCGCCAAGCCCCGCGTTGATCCCGAAGGCCTGCTGGCCAGCGTGCCGGACGAGCGCCGCGAAGCCCTGCTCAAGCGCGCCGCCGAAACCTGCCGCCGCGCGCTGAGCAGCGCCAGCGAGGCCAAATTCGCGCTGACCATCGGCGAAACGCGCCTTTCCGCCATCGTCACCGAAGCGGAGTTCGAAACCGCCTGCGAACCGCTGATCCGCCGCCTGCGCGATCCCGTGGTGCGCGCCCTGCGCGACTGCGCCATTGAGGCGGCAGAACTGTCCGACGTGGTCCTCGTCGGCGGCGCCACGCGTATGCCGGTGGTGCGCAAGGCGATCACCCGCCTGTTCGGCCGCTTCCCCAATTCCTCGGTCCATCCCGATCATGCGGTGGCACTGGGCGCCTCGATCCAGGCCGGACTGGTGGGCCGCGACGCGGCGCTCGAGGAAATCCGCATCACCGACGTATGCCCCTTCACCCTGGGCATCGAAGTGGCGGAGAACGATCGTTACGGCGGGCTCCAGCGCGGATTGTTCTCTCCCATCATCGAGCGCAACACCCCGGTCCCGGTCAGCCGCGTCAGCAGCTATTCGACCATGGGCGACGGGCAGAAGCAGATCGAATTCGGCATCTACCAGGGCGAGGCGCGCGAGGTTTCGGGCAACGTCAAACTGGGCCAGATTGCCGTCCCCGTGCCGCCGCGCCCTGCTGGCGAGGTGAGCGCGGAAGTGCGCTTCTCCTACGACAGTTCCGGCCTGCTGGAAGTCGACGTGTTCGTTCCGCTGAGCGGCAAAAACCACAACCTCATCATCGTCGACGAGGAGGATCGGCCCGGCACCAGGGACATCGAAAAGCGCCGCGCCGCGCTTGCAAAGCTCAAGTTCCACCCGCGCGAGGAGGCCGGCAACGCCGCCCTGATGGCCCGCGCCGAACGCGCCTATGAGGATCACATCGGCGAGATGCGCCAGATGATCGGGCACTGGATCACCCAGTTCGCCGGCGCGCTCGACACCCAGGACCCGCGCCGCATCGCCGATGCCCGCGACTTCCTCGCCGGCCATCTGGGTGAAATCGACACCTCCAGCCCGCTGTGACAGCGCGGCGAAAGGTGAAGGCGGGCTTATGAGCAGTCGGGGCTTCCCATGGGCGCTGCTGGGCATAGCGGCGACCAGCGATGCCAGGGCCGTGCGCAGCGCCTATGCCGCCCGTATCAAGGCGATGGACCTCGACAGCGATGTCGAAGGCTACGCCCAGCTGCGAAGTGCCCGCGACGCTGCGCTGCGCCTGGCCAGGACGATGCCGCCGCCGGGTACGGAGCAGGCGGCGGAGCCAGACCTTGAGCACGACTGGCAGCCAGTCCCTGAAACGGTGGCCCCTCAAGCACAGCAGGACCTGCCCGAATCTGTTGCAACACCGGAGCCGCTGGCACCGCAATGGCCGCACGGCGCCCCAACGCTTGCCGGTGAATGGCAGGCAGACCCCGCACTCTCGGCCCGCCCCGCCGAACCGCAGGGCGACGAACTGCTGGGCCGTGTATCGCCTGAACCTGCCGCATCCAGCCAAACCGCCAACCGGGAGGCTCCCGCGCCGGGCGGTGCTTATCCTTTCGCCGTACCCCTGCTCGACGGCTTCGAGAACGCGGCGGCGGTGGGGCAGAAGTCGGAACAGTCCCCCTTCACCCTGCTCGCTACGATGCTGGACGTCGATGCCCCCGACCTTTCCCCGATGGATGACGACGAGGAAGCCCGCGCCCGAACGCTGCTGGCCGAGGTCCTCGAAACCGTCCACATGTCCGACATCAGCCGACAGGGCGAGGTGGAAACCTGGCTCGCGGGACTGTTGGCCAATGCCTGGCCTCGTAGTGCGCCTTTGCTGGAAGATGCCGCCGCCGCCTTCGAATGGGAGCGCGAATGGGGCAAGATCGACGCGCGCCCTGCCATCGAATACCTTGGCGCGCGCCTTCGCGGCTACCGCTTCGAACGCAAGGTCCAGCAAAAGGACCACCGCTATCACAAGGCCTGGGCCGAACTGGCCCGCCCCGGCAAAGCCGGTCCGCTGCGCCACCTGCGCGCCAACGGGGCCGATGTGCGCGGATTGCTCGCCGGCATTCGCAAGCATTTTCCGGAGCTGGAGGAACGGCTCGACGCACAGCGCATTACCTCGTGGGAAAGCGGCAATAGCTGGGTAACCGGAACGATCGTCCTGGCCGGACTGATCATCCTCGGCTTCCTGGTCAGTCTTGGTGATTCCAGGGGCAGCGGACCCGATGCGCGCGCGCAGGCCCTCGCCGCGACGGTCGCCGACGTCTTCGGGCTACCCCATGACGCCGAATGGCTGCGCCAGCATCAGCCCGAACTCGCGGCCAAGCTGGCCGACAGCGCCCAATTCACGCCGGATGGCAAGGCGGACCTCACCGCCAGCATGAAGCGGGGCCTCGACATCGTCCGGGGGCGGGCCTACCTCGTCGGCCGCCATCTCGACGGCGAGGATTTCGAGACGACGATGCGTCTGCGCCTCGCCCTTCTCAAGGCCGCGCAGGCCGACAGCATCCTCGCCTGCCACATAATGATGACCTCCGCTTCCCCCCCGCCGACCACGCTGGTCCCTCTCGAAGTGCGCGGGACCGAACGCGCTTTCTACGCCAGTCTTGCATCGCGCGGGCTACTCAAGGTGCCCGACAAGCTCGAAGGTTCCTCGGCCAGTGTTCCGGGCGTACTGGTGGCCGAGGTGATCGCCGCGACGAAGCTGAGCAAGCAGGAAGTCGGCCTCGCCATGCAGGGAAAGAGCAGCGACGCCCACCGCTGCGCCGCCACGGTGGCACTGCTGGAGGCCACGCTCGACTGGAAGGGTGAAGGACGACAGGCGATACTGCAAACGCTTTAGGCGCGGGCGTTCACGCTTCACTCATCCACGCTCCGGTACACCCCTACTCATATAGTGGAAAACTGGAGAGTGCCTCATGCCGATCCGACCCTTACCGCTTGTCGCCCTGACCGCCGCCCTGTGCCTTGGCGCGGCCGCCGTAGCCACCTGGCCCGACACCCCTGCAAATGCCGCCGCCTTCCCTGCCCCCCCCGCCGAGAAAGCCGGGATCAAGGGCGATCAGGTCGCCGTGCTGGCAGGTGGCTGTTTCTGGGGCATCGAGGGCCTGTTCGAACATGTTCGCGGTGTGAAGTCCGTAACGGCGGGCTATGCCGGGGGCGGGAAATCCGATGCGAATTACCGCGCCGTCTCCACCGAAAAGACCGGCCATGCCGAAGCCGTGCGCGTAGTCTACGATCCGACGCAGGTAAGCTACGGCACCCTGCTCAAGGTGTTCTTCTCAGTCGGCCACGATCCGACGCAGCTTAACCGCCAGTTCCCTGATGTCGGCCCCAGCTACCGCTCGGCGATCTTCCCGCAAAACCCCGCCCAGCGCGAGGTCGCTACCAGCTACATCGCCGCGCTCGGCAAGGCGCAGGCCTTCCCCAAGCCAATCGCCACGAAGATCGAGACGGGCGCCTTCTATCCGGCGGAAAGCTATCATCAGGATTTCCTGCGCAGGAATCCCGATAACAGCTACATCCGCCGCTACGACGCGCCCAAGCTGGCGGCACTGCGCACGACCTGGCCAGCGCTGTATCGGTAATGTCCCGCGCCATTGAGCGCTGTCATTGCAAGCGGCGCGTCGCGACGCCCGCAATGACGGACAGGGATCAGATCGACAGTCCGGCTGCCCGGGCGCTCGCCCAGGCCCACTGGAAATTGTAGCCGCCCAGCCAGCCGGTAACGTCCACCGCCTCGCCTATCGCATAGAGCCCCGGGCTTTTGCGCGCTTCCATCGTTTTTGATGAAAGCTCGGCGGTGTCGATGCCGCCAGCGGTGACTTCGGCTTTCGCAAACCCTTCCGACCCATCCGGGATGAACGGCCAGCGCGCCAGCCGCGCCTCGGCCGCGCTCAAAGCCTTGTCGGAAAGATTGCCGATCTCCCCCTCGATGCCCAGCCGTTCGCACAGGGCATCGGCCAGCCGTTCGGGCAGGCCATCGCCCATTGCCTTGCGGAAGGAAAGCCGAGGCCGCTCGCGCTTCACGGCTTTCAGCCAACCCTCGGGCCGGTCCGGCACGAACTGGGCGGTAACGGTATCGCCGCGCTTCCAGTAGCTGGAAATCTGCAGGATCGAAGGGCCGGAAAGCCCGCGGTGAGTGAACAGTGCCGCCTCGCGAAACGCGGGTGCCTTTGCCGCACCGGGGCCGCACCGCACGACGATTTCGGTGGAAACGCCTGACAGGTCGCGGAACAGCGCTTCCTCGCCCGGCAGGGTCAGCGGCACCAGCGCCGGGCGCGGCTGCACCACCTTGAGCCCGAACTGACGCGCAAGATCATAGGCGAAGGCCGTCGCGCCCATCTTGGGGATCGACGGGCCGCCGGTGGCGATCACCAGCGCCGGAGCGCTCGCACTGTGCTGGCCGTAATCGACCCGGTAGCGCCCATCGGTATGTTCGACACCGCCGACCACATCGCCGCAGTGGACGGTGACATCGCCCTTGGCGCATTCCTCCAGCAGCATCGCGACGATCTGCTTTGCAGAACCGTCGCAGAACAGCTGGCCCAGCGTTTTTTCATGCCAGGAGATGTCGTAAGCCTCGATCAGCGCCAGGAAATCCGCCGGAGTGTAGCGGCTGAGCGCGGACTTCGCGAAGTGCGGATTGCTCGCCAGATAGCGGTCGGGCGCGGTGTGCAGGTTGGTGAAATTGCACCGCCCGCCGCCGGAAATGAGGATCTTCTTGCCCGGCTGGTCGGCATGGTCGAGCAGAAGCACCCGCTTGCCGCGCTGGCCGGCGGTGGCCGCGCAGAACAGGCCGGCGGCGCCCGCACCCAGGATGATGGCGTCGTATTCGTTCATGGCAGAGGTCACGCGGCTGCCTCTACTGGCACGAGGTCGAGCGCCAGCGCCTCGGCTACGCGGATACCGTCGACGGCGGCGGAAAGGATGCCCCCGGCATAGCCCGCGCCTTCGCCCGCCGGGTAAAGCCCGCGCGTGTTGAGGCTCTGGAAATCGCGGCCGCGGGTGAAGCGCACCGGCGAGGACGTGCGCGTCTCCACCCCGGTCATGATGACGTCGGGGTGATCGTAACCCGGCACCTGCCGGCCGAACACTGGCAGCGCTTCGCGGATCGCCTCGACCACATAGTCCGGCAGGCACTGCGCAAGGTCGGTGAGGTGGACGCCCGGCTGATAGCTGGGGGTCACATCGCCCAGCTGCGTGGAAGCGCGGCCTGCAAGGAAATCGCCCAGTTTCTGGCCCGGCGCCTTGTAGGTGGAACCTCCGGCCGTGAAGGCCAGCTTCTCGAACTTGCGCTGCAGGGCAATGCCCGCCAGCGGGTGCCCGGGGAAATCGCGCTCGGGCGTGATGTCGACGACGAGGCCGGAGTTGGCGTTGAATTCGGCGCGCGAATACTGGCTCATGCCGTTGGTGACGACGCCGCCTTCCTCGCTGGACGATGCCACCACGCGCCCGCCCGGACACATGCAGAAGGAATAGACGGTGCGTCCGTTACCGGCCTGATACGAGGTCGCGTAAGACGCCGCGCCAAGGATCGGATTGCCGGCGCAGGGGCCGAAGCGCGCCTTGTCGATCCAGCTTTGCGGATGCTCGATGCGCACGCCGATGGCGAAGGGCTTGGCCTCGACATGGACGCCGCGTTCGTGAAGCACCTCGAACGTATCGCGCGCGGAGTGGCCCACCGCCATGATGACGTGGCCGGTTTCCAGAAACGTGCCGTCCGACAGGTGCAGGCCCTTGAGGTAGCGGCCGCCGTCCGCATCTTCCTCGATGGCGAAGTCGTCGACGCGGGTGCTGAAGCGGTATTCGCCGCCCAGCGCTTCGATCGTCTCGCGCATCGACATCACCATGGTGACGAGGCGGAAGGTGCCGATATGCGGGTGCGCCTCGGTCAGGATGTCGTCGGGCGCGCCGGCCTTGACGAATTCGGTCAGGACCTTGCGGCCCAGATGACGCGAATCCTTGATGCGGCTGTAGAGCTTGCCGTCGGAGAAAGTGCCTGCCCCGCCCTCACCGAACTGGACGTTGCTTTCCGGGTTCAGCTGCGACCGGCGCCACAGGCCCCAGGTATCCTGGGTCCGCTCACGCACGGCCTTGCCGCGCTCGATGATGATCGGCCTGAGGCCCATCTGCGCCAGCACCAGCGCCGCAAGAAGGCCGCACGGCCCCGCCCCGATCACCACCGGACGCGGGCCCGCATAACCCTGCGGCGCGCGGGTGACGAATTTATAAGCAGTGTCGGGCGTCGTCCGCACGTGCTGGTCACCGGCAAAGCGGGCGAGCACGTCGGCCTCATCGCGCACCTCGACGTCGAGCGAGTAGATCAGCTTGATCGCGTTCTTTCGCCGCGCATCGTTGCCCCGGCGCACCACGGTCACCCGTTCGAGGTCGGCGGGCGCTATTTCCAAGCGGGCGACTACTGCCGCGTCGAGGTCGGCGGGGGTGTGGTCGAGGGGCAGGGCAAGATCGGTCAGGCGAAGCATCGCAGCGCCTTTATACATTCATGCCGCCCAGCGCCATCACCGCTTGCAGGCGCGCGCGCTGCCCTAACCCGCCAGCTTGCAGGTCCGGCGGTAGAGCAGCGCCGTCAGCACAAAGAACAGCGCGGTGCCGCCCACCAGCGCCGGAACTTCGAAGCCCTCGCCCACCAGCGCCAGCGGAGCGTCGCTGCCCGATGCAGCGACGATCCCGGCGAAAGTGACGCCCCACAGGCTCTCGCCCACGATCAGGCCCGTTGCCGTGAGGACGCCCATGCGCAGCGCGAATTCCGGGTCTTTGCGGCGCCCGGCCCAGCTTTCGTAGAAATGGCCCAGCACCGATCCGATGACCACCGGCAGGATCGCGGCCATCGGCAGGTAAATGCCGATGCCCACGCCCAGCGGCGGCAGGCGCAGCTTGCCAAGCGCGCCCAGCACTTCGTCGAGAATCACGAAGACCACCCCGGCCGCAGCGCCCCAGCCGATCATCGTCCAGTTGAGATCGCCGCCCAGCACGCCCTTGGCCAGCGAGGATATCAGCGCGGCCTGCGGGGCGGGCAGCGCGTTGGGTCCGGCGCCCGGCATCCCGGCGAAACCGAAGGCGGTGTTGAGCAGGTCCAGCACCGGCGGGATCACCAGCGAACCGAAGATCACACCGATCACCAGCGCGACCTGCTGTTTCCACGGCGTTGCGCCGACGAGCTGGCCGGTCTTGAGGTCCTGCAGGTTGTCGTTCGAGATCGTCGCTACGCCAAAGACCACGCCGGTGACGATCAGCGCATAAGCGACCAGCGCCTCGGTGGTCGCAGCGCCCTGCTCGCGGCCGAAAAGGCCCACCAGCATCAGCGATGCCGCGACGACGGAGAGAATGCCGATGCCCGAAACCGGCGAGTTCGATGCCCCGATCAGCCCCGCCATGTAGCCGCAGACCGCCGCGATCATCAGCCCGAAGACGACGATGAACACCACCGCGCCCGCGATCAGCGCCACTTCGCTGCCTTCCAGCGGGCCGCCGACTATGACGCTCCACAGCAGGATCGCGATCGGCACCAGCATCGCAAGCGAACCGAAGAACACCGCCGAGATCGGCAGGTCGCGCTCCTCAAGCGCCAGCGCCTCGCCCGAATGGCGGGCGCGGCTGGCGGCCATGGCGGAACGGATGCCGCCCACCACCGGCCCAGCGATGCGCAGCAGGGTCCACACTGCGGCAACCCCGATCACGCCCGCGCCGAAGAAGCGCACGTCGGCGGAGAAGACGCTCCCGGCCCACGCTGCGACGTCGCCGGCTTGCGGGTTCTGCGCGGTCAGGATCGGCAGCAGCACCCACCAGCCGATGGCAAGGCCAAGAAACATCGCCATGCCCACCGAGAGGCCGACCAGATGCCCGACGCCCAGCAGCGCGAACGAAAGCCCGCCCGAAATGCCGGTCGCGCCCGAACCGGCGCGGAACCACACGGCAGCCTCGCCCGCTACAAGGCGGGTCTGGGTCAGGATCGCAAAGCCCACCGAGGCCAGCGAATTCCAGATCAGCACCGACAGCCCCTTGGCGCTTTCCTCGGCCCCTTCACGTGAGCCGGAACCGATCCGCAGCACTTCGGCGGCGGCGTGGCCTTCGGGATAGGGCAGCGGTGTATCGACCACCAGCGCCCGGCGCAGCGGCACCGAGAACAGCACGCCCAGGATGCCGCCGGTGCCGGTGATCGCGGCGGTGGTCCAGTAGGGGAAGCCCTGCCACCAACCGATCATGACAAGCCCCGGCAGCACGAAGATGATCGCCGCCAGAGTGCCCGCCGCGCTGGCGACGGTCTGGACGATATTGTTCTCCCAGATCGTCGAATCGCGGAAACCGCGCAGGATCGCCATCGAGATCACCGCAGCCGGGATCGAGGTGGCGAACGTCAGCCCGACCTTGAGGCCCAGATAGACGTTGGCGGCGGTGAACAGCAGCGTAATCAATCCGCCCAGCACGACGGCGCGGAAAGTCAGCTCCCTGGCGGAGCGTGCCCCTGCCTGTGCCTGTACCGTTTCGCCTGCCATCGTGTCCTGCCTGCCTGTCTAAACTTGCCGGCGTTCTTGGCATGGCGGCAAGGATCGCGACAGCGCAAATCGCACGAGCGGCACAGCGCGTTTTTTGCCTGCACCGCAAAAAGGTTTCGCCTGTTTCACGCCCCCGTCACATCCCGCCCGGATAAGGGCCGACCATGGACAAATCGACGCGATCTGTGTCGGGGTCGAACCCGGCGGGTGCATTAAGCGGCGCAGCGCCGCTGCGGGTGATCGTGCTCGCCGGCGGAAAAGCCGGCGCCGACCCGCTCGCGCAGGCTTTCGGCATGTCGCACCGCTGCCTGATCCCACTGGCCGGACGCCCGCTGGTGGCCCACGTATTGCAGATCGCCGCGCTCCATCCCGCAGTCGAAAGCCTGGCCGTATCGGTAGAGCGCGAGGCGTTCGACGGCCTGTTCGACGTGCTTTCGCAGCTTCCCGGCCGCGGCATCGTCAAGCTGGTGGAAGCGCGCGAGAACATCGTCGACAGCGTTCAGGCGGCAGCGCAAGGCTGGGACGGCCCGCTGCTCATCACCACAGCCGACCATGCCCTGCTTTCCGCCGGATCGATCGACGCCATGATCGAAGCGCTTGGCGCTACCGGCGGGGCAGAGGTCGCCGTCGCCATGGCCACGCGCGAAACCGTGCGCAGCGCCAACCCGGACGACGCGCTGCTGTTCCACGAATTCGCCGACGACGCCTATGCCAGCTGCAACCTCTATGCCGTGGCCGGACCGGCGGCGCTGGCCGCCGCACAGGTGTTTCGCGGCGGCGGGCAGTTCGCGGGCAATGCCTGGCGGGTGATGCGCGCCTTCGGTTTCGTCAATCTGGTGCTGCTGCGACTGCGGGCGGTGACACTCGCCGATGCCATGGCCCGCGTTTCCACCCGGCTGGGCCTGCGTATCACGCCAGTGGTGCTGGAGGACGGATCCCAGGCGCTCGACGTCGACGACGTGAACACCCATGCGCTGGCCGAACGGCTCCTGGAAGCGCGCGCCGGACTGGCCGGCGCGGCCCCGAACAAGCCTGCGGAGACGTGGCGGGCCCTGGGCTAAACGTTTAGAACTTCACCCCCACCCGCGCATAATAGAACCCGCCGTTGAGCCCGAAGGGCGCGAAGCTGCCGTATTGGCCAGAGCCGTCGAAAGCGATGGCGCCGCTCTTCTCGGGATAGCTGTCGAACAGGTTGTTGGCGCCCACCGCAAGGTCCAGCGCCGAGGTCAGCTGATAGCCGATCTCGGCATCGGCGATCCACTTGGCCCCGAACGAACGGTCGGAGGCGGCGACGTTGCTGGACTCCGTATAGCCTCCGTAGCGTGTGGCGCGCGCCAGCACCTTCACCGGCCCGGACGACCAGTTGCTGGTCAGCACCACTTTGCTGCGCGGCGTCGCGGCAACAAGGTCGCGCCGTGCCTGGCGGCCGAACAGGGTAACGTTGAGGCTGCTCAGCTCAGAAGGGTTGTCGATGACGCTGAGGATCTTCGTCTTGTTGTAGCTGTATGCCGCGCTCAGCCGGAAGGTGCCGACGGACGCGGTATCGAGCGTATATTCGCCCACTACGTCCACGCCGCGCGTGCGGGTATCGATGGCGTTGGTGAAGAACTGCGCGCTGTCCACGTCCTCGACGCCGTTGTCTTCCAGGATCGCCTTGATCGCCGCGCCGCCGTTGGACGCGGTGCCGAGAAATTCGGTTTTCACGATACGGTCGTCAATGCGGATCTGGTAAGCGTCGATGGTCAGGCGCAGTGGCCCGCTTTCATAGGTAATGCCTGCGGTGAAGTTGAGCGACTTCTCCGGCTTCAAGGGCTTTGCCCCCAGCGCCAGCGCCGCGGCGCTGTTGACCGGCAGGAACTTCGAGACCGTCAGCACGCGTTCGTCACCGATGACGGTGACGGTGTTCTGTGTGGTGGAGAACCCCGTCTGCGCCAGAGACGGCGCGCGAAAGCCCGTGTTGACGCCGCCGCGCAGGGCAAGGCCCGGCGCCAGTTCGACGCGGGTCGATGCCTTAGCGCTGAATGTATTGCCGGCGCTGTCGGAATAATGCTCGAAGCGGCCCGCGAGGCCGACGAACCAGCCGCGCGTCACGTCCGTCGACAGATCGACGTAGGCGGCGAGATTGTTGCGGCTAAGGCTGGTTTCGTCCGCCGGGGAGGTGCCGGTGAAGGAGACGAGGCCCGGCGAAGGCGAACGCCCTCCGTAAAGCAGCCCGAACGGCGTGCCGTCAGCCGGGATGCTATAGCCGCCGTCGCGGTAGCTGTCCGGCTCGCCCGCGATGTTCTGGAAGCGCTCCCAGCGATGTTCGACACCGAAGGCCAGGTTGAGCGGCTTGGCGAACCCTACCTCATATTCGTGACTGACATCGAGGTTGTTGACCCACAGGTCCTGCTTCTGGCGGCCCATGAAGAAGCTGGTCGGGCTGTTCGGCCCGAGCGACGGGTTGAGCGTGTTCTCCGCGCCCAGCCTGACGTTGTCCTGTCCATAACTGGTCGACAGGTCGACATCCCATCCGGCCAGCTGCGAGCGGATGCCGAAGGCGGCCTGATAGTCCCACTCGCGAATGCGGCGATAGGCCTGGAAGCCGCCGGGGTATATCTGCGGCAACACCGAAGCGCCCTGAGTGTTGGCCTGCCCGCCATAGCCGGTGGCAGCGGCAACCGAAGCGCCGCGCGCGTCCTTGATATCGCGGTAGCTTACCGTCGAGAACGAATAGAGCGTGGTATTCTCGCCCAGCGGCAGCTTTGCATTGTAGCCGGTGTTGACGATCTTGTCGCGATTGGAGCGGCCATAGCCCCCGGCGATCACATGGTCGGCGCCGGCCTCGCGCGGGTCGGGCTGGCCGTTCACCAGCGGGTAGAGATAAGGGATTGCCTCGGCCGCCGACTTGGCGCGGTCGTGGTACTTGGCCTCCAGCGAAAGGCGCAGGAAGCCGCCGTCGCCCAAGGGGGCGCCGTAGGAGCCGGAAAGCTGCACCAATTCGCCCCCGCCCGCATATTGCTGCCCTCCGGTGAGCGAGAGGTCGCCGCCACGCGCGGTATCGTCGAGGATGATGTTGATGACGCCCGAGATCGCGTCCGAGCCATATTGCGCGGCCGCACCGTCGCGCAGGACTTCGATGTGCCCCACGCCGCTGGTGGGGATGAGGTCGATGTCCACCGGGGTCGAGCCGCCGGAGATGCGAGAGAGGTTGTTGATCAGCGAAGTCGTATGCCGTCGCTTGCCGTTGACGAGGACCAGCACGTAGTCACCCGAAAGCCCCCGGATCGAGATGGGCCGCACGCTTGCCGACGTGCCGCCGCCGCCCAGCGCGGGCATGGTGAGCGAAGGAATGATGTTGCCCAGGATTTCCTTGAGGCCGGTGCGCCCTGTCGATTTCAGTTCTGCCGGGCCGATCACGTCGACCGGGACCGGGCTGTCCGCCACCGATCGCTGCGCCTGTCCACGCGCGCCGGTGACGATGATGGCGCCGCCGTCCGCGTCGGCCGCCTCCGTCGCCGCATTGGCGGCGAGCAGCGGTACGGCCCTGCCCGCTTCCTCCGCATGGACTGTGCAGAAGGGGATCAGGGAAACGCTCGTGGTCAGCGCGAAAAACTTGAAAACTTTCACCAAAGGCCCCCGGTTTTATGGAGTGAATCCGGCCTCAATGACATGTCTACCAATTTAGTAGAAATTGATATCCCTTATCGTCTCTCAAGTTTTTCTTGAGCCAGAACTTCCCGTCACCTGCGTCTAGACGCTTAGCGCGAAGGCATCCTTTACCGGGCGGTCAGCCTTCACTTCGCCGAACTTGCGGAAGGTATCGAGGACGACCTGTTGGCGCTCGATGACCTGCAGGTCGATGGGCACGGGAAGCCGGCCGCCTGTACTGGCCATCTCGCGCGCGATCGCGGGCGGCAGGCCGGTTTCCTGCGAGAGCACGCGGGCGAAGTCGTCGACATGCCCGTTCGCCCATTGCAGGGCTTTCGCTTCACGCTTGAGGAAATCGGCGAGCAATGTTCGCTTGTCGCGGATCGCGCCTTCGTAGGCGATGTCGAAGCCATAGCCCTGCGTCAGGCCGCGCCCGTCGACGGCAATACGGTCGCCCTCGGCCAACGCGGTGGCGACATAAGGCTGCCAGGTCGACCAGCCATCCACCGCGCCGGTCTGCATCGCCGCGCGGGAATCGCTGGGGGCCAGGAACACGGTGGTCACGTCCCTGGCGGATAGCCCTGCCGAAAGTATCGCGCGCAGCAGCAGGTAGTGGCCCACACTGCCGCGCGTGGTGGCGATGCGCTTGCCCTTCAGGCCCTTGGCATCGCGGATCGGCGAGACACCGGGGACGACCAGCGCGATGGCGCCGGGCACCCGCGCTTGCGTCGTCTGCGCACCAATGGCCTTGATCGGGCTGCCGGCCTGATAGGCGAACTGGAACGGCGCATCGCCGACCAGTCCAGTGTCCACCGCCCCGCTGCCGATCGCCTCCAGCAGGTTCTGCGCGGCCGGGAATTCGGACCACTCGACCTTGTACGGCGCTCCGTCCAGCGCGCCGGAGGCCTGCATCAACGCCTTGGTGCCGCCCTTCTGGCTGCCCACGCGTAGCACGCCTTCACCGCCGCCGCCCCGGCCGCAAGCGGCCAGGGCAAACGTCGTCGCAATTCCTGCAACCAGGTTACGCCTGTCGATCATATTTCAGAGGTCCGTCCAGAGTGGTTCGTCGGCGATGAGGATGCGGTGCAGTTCGCGCGGGAAATCGCCATAGTTGCGCACTGCGTAATGCACCGCCGCACGGTTATCCCAGAACGCCACGGTGCCCGGGCGCCACGAGAACCGCGCCTGCGCGTCGGGCCGCTTGTACTGGCGCAGCACTTCGTCGAGCAGCTCGGCGCTTTCGGAAAGCTCCAGCCCCAGAATCTGCGGCTGCTGCTGGAAGTTGACCCAGAGGATTTTCTGCCCCGTCTCGCGGTGGGTGCGCACGATCTTATGGCTGACGATCGGGTATTCATGGCCCGAAAGCTCCAGCGAATCCGTGAAGTTATGCGTCACGTACTTACCTTCAAGGCGCTGCTTCAGATCATCGGACAGCGTTTCATAGGCAAGGTTGCCGTCTACCCAGATGGTGTCGCCGCCGACTTCCGGCAGGTTCACATCCCGCAGCACCGCGCCCCATGTCGGGACCAGACGCCAGCTGGTGTCGGTGTGGTAGGCGTCGCCTGCCCTGAGTTTGCGGCCCAGCTTCTTCTCGTACTCGCGGTCGTACTTGGCGGCGATGGCGTGAACTTCCTTGCTCGCCGCATCGTGCCGGGTGGTGGGGTGGGTGTAGAGCGGACCGAAATTGCCGGCGAACGCGGCCTGTGCAGCGTCGTCCAGCGACTGGTCGCGGAAGAACACGACCTTGTATTTGAGCACGGCAGCCCGGATCGCGGTGCGCAGTTCATCGGTCAGCGGCTGCGACAGGTCGATGCCCTCGATCTCGGCGCCGTGGGATGGCTGGACGGGCCGGATCACTAGGCCGGCATTGGCGAAGTCGAAGGTTGCGGCGGAAGTGGCCATTGTCTTGTTCCTCTCTTTTGGATGAGGCGGCAGGCAGAAGGGGGGCTGGCTCGAGCCGACCCCCAGTATGTCATTCCTGCGGTGTCGCTGGGGTCAGTCTATGGCGGTGGCAGTCGGCCGACCAACGCGAAGGACTTATGAAAACGTGAGTTTTCGTGATGGGTTATAGCCATTGCCCCTGCCCATCGCTCAGCTGGCCAGTGCGATCTTGCGTTCTTCACGCTGCACCACCTTTTCGCGCACCAGCGGGATCAGTTCTCGGCCGTAGTCGATCGCATCCGCCAGCGGTTCGAAGCCGCGGATCAGGAAGTGGTCGATACCCAGATCATAATATTCGAGCATCGATTCCGCGACCTGCTCCGGCGTTCCCACAAGGCCGGTAGAGTTGCCCGCCGCGCCGGTAAGCTGGGCCACGCCGGTCCACAAACGGCTGTCGCGGCGCTGCGAGCTTGCGGTTTCGAGCAGGCGCAGCGATCCGGCATTCGGCGGGCGGTGCCCGGAAATGGGCAACCCGGCAGCCTCCCGGTTGGCGCGGACCTGCTCGACGATCGCGTCCGCCTTCTTCCAGGCCGCCTCCTCGGTATCGGCGATGACCGGGCGCAGCGAGAGCGAGAAACCCGGATCGCGGCCATGTTGTGCAGCGGCATGGCGCACGGTGCGCACCGCTTCGCCGACCTGCTCCAGCGTCTCGCCCCACAGCGCGTAGACATCGGCATGGCGGCCCGCGACTTCGATCGCCTCGGGTGAGGAACCGCCGAAGAACACCGGCAGGTTGTCCGGCTTGATCGCGCTGAAGGCGCCGCGCGCTTCATAAAAGCGGCCGGTGTGGTCGAAGGGCTGCTTTTCCGACCATTCGCGGCGCAGGATCTCGATATATTCGTCGCTGCGCAGGTAGCGTTCGGCCTTGAGGGTGTGAACGTCGCCGTCGCGTGCCATTTCCTCATCCGCGCCGCCGGTGATGATGTGCACCGCCACGCGCCCGCCCGAAAGCTGGTCGAGCGTGGCAAGCTGGCGCGCTGCCAGCGTGGGCTGGGTGAAGCCAGGCCGATGCGCGACGAGGAACCCGAGCCGCGAGGTGATCGCCGCCGCATGGGCCGCGACGATCTGGCTTTCGGGCGAGGCGGAACCGAACGGGATCAGCACCCGGTCAAAGCCGCCCTTCTCCTGCGCAATCGCCGCTGCGTCGACATAATCGCGGTCAAGCGCGCGCGAGCGGGTGGCGTTGTGGATTTCGGAGGTATCGTTGAAGCCGATGTAGCCGATGAACTTGACGGTCATTGCCGGGGTACTCCTCTTGAGGATGGATCAGATGACGAAGAAGCCGTGAGTGCCGTCGCGCACGAGTTGGGCGACGAGGCCGTATTCCCAGTCGAGATAGGCCTGCATGGCGGCGGCCGGGTTGTCGGTGCCCTCGTAAGGGCGTTTGTAGCGCCCCTCGGGACCGCGCGGCGACGGGGCGCCGTCGGGGCCGGTTTCGAGTTCGCCCGCGAAGTCGCCTTCAAAAACCAGCACTTCCCAGCCCAGCTGGGCCAGCCAGGATGCGGTCATGTCGGCGCGCGGGCCGAGGTCGTCGGCGAGCACGATGCGGGCGCCGCGCACGGGGGCGAAGTGGTCGGTTTCCTGCACCAGCTGGCCGCCCGGCGCATTGCGGAAGCCCGGCAGGTGACCGGCGGCATAGGCATCCGGCTGGCGCACGTCGAAGCGGTAGAGGGTGCGCCCGGTCTCCGCCTCGATTGCGCCCAGCTCGGCGGCATCGATGCGGCGCACGCCGGCGCGGTAGGCCGCGTCGCGGGCGCGACTGCGGGCGTCATCTGCCTCGCCGGGCAGGTCCACGCTTTCCTGCCGGCCCTGCTCCAGCGTCTGTCCCGCGAGCGTCCAGCCGATGGTGCCGTTACGAAGCGCGAAGACGCGGTTGGGCACGCCCGCGTTGATGAGCGACTGCGCGCCGATGATCGAGCGGGTGCGCCCGGCGCAGTTGACGATAATCGTCGTGTCCGGGTCCGGCGCCGCCACGGCGGCTCGCAGGACCAGTTCCGCGCCCGGTACGCTGCGGCCGGTGGGGATGCTCATTGTCGCGTATTCCTCGAAGCGGCGCGCGTCGAGAATGGCGATGTCGGCCTTCTCGTCGATCAGCGCCTGCAGGTCGGGCGCTGGCAGCGACGGCGTGCCGCGCCGATGCTCGACCAGTTCGCCGAACGCCTTCGAGTAGCTGTTGACGTCCTCGAACAGCTCGTACCCGGCATCGCGCCAGCCCTGCAGGCCGCTTTCCAGCACATCGACATTGGTGAAGCCGAGGCCGCGCAGTTCCTCCACTGCGAAGGCGGCCAGCCCCTCGCTATCGTCGTAGACCACCACGGCCACGTCCTTGCGGGGGATGCGCCACTCGGCCTCGGCGGAGATGCGCGCCAGCGGGATCTGGGCCGCGAACAGCGGGTGTCCGGCGGCGAAGGGCGCCTCGTTGCGCACGTCGATCAGGGCGATTTCGCGGCGGCTGAGCAGCGCGCTGCGCACTTGTGCGGGGGTGATGGTCATGCTGTCCTCGATACGTCCCAGATGTTGGGGAGTGCGGGGTTGGCGTAGCCGGAGACGAAAGGGCGCTCCTCGCCATTGGCCCGGTAGGTGGCGCGTTCGACGGCGCCGATATTGCCGCCGTAGACGTGGATCGAGATCGAGGTCCGGTCGGCAAAGGCGTTCTCGACGCGGTGGATATCGCCCTCACGCGGGTCGATGGCCTCGACCTCGGTTTCGAGCAGGTCGCGCGTCGGGCCTTGCTGGACCAGCGCGCCGTCATGATCGCGGCGGCCGAAACCCTGCACCTTCTCCGCCCCGCGCAGCACGCCCACGAGGCCCCAGACACGGTGATCGTGGATCGGCGTCGCCTGCCCTGGCCCCCAGACGAAGGAGACGACGCTGAAGCGCTCGGCGCTGTCGCAGTGCAAGAGGTACTGCTGGTAACGCTCGGGATGCGGCTGCGCGTATTCTTCCGGCAGCCAGCCGCCATGCGACACCAGCCGCGCGAGCAACGTGGACCCGTATTCGAGGATCAGATCGAGGTCGTCGGTGTCATCCAGCAGGTCCGCGAAGTCGCGCACGAAACGACGCAGCGGAGCGGTGTCCGGCGCAGAGGGCGTTACCCGGTCCGGAGCGAAGCGCGTCGGTGCGTTCACGGGCGCGCTCCCGCATGAAGTGCGACCACGTCTGCCGGGCGCTCCTCCACCACACCGCCCAGCGCGGACAGCAGGCGCTGGCGCAGCGGCGCAGCGATCCCGGCGCGCTCGGCGCCGCGCGCAGCGGTGATGCGCTCCTGCGCGACGATGCGGCCGCCATCGAGCAGGATCACCCGGTCGGCGAGCGCAATGGCCTCGTCGACATCGTGGGTCACCATCATCACCGCCGGGCGGTGACGGCGCCACAGCGAGAGCACCAGTTCGTGCATCCGCAACCGGGTCAGCGCATCCAGTGCGGCGAAAGGTTCGTCGAGGAGCAGCAACTGCGGCTCGCGCACCAGAGCGCGGGCCAGGGCCACGCGCTGCGCCTCGCCGCCAGAAAGCGTCAGCGGCCAGGCTTCGAGCCGGTGGCCGAGGCCCACTTCCTGCAGCGCGTCCTGCGCCGCGTCGCGCGAGTCAGCTCCTTTCAGGCCGAGCGCGACGTTGCGCCAGACCTTCTTCCACGGCAACAGCCGCGCATCTTGGAACACCACCGCGCGCGAAGACGGCACAGTTACGTCCTGCCCCTCGACCGGATCCAGCCCTGCCAGCGTGCGCAGCAGCGTCGTCTTGCCAGAACCCGAACGCCCCAGCAGGACAACGAACTCGCCCGCACCGATCTCAAGGTCGAGGCCGGAAATGATGGTGTTCTCGCCGAAGCGGCGGGTGAAATCGCGCAGGCTGACGACGGCTTCGCCCGGGGGTGGGGGGGCGGCGACGGCGGTGAACTGGGGCACGGTAAACTCGTTCAGTCGGGCGTCCATGGCTGGATCCTTTCCTAAGATTACGGAGTACGGCGCTCAGGCCGGGACAAGTTCCGGGCGCCAGACGAGCGCGCGGCGTTCGATCGCGCGCACCAGTCCGTCGGCGGCGAGGCCAAGCCCGGCGTAGATCATCAGGCACACCAGGATGATGTCCGTGCGCATGAAGTCGCGGGCATTGTTGATGAGGTAGCCCAGCCCGGCGGAGGCATTGATCTGCTCTGCCACGACCAGCACCAGCACCGAGATCGACAGCGAATAGCGCAGTCCCACCAGCAGCGACGGCAGCGCGCCCGGCAGGATCACATGCCAGACCTGCGCCGCGCGGCTCAGTCCCAGGCTGCGCGCGCCTTCCAGCAGGCGCAGATCGACACCGCGAATGCCGCTGTAAAGGTTGAGGTAAACCGGGAAGATCGAGGCGAAGGCGATCAGCGCGATCTTGGGCGTCTCGCCGATCCCGAACCAGACGATGAACAGCGGGGTCAGCGCCAGCGTCGGGATCGTGCGCTTGATCTGCATGATCGGATCCACCGCGACCTCGCCCTGCCGCGACAGCCCTGCGACCAGTGCCAGCACGACGCCCACGCTCACACCGATCACGAGGCCCGCGATGATGCGCAGGGACGAAACCCAGAGATTGTCAGCCAGTTCGCCCGAGACGATCATCGACCAAAGCGTCGCCAGCACCTTGGACGGAGCGGCCAGAGTGCGCTCCGGAATCAGGCCGGCGCGCGACCCCGCCTCCAGCACCGCCAGCAGCACCAGCGGCGAAAGCCAGCGCGCGCCGCCGACAGTGCGGCCCAGCGATTTCGTCAATTGCGTCAACCCAGACATTCGGCGTGCCTCACTATGCGATGACGCAAGCTGGCACCCGAATCTCTACTAATTCAATTGAGAAGGTTTGGACGGCCTATTGGGAACGCTCATACTGAAGGAGGGAAACGCTCATAGGGCGGCAAAACGTGCGGGAAACGGGCTGAGTCCGGGGCCTTCCACACTGGCCCGGAGCGGGAACAGAATTGCTTCTTGCATCACAATCTCTACTATTTTGATTGAGAATATGAAATGCCACATGGCATCACCGCAACCGATCCCGTCGATGCTTCCTCCAATTGAAAGTCAGCCGATGCCCGTCAACCTCCCGACCAATCTCCTGCGCAGCTTCGTGGCGATCGTCGACACCGGCTCGATGCTCCATGCCTCGGAGCAGGTCTTCGTGAGCCAGTCGGCACTGAGCCTGCAAATCAAGCGGCTGGAAGAACTGCTCCAGCAGTCATTGTTCAACCGCGAGGGACGGCGACTGGCGCTGACTGCGCATGGCGACCTGATGCTCGACTATGCGCGCAAGGTGCTGGCGCTGCACGACGAGGCGGTGGCCGCCGTCACCAATGGCCATTTCGCAGGACCGGCGCGGATCGGCATGGTGCAGGATTTCGCGGAACTGCTGCTGACCGGCCTGCTGGCCCAATTCGCCGACCTGCACCCGGAGGCGGAACTCTATTCGCGCGTCGCCGGAACCGCCGAACTGATGGACCTGCTGGAACGGCGCCAGCTCGACATCGTGCTCGGATTTGCCGCCGCCAATGACCGCCATGCCGTGACGGTCGCGCCGATGGCCTGGTTCGGCAAGGAGGATCTCGCTCGCCTTGCAACCGTCCCGCTGGCGGTGCTGGAGCCGCCCTGCCGCTTTCGGGAAGCCGCCATCCGCGCGTTGGAGGACGCGGGCATACCCTATCGCATCACCGTGGAGACACCCAACCTGACGACCCTGCGCGCCGCGGTCGACGCGGGACTGGGGCTGACCTGCCGCACCGGCCTGTTCCTGCGCGACGCACCCCTCGACAATGTGGGCCTGCCGGACCTGCCGCAGGTGTCCTGCATTTTGCACACCGCGCCCGGCCTCGACGGCCCGACCAGCCAGCTGGCCGAACTGGCGCGCGAGGTGGTGGCTGGGCTCCCGGCCTGACGGCGGCTTATTCGATAATCTCAAGCAGCCGCAGCGGCTTCTCGTTGGTCGCCCCAGCCCCCTTGCCATAGCGTTCTCGTCCATGAACCACGGACGAGGCACCCGATGACTGCATCCCTGAACGACCGTTTCGCCGCGCTCCAGACAGAGCGCGAGCGCACCTGGAAACCCGAACTGCTGGAGCGCAATGCCGCGCAGCGCCGCATTCTGGTGGAGCGGCACGATCCCGCCGCCCTGCCCGGCATCGGAGACGAAATCGCACCGTTCACCCTGATCGACCAGGACGGTCATGAACTGACGCGCGACCAGATTCTGGCCGATGGCCCGGCGGTGCTGGTATTCTTCCGCTTCGGCGGCTGCCCGGCCTGCAACATCGCGCTGCCCTACTACAACGAAACGCTGCTTCCGCACTTGCGCGCACGCGGGGTGAGACTGGTGGCGGTAAGTGCGCAGGTGCCGGTCGACCCGCAGCTCATCGCGCGCCATGGCCTCGGCTTCACGGTCGCGGGCGATCCCGGCTATGCGCTGGCGCGTAAGCTGGGCATCACCTTCCTGCCCGAGGAACAGCCCGACGTGACCCCCGGCCAGAGCTGGATCGGCGCGACCCTGGGCACGGACAGTTACGAAATCGACAAGCCCGCCATCCTCGTTTTGGGAGAGGACGCGCGGATCGCGTTCTTCGATGTCAGCCCGGACTGGCTCCAGCGAACGGAAAGCGAGACGATCCTTGCCGCCCTGCCCGCCGCCGTCGCCAGCGCGGCGGGCTGAGCGTCCCGCTGCTCCGCTCGGCCTACAACCCCTCGCCGCCGACCCAGTGTTCGTCGGCGAGGAACCGGGCAAGGCCCCATACCTGACGGCGGATATCCGGCACGGCAACGATCTCCCAGGCCTCCCCCTTGGTGATCGGGCCGACCGCCAGCAGGCGATCCTGCACCGATCCGTCACTGCTCCGCACCCGCCCCAGATGATCGACGTCCACCCCCAGCGCATGGGCATCGCCGCCAATCCTGCCCTGCTCCAGCAGATCGCGCACCAGCGGCAGGTCGACCCGGCTGAGATCGCAGTCCGGTCCGGCGCAGTTATAGATGCGGTCCACCTCCAGCAGGGCGATGTCCTCTTCCCCGCGCGGGCGGTAAGACACCACCGCCCGGCCGCCCAGTTCCCTGGCGCTCCCCAGCTTGCCCGCGACGTAGCGCAGCCGACCGGCCGCCTCGAGTTCCTCCAGCCTCTGCGCCACGGCAGGGGCGAGGCGGTGGCGGTGAATGTCCCAGTAGGGCCGCAAGTGCCGCAGGAAGCTTGCCTGCGCGGTTACGGAATGGCGGCGCCAGATGTTCTGGGTATGCGGCCGCAAGGCATCGACCGCCGCGCGCCACCCCACTTCGCCGGCCCGCCGCCGTATCTCACGCACCAGTTGCGAGCCGCGCTTGTCCGGGTCCTGCACCGGGGTGACCACCGGCCCGCTCTCGGCATGGCTATGCGGGCTGAGGCCGCGCCGGGACAGCACCGTCACCTTGCCCCTGAACCCCGAACTTTCCAGCGACAGCACCACGTCCGCCGCCGTCAGCCCGCTCCCTACGACAAGTACATGATCGAGGCCGTCCAGCCCCGTCACCGCTGGAGCGTCCCACGGATCGGGATAATAGATCCCGGCGGGGAGACCCTGCAGCACCGGATGCGGCACCGGCGGAAAATTGCCCAGCGCCAGCACCACGGACCGGCATTCGAGGACATCGCCATCGGCAAGATGCACTCGGGCGGACTGGGCTTCGAAGTCCACCGAAAGCGCCTCGCCATTGACGATCTGCGCGTTCGGCCCCGCCTTGGCGAGCGCCTGCACCAGCAGTTCTCGCAAATACACGCCGTAAGTCAGGCGCGGAACGAAGCGATTGGCCTCGTCCTTGTCGGAAAACTCCATCCAGCGCAGGAAATGGCCGGCATCATCGGGAAAGGCGCTCATGTTGGCGGCGCGCACGTTGAGCAGATGCTCGGGCCGCCGTGTACCGAAAGCGACGCCCTTGGCCAGTTGCGCCGAACTGCGCTCGATAAGCGCCACCCTCACGCCGTAGCGCAGGAGATTGATGGCTAGGAGAGTCCCGCTGAAACCCCCGCCGACGATAGCGATCGGCAGGTCCTGTGCGGCATTGCGGCTGGTCATGAAGGAGAAATTCCCGTGAAACTGAGGCTCTGGTTAGCAGCTAACGCAAAGCACAACCTATTGGTTGTGCTCAAGTCAGGCCGCTTTTCGCCACAAAGGATAGCGCACCAGCCGGTCGCGGGCAGGCACCAGCGCCTCGATCGCTTCCGCCGGTTGCAGGGCGGAGAGGATCGCCGGGTCGGCCGCGTCCATGCCGCCGGTCAATGCGCCGAAAGCCGGGAGGATCAGGCGGTTGCCGCTGTTCACCGCGCAAGGCCGCGCGATACGACGTCCGCGTGCATGCACCACAAGCCGGGGATGGAAGTGCCCAGAAATCTCGCCCCCGCACGTCCCCGGCAGCGCCTGATGGCGCAGCGCGACGCCGCCGAGCATGAGTTCCTCCATCCTCGTGCCTCCTGCCTCGGCGCCCAGATGCGGATCGTGGTTGCCGGTGATCCACACCCAGTCGAGCGCGCGGGTCAATGCTGCGAGCATCCCTGCCGCGTGCGGCTCCAGCCGCTCGGGCCCGGCGCTGTCATGAAAATTATCGCCCAGCGCGAAGACCCGCCGTGCCCCCGTCAGCCGCACGGCCAGCGCAAGGCGCTCCAGCGTCTCGCGGCTGTCGTAGGGCGGCAGCATCTGTCCCGTCCGGGCGAAGAAGCTGGCCTTTTCCAGATGCAGGTCGGCGACCAGCAGCGCTTGTTCGCGCGGCCAGTAGAGCGCACTTGCCCGGCCGGCACCATTGGGGGCAGCGCCGGGAATGCCGCAGTCGACGAGGCGCATTTCCTGACCGCAGAACGAAAAGGGAACCATGGCTTTCCCTTGCCGCAGCCGCCGCGATTTGGCAAGCGCAGCGCAAGCAAAGGGCAAGCCCCTGCCATGAGGACCTCGGATGACTGACTGGACCCCCTTCACAGCGCGCGCCAGCGACTGGTTCCAATCCCTGCGCGATGCGATCTGCGCGGAATTCGAGGCGATCGAGCGCGAGGCGGGCTCCGATGCATCATTCGAATATACCCCGTGGCAGCGCGCCGCGCTCGAGGGGGAGGACTCGGAAACCGGCGGCGGCACGCGCGGGCTGATGAAGGGCCGCGTGTTCGAGAAAGTGGGCGTCAACATCTCCGCCGTCTCGGGCGGGCTGGCGAAGGACTTCGCTGCCACCATCAACGGCGCTTCGGCCGAACAGAACGCCTTTTCCGCAACCGGCATCAGCCTTGTCGCGCACATGGCCAACCCGCACGCGCCCGCCGTGCATATGAACACCCGGTTCCTGACCACCACCAAGGCATGGTTCGGCGGCGGCGCCGATCTCAACCCGCCGCTGCCCTACGACGAGGACACCGCCGACTTCCACGCCGCCTTCAAGGCCGCCTGCGACGCCCACGGCGAAGGCTATTACGATCGCTACAAGGCCTGGGCGGACGAGTATTTCTACATCCCCCACCGCAAGGTCCACCGCGGCGTCGGCGGCATCTTCTACGACCACCTCGAATGCGCCGACGAAGCCGCGTGGGACGCCAACTTCGCCTTCACCCGCGCGGTGGGCGAGGCGTTCCTGGCCGTGTTCCCCAAGCTGGTGCGCCGCCGCATGGGGATGGAATTCACGCCTGCCGACAAGGCCCAGCAGCTTGAATGGCGCGGACGCTATGCGGAATTCAACCTCGTCTACGACCGGGGCACGCTGTTCGGGCTGAAGACCGGCGGCAACATCGACGCCATTCTCATGAGCCTGCCGCCCGAGGCCACCTGGAGCTGATACCCCCTTCACCGGCCCGGTTGCCCCCGCCCGGACCCGCCGTTACGCTCGCCCCATGACAGCCCCGCGCCATCTCGACCGCCGCTCGCTTGCCCTTGCGGCGCTCTCGACCGTGGTGGAGTGGTACGACTTCACGCTGTTCCTCTACCTCGCCACCGTACTCTCGCGCGTGTTCTTCGAAGGGCACGGCGGCGTGCTGGCGACATTGGCAGGCTTCGCGGTCGCCTATCTCATGCGGCCGGTGGGCGCGATGGTCTTCGGTCATTTCGGCGACCGGCACGGACGCCGCGCGACGCTGCTGGCTTCGATGGCGCTGATGACGGTGGCCATGCTGCTCACCGCGATGCTGCCCACCGCCGCGCAGATCGGGCCTCTTGCGGGGATATTACTGCTGGCCCTGCGCTGCGTGATGGGCTTCGCGGTGGGGGGAGAATACACCGGCGTCGTCGCTTACCTGCTCGAAGGTGCGCCGGTGCGCAGGCGCGGGCTGGTGACTTCGCTGGCGGCAGCGACCAGCGAGGTCGGCGCGCTGCTGGCGGCGGGAATTGCGGCGCTGACCGTCACGCTGCTGCCCGCTCCTGCGCTGGACAGCTGGGGCTGGCGTATTCCTTTCCTGTTCGGCGCGGCGCTGGCCGCGACCATCCTCTTCGCCCGCGCAGCCATGCACGAATCGCCGGAATTCGAGGCCAGCCGCGATGCCGGGACGCTTGCCGAGCGTCCGCTGGGCAACGCCCTGTCGAAGTACCGGGCGGGGATATTGCGCGGCTTCGCGATCTCGGCGCTGGGATCGATCACTTATTACGTCGGCATCACCTATGTGCCGGTCTACCTGACATCGGCCGGCAGTTTGAATGAGGCGCAGGCGCTGCAACTGGCCACCGTGGCTGCGCTGGCGGTGATCGTGGTGACGCCCTTCGTCGGCGTCGCCTCCGACCTCTGGGGCCGTCGCCCGGTGCTGATCCTGCTGGCGGTCCTTTGCGCGGGCCTGCCCTATACACTGTTCCGCCTGCTGGCGGGCGCCTCCTCCGGCGAGGCGCTGCTGGGCGCGGTGGTGCTGGCGATGCTGGCGGGCGGAGTCAGCGCGGTTGGCGCAGTGGCGACGGCCGAGCAGATGCCCGCCGAGGGCCGCCTCAGCGGCCTCGCACTGGGCGCCACTACTGCAACCGCGCTGTTCGGCGGCTTGACGCCGTGGCTGGCGCAGGTGCTGACCGAACGCACCGGCTCGCCCGCAGCGCCGGGGGTGATGATCGCCGCGGTGGCGCTGGGCGTGCTGCCGGTACTGCTGACCATGCGAGAGACCCGGCCCGGCAAGGATCAGAGGTAGTGCGCCAGCCTTGATCCCGGCGCGGGTGATGGAACCGGGCGCTAACTTGCCCGGCTTTTCATCAGTGGCTGGATGCGGGTGCCGAAATTCTCCACCCCTTCCACGAAATCGTCGAAGGTCAGCAGCACCCCGCCGGTGCCGGGCACCTCGGCCATCTCGTCGAGCATCTTTGCCACCGTCTCGTAGCTGCCCACAAGCGTGCCCATGTTGATGTTCACCGCGCCTTCGGGAGCGGCAAGCTGGCGCACATTGGTGTCGGTGTTGACGGTGTCCTTAGCGCCCTGATCGGCCAGCCACGAGATCGCGTCGATATCGACCCCGTCGTTGTAGAGCTGCCACTTCGCCTGCGCCTCGGCATCGGTTTCGGCGGCGATGATCATGACGAGGACAAAGACCTGCACGTCGCGCCCGGTTTCGGCGGTGAACTTCGCCAGCCGCACGTTGTTCGAGGCGAAGGCGGTGGGCGTGTTGACGCCCTTGCCCAGGCAGAAGGCATAGTCCGCCCACTTGGCCGAAAAAGCCAGGCCCGCGTCGGAAGACCCCGCGCAGATGATCTTCATGTCACCCTGAGGCACCGGACGCACAAGGCAGTCGTCCATCTGGTAATGCTCGCCCTTGAAGTCGGAGCGGCCGGTTTCCCATAGTTCGCGCAGGATGTGGGCATACTCATCCAGCACCTGATAGCGATTGCGGAAATGCTCCTCGCCCGGCCAGAGACCCATCTGGGTGTACTCGGGTGGCTGCCAGCCGGTGATGAGGTTCAACCCGAAACGGCCGTGACTGATGCTGTCGATCGTGTTGCACATGCGCGCTGCGAAGGCAGGCGGGATGATCAGCGTGGGGCAGGTGGCGTAGATCTTGATCTTCTCGGTCACGGCGGCAAGGCCGGACATCAGGGTGAAGCTCTCTAGCCCATACTCCCAGAACTCGGACTTGCCGCCGAAGCCGCGCAGCTTGATCATCGAGAGCAGGAAATCGAGGCCGTGCTTCTCGGCGCGCAGGGCGATCTCCTTGTTGAGATCGAAGCTGGGCATGTACTGCGGCGAGGTCGTGCTGATCAGCCAGCCGTTGTTGTTGATGGGCACGAAAACGCCGACTTGCATGGATTAACTCCCGAGGAAACCGAGAACGAGGCGATTGAAACCGGCCGGATCGGTGACGTTGCAGGCATGGCCGCCCCATCCGAAAGTGGCGACATCGGCGCCGGGAATCGGTTCCGCCAGATCGAGCGAGGCGGCGTGCGGCACCAGGAAATCATCGCGCGTGGCGATGACCAGAACATCCCGCAGCTTTGCCAGACGCTCGGCCGAGGGGGCATAGGTGCGCACGGCGGCAATGCGCTTTTCCATCGTTTCCGCGCCGGGGAAGCTGGTCAGGTGGTGGGCGAATTCGGCCTCAAGCTCGGCGTCGTGGCTGACGATCCAGTCGGGCGGAAACAGGAACAGCGGCTGGGCGCGCAGAAAGGCTTCCACCCCTGCCCCGCGCAGGATCGCCAGCCGCGCCTCGAAGCAGCGGCGGGTATGCGGGCTGAGGGTGCGCCAGCCGTTGATCACCACCAGCCTGACGATCCGGTCGGACCGCAGCGCCGTCTCGATGCCGATCATGCCGCCCAATGCGTGGCCGACGAAATGCGCGCGTTCGATGCCCAGCGCGTCCATCAGCGCGGTCACGTCCTGCGCCATCGCCTCGATCGAGGTGGTTTCCGGCAAGGCACGGTCGCTGCGCCCGGTGCCGCGCTGGTCGTAAGTGAGGACGCGGTACTTTTCCGAAAGCGCGGCGAGGTTGGGCGCCCAGTATCCGCCGGCACCGCCAAGGCCGCTCGACAGGATCAGCGTGGGCGCGTCGCCGGGACCGTGGAATTCATGGTGGAGGCCGGTTCCGCTGTCCGTCATGCGAAGGGCTGCGAATTGTGCCGGGGCTTCGACAGGCTCAGCCTGAGCGGGGTTTGGAAAGATGTGCCCTCAACCCCGCTCGGGCTGAGCCTGTCGAAGCCCCGCCGGCAGGCCGCAGCCGCCTCAGCCAAGGTGTGCCACCGAGGCGATCTCGACCAGGCAGTCCGGCTTCACCAGATCGCATTTGATGCAGTAGCGCGCCGGTTTGTCGCCCGGGAAGTATTCGGCATAGACCGCGTTGAAGGCGGCGTAGTCGGCCATGTCCTTGAGGAAGATGTGGTTCATCGCCACGTCCGCCATGGTGCCGCCGGCGGCCTCCACAGTGATGCGAATGGCCTCCAGCACATGGCGCGTTTGCGCAGCCGCATCGCCGATGTGGAGCACCGTGCCCCCATCGCCCAGCGCCAGCATGCCCGAGACGTAGAGCGTGCCGCCCGCCTTGGCCCCGGCCGAATACGGCGCGATCGGGGCGGGGAACTGCGGCGGGTTGATGGCTTCGAAGGGCAACGGGTTACTCCTTTGGCGGAAGCTGGCTCACGGCGGTCTGGAAATCGGCGACAGTGCTGACCCAGCCGAAGAATTTCTCGACGTTGTAGACAGTGGCCTGCATGATGAAGTTCGGCCCCAGATGATGGGTCGCGTCTTCCAGCAGCACGCCGAAATATTCGAGGTGGAAGCCGTCACGCAGGGTCGATTCGACGCAGACGTTGGTGGCGATGCCGGTGAACACCAGCGTGCGGATGCCCCGCGCGCGCAGCACCGCATCGAGCTGCGAGTTGAAGAACGCCGAATAGCGCGGCTTGTGAACGCGCAAGTCGCCTTCCTTCGGCGTCAGCGCATCGACAAGTTCATAGTCCCACCCGCCGCGGGCAAGGAACCTGCCAGCCAGTTCGGGTCGTTTGCGCATCGTCTTGAGCGCGTTGGACTTGTGCCAGTTGGGCGACATCGGCGTGCCCGCCTCGACATAGTCCGGGTCCCAGCCGTTCTGCAGGAACACCACGGTCATGCCCGCCGCCCGCGCGGTATCGAGCACGGCGCCGACGCGGCCGATCACGGCAGCGGCGGGGCCGACATCGAAGCCGGCCTCGTCCACGTAGCCGCCTTTGGTCGCATAGGCGTTCTGCATGTCGACGACGATGACGGCGGTAGTGGCGGGATCGAGCCGGATCGCTTCGGGCCGTGCGGAAAGAACCGCAGAGGGGCCGGAGGCGGCGGGGGTGGGGTCGACGATGGTATCGCTCACCCGGACACTATTGTGCAGGCGCGAATGGGGGTCAACCCGCCTTGAAGACGCTGGACTTTCAGCAGGGACGCAGCCCTGACGAAGTGCGTTCCCGGTGTGGGCGCACACCCAGCAGGCGCTCCAGCGCGGCTGCGAAACCGGCGTTGCGCCGCCGGTTGGTAGACTGCACGAGGCCGACATCCAGTCCGCCGAGCAGTTGGACACCGAATTCCCCGTCACCCACCCAGCGTACTTCCGCCTTGAGGTCCACCTGACCGGGCAGCGCCACGCGCAGGGTCTCGCCGCAGGTCGGCTGCATAGTGCGCGAGGCAATGCACATGCCGCCGGGCGACACGTTGCGCACGATCACATCCTGCCCGGACCGCCCCTCGCCACCTATCACGGCGCGGATCAGGGTGCGCACGCGCGGGGAACGGTGGGGCCGCTCGCCCTGTCCTTCCACATCGCCTTCAGCCGCAACGACACGCGGGGTGCGCAGTGCGGCAGTCTTCAGCCATTCGGCGTCCGTGCCGGTTGATGACCCATCGGCGCCTGCTTTATCGAGATCTGCCATGTCGTTCGTGCGCCTTTTCGAATTCGCCTCCCGGGTTGAACCAGGTGTGGTCGATCGGTTCGGACCGGAGGCGCATCGGCGGGGGGAAAGCGTGGCGGCTCCGGTCCGACATCATTTTGCCTCCCGGTCGCTTTTTGGATGGTTAACAAATCGCTTCGGTATTTTAACTATGAAATCGATTGAATTTCCTGCTTATGGGAACCCGCCCGGGGCCAAAACCGCAGAAGCCCGCCCTGCGCTTTTCCGTTGCAAAGATTGCAACAGGGCCCTTCCCCCTTGTCGCGCTGCAATAAATCCTGACATGACAGGGTAGCATGCTGCGCCAATATGAACTCGTCGAACGCGTCAAGGAATACGCACCGGAGGCCGATGAGGCCCTGCTCAACCGCGCCTATGTCTATACCGTGCAGAAGCACGGCAGCCAGAAGCGCGCCAGCGGTGACCCTTATTTCAGCCACCCGGTAGAAGTGGCCGGCCTGATGACCGAGCTGAAACTCGATCAGCAGACGATCATGACCGCGCTGCTCCACGATACCGTGGAAGACACGCTGGCCACGATCGAGGAGATCGAAAAGCTGTTCGGCCCCGATGTCGCGCGGCTGGTCGACGGCGTGACCAAGCTCTCCAAGATCGAGGCGATGACCGAGAGCGAGCGCGCGGCCGAAAACCTGCGCAAGTTCCTGCTGGCGATGAGCGAGGACCTGCGCGTCCTGCTGGTGAAGCTGGCCGACCGTCTGCACAACATGCGCACCCTCCACTTCATCAAGAAGCCGGAGAAACGCCAGCGCATCGCCCGCGAAACCATGGATATCTACGCGCCGCTGGCCGAGCGCGTGGGCATGTACGAATACATGCGCGAGATGCAACTGCTCGCCTTCGAGCAGCTGGAGCCGGAAGGCTACGCCACGATCACCGGGCGCCTGGCCCAGATCCGCAGCCAGGAAGGCGGACAGGTCGATGCCATCGCGCTGTCGATCAAGCAGGCGCTGGCCGAAGCCGGACTCAACGTCGAGGTTTCCGGGCGTGAGAAGCACCCCTACTCGATCTGGCGCAAGATGGCCGAGCGCCACGTCACCTTCGAACAGATCACCGACATCATGGCGTTCCGCGTCCTGACAGATAGCGTGGAAGACACCTACAAGGCGCTGGGCGTCCTCCACCAGGCCTGGCAGATGATCCCGGGCCGGTTCAAGGACTATATCTCCACGCCCAAGTCCAACGGCTACCAGTCGCTGCACACAGCGCTGATCTTCCAGCGCTCGATGCGCATGGAAGTGCAGATCCGCACCCAGGACATGCACCGCCTGAACGAGTTTGGCCTTGCCGCGCACTGGGCTTACAAACAGGGCGGCGTACGGCCTGACGGTCAGGTGGGCTGGCTGCGCGACCTCATCGAGATCGTCGATGCCAGCCACGATGCCGAAGAACTGCTCGAAAACACGAAGATGGCGATCTACCAGGACCGCATCTTCGCCTTCACCCCCAAGGGCGCGCTGTTCCAGCTGCCCAAGGGTTCGACCACGGTCGACTTCGCCTACGCCGTCCACACCAATCTGGGCAACGCAGCCGTCGGCGCCAAGATCAACGGCCGTCACGTGCCCCTGCGCACCCAGTTGGCCAACGGCGATGTCGTGGACATCATCAAGAGCCCCACCTCAGAACCGCAGTTGCCCTGGCTCGGCTTCGTCGTCACCGGCAAGGCCCGCGCCGCCATCCGCCGGGCGGTGCGCGCCAAGGAACGCGCCGAAGTCGCCGAGATCGGCTCCAAGCTCTACGACGAGATCGCCGGCCGCCTGCCCCAGCGCATCGGCAAGAAGGCCCTCTCCGGCGCGATCGACCGGCTCGACCTGCGCGACGAGGAAGACCTGATGTTCGCCATCGGCTCTGCCCGCTTCACCGACCGCCAGGTAATGGAAGCTCTGGTCCCCGGCAGCACCGACGAAATGCCCGAAGACCCCGAATGGACCCGCGCCGAACGCGCGATCTCGATCCGCGGCCTGACACCGGGCATGGGCTTCGAACTGGCCGAATGCTGCCACCCCGTCCCCGGTGACCGCATCGTCGGCCTGCGCCGCCCGGACCACAAGGTGGAAGTCCACACGATCGACTGCATGACACTCGCCAGCGGCGTGGACGCAGACTGGCTGGACCTGTCCTGGGGCGAACGCACGACCGGCGCCGTCGGCCGCCTGCGGCTGGTGCTCTACAACCGCCCCGGCACGCTGGCCGAAGTGACGCAGATTTTCGCGAGCAACCGCGCGAACGTCACCAATCTGCAGATGACCCAGCGCGACGAACCCTTCGGCACATACGAAGTGGATCTCGAAGTGTCCGACCTCGCGCACCTGACGCGGATTTCCGGGGCGCTGCGGGCCAGTGAGGCCGTCGCGGACGCCGAAAGGATTTGAAGGGGGAAGACCTGGGGCCATCGCCCCAGACCCCGGAAATGTCGAGGCCACGCATGCAGCTTCCCAAGTGCGCCCACGGTGAGCCGGGAGACATCATGGCCTGCGGCAGCAGGGAGCGCGCGAGGTAGCTCCACGCGCTGGGACGACATTAAAGGGGTCTGGGGCGATGGCCCCAGGTCTTCCCTTCAAACCTCCAGAAACACTTCCACCTCATCCCCTTCGACAAGGTCTTCCGCCCGCCGCACCGCAGCCTTGACCGGCAGCAGCCATCCTCCGTCCGACTTGCTCGGGAACACCGAGGTCGCAAAGCCAGTCCCGCCGATGCGCGCCTTGACCTTCAGCGAGCCGAACCCGCGCGACACGCCTTCCAGCTTGCGCATGATCGCGGTGCCCGAAAGCGCCTCTCCCGCTGCGCCGTCGATGGTGAGGAAGTGCCAGGTTCCATTGTTCGCACCGCCCGTCCAGCGCCATAGCGGGCCGGTATGCGTAAGCTGCTCCGTCATCACCGCGCTCATCGCTTCGCCTCGCGAATCGGCACAGACACGTTGCACACGTCGACGCCGCCTGCAGGCCGGATGTAGAAATCGTCCTTCCGGTTCGCCCGCTTGTCGACATAGGCCGCAAAGCTGGCGCTTCCAGTGGAAAGGTACTCATAGACCGGCAGGCCCGGAACCTCGTCCCCCATTCGCACAGAGAGGATTGCAGTACGCTCCTCTGCCTTTTCGTAAAAGCCCAGCGCTCCCGTCCCGCGCCCAAGAGAAGAAAGGTTCTCGATCCCCGCGATGACCCGCCCAACGAGCGCTATGTTGCGGTCGAGCTGGCGCGGCGCCTGTCCGATCACAGTGTAGAGTTCTGCGCCAGTGCCGGCGTCCGGTGAAACATTGCGGCCCACACCAACCATGCCGTAGCAATGGACCGGCCAGACGTCGGTTCGGGCAACCTCATCGCCGTCGCTTTCCTGCGACTGAAGGCCAATAGGCCAGCCTTCGAGGATGCCGGTTCCCGCCGCATAGGGATCATTGCCGGGCGCGATCGCGAGAAAACGCTGCAAGCGGCCCTGTGGCGACAGGATATAGCCTGCGCCTTCCTCCTGCTCATGTGGCCCGAAAGCGGCGCCGTACTGCGCTACATAGTCCTGCTCGCGACTGGCCGCGAGCCCGCTCGGCAAAGCCTTCGCCTTGCCCGGCGTCTCTCCATCGGGGTCGCCCCACTGCACGACGTAATTGTCCTGAACCCGGACCACGGCGATTCCGTCGAACCAGCGCGCGGCGACGAGCTTTCGGATGTTTCCGGTCCACCGTTGCGAGAACGGCGCCGGCATCAACTGGATCACCACCCGGCGAGCGTGCCCCTTTGCGTCCGGCGCGAGATCCATGACCATCAGGTCGGACGGCGCGATGCGCGACCAGTCGGCCTGCGGGGCCGCTTCGACGATATCGCTCGGCGTCAACGGCTTGGGAGCGTCCGCAGCCGCCAGGGGTGAGGTAAAAAGGCCCGCAAAGGCCAGCCCGGAAAGAAATATGCGCATTGGCCCTTCATGCCACCCTCACACCGCTTGCGAAACCCCACAGCCCGCGCTAGGGGCCAGCGCCTATCCAGTGCATGCGGAGCGGTGGCCGAGTGGTCGAAGGCGCTCGCCTGGAAAGTGAGTATACGCCAAAAGCGTATCGAGGGTTCGAATCCCTCCCGCTCCGCCAGCAGTTTAACTGCAACCAGCCCAAGTCCCGACCTCTGGAATACACTGCCTCCGGGCGGGGACGAGGCGTCAGCTCGCGCGCATTGTTGCATCGCAGCAACATTCGCAAAAAGCTGGATACTCCCAGCCTTGCAATTCTGTAATCATGCCGTCCTAGCCATCGATAAGGGGGTTATTCGCCATGAAAACACCTGTTTTGCTGAAACTCGTTTCAGATAAGGCTTTTGCGAACGAGCGCGTCAGGATCGACGGAACGGAATTTCAACGCTGCACGTTCGAGAACTGTATCCTCACGTACACCGGTGCGGGACGCTTCATTCTTCATGACTGTGACGGTGCCGACGGCGCAGTGGAGTTTGAGGGACCTGCCGCAAGCACCCTTCACGCGCTGCAGAACGCCTATGCCGACGGAATGGACAGTTGGGTCGAGGGCATCTTCGCCAGCATTCGAAGCTCGAAGCCGGATATCCGGGTCGGCGGCTGACAAAAAACATAGCTGCAAACGTGCTGCGCGGGCGATCAGGCCCGCTCCCAGCGCCGAAAAAAGCTGCCAACCCATTCAAAACTAGGCGCCGCAACCCTATATGCACCAAGCGGCCGATACGTCGGTCCGGGGCCTATATCCGTTAGTGCGATTTCCCGCTTTGCGTAGCGCAGCGAATCGCATTAATGACGCCCAAATCCGATCACGCGACAATAACGATTCAGGAGAACGTCTATAGCACCCCCTCCCCGGCGTATGATGACGCCACCGGTCAAGAGTGGACCGCGGTTCAATAACATGATCCAGTCGGACAAGGTCCGGGTTATCGACCAGGACGGCGAGAATCTCGGCGTCATGTACACGCGCGAAGCGATCGAACAGGCGAACGGCGTAGGCCTCGACCTGGTCGAAGTGTCGCCCAACGCCGACCCGCCGGTGTGCAAGTTCCTCGATGTTGGCAAGTACCGGTATGAGGCCCAGAAAAAGGCCAATGCCGCGCGCAAGACCCAGAAGACGCAGGAGATCAAAGAGATCAAGATGCGTCCGAACATCGACGACCACGACTATGACGTGAAGATGCGCAACATTCATCGCTTCATCGAAGACGGCGACAAGGTGAAGGTCACCCTGCGCTTTCGCGGTCGCGAACTTTCGCATCAGCAGCTCGGCATGGACCTGCTGCGCCGCGTTCAGACCGACTGCGAGGAGATAGCCAAGATCGAGGCTTATCCCCGCATGGAAGGTCGCCAGATGCTGATGGTGCTCTCGCCCAAATAAGGCGAAGCCCCGGATCATGACGGGATACGAAGGGCGCGGCCATTGGTCGCGCCCTTTCTCGTAGGATCGGCCCAGAAAGATGGGAAAGGGGCGTGAGGATGGTGTCCCGCCCCTTATCGGCAGATACGAACTGCCGATCGCCGCAGTGCAATGCCACTCATTCATTCAGGCCAGCGGGAGAATTCGCGCGCCGTATTACAGCGCGCCGTGGCAGGAGCGCGCTTAGCCCTTCCACTCACGGCGGTCTTCGGCCGCGCGCAGGACTTCGTAGGCAACCTGATATATCTGGAAGGCCTTGGCGGCTTCCGCATCGCCAGGACGCACGTCAGGGTGGACTTCCTTGGCGCGGCTGCGCCAGGCCTTCTTCACCGCGTCGAAATCCGCATCGGGGTCCAGCCCCAGCGCTTCGAGTGCGCGCAGTTCATCGCCGCTGCGAGAGCCATCGCCCGAGCCGGTCCAACCGTAGTGGGCCGTTTCCTTGAAACCGGAAAAGTCCGAACGCTCCTGCGCCTCGCGCATCGCCGCTTCCTCGGCGTCGAGGCCGGCGAAATAGTCCCAGCCCGAATTGTATTCGGCGGCGTGCTTCTGGCAGAAATACCAGCGGTCGGGATTGTTCGGGCTCTTGGGCGCGGGGCAGTTGCCGGGATCGTTGCACCCGTGGCGGTCGCACAGACGAACCTGCGCCGCATCGCGCGAGCTGCCATAGCCGCGCCAGCGAGGGAATCCCCAGTCAGATGATCGACGTACGCGGCTCATCCGAGGGGCGATAAGCCGCGACTCGACGGCGATGCAACCCCCGCCCGCCATTTCGACGCGAAATCAGCGCCGCGCAGACATGTTTCGGGCCCGGAAGGCAGTAGCTGCCCTCCGAGCCCGACATTCATCAATCGTATGGGTAGCGCCCGATCAGTCAATCGTGACGGTCACAGCGCGGCGGTTCTGTGCCCAGGACTGCTCATCCGAACCCAGAGCGATCGGGCGCTCCTTGCCGTAGCTGACGGTTGAGAGACGCGAGGGATCGACGCCCAGGCTGATGAGGTAGTTCTTGGCGGAGTTGGCACGGCGTTCGCCCAGCGCAAGGTTGTACTCACGGGTGCCACGCTCGTCGGCATGGCCTTCGATGGTCGCGCGCTTGGCGGGGTACTGCATGAGCCACTGCGCCTGCTTGGACAGTGCCTGCTGGCTTTCGGCATCGACGTCCGACTTATCGAGCGAGAAGTAGATCGTGTCCGAACCCATCATCTTCGCGACGAAATCGGCCTGGCTGCCTGCCATCGCGCCCATCGACTGGCTCGGGCCCGAGGTCGTGGTGGCCGGGCCCGGCTCGGGCGGGAGCTGTGCGGGAGCTTTCTTGCCGCAGGCCGAAAGCGCCAGCGCCCCGGCGACGACGATAGCGACGGTTCCGGCGCGGTTCATCCGGGCAAACGTAAGAATGGAAGGCATCAGGCGATCTCCTATGCTGCTCAGCCTCGTAAAATGGCCGGCACGGTCTGTAGTTCCGTTCAATATTTAACACATTTATCCTGAACAGACGCCAACGAATCCCGAAAGAGTCGTCGGTGCCCGTTCGGACCCTGCGCGATCAGGGACGCACGGGGCCCCAGGCCGGATCCGAAGCGCCGACCGGGGTGGGCAGCTTGCGCTCGTTACGGCCCGTCAGGTCTACCTGCCAAATCCCGGCGACGCCGGTGCTTCGGGCCGTGCGGAAGAACTGCACGATACGTCCGTTCGGCGACCAGGTGGGCGCCTCGTCCTGCCACGAATCGGTGAGATGGCGCATGCCGCCGCCGCTTGGGCTCATCACCGCCACACGCAGGTTGCCCGCGATGTGCGTGAAGGCGATCTGGTCGCCGCGCGGGCTCCATTCCGGGGTGGCCGCACGCCCGCCAAAGAAGCTGATGCGCTTCTGACCCGAGCCATCTGCTGCCATCACATAGATCTGCTGGCTGCCCGAACGGTCGCTCTCGAACACGATCTGACGGCCATCGGGCGAGTAGCTGCCGCCGATGTTGATGCCCGGCCCGTTGGTAAGCCGCTGCGGGGTCCCGCCGCCCGCCGAGGAGATGCGGTAGATGTCCGTCGTACCGCTCTTGGCCATCGAATAGAGCACCCACTTGCCGTCCGGCGACCAGCGCGGGGCAAGCGTGGGACTACCGGTGCGCGCGACCAGAGTCTGGCGATCTGTCGCGAGATCATAGGAATAGATGCTCGGCTGGCCGTTGAGATAGGACAGGTAGAGGATCTTCGAATAGTCGGGCGAATAGCGCGGGGTCAGCGCCATGGCCTGCCCGCTGGTCAGGTAGCGGTGGTTGGCGCCGTCCGAATCCATGATCGCCAGCCGCTTCATGCGGTGGTCCTTGGGTCCGGTCTCGGCGATGTAGGCGATCTTTGAATCGAAGAACGGGCTTTCGCCGGACAGGCGCGAATAGACCATGTCGGCGCACTTGTGCGCGGCGCGGCGCCAGTCGGACGGCGGGACCTGCCAGCCGCCCTTCACGAGCTGCTGCTTGAGGCGCACGTCGTAGAGATAGCAGCCCACGGTGATCGTACCGTCGCCGCCAGCGCGCACGAAGCCCTGCACCAGCATGTCGGCACTGCGCGAGGCCCAGGTGCCGTAGTCGGGCGCCTGGATCTGGGCATAGGCGGGCTGCGGCAGGCCGTCCGGGCCCGAGGGCTTGAACAGCCCGTTGTTCTTGAGGTCGGCGGCGACCACCTGCGACAGCGCGCGGCCCAGCGCCGCGGTCGAACCGGCGTTGGTGCGCGTCGGCACGTCGGCGTCGGTGGCGAACGAGGTGATGGCGATGCCGAGGTCCTGCCACTCGCTGTCGTCCGACACGGTGACTTCAAGGCCTTCGGCATCGGCCGGCGGCACCGCAACCGGCACAGCTGCCTGGGCAAAAGCGGCGCCGGAGCCCGCCAGCGAACTCGAAAGCATCAACCCCAAAGCGAGGATGTGGGTTATCTTCATTGCGATAGCCTTCTGTCAAAGTTGGTCGTCACGACCTTCCAGCCCTCGTAGAGGTCATCGGGCAGATTGAACGGCGCGGCAAGCTTGACCGCGCGGATTGCCTGTTCCTGGTGGCGCGTCACCTGCGCCTGGTTCGTGGCGTTCTGGCCGGTGGTGCTGATCACCTCCGGCTCGCCGGAAAGGCTGCCATCGCGGGCCAGTCGAAAACGCACCTTGGTGACCAGCAGTTCGACATCGGCACCCTGCGGCGCCTGCCAGTGCGGCTTGAGCTGTCGGCTGATCGCCGCACCAAGCGCAGAGCGAGCGGCCGCGCCGATCTGCGCTGCGGGAGCGCCAGTCTGCTTGGGCGCGCTGGCGCCCGGCGTACCGGCCTTGAACGCATCGTCGAACGCGCTGCTGCCGGCCTTCTTGGGCGGCGACGCGCTCGTGCTCGAACCCGCCGTGCGGCCCGGAGGTGCAGGCTTGGCCGGCGACTTGACGATGTTGTCGATTGCGCTCGACTTGCGGGTCGTCGGCGGAGCCGGCTGCCTGGGCGGAGCCTTCTCGGCCGGCTTGGGAGCGGGTTTCGGCGCAGCTTTGGGAGGCGCCGGCTTCGGCTCAGGCTTGGGCTGCGGCTTGGGGACCGGCTTTGGCGGTGCCTTGGGCGCAGGCTTGGGCACGGGCTTCGGCTTGGGCTCAGGCTTGGGCGGCTGCGGCTTTTCCACCACGCGCGGCGCAGGCTCGGGCGCAGGCCTGGGCTCGGGCGGGGGCGCAGGGGCAGGCTGTGCCTCGGGCACGGGCGCGGCTTCGGGTGCCGGTTCACCCAGTTCCGGGCTCTTGTCCGGTGCAGCCTGTGCGTTCGGATTGGGCGAAGTCGAGGTCTTGGCGATCTCGTCGCTGATCGTCACTTCGATGCGCTGGGGCGGCTTGACCACGTCGTTGTGGCGCGGGCTGAACAGAATCGCCCCAAGCACGGCCAGGTGCAAGGCGATCGCGACGCCCAGGCCAATGCCTTCATCCTTGCGCAGTCCTTTCGATGCCATCAGGTGGACCCTACCGCGCGCGCCTTAACCGCCGCTGACATCGGTCACCAGAGAGATCGAGGTAAAGCCGGCGCGGTTCAATTCGCCCATGACTTCCATAACCCGGCCATAATCGAGCGCCTTGTCGGCGCGCAGCGTGACCAGCGGGGGCTTGCCCTCGGCATCCTTCGGCGTCGCGGCGAGACGGTCGGGCAGTTCGCCGGGCGCCAGTTCGTCGGCTTCGTAGAACACCGCGCCGTCACGGCGCAGGGTGATCTCGATCTGGCCCTGCTCCTCGCTCATCGCCTTGGCGCGGGTTTCGGGCAGCTCGATAGGCACCGCCGCCTTGAGCAGCGGCGCGGTAACCATGAAGATGATCAGCAGCACCAGCATCACGTCGACCAGCGGCGTGACGTTGATTTCCGCCATGGGCCCGCGCGAACCACGTCCACGCCTGCGGCCCCGGCCTCCGCCTGCGAGACCCATGCCCATCAGCGCTGCTCCAGCTGGCGGGTCAGCGCGGCATGGAGATGATCGGCAAAGCGCTGGAGACGGCTCTCGAAGCCGTTAACCCGGTGCGAGAAACGGTTGTAGGCGATAACTGCCGGAATGGCCGCGAACAGGCCGATGGCGGTGGCGAACAGCGCCTCCGAAATGCCCGGTGCGACGACGGCGAGCGAGGAATTCTGCTGCTGACCGATGTCGAAGAAGCTCTTCATGATGCCCCAGACGGTGCCGAAAAGGCCCACGAACGGCGCCACGGAACCCACAGTCGCCAGGAAGTTGAGGCGGTCGGACAGCTTGTCCGCTTCCTCACCCACGGCCGCGTTCATGATCAGGGCGATGCGCTGGCGCGCGCCTTCCGCGTCGACCTTGACGCCTACGTTGCGCCGCCATTCGCCAAGGCCTGCGCCTGCAACCTTGCCCATCGGCACGTCGCCGCGCCGGCGTTCCTTCTGGTAGGTCTCGAAGTTCTGGGCTTCCCAGAAACCTTCCTCGTACTCGTTGCAGCGGCGCGAGGCCGCGCCCATGCGCAGCGTGAAGGTGATGATGATCGCCCACACCCAGATGCTGGCCAGGACCAGGCCGGCCATGATCGCCTGCACGACGATGTCGGCATCGAGGAACAGCTTCACCGGATTAAGTCCGCCGGATTCCCCAGCGAAAGAAATGGTGGAGGCGAGCAGGTCGAGCGTCATTCTTGTCCTTCCCGGCCGGCTATGCCGGATTGTAATGCTGTGCCGGCTATGCCGGATTTCAAACTTGTTACGACTGCGCCAAGGTCAGGCGCATCGTCTGCGGATATCGGAACCAGCGAGGCGAAGGCTTGCTGCCATGCCTCGGGTTGCCTGCGCGGTCGTCCTTCAAGACTGATGAACCCGACCTTTACCGTGGCCTCGCAAAGCCGCACGGCGCCGCGCCTTGCGACCTGCCGCAAGGTAGCTGAGACGCGGCCTATGCTTTCCGCCCAGGTATCGATCACCACCGCGTCGCCCAGCCGCGCGGGGGCAAGGTATCGCAGGTTGGCCTCGGCCACGGCGTAGAGCCCCAGGCCCGCCTCGATCGCGCCGCTCTGGTCGACGCCGAGCATGTCCAGCAGGTCCGAACGGGCGCGCTCGAACCAGGCAAGGTAATTGGCGTGGTAGACGACACCGCCCGCATCCGTGTCCTCGTAGAACACGCGAAGAGCGTAGCGATGGATATCGCCGTCGATCACGCCTGTCTGCGGGGATGGGTCACGCGAAGTCGTGCCGCTGGAAGGGGGATTGTCCGTCATGCCGGCGGGTTGTGTAGCGGGGCCGGGGGCGACTTCAACCCCGAAGCCATGAGAACATGGCCTCGCAGGCTGAAGCGACAGGTAAATTTTTCGTGGACGGCGGTACTGGGAGTTCGTTTGAGAATGGGCATCGGCCCGTTCTGCCGCCCCCTCAGTCCACGATCATCTGGAAGAAGTCGCGCCCGCCGAAGATGTGGACGTGCAGGTGCGGCACTTCCTGATGCCCGGCGCGGCCCATGTTGACCATCAGGCGGTAGCCCGGCCCGTCGAGTTCCAGCTGGCGCGTGACATTGCCCACCGCGCGCATGAACCCGGCGATCTCGGCATCTTCGGCCTTGGCGGTGAAATCGTCCCACGACACGTAAGGGCCTTTGGGAATCACTAGCACGTGGACCGGCGCCTGCGGGCGGATGTCGTTGAAAGCCAGCGCATGCTCATCCTCGTAGACCTTCGAGCACGGCAGTTCGTCGCGCAGGATCTTCGCGAAGATGTTGTTGGCATCGTAGGGCAGGCGGGGGTCGATGGGCATATGTCTCTCCGGTGGATTAAGGGCCGGGTGGATGCAGCTTTCAGTCCTTGGGCCGCGCGGCTTTCTCGGCGATGCCGGACGTACCTTCGCGCCGGTCCAGCTCGGCCATGACCTCAGCCAGCGGCACGTCTTTTGCGGCCAGCAGGACCATGAGGTGAAAGATCAGGTCTGCCGCCTCGCCCACCAGCGCCTGACGGCTTTCCGTCAGCGCGGCGATCACCGTTTCGGTGGCTTCCTCGCCCAGCTTCTGGGCTATCTTGCCCACGCCTTTGGCGTTGAGGCGGGCTACGTAGCTCGAATCAGGATCGGCGTTCAGGCGCTGGGCGATCGTGGCTTCGAGGCGCGCGAGGGTGTCGGAACTGCTCATGATGCGCCTGCCAATGCGGCCCGGCGCGGGCGCGGTCAAGCCGTCAGCGTAGCGGAAGGATCAGTCTTCGCCCTCACCGTCGCCGCGCTTGGACGACAGTTTGCGGCCGATGGCGACACCCGCGACGCCCATCGCCAGCAGGAACATGCTGCTTGGCTCGGGCAAGGGAATCCCGCCCGCCGCATAGGCAGGACTCGACACCGCTAAAAACGGGACGAGCGCTGGCAGGTATCTGAAGATTGTCACCGATAGGTTCCTGCGTGTCGAACTTGACCGCCCGCCCCATCGGCCCATTACCGCATGGCAGCAAGTGCCGTTGAACGAATGTCCCGATTAGAACCAGTCAACAATGGTAAATTGGCCCGTTAAGGCTATCGTCATCCTCGCGCAGGAAGACCTGCATCGCGCAGGGCCGTATGGGCCTCGCCGATCGAATGTTTGCCGAAATGGAAGATCGAGGCGGCCAGCACCGCGCTTGCATGGCCCTCAGTCACACCTGCGACGAGGTGGTCGAGATTGCCCACGCCGCCCGAAGCGATCACCGGCACCGACACTGCATCGGCAATGGCACGCGTCAGTGCGAGGTCGTAGCCGTTCTGGGTGCCGTCGCCGTCCATCGAGGTGACCAGCAGTTCGCCCGCGCCGTATCCGGCCAGCTTCACCGCATGTTCCAGCGCGTCGATCCCGGTCGCCTTGCGGCCGCCGTGGGTGAATATCTCCCAGCGCCCCGGAGCCACGCGGCGCGCGTCCACCGAGGCGACGATGCACTGCGAGCCGAACTTCTCGGCGATATCAGCCACCACCTCGGGGCGAGATACGGCGGCGGAATTCACCGCCACCTTGTCCGCGCCCGCCAGCAGCAGGGCGCGCGCGTCCTCGGCGGTGCGTACACCGCCGCCCACGGTCAGCGGCATGAAGCAGACCTCGGCGGTGCGCTGCACCACGTCGAGCAGGGTGCCGCGTCCTTCATGGCTCGCCGAAATGTCGAGGAAGCACAGTTCGTCCGCTCCGGCAGCGTCATAGGCGCGCGCCTGTTCCACCGGATCGCCGGCGTCCTTGAGGTCAACGAAGTTGACGCCCTTGACCACGCGGCCATCGCGAACGTCGAGGCAGGGGATGACACGGATACGAACTGTCATTGCGTCACTCCACGGGCTTGAAGAACAGCAGGACCGCGAATACCGCCACTACGGCGCAGATCGCGACGTTGAAGGCGGTATAGGTCCAGAACTTGCGCGGATCGTCGGCGCGGCGCGTTTCCACGGTGGAACGGCGGCGGCTGAACAGCATCAGGCGCGCCCTGCCCTCGCGGTAGTCGCGCCATGCCCAGATGACGCCCGGCACGAAGATCACCAGCGCCAGTACGGCGATCAGGCGGTTGTCGTTCACCCCTCGCGCTCGGCCATCTGGATCGCGGCGGCAAGGTCGAGGCGCCCATCGTACAGCGCGCGGCCGGTGATGACGCCCTCGATGCCGTCCTTGGCATGAAGCGCAAGCAGGCGGATATCGTCGAGGCCCTTCACACCGCCGCTGGCGATCACCGGCAGGTCGGTACGACGGGCAAGATCGACGGTGGCATCGATGTTCACACCCTTGAGCAGGCCGTCGCGGCCGATGTCGGTGAACAGCAGGCTGGCGACGCCGGCATCCTCGAAACGGCGGGCCATGTCGACGATCGAAACGTCGGACACTTCGGCCCAGCCCTCAGTCGCGACCATGCCGTCACGCGCGTCCACGGCGACGACGATACCGCCCGGGAATTCCTTCGCCATGTCCTTGACGAACTGCGGGTCCTTCAGCGCGGCGGTGCCCATGACCACGCGGCTGACGCCAAGGTCGAACCAGCCCGCGACCGCCTCGGCGGTGCGGATGCCGCCCCCCAGCTGGACGTGACCCGGGAACGCCTCGATAATTGCCTCGACCGCCTCGCGGTTCTCCGCCCGGCCCGCGAACGAGCCGTCTAGATCGACAACGTGGAGGAACTGCGAACCGGCTTCGGCAAAAAGCATCGCCTGGGCTGCCGGATCGTCACCATAGACGGTGGCACGGGCCATATCACCTTCGGCCAGACGCACGACCTGACCCTGCTTGAGGTCGATGGCGGGAAATACGATCATAGTGGCAAGTTCCTGAGGTTCCGAGGGCGGCCCTGGGCAGCGGACTTCACGGCTTCCACTCCAGGAACCGCGCGAGCAGCGAGAGGCCGTAGCCCTGGCTCTTTTCCGGGTGGAACTGCACGCCTACGACGTTGTCCTTGGCCACTGCGGCAACAAGGCCGCCGCCATGGTCTGTCATCGCCGCCACGTTCGAACCGTCCTCCGGCGCGAAGTGGTAGGAGTGCAGGAAGTAGGCTTCGCCCGGCTCGATCAGGCCGCTGGCCGGATCGTGGCGGCCCAGCCCCACGTCGTTCCAGCCCATGTGCGGGATCTTGATCCGGGGATCGGTGCGCTCGATCTTCTGGACCTGCCCGTCGATCCAGCCGAGGCCCTCGGTAACGCCGTGTTCAAGCCCCCGCGTGGCGAGAAGCTGCATGCCGACGCAAATGCCCAGGAACGGCGCACCGCCCACCTGCACCCGCTCGGTCATCGCCTCGACCATGCCGGAGATGCCCCAGAGGCCCGCCGCGCAGGCCTTGAACGAGCCCACGCCCGGCAGGACGATACGGTCCGCCGCGCGCACCACGGATGGATCGGCGGTGATTGCCACGTCTTCGGCGCCCGCCGCCCGCAGCGCATTGGCGACCGAGTGGAGGTTGCCCGCGCCGTAGTCGATCAGCGCCAGCGTCATCCAGCCAGGCCTGCGATGCTGTCGTCGAGGAAGCCATGCGCCCATTCGATCACGTCGATCTCGGCGACGCCGCCCACGACGAACGGGTCCTGCGCGGCTAGTGCGGCGACCGCATCGCGGCTCTCGCCCTTCGCCAGCAGAATGCCGCCGTCACGCGGGACCTTGCGGCCCCAGCCGAGCAGATGCCCCGCTGCGTGGTTCGCCCTGAGCCAGGCGACATGGTCGTCAAGCAGCGCGTCCACCTTGTCGATCGAGGCGGTGTAGGTGAGCGAGATAATGAAGCTGGCCATCAGAGTGTCGCCTGTCCCAGAATGCCCTTGGTCGAGGGGATCGCCCCGCCCTTGCGCGGATCGAGTTCCACCGCGGCACGCATGGCGCGCGCGAAACCCTTGAAGATGCCTTCGCAGATATGGTGGTTGTTGGTGCCGTAAAGCAGCTCGATATGCAGGGTGATGCCCACTGCCTGCGCGATCGAGTGGAACCAGTGCTCGACCATTTCGGTGTCGAACTCGCCCAGCTTGTCCTGCGTGAAGCCGGCCTTCCACACCAGATAGGGGCGGCCCGAAATGTCGAGCGACACACGCGCCAGCGCCTCATCCATGGGCGAGTGAACGTCGCCGTATCGGCCGATGCCGGCCTTGTCGCCCATTGCCTGGGTGATTGCCTGGCCGATGGCGATGGCGCTGTCCTCGGTCGTGTGGTGCTGGTCGACGTGGAGGTCGCCCTTAATGCGGCAGGTGATGTCGATCAGCGAATGGCGGCTGAACTGCTCGATCATGTGGTCGAGAAAACCGATCCCGGTCGAGACCTGATAGGCGCCGGTTCCGTCGAGGTTCACTTCGACGAAGATGTCGGTTTCGTGCGTTTTGCGGGTGATCGAGGCTGTGCGCATGGCTGCGCCTATATACCCGTACGTGCCAGAATCAATCCGGTCATCCATCGCGCCCGGACCTGCCCCCTCGATGGTTTTTCCTTGGATAAACGATCGGGGAGGCGTAATTTCGCGTACGTAACGGGTTGACCACCCGATGAACGATGCGCAGGTAGTGGCGCGATGAACGATACCCCGCCAGACAGCATGATCCCTTACGATGAAATCGTGCAGGAGGCCCTTCGCGCCGTCGTTGGACGTGTGCTGGGCCAGGTAGAGGCCGCCGGCGGCGTCCTTCCGGGCAGCCATCACTTCTACATTACCTTCAAGACCGGGGCTCCGGGTGTGAGCATTCCGGCGGACCTGCGGGCCCGCTTCCCGGACGAGATGACGATCGTAATGCAGAACAAGTTCTGGGACTTGGGCGTTTCCGACCGGGGTTTCACGGTCAGCCTCAGCTTCAACCAGATGCCTGCGAAGCTGGACATTCCGTTCTCCGCGATCACCGCCTTCGTCGATCCGGCTGTAGATTTCGGCCTTCAGTTCCAGGCGATGGACGACGACGAGCAGGACGATGACATGTCCGCCACCGCCGGCAACGACGAATCGGAACGCGACGTCGCTTCGCGCATTATTCCCAGCGAAGACGGCTCCAACGTCGTCTCGGTCGATTTCGGCAAAAAGAAGTAGGCGGGCTTTCCGCCCGAGGATTACCAGGGCGATGGCTACCAAACTCAAAGAGCAGGCACAGAAAGCCGCCAAGGCGGTGGCCAACCGGCCCGCAAGCCTCCGCAAGCTGGCCGACAACGGCGGCGAACTGCATGGGCCCAGCCCCAACCCCGCCACGAACCTGGTAATCGCCGACATCGTTCTGCGCACCGGCACCACGCTGGCTCGCCGCGCGATGGAGCGGGGCGTGCTGGGCGGCAGCTATTCCTCGCGCAAGGCCAAGTCGATCCTCAGAGGACGGACGGTGGGCGAAACCCTGCTGCACGGCGCCCTTGCCCGCGTCGCGCTAAGCTCGATCCCCGGCGCGATCGTGGTGGGCGGAGCGCTGGTCGCCAAGACGCTCTATGACCGCAGCCGTGCCCGGCAGGCCCGCTGGGAAGGCGCCGCCGACCTCCGCGAAATGGCGCAGGACGGCGCCGAGGACTAGGCGGACCGCATCCGCTACAGCCGGAATTTTCCCCGAACCGGCCGCAAGCCACCTTGATTTGCGCGCTTTCCCCCGCCATCGGGGACCATGGTCCAGACCGATCCCTCCCCGGCTTCCACCGGCACGCTGTCACGGCGCGGCCTGATGTTCATCATGTCCTCGCCATCGGGCGCGGGCAAGACGACGATCTCGCGCATGTTGCTCGAACACGATCCGCACATCTGCAACTCGGTGTCCTGCACCACCCGCCCGCCGCGCCCCGGCGAGGTCGACGGCAAGGACTACCACTTCGTCACCCGCGAACAGTTCGACCGCATGGCCGAAGACGGCGACTTCCTGGAATGGGCGACCGTGTTCGGCCATAGCTACGCCACCCCCAAGGCGCAGGTGAAGGCCGGCCTCAAGGACGGGCAGGACTATCTGTTCGACATCGACTGGCAGGGCACCCAGCAGCTCTACCAGAAGCTGGAGCGCGACGTGGTCCGTGTGTTCCTGCTGCCCCCCAGCATCGAGGAACTGCGCCGCCGCCTGACCGGGCGCGGCACCGACAGCGCCGAAGTCATCCATGGCCGGATGGAGCGCGCGCGCTCCGAAATCAGCCACTGGGACGGCTACGACTACGTGGTGGTCAATGATGACATCGGCAGCTGCTTCGAGCAGGTGAAGAAGATCCTCGCCGCCGAACGCCTGCGCCGCGCTCGCCAGACCGGCCTGATCGGCTTCGTGCGCGAACTGATGCAGCCCGGCGACTGAGTTGGAGTACGGGCGCCTGTAGGCAGGCCGCCCCCTTTTTCACGGCCTTGTCCTGCGCATCTTTGCGCGATAGGCGCCACCCCAAGCAAACTTGCCCCTTTTCGGAGACCTTCTCATGTCCGACCTCGCCGCCAAGATCGAAGCCGCGTTTGACGCGCGCGACACCGTCACCCCCGCCAGCGACGATGTGCGCAAGATCGTCGAAGAGGCACTGGAGCTGCTCGATTCGGGCGCGGCGCGCGTTGCCGAGCCGGACGGCCAGGGCGGCTGGAAGGTCAACCAGTGGCTCAAGAAGGCCGTGCTCCTCAGCTTCCGCCTGTCCGACAACGCCGTGGTGGATTACGGCGCCGCCGGTGCGCCCGCCTACGACAAGGTGCCGCTCAAGTTCGCCGGCTGGGACGAAGCCCGCTTCAAGGCCGCCGGCGTGCGCGTCGTGCCCGGTGCCGTGGTGCGCCGCAGCGCCTACATCGCCAAGGGCGTGGTGCTGATGCCCAGCTTCGTGAACCTGGGCGCACACATCGGCGAAGGCACGATGATCGACACCTGGGCCACCGTCGGCTCCTGCGCGCAGATCGGCAAGAACGTTCACATCTCGGGCGGCGCCGGCATCGGCGGCGTGCTTGAGCCGCTGCAGGCCGGCCCGGTCGTGATCGAGGACAACTGCTTCATCGGCGCGCGTTCGGAAGTGGCCGAAGGCGTGATCGTGGGTGAAGGTGCAGTGCTGTCGATGGGCGTGTTCATCGGCGCCTCGACCAAGATCGTCGACCGCGCCACCGGCGAAGTCCACATCGGCCGCGTGCCGCCGTTCTCGGTGGTCGTCCCCGGCGCGATGCCCGGCAAGCCGCTGCCCGACGGCACCCCCGGCCCGTCGCTCTACTGCGCCGTGATCGTGAAGACCGTCGACGCGCAGACCCGCTCGAAGACCGGCATCAACGAACTGCTGCGCGACTAATTCCGCCGCATCTTCCAAGTCGTCGCTTCCAGGCGATCGACTTGGAAGATGCCCGGTGCGCGACCAACGCATACTTATACGGGGCGGGTGGCGGAACGCTGCCCGCCCCGGCCTGTTGTTCTGTACAAAGGGGCCGCCGCAGGCCCTCCACAATCGGAGACAGGCCATGGAAACCCGCACGCAGGAAGTCCATATCGACGAGGAAGACGCCCGTAGCGCCGAGACGCCGGGCGTTGTCCGCTACGTACTGATGATCAGCCTTGCCCTTGCGATCATCGCGCTTTCGGTGATCTGGCTGACCGGCTCCCTCTCCACCCCCGAAACCGGCGGCACTGCCGACACCGCCAAGGCAGTTGCAGAAGATGGCGGCAAGATGCCGTAACCAGTACCTGAGCGAACAGGGATCTCCCTGATGGATCTCGACCGCTTCATCGCTGCTCAGCGCGACGTGTTCGCGCAGGTCTGCGCCGAACTCGTTGACGGTGAGAAGCGCAGTCACTGGATGTGGTTCGTCTTCCCCCAGATCGCCGGTCTCGGCGCCAGCGCAATGGCCCGGCGTTACGGTGTGGAAGATCTTGGCGAGGCGCGGCGCTATCTTGCTCATCCGGTTCTGGGATCGCGGCTTGCGAAAGTGACGGAGCTTATGCTCAGCTGGGCCGGGCGCCGCAGCGCTGTCGCCATCCTGGGCCCAGTGGACGCCGTGAAATTCTGCAGTTCGATGACGCTGTTCGAACTCGCCACGCCGGCGCTCAGCAGCGAGGCCGGCCGCTTCGGCCATGCCCTTGATGCCTTCTGCGACGGCCGGCGCGATGAACGCACGATCGACATGCTCAAGCGCCTGCCTGCCCGGCCCGCCGCCTGACAACTTCCCTGCCCGCAACCCGGGAACTTTTGCGCACCGTTCCGCGTTAAGCAGCACGGTCCGAATTAAGTGCGGCCACCAAGACCGCCATCGGCCCGATGGGAGAGCCGTAATGCAACGTGTCGGAGACGAGGTTCACCTCGATGACGACGAGGCACGCGGGGGAAGCACGCCCAACATCGTCCGTTATGTGCTGATCGCCAGCCTTATCCTTGCCATTCTGGCCATGTCCGCGATCTGGATTTCGCGCGCATGGTACGACAGCCCGGAAAGAGGCCAAGCCGTAACCGCAGAGGAACATGCCCTCAGTGGCTAACGTCTACAGATGGTTTGGGCTGAACAGTGAAATTGACAGGAACCGCCTGCTTTACCGGGTTAGGTCGTAAGACCTCGATCCGGTTGCGGGCGGCTCCCGTCAAATCTGACGACAAAGTCGCCATCTCCTGTACCCACAGAACTAACTGTAACCTCTTACGAATTCCTTAACGCGCCCGAAAAATCGAGACCCTCACGTACCGCGCTTACAGCAGAGCCTGGGCAAGGTCGCGCCAGTGCGGCAGCAGTGTGTCGAACGACCCGCCCTGCCGTCCGGCGATCACTTGCAGGCAGACATGGTCCGCACCCGCGTCGAGATGCGCCTGCACGCGGTGGGCTACTTTCTCGACATTCCCGATCGCGAAAAGCGCGTCGAGCAGCCGTTCGTCGAGAGAATCGATCTCGACCTCGCTGAAACCCAGCCGCAGCCAGTTGTTCCGATAATTGGGCAGGCGGGCGTAGTGTTCCAATGCACCCAGGGCCAGTTCGCGCGCCTTGGCCGGGTCCGACTCCAGGATCACGCCCTGCTCCGGCGCCAGCAGCGGCCCCGCGCCCAGGATCGCGCGGGCCTGCGCAGTATGCTCCGGCGTGACGAGATAGGGATGCGCGCCCGCCGTCCGCTCTCCAGAGAGCGCGACCATCTTCGGCCCCAGCGCGGCAAGGCACAGATTATCCCTCGGCATCCCGGCCGCGAACAGGCCGTCGAGGAAAGCCGAAGTCACTTCGAGCGGCTTGCCCCACTTCTCGCCGATGAGGGGCCCGTGGCTGATGCCCAGCCCCAGCAGCGTGCGCGCCTTCGCGGCATCGGGCAGGCCACCGAACCACGCGGCCAGCTGCGCCGGCTCATGCTTCCAGATGTTGAGGATGCCCGTCGCGATCGTCATGCGAGACGTCACCGCCAGCAGCCGCTCCACCTCCGCCGGTGCGCCGTCGTCGATGCCGCCGGGCACCCACACCGCACCGTAGCCCAGCGCTTCGAGTTCCTCAGCCGCCGCGTTCGACAGCGCCTTGTCCCCAAAGCGCATCTCCAGCGACCATAGGCCCACTTTGCCGATCTTGGGTACGGTCATGGCTTTTCCTCATCCTTGTTCTTTCGCAGACGATGGTGGGATCGCGCGACCGGCCCGGCAAGGCATTTGCCCGACAGCCCGCCCGGCATCGCCCGAGCGACCAAATCCGCCCCCTGCCGCACCTAGCACTGCGTCCACTTGCCCGCCCGCAGCACCCGGCCTAGCCCATGGAAATGGGAGAGTTCGACTATATCATCGTGGGCGGAGGAAGCGCTGGCTGCGTCCTCGCCAACCGCCTCAGCGCCGACCCGAAAACGCGGGTTCTCCTGCTCGAAGCGGGCGGCAAGGACGACTACATCTGGATTCGCGTCCCGGTCGGCTACCTCTATTGCATCGGCAACCCGCGCACCGACTGGTGCATGTCGACCGAGGCCGAGCAAGGCCTCGGCGGGCGGGCGCTCAAGTATCCGCGAGGCCGCGTGCTGGGCGGCTCCTCCTCGATCAACGGCATGATCTATATGCGCGGACAGGCTGCCGACTATGACGGCTGGCGCCAGTCCGGAAACACCGGGTGGGGGTGGGACGACGTCCTGCCCTACTTCAAGCGCGCCGAGGACCACTACGAAGGCGCCAGCGAATTTCACGGCGGCGGCGGTGAGATCCGCGTCGAAAAGCAGCGCCTGCGCTGGGAAATCCTCGAATCCTTCCGCGATGCCTGCGAGCAGCAGGGCATCCCCCATAGCCGCGATTTCAACACCGGCGACAACGAAGGTGCCGGCTTCTTCCAGGTCACCCAGCGCAGTGGGTGGCGCTGGAGCGCGTCCGACGCGTTCCTCAAACCCGTGCGCACCCGCGCCAACCTCAAAGTGGAAACGGGCGCGCTGGTGGACCGCGTCATCATCGAGGAAGGCCGCGCCGTCGGCGTCGCCTACACGATCGGCCGCGAAAAGCGCGAGGCCCGCACCGGCGGCGAAGTCATTCTGGCGGCCGGTGCGATCGGCTCGCCCGCGATCCTCGAACGCAGCGGCATCGGCGGTGCTGCCCGCCTCGCCGACCTCGGCATCGCCCCCGTGGCCGACAGCCCTGAAGTCGGCGCGAACCTGCAGGACCACCTGCAGCTGCGCTGCGCCTGGCGCGTATCGGGCGTCGCCACCCTCAACGCCCGCGCCGCCAACATCTTCGGCAAAGCCCTGATCGGCATGGAATACGCCCTGCGCCGCACCGGACCGATGGCCATGGCGCCCAGCCAGCTCGGCGTCTTCACCCGCAGCAATCCACGCTATGCCACCGCCAACCTCGAATACCACGTCCAGCCCCTGAGCCTCGCAGCTTTCGGCGGTGCGCTGGACCCGTTCCCCGCTTTCACCGCCAGCGTTTGCAACCTGCGCCCCGAAAGTCGGGGGACCAGCCGCATCACCAGCACCGACGCAGCCACCGCCCCCTCGATCCGGCCGAACTACCTCTCGGCCGAAGAAGACCGCCGCGTCGCCGCCGACGCGATCCGCATCACCCGCGCCATCGTCGCCCAGCCCGCCCTCGCCCGATACCACCCGGAGGAAGTACGCCCAGGCATCGCCTTCCAGACCGAAGAGGAACTGCAAGCCGCCGCCGGAGAGATCGGGACGACCATCTTCCACCCGGTCGGCACGGCGGCGATGGGAGCTGTGGTGGATGGGGAACTGCGGGTTACCGGAGTCCGGGGGCTGCGCGTGATCGACGCCTCGGTGATGCCGGCGATCACCTCGGGGAATACCAATGCTCCGACCATGATGATCGCGGAGAAAGGGGCGGAGATGGTTTTGAAGTCGGGAAGAAGCAGGGGCGCATAACCCCGCAACAACCCACCCCCGTCCAAACGAGGCGCGACGCCGACATTCCCGGGGCCGGGGGCGATGGCCCCAGGTCTTAAAACCTTCCCGTTTAAACCAGCAATTCCCGCGTGCGCTTGACGATCTCGCCCACGTAGTCCTTCGCGGCCCGTCCGTTCTGCGCTGCTGCCATCAGCGGCACCTCAAGCCCCAGCACCTGCCCGCGCGGCAGGGCATCGACGAACTCCCGCAGCGGCAGTTCGCCCTGCCCCGGCACCATGCGCCCTGTCATCGCCTCGGCCATATAATCGCCCTCGCCCTTACGGGGAGCGTCGCTGAGCTGGACGTGCCCGATCAGCGCCGGGTCCAGTTCCGCGATCTGGCGCACTGTCCCGCCGGAGCGGAAGAAGTGCATCGCATCGATCAGCACCCCGGCTCGGCCTTCGCCGATGTGGCGCACGGCATCCAGTGCTTCTGGCAGCGAGCGGATGGTGAACAGCGGGCAGAACTCGATGGAAAACCCCATACTGCGTTCGGCGGCCATTTCCGCAAGGATGGCGAGTTGGTCGAAGGCGCGTTCGCGCTCGGCGCCCATGTCGACGGCGTTGACCCGCAGGGCGCCGAGGTCGGCGAACAGGTCCATGTCCGCTGCGCGCTGGGACGCATCGATGTCGGGAGAGACTCCCAGTCCCTCGGCGATGGAGATCGCCACGCCCCGGTCACGCAGTGCGGCCTTCAGGTCGCGTCGCAGGCCTGCATCATCGCGCAGCGACCATGCGGCGTAGCCGTGAGGGTTGAAGCGCTCGGGCAACTGGTTCAGCCCCATCGAGATGGTGGTGCAGCCGAGGTCCGCTGCCAGCGTGACATGCTCGACCGGGCCAAGCCCAAGTACCGTCAACAATTCGATCCCAAGCGGATGTGGCATCTATCGAATCCTCTCCCGTATGAGCACGGGTATACAGCCTTGTCCCGGAGCGGGCACGGGCAATTGCAGGAAAGCTCAGTTAAGGACACCCTGACGGCGCTTATTCGCGGCGTACCAGAGCAGCGCCAGGGCCACCGCCCATATGGCGCCATTAAGTGCGAGATTGCCGGGGCTGGTCATGCCGCCGGGCACGTCCGAGGTTGCCTGCCAGACCTGATTCCCCGCCAGCCCGCATAGTGAACCGGCGAAGGCCGGGACCGCCCAGCGCGAGCGGTCCAGCAGGGCCAGCGATCCGACGAACCCGCCGCCCACGCCCAGCGCCCACGTGAACAGCGACCACGTAGGCGCGGAATCGAGCCAGTCGATGACCTCGGGCGGCTGTGACGCAAGCCAGGTGGGGCTGCGCATCGCGGTCATGGTGAAATCCAGGCACCCGAAGGTGTTCCATGTGAGCGCCAGCACCGCGACCAGCCAATAGGGCCAGCGCGGCTTCGTTACGACAGCATCTGCCACGAGTTTCGCGCCCCTTTTTGCACCGCCTCCCCCTACTCCTGCCCCTCGGCCGATGCAATTGCCCGCAAAGCTCGCTAGATAGCCGTCATGGCCGACCTTTTCGCCGACGAACTGCCGCCCGCCGGCACCCCCGATGACCTGCGCGAGGATGCCCCGCTCGCCGACCGCCTGCGCCCGCGCGTCCTTGAGGACGTGGTGGGGCAGGAGCACCTGACCGGCCCGGAAGGCGCGATCGGGCGGATGGTGGCGGCGGGGCGCCTGTCCTCGATGATCCTGTGGGGCCCGCCCGGCACCGGCAAGACCAGCACCGCGCGCCTGCTTGCCGCTGCGGTAGGGATGCGGTTCCATGCGGTGTCGGCGGTGTTCTCGGGGGTGGCGGACCTCAAGAAAGCCTTTGCCGAGGCGGATGTCGCGGCAAAGGCAGGACAGCGCACGCTACTGTTCGTGGACGAGATCCACCGTTTCAACCGCGCCCAGCAGGACGGCTTCCTGCCCTTCGTCGAGCGCGGCACCGTCACTCTCGTCGGCGCGACGACCGAGAATCCCAGCTTCGCGCTCAACGCCGCTTTGCTCAGCCGCGCGCAGGTGCTGATCCTGCACCGCCTCGATGCCGCCGCGCTGTCCGCGCTGCTGGACAAGGCCGAAGACCTCGAAGGCCCGCTACCGCTGACCGCCGCTGCGCGCGAGGCGCTGGTCGCCTCGGCGGACGGCGACGGGCGGTTCCTGCTCAACCAAGCCGAAACGCTCTACGCCGCGAAAATCGCCGCCCCTCTCGATCCGGCGGGTCTCGGCCAGTTTCTGCAGCGCCGCGTGGCCGTTTATGACAAGGACCGCGACGGGCACTACAACCTGATCAGCGCGCTGCACAAATCGGTGCGCGGGTCCGATCCGCAGGCCGCGCTCTATTACATGGCGCGGATGCTGACGGCAGGGGAGGAGCCGCTGTTCGTCCTGCGCCGACTGGTCCGCATGGCTAGCGAGGACATCGGCCTCGCCGATCCGCAGGCGCTGGTGCAATGCCTTGCCGCCAAGGACGCCTACGAATTCCTCGGCTCTCCCGAGGGGGAGCTGGCGATCGTGCAGGCCTGCCTCTACGTCGCCACCGCGCCCAAATCGAATGCGGCCTATGCGGCGTTCAAGTCCTCGTTCAAGGCCGCGCGCGAGACGGGATCGCTCAGCCCCCCGGCCAACATCCTCAACGCGCCGACCAAGCTGATGAAGGACATCGGCTACGGCAAGGACTACGCCTACGACCACGATGCGCCCGACGGTTTCTCCGGCGACAACTACTGGCCCGACGAGATCGGCCCGCAAGTCTACTACGAACCCGTCGAACGCGGATTCGAGCGCGAAGTAAAGAAGCGCCTCGAATGGTGGGACAAGAAGCGCAGCGAACGGCGGGAGGGGTGATCCTTCTTGCCCGTACGAATGCGGCGGGGGCTTCGACAAGCTCAGCCTGAGCGGGTTTGCAAGTTCATCTCACTTACTCATTCATTCAAAGTCCGCTCAGGCTGAGCTTGTCGAAGCCCCCGCCGCCACCCGCCGGCCGCCGAGCATGGAGCCACGATGCACTTCCGCAACTTCATGGCGATCGACTGGTCCGGCGCGCTGGGTGAGCGGCACAAGGGCATCGCCGTCGCCCTTTGCGCGGAAGGGAACGCCGCCCCCCGCCTGCTGCACCCGCCGGGCCATGCTCGCTGGTCGCGGCCCGAGGTGCTGGACCTGCTGCTCCGCCACCTGCCGCCCGATACGCTGGTCGGAATGGACCTCGGCATATCACTGCCTTTCGCCGATGCGGGTGCGTTCTTTCCCGGCTGGGTGCAAAGCCCGCCAAGTGCCCGCGCGCTCTGGGCGATGATCGACGACCTCTGTGCAGCGGACCCGCACTTTTCCGCCGCCAGCTTCGTCGACCACCCAGGTCTCAGCGCCTATTTCCGCCGCCACGGCGGGCGCGAGGGTGCGCATTTCCACCTCCCCGGCGCCCTGCACCGGCGCGGACGGATGCGCGTGACCGAGGAAGCGCAGGCCCGCGCCGGGTGCAGGCCTTACTCCAACTTCAACCTCGTCGGCGCGGCGCAAGTCGGCAAGTCGAGCCTGACTGGGATGCGCCTGCTCCACCGGCTGGGCGGACGCGTGCCGGTATGGCCGGTAGATCCGCTGCCGGAAAGCGGGCCGGTGGTGGTGGAAATCTACACCACCCTCGCCGCCGTCGCCGCCGGGCGCACCGCAGGCCGCGCCAAGATGACCGACCACGCCGCGCTCGACAGCGCGCTGACGGCCCTCGGCTCGCAGCCCCTGGGCGGCAGCGGAGCGATCGACGACCACAGCGCCGACGCCCTCGTCACCGCTGCATGGCTGCGCACGGCTGCTCACCGCAGCGAGCTGTGGCATCCCTCTGAACTGACCGAAGAACTTGCCGCCACCGAGGGCTGGACCTTCGGCGCGGCCTGACGCACAACCTGCTCCATAAAACAGGGAGCCCCCACCCATGAAGACCGTTCTGCTGGCAGGTATCGCCTGCCTCTCGCTGGCTGCTTGCGCCGCCACTCCGCCGCTTGCTGCCGACAACAGCGCCGCCGCCCAGACTACTCTGGCCCAAACCGCAGCAACCCCAAGCTGGAAGGCCTTCGTCGACCAGAGCATCGAGCAGTGGTTCGCCGTCGATCCCTCTTTCGCCATCTACGAAGGCGCACACCAGTATGACGGCAAGCTGCCCGACTGGAGCGATGCCGGCCTGAAGGCCCGCGCCGCATTCCTCCATTCGGTGATCGACAAGGCGGGCACGTTCACCGACCTGTCCGAAGCAGACAGCTTCGAGCGCGATTACATGGTGCAGGTCGCCAAGGGCCAGCTGTTCTGGCTGGAGGACGCGGACCTGCCGCACACCAACCCGACATTCTACATCAACGGCGGCCTCGACCCGAACGTCTACGTCAGCCGCGACTATGCCGACAAGCCGACGCGGATGAAGGCAATGATCGCCTTCTTCAAAGCCGTGCCCGCAGCCGCCGCGCAGATCCGCGCCAACCTGCCCGCCGCGATGCCCGCCAGCTTCATCAAGGTCGGCAAGGACGGCTTCGGCGGCTTTGCTGACTATTATCGCGGCGATGCCCGCGCCGCTTTCGCGGACGTGGCCGACCCCGCGCTCCAGGCCGATTTCAAGGCATCTTCCGAAGCGGCCGCCACCGCCATGAAGGCCGTGTCCGAGCAGGTTGCCAAGGCCACGCCGACGCAAGGCTTCGCGATGGGTGCGGAGAAGTTCTCGCGCATGGTCGCGGCCACCGAGTCTGTCGATGCGCCGCTGGACCGGCTGGAAGCGGTCGGCCGCGCCGATCTCGTGCGCAACCAGCAGGCCCTGAAGGCGGCCTGCGTGAAGTTCGCGCCGGGCAAGACGATCCCCCAGTGCTTCGACAAGATGCGCGCCGACAAGCCCGCCGATGGCCCCGTCGCCGAAGCCCGCCGCGAAATCCCCGAGCTGGCGCAGTTCGTGCGCACCCACGACATCCTGACGATCCCCGGCACCAAGATGGCGCAGGTGGAGGAAAGCCCGCCCTACAACCGCGCAAACTCGGCCTATATCGATCCGCCGGGGCCGCTGGAGAACGGCGGCTCGTCGATCTACTACATCTCGCCGCCAGACCCGACCTGGTCGAAGCAGATGCAGATGGACTATATCCCCGGCAAGTCCGACCTGCTGTTCACCACCGTCCACGAGGTGATGCCCGGCCACTACCTGCAGTTCCTCCATTCGAACGCCGCGCCCTCGATGGTGGGTAAACTGTTCGTCGGCTACGCCTTCGCCGAGGGCTGGGCGCACTATGCCGAGGAAATGATGCTGGAAGCGGGTCTGGGCGATGGCGACCCCGGCGTGCAGGTGGGCCAGATCTCCAACGCCCTGCTGCGCAACTGCCGCTACCTCTCCGCCATCGGCCTGCATGCGCGCGGGATGACGCAGGCGCAGTCCAAGTCGCTGTTCATGAAGGAATGCTACCAGGACGAAGGCACTGCCGAACAGCAGGCCGCGCGCGGCACTTATGATCCGGCCTACCTCAACTACACGCTGGGCAAGCTGATGATCCGAAAGCTGCGCGAGGACTGGACCGCGACGCGCGGCGGCCGCACCGCGTGGAAATCCTTCCACGACGATTTCCTCAGCCACGGCGGCCCGCCCATCCCGCTGGTTCGCCAGGTAATGATGAAAGAAGACGCGCCGCACGCGGTTTTCTGACCAAAGCTGTTTTCTGACTGGACCGGTGCCCCCCGCTCGCGGTAAGGGCGCCGGACTTGCCCCGCTTAAAGCGGAACGCAGGGCCGGCTTAGCTCAGTTGGTAGAGCACCTGATTTGTAATCAGGGGGTCACGGGTTCGACTCCTGTAGCCGGCACCACGCGCATTGCGATTTCTGCCAAGGTCCAGACAATCAGGCAGCGCAGACGCAGTACCTTCACAACAGTATTACGCCCCTTAGGGTATAGGTTTAATTCCGTAAGGCCCGATACCTTCGACCAAACACGCCCCTTGGCCTTACAATTTTGTCATCGCCTTTCTCCCCGGCGTTGACGGCTAAGTAAGGATATCCGCCGTATTGGCCCATGGTCAATCAAACGGGGGTTTTCATGAAGTACATTACACTTGCACTTGCCGCGTGTCTTTGCGCAGTGCCGGCTTTCGCGCAGCCGCTACAGGGCGGCATTGAAGCGCCGCAGCGGGTCAACATGGCCGGGCAGGTGATGCAGGGCAAACTGATGCCCGCAAACACCCTGATGAACATCACCCCGCTTCAGGAAATCAGCAGCAAGTATGTGGAAGTCGGGCAGGCCTTCCGCTTCGCGACGGTGGGCGACGTTACCGAGAATGGCTTCGTCGTAATCCCGCGCGGATCGCCGGTAACCGGCGTGATCTCATGGAAGACCGGGCGCGCCATCGGCGGCAAGTCGGGCAAGTTCGAGGTCGAATTCAGGAGCGTCCTGGTCAACGGACACGAAATGCCGCTGAGCGGCAAGCACCGCCAGGAAGGACGCGGCAACACCGTGGGCGCGCTTCTGGGCTCGATCGTGATCAGCGGCCGCTCCGCGGTCATGGTGCAGGGCCAGCAGGTTCCCGCATTCACCGCCGCGCCCATTCCCTACTGAACAGAGCGGACACGCAACAGGCGCCCCCGCGAGCGGTGGGCGCCTGTCATGTATGGCGGCCCGGGCATCCTGCAATGCAGGAACGCCCGGTATATTGCGTCACTCTGCCGCGACGCCTTCGCCGAAGAGGCCCGGCTCCGAACCGTCGTCGACCAGCAGGATGTCGTCGTTGGTCGTTGCCTTGCGGCGCGAATCGAAGTTCGACCACACGGTGTTCCAGTCGCCGCGAGTCGCGCCCTTCGAATACTCGGTCGCGCGGGTTTCGAAGAAGTTGGCATGTTCCACACCATTGAGCAGCGGCTGCAGCCAGGGCAGCGGGTGATCCTCGATCATGTAGATCGGCTTCAGGCCCAGCTGCGTCATGCGCCAGTCGGCGATGAAGCGGATGTAACGCTTGATGTCCTTGGCGGTCATGCCCTGCACCGGACCCATCTCGAACGCGAGGTCGATGAAGTTGTCTTCCAGGCGGATGGTGGTCTGGCACTGATCGGCGATGTCGTCCTTCACCGCCTTGGTCAGGCAGCCGCGCTCGGCGCAGAAGGTGTGGAACAGCTGGATGATGCCTTCGCAGTGCAGCGATTCGTCGCGCACCGACCACGAGACGATCTGGCCCATGCCCTTCATCTTGTTGAAGCGCGGGAAGTTCATCAGCATCGCGAAGCTGGCGAACAGCTGCACGCCCTCAGTGAAGCCGCCGAACATGGCCAGGGTGCGCGCGATGTCCTCGTCGTTGTCGACGCCGAACTTCTGCAGGTAGTCGTGCTTGTCCTTCAGCTCGGAGTATTCGAGGAAGGCCCCGTAGGTGCTCTCGGGCATGCCGATGGTGTCGAGCAGGTGCGAGTAGGCGGCGATGTGCACCGTCTCCATGTTGGAGAAGGCGGCCAGCATCATCTTGATCTCGGTCGGCTTGAAGACCCGCGAATATTTCTCGTGGTAGCAGTCCTGCACCTCGACGTCGGCCTGGGTGAAGAAGCGGAAGATCTGCGTCAGCAGGTTGCGCTCATGCTCGGAAATGTTCTGCGCCCAGTCGCGGCAGTCCTCGCCCAGCGGCACTTCCTCGGGCAGCCAGTGGACCTGCTGCTGGATCTTCCAGAAGTCGTAGGCCCACGGGTATTCAAAGGGCTTGTACGTCTTGCGGGCTTCTAGAAGAGGCATGGGGCGGGCTCCGGTGGGTCGGCTGATATGGGATTCACCTGAAGCCTCCATCACTGGCGCGCTCAGGCGGAGACGTCAGAGATAGGCAAGATCGCTGCCAAATCCATGCGCCGAATCAATCTTTGCACAGGTAGATGTAGGGGCAAGTGAATTGTTTTACCACAACGGGTTGTGTCCCCGATACCATGCGAGCGTGCATGAGAAGCAGCTTGCATCGCGTGGGGCTTCGACAGGCTCAGCCGTCCACTTCGGCGTAGTGGCTGGGAGGCTGGATCACTTCCATCCGCTCGGAAAGCAGCGGACGGAACGAGGGCCGCGACTTCATCACCAGATACCATGCGCGCGACTGCTCATGCGTCGACCAGTCCAGCCCGCCGAGGTAATCGGCCACCGATATCTGCGCGGCGGCGGCAAGATCGGCCAGCGTCATCGTCGCACCCGCCAGCCAGGGGCGGTTGTCGATCAGGTAGTCGATGTAATCGAGGTAGTCGTGCGCCAGCTTCATCGATTCGCGCAGCGCCTTGGCATCGGGCGACTGGCGCAGGACGAGACGCTTCTTCATGCGCTCCAGCAGCAGCGGACCGGAGACGTCGTTGTAGAAATTCTCGTCGAACATCGCGATCAGGCGGCGAATCTCGGCGCGCTGCTGGGCAGTGCCGCTGATCAGCGGGTTACGGTCGACGGTTTCCTCGAAATACTCGCAGATCGCGCGGCTGTCGGACAGGACGATGCCCTTCTCGGTTTCGCGGATCACCGGGGTGCGCCCCGCCGGGTTCATCGCGAACAGCCGGTCCTCGCCTTCCCACGGCTTGGCGGTCTGGAGTTCGTAGGCGATGCTTTTCTCGGCCATGAGCAGCCGGACCTTGCGGCTGAAGGGGCAGAGCGGAAACTGATAGATGTGCCACATGGCTTACGGCGATGCCAAAGCACGGGGGAAGCGTCCACCCGATGAGGATTTTGCATGGTGGCTAAACGCGTGGATAAGTCCGCATCTGCGACAGCCCGCGTACCCTCGTCACATATCGCCGCTACGCACCGTGCGCCGATTGACCTTTCGGCAGGTGCGCGACACCCTCGCACGCAAAATCCCGACGACTTCACCCGGAGAGCCATCATGTTCAGCCATATCGCCGTGGGCAGCAACGATCTTGCCGCATCGCAGTCCTTCTACAACGCCGTGTTCGGCGTGCTCGGCGCCGCGCCGATCATGGCTGACCCGGCCGCCGGCCGAATCGCCTATGCCCATAACGGCGCGAACTTCATGATCTGCACGCCGATCAACGGCGAGGCCGCCTGCTTCGCCAATGGCGGCACCGTGGGCTTCGCGTGCGACAGCACCGAACAGGTCGACGCCTGGCACAAGGCCGGCTGCGAAGCGGGCGGCGCCTCGTGCGAGGACGCGCCGGGCGTGCGCGAATTCCCGTTCGGCAAGCTCTACCTCGCCTACCTGCGCGACCCCGATGGCAACAAGCTCTGCGCGCTGCACGCCGTGCCCGCCTGATCGGATCTGCTGACGGAATACCAAAAACAAAAAGGGAGAGGAATTTCATGCTGCTCAAGTCCATCCGCCTCGGCTCCAACGACCTGGCGAAAACCCGCGCTTTCTACGATGCCACGTTCGGCACGCTCGGCCTCGCGCCCTGCTCTACGCCCGATGCGTACCCGATCGTGATGTGGGACCTGGGCGGCGTGAAGTTCCTCCTCGGCCCGGCCCGCGACGGCGATCCGTGCACCCATGCCAACGGCGGCACCATCATCCTGGAGGCACCGGACGAGGACTCGGTGAAGGCCTGGCACGCGGCTGGCCTTGCCAACGGCGGCACCGACGAAGGCGCGCCCGAGGCCAGGCCCCAGGCCCGCGGGGCCTTTGGTGCCTATTTGCGCGACCCGGACGGCAACAAGCTGGGGGCCTACTTCGGGCTCTCGATGGGGTAAAACCGCCGGCGGCGGAACACTTCGTGGCGGCGCATGCTAACGCCAATGGTAGCCTGTCGCCGCGGGCAGGTGGAAGCGCCCGCATCGCGGGCGTCTTGCTGCACAGCCATGCACGGTCTGGACCTGTCGCAGCCGATCCCCCGGCCCGGTGATTGCCCTAGGTATTATGGGGAGCGCCCCGATCCCTGCGCCTGCCTTACACTCCCGCCGAGGCAACCGGGGAGTACTGCATGGATGCGATCGCGCGCACTGCGGATGTAAATGTCGCTACCGAAGCCCCGAACACGTGGGATGCGGCCCGCGCTATCGCCCCTGCGCGCCATTTCGCACTTCCCCAGGTGCTCAGGGGACTGGCGGCGCTGTGGGTGGTCCTTTTCCACCTTCATTCCGGCGGCCACGTGTCGGGGCTCTTCGCCCAGGCCCCGCGCGCGGTCGTCTGGATATTCGCGCACGGCGAAAGCGGCGTCGCGGTGTTCTTCGCGCTCAGCGGCTTCGTCATCGCCCATAGCCTGCGCGATGCCACGCCTTCGCTCGGCCTGCTTTCGCGCTTCGTCCTGCGGCGGGCGATCCGGCTGGACCCGCCTTACTGGGCGGCTATCCTGACGGTGCTCTGCCTCGGCTTCATCGAATACCGCATCGGCCACGCACCTGCGCCTGATGTCACCGGTCCCCAACTGGCAGCGCACCTGTTCTATGCGCAGAGCCTGCTGGGGTTCCAGAACATCAATATCGTGTTCTGGACGCTGTGCTACGAAGTGCAGTTCTACATCTTCTTCGTGATTTCCCTGCTGATCACCCACAGACTGGGAACGAAAGGCCGGGCGGCCGTAACGCTGGTCCACTTCGGCATAGCGGCGATCTGGGCGGCGGGGTATTTTCCCAGCCCGCTCGAAGGTCTGTTCGTGGACTTGTGGTTCGCCTTCTATCTGGGGGTGTTGGCCTACCGCGCGCCGCATTCACGCAGCGCCGCCGCGCAGATGATCGCGCTTTTCGTGCCGGTTGCGCTCAGCCAGTCGCCGTTCGGCTGGGTAGCCTTCATCACCGCCGCGGTTCTGGCGGTCAGCCTTGCCACCGGATTCGTGAAGGACGGCCTGCGCAGCCCGCCTCTGCTGTTCCTGGGCACGATCAGCTACAGCCTGTACCTGTTCCACAACCCCGTCACCGGCGCGGGCTTCTTCGTGGCCGGCATCTTGAAGCTGCCGGACCTCGCCGCGATCGTTGCCGTGCTTGCTGTCAATGTCGTAGTCGCCTGGGCGGCCTACCGTCTGGTCGAAGCACCGGCGCACGCGCTCAGTAAGCGGATCGCGCTGCCCTGACGGCAGCGCCGCGCGCCCTCACCCCCCGCGTGAGAGCAGGAACACCGCATGTTCGGCTCGGAAATTCGCCGCCGCCGCGCTGCAGCGCTGGTCGCCGGAGAGGAACCACTGCCCCTCCACGGTGATGCCGCGCTCCTTCACGAGCGAACGGAAATCGTTGACGGTGAGGTGGTGAATGTTGGGAGTCTCATACCAGGCGACCGGCAGGAGCCGCGTCACCGGCATGCGCCCGTTCCACAGCAGCGAGGCCCGTACCCGCCAGTGCGCGAAGTTGGGAAAGCTGACGAAGGCGCGGCGGCCGATGCGCAGCAGTTCCTCCAGCACCATGTCGGGGCGCATCGTGGTCTGCAGCGTCTGGCTGAGGATCGCGTAGTCGACCGACTTGTCGGGATAGAAGGCCAGATCCTTGTCGGCATCGCCCTGAATGACCGAAAGGCCGCGGCCCACGCAGCGGCCTACGTTGGCGGCGTCGATCTCCATCCCGCGCGTGGCGCAGCCCTGCCCGTCGCGCAGGGCCGCCATCAAGGTGCCGTCGCCGCAGCCGACATCGAGCACGCTGGCGCCGTTCGCCACATTGTCCGCGATCACCGCAAGGTCGGGGCGCAGGCCTGCCTTCATCGCAGCGTTCATGGCGCAGCCTTCAGCATGGCGGTGAATTCCGGCGAAAGGCGTTCCATCAGCCGCTCCGGCCGCAGCAGCTGGGTGAAGCCCAGCGCGGCATAGACGCCGTGCGCATCGGCGGTCGTCAGCGCGAAACGGCGCACGGCGGTGTACTCGGGATGCTCCACGAACCAGTTCACCATGCGGCGGCCAAGGCCCTGCCCGCGCGATGCCTCATCCACCCACACGTCCGCCACCCAAGCAAAGCTGGCGCGGTCGGAGATCACGCGGGCGAAACCGACCTGGCCCTGCTCCGGGTGATAGGCGCCGAGGCAGTGCGAGCCGGCGATCTGCCGCTCGACAGCCGCGCGGGCGATACCCGGCGTCCAGTAGCTCGACTCCAGCCAACCGTGGATGCGCGCCACGTCGAGGCGTGCGGGGTCGTCCGAAAGTTCGATCATCCCAGGAACCCCTCCACCACGCGGTCCAGCGCCGGCACGTCGAGCAGGAAGCTGTCGTGCCCGTAAGGTGCGGACAGTTCCACGAAGCTCACCGGCAGGCCCGCCGCGTTCAGCGCGTGGGTGACATTGCGCGATTCGGCCGTGGGATAAAGCCAGTCGGTATCGAAGCTGACGAGGCAGAACCGCGCCTTCGAGCCTGCAAAGGCATTGGCCAGCATGCCGCCATGCTCCTCGGCCAGATCGAAGTAATCCATGGCGCGGGTGATATAGAGGTACGAATTGGCGTCGAACCGGTCGGTGAAGGACAGGCCCTGATAGCGCAGGTACGATTCGATCTGGAAATCGGCGTCGAACCCGAAGGTCTTTTCCTCGCGGTTCTGCAGGCGGCGACCGAACTTGTCGGTCAGGCCCGCTTCCGAAAGGTACGTGATGTGCGCAGCCATGCGCGCCACCGACAGGCCCTTTTCCGGGCCTTTGCCGTGCGCATAATAATTGCCCTCGCGCCATTCCGGGTCGGCCATGATCGCCTGACGGCCCACTTCATGGAACGCGATGTTCTGCGCGGAATGGCGCGCGGTGGAGGCGATCACCAGCGCGGCGCGGGTGCGCTGCGCGAAGTTGGAGGCAAGGCTGAGCGCCTGCATCCCGCCCATAGATCCGCCGACCACGGCATGAAGCGCATCGATTCCCAGCGCGTCGAGTACGGCGATATGGCCCTTCACCATGTCGCGGATGGTGATGACGGGGAAACGCTTGGCCCAGGGCTCGCCATCGGGCGCAAGGCTGGCCGGGCCGGTGGAGCCCATGCACGAGCCGATTACATTCGCGCAGATGATGAAATAGCGGTCGGTATCGATCGGCTTGCCCGGTCCCACCATGCGCACCCACCAGCCGGGCTTGCCCGTCTTGGGATGGTCCGAGACGACGTGGTGATCGCCCGTCAGCGCGTGGCAGATCAGGATCGCGTTGTCCTTCGCCGCATTCAGCGTACCGCAGGTTTCATAGGCCACGCGCATTTCCGGCAGGCTCTGCCCCCCGTCGAGCAGCAGCGGGGTGCCAAGTTCGAGAACCTTGCGTTCGATATTGAGGGAAGAGGCCGTGGACATGATGCGTTCGCCAAGTGGGGGGCCGGCTTTAGAGTGTCAATCGCCCCCTGTCATTAGCCGCCGCGCTGGGGTATGGGGCCGCCCGTCATGAGCGAAACCGAAACCTCCGCCCCGACCCTGGCGAAAGCCCCGCAACCCAAGCCCTGGATCGAGGCGATTCACGCCTATGTCCCCGGTAAGTCCAAGGGCAAGGACGGGCGGCCGCTTATCAAGCTGTCCGCCAACGAAAATCCGCTGGGCACCAGCCCCGCCGCGCTTGCCGCCAAGGCGCAGGCCCCCGCGCTCTATCCCGACCCCGACAGCACCGCGCTGCGCACCGCGATCGGCGCGGCGCACGGGATCGACGCGGCCCGCGTGGTGATGGGCACCGGCTCGGACGAACTGCTCAACCTCATTGCGCAGGGCTATGCCGGGCTTGGCGATGAAGTGATCTACGTGCGCTACGGCTTCGCGGTCTACGACATCGCGGCCCGCCGCTGCGGCGCTACGCCAGTAGTGGCGCCCGATGCCGATTACGGCACCGACGTCGACGCGCTGCTGGCGCTGGTGACGCCGCGCACCCGCGTGATCTTCGTGGCCAACCCCAACAACCCGACCGGCTCCTACCTGCCCGGCGGCGAGATCGCGCGGCTTCACGCCGCCCTGCCTGCCGATGTGGTGCTGGTGATCGACCAGGCTTACGGCGAATATGTCGCCCCCGAAGACAGCGACGGCGCGCTGGCGCTGGCCGAGGCGCATCAGAACGTGCTGGTCACCCGCACATTCTCCAAGATCTTCGGCCTTGCCGGCGAACGGATCGGCTGGGCCACCGGCGCGCCGGGCCTGATCGCCACGCTCAACCGCATTCGCGGGCCGTTCAACGTCCCGGCCACCGGCCAGGCAATGGCGCTGGCCGCGCTGGGCGACGACGCCTTCGTCGAAGCCAGCCGCGTCCATAACCGCGACGAGCGCGCGCGCTTCGTCGAAAAGCTGGAAGCGCTGGGCAACCACGGCCTGCGCCCGCTGCCGAGCCAGGCGAACTTCGTGCTGATCCTGTTCGAAGGCGCGCTCACCGCCGAAGCCGCCTTCGACGGCCTTGCGACGCGCGGATACATCGTGCGCTGGCTACCCGGACAGGGCCTGCCGCAGGCGCTGCGCATCACCATCGGCAAAAGCGAAGACATGGACGCCATCGCAGACTGCCTTCGCGAAATGGCGGAAAGCCCGAAGTGACTTTCGCCCGGATCGCCATCATCGGCCTGGGCCTGCAGGGCGGCTCCATCGGCCTCGCGGCGAGGGAATACCTGCCCGAGGCGCGGACCACCGGCTACGACCTATCGCCCCAGCACCGCGCCCGCGCCGCTGCGCGCGGCCTTGTCGACACGGTTTGCGAAACCGCCGCCGATGCCGTGCGCGAAGCTGACCTCGTAATCTTCTGCGTGCCGCCCGGCGCCATGGGCATGGCCGCCGAACAGGTGCGCGACGCACTGCCCGCCGATGCGCTCGTCAGCGATGTCGGCTCATCCAAGGAAGCCATTGCCAAGGCCCTGGGCGACGCGCTGCCCGCCCACATGGTGATCCCCGCCCACCCCGTAGCCGGCACCGAGAATTCCGGACCCGATGCGGGCTTCGCGCACCTGTTCCGCAACCGCTGGTGCATCGTCACCCCGCCGGCCAAGGTTGACATGGTGAAGCTCTCGCAGCTCGTCGCGTTCTGGGAAGCGCTGGGCGCCAATGTCGAGATCATGACGCCGGGTCACCACGACCTCGTGCTTGCCGTGACCAGCCACCTGCCGCACCTCATCGCCTATACCATCGTCGGCACCGCGTCCGACCTTGAGGACGTGACGCAGGGCGAGGTCATCAAGTACTCCGCCGGCGGTTTCCGCGACTTCACCCGCATCGCCGCTTCCGACCCGACGATGTGGCGCGACGTGTTCCTCTCGAACAAGGAAGCGGTGCTGACCATGCTCCAGCGCTTCACCGAGGACCTCACCGCGCTGCAACGGGCGATCCGCGTGGGCGACGGCGACAAGCTGTTCGACCAGTTCGCCCGCACCCGCGCGATCCGCCGCTCGATCATCGAAGAAGGCCAGGACGATGCCCGTGCCGATTTCGGCCGCGGGGATCACGAAGGCGCCGCCACCGGCAAGGCATGATGCAAACCGGCAGGGCATGACGCATATTTAACCCGCTCCCCGGGAGCCCGAAGCATTTTCGGGCTTTTGAGCGGTGAAGCCTCGCTCAAGGACGCCCTCCGCCCATGCAGCTTTCCATCGTCACTACCCTCGACTACGCCGTGCGTGGCCCGGTCGATGTCCTCCTCCAAATCGAGGCGGCCATGATACCAGAGCAGCGCGTGATGCAGGCCCGCATCGACCTGCCGCAGCTGGACCATTTCGCCCGCGTCTCGGCGCAGGCCGACATCGGCGAACGCATCTGGCTACGCACCGCCGCGCCGCTTCAGATCCGCTACGAGGCCACCGTCTCGGTCGAGCGGATGCTTGCGCAAGTGGATACCCTGCCCGCGCTGCCCACCTATCTGTTGCCGGGTGAAACGGTCGATTACCTGATGCCCTCGCGCTACTGCACGTCGGACACGTTCCACGAATTCGTCGAAAACGAGTTCGGCCACCTGCAGGGCGGTGCCCGCGTCGCTGCCATCCGCGACCGGATCGCCGGCACTCTCACTTACGAGCCGGGTTCGAGCGACGCCTTCACCACTGCCGCCGACACCTTCAAGAGCTGCCGGGGCGTGTGCCGCGACTATGCGCACCTGATGATCGCCCTGGTTCGTGCCAGCGCCATCCCCGCGCGCTTCGCCAGCGTCTACGGCCTGGGGGTGGAGCCGCAGGACTTCCACGCGGTGGCCGAAGTGTTCCTCGACGGAGCCTGGCACATCGTCGATGCCACCGGCATGAGTTCGCCCGACCGCATCGCCAAGATCGGCGTCGGGCGCGATGCCGCCGACGTCTCGTTCCTGTCCAGCTTCGGCGATGTCGAAATGCTGTCGCAGACCGTCGAGGTCAACGAACTGGTGCCGGCCTGAACAACCGTGCCTAGACGTTCAACACGTTGATAGCCGCCATCACCTGCGCCTCGATCTCCTCTCGCGGGAGGCCGGGTTCGATGCGCTCGCCCACGCGCACCGTGATCGTGCCGGGCTTTTTCCAGCGGCGATGATAAAGCCGCCCGCTGTTCACCGCCACCGGTACCACCGGCAGACCCAGCAGCTTGTAGACCCCCGCAAATCCTGACTGCAGCGGAGGGCGCTGGCCGGTGGGCACGCGGGTGCCTTCGGGGAAGATCGCCAGCGTCCGCCCCTTCGCCGCGAAACCGCGCGCGCTGGAGATCATCTTGCGCAGGGCCCGCGCACCTTCGCCGCGCTCCACCACGACCGCGCCGTATCGCCGTGCCGCCCAGCCCCAGCCGGGCAGTTCGGTCAGTTCCGCTTTTGGGAAAGGCGCGGGGTGGCGCATCTGCGCGGGCAGGTCGATCGCCTCGTAGAAGCTCTCGTGCTTCATCGCGACCAGCACGCCGCCGCCCGGCATCTCGCCCTCCACGACAACGCGAATGCCCAGCAGCCAGCGGGCGCAGAGGCGGTGATACAGGCTCCAGCCACGTGCTGCGCGCCGCATCAGTTCCTCGTTTACGAAGGAGGCCAGGCCGGTGGCGATCACGAAGAAGATCGTGCCCAGATAGAAGGTGACGTAGAACAGCAGGCTGCGCACCACGTCCAGCGGCGTGGCGGGCGAATCGATCTTGGTCACAGGGCTTCCCAGAGGTTGAGCGCGGCACGGGCCAGCAGCTTGTGGTATTCGAGGAACAAGGTGCCAAGGCTGGGGTGCGAGGGCACGCCGTCACGTTCCAGCCTGACGTCGTTCGGAAATTCGCGGCCGATTTCCAGTGCGGCCCGGCGCATGTGCCAGTCCGCCGTGACCAGCCGCACCGACTTGGCCCCACGCTCATTGACCCACTGCGCCGCCTCGATGGCGTTGGAGCGGGTATCGTAAGCCCGGTAGCCCAGCGTTACGCAGCACTTCATCAGACGCTGCGGAACCCGGAATTGCACCGCGAACTCACGCGGGCGCACTTCGCGGTCGACGCCGGAAACCAGCAGGTCGGGCGCCTTGCCCGCCTCCAGCACCTTGAGCGCATGTTCGATCCGCCCCTGGCTTCCGGTCAGCACGATGATCGCATCGGTGCGCACATCGGCAGACAGCGGCCCCGGCAGCGCTATGGCGAACCACAGGAACCCGAAGAGCCATATCAGCACGATGAAGGCGGTGAAGCGACGGAACATGATCTAGGCTATATAGGAGTTCGGACGGACTAAAGCAGGCATTAAAGCATCCGGCGCAAGGCGTGCAGCACGGTCAGCCGCGCGGTCAGCATCGCCAGCAGTGTCGCCAGGATCGGCACCACCGCCAGCAGCAGCCAGTCGCTCCAGATCAGCGCGCCATTGTCGACCAGCCCCGCGCCCAGCCCCGAGAACCGCCGGGCGAGCGAAAGGATCACCACCAGCGCCAGCGCCAGTCCCACGGTGCCGCCGCCGGCCGCATCATAGCCGATGGAGCGCTGGAACACGCGGGCCACCTGCGCATCGGTGCCGCCCAGCAGGTGGACTATCTCGATGGTATCGCGGTTCGCCCCCAGCGCAGATCGCGCCGCCAGCAGCACTGCCGCCGACAGCGCCAGCGCCAGCAGCGCCACCAGCGCGATCGAAAGCCATTGCAGCGACACCATCGCCTCGAAGACCGGACGCAGCCAGTTGGACTGCGCATCGATCCGGGCCGATGGCGCCACCGGGGTCACCCGCTTGCCGATCGCGGCAAGCTGAGCCGGCGTCGCCGGGCCCTTCAGCCGCACGTCGATCAGCGCCGGCACGGGGATCGCCGCGCCCGTGGCCGCAGCAATGCCGGTGCCCAGCCAGGGTTCGATCAGTGCGTCCAGTTCCTCCTGCGGCACCAGCCTGAGGCCGGCGATGCCAGGCATGTTCTTCATCGCCTTGACCGCGCGCGCGGCCTGCGCGGCGCGGATGTCCGCGCGCGGCTCGATGATCTGGACGGTCACGCCGCCCTCGATCTCCGCCCGCGCCGAGGATACCGCGTTGCCCAGCGCCAGCCCGGCGGCCAGCGCGATGGCAGTCATCGCCACCATGATCGCGATCACCCAGGGCATCGGCCCGGACATGCGCGCCTGCGGAATGATATCGACCGCCCGCCCCAGGGGCATACCCCGCGCGAACAGCCGCCGAGGGCCGGAGAGCAGCCGGTCGAGCACGCCGCGCACGCTCATGTCAGCTTCCGGGGCGGATAGCGCAGCGCGCCGGTCGGGTCGGAAAGTCGCCCCCGGTCCAGCCGCATGATAAGACTGTCGGGCACCTTGCGCAGCAGGTCGAGATCGTGGGTGGCGACGACCACGGTCGTCCCCTGCCGATTGAGCATTTCGAACAGCCGCATCAGCTTCATCGCCATGTCGGGGTCGACGTTGCCGGTCGGCTCGTCCGCCACCAGCATCGCCGGACGCGCGATCACCGCGCGGGCGATGGCGACGCGCTGCTGCTCGCCGCCCGAAAGCGTGGCGGGGCGCGCATCGATGCGGTCGGCCAGGCCCACCCATTCGAGAATGTCGCGCACCGGCCCGGCCAGGTCGCGTTCCTGGTGCCCGGCGACGCGTAGCGGCAGCGCCACGTTATCGAAGGCGGAAAGGTGGTCCACCAGCCGGAAGTCCTGGAAGACTACGCCGATGCGCCGGCGCAAGGCAGGCAGCCGCGCGCGCGGCAGGGTGATGGCATCGGTCCCGAACATGCGGATCGCGCCGCGCGATGGACGCTGCGCAAGGTACAGCAGCCTGAGCAGCGAGGTCTTGCCTGCGCCGCTCGCCCCGGTGAGGAAATAGAACCTCCCCGGGAACAGCGTGAACGTCAGATCGCTAAGCACCTCGCGTTCGGCGCCATAGCGAAGTCCGACATTGTCGAAATGGGTGATTTCGCCGTCCGCGGTCATGCTCGTCTAAAATGTTGTCTAAGTCGGGCCGAACGGGCGACGTAAAGCCCTATAGCCTCCCTTGCATGTGGAAAAAAGGGCATCAGGGCGCGAACCCACAGGTCGGGCGCTTGTGGCGCGCGATGCAACCGTGCTTATGAGAGCGATCATGATCATCGCCTGCCCTGCCTGCTCTACGCGATATGCGGTTCCGGACAGTGCGATCGGCCTGGAAGGCCGTACCGTACGCTGTGCCAAGTGCCGCCACAGCTGGTTCCAGGAAGGTCCCGAAGCCGCGGAAGCCGCGCAGGAAGCCGCACCGGCAATTCCTGAGGCCGAACCCGCGCCGGTCGCGCAGGAAGCCTCGCTCCCGCCGCCGCCGCTTCGCGCCGCCGCTGCGCCGCGCCCGGCAGTCGTCATCCCCCGCACGCCCGAGCCCGCCGCCGCTCCCGCGGCGATGCGCGAACCAGTCGCCACCGGCCACGAATCGGCAGCGAGCGAAGCGCCGGCCGCCGCGCCGCGCCGTGAGCAGCGCTCCGCGCCCGTCACTTACGACGACACCGCGACCAAGCACTACGCCGACGAGAGCACCTCCAGCTTCGATTTTTCGCCCCCGTTCCGCCCGCGCCGTAACTGGGCGCGGATCGGTACGTACGGTGCGGTCGCCTTCGCCATCGCGACGCTCGGCCTTGCCGGCGCCGTCGCCTGGGGCGGCATCCCGGACTGGCTGCCGATTCCGCGCGCAACCTTCCAGCGTGCCCAGCCAGACCTCAAGCTGGACTTCCCGCGCGGCCGCCAGGACCGCAAGCCGCTCCCCGACGGCACCGAGTTCTTCAGCGTCAGCGGCACCATCAGCAACATCGGCGCGCAAAGCCGCAGTGTTCCCTCGCTGCTGGTGGTTCTGCGCGACCGGCGCGAGACCATTGTCTACGAAAAGGAAGTCGTACCGGCCAAGCGCCAGCTCGCGCCCGGTGAGACGATCACGGTGAACGAAGCGCTCACCGACATCCCCAAGTCTGCCGCCGCCGCCGAAATCGGCTGGAAACCGGATTGATCCCCGCCCGGTTCTGACCTTCCGAAGGTCCTGATCCGGGACGAAATTCCGTGCCGGTGACAAATCATTCATTTGCCCGGCGCAGTTCGCATCCGCACAATTCGTGATGGGGACTTACGGATAGCGGGGCGATTCTTGAAGTGCAGGCTCTATTGAGGCTCAGACGCAAGGCTTGGCTGAGCCGGTACGGCGCCGATTCAGCGCTCGTATCGTGCATTGTCGGCATGCTGGGCGCCTGCACCGCATCCGGTGTCAGGGCGCAGGAAATTCCCGCCGGAGACGGCGCCATTTCCGTACAGAAGCGCCCCCGGCCAGAACTGGACCCGGTCCCGGTCCGTTTCGGTGGATTCGAAGTCCTGCCCTCGGCGGAACTGCGCACGGCCTATGACGACAATATCTACGCCGCAAACACCAACAAGGTCGACGACGCTCTTGTCACCCTGTCCGGCGGCATCGCCGCCCGGTCGACCTGGAGGCGCCACGCCCTCTCGTTCAATGCAACTACCGGGCTGACACGCGGCCTGTCGCAGGACGATGAAAACACCAATACCTACGATCTGCAGGCAAGCGGACAGCTGGACATCGGGGCGGGCACCCAGGCCTCGCTGCGCGCAGGCTACTCGCGCGCATACGAACCACGCGGTTCGGTCGGTGACACCACGCTGCGCGGCCCCCGCATCGCCTACAACACGCTCGAACTGGGCGTGCAGCTGGAACACAACGTCGGCCGCCTGCTGCTGGGCGCGGATGCCTCCTTCGACACTTTCCGCTACGGCACCTACCGCGTGGCCGGCGCAGAGATCGCCCAGGGAAACCGCGATTATCGCACCTGGTCCACTTCGCTGCGCGCCGGCTACGCCATCGGGCCCGGCATCGCCACCTTCGTCGAAGGCAGTTATAACAAAGCCCGCTACCCGGACGAGACCACCTTGCTTGACCGCAGTTCGGACGGGTATTCGGTGCGCGGCGGCGTACAGTTCGGCGTCACGCGCCTGATCCGCGGTACCGCCGCCATCGGCTACCAGAACCAGCGCTACGACGATCCCGCCTTCCCGCGTATCAAGGGCCTGGATTTCGCCGGCAGCCTGGAATGGAATCCGACGAAGCTGATGACCTGGACGGTCGAGGCGAAGCGCACGATCCAGCGCTCGCCTCTCGTCGGCGTCGCCGGCATCCGCCAGAGCCGCTATTCCGGGAAACTGGATTACGAACTGCGCCGCAACGTCATCCTCACCACCCGCCTCGACCAGACCGTCAGCGACTATGCCGGAACCCAGCGGATACAGAGGGATCTGGCCGGATCGCTCGGCGCGGAATGGCTGCTCAACCGCAACTTGCGCGTCTCGGCGCAGGGCGGCTTCCAGCGCACTCGCAGCGATGGGACCGGCGGCCGCAAGTTCGACCGCAAGCGCGCCTCGGTGTCGCTCAAGTACGCGCTATGACGCGCCTGATACGCCTTGCGTCGACCCCGCTCGCCTGGCGCATCGTCATCGCCGCAACGCTCGCGGTCGCAGTCCTGATGTTCGCGCGCCTTCCCAGCGACATCCCGCATCGCACTGCACGCCTCGTGGCGGCCTTTGCCTCTCCGGTGGAAGCTGAAGCGGAAATGCCGCCCCTCTCCCTTGTCCCGCCACCGCCTCTGCCGGATCCGGCGCAGAGCATCCCCATTGCCGCAGACGCGGCGCGCCTGTCCAACGCGCAAGTGCCCATCGCCGACCTGCAACCGGCCCTCGCCGCACCGTTCCGCTTCGTCGGCGCCCCCGATGCACGCCTGCGCGCGCGCGACTGCCTCGCTGTCGCCGCCTGGTACGAAGCGGGCGACGATCCTTCGGGAGAGCGAGCCGTAGTTCAGGTCGTCCTCAACCGCGTGCGCCACCCGGCCTTTCCCGACAGCGTCTGCGCAGTGGTATTCCAGGGTTCGCAGCGCGAGACCGGCTGCCAGTTCACCTTCACCTGCGATGGCTCGCTCGCCCGCATCCCCTCGCCGCCCGCCCTCACCCGCGCACGTGCCATCGCCGAAGCGGCCCTGTCAGGCGCGGTCGATACCCAGGTCGGGCTAGCGACGCATTATCATGCCGATTACGTGGTCCCCCGGTGGCGCGACGGTCTGGTCAAGATAGCCCGGCAGGGCGCTCACCTGTTCTACCGCTGGCCCGGCTATTGGGGTTCGGCCGCCGCCATGTCGCGCAGTTCGGGTTCCGGCACGGAATCCCCCCAGCCCGCTCTCGCCGCACTGTCGGACATGCATGATCCGGCAGCAACACCGGCCATCGCCGTGCCTCAGATCCTGTTCGAACCCGTTCCCATCGTAATCCCCGCGCCGCTTGCCGCCTCCAGCCATTCCGCGCTCGAAATGCAGCTGGACCCTGCGGCCCCGCCCGGCAGCTACGCGCTCAAGGCGCTGGCGCTATGCGGCAGCCTGGCAGAGTGCCGCGTGGCCGGCCGCCTTGGCGAAACCGGAAACATCGCCTTCGTCTACGTACGCATGGCGCGCACCCACAGCGAAGGTGCCTATTGGGACTGCGCACGGTTCCTGCGCAACGACCGCGCCCAGTGCCTTCCCGGCGGACAGGCGACCGACCGCCTGCTCGCCGCCAGCTGACCACGCCGCCGCCCATGTACGCAGACCATCCCGTCCACGATGACCTGCCGGGGCCGCCGCCGCTCGCGCCCGACCAGATGCGCATGGTCGCGTCCCTCGCCCGGCCCCACGCCCGCTCCCTCGCTCTCGTCGCAGGGCTTACGCTGGCCAGTTCGGCGACGACGCTCACCATTCCCTGGCTTGCCGGCAATCTCGCGGGCAAACTGATCGAAGCCGGGCCCCTCGGCACCGCCCGGCTGGTCGTCCTGCTGGTGCTGGCTTTCATCGCTTCGGCAGCGCTTGCCGCGGTCGTCCAGATCGTCTCGGGCAATACCGCAGCGCGCATCCTCGCGGACCTGCGCGCGCGCCTCTACGACCATCTTCAGTCCCTCCCCGTCGGCTGGCACGTCGCGCACCGGCAGGGCGACGTGCTCGCACTGATGACCACCGAAGTCGGGCATCTAGGCCATTTCCTTACCGGCACCCTGGTCGGTGTACCGCCCCTGCTGCTTACCGCAGCCGGCGCTGCCCTGCTGATGCTGCGCATCGACGCCTCGCTGGCGCTGCTAGTGCCGCTGCTGATCCCCATTTATGTGATACTGCTCAAGCTCGTCGGGCGCCGCCTGCGCGAACTGGCCGAGCGCGAGCAGAATGCCGAGGCTCAGGTTCTGGCGCTGGCCGAAGACAATCTTGGCGCCATCTCGGCCATCAAGGGCTTCGCGCGCGAAGACCTCGAAAGCGCCCGCTACCGCCGCCGCGTGGAAACCGCGCGCCTCTACGCGGTCCGGCTGACACGCATCCAGTCGATCGTCGAGCCGGTGAGCGCGCTGGTTGCTTCGCTTGCCGCGCTCGGGCTGCTGATGATGATTGGCGACCACCTGCATCAGGGGCGCCTTTCCGGGCAGGAACTCTTCTCATTCCTGTTCTACGCAGCTCTCCTCACCCGCCCTGTCAGCGAACTTGCCGAGACCTGGGGGCAGGTTCAGGTGACACGCGGCACGCTGGCCCGCATGGCCAGCGTCCTGGCGACCGCCCCCGAGCCCGGCTACGCCCTGCCGAGCCGGCTGCCACCGCTGCGTGGCGCGATCCGCTTCGAAAAGGTAGACTTCGCCTATCCCGGCCGCAGCCGAGTCCTGCGCGGCTTCGACCTCGATATCGCTGCGGGCGAGAAGATCGCGATCCTGGGCGACAATGGCGCCGGCAAGACCACGATCGTCGCCCTGCTGCTGCGCCTTTACGAATGCCAGTCCGGACGCATCACGCTCGACGGCAACGACATCACCGAAGTCTCGGTACAGGACCTGCGCGCGCAGATTTCGGTAGTCCCGCAGCGCGCCCAACTATTGAGCGGCACCGTGCGCGAAAACATCGCCTTCGGCCGCCACGGCGCCAGCCGCGCTGAAATCGAAGAAGCCGCGCGCCGGGCCGACGCCTGGGACTTCGTAACCGCGCTGCCCCAGGGCTTCGACACCCAGATCGGCGACCGCGGCGTGCGGCTGTCCGGCGGGCAGGGTCAGCGCATAGCGCTCGCCCGCGCACTGCTGAAAGATGCCCCGATCGTCGTGCTCGACGAAGCAACTTCGATGTACGACCCCCATGGCGAGGAACGCTTCGTCGAAACCTGCACCCGTATCCTGCAAGACAAGACGGTAGTGATCATCACGCACCGGCCGGCAAGCGTGGCATTGGCAGATCGGGTGGTACGAATCTGAGCCTTAGACGCGGCCGGTTATGCCAAGGGCAGACTGATTTTCTTCGGAAAGCTGGAAGGGGAAAGACCTGGCGCCATCGCCCCAGCCCCCCCTTTACCGTCGTCACCGCTGTGCATTCTGCGCCGTCTCGCGGCTCATTTCCACTACGGGGCGTACACGATGAGAGGGCAGGGAAGCTATGCTCCCCTGCCCTCTTCTCCCCCGGTTATCCTGTCGTATTTAAAGGCCTGCGAAGGCTCAGAAATAGCGCTCCAGCACCCGGATCGTATCGCCGGGCATCACTGCCACGGCCTGATCGGAATAGAGTTCGACCGACTTTTCCGCCGGGTCCGAGGTACGGCGCAGATTGACCCGCCGGGCATTGGCGCGATAGCTGAAGCCACCCGCTGCAGCCACCGCCTGCTCGATCGTCCGCCCCGCGACATAAGGATATTCGCCGGGCTTCTGCACTTCGCCCATGATGTAGTAAGGGCGATAGTTGAGCACCTCGACGCTGACCCTGGGGTCAGTCATATAACCCTCGCCGATGCGGGTCGTCAGCGCCTGAGTCACCTCGCTCACGGTCCGTCCCCCGGCCGAAACCATGCCAATCAACGGGAAAGCGATGTCGCCCGCGCTGGACACGGCATATTCGCCGGACAGATTAGGTTCGTTGTAGACGGTCACACGCAGCTTGTCCCCTGCACCCAGCCGATAAGCGCCGAGGCCCTGCTGCGCTTCGGCCGCACCAAGCGGCGGCGCGCTTGATGTCGCGCAGCCCTGGCTCAGCACCGCCAGCGCCCCGGCCGCGGCAAAGCCGGCCCATCGTCCGCGCAGGCTGCAGATAATCTTCACCCCCGATTCTCCGTCAAGCAAATTTCGCTGCCAAGCATTCATCACAAGGGCCGCCAAGACAAGCATCAATACGATATTGCAGAAATGTAATTTCAGTTCTTTCTCAAATATTAGTTCCTAAAATCCACCACAGAACGCTCTACTGCCGAAGCCATGATGTTACATTTTTGAAATGATATGAAGTCCGACTTGTCCATACGGTGATTGTTGAACGAAACTATGTCCGAATCCGGATGATCTGTGGTGACACTCCGGTATGAACGGATGGTAACAGCTTGAACAAGTCGGTTGTCCTTGCGCCCCAGCCGGGGTCTCTCGTCCCGGTAACACGACCTGCGGCGTCTGCGCCGGCCGATCGGGTCGATCCCGGCCTGCTGTTGGCGTTCCTGCGGCGGCGCTGGCCGCTGATCCTGGGCGTGCTGCTGCTATGCCTGGCCGCAGGCCTCGTGATCACCGCACGCCAGACACCGACGTATCTTTCCACTGCGGAAGTCACGCTCGACACCAAGGTCGAGCCGATTGCGCCGCTTTCCGAGGACGACCGTCTGGCCGCACAGGGAAGCCTGAGCGAAACCTACATCGACACGCAGGTTGAGGTCATGACCTCCAGCCATAACGTTGCCGCTGTCGTCGATCGTCTTGGCCTCGCCCGGGACCGCCGCTTCATGGAGGAGGGCGTTAACGCCGCCGGCGCACGCGACGCGGCGATAGCCTATGTCGAGGACGGCGTCACCGCATTCCGCTCGGGCGCAACTTACACGATCAGCGTCGCCTTCGAGAGCGAGGACCCGGCAGAGGCGGCGCGCATCGCCAACGCCTTTGCCCAGCAGTACACGCTCGGCACCCTGGCCGACAAGGAAACCGGCGACGGCAAGGCGCTCAAGGAAGTCGGCGCACGCATGGAAGCCGCGCGTATCCAGGCCTCGGCCGATGCCGCCACCCTGTCGCGCTATCGCCTCGCGCACAATCTGCCGACCACCACCGACCGCTCGCTGACCGAGCAGGAAATCTCCGCCTACAACCAGCAGGTAACCGAGGCCCGCGCTCAGGCCGCGGAGGACACGGCACGTCTCGCCACCGCCCGCCAGCAGCTTGGCATGGGTTCAGCCGGCGACGACGTCGGCGAAGCGCTGGGGTCCGGCGTAGTGGCCTCGCTGCGCCAGCAACAGGCGGGCTATGCCGCTGAAATCGCCTCGCTTTCAAGCAAGTACGGCCCACGCCACCCCGATCTCCTGCGCGCGCGCAGCCAGCTCGATGCAGTGACCGGCCAGATTCGCGACGAAATCGGCCGCGTCATCTCCAACCTTTCGGCCAAAGCAGCTGTTTCGCAGAAGCGGCTCGATTCGCTGACGGGGTCGCTTAATGCTTCGCAAGGCGCACTGCGGCGCGACAACGTGGCGATGGTCGACCTTCAGGACATCGATCAGCGCGCGCAGGCTTCGAAGGCGCTCTACGAAAACTACCTGTCGCGCTACAAGGAACTGGCGGCGCGCATCGGCATCCGCCAGCCCGAAGCCGGCGTGCTGCACCCCGCCCTGCCGAGCGATACGCCGGCGCGCCCCAACTTCCTGCTCAACATGGTGCTCTCCGGCGCACTGGGACTGGCCCTCGGCATCATCTGCGCCATCGCCACCGAAATGATGTTCAGCGGCCTCACGTCCGGCGAGGATGTCGAACGGCGACTGGGCGTGCACTATCTCTGCTCGGTTCCAGAACTCACCTCGGTCCTGTCCCGCAAGGAGCGCGGCGGCGGCGCCGGCGATCCCGTAGAGGCGGTCATCGACCATCCGCGCTCGGCCTTCGCCGAAGCCTTCCGCAACTTGCGCGCGTCGATCGCTTTCGCAGTCGAAAACCCGCGCATCATCGCGATCACCTCGGCCCTGCCGTCCGAAGGCAAGACGACCGTCGCGCTGTGCCTCGCCCGTTCGATGGCCAGTGGGTCCGACCGCATCCTGCTGATCGACTGCGACGTGCGGCGGCGCGGGGTGAGCCGCTGGCTTGGCGGTACGCGTGAGGTAGGCCTGCTCGAAGTTCTGCGCGGAGAAGTGCAGCTCGAAGAGGCGCTCGTCACCGATCCGCGCACCGGGCTCTCGATCCTGCCGCTGAGCAGTTCTGCCCAGGAAGACCATGCCCTGCTCACCGGTACAGGCATGGACACGCTGCTCGCACTCGCCGCGCAGTCGTTCGACGCCGTCATCATGGACACCGCACCCGTGCTGCCGATGGCGGACGCGCGGCTCCTGCTGTGCAAAGCCGATGCCTCGATCATCGCCGCCCGCTGGCGCCGCACGCCGGAGGCCGCAGTTCGCTCGCTGCTGCGAATGCTGCCTGCCGGCTACGTCGGGTTGGCCGGCATGATCCTCACCCGGGTCGACGTTCGCAAGCAGTCCGGGTTCGGGGTCGATGAGAACGCCTTCTACAAGGCGTACAAGGACTACTATGCTTAACCTGCTGCCGACGCCCCCCGGCGAGGATGACGATGCACTGCTGGCCAGCGTGCGGCAACGCTATCGCAAGGTCGCCATCGTTCACTACTGGCTTGTGACGATGCGCGGCGGCGAGCGGGTGATCGAAAGGTTGCTGCACCTCTTTCCCGGGGCCGACATCTTCACCCACGTATACGACGAATCGCGTGTTTCGCGCACGATTGCGCAGGCCAAGGTGACGACCAGCTTCATTCAGCGGCTGCCCGGCGCCACTCGGCACTACCAGAAATACCTGCCGCTCATGCCCATGGCGCTCGAACAGCTGGACCTGCGCGGCTACGACCTCGTTATCAGCAGCGAGAGCGGTCCGGCCAAGGGCGTCATCACCGACCCCGACGCCATGCACCTTTGCTACGTGCACTCGCCGATGCGGTACTTGTGGGATCACTACCACCAGTACCGCGAGGCGACCGGCGCATTCAACCGCGCAATCATGCCCTTCCTGTTCCACCGCCTGCGCACCTGGGACGTGGCATCCGCCTCGCGCGTCGATCGCTATGTCGCCAATTCACGCTTCATCCAGCGGCGCATCGGACGGGCCTGGGACAAGCCGTCCACCGTGGTCCATCCTCCGGTGGACGTCAGCCTGTTCTCGCCTTCGGCCCAGATCGATCAGAACTACCTGTGGGTGGGCCAGTTGGTGCCTTACAAGCGGCCCGACCTGGCAGTGGAAGCGTTCAACCGGCTGGGACTGCCACTGCTCGTGGTGGGCGAAGGGCCGATGGCGGCCGCCTTGCGCCGAATGGCCGGGCCTACGGTAACGATCATCCCGCGCCTCGATTTCGCATCCCTGCGCGCCCACTATGCCCGCTGCCGCGGCTTCGTCTTCACTGCCGAAGAAGACTTCGGCATCGTGCCGGTGGAGGTGATGGCCTCGGGTCGCCCGGTCATCGCGTTCGGCAAGGGCGGCGCGCTTGATTCGATAGTCGACCGGCAGACCGGGCTGTTCTTCGCTGAGCAAACCGTCGATTCGCTGATCGACGCAGTCTCGCGCTTCGAGGACTGGCTGCCCTCGTTCGACCCTGCTGTCGCCGTGCTCCAGGCGAGCCGCTTCTCTCCTGCCGCCTTCGACTCCGGGATACTGCGGTCGCTGATGTGAACAGGCCGCCAAGACCGCTCCGGCAAGCTGGCACGCGGTTTGCGATGGGCCTTGCCGCCTGCGCCGCCCTTACCACCAGTTGCAGCCGCGGTGCGCCTGCGCAGACCTCCCCGCAGACCATGACGCTTGGTGTACAAACCCACTTCGCACAGGGCTGGCCGGCCACGCGCCTCGACCTTGCCCGCAAAGCCGGTGCGCCTTCCTTGCGCGACTCGGTCCCATGGGCCCGCGTCGAGACCGTGCCCGGCCGCTACACGTTCGAAGGCGCCGGCGTCGCGGCGCTGGACAGTTTCTGCCGAAAGGGCGGGTCACTGCTGCTGGTCGCCGTGCCGCTCAACCCGCTCTACGACGAGGGCGGCGCCTTGCGCTCGCCGGGTGCAAAAGCTGCGTTCGCCGGATACATCGCCGCGCTACAGAAGCACTTCGCCTCGTGCCTCGCCGCTATCGAGATCGGCAACGAGATCAACAGCATGGACTCGCGTCAGCTGTTCCGCCCCGGGGAAACCGGCGGCGACCCCCTGCGCGAATACGTCGATCTGGTGCGTACCGCGCGGGAGACACTGCGCGCACGCGGCGGAACCGCAAAGATCCTCGGCGGATCGAGCAACATGATCGCAACCGGCTTTCTCGATTCGCTTTTCGCGCGCGGCCTGCTCGATGCTGCCGACGCCGTCGCGGTCCATCCCTATCGCTCTCAGGCAGAAAACCTCGATGTCGAACTGGCGCATCTCGCCGATGTCATGCGCCGCCGCGGCAAACCCCTGCCTGTCTGGGCCAGCGAGTTCAGCGACAACTACCCGATGCCCGAAATGGCCGCGCCGCAGCTGGTCAAGGCGGCGACCCTGCTTGCCGCCGGCGGGGTGGAGGCGGCCCACTGGTACGCGCTCGTCGACCAGAAGTGGTTCCGCAACATGGGTCTTTACGATGCCGATGGCCGCACCAAGCCCGCCGCGCAGGCCTTCAGCCTCATCGAGCGCGAACTGCTGGCACACGGCCGCCCCGAGCGCGTCGATCCGGGCGATCCGAACGTGCGGCTCTATCGCTTCGGTACGGATGCCTGGGTAGCCTGGGGCGCTTCGGGGCGGATCGCGTTCGATGCTTCCGCCCGCCTGCTCGACGCACGCGGACAGCCGCTCTCCGGCACCGAGGCAGACCTGAACGACGATCCGGTGGTCGCCCTGCGATCCGCCCGCCCGACCTTCACGCCGGGGCCGGTACTGGCCGACAGCCTGCTCGGCTATGGCAGCGCAGACTGGCGCTATCTCGCGCGCAAGGCGGACGGGACCGAGCGAAGCCTCCCCTGGCTCGACGGCCAATGGACTACCTACCACGGCGACCGCTTCCTGCGCCCGCTTTGGATCGGCGATGTAGCCGGTGCGCCCGCTGGCGAGGGGACGGGGGCCATACACGCCATCATCCGCTACACTGCCCCGGCCGCCCGCAAGGTTTCCATTGCCGTGTGCATCGACAAACAACCCGGCGGCGACGGCATCGACGTGGCACTGCGACACGGCAAGACAGACCTCGCCGCCGCACTTGTTACGACATCCCAGCGCTTCGACCTGCGCGATGTCGCGCTCGGGACGGGCGACACTGTCGACCTTGTCGTGGGACCGAACGCAAAATCCGGCCGAGACGGCTTCCGCTACCGCATCCGCATATACGCCGAGCCACATGTCCCCGCTGCGGACTGCCCGGCCCGCGCGGTTCCCGTTTACCCGGCCAAGATCTGAGAGACGCGCATGGAACTCACAATCATCGGCGCAGTCCAGCTCCTGCTCGGCCTGAGCCTTTTCGTTTTCGGGTCGCTGCGCGGGCTTTTCGCGTTCGTGATGATATCTACCCTGTTCGGAGGCTCGGCTGCGGTCAACCTCACGGCACTGGGCGGATCGTCGATCACCCCGGCCCACTTCGCGCTGGCGTTCCTGCTCCTGCGCTGCGTCGTGCCGGGCAGCGTGCCGCCCGGCAACCTCGTCCAGGCTCTGCGCGGCAATGCATGGCTTGTGGTCTTTGTCGTCTACGGCGTCCTTGCCGCACTGATCCTGCCGCGCATCTTCGCGGGCGAGATGGACGTAACCCCCCTGCGCGGTCAGATCCGCGCACGTTACGGCAGCGAGCTAGCACGTATTCTCGCCGCTGCACCGCTCCACTTCAGCCCACAGAATGTGACCACGGCGGTCTATATGATCGGCACGCTGATGATGGCACTGGCAGCGCATACGGTGCTGCGCTCGCGTCCTGCCGTAGCGGGAGCCCCCGGCAACGCGCCCACGCCCGCAAGCCGGGTACTGGCACGCACTGCCGCCACGATCGGGATCGTTCACGCCCTGCTCGGCTTCGCCAGCGTGGCGCTGCGCAAGACTCCGGCCAACGTCGTCTTCGAATTCTTCCGCAACGGCAACTACGCCCAGCTCGACCACGAATGGAACGGCTTCGTGCGCATGAACGGCGTTTTGCCCGAAGCTTCGTCTTATGCGGCCTTCGCCATAGTCTGGTTCGTGTTCAACTTCGAATGCTGGCTACGCGGAGTCGAGCCGCGGCGAACGGGGCTAGCCGCACTGCTTCTGGGCTCGGCGCTGGTCGCCAGTACATCCTCCAGCGCCTATGTCGGGCTGGCGCTGTTCGGCACGATCCTGGCCGTGCGGGCAGCTGTGACGCCGCGCCTGTTCACGCTCGACCGACTGGCCTGGATGATACTTGCCGGACTTGGCGCCATGGCCCTGGTAAGCGCGATGCTGGTGCTGAACCCGGTGCTCGCTACTGCGCTGAGTAACCTGCTGGAACACATGACGCTCGACAAGGCCGGCTCCTTCTCCGGTCGCCAGCGCCTGTTCTGGGCGGGGCAGGGGCTGGAGGCCTTCGTCGTCTCGCATGGCTTGGGCATCGGCCCCGGCTCGTTCCGCTCGTCGAGCCTGATGGCGGCGATCCTGGGTTCGGTTGGCGTGATTGGCGCTGTCGCCTTTGCCGGGCACTTCCTGCGCGCGTTCAAGCCGCTGGCGCTGTCGACCTGGATGCGTAGCGGCGAGGCGGAACGCGATACCGCCGCAGCCGCAGCCTGGGCCATGGTGGTAGGCGTAGGCGTGGCCTCGGTCTCGGCGCCCAGCTGCGACCCCGGCCTGACCTTCGCCATCCTCTCCGGTTCGGCCATCGCCCTGCGCTCGGGCCGGCGCACCGTCGAACAAGCGTTCGAGGATGCTGGAGAGGCCGCGTTCGACGTATCCCCCGCAGCGGCCTCAGGCCCGCTGCGCATCCCCGTACCGGCCTGATCCAAGCCGGTGGAGCATTCAGGAAAGGCTGCGCGAGCGGGTGAGCACGGAACGCAGCAACCCGCCCAGTTCGGCCCGGCGCGCGCTTCCCAGCATCAGCAGCAATACCGCCGTATAGACCAGCACGCCCTGAAGGATGAGGAAGCCAAGGCGGGTGAGCGCGGCGAGCCCGCTCGCCGATCCCTGCACATGCATGGTATCGCCCGTAGCCCACACCACCACAGCCATCACCGCCGAGGCCCCCAGCGCAGGCGCGATGCCGGCCAGCACGTCGGCCGCGCGAATCCCGCTCGCCCGCTGAAGCAGCACCATCTGCAAGGCCAGCGTCACATAAGCGCGCCCGACATAGGCAACAGCGAACCACAGCAGGCCATGGGGCGCAGCGGCGATGCAGAACACCAGGGTAAGCGTCAGCTGGATCGCTGCCAGCTTCGCGATCACGCCGGCACGGCCAAGCACGGTGAGCGCCGGATCAGCGAAGAAGTTGAGCGCGAAGGGCGGCCCCAGCAGGCACAGCACCCGCGCCAGCGGTATGCTCTCACCCCATTGCGGGCCAAACAGCAGCGGAATGATCTGATCCGCCAGCACGCCGATCCCGGCGATGGCGGGGAAGGCGATCATGGCGCTTGTCGATACCATCTTCACGTATCCGCGCCGGAACGCAGGCATGTCGTGCTTCAGCTTGGCAAGCGTCGGCACGGCGACGGTCGAGAACGGGGTAATCAGACCCTGCGCCACCACCTCGATCGACTTCCAGGCGGTGCGATAAACGCCCACAGCGCCAATGCCGATCATGCGGCTGAGGATCACATCCTGCGCGCGGTTGAGCGCGACGAGGAGAAGCTGCGAACCGGCGACGCTAGCCCCCAGTTTCCACTGGGCGCGCAAAGTGCTCCACGAAACGTCGAAGCCGGGGCGCCAGCGAAAAGCATGCCAGGCAACCAGCGTACCGATTGCCTCGCTGGCGAAGCGCTGCACCACCAGCGCCCAGACGCCCCATCCCGCCTCCGCCGCCACCAGCGCCAGCGTACCGCCGACGAGCCCCGCGCCGAGCGAGCGGATTGCCAGTGCACGGTGGCCGAACTCCCGCAGGTTGCGGCTCATATGCGTCGCCCCGGCGGCCGAAATGGGCACCACGAGACCAAGCGCGGCGATCACCGGCGCGGCCTCTGCGCTGCCCAGCGCATTCGCCAGCGGGCGGCGCAGCACGAAACAAAACAGCGCGACGAGAATGCCCATCGCAAGGTTCGCCCAGAACACGGTATCAGCAAGGCGCGGGGTGACTTCCTTCGCTCGGTACAGGCTGCTGACCAACCCGCCCTGCGCAATGATCTTGCCGATTTCCGCCACCGCCAGTCCGACGATGAACACGCCGAACGTGGCCGGACCCAGCCGATGCGCGAGAGCTGCGAAGACGATAAAACCGAATATCTGGTCGCCGCCGAAGCGCACGACGCTCCAGCCGATGGCGCCGGCTGCCCGATGCCGCAAAGTACCTTCGACAGCCATGCTGCGTCCTTAACGTTTTCGTTTCGCTTGCATAGTCATGTCGCAACTGCGAAATAGCAAGTCAAAGTGATCTTCAGGAGCTTGATCGAATGAACTCCGAATTAAATTTATTTAATGGCTCATTCGACAGCGCCATTTCTAGATTGAATGAATGCTTTTATGAGCATGTACAGGGGAAATTTGCCCTCCTTGATTTCCCCAATTATTCTAACGTGGGAGATTCTGCGATCTGGCTTGGTGCGCTCACCTTGTTCCGGTCCTTGGTGGGTGCCGATCCCGCTTATGTCAGCGCCTTTCACAATCTCGACGATGCGGCGCTGCGTTCGGCGGTGCCCGAAGGTCCCATCTTCCTGATTGGCGGCGGCAGCTTCGGCGACATCTGGAACCATCACCAGAACTTCCGCGAAGGCGTGATCGCACGTTTCACCGACCGGCCGGTGATCCAGCTGCCCCAATCGATCCACTACAACGACCCGGCCCGAATCGCGCAGACCGCCCGCATCATCGCCGCCCATCCCAACTTTACTCTGCTAGTGCGCGACGTCCCTTCGCTGGAACTGGCGCAAAAGCATTTCGACTGCGCGGTCCACTTGTGCCCGGACAGTGCGCTGGCCATCGGCGCCACCCGCGCTGCGCCCGCATCGATGGACGTGCTGGCGATGCTGAGGACCGACAAGGAAGGCGCAGGCGTGGCGCAGGTGCCCCCCGGCATTCCCGTCGACGACTGGCTGGACGAGGATATCAACGCAGTGCGCCGGGCAAAGGCCACTGGCGCCATCCGCGCCTGGACCGCGCTTTCGCCTTCGGCCGCCCGCGCGAGATCCTACGAGGCGGCGGCACGGCACCGGGTCGAGCGAGGCTTCCGCCAGCTTTCACAAGGGCGCGCGATCGTCACCGACCGGCTGCATGTCCACATCCTGTCGCTGCTGCTGGGCCGGCCCCATGCCGTGCTCGACAACTACTATGGCAAGATCGGGCGCTTCCTCGATGCCTTCACCGGGGCATCGCCGCTGGTCTACCGCGCCGCAGATCTGGACGATGCGATCGCCTGGGCCCGCGAAGCCGCCAGGAACCGGGAAGCCGCGTAGACCGGAACAGTGCGCTGCCTCAGCCCGCCCTTAGGCGAGGCAGCGCCATGGCCCGGCGACCGACCTGGCCGATGACCGCACGTACCACGATATGAAGCGGCGGCTCCAGCCAGGCAGCGATGACAAACGACGCCAATAGCGATCCCGCCATCGCGCCCAGAAACGCCGCCACCGGCCCAAGCGGCATAGCGACCAGCAGAATCGCGCCGCCGACGTGGATATGGATGAGATAGAGCGGGTAGGTCGACAGCCCCGCGAGGCGCAGCACGCCCGCAAAGCGCTCCGCCCGCGCCGCGATTGCATCGCGGTACAGGAAGGACAGTGCGACCATCGCCGTGATTGCGAGCCAGATTGTATAGGCCAACGGCCAGCGCGCGGCGAGGTCCGCTCGCCCGACCATTTCCCAGCTCGCCGCTTCGCGAACCTGCATGGCCGCCGCTGCAACGCAGGCCAATGCCAGCGCCAGATGCCGCCGGCGAAGGGTCCCGCTACCAAGCCGCGCGCAGAGCATACCGATCGCGAAATATCCGCCATGCTGGAGCAGCAGCAGTTCGGTGAAGCGCCCACCACCTGCCAGCAGCCCACCCGCTACCGCCGTCCAGTACCCGGCGCTCGCAAGTCCCAGCCACCAGGCAAGCGCCTGCGCCCCGAGCGCCGCCCGGCCCGATGCCAGCATCGCCCATATCACCGCGTAGAAGCACAGCTCGACCGGGATGGTCCAGAACTGGCCGATGATCCACGGCCCCCAAGGCATGAACGTGAGCGTCTTGAGCGCCAGCCACGCCGCCTGTCCGGGCGGGACGGCAAAGACCAGCACCGCGACCGGGAAGGCGATGGCGCAGGCAATAAGCAGCGCCGGCAGCAACCGTGCCACGCGCCGCTTTGCAAAGCTGCGCGCGCTGACTCCTTGCGCCGAATAGGCGATCACCGCTCCCGATACGACGAAGAACACTTGCACGCCAACCCAGCCGCACCAGCTCAACTGCCAGCCCGGCGGATAGGCGATCGAAGCGCCCAGCGCCGTATTGAGCATGCTGCCTTCGATCGCCCAGACCTTGAAGCCCAGGTGATACACAACCACCAGCACGGCAGCGAGCAGACGCACGGCGTCGAGTCCATAGACGGGCGCCTTGCGCGGACGAGAGGAGACATGGGGGGGCGTCATCGCCCGCAATCATTCTTGGAATTGGCCGCGGGGCCAAATTAACTCGCAGTCATGACCTCGAGAATGCGGCGGGCCTGTTCACGCCAGGAGAAGCTCTCAGCGCGCGCAAAGCCTTGAATACGCAGGGATTCTGCCAGGGCAGGATCGCCGAGAACCCGCCGCACCGCCGCCAATATGTCCTCGCTGTCGAGCGGGTCGCAGTAGAGCGCCGCCGTCCCGCACCGCTCGGTCATCGAGGGGATTGCCGAGGCCACGACCGGGCAGCCCAGGCTCATCGCCTCGACCGGCGGCAGCGGCGATGCCTCGTAAAGCGAGGGAAACAACAGGCACGAGGCCCGGCGATAATAGCCCGCCAGCGCTTCGAGGCAGGGCACTTGCCCCACGAATTCCAGCATATGCGCCACATCCGGCGCAACGCTGGCCCGGATCGGGGCGAGAATCTCGTTGCTGGCACCGACCAGCACGGTGCGCACCCCGTCTTCGCGCGCAAGGCGCTGGGCGACGGCGATCACCCGCTCGACGTTCTTGCGCCGTGAAAGCGAGCCAACGTAAAGCACCATTGGCTCACGCTCGCCGTCCTGCCCGCCGGGAGCGCCGCGCTCCACCCGGTCATGGCTCCAGGCACCGTTCTGGACAGCGACGATGCGCTTGCCCGCACGCCCGTTCAGGTGCTTTAGCCGCTCACGCTCTGTCACTGATACGGTAAGGATGGGGTCGGCGCGACGCAGCAGAACGGGCAGCAATGCGCGGTGCGCCAAGCGGTAGCGCAGTGAATAGGCCTGCGGCAGCGACAGATACGACACGTCATGGATCATCACCGCGACGCGTTGCCCGGCCAGCGCCGAGATCAGCGGGGCAGTGTTGCCCAGACATAACAGACGCCTTCCCGCGACCATGCGCGGCAGCACCAGTTGCTCCCACAAGTGCCCGCTTGCTCCGCCCCTGCGCTCCACTTCGATATGGCGAAGACCCAGCGCGGATACTTCCGCATCCGGTTCACAGGCCAGTGCAATACGGAGCGCCGTTTCGCCGGCCCCCACCATCCGGTCCATTTCGGAAACCAGTTCGCGGGCAACCCGCTGCACACCCGTAACAGGCTGCATCAGAAAGCGAGCATTGACCAGAATCGAGTCGTCGCCCTGCGACATCCGAGCCCCCACGTTGCCGCTCCTGCATGGCCCGCCCGGCGCCGCTAGGGAAGATTCCTCGCGCCCGAAATCGAGATTAAATCTTGGCAATACCGATAATTGCGCGTCGCAATCGCCGCACCGCAATATTACGATAACGGTATCTTTTTCAATAGCGTGTTCGGAAAGGCGGCGCCACTTCTTCATGTCGATGCTGCCGGTCTACATTAACGGAAAATTCTATTCGGGCGGGCTCAACGGTGTCCACCGGGTGGCCGACCGCCTTGTGCGCGAGATCGACGCATGCCTTGGCGTGGAATCTGGCGGGAGCATGCCTTCGGTCACGCTGCTGCTGCCCACGCGCCACGACGGCGAATGGCGCCCTCACCTGCGCAATATCGAGGTGCGCGAACTGGACGAAGCCCCCTCCCAAGGCTGGGAACAGCGGCGCCTGCCCACGCTTGCCGCAGACGGCGTGCTGGTTAACCTCGCCAATCTTGCGCCCTTGCGCCACCGCCGCAAGATCACGCTGATCCATGATGCGCAATTTCTGTTTCCCGATAGTTCATACCCGCTGCGCCAGCGCCTGGGCTACCGGCTGCTGACCCCGCGCATGGCCCGGACGAGCACGGCGGTGCTGACCGTGTCGGACTATTCGCGGCGCATGCTCGACGTGATGGGCGTATCCTCGGCGGCGCGCACCGGGGTGCTGTACAACGGCGTCGACCATGTACTGGAGGCAGAGCCGGACGAGCGTGCCCTGGCCGAACTCGGGCTTTCCCCGCGCGGATATACGCTGATGTTCGGCAGCCCAAAGGCCTACAAGAACAACGCGGTAGTCTTCGCCGCCTATGCGCAGGGCGCGCTTGCCGCAGTGCCGCTGGTGGTCGTGGGCACCACGCGCGAGGCACTACCCGCGCAGGGTCTGACCGCTCCCGAAGGCACGATATTCGCCGGCAAGTGCGACGATGCACGGCTGCGCGCGCTTTATGCCCAGGCACGCTGCCTGCTCTGCCCATCGCGCACCGAAGGCTTCGGGCTGCCCCCGCTGGAGGCTATGCTCTGCAGCACGCCTGCCGTGGTCGCGCCTGCCGGCGCCCTGCCAGAAGTGTGCCGCGACGCCGTGCTTTATGCCGATGTTGACGATCCGGCGTCGTGGGCACAGGCCATCATCGCGCTCGATCCCGCCTCGCCGCTGTTCGCGCGCAAAGTGGAAGAAGGTCGCGCGCGGGCCATGCAGTTCACCTGGGCGCGGGCGGGCGGAGAACTGCTCGGCAGGATCATGGCGGTGAGCAAACAGCCATTGAGGCAGGCGGCATGAACGGGCGTCCACCGCGCGTCTCGGTGATCTTGCCGTGCTACAACGGCGAAATCTATTTGCGCGAAGCGGTGCAGTCGATCCTCGACCAGACGCTTGCCGATTTCGAACTGATCGTCGTCGACGATGGAAGCACCGATGGCTCGCCGGCGATCCTGCAGGACATGGCTGGCAAGGACGCGCGGATTCGTGTGGTCACTCAGCCGAACGGCGGGATTGTCGCCGCACTCAACACCGCAATCGAGTATGCGCAGGGGCAATATATCGCGCGGATGGATGCCGACGATGTGTCCTTTCCCGAACGGCTGGCCTTCCAGGCCTCCTACCTCGATCGCCACCCGGACGTCGTTCTGGTCGGCGGCTATGCCGTGGGGGACCGCAACCCGACCCCCACCAGCACCCGGACCACCGGCGGACGGCATGCCAGCACCGATCTTTCCGTGTTTCCCCCGCGAATCGCCGTTTCGATGCACCCGCTGATCATGATGCGGGCGGCGGCGCTCAGGGCCATGCGCGGCTACCGCAGCGACTATCGGCATGCCGAGGACTATGACCTCTTCATTCGCGCCAGCGCCCATGGCCGGATCGAAAACCCACCCGTCGACGTCCTGTTCTACCGCCGCCACGAAGGCGCGATCTCGATCGGCAATGTCGAGGAGCAGGAACGCTCCGCCGTGCGGGCAGAGCTAGACGCCATTGCGCGCGCCGGCGCCGGCCTGCCTCCACCCCCGATCATCGAGGCTTACACCCGGCTGCGAATTTTCCGCCGCTACCGCGCTATCTCGGCAGAGCGGGTGCGGACGATGCGCCTGCCCGTACTGGCGAGCCTTATCGCGATCACCCCGCGCTCGCTTCTGTCCAGCCGCTTCCGCCGCCTGCCGCTGCTGATCGGAGTTGCGCTGGTACGCTCGATGCGAACGGCCTGAAACGTACCCGGCCCCCGGCGATTGTGCATCGCCGGGGGCCGGGCCGGTTATCATCTTGTCGCGGTGCCTGCGGTTAACTGGCCTGCACCGCAATGGCAGCAGCGACCCACTGTCCCGAGGCGGAAATCGTGAAGGCACCGGGGTCTTCCGTGCCCGAGGCGATCTTCCACGCGCTCGCATTGGTCGACTGGCCGCTCGTGCTCGATGCCCGCGTCATGAGCCCCGAATAACCGGCGGGACCGGAGGTGATCGTGGCGGTGCCGTCGAGCGCAAGGACAGCGATGCACAGGCTGGCACCCGTCCAGCTTGGGGTGATCGCCGGCGGATCGGCGGACGTGGAGGCACTGCGCAAGTAGCTTCCCATCTCCACCGCTCCGGTCGCCCCGGTAACGCGCAACACCCGTGTTACCGCCTGCTGCGAGCCGGACAGGGTTACGTTCAGCACCTTGCCGCCCTCCGTGCCGTCCGCCGTTCGCGTGAACACCGCCAGCGCATGGGCGTTCGAGTTCGAGACGTACTGCGCCCGCTGTGTCCAAGCCCCAGCGGTCGCATGGTCCCAGGTGACGGTAGGAACCGCGTCGATCGACATCACCGCCACCAGCACGTCGCCGGCGTTGACGATAGCGGGCATGGCCACCGTGATGCTGGTCGCATCGGCGGCGTTCCAGCTCTCTGTCTGGTCGGCAACGGCGATGGTGGCCGCCGCCGCAACCGAAATCGCGAACACCGCATCGGCGGTTGCCCCCAGACTGTCCGATACGCGCAGGACGATGCCGGAATGCGTGCCCGCAGAGGTCGGCATGCCCGAGATGACGCCCGTTCCCGCATCGAGGACAAGCCCGGCGGGCAAGGCTGCCGACCCCGGCGCGAGAGCAAAGGCATAGGGCGCCGTGCCCTTCACCACGCGCGGGGTATAGCCGGTGTAGGGCAGACCCTGTTGCCCTGCCACCGGCACATACTTGAGCGCAAAGGGGATCGCCGCATATGTCGCCAGAAGGTGGTCGGCCCGCGTCCCTGCGTGAACCTCGTTCGGGTGAACCCCGTCCGAGGAATTGCTCCCCAGCGCCATGCCGCGCCCGGCGTCGGTCTCGGCGTCGGAGAGGATGAAGGCCGTGTCGCTCGCCACCTTGTCCACCGCGTCGAAGCAGGGCAGGCCATCCTCGGCCAGCGCGCCTGAGCGCAGCCATGCGTTCCAGGCATCACGCGCCGCCTCCTGACTGGCCGTGAACGTGGTGTCACCGTAGGCTTCCTGCCAGATCACCATGTCGAAGCCGTAAGCGCGCAGCTTTGCAGCCATGCGCCGGGCCTGCCCTTTCATCGCCTCGACAGCCGTGAGCGCGCTCGCGGCGTCGGTGACGTTGGTCTTGATATCGTTGTGGCCGTAGTCGCTGACATAGACGTTGGGCACGCCCGGCGTGAGATAGGCGACGGATGGCGTGTCAAAGCCGGTATAGCCGAGTTCGAGCCGGTGCCCCGCGATGCCGATGTTGCGATAGAGCACGCTGGCGGCGGAGCGGTGGTGGAGCGCGGCCGTGATCGTGCGGTTGTTGGCGCCGCCGGTGCCGAAGATGATGCTGTCGCCGCCCGCAAGAAACGAAAGCGTGGCCGGCTCCGCAGTAGAGAAAACCGCCTTCAGCGCCGCCTTGATCGCGGTGACTTCGCTATCCGTCGGCGCGGCGGAATAGACCACGAAACCGCGCCAGTCGGTACGCCCGCCGTATTCGATCGCTTCGCCAACCTCGCCCCCGGCGTTGAGCGTGGCGGCAGCGGCGGCGGGATAGTCCGCCGTTTGCCCGTCGCGGTGAACGACCTGCTTCGCCGCGCTGGAAACAAGGCCCAGCACCGCCAGGTTGTTCACGCCAAGCGCCCGCGCATTCGTTGCCGTCGCCGGAATGGAAGCGCCCGCCACCATCGGCTGCATTGCCAGATTGCCGGCACTGCGCGGGCTGGTCAGGCCGTAGTCGGTCGTCGCCCCGCCGAACGCCCAGTAGCCGCAGGTCGCCGCCTGCCCCGGGGTGCGCGCCGCCATGAACACCGCGCAGTCGGCGCGCGGGATCGCAAGGGCCGCGGGGATCAGCATCGGGCTGTCGGTGTCGTAGTTGGTGATGATCGGGCCACCCTCACCCAGCCATAGGGTGGGCTGCGCAGAGGTGGCGGGCTGCGTCAGATGGCGGCCATTGCCGGTCTGGTCGTAGACCGCCGCGACCGTCAGCGTCGAAATGCCCTTGAAGGTCGAGGCAGCGGCGATGTCCAGGGCCTGGCCGGAAAAGCCGACGTCGAGTTCGGCCCCGTCCGAGACGCGGCGCAGGCGCAGCGCCGGCCCGGCGTAGGCGGAAACCAGCAGGCCAAGGCCGTAAGCACCGGCCAAGGCCGCGCTGGCGGGCAGATACGTGCCCGGCGTGGGAGTAGGAGTGGGAGTTGGGGTGGGCGCTGCCGTCGCCCCGGTCAGCGTCACGGCGTATTCTACCGCGCGGGCAGTGGTGCCCGTCCCCACACTTTCGCGAACGAGTGCCACCTGGCTCGCCCCCGCAGCCAGCGCCGAGGCCGCACTGATGCTGCTGCCTGCCAGCGCCAGATTGGCATTGCTGCCAGAACGCAGTGAAAAACTGGAACCCGAACCCAGCGCACGCGGCAAGACGAACAGCGCGCCGCTGCCTGAAACGGTGCGCGTCCGGTTGCCGACGCCGCCAGAGCGGCCCCCCGATACGAGGCGCGTCATGCTCAGCCCTCCCCAACGAGATCGGCGGCGGTCGTCCCGGCGGCGCGCACGTAGAGCGCGCGAACGGCGATGTAGCTGGCATCGGGCAGGTTGCGATAGGTCACGTCGGCGGCGCCGTCGACGCCGCGCAGCACCACGTCGCCGCCAGTGCCGACGTAGATACCCTTGGGCACCAGCGCCAGCGCCTCGGTGTCACTGGGCAGAATCGCGAAAGGCGAGCGCGATGGCGCAAAGGCGGCATCGGCATGTGTCTGGAAGGGGTCCTGCATCTTGGCAACTCCGGCTGGAAGGCAAAGGGACTGATGGCCGGGCGACTCGCCACCCGACTTTCGTTCGCTTTATGTTCCATCCGAATCGTTGTAGGAAAGTGATTAATCTCGCGAAGGCAGATTCAGGCCGACGGGCCGTGGTCGAGATTGCCGGCAGCCTTGCGCGCCAGATCCTGCCGCACCGCCGCACGCCCTTCCCGGTCGAAACCCAGCGCATCGGACACGCATTGGCAGGCGACTTCGGGCTGGTCCCGCGGCAGGACAGGGATAACGAACCGGTCGGCGACGACGCGCACCTTGGCGGTCCCGTCCTCAATCGCCAGTGCCGGCGCCTCGGCAAGGATCGCGAAGATCAGCGCGTGGAGGCGGTTGGTCAGCACCAGCGCAGCTTCGCGGTAAAGGGTGATCAGCGGGTCCAGTTCGTAACCGCCAAGCACCGTGATCTCACGTTCGGGCCAGCGCGCGGTCAGACGCGCGGCAGCGGCCTTGTCCATCCCGTCACGCGGATCATGGCAGGCGATCACCACGCGCGCGCCGGGCAGCGCGCTCAAAGCCGCCTCCAGCGCTACGTCCAGCGCATCCCCCTCGATCGTGCGCCCCTCGCTGCCGTCGACGCAAGGGGCGATGACGATCCACCGCCGCTCTCCCTGGCCCGGCGAAATCGTATGCGCGCCGGCCGTGGGCAGAAAAACCATATCGGCATTGACCGCATGCGCCTTGCCGGGAGCCAGCCGCGCAAGATTGCGGGCCGAAGCCTCGTCGCGCAAATTCACGACCTTGCACAGCGACAGCACAGCCCGCCACAAGACCCGGCGCACCGGCGAACGGATCGCGCTGACCCCCAGCCCCCGCGTGACGAGACTGCCGCCGCCCAGCCGGGCGCTCAGCACGCCCACCAGCAGGCCAAGCAGAGAGGGGATCGAGACGTTATCGCGCACCAGCTGCCCGCCGCCGAAAACGAGCTGCGCCCCGAACGCCTGCCGCGCGAACGCCGGTATGGCCTTGCCGGACACCAGCACGCCGCCCGCTGCCTCGACCTGCCTCTCCACCGCCGCCGGCAGCGGTGCCCACCGGCGCACAATGCCCCCGCGCCCGCCGGTCAGGGCAAGGTTCTGCAGCAGCAGCTTGAGATCGCCGAGGTTATGCAGATCGCCGCAGACGAAGACCTGACGCCGCATTTTTGCACGTGCCTGTTTCCGGGCCTGTTTCCGAGCCTTGGTCGCGGCCGCCCTCGGGCCCGGGATTGTCGCCAGTCCCGTCACATCTCAAGTATCCGGCGCGGATCGACGCGGCCGCGCAGGCAGTCGAAAATGGCGAGCATGTTGCCCAGTAACCGCCCCCGCCGATCGACCAGCGGTTCGGGCCGCAGGCTGCGCAGCGCGTTGGCCGCAACGTTGTTCCACATCAGACGGTTGCCGAAGTCCGGCCGCATCGTGCCCTTGCGCTTGAGGTAGACGATGTTCGCCACTTGCGAATATCCCAGTCGCTTGCCCGAAGTGCGCCCGCCGCTGGTGCCCAGATGCACCCCGGTCACCGCGCGGGTCGACACCTGCCGCCCTTTGCGGCCCAGCCGATTGGTGAAGTCGATATCTTCCTGCCAGCCATAAAGCGGCAGGTTCTCGTCAAAACGCATGCCTTGCACAGCGCTGGTGCGGATGGCCATGTTGCAGCCGTAAAGCTCGTGCCGGTGGCGCAGTTCCGCCGCCGCAGGGTCCGGCTTTGCCAGCAGTTCGAGCGCCTGCTCGATCGTGAAGCCGCCCTGCCGCACCCCGTCCCCGCGCAGTTCGCCGGTGATCCCGACGATATCGGGATGCGCCACGAACAAGGCCTCTACCTGTGCGAGATAATCGTCCGCCGGGATGAAATCGTCGTCGAAGAACACGATGATGTCCGCCTGCCCCTCCAGCGCATCAAGCGCACGGTTGCGTTGGCGGCACAGGCCCCTTTCGGAAAACAGGATACGCGGTGCACCGCGCGCCTGCTCGACCCCCGCGACATCTGCGGGCGCGACGGACACAACCATCACACCGTCCGCAGCCCGGGTCTGCAAGGCAAGCAGGTCGACGGTCCGGCGCACCAATTGGGCACGGCCGACCGTGGCGATCACGACATGGATGCTGGGCAAGCGGCCAATTTCCTCGACAGTCACTATCGGCACGATATTCGCAGCCGATGAACACATGGAACGCGTCGCAGGATAAAGAGAACGCGGCCAACTACAGTGTTAAAAAATAGTCACTGCGCGCGAACATCCTGCGAATATCGAGGCAACTCTGGTAGTCCCCATGCAGGGCCAGGCACCGCGAAACCGTATGTGCAAGTCAATCCACGGAGACAGTCCACGACATGACCGCCCCGTCGATGGCCATTCGACCGGCGCTCGCGCACGGCGACATTGCAGACATGCCCGGCACGCGCATCGGCGCGATCAGCCGCGTGATCCTGTTCAATGTGAAATACAGCCCGAACCTGGGCGACGGCCTGCTGAGTGAATGCCTGGAACGCGAATTGAGGCGCTCGCTGCCCGATTGCGAGGTCGTGTCCGTGGACCTTGCCGGGCGCACCGAATACCCCGCGTCCCACGGCCGTGCGCGCGGATTGGCCCTCGCCCTGCTTGATCGCTGCCCTACCCCGCTTCGCCAGATGGCCGCTCGTGCCATGCTCGAAATGCTGCTCCGCGGCAGGCTACGGAGGCGCTTTCGCCGCGGGCTTTCCGGCGCAGATGCAGTGGTGATAGGCGGCGGCAATCTGCTCACCGATTCGGACCTCAACTTCCCGATGAAGATCTCGGGCGCTCTCGCCGAGGCGGCAAGGCTCTCGCTGCCCGTCTCGGTCTATGCGGTAGGCGTCGCGCCCAGCTGGTCCGAGGCAGGCAAAAGGCTGTTCAACCGCGCCTTCTCGCGGGCACGCCTGACCTGGGCTTCCGTGCGCGACATCCGCTCGCAGGAAGGCTGGGCCGCGCATTTCGGCCCCCACGCGGCCCCTGCGGAAGTGGTGGTCGATCCGGGCGTGCTCGCCAGCCTGCACTATCCGTCCGCGCTGCGCAGCCCGGGCGGCCGCAAGGTCGGCTTTTGCGTGACCGATCCGCTGGCGGTGCGTTACCATAGCGACAAATCCTCCGCCGCCACACTTGAGGACTGGTATCCGGCGGCCTTGCGCTCGCTCGTGGAGGCCGGCTTTGAAGTCGCCCTCTTCACCAACGGCAGCCCGGAAGACCGCGAATACCTGCACGGCCGCTTCTATGACTGGATACGCCATGCCAGAGGGCCGGTCACGCTCAGCCCATCCTTCGAAACTCCGGCCGATCTCGCCACCCTCGTTTCGGGATGCGACGCCATCGTCGGTCACCGCATGCATGCATGTATCGCCGCATACTCCTTCGGCGTTCCCGCCGTCGGGCTGCGCTGGGACGTCAAGCTCGACAGCTTTTTCGAACTGGCCGAACGCGGAAGCCATATGCTCGACCCTGCCGCCGTGGCGGCGGCCGACGTAGGCGCCCGCACCGCCGCCGCCATCGCCGATCACCTCGACCCCGCCCCTCTGATCGCCCGCGCATGCCGGGAAGTGGCCGAATTCGCAGCGCGCCTGCGGGAGGCCAGAACATGATCGGGCGCATCGTCCAGATCAACGACCTCAGCGACCCGAAGGGCGGCGCCAGCAAACTCGCGGTCCAGGCCGCATGCGACCTCGCCGCACGCGGACACCAGGTCACTTTCATTACCGGCGATGCGGGAGATAGTCCGGCCCTTGCCGACGCCGGAGTGGAGATCGTCGCCCTCGGCCAGCAGCGCCTGCTTGCGGGAAGCCGCGCCAAGGCGATGGTGACTGGCCTGTGGAACCGCGCGGCCCACGCGATGCTGCGGGACTGGATCGCCCGGCACGATACCCCCGCAACCGTCTACCACCTGCATGGCTGGTCGCAGATTCTTTCGCCCTCGGTGTTCGGCGCACTCGATCCGGTACGCGACCGGCTCGTCATCTCCGCGCACGACTTTTTCCTGGCCTGCCCCAACGGCGCATTCGCCTGGCTCAAATCGGGCGAGGTATGTCCGCATACCCCGCTTTCCCGCGCCTGCCTTTCCACCCCATGCGACCGGGATGGTGCCGCGCGGAAGCTGTGGCGCAGCGCACGCCAGGCAGTCCAGCGCCGGGCCTATCGGCCGCGCTCTTCACCGCCGGTACTCGCCATTCACGAGGGCATGCGCGATTTCCTGACCCGGGCGGGTATCCCTACCGGATCGATCATCGCCTTGCCCAATCCCGTCGAGCCCTTCTCGTCCCGGCGCATTGCGGCCGAGCACAACCGTGAAGTCCTGTTCGTCGGCCGCTTGGAAGAAACCAAGGGCGCCGATCTGGCGGCGCACGCCGCCGCACGCGCCGGCGCCGCCCTTACGGTGGTCGGCGAAGGTCCGCTCGCCGATCGCATCCGCCAGATCCATCCCGGGGCCCGTCTCATGGGTCGACGCAGCCCTGCCGAGATTCGCGATCTTGCCGCCAGTGCGCGCATGCTGGTCATGCCCAGTCGTTATCCGGAGCCATTCGGCCTGGTCGCAATCGAAGCGGCATGGAGCGGACTGCCGGTGATTCTGCCCCGGACCGCACTGTTGAGTGACGACCTTGTCGCATGCGGCGCAGGCATGGCCATCGATCCCCGCAACGTCGATGCATTTGCCGACGCCATCCGCACGATCCTGCACGATGATACCGCCACGCGCGCAATGAGCGAGGCAGCCTTTATCCGCACCACATCCCTGGCGCTCACCCCGTCGGCATGGATCGACCGTTTGGAAACCATCTTCGGTGAACGGGTCACAATGCCGACAGGCGATATCCCGATAGCGCTTGAACAACGCCTGCAAGCTCGTCGATGACTGCCATCGAGACCGACCCTGCGATGGAGCTGTGAGCAAGAAGCGACATTGCTGTAGAGCGATTAAAACTTCGCAAGCCAAGCTGCGCGCGCCTTAATCGTAAGATCAGTTCCACACAAAAGCCGTGCACTACCAAACTAAACATCCGAATTTTATCTACATGGAATTCAATAAAATTATCCGACAAATTAAATTAAATTAATTCCGCTCCGATATGACCCATATTGCACTGCAAAATGTAGCTATTCCGAACCGATAAAGAGAAATATGGTATACCTATATTAATTGATTCGTCGGTCAAAATCAGTGTGATCGCGGCGGGTTCGATCAGGAGCATGTTGATGCAGACCGCGAAAGCGCAGGTCATCCGAATGGAAGCGACGCTGCATCGGTCCCCTGACCGTTCCGCCCGCAAAACTGATGACCAGGGTATGGCTGACTGGGGACATCAGATCGTGATGAGGGCCTTCGATCTTGCGGTTTCCGCGCTCGCGCTGCTGCTGTTCCTGCCCCTGCTGCTGCTCGTCGCCCTGGCAGTCCGACTGACCAGCAATGGTCCCGTTCTCTTCGTTCAGCAGCGCATCGGCCGGGATGGCAAGCAGTTCCCCTGCCTCAAATTTCGCTCGATGGTGGTCGATGCCCGCGAACGGCTCGAAGCACTGCTTTCCAGCTCGGAAGAGGCACGGCAGGAATGGGCACGCGACCAGAAACTGCGCAGCGACCCCCGGATCACCCCGATCGGCCGCATCCTGCGCAAGACCAGCCTCGACGAACTACCCCAACTCCTGAACGTCCTGTTCGGCCATATGAGCGTGGTCGGACCGCGCCCGATCGTCGAAGGTGAAGTCGCCCGCTATGGCAACCGCTTCGGCGCCTACTGCTCCGTCCGGCCCGGCCTGACCGGCTTATGGCAGGTCAGCGGACGTAACGAAGTCAGCTACGACATCAGGGTGCGGCTCGACGCCTTCTACGCCCTGCGCAAATCGCTGGCCTATGATTTCGCGATCTGCCTGCGGACGGTTCCAGCCGTGCTCGCCTCACGCGGGTGCTACTGAAATGGTGTCCTACCTGATGAGAGCGGCGATCCCGCCCCACAGCCCCAGGCTGATCAGCGCCGCCAGCAGCCACCATCGCCACAGGATCGGCCTGCCGCCGATCGGCTGCGCCGTTTCAGCGGCCGCTGCGGTGTGCGAGCGGACACGATGATCGGCGCCTGCGGCTTCGCTGCCCGCCCTCCACGGTCCGGCATCGCGGTACGCGCCGGTATCGGATTCCGGCCTGCCGGAAACATCGTTTCCAGGCTCACTCGCAGTCATAATTCGCAGCCTTCGTAATGCGACGCCGAAAAACCAACGCGGACGGCAGTAAATCCCCTCCTTTAATAGCACCATGCCGCCAATTGGTCGAGCCGCACAGGATGGCACGATGTTCCAATCGCTTGACCTGACCGACCCCCTGATCGCCCACCGGTACATGGTGGCGATGCGGGTCCTGCACGAGTTGCCGGGCTTCGACTGGTATGACAGCCAGTTCCTCGCCAAGTTCGAAGCCGCACGGCAGATGCTGGAAATAGTAAACCCAAGGAGCGTCGCGACCTTCACGGCCGCTTTCGATGTCCTGCGCACCGCGCCGGACTTCAAGGTCCGCCACGTGCGCCCGCTTCTCGGCGATGTGCGCTTCGAGGACCTGCTGACCGAAGTCCGCGCGCTACCTGCCACGGCGCTGAAATCGCGTGAAAACGCCCAGTTCGGCCGCGACATCTTTCACGACCTGCCCGCGCTGGGTGTTCTCCAACGCGAACTCACGCCGCTGGTGTCGGAGCTTGCCGGAGAAGAGGTCGAACCCTGCTACAACTTCCTCAGCCTCTATCACGGCAGCGGTCGATGCCCGCCGCACATGGATGCCCCGTCCGCCAAATGGACGCTCGACCTGTGCCTTGCGCAAAGCTGCGAATGGCCGATCCGGTTCAGCGACATAGTCCCATGGCCCACCGCCGGAGAGGCTGCGACCCTATCCGACGAGACCGATCCCGCCTTGCTCGGCATCGTCTTCGAGGATCATATCCTGCACCCCAACGAAGCGTTGCTGTTCTCAGGATCCTCGCAGTGGCATTACCGTGATGAGATCCCCGATGGCGGCTTCTGCCACCTCGCCTTCCTGCATTATCACCCGGCGGGCTGCGCCGATCTCATCGACCCCGCCCGCTGGGCCGCCCGTTTCGACTTGCCCGAACTTGCGGTGCTTGACGCCGTATTCGACGCCATGCGGCCGGCGGTGCAGTGATGACGGCAACTTACCGCGTCTTCGGCCTCGATGTCCGCTTCCCCCGCGAGGTTCCGACCTTGCGCGGCGCCCGCATCGATGACGACACCGCTGCCGATGTCCACGTCGCGTTCGCCCCGGTCGCCTTGCTGCCGGTGATGGAAACCGTCAACGACGACCTCGACACCTCGTGGAACGCCGAAGGGTTGACGATCGCGGTCGAAGAAGTGGGCCGGTTCCTGATCCGCGGCGGCCACACCATCATCGTCGATCCCTATCCCGGCGTCAGTCAGGCCGAGATCGACCTGTACCTCGCCGGCTCGATCATGGGCGCCATCCTGCACCAGCGCGCGATCATGCCGCTGCACTGCAACGCCTTTGCCTGCGGTGATGCAGCCGTTCTGCTTTGCGGCGATTCAGGCGCAGGCAAATCGACGCTCGCCGCCTGGTTCGAAGGACGCGGCCGTCCTCTCCTGACGGACGATGTCTGCGCCGTTACGTTTGAGCGCGATGGCCAGGCTATCGGCCATCCCGGAATGCCGCGCCTTCGCCTGTGGGACGATGCGCTTGAGGCCATGAAGCGGATCGGCCAGACCGCCTGTTCGGTGCCATGGGCCGAGGGCAAGTTCGAACTCGAAATGGCGTCCGACCGCGTCCGGCAACCGCTGCCCATCGCCGCGATCTACCACTTGCGCGAAGCGGAACCGGACAGCGGTTTTGCGATCACCTCGCTGCGCGGCCTGCCGGCCATCGATGCGATCACCTCCAGCATCTATCGGCGGCGCATCGGCGATCTCGTCGGGCACGCGTCCGGCTATTTGCAGGATACAGCGCGTCTGGCGACCGGAACTCCGGTATTCCGGGTCGAACGAACTTGGGGAATGGAACACTTCAACAGGGAAGCGGCACTTATCGAAGACCATGCAACTGCCATCTGCAGCCGAATTACAGCATGAAAATTCTTTAACACCCCCAACGCCGCTCCAATATAAACTTGAAGTCGACCACAGCAATGTTAGTCTTCAATTCCGCAACACAAGTAATTTGATGAAACTATAATTTTTTCTTCATTTACTTAGTGTTGCTTTTTCAAGAAAGGCTGGTTCAAAATGGCCAACTCTGACAATACCGTGGGCACCTCGGGTCGTATGACCTGGCAGCGCCCGGCTGTAGTCCGCATGGGCGCAGCCGACGCGGAAGGGACGACGATGATGTCGATGATCACCGACTCGACCCACCCGCGCCGCATGATGGGCTCCTAAAGCCTTGAGGAAGTCGGCCTCGGCAGCTCTAACGAACTATCGGGGCCGGCTTCTTCGGGCTTTTCTGATTGACGAAGGTCGGCCCGGCCCGATCGCCAGACGCTCCAGGCATATGCCCTGCCTGACCTTCTACCATTTCGTCCGGCCCTGCTTTTTTCGGCAGTGCGTATGTGCCCGGCAAAGGACTATCCATGACCGCTCTGACTACGAGTGTCGAAACTTTCACCAAGAACCCGACAACCGCGACGGCGGAAGTCGATGGACAGTTGGTCGCGCTCGACATCCAGGCAGGCGTCTGCTTCGGCCTCAACGAGGTCGCGACCCGGATCTGGAAGCTGCTCGACGAGCATCATGACGTGCCCCGGCTTTGTGATGCACTTCTCGATATCTACGATGTCGACCGAGTCATCTGCGAGGAAGAAACGCTCGCGCTGCTGCGCGAACTCGTCGATGCCGGTTTGGTCGGCAGGACCTGAAACTTAGCCATATGGGCGCGGTACAAGTCATCCGCAAAAGCGCAGGATCCGCTTAAGTGACCGCCATTTGCACGCTCTGGAACCGCGACGGAGCCGACGCCACGGACATGGCCCGGCCTTTCGCGATGGCATCCCGGCGTTATGGCCGCGAGCCCTGGCGTTCCTGGTCCGGCGGATCGGTGCTGCTGGGCAGGTGCCTGTTTCCGCTCCTGCCCGAAGACCGGCTGGACGAACCTCTCGACAATGAGTTGCAGCGCTGGATCGTCGCCGCCGACGTGCGACTGACCGAGCGCGGCGACCTTGCCGCCCAACTCGGCCTCGATCCGGGTGCGATGTCGGACGGCGCGATCGTGGCCGCAGCGCTCGAACGCTGGGGCGAGGCAGCGTTCGAGCGTATCTACGGCGTCTTCGCGGTGATCGCCTGGGACAGGCAGGAACGCCGCCTCGTTCTTGCCCGCGACGCCATGGGAGACCGCCCCCTCTACTACCATGCCGAGGCAGGGCGCTTTGCCGCCGCCTCAATGCCGGACATCCTCCTCGCCGATCCCGCGACACCTCGCACACCGGACGTCGAGCAGTACCGCCAGTTCCTGCGCATGAACTCCTTCGCACCGGGGCGCTCGGCCTACACCGGCATAGACACCGTACGCCCGGGGCATATGCTGGTGGTTTCCGGCACCGGCCAGCAGGAAATCGCGTGGTGGAAACCCGACCTCACGCCTCTGCTTCTCGACACGCAGGCCGAATACGAAGACACGCTGTCGCGGGCAATCGAGAGCGCGGTGGGAACCTGCCTGCGCCGGGCATCCGGCAAAGTCGGCGCGCACCTTAGCGCAGGCTTCGACAGCACCGCCGTCGCCACTACCGCCGCACTCGCGCTGGCGCGGGACGGCCAGCGCATAACCGCCTTCGTCGCGGCGCCGCGCGAAGGCCCGGTGCGCACGATGGCGACGCGCCACCTTGCCGACGAATCTCATGTCGCTGCCCGCACCGCCGCCATGCACGGCAACATGGACCTCGTCCGGGTCGTACCCGGCCAAGGTCCGCTGGCCGGGCTCGACCGCACCCGCGCTCTCTATCCCTCGCCCATAATCAACTTGTGCAACCTGCCCTGGTTCGAGGAAATCAACGACATTGCGCGCGACCACGGGGTCAGCGTCCTGCTGCATGGCCTCATGGGCAACAGTTCGATCAGTGAATCCGGCATCTGGGCCCTGCGCGAACTGGCGCAGCAGCGCCGTTTCAAGCTGTGGCTGCGCACCGCCCGCGGGTTGGTACGCGGCGGCTGGATGCGCTGGCGCGGCGTACTGTTCAACACGGTCGAAGACCTCCTGCCCGACCGGCTCTGGCGCTGGGGCATGGCGCTTTCAGGCCGCACGATCGAGAACGACCGCGACATGTCGCTGCTCACCGACAGCGCCTATGACGAAGCAGCGCAGGCGCATTGCCAGGCAGCGGCAGAAGCCGGGGAGCCAGTCCCCGACGCCGGACCATTCGGGCGCGAACGGGGTATCTCCAGCGTCGAATGCCGCCTGATCAGCACGCGCACCAATGGCGCCGGCGACCAGTACAAGGCGATGCTGGCCGAATGGGGGCTGGACCTGCGCGACCCCACCGCCGACCGCAGGCTGTTCGAACTGGCCCTGCGCATTCCGGTCGAACGGCTTGTGTGGGACGGTGAGCCCCGCGCGATCCTGCGCCGCGTCCTGGCCGACCGCGCTCCGCCCGAAGTGCTCGACAACCGCCAGCGTGGCTATCAGGGCGCCGACTGGGCCCAGGCGATCTGCCAGGACCGGCAGGCCTTCATCGCCGAGATGGAACGGCTGGAACTGTACGAACCCACCGCCGCCTTCCTGGACACCGCCAAGGTTCGCCGCCTGATCGCCGACCTGCCCGAAGCCGGTTCGGCCGATTGGGACAGCGACGAGGCCGAAAACAGCTACCGCCTGGCCTGTCTGCTCACGATCTCGGCGGCCAGCCACATGCGAAACATCGCAAGGAGCAATCTGTGACGCCGAATACCCGGTTCCCGCGCCTGGCCGAAGCGGCGGTCGACACACTGCTCGCCTCCGTCCACGGCAATGCAATCGCGATGATCAACTGCGCCCGCACTCTGCTCCGGGAAAACGACCAGCAGGAACGCGCCCGCGCCGTCTGCCGCGAGGCGCTGGCCCTCGCGCCGAACGATGCCGAAGCGCACGCACTGGCGCGGCCAATCCTGTCCGAGGGTATCGGCAGCTGGTATTTCACCATGGTTCTCGACACGTATCGGCACGAACTTTACGCGCGGGCCCTGCGCCGGGTGCTGGCGAACGGGGGCGTAGTGCTGGATATCGGCGCCGGAACCGGGGTCTTCGCCATGTTGGCTGTGCAGGCCGGCGCCAGCCATGTCGTCGCCTGCGAACGCGATCCCGAAGTGGCGCGCGCAGCAAGCGAGATCATCGCACGCAATGGCTTTGCCGACAGGATCACACTGCTGCCCATCGATTCGCGCGAACTGAACCTGGGCCGCGATTTGCCCGAACCTGCCGACGTGCTTTTGTGGGACAACCTCGCCAACAACTTCCTGGGGGCGGGCTGCGCTGCGACGCTGGCGGATGCCAAGGCCCGGCTGCTCAAGCCCGGTGCACCTGTACTGCCGGGCCGGGCGGAACTGCTCGTCGCCCCCGTCACTGACCTCGAAGCCTCGCAGCACTGCATGGGCATCGTCGATGGACTGGACATGACGCCGTTCAATGCGCTGCGCGGCACCGACTTCACACTCGGCCGCGATAAGTTCGAGCTGCGCAGCGAGCCCGTCACGCTGTTCGATTTCGACGTTACCGGCCCCGAACCGATCCGCCCCGATCGATCCAGTGCCCCAGTATCGCTGACCGCCGGACAGGTGGACGGCGTAGCCCAGTGGCTGCGCTTCCACCTTGCGGACGACATCGCTTATGAAACGCTGGGCGAGGAAGTACGCGCGTTCGGCGCGCAGTTTCACGTCGTCGATCCGATCGAGGCGACCGAAAACCAGGAAGTGCGTCTCCACGGCGCCCATGACACGATCGACACCTGGTTCTGGATCGAGCCGTGAACCAGGACGACCTTACTTCCCTGCGCACGAAGTTCGGTCGTTTCGACTGGGAAGAACGGCGCGCGCTGGTGGAAGCGATGGTGCTGCTGGTGATTGCCGCCCCGCTGGTACGGTTCCTGCCGCTCCCGCTGATCGGGCGGATCGCCGCCGCCGGGCCTTTCGGCAAGGCACCTGCCACGACCGATCGGACCGAGGTGCTTACCTGGATGGTCGCCTGGGCGGTTGACCGCGCCGCCAAGCGCAGCCCTTTACGCGCCCTGTGCTTCGAGCAGGGCCTCGCCGCGCAAATCATGCTGCGCAGGCGCGGGATCGATTCCACGCTGTTCTACGGCGTCGCCGCAGCGTCCGATACATCGCGGCCGATCCGTGCCCATGTCTGGATCGAGACCGAGCGGTTTCCCGTCATCGGCGATCCCGAACCGGGCGGCTTCGCGCTTCTCGCCACATGGCCACAAGGACGCAGCGCCGTCTGGGCCGAATGCCGGTCATGATGACACCTCCCGGCACGCTTGTCCTGTGCCCCGAATTCGCATTCCTGCTTCATGCCACGCGCTGGCCGCACGACGCCGAGGCGATCGGGGCCATCCAGCATGCCGCAGCGGCCATTCGCGATCCTGCCCGGCTGATCGCCCTGGCCCGGCGTCACCATGTGACGGGGCTGGTGGCCCGCGCGGTCGGCCATTGCGAGGGTTTGGCAGACACCCCCCTGCGCCGCGAACTGCGGCAGGACGCACTGGATCTGGCGGAGGAGCAGTTCCGCCAGCTTCTGCAAACCCGGCAGGCCGTGGCAGCGCTACGTGCGCAAAATATTCCCGTAGCCGTGCTCAAAGGTGCCCCTGCCGCGCTCACCATCTACGGTGAGGTGGGGGTTCGAACCAGCATCGACATCGACCTGCTGATCGCCCGCGAGGACCTGGAACGCGCGCACGAGGTGCTGTCCCAGGTAGGCTACGAACGCAGCGAGCCACCTTGTGACGCAACTGCGCGGCAACTCGGCGCGGTGTCACGATACGGCAAGGACTGGGCGTACGACCACGACCATAGCGACACCGGCATAGAACTGCACTGGCGCCTGTTCCAGAACCCGCGCCTGCTCGGCCATGTCGGAGTAGACGGTGCAGTCGACACCGTAATCTCCCCCGGCATCACCCTGCCTGTCCTGCCGCGGGAATTGGGCACTCTCTACCTCACCGCGCATGGGGCGGAACATGCCTGGTCGCGGCTGAAGTGGCTGGCAGACCTTGCCGCCGTGTTGCGACAGGAACCCGGCGCCGCCGACCGTCTGGTCACGGACGCTGCGGCCAACGGCATCGAACACATGACGATGGCCGCGCTGCTGCTTTCCCACGAACTCTACGCCACCCCCCTGCCTGAAAAGGACTGCACGGCGCTTGCGCAGGAATGGCGAACCCGCAAGCTGCTGGACATCGCGCGCGCCAGCCTGATCGGCGAACAGGACGGGACCGAGTTGGAGGACCGTGCGATGGCGACCACGCGCAAGAACCTTGGCCACTACCTGTTTTCCAGCGATCCGCGCTACTGGTGGCGCGAACTGACGTACGATCTGTTCCACGATGCCGGCGCCGCACATTCACGCAGCCTTGGCGGGCGTGTGATCCAGCGGATCGTCAACGTCATGCGCCTGCCATCGGCCCGCACTGCATCCTGATCAGGATGACTGTAATTTCACTTAGAAACGCCAGTTTTAAACGTGATTTTCAGAATTTCGGGCGACAAGGGAGGCATGATGTCTTCCCTGCTCACGCCCCGGTTCCTCGTCAACGCCGCCAGGCTGGCGCTGCTGCCCTGCCTGGGCGGGCTTGCCGCCGTCATCCTGGGTTTCGACGCGTCGCCGGCCTCCGCCGCTGCGACCACGTTCCTTGCCGCCATCGTCATGCTTCAGGCCGCGCCGAAAGTGCGGGCTGCCGACATGCTTGGCATCCTCGCGCTTCTGGTCACGATGCTGGAGTGGGTCCATGCAGGGATGACCGGCAGCATCGACGCTACGCGTTGGCAGGCGGTGATCGCAGTGGCCGGTGCGATGGCGCTGCTGCTCAAGATACAGCATTTGCGCTCGCTCGCACGGGAAGACCCTTATGTCCCGCTGCGGCATCTCGAACGGCGCAGCGCGCTGCTTAGCCGCCCCCGACCGCGCAAGGATGAAACCCCGGCACCGCCCACCCGCCGCGCCGCCTGAGCACGGCGGGAAGCCAGCCCGCTCAATGAAAATCCCGCGACCGGGGCAGGATGCGCACATTGCGCGGATGCCCGCGTGAAGTGGGGCGGGTGCGATCGTATTCCGGCTTGCGCACTGCATCTGCACGCAGCGGTTCGGGCTTCAGTTCCGGCGACGACAGGGCCGACAGCGCCGAGCTGGCATCGGTGACGTGATCGACGATGAGGTGGACGACGTCCTCCTTGCTGCGCTGGACCGTCCCTTCAAGCACCATGAGGCGGGCCGCCATCACCGCGCGGCGCTGCTTTTCGAAGTCGCGCGCCCAGAGCAGTCCGTTGACTACGCCTGTCTCGTCCTCGATCGTGATGAAGATCGCATTGCCCTTGCCCGGCCGCTGGCGAACCAGAACGACACCGGCGACGCGTACTTTCGTGCCGTCGCGAGCAGCGTCGACAGCGGAGCAGGTCCGCGCGCCCTGTCCTTCGAAATGGGCGCGCAGGAACTGCATCGGGTGACCCTTCAGCGACAATCGCTGGGTCTGGTAATCGGCCACGACTTCCTCCGCAGGCGCCATGGCCGGCAGCGCGGCATCGGCCTCCTGCGCCAATTCGGGGGCTTCCAGTGCGGCAAAAAGCGGTAGCTGCGCCGGGGGCACGCGCCGCGCTTCCCACCCCGCCGAGCGCCGACTTTGCCCGAGCGAGCCAAGCGCATCGGCATCGGCCAGCAGATGCAATGCGCGCGAAGGCAGATCGGCGCGGCGGGCAGCGTCTTCAAGGCCGGTGATGGGGCTGACCTTGCGGGCCTTTTCCAGCCCTTCCGCCCATTCCTTCTTGAATCCGCCGATCTGACGCAGGCCGAGGCGCAGCACGCGTTCGCCCTCCAGCGTATTGTCCCACACGCTGGCATTGACGTCGATCGGGCGCACGTCGACCCCATGCTCGCGCGCGTCGCTTACCAACTGTGCGGGAGCGTAGAAGCCCATAGGCTGGCTGTTGAGCAGCGCGCAGGTGAACACCGCCGGGTAATGGCACTTCAGCCAGGACGAAACGTAGGCCAGCCATCCGAAGGCCTGCGCATGGCTTTCGGGGAAGCCGTATTCGCCGAAGCCCTTGATCTGTTCGAAGCAGCGCTCGGCGAATTCACGGGGATAGCCGCGCGTCACCATGCCCTCGATCAGCCGGTGCTGATGATCGCCCACGTTGCCCCGGCTCTTGAAGGTCGCCATGGCGCGGCGCAGGCCGTCGGCCTCTGCCGAGGTGAAGCCGGCGGCGACGATCGCCAGTTTCATCGCCTGTTCCTGAAACAGCGGGACGCCCAGCGTCTTGCCCAGAACATCGAGGAGTTGCCCCGGCGGGCCGGGAAATACCACCGCCTCCTCCCCGCAGCGACGGCGCAGGTAGGGGTGGACCATGCCGCCCTGGATCGGGCCGGGCCGCACGATGGCAACCTGAATGACGAGATCGTAGAGTTCGCGCGGTTTCATGCGCGGCAGCATCGCGATCTGGGCGCGGCTTTCGACCTGAAACGTGCCGATGCTGTCGCCCTTGCACAGCATGTCATAGGTCGCCTCGTCCTCAACCGGAACGGTTTCCAGCACCAGGTCTTCCAGATGATGATCGCGCAGCAGATCGAAGCTCTTGCGGATCGCGGTGAGCATGCCCAGCGCCAGCACATCGACCTTCATCAGGCCCAGCGCCTCCAGATCGTCCTTGTCCCATTCGATGAAGGTACGGTCGGGCATTGCCGCGTTGTGGATCGGCACCAGTTCGTCGAGCCGGGTTTCGCTCAGCACGAAGCCGCCGACGTGCTGCGACAGGTGGCGCGGGTATTCCAGCAGTTGGCCCACCATGTCGCGCAGGCGCTCCACCTGCGGGTTGGCGGGGTCGAAGCCGGCTTCGGCGAGACGCTCCTCGGGCAGTTCGTCGCCGCCCCAGCTGCCCCAGACGGTGCCGGAAAGGCGCGCGGTCACGTCTTCGCTCAGCCCCAGCACCTTGCCGACTTCGCGGATCGCGCTGCGCTGGCGGTAGCGGATGACGGTGGCGGCGATGCCCGCACGCTCACGGCCGTAGCGGTTGAAGACGTACTGCATCACCTCCTCGCGCCGCTGATGCTCGAAATCGACGTCGATATCGGGCGGCTCGTTACGCTCGGGCGAGAGGAAGCGCGAGAACAGCAGCTTCTGCTTCACCGGGTCGATCGGGGTGACGCCGAGGAAATAGCAGACCAGCGAATTGGCCGCGCTGCCGCGCCCCTGGCACAGGATCGGCGGTTCAAGGCTGCGGGCATGGCGCACGATGTCGTGCACGGTAAGGAAGTAGCAGGCGTAGTTCTTCTGGCGGATCAGGTCGAATTCTTCGGCCAGCACCTTGTGATATTCGGGGTCCAGACCGTCCGGGAACCGCTCATAAGCGCCTTGCAGGACGAGGTTTTCCAGCCAGTCCTGCGGCTGCCAGCCTTCGGGCACGGGTTCGTGGGGGTATTCGTAGCGTAGGTCGGTCAGGGCAAATTCGATGCAGGCCAGCAAGTCCTGCGTGGCTGCCAGAGCCTGCGGGCAGGCGTGGAACAGGCGGGCCATTTCCGCCGGGGTCTTGAGGTGACGCTCGGCATTGGCGGCAAGGCTGCGGCCGGCGGTCTGCACCGTCAGGCCTTCGCGGATGCAGGTGAGCACGTCCTGCATAGGGCGGTCGTCGGGCTCGGCATAAAGCGTGTCGTTGGTGGCGATCAGGGGGACGCCGGTGCGTGTCCCCAGCGCCATGCGCCGCGCCAGAGTGCGCGCGTCCCGCCCGGCGCGCGGCATGGTGGCGGCCAGCCATAGCCGGGGCGTTGCCGCGCGCAGGGTTTCGAGCAGGGCCGCATCACCGTCCATGGCGATGAGCGCCATGTCCTGCGCGTGGTCCAGAAGATCGGGCAGGTGCAGTTCGCATTCCCCCTTGCGCGCACGGCGGTTGCCCAGAGTGAGCAGGCGCGTGAGCCGCCCCCAGCCATGCCGCGTCATCGGGTAGGCGACCACATCGGGAGTACCGTCGGCGAAGACCAGCCGCGCGCCGACGATCAGTTTCACGCCGCTGTCCTTGCCGCCGATATCCCGCCACCCGGCAAGCGCACGCACCACGCCGGCCACGGTGTTGCGATCCGCGATGCCGATGCCGTTCATGCCCAGCATCTGCGCCCGCGCGACGATCTGCGCGCCGGGTGAGGCACCGCGCAGGAAGCTGAAGTTGGTGGCGGCGACCAGTTCGGCGAAGGCGGGTACGTTCATGGAAATAGGCCGTGCAGATACCAGCGCGGACCGGGCGTTTCACCGAACAGGCCGCTGCGGAAGATCCAGTAGCGGCGGCCTTCGCCGTCCTCGATGCGGTAGTAGTCCCGCGTATCGCCGGCATTGCCGGGGGTGTGGCCGCCGCGCTTTCGCCACCATTCCGCGCCGATCCGCTCAGGGCCTTCGGCCAGCCGGACGTCGTGAAGGCGGCCCTTCCAGCGAAAGCGCTGCGGCGGGCTGTCGGGAACTCCCGCGATCACGTCCACCGGCTGGGGCGGGTCGAGCAGCAGCAGCGGGCGCGGCGGAGTGTCACCTCCTGCCGGCCAGGGGCCGGGGCGCGCCTGCGTGGCCGGGACGAGACCCTGCGCCTTTTCCGGCAAATGCCGGTCGCAAGGGACAAGGCGGCTCACCCGTTCCTCACCCAGCCGCACGCCTAGCGTATCGACCAGCGCGGCGATGCTGTCTTCGGCATCTTCCTTGCCGCTTTCCAGCCCGATCTGGCGCGAGGGCAGATGCTCTGCGCCCTGCACCGCCAAGGTGATCGCATCGAAGCCGTAACCGGGGTCCAGCGGGTCGGAGAGCGTGTCGATCCGTTCGCGCAGAAGGCGCATGACGGCGGCGGGGTCGCGCACCGGCTGTCCGGTTTCCACGGCGAGACGCGGGCGGACGTTGTCGCTGCGGTGGAGCACCACGAGGAAGCGCCGCCCGCCGAGCTGGCGCTCCTCCATGATCCGGGCCGCCCGGGTCAGCAGGTCCTCGATCACGTCGAGCGCATCATCGGTGCGGGCGAGCGGTTCGGGAAAGCGGGTTTCCAGCCGGATCGGCTCGACGAGGCGGAGCGGGGTGATCGGGCTGCTCGCCTCGCCCATAATCGCGCGCAGGCGCATGACCGCCGCTTCCCCGAAGCGCGCCGCCAGCCCGGCCATGGGCCGCGCCGCAAGATCGCCCAGTGTCTTGAGCCCGGCGCGGCGCAGGCCGGAAAGCGCGCGCTCGTCCAGTTCCAGTGCGGCGACCGGGAGGGTGCGCACGTCCTCCCCGCGGCCTCCCCCGCCGTGCCGGGCCAGCGCCCGTGCGGCCGCAGCATGGGCAGCCAGTGCGCTGCTCGCGGTATACCCCGCTGCCGCCAGCACGCGGGACACGAGTTCGTCCTCGCCGCCCAGCAGGTGCGCGCAGCCGGTCACGTCGAGCACCAGTCCATCGGTGGGATCGAGCGCGACGAGCGGGGTGAAGGCGATCATCGCGCCGGCCAGCCGGTCCAGTTCGCGGCTGTCGGCCACCGGATCGTGCGGCGCCGTCGCCAGATCGGGGCAGCGCGCGCGGGCATCGGCCAGCGTCATGCCCGCGCTCAAGCCCTGCCGATGCGCTGCAACGCCGACTGCCGCGAGGCGCAGCGCCTGCCCGTCACGCGCCACCAGTGCGCTGGCCGCCGCCGCTTCAGGCAGTACGCCGCAGCGGCTCGCCCGCTCGCACGGCAGCCAGGGAAACCACAGCGCCAGATAGCGGCGCGGCTTCGTCTGCACCGGGCCCGGCGCTGGCGGGGCCGATACTTGCGGGGACGATGGGTTCTTCGCGGAAACAGGCATTGTCTTCATTCCATTCCAGCCGCCACTGCATTCCCGCAGGTCCGCCTCGCCGGCGCTGGAGTTCGACGAGGAGAGCGGGAGGCCCGGGCGCCCGCGTCTCCAGCGGGGTGGAAGGGGCGCTGGAAACCGTCCAACGGGTGTGCGCGGCGCTGGCACGCGGCGGGACATCGCCGCGCAGCACCACAATCGGGATGCGCGACTGTTCGGCGGCGAGGATCAGGCGGCGGCTGGCGACAAGGTCATATTCGCGCAAGTTCCCCCAGGTTTCCAGGATCACCGCCGCCGGGCCGGACTGGCGCGCAGCGTCGAGCCCGGCCCGCAGCAGCCCGGCATCGTCACGCGCATCGACTATCAGCAGCCGCGCCGGGTCCAGCCCGAGCGGCGCCCAGCCTTCGCCGCAAGGGTTCATGCGCACTTGGGCGCGGCGGTCCTTGCGTACCCGCAGCAACAGGATCGGCCGCCGGGCATCGGCCTCGATCGCGGCGAGGCAAAAGGCCATGGCCGAGGCCCAGTCGCCGGCGGCGGCATGGACTTCGTGCAACTGCGCCTTCGCCAGCCACAGAGGCTTGGGCGGCGCTTCAGGTGGAGGATCAGCGCGGGATGGCGCGCGGTTCTGGAACATTGGGGACCGTGCCTCGAATCAGAGATATGTTCCTATTATGTTCCTATTCAGGGGTATGAGTCCACTGGTTTGCGCGGGCTTATCCCACACAACCAGCCAAAGGGGGCGCCCCCCTTGCCCGTCAGGCGGGTGCGGCCAGCCTGTCCGAACCGGCCAGTCCGGCATAGCGCTCTACCTGATCGGCGGCCTCGCGCACCGCGTTGCGGCCCTTGAAAGTGGGGGTTCCATCGGGCGCCCAGGATATGCCGTCGATGGTATAGGCCATGCGCTCACGCTGCCAGGCGAGGTAGGCGCCGTGATTGGCAAAGGCGCGGTCCAGAGCCGCAACCGGATCGGCATCGGGCCCGATCACTTCGCCGAAGTGCCACATCGCGTAGTCCTCGCTCTCCTGCCAGTCGACGCCGCGGGCATCGACGAAAAGACAGGGACGCGGATGGGCAAGGAACTCGTAGACCTGGCTGCTCACATCGCCGACGTAGAGATCGGCCCCCAGGGTATAGCTCATGTCGTTGCAGCGCGAAGAGCCGAGATCGACCACGACCCGGCCCGGAACCGCCAGGGCTTCCCATTCGCGCCGCTCACGCGCGGACCAGCGCCGGGCGAGCCGGACATGCGGCGCGACCACCAGATTGTAGCGCCCGTCCTGCAGCACCGCCTCGATCAGCTTTCGGCCGAAAACCGCTATCGACGAATGCTTCTTCGAGAAGTGCGGATTGTAGAAGATCGTCGGCCGCGCGTTGTCGAACAGAGGCGGGCGCGGACGGGGAGAGGAGAGGATCGTGGCGAGCTTGATCGGTCCGGTCACCGTGCAGGCTTCCGGCTCGACGAAGCCGCTCGCCAGCAGGCGGTCGCGGTCCTTGCGGCCGGCCACCATCACATGGTCGAACAGGGTGAAGCGCTTTTCGAAACCCACTGCACGGTCGCCCGCGCCGTGGGGAATGTGCAGAATAGGCGGGCAATCGCCCCTCAGCCGGCCCAGCATCGTGGACGTGCGCTCGGCGCAGAGGATAGCGGCAGCATCGCACAGGCGGGCCGCCCAGACGATCAGGCGCGCCGCCTTGTGCAGCTGGCTCGGCAAGAGAGCCGCGATAGCGGGTAGCCGCATCACCTCCAGGGCAGGACACGGCCCGCCGAGTTCGCGAACCTGGTCCCGCGCGATGGCCGCTTCCTCGTCACTGCAGACGAAGAAAGTCACCGAGCCGGGCTGGCGACGTTCCAGTTCGCTGGCCACCGGCAGGATATGCGCAAACTGGTGCGCTCCGCCAATGGCAAGGACATGTATCCGCCTCAGCAAAGCGTCTGGGCGGCCTGAAGGGAGCAATGCGGGCATGAACCGCTCTTGCCTGATCGAGATGGGGGGCCGATGGAGCCTTCATGTGAATTTGCCCATGTCCATGGCCCGGTACTCCGCCGTCGACGCAGGGCCAGTGCGGGAATAATGCGCGAGACCCCATGCAGATCCTCCTGATAGAAGACGATGCAGCCCTGGCGGCACACATCATGGCCGGCGTGCGCGAGGCCGGACACGTCGTGGAACACTGCTGCGACGGGCGTGACGCGCTGGTCCGGGCGACCTGCGAGACGTACGATGCGATCGTGCTCGACCGGATGCTGCCCACGCTGGACGGCCTGAAGCTGCTGGCAGCCCTGCGCGCCACCGACGATGCGACCCCGGTGCTGATCCTCAGCGCACTGGGCGACGTTGACGAACGGGTTAAGGGCCTGCGCGCCGGCGGGGACGACTACATGGCCAAGCCCTTCGCGATGTCGGAACTGCTTGCCCGGCTGGAAAGTCTGGCCCGGCGCAATGCTCCGGTGGCGGAAGCGGCCAGCCTGCTGCGGATCGCCGATCTGGAGATCGACCTTGCCTCGCACACCGTCACCCGGGCGGGGCGGCGCATCGCCCTTACCCTGCGCGAACTGCGCATCGTCGCCTACCTCGCGCGTAATGCCGGGCGCGTGGTGACCCGCACGATGCTGCTGGAAAACGTGTGGGACTACAATTTCGACCCGCAGACCAACATCATCGACCAGCACATCTCCAAGCTGCGCCACAAGATCGCGGCGGAGCACGAGACCAACCTGATCCACACCGTGCGCGGCGTCGGCTACATGATGCGCGAACAATGAAGCGGCTGCTGCGCAGCTTCTCGTTCCGGCTGGCGCTGACTTATGCGGGGCTGTTCTGCCTCTCCGTGGCGCTGCTGATGAGCGCGGGGTACTGGCTGCGCGTGACCCTGCCGATGGACCGCACGCGCAAGTTGGTGAACACCGAATACCACGAATTCCGCGCCGCCTACCTTGCTCACGGCTTCGCCGCGACGCGGCTCGCGCTGGATCGGAGGGCCTCTCATGCGGGTGATCGCAAGGCCTTCCATGCGCTGCTCGCACCGGACGGCCATGTCGCCACTGCCAACCTGCCGAGCTGGCCGGCAAAGCCGCTGGGCCGTCTTACCATCATCGAGGCCGACACTTTCGTCGACGGGACGGAAATCGACCATAACGCCCTTGTCAGCGACCATCTGCTGCCGGGCGGCGCCCGCCTGATGATCGGACGCGATGTCGGGGACATAACCGACGACGCCGATTCCCTGCGCACCGCCGCGATCTGGATCTTCGGTGTCACCGTGATGCTGGGCCTGTCCGGCGGCTGGCTGATGAGCCGGGCGATCGGCCGGCGCATCGAGGCGGTCACCCTGGCGGCACGGCAGGTGATGGACGGAGACCTGGCGGGCCGCGTCCAGGTCCGGGGCACCAACGACGATTTCGACCGGCTGGGTGAAACGCTCAACCTCATGCTCTCGCGCATCCAGAGCCTTTTCAGCGCGGTGCAGAGCGTGTCCGACAACGCCGCGCACGAGCTGCGCACCCCCCTCGCCCGGCTGATCGGCCGGCTGGAGTCACTGGAACAGATCGCCGGAGACGATCCCGCGATGCGCATGGCTGCAAGCGGCGCGATCGTCGAAGCCAACCGGCTCCAGCAGATCCTTTCCGCGCTGATGCGCATTTCCCGGCTGGAAAACGGGCGCCATCCGCTCGAACTGCAACGCACCGACGTGATCCAGCTGCTTGAGGACATCGTCGAATTCTACCAGCCGGAGGCCGAGCGACTGGGCATGGAACTGACCGTCTCCGCGCGCCGTCCGCTCGTCGCCGACCTCGATCTCGACCTCGTGTTCCAGGCCTTGTCGAACCTGCTCGATAACGCCTTGAAGCATGGGGCCGGCTTGGGCCGCAGGATCGAACTGGCCGCCGCAAAGACAAGGGACGGCCTGCACCTGAGCGTGCTCGACGATGGCCCCGGCCTCGACGCAGGCGATGCAGAGCGGGTTACGCAGCAGTTCTATCGCGGGCGATCTTCGGCCCGCCTCCCCGGCGACGGCCTTGGCCTCAGCATGGTCGCCGCCATCGCCCATGCCCACGGCGCGACGCTGGAATTCGAGGCGGCGAAGCCGGGCCTGCGCGTCTCACTGGTATTTCCGTAAGCGTCGCTGGCGGAGAGGTGGCCCCGGCCATTGTCCCCCAATTACCCTATATCCAAAACATATATACTCGAAATTGCTATTGCGAATGATCCGCATTGCCATTAGCTGCCCTCGCAATTAGGCCTCGCCGGGACCACGTCCGCGAAGCCGGGACAACTGCCAGGGGGCAATTATATGAAGTCCAGGATTTTGCTCATGCTCGGCGGCGCATTCGCCGTCTATGCCATGCCCGCCATGGCGCAGGTAGCCGAAGACAATGCGGGCAGCGAAGGCGATATCATCGTCACCGGCAAGTACACCCTGGAAGACAAGATCGACACCGCTACCGGCCTCGGCCTGTCCGTTCAGGAAACGCCGCAGTCCGTCAGCATCGTCACCGCGCAGCGCATCCTCGACCAGAACCTGATCAGCGTGAAGGACGTGATCCAGAACGCCGTCGGCGTCGCGATCAACGAGACGGATGACGTGCGCAACTCGTTCTACGCACGCGGTTTCCAGATCACCAACACCCAGCTCGACGGCGTACCGACCGCTTGGGCGCTCGGCGGCGATTCGGGCGAGACCCTTGCCGACGTATCGCTTTATGAGCGCGTCGAGATCGTGCGCGGCGCCACCGGCCTGCTCAGCGGCGCAGGCGATCCTTCCGCCTCGGTCAACCTGGTGCGCAAGCACGCCGACAAGACCGAACTGGGCGGCTATATCAATGGCAGCTACGGCAGCTGGGACACCTGGCGGGTTTCGGGCGATATCGGCGGCCAGGTAACTTCCGATGGCCGCCTGCGCTTCCGGGCGGTGGGCCGCTATGAGGAAGGCGGCAGCCAGATCGACGGCTACCATAACAAGAAGCTGGTCCTCTACGGCACGATCGACGCCGACATCACCGACGATACGTTGCTGCGCGTCGGTTTCAGCCACCAGCAGGGCCGCCCGGACGGCGCTGCATGGGGTGCGCTTCCCTCGTTCTACAGCGACGGCAGCTTCGCGTCGTGGGGACGCTCCAAGTCGACCGGCGCCAAGTGGACACACTGGGACACGACCAACCAGAACCTCTACGTCTCGCTGCGCCACGACTTCGGCAACGGCTGGAGCGCACAGGCCAACTACAACCGCCTGCGCAACACCCAGAACACCAATATCCTGTACCTCTACGGCCTGGTCGACAAGACCACCGGCCTCGGCCTGGCCAGCAATCCTTATGCGGCTGACGGCGAGAGCATCCAGAACAGCTACGACGCCCAGATCAAGGGCAAGGTCAGCCTGTTCGGCCGCGACCACGAAGTCGTCGTCGGCGCGCTGCGCAGCATCATCAACCGCCATGCCGATACGTTCGCTGCGCTCAACCTGCTCGACCCGGCCAATCCCTATTCGTGGCCGGCGGCAGGCGACTTCAACAACTGGACCGAAGATTCCTACGCCTTCCCGGGCTTCTCGGACGTTCCGTTCCGCGCTTCGCAGGAAAAGATCACCCAGACCGGCTACTACGGTGTGGTGCGTGCAAACCTGTCCGACCAGCTCAAGGTGATCGGCGGAGGCCGTATCGCCAGCTGGCAGCAGCGCGGCTTCGCCTATGGCGTGGACAGCAACTACGGGGACGACAACGTCTTCATCCCCTATATCGGCGCCCTTTACGACGTGACGCCCAACCACCGTATCTACGCCAGCTACACCAAGATCTTCCAGCCGCAGAACCTGCTGGGTGCCGACTTCCGGCAGCTCGATCCGCTGGACGGCAAGGCCTATGAAATCGGCCTGAAAAGCTCGTTCTTCGACGAGGCGCTGCAAACGTCGCTCTCGCTGTTCCGCATCGAGCAGGACAACATCGGCGTGCTGAACGGCATACCCGTATCGCCGGGCCCGGGCCAGCTGCCGGTCCAGACCTACATCGCGTCCAGCGGCGACGTCAGCAAGGGCTTCGAGGTCGAGATCACCGGCGAGCCGCTGGAAGGCTGGAACGTCAACTTCGGCTACAGCCAGTTCAAGCTGGACGTGAACCGCGACCAGCCGCGCAAGCTGCTCAAGCTGTTCACCACCTACACGCTGGGCGGCCTGACCGTGGGCGGCGGCGTGAACTACCGCAGCAAGGCCTATACGGACGGCCTCAACCCCGTCACCTCCGCGCCCTTCCGCTTCCAGCAGGACGGCTACACGCTGGTCAGCCTGATGGCGCGCTACAACGTGTCGGACGACCTGCAGATTCAGGGCAATATCGAGAACCTGCTCGACAAGAAGTACTACAGCCAGATCGGCTTCTACAGCCAGTACCGCTATGGTCTGCCGCGCAACTTCACGGTCAGCGCGAACTACCGCTTCTGATCGCGGCAACACCTCCGTAAAAGCAGTGGGGCGCCGTGCGAGACAATCGCCCGGCGCCCCCCTTCGTTCAGCCGCTTCGTTCAGCGCACTGAGCGCACCGCGCACCCGGCCGAGAGCAGCAGCGCCGGGATCGCCGTCACCGCGATGGCCGTCAGAAGCTGCCCGCCCAGATAGAAATCCGAGACCGCGCCCACCACCATCGGCCCCACAGCACAGAAGATCGAAACCACGAAGCTCCAGACGGCAAAGCTGCGCGCCCGCAGTGCCACCGGCGTCAGATCCTGCAGCATCGTCGGCACCAGCGCATTGGCGATGCAGGTGAGGAACAGGAACAGCCCCACCAACACCAGTGCCACGTCGATGTCTCCCACTGTCAGCAGCAGAGCTGCGCACGGGATTGCCCCGAAGGCGCCCGCGCCCATGATGATCGGCCGCGCGGCCAGTCCGAAACGCCTGCGCAGCGCCTGGTCGAGGTAACCTGCCACCGGCAGGCAGCCGATGCTGGTGAGCAGCGTGACGATGCCCAGCGCATGGCCGATCACCCGCATGTCCGCACCGAAACGCCGCTCCAGCGCCAGCGCGATCAGCGGGTTGAGCGCCTGCACCGCGATCATCAGACTGCCCGCCACGCCCACGAACAGCCCCACGGCCCGCCAGCGCTCGCGCAGGAACGCGATCAGCGAGGCGGAAACCGGACTGTCTGATGATATGACCAGACGCCGCGGGTCCACGGTGAACAATGCCGCCACGATCAGCGGCGCACCGGCCAGCGACAGTAGCAGGATTGCCTTGCGCCATGGCTCGGCCGAAAAGGCGAAGACCGCGTCCCCGGCCCGGACGATATCGTCCCCGAAATAGTAGCCCGCGCCTGCCCCGGCGGCCATCAGCGCCGCAAAGGACAGGTTCGCCGCCACCCGGTAGCGTTCCGGCGCAAGGTCCGGGATCATCGAGTAGACGATGGGAATCATTGCGAACTCGGTCACGCCGGACGCCGCGCGGCCGATGAAGAACAGCGGGAAATTCGGCGCCAGCGCGCTCACGACCATCAGGGCGCTCCACCCTGCGATCAGGCCGATCAGAACGCGCTTGCGCGACATGCGGTCCGCCAGCCGCGCAATCGGCACCGCAATTGCGCTGGCGACCAGCACGCCCGCCAGTCCCTGCAGGGCCCCGATCGTCGCATCGCCCACATCGAAGCTGCTCTGGATCGGCGATAACAGGATCGACTGGAGGCCCCGGTCGCTCATCTGCACGCCCGCCGTCACACCTAGGAAGGCGACGGTGAACAGCGCCGGTATGGTCCAGGCGGCGCGGGAAGGTTCGCCGATCTCTCCGGGCGTGGCCGCTGCTATGATCGCGATGACGACGCCTCCTTCAATGCCCACGGTTGCAGGCCAAGTGAAGCGCTTTTGCGAGGCGTTTGCAATATTTTCGATCGCAGGCTTTTCCTGCATCGCCCGGTGCCGCTATGGACGCGCCCGCTGATTCACGCCGCCATCAAAAGCCGCGCGCATCCTTTAACGAACCGCCGCCTCGCGCATGACTTTCATCCCCTCCTTGCGGAGAAATTCCGGCGCCAGAGCGAGCGTTTAAGCCTCGATGATGGGAGAGAAAGCAGCCAGACCTGAAGATTTCTCAGGCCAAAACGCAAAAAACCCGCTAGCAAGGCGGGGTGCCCGAAGGCAAAAATCAGTGCTGTTTCAAATTCTGCCTGGTGCGGTCGAGAAGACTCGAACTTCCACGGGCTTTCGCCCACAACGACCTCAACGTTGCGCGTCTACCAATTCCGCCACGACCGCATTTTTTTGGGGCTGGATGAACATCCGCCCCCGGCAGGAGCGGGCCATTAGCAAGGGCCTTCCCGGCTGGCAAGCGGCCAGAGCAGATTATTTTCATTTCCTGCGATTTTCTTGCTCAAGTGCCTCCTCAAGCCCCGGAATTCCGCGCTTTGTGCGGTGGATGGCCAGCCATGTCGCCCCGGCCCCGCGCCGGAACAGCGTTCACATCTGCTCCGGCGGACTTGCGGCGCCCGCGTCCATGTCTGTTTGTCGGATGTTACAGCATCCGGCGCAGGACAGCGTCCCTGAGCAGGAATTGATGACGCAGCGCCGCCGCCACATGGCCGAGGACCAGCGCCAGCAGAGTCCAGCCGCCGATGCCGTGGAAGCTGTGCCCGATCTCGTAGAGAGTGCTGCCCTTGGTGACGGCCAGCTTCGGCCAGTCGAACAGGCCGAACCAGCTCAGCGGATACTTGCCGGCCGAAGACATGATCCAGCCCGACAGAGGCATCGCGATCATCAGCACATAAAGCAGGGCGTGCAGGATATGGGCGGCGGCGATTTCCGTCCCGCTCATCGATCCGGGATAGGCGGGCGCTTTCCAGCACATCCGCCAGCCCAGCCGTGCCAGCGAGAGCACCAGTACCGTCAGCCCGACCGCCTTGTGGACCGGCATCACAGCCACCACGCCTTCCAGTGCATCGTGCAGCAGCCCCGTGGCAAGGTTGGCGAGGATCAGCACCGCGATCGCCCAATGCAACATGCGAGCGCCCGCGTTGTACCTGTTATTTCCCATCATGTGCTCCTGTGATGCACTCCCTCCTTCGCGGGGGCGGTCTCAAAAGGTAAACCTGCAGACGGAACATGGCTGCGACTTTCCTGCGACTTTGCAGAATCGCGATTGCGGAAGTTCCGCGTCCTCAGGGTGCCTGGCGATGACCTGGAGAGCGGCGCGGCGGCATCCCGCTGGCGCACCGCCCCTCCCCGGGCTAGTCAGACATCAACGCAATCGCCTTAACGGAAACCGGCATGGGAGAATTCATCGGCCCCGAGCGCGTCCTGATCGTCGACGACCACTCGCTGGTGCGCGACGGCCTGCGCTCGATCTTCGACGACACCTTCCCCGCCTGCACCATCCTGGAGGCCGAGAGCCTGGAAGCCGCGCTGCGGGCGCTGGACGAGGAAGGCGACGTCGACCTCGTGCTGCTGGACCTCAACATCCCCGACGTTTCGCACCTCTCCGGCCTGCAGGCGCTGCGGGGCCGCTTCCCGGCGACGCCGGTGGTGATGGTCTCGGGCGTGACCGACCGCAACGTGGTGCGCGAGGCTTTGGCCGCGGGCGCGGCGGGCTTCGTACCCAAGTCGCTGAAACGCGGCGCCATCGTCGACGCGTTGCAGCAGGTACTCTCGGGCGAGATCTACATGCCCGACCTTCCCGGTGACGAACGCCAGGTCGCCGAGGAAGATCTCATCCGCGCCCTCATCGACACCCTCACCCCGCAGCAGCGCGTGGTGCTGGGACATCTGGTGGCGGGGCGGCTGAACAAGCAGATCGCCTATGAACTGGACGTCTCGATGACCACGGTGAAGGCGCACGTCTCTGCCATCCTTCAGAAGATGAACGTGTTTTCGCGTACCCAGGCGGTCATCATGGCGGCCAAGATCGGCTTTCGCGGCTGAGGCGTGCTTTTCGCGGCGCCCCCCTGTAGGGCGATCAGCCATGAGCCGAGAACCGCTACGCCCGCGCGGCGCCTACCGCGCCTTCGTGTCCACCCCCACCCGCTGGCATGACAACGACGTCTACGGCCACGTCAACAACGTGATCTATTACGCTTTCTTCGATACGGCGGTGAACGCCTGGCTGATCGAGGTCGGCCTGCTCGACATCGAGAACGGCGACCCGATCGGCGTCGTGGCGGAAACCGGGTGCCGCTACGCCGCATCGGTGCATTTTCCGCAGAAGCTGGAAGTGGGCCTCACCGTCGCCCGGCTGGGCTCCAGCAGCGTGACCTACCACCTCGGCCTCTTCGTCGAAGGCGAGGACCAGCCTGCCGCCGAAGGACACTTCACCCACGTCTATGTCGGGCGCGAAAGCCGCAGGCCCGTTCCCCTGCCCGAAAACTGGCGCGGGGTTCTTTCGCAGCTGGTTTGAGGGGGCGCCGGAACAGTCGGCTCCTAAAGCACGTCCATCTGCCGCAGCAACGCGCGCAGCTGCGCCGGTTTCACCGGCTTGTTCAGCAGCGGCAGCGACAGGCCTGCCAGCTGGGCCTTGGTTTCCGCCCCCCGGTCGGCGGTGATGACTATCGCGGGCACATCGCGCCCGGCCTTCGCCCGCAGCGCCGCGATGGCATTGTCCCCGGTGAGGTCATCGTCGAGGTGGTAGTCGACGATCAGCATCGCCGGTCCCTGCTCCAGCGCGGCAAGCGCGGCGGCGTCGGACGGATCGTTGGCGGTCACCACGTCCAGCCCCCAGTTCTCCAGCAATGCCTCCATGCCTGAGAGAATACCCGGATCGTTGTCGATCACCAGCACCAGCCCGCCGGGTCCCGCCCGCGCGGTGATGGCGGCCAGCCCTGCCTCGGGCAGCGCCGCTGCCGAGGCCGCGCGCGGCAGGCGGATAGAGAAGGCTGCGCCCTGCCCCGGCGCGGTGGTCAGGTCCATGCGGTGCCCTAGCATTGTCGTCACCCGCCGCACGATGGCCAGGCCCAGGCCCTTGCCCGGTATCTTCTGCGTCTTGCCTACCCGGCGGAACTCCTCGAAAATCTCGTCGCGGTCGCGCGGCGCAATGCCGGGGCCGGTGTCGCGCACCGTCACCACGACATCGTCCCCCTCCAGCTCGACCTCGACGGTGACGCTGCCCTGCTCGGTATAGCGGATCGCATTGGAGACGAAGTTCTGCAGCACCCGGCGCAGCAGCCGCGCGTCGGAGCGCACCCACATCAGGGTATCGGGCACCACGAAAGCCAGCCCCCCCGCCGCCGCCAGCGGCGCGAACTCCACGCGCAGGGCGGAAAGGATCGAGGCCAGCGACAGGTCGGCGAACTCGGGCTGGATGGCCCCGGCATCGAGGCGCGAAATCTCGAACAGGGCTTCCAGCAGGTCTTCCACCGAATCGAGCGCGGTCGACGCCTGCTGCACCAGCGCGCGGGGACGCTCGGGCATCGCATGGCCGTCCATCGCCGACACGAACAGCCGCGCCGCGTTCAGCGGTTGCAGCAGATCGTGGCTGGCGGCGGCGATGAAGCTGGTCTTGGAGCGGTTTGCCGTCTCCGCCTCGTTCTTCGCCTCCACCAGCTGGCGGTTTAGGTCGACCAGTTCGGCGGTGCGCTCGTCGACGCGGCGTTCGAGGGTTTCGGCGGTTTCGGTCAGCGAGCGTTCGAACTGGACGTGATCGGTCACGTCGTCGAACGTGAAGACCATGCCGCCGTTCTTCAGCGGCACCGAGCGCACCGTGAAATGGCGTTCTCCCATGACGCAGTTGGTGGCCACCCGCGCCCCGCCGCTTTCGCGCCAGTCGAGCGCCTCGGTTCGGTCCAGACCGCGCTGGTCAACGCACCAGCGCGCCAGTCCCTCGTGCGAATCGATGGGCGTGTCGATGCGCGGTTCGCCCCGCTCATCGATGTTCAGGCCAAGGACCGTCAGCACGCCCTCGTTCCAGGCCTGCAACTGGCGCTGGGCATCGAACAGGCACACCCCTTCCGACAGGGTGTCGAGCGTCGCCTGAAGCGCGAGGTTGCGTTCGGCCAGTTCGCGGGCGCGCTGGCGGGCGTCCTCTGCCTTGACGGTGGTGATGTCGGTATAGATGCCGACGGTGCCGCCTTCGCTGGTGCGCAGTTCGTTGATCTGGATCCAGCGCCCGTCCGCCAGCGCCTGCACATGCGCGCCTTTCGCGCGGCGGTGCTGGGCCACGCGGTCCTTCAGCCAGCGTTCGGGCGCCAGGCTGGAACCCATCATCCCGCCCGACTGGGCCAGCCGGCTCGCCAGTTCGGCGAATTCCGGCCCATCCTCGCTGATCGCCTCGACGTAAGGGAATATCTTAAGGTAGGCGCGGTTGCACAGAACCAGCCGGTCCTCGGTGTCGAACAGGGCGAAACCGTCGGCCAGCGATTCGATGGCATCGCGCAGCATGACCCTGGCGGCGGTGGCATCGGCATTGGCGGCGGCCAGTTCGGCGTTCACGGTGTTGAGCCGTTCCAGCGCCACTTCCAGCGCCCCGGTTCGGGTCCGCACCATGGAATCGAGCGAGATCGCCGTCTCGAACATCGAGAAGGCGCCGCCCTGCATGTCGGTCGAGCGTTCGACCCGGTCCATCAGGGCGGCGTTTATCTTCTCCAGCCGGGCTACGCGGCGGCGCAGCCCGGCCAGTTCATCTTCCCGTTCATCGTGGACGGGCCCGGCGCGCGGATGCTCCCCGACTTGCGCCATCGCCGCCCTTTCAGCGCCCGCCAGAAGGCACGGGCGCCACCTGGTCTCCAGAACGACCGATCGCCAGCCCGCTGAAGGTCTGGTTCATGTGCGCGGCCAGAAATTGTTCGCCATACGTGCTGAAGCCCAGCACCTTGTTGTCCATGTAGATCTGCGAAACCTCGCGCAGGATCTGCCTGTCCTCGGCATCGAGGCGGTTGAGCACGCAGTCGAACCCGATGATGCGGTCGATCGCGCCGATTTTGCTGGAGACAGAACCGAACAGCTCGCGCATCCAGCTCAGCCGGTCGACCGGCTCGCCGATGGTGAGGACGACGCCGGTGTCGATGGCGCAGTAGAAGGTCAGCGATCCGTCCGGGTTGGCCGACTGGACCGAGCGGACATGGAACTGCCCGCCAGTGCGCACCATCGGCGGATGGGCGGCGAAGAAGTGCGCGTCCAGCGTCTCGGCAGGGCTGCCCGAAAGCCGCAGATATTCCTCGGCGGCAGGGACGGCGTTGATCTCGTAGACGGTGCGGCTTTCCGGGTCCGCCTCGGTGATGACCATCTTGGCGGGGCCGGGGCGGTAGTGGTTGGCGCAAAAGACATGCATCGGCCGCCGACTGGTGAGCACCGCGATCACCGCCGCATCGGAATGGAAGCCCCCTTCGTGCAGCACGGCGGTTTCGCGGAATGAGAGGCCGTCGCCGCTCGATCCGCCGATCAGCTGGACATCGCCCAGCGCGTGCTGCGCGGTCATCGTCAGCAGTTCCTCGCGGTGGGAAAGCCCGTCGACAAAGAATAGCGCCACCTGGTGCAGATCCCCCGCAGCGGCATGGTCCAGCCGGGCGCCGGCAACAAGCTGGCGGATCGCGCCCTGCGCTGCCTCGGGATCGAAGCTGTCGAGATCGTCGAAGCGCAGCGAGGCCATCGAAAAGCTCTCGGCCGGGAAGCCGATCAGTTGCAGGCTGTCGCTATCATAGCCCCGGTCGGTCAGTTCGCCCGCGCTCGTGCAGCCGATCAGCGGCGCGCCGGGCAATGCGGCCTTCAGCGCGTGGGCCAGTTCATCACGCGGGTAGGTGTGCGAACAGAACAGCAGCGCGCCTGCCAATTCGACATCGCCGATCGCGGCCACCAGCTCCGCTACCGCGACTTGCGGATCGGCCGCGCGCGAGGCGCAGGCGACCAGAGGTCGATCACTGCCTTGAAGAGTGGCGTTCATTCGCATGTCCCGCTCCGTGCCGGCCGCCTCTTTGATCGGGCGGTCCATGCCTGTGCAGGAAGTCTAAGCCGTGCCCGTCCCCTCGCCAAGCGCATTTCGGCCAAGCGCATTTCGGCCAGGTGCATCGGGGCTGTCGCCGCGAAGTGGTTCACCTGCCGCTTCGAGCGAAACGTTCTCCGCGTCGGTGAAGATGCGCGAGCGCACGATGAAGCGCACGCCTTCGGGCGCCTCCAGGCTCATGCCCGAACCGCGCCCCGGCACCACGTCGATAGTAATTTGCGTGTGGCGCCAGTATTCGAACTGCGCCGCCCCGATCCACACCGGGGTATCGCCGCTCACCTTGCCCAGCAGCACGTCCTGCCCGCCGACGCGAAACTCCCCCGCCACGAAGCACATCGGCGCCGACCCGTCGCAGCACCCGCCCGACTGGTGGAACATCAGGTCGCCGTGGACGGCGCGCAGGCGCTCGATCCACTCCTCCGCCGCCGGGGTGGCGAGGATGCGGGCCGGAAGTGAGGTGGCTGCAAGGTTCATGACGCGAAAAGACGGCGGACGGCGCAGGCGCCATCCGCCGTTTCAAGGTAACCGGCGCCGGCCATCTGGCGGAGTGGGGACGGCGCCGGGGAGGGAGCTTTTGATGGCCCTGAAAGCATCAGAAGAAACCGAGCGCTTTCGGGCTGTAACTGACGAGCAGGTTCTTGGTCTGCTGGTAGTGGTCCAGCATCATCTTGTGGTTCTCGCGCCCGATGCCCGACTGTTTGTAGCCGCCGAACGCCGCGTGGGCGGGGTATGCATGGTAGCAGTTGGTCCACACGCGCCCGGCCTGGATACCCCGACCGATGCGATAGGCGCGGGTTCCGTCGCGGGTCCAGACACCGGCACCGAGGCCGTAAAGCGTGTCGTTGGCAATCGCGAGGGCCTCCTCGTCGGTCGAGAACTTCGTCACCGCCAGCACCGGACCGAAGATTTCCTCCTGGAAGACGCGCATCTTGTTGTGGCCTTCCAGGACCGTGGGCTGGACGTAGTAACCCTGCGAAAGCTCACCTTCATAGGCAACGCGCTCGCCGCCGGTAAGGACCTTGGCGCCCTCGTCCCGGCCGATCTGGATGTAGCTGAGTATCTTCTCCAGCTGGTCGTTGGAGGCCTGCGCGCCGATCATCGTCGATGCGTCCAGCGGACTGCCCATCCTGATCGCCTCGACCCGAGCGATCGCTTTTTCCATGAAGGCGTCATAGATCGATTCGTGCACCAGCGCGCGGCTTGGGCAGGTGCAGACCTCGCCCTGGTTGAGCGCGAACATGGTGAAGCCCTCAAGCGCCTTGTCGAGATAGTCGTCGTCGGCATCCATCACATCGGCGAAGAAGATATTCGGGCTCTTGCCTCCCAGTTCCAGCGTGCAGGGGATCAGGTTTTCCGACGCGTATTGCATGATGAGCCGGCCGGTGGTGGTCTCGCCGGTGAAGGCGATCTTGGCGATCCGCTTGTTGGTGGCGAGCGGCTTGCCGGCCTCGATGCCGAAGCCGTTGACGATGTTGAGCACGCCCGGCGGCAGGATGTCGGACACCAGTTCGGCCAGCACCAGGATCGACATCGGCGTTTGCTCGGCAGGCTTGAGCACCACGCAGTTGCCTGCGGCCAGCGCCGGGGCCAGCTTCCACGCCGCCATCAGGATCGGGAAGTTCCACGGAATGATCTGGCCGACCACGCCCAGCGGTTCGTGAAAGTGATAGGCAACGGTGTCGTGGTCGATCTCGGCGATGGAGCCTTCCTGCGCCCGCAGGCAGGAAGCGAAGTAGCGGAAGTGGTCGATCGCCAGCGGCACGTCGGCGGCGGTCGTCTCGCGGATCGGCTTGCCGTTGTCGATGGTTTCCACCAGCGCCAGCCTGTCGAGGTTGGCCTCCAGCCGGTCGGCGACCTTGAGCAGGGTATTGGCCCGCTCGGTGGGCGATGCCTTGCCCCAGGCGTCCTTCGCGCCGTGCGCGGCATCCAGCGCCAGCTCGATATCCTCCGCCGTGCCGCGCGCCACCCTGCACACCACCTGCCCGGTGACGGGCGAAACGTTGTCGAAGTACTGCCCCTTGACCGGGGCGACCCACTTGCCGCCGATGAAATTGTCGAACTTCTCACGGATGAGTGCGTCACCCGCGAATTTGCTCATTGCCTGTTCCAGCATGGCCATGTCTCCCGAACTTATCGCGGGCCAGTGTGAGCCTGGATCGAGCCGCAGCCAATTGTACCTTGGGACGATGGGGTGGGGCCGCACTTTGACGAATTCCCCCGCCAGACCTCTGGATAAAGCCGCCTCCCCACCTTGCGCGCGCCCTGCCCCCTTTGGCAGGAGCACCATCGTGAGCGCGAACATCGTTATCGGCCGGACGCCGCAAGGCCAGCCGATTGAGATCGACATCAAGGAACTTCTGGCGACCCGCCTGCTGGTGCAGGGCAATTCCGGGTCCGGAAAGTCGCATCTGCTGCGCCGGATCCTGGAAGAGAGCGCCACTATCGTCCAGCAGGTGGTCATCGACCCAGAAGGCGATTTCGTCAGCCTCGCCGAGGAATTCGGCCATGTCGTGATCGACGGCTCCGCTTATGGCGAGGCCGAGATCGCCCGCCTCGGCGCCCGCATCCGCCAGCACCGCGCCTCCGTCGTGCTGGCGCTGGACGAGCTGGAAATCGACCAGCAGATGAAGTGCGCCGCGCAGTTCCTGAACGCCCTGTTCGATGCCCCGCGCGACCAGTGGTATCCCGCGCTGGTGGTGGTCGACGAAGCGCAGATGTTCGCCCCCGCCGCCGCCGGCGAAGTGTCCGAAGAAGCCCGCCGCGTCAGCCTGGCGGCGATGACCAACCTGATGTGCCGCGGGCGCAAGCGCGGCCTTGCCGGCGTGATCGCCACCCAGCGCCTTGCCAAGCTGGCCAAGAACGTCGCGGCCGAGGCCAGCAACTTCCTGATGGGGCGCACTTTCCTCGACATCGACATGATCCGCGCCGCCGACCTGCTCGGCATGGAGCGGCGTCAGGCCGAAGCCATCCGCGACCTTGCGCGCGGGCAGTTCCTGGGCCTTGGCCCGGCCATCTCGCGCCGCCCGGTTTCGGTGGACGTCGGCACCGTGCGCACCGGCGCCAAGTCGGTGACGCCGGGCCTTGCTCCGCTGCCCACCGCCTCGACGGAGGAACTGCGCGAGCTGCTCCACGAAAACCTCCACGTCGAACCGGACCGCCCGGAATTCCACCGCCCGGCGCCGAAAACCGAGGATGCCGACACGCTGGCGCGGCGAATCGCCGAATCCGACCTGCTCGAACCGACCAGTTCGCAGTCCCGCGAGAGCGAACGCGAGCGCCAGCGCCCCGAACCCGACGCGGAGGAAAGCCGCGCCGCAATGGTCGAGATCATGAACGCGATGGCGCAGGAGGACGACTGCACCTTCCAGTCGTCGACCACGCTGTTCCAGGATTTCACCATCCGCTGCCGGATGAAGGGCATTTCGGTGCGCGGTCTGGACGCCACGATGTTCCGCCGCGGCTTCGCCGCCGCGCTTGCCGGGATCGAAGACCCCGACGACGAGCGCTGGATGGACCTCATCAACCTGTCGAAGCATGTCCCCGACGATGCGCTGGCCACCTTCTATGTGATCGCCCGCGCCGCGATCGCCGGCAAGCCCTGCCCCGACGACATGGACCTTGCCCGCATCTACGGCACCAGCAGCCCGCGCCGCGTGCAGCGCCTGCTGGACTATCTGGAAAAGGACGGGCTGATCGTGGTCCGCACCGATTTCTCGGGCAAGCGCTCGGTCGGTCTGCCGGACCTCGGGGTAACGACTTCGCCCGTCGAAGCCTGACGGGCGACTTCTTGCTGCAAGCGCACAATCTGCGCTGCAACCGCGCAGAAACGTGCATTTCGGATCATTAAGGCCACCCCGCTTCCGCCGCCGCTGCTACCGTGCCGACAGCGACGGATTAGGGATCAACGTGCAAAACAGACTTGTCGGCCTCGACTTCTGGCGGGCCATCCTGCTCCTTTACGGTGTGCTGCTGCATACCGCCGGACGAATTCGCACCATGCCCGACGATCCCTGGATATTCGGGGTGATCCAGTCGCTGTCGCGCGCTACGCGGATGCAGGCCTTCTTCCTGATCGCCGGCTATCTTGCCGCCGCCTCGATCAGCAAGAAGCAGCCGATGGACTGGCTACGCTCCAGAACGGCGCAATTGTTGATTCCCTTTGTCGTCGTCTGGCTCACCTTCCAGCGGTTCACCGACCTGATCAGAAAGGGGGACTTTTTCGCTACCCCCTTCAACATCGATCACCTGTGGTTCCTCCTCGTGCTGATGTCGTTCAGCCTGCTGACGGTCGCCGGCAAAGGCACCGCCGCCGGCAAACTCCTTTCACGGGCAGCGCGGGAACTGCGCGGGGTGCCGCTCGCATCCGTCATCGCCGGCATGGTGGCCACCGTATTTGCGGGCACGCTGCTGAACCAGTACATCTACGCCGCTTTCCCAGCGATCGGGATGAAGGAAGGGAACTACGAAAGCCTCTATCTGCTTTCGCGGGCCTGCGTGATGATCGTGTTCTATGTCGTCGGCCACGTCCTTTACAAAGCCGACCTGCTGGACCGGGTCCGTGCCGCTCCGCTTTTTGCCGTCGCCGCCATCGCCATGGCGCTCTACCTGATGCTCTACAACTCGGAGACCTACACGGTGCGGCAGATCACCGGCATTCCGAACCCGGTAACAAAGATCGCCACTTACTTTCTGTATTCGGTGATTGGGACGTTCTTTTCGCTGGCCGTGTTCATCCATGCCCGCTCGATCGCCAGAATATCGAAAAACACCGCGTATTTATCGAAAGCGGCCTACACGGTATATCTGGTCCATATCTTCTATGTCGCCGTCGCGTTCCAGGTGCTGTCGACGATCCTTCACGATCATTACCTGCTGTTTATCGGCACCGTGATGCTGGCAACCGCATGTTCGCTCGCAACGCATCAGATCATATCCATGGTGCCGATGCTCCGGCTTCTCTTCAACGGCAAGCTGCCCCGAAGCAGACAGGCCAAGCCTTCCTTCGCCTGAAGCAGAGCTTGGCCTGTCTGCTTCGGGGCGTGAGGAGGAACATCTTTCCCCTCGCCGAGTCTCGCGGTAAAGCGCCGGACATGGCAGAGATTATCAATCTTCGGATGGCCCGCAAGGCGCGCGACCGGGCCGAAGACAAGACGCAGGCCCAGGCCAACCGTGCAAAACACGGCCGGACCAAGGGTGAGCGGATCGCCGCCAAGGCCGAAATCGCCCGGATCGACCGGATCGTGGACGGCGCGCGGATCGAAGGTATCCGGGACAAGCAGGAAGACGACTGATGCGCACGACTTACGAAGCAGCCACGGTGCGCCTCTATCACCTCGACGGCGGGGCGGAGGGCGGGGCTGCGAACACCCTGTTCTATGGCCCCCTGTCCGAAGCCATGGCGATCGCTGCGCAGCAGAGCGAGGACGTACAGGACGGCCTGTTCCTGGCCACCGATAACGACGTAGTGGCTTACGTGGATCTGCTGGAGGGGTAGTCGCCCGCCGGGCTGACGGGACGTCGACCGGCTCGGCCTGAGCCGGCTCGGCCTGAGCGGGGTCGGGAGGCTTGTTCGGCCCTGCTGGCGAGCGTGCGCGGGGCGAGGGAATAGTCCTTCACCCCGCCCAACCTGCCGAAAGCCGTCAGAAGCGCGCCTGGACGCCTGCCGCGAGATAGTGATCGCCGATGTTGCCCTTCAGGTCGACCATCGGCAGCAGCGGCATCGCCACGGTGCCATAGGCGCGCAGGTCATTACCGATCAGGCGCGCGCCCACGCCCACCGAGAAGGACATCGGCAGGCGATAGGTGGCCTCCACCTTGCCGAAGATCTTGGTGCCGGAATTGTCGCACTTGCCGTCAGAGACCTGCTCGTCATTGCTGCTGCGGAAGCACTGCGAATCGTCCTTGTAGAAACCGTCATGGTCGCGCTTGTGGAAGAACGCGCCGACTGCCGGGGTGATCGCAAAGCCGCCGTCCTCGATCACCGGCACGCCGACCGCAAGCTCGCCGCCCCATGATCCTTCCGAGCGTGCCACGTTGGCTTCGGCTGTGACTTTCGCAGCCGCGGGCGATGCAGCGGCGAGCGCGCACAGGCCGGCACAAATGCCCAGCGGGGCGGCAATACGGAATTTCATCATGGTCCCTGCTCCTTGAAACCGGTTGGTTAGCCTCGGGCTAGGTCCGGCAGGGGAAGCGGGCAAGGAGCGGGAGTTCCGTCCATCGCGGCAAGGACTCGGCCTATCCCTTTTAAGCGAGATCAGACCGCTACGCCGCTGTCAGGGCTGGAACACCACGTTCGTCCCGGTGTGGACCATCTGCGCCAGACGGGCGGCATCCCAATTGGTCAGACGCACGCAGCCGTGGCTTTCGCTGCGACCGATGGTCTGCGGCTCGGGCGTGCCGTGAATGCCATAGTGATCTTTCGACAGGTCGATCCACACCACGCCGACCGGGCCGTTGGGGCCGGGCGCAAGGCGCTTGGCCTTGTCGTTCTTGTTCGCGTCCCAGAACAGGTCGGGGTCGTACTGATAGTCGGGGTTTCGCGACGTCCCCCTGATCTTCCAGGTGCCGATCGGCAGCGGATCGTGGGCGCTCCCTGTGGTCACCGGGAACTGGGCGATCAGCTTGTCCGCCTTGTCGTAGACGCGCAGCGTGCCTTGCGACTTGTCGACGACGATACGCTCGGCCTCAGGCTGATCGCCCGCCACGCCAAGGCGCTGCAGGGTGTCCGCCCAGCCGCGTTCATCCCCCTCGATCTTCGCCGGCGCGACGTTGGCGATCGCAGGTACGCGGATCGTGCGCCCCGTCCCCAGCGCGGTATTGGGGCCGTTTAGCGCGACAAGCGTGTCCGGGGTGGTGTGGAAACGTTCCGCCAGAGCCTCGGTCATCGAACGGTAGCCGAGGTGGTCATAGCCGGCCAGATCAGCGGTCTTGTGCGGCAGGTCCCGCACAAAGGGTCCGCGCGCGAAAGCTTCCGGGATCACCACGAGCAACGTCGCCGCCGTGCCCTGCCCGTGGAACAGGGCCGCCTGCGTCGCCGGATCGAGTTGTCCGGTCGATGGCAGGCCCCGCGCTTCCTGGAAGGCGGCCAGCGCCAGCTTATAGGACTGCCCTTCCCTGCCGTCGATCACTCCGGGCGAGAAGGCCAGCCGGTCAAGCGCCACTTGCGCGCGCATGATCAGGCTGTCTGCCGCTTCCGTCTCTCCCCCGCCGGGGGCATTGGCGAAGGCAAGCGTGGCGCTCGTCGCCGCCTTTGAAGGAGCGACAGCGGGCTCGCTGCGCGACCCGCACGCGGAGACCATTACGAGGGCGGGAAGGCACAAGGGAAGTAAGCGTTTCAAGTGGCACCCGTTTTTCGTGTTCTGGTGCCTGTATCAACGCCCGGCCGCGATTTTGGCTCCGTCCATCCTCGACGGACCGGATCTGCCTGAAAATGGCATGCGGCTTCCGGCTGCTCCCTGGCCTGCGCAAGGCCCACGAAAAAGGGCGGCCCTTGCAGGCCGCCCTTCTCGAATCATCGGCAGGACCGATCAGCCTTCGCTGATGGTCGCCTTGACGATCTTGCCCGGCTCGCGCGGCGGCTCGCCCTTGGGCAGCGCGTCGACGAGTTCCATGCCTTCGACCACCTGGCCCCAGACAGTGTACTGCTTGTCGAGGAAGGTCGCGTCGTCGAACACGATGAAGAACTGGCTGTTGGCCGAGTGCGGGTAGCTGGTGCGCGCCATCGAGCACACGCCGCGCACGTGCTTTTCAGCGTTGAATTCGGCCTGGAGGTCAGGCTTGTCCGAACCGCCCATGCCGGTGCCGTTGGGGCAGCCGCCCTGCGCCATGAAGCCGGGGATGACGCGGTGGAACTTCACGCCGTCGTAGAAACCCTCGCCGGTCAGTTCCTTGATGCGAGCGACGTGGCCGGGGGCCAGGTCCGAACGCAGCTTGATCTTGACGTCGCCGCCTTCGCCATTGCCGGTGTCGAGCGTGAGGGTCAGAAATTCGTCAGCCATCGCATGTCTCCTATTGTCGGCGCGCAAATTCTTGACGCGCGCCGGTCGGCTTGGCGCCCGATATAAGGCGCGGCGCGCCAATGTCACGCCTCCCCTGACTTTCGGCCCGAACCTTCGGCCCGAACCATTCGGCCCCGAACCGTCGCCCCGTTCACCTGCCCGCAGGACCTGAGGGAAACCTCCGGCGCGCCTCCTTCCGGCTGTTGCAATTGCGAAATAGCTGCGTAGACCGGCCCTTATGAGCGAAGTGGACCTCAAGGAAGAACTGCCCGGAAACGCGGAAGATACCGCGCCCGAAGGCATGCCCGAATCCGAGACCCTCGACGAAGACAACCGCCTCAAACCCGAATTCGTCCGCAACGTTAAGGAGGCCCTCGACGACGAGGACTCCGACCGCGTCTACGACCTCGTCGAACCGCTCCACCCCGCCGACATCGCCGACTTGTTCGAGCTGGTCGACGAACGTGAACGCCTGACCCTCGCCCGCTCGATCCGCGACCTGATGGGCGTGGAAGTCATCGCCGAGATGAACGACTGGGTTCGCGAAGCGCTGATGGAAGCGCTTCCGGCCGACGTCGTCGCCGAGATCGCCGGCGAACTCGATACCGACGACGCCGTCGCGATGCTGGAAGATCTCGACGAGGCGGACCAGCAGGCCGTCCTCGCCGAGATGGAGCCGGAAGACCGCGCCGCGATCGAATCGGCGCTGTCCTACCCCGAAGAATCCGCCGGCCGCATGATGAGCCGCGACCATGTCGCGGTGCCAGAGACGATGACCGTGGGCGATCTCATCGATTACCTGCGCGAACACCGCGAGTTGCCGACCGAGTTCTGGGAAGTGTTCTGCGTCGATCCGATGCACCGTCCGGTAGGGACCTGCTCGCTGTCATGGATCCTGCGCTGCCCGCGCAATATCCCGCTCTACGACGTGATGGCGCGAGACCAGACCCTGATCCCGGCCGACATGGACCAGGAAGAAGTCGCGCTGCGCTTCCAGAAATACGCGCTGATTTCGGCTGCGGTGGTCGACACCTCGGGGCGGCTGATCGGCCAGATCACCGTCGATGACATCGTCCACATCATCTCCGAGGAAGCGGGCGAGGATGCCCTGTTGCTCTCGGGTGCGGGCGACGGCGACATCAACGAGCCGATCCTGCTGACCGTGCGCGCCCGCCTGACCTGGCTGGTCGTGAACCTGGCGACGGCAATGCTGGCCTCCTCGGTGGTCGGCCTGTTCCAGGGCGCGATCACCCGGTTCGCACTGCTGGCAGTGCTGATGCCGATCGTCTCGGGCATGGGCGGCAATGCCGGCACCCAGACGCTGGCCGTGGTGGTGCGCGCCATCGCCACCAACCAGCTGACCGATTCGAACACCGTGCGCATGATCTGGCGCGAATTCCGCATCGCCCTGACCAACGGGCTGGCGCTGGGCGTCCTGATCGGCACCGGCACGGCACTGGTCTTCGGCAACCCGCTTCTGGGCGTGGTGATCGCCTCCGCCATGTTGATAAACAACCTTGTCGCGGGCCTTGCCGGTATCCTCGTCCCGGTAACCTTGGACCGCTTCAACGTCGACCCGGCGGTTTCCTCAGCGGTTTTCGTGACCACCGCGACCGATACGATGGGCTTCTTCACCTTCCTCGGACTCGCGGTGCTGACGGGACTGGCTTAAGCCAGGCAGCCGCCCCGGCGCGGACAAATCCGATGCCACGCATATGGCGGCTATCGCCCCCTTGCGGACATTCCTGCGTCGGTCCACCGTTAGATATGTTCCTGCCTCAACCAATTGAACCACGGGCTCGCGCAATAGCCGTTGGCGCCCTGCTTTTGGCCACCGCGCTTGTTTGTCCCAGCGTCTTGGCGTGCAGTCCAACGGCGTATAAGGATGACCGCGAGAAGCTGACGGCTGCTCTGGCGGCGGCCGATCAAGCTACTGTAGCCATCGACGGTTATGTAGTCGAAGGCCATGCTCCGCCTTATGTTGGCACGATAGCGATCATACGACCTACGCACATTTGGTTCGGTCACAAGCAGCCTGAGTACCGGGTCGTGATGGCGAGCATCTGTGATGATCAATTCGATGCAGGTCAGCATGTTCGCATTCTGCTTAATGAGGTCACACCGGATACAGTGTGGGAGCGACTTGGCCGTAGGCTGCTCTTCTGGCGTGATCCGACCTATGCAGTGAGCCCGTTCTCAGGTTTTCATTGGGCCATGCGCTATAAAGCCATGAGGCAGGCCGTCGGACGAAGGGCGCAGAAAGCTGCCGGGCGCTAGGCCGTGCTCGTGTGAACTTAGCGTCCGCTTTCCACCATTTTTAGACGCAAGCTGCTAGTCGGCACGCGCCCCATTGCGGACGTCAAGCGCCTCGAAACAGCTATCTGAAAGCGCCCTTGCGACTGAGCGAGACGCCGCTAAAACGCACTTGTGCAGAAAATTTACGAGTTTCGGACTTTACATCCAAGCACCCTATGGCTGCCAATGACCGTGTTGTTCTTGGTTTTTGGTTCAGCGATATATATTGATCGAGCAGCAACCGGCTGGCTGGTGGCGATGTCATTTGCGGTCATAGTGATAACTGCACAAGCCTTTGGCGCGGCAAAGCAGGAGCCTCGATACTGGTCCGCGCTAATGCTCTACTGCCTGTTGCACCTTGGCGTGTTGTCGTTCTCAAACGAAGCATGGATACCTAAACCGACGTCCGCGATTACGCCGCTCTTCCTGCTCGATTACCTCGCAATGGGTTGGGCCTTTTCGAGGATTAGTGGTCTCCAGTTTGATATGAGCTAAGGTCGGCTTCCCTCGATCGCGGAGCAAAAGCTGCCTGTCCCCTTCCACCCCTTTCGGTCACTTCGCCTCGCAGAAACGCTGCCTGATAGCGGACAATCATCAGCTTGAATTTGTCAGGTCGTTTGGGCAATTCTCCTTTCGCCCCATGCAGCGCCTCCCTATCTTGGCGGGTATGCCGCTGCACATGACCAAGATCGCCTATTCCGCAGAGAGCCCCGCCTCCCTCCGCGCCTGGCTGGAAAGCCATGCCGGGGGCGAGGCGCTGATGACCACGCGCTACCTGCCCACGCGCCATGCGGAGATGATCGGCGGCTCGCTCTACTGGATCTTCGAGCATGCGCTGATCGGCCGTTCGCCAATCTTGGGCTTCGAACAGCGGGAAAGCGACGGGCGCTGGCACATCCGGCTCGAACCCAGGCTCATCCCGGTAGTGACCAAGCCCAAGCGCGCCCATCAGGGCTGGCGCTACCTCAAGGACGAGGACGCCCCGCGCGACCTCGCCGAGGGCGAAAGCGCGGGCGACACGATGCCGCCCAAACTGGCGCGCGAACTGATGAAGCTGGGACTGATGTAAAAGGCGGCCCGCGGGCCCGAAGGCTTTCCTACATCGCCGCCGCCTGTCATCCTCCCGCCGGCTCTTTCCATCGTTGATACCTCCACAGCATGAAAGGCCCCGCGCGCATGTACTTCATCAACAAACCGGCATCGTCACCTAAACCGCCCGGTCTACCCACCATTGCAGCAGCACATGGGCGACCGCATATTTCGGCGGCGCCCAGAATGCCCGGCCGCTTTCACCGACTGCGGTGGCCTCCAGCGCGTCGACCACTTCGGCGCGGGTGAACCAGCGGGCGTCCTCCAGTTCGGTGACGTCGATGGTGATCGCCGGATCGTCCGCAAAGGCATGGCAGCCGATCATCAGCGAAGACGGGAACGGCCAGGGCTGGCTGGCGACATAGGTGACATCGCGGACCCGCACCCCGGCTTCCTCGAACGTTTCCCGCGCTACGGCTTCCTCGATCGTCTCGCCGGGTTCGACGAAACCGGCCAGTGCGGAGTAGCGCCCCGCCGGGAAGCGCGGCTGACGGCCCAGCAACAGCTTGCCGTCATGCTCCACCGACATGATCGTCACCGGATCGACGCGGGGAAAATGCTCTGCCGTGCAACTGGTGCAGTTGCGCTGCCAGCCGCCCTTGGCGATGACCGTGGGCTGGCCGCAGACCGCGCAGAACCGGTGCCGTACATGCCAGCCGACCAGAGCGCGGGCGCCGCCGTAAGCCGCCAGTTCGGCGGCTTCGAGCACGTTCATCGCGTTCCAGCTGGCAGGACCGGCGTGAGGGCTGGCACCCGGATCGACGGGCACGACCTCGGCGAAGCAGCCGCGCTGGGCATCGTCCAGGCCGAGGAAAACCAGTTCACTCTCTGGCCCCGCGTCGGCGAGACTGCCCCAGACGAGGCTGCCTTCCGGGGTCAGCACCGGGTCAAGCCCGTCCAGCTTCAGGAGGCGGCCACGGGCGTTCATCAGACCGGCTATGGCATCGGGATCGCCGCGGATGTGATCGGCGCGGTCGATGTTCGAGCCGGCGAAGGCTATCGGGTCAGAAGCGGTGCGAAGCACGTCAGCGGGTCTCCAGGATCGCAAGAACGTCGGCCTTCAGCGCGGCCTGAAACTCCGGCAGCAGGTCGAGCGCGTCGGGGGGCATGAACTGGACAAAAATCTGTGAGCGCAGGCCGTGCACCATATCGACCATGCCGACAGTCCCCGCTGCGCCCGACCAGCCATATATCCCGGCCTCCGCGCCCTTGCCGACGCGGCCGCCTGCGCCGAAGCCGGAAGGACCACCAAAGGCTGCGGGTACGCTGAGGCCGGGCGGCAGCAGGTCCGAGGTGCCGATACGTATCGCGCTTTCGCCCAGCACGCGCTCCCCCTCGATCGTACCGAACTGGGCGAGCAGGCGCAGGAAGCGATCGTAATCGCGCGGGCTGCTGACTAGTCCGGCGCCGCCGAAGGGAAACGCCGGCTTGTCGAGGAAGATCGAAGTGGCACCCTCATCGATCGGGGCCAGCACTTCGCCGATCGCGACGTAATTGGTGGTCAGCCGGTGCGCCTCGCTGGCGGGCACCTGAAACCAGGTGCTGGTCATTCCGGCGGGCGCGAAGATCGTTTCGTGGAGATAGGCGTCGAAGGGGCGACCGGTCACCACCTCGATCACCCGGCCCATCAGGTCGAGGCCCACCGAGTAGCTCCACCGCGTGCCGGGATCGGCTACCAGCGGCACTTCGGCAAGACGGTCGGCAAAGTGCTCCAGCCCCTTGACCGGCGTACCCCAGTCCAGCCCCGGCGCAGTCAGCCGGCTGATCTGGCCGGGCACGAGGCCCTTGGCCGTCATCAGCGCCCGGATCGGCCCTTGCTGGACGATGGTATAGCCCAGCCCCGAAGTGTGAGTCATCAGGTGCCGCATCGTGATGGGCCGGGCCGCAGGGTGAAGCGCGGTGAGCGAACCGTCATACGTGTCTTGCACCTGCATCGTGCGGAACTTCGGCAGAATTTCATGCAGCGGCTGGTCCAGGCCGAGGCGGCCCTGCACGATCAGCTGCATCGCCGCCATCGCGGTGACCGGCTTGGTCATCGAATAGATGCGGAACAGGCTGTCGGGCGTCACCGGGTCGGGGTCGTTAAACCCCTCCGACCCGCGAGCCACGAATTCCGGCTCCCGTCCCGGCAGGCCCAGCGAGGCCACCATCCCGGGAAACTTGCCCGGCCCCGTCCAGCGTTCGACCAAGGCGCGGACTTTCGGGAGCAGTTCCGGCTGCGCGGCGGCCCAGGCCAGCTTCGGCATCAGCGCCGCGCCCAGCCCGGCGGCGGCCGCCATGCCCAGCAGCGCGCGCCGGTCCATCGCCGCGTCGAGAGCGCGAATCAAGCGTCCTGCCTTTCGGCAGCAAGGGCGAGACGCGCCGCCTTGGCAAAAAGCGTCGGCAACCCCGCCTCGGCCAGCCGATCCAGCGGCCACCACTCGCCATCGGTGCCCTCGAAGCGGTTGCCGAGATAGACCGCGAGGCTCAATTCCAGGGAGAAATGCGTAAAAACGTGATCGACCTTACCCGCGTTTTCCCACGGTCCGGGCGCCGGCCCCTCGCCGCAGCCATCAGCGCGGGCGGCCCAGCCATCGTCGGGGAGCGCACGCATTCCGCCGAGCATTCCCGTGTCGGCGCGGCGCACCAGCCAGACCTGCGCCTCGCCCCCGGCATCACGCTCGATCCAGAAGGCGCGGCCCTTGCGCGTCGGCTTGGCCTTCTTCGCCGCCTTGACCGGCAGACGTTCCGGCTCGCCGCTCGCCCGGCCGGCACATCCGGCCGACAACGGGCAGAGCAGGCAACGCGGGCTGCGCGATGTGCAGACGCCGCTGCCAAGGTCCATCATCGCCTGCGCAAAGTCGCCGGAACGCAGGTCGGGCGTGATGACATCGGCATATTCACGGATCAGCGGCCGTGATCCGGGCAGCGGCGTGTCGATCGCGAACAGCCGCGAGACGACCCGCTCGACATTGGCGTCCACCACCACCGCGCGCCGCTCGAAAGCGATCGCGGCGACGGCAGCGGCAGTATAGGCGCCCAGCCCCGGCAGCGCGCGAAGGCCATCCTCGGTATCGGGAAACTGCCCGCCCCGCGCCGCCACTTCGCGGGCGCAGGCCAGCAGGTTGCGGGCGCGGGCGTAGTAGCCAAGGCCCGCCCATGCCGCCATGACATCCTCGTCCGGCGCTGCGGCCAGCGCCATGACGGTCGGCCAACGCGCCGTGAAAGCGGCAAAGTAGGCCTTCACCGCGCCCACCGTGGTCTGCTGGAGCATCACCTCGGAAAGCCATACGCGATAAGGATCGGGCGCCGGGCTCCCCGGACGCGCGCGCCAGGGCAGGTCGCGGCCATGGGTGTCGTACCAACCCAGCAGGTCCTGCGCGATCCTCGTCGTACCTGTGGTATCCGAACTGGCGTCCATGCGCCCGCTATGGCATTGGAGCGGCGGTAATGGAAAGCAATCCCGGCAAACAATCAGACAAAAAGGGCAAGGCATCGAAGCCGGGCCTGAAGCTTTATGAGCGCCCGCGCGGCGGCCAGGCCCGCGCGATCTCCGACCTGATGCCGGAAGTGGGGCGCACCGCCTTTCGCCGCTTCGGCTTCGTGCAATCCAGCGTGGTATCGCGCTGGCCCGAGATCGTCGGCGCCCGCCATGCCCGCGTCTGCTCGCCGGAATCGATCCGTTTCCCCCCCGGCGAGAAGAGCGACGGCATCCTCCAGCTGGTCGTCGTGGCCGCCCATGCGCCGATGATCCAGCACGTCATTCCCGAGATCGTCGAGCGGGTGAACCGCTTCTTCGGCTACAACGCCGTAGCCCGCGTGAAAATCCGGCAAGGCGAGGTTAAGCCGCCGGTCTCCACCCAGCCACGCATCGCCGCCGCGCCTTCGCTGAAACCGGTGCCGTTCGAACTGGGCGAATCGCTGCGAGACATCGGCGATCCCGAACTTCGCGCGGTACTCGAATCGCTGGCACGCAGCATCGAAGCCAAGAGCGACCAGAACTAACAGTGACGGCAGGAAGACCAGTGATGCGCTCCCCCAGAATGAAGACCGCCCTTCGTTTCACCGCTCTTGCGGCCTGCGCCGCGCTGAGCGTCGCCGCCGCTCCCAGGAAGCCCGCGGCCACAGGTTCCTCCGGCGCCAACTGGGCCGGTCAGGTCGTTGCGACGGACGACGGCAGCCACCGTTTCGGCAACCCCGACGCGCCGGTGAGGCTGATCGAATATGTCAGCTACACTTGCCCGCACTGCGCGCACTATCACAAGGAATCGGACCCGGTCCTGCGCCTGACGCTGGTGCCCAAGGGCCAGGTCTCGGTGACCGTCACCAACTTCCTGCGCAACCCGATCGACCTGACAGTGGCGATGCTCACCAACTGCGGCGATCCCAAGCGTTTTTTCGTGCGCAACAACGCCTTTTTCGCCACTCAGGAAACCTGGCTCGCCAAGGTTGAGTCCATGAACCGCGAGCAGCAGGCCCGCTGGTATCAGGGCGAGCTGACGCCCCGGATGCGCGCCATCGCCAGCGACCTGGGCTTCTACGCCAAGATGGAAAGTTGGGGCATCGGCCGCGCCCAGACCGACGCCTGCCTGGCCGACAAGCCCATGCTCGACAAGCTGCGCAAGCAGCAATCCGAAGTCGAGGCGCTCGGTCTTCAGGGAACGCCCAGCTTCTCGATCAACGGCGAGATGCTGGAAGCCCACGACTGGGCTGGCGTCTCCAAGGCGCTCACCGCGAAGCTGGCCGAGCAGCGCGCCGGCAACATCTGATCCCTTCGGGCGCCGCAGCTGTGGAGACATTCCGCCGCAGCCGCGCCCCGAGCTTTGTTTTCGCCCTCTCCATGGGCTAGCTCCGTCCCAAGTGCATACTTAAGGATTCGCCCCGATGATCCGCAACCGTTTCCGCCAGATCGCCCTCGGTCTGCTTGTCGCTCCGCTCGCGCTCGGCCTTGCGGCCTGCGGCAAGAAGGAAGATCCCGCAGCCGGCCCCTCGGGCGAACCGATCGCCAGGGTCGCCCCGCCCGCCGGCAAGGCCTGGGCCGACATGATCGAAAAGACCCCCGAGGGCGGCTACCGCATGGGCAACCCCGAGGCTCCGATCAAGCTGATCGAATATGGCGCGCTCAGCTGCTCGCACTGCGCCGAATTCGCGAAGGAAAGCTTCGACAAGCTGCGCGACGACTACGTCGCCAGCGGCCGCGTGAGCTACGAGATGCGTTACTTCATGCTCAACGTCTTCGACATTCCCGCATCGTTGCTGGCGACCTGCGGCACGACCGAAGCGGTGATCCCGCTGAGCGAGCAGTTCTGGGCCTGGCAGCCCAAGATGTTCGAGAACATGCAGAACGCCGACAAGGCCAAGCTGGCCGCGCTCGATGCCCTGCCCAAGGAACAGCAGATCGCCGCCGTCGCCGAAATCTCGGGTATGAACGAGTTCTTCGCCTCACGCGGTATCGCCCGCGATCAGGGCAATGCCTGCGTCAGCGATACCGCCAAGGCAAAGGCACTCGCCGACCAGACGCAGAAGGCCTCGGAGCAGTTCAACATCACCGGCACGCCCAGCTTCATCATCAACGGCAATTCGGTCGGCTCGGGGTCCTGGGCTGAAATCGAACCCAAGCTGCAGCAGGCCGGCGCTCGCTGATCTGATGTCCCAACGGTAATAACTCGATGCGCATCCACCGGCTCAAGCTCAGCGGATTCAAGAGCTTCGTCGAGCCGGCCGAACTACGCATCGAGCCGGGGCTGACGGGCGTCGTCGGCCCCAACGGCTGCGGCAAGTCCAACCTCCTCGAAGCGATCCGCTGGGTCATGGGCGAAAGCTCGCCCAAGTCGATGCGCGGCGGCGGCATGGAAGACGTGATCTTCGCCGGCACCGACAAGCGCCCGCCGCGCTCATTCGCCGAAGTGGTCCTGCGCGCCGAGACCGCCGCGCGCGCCGACGGCACGCGTGAGGAACTGGAAGTCGTACGCCGGATCGAACGCGGCGCCGGCAGCGCCTATCGCATCAATGGCCGCGATGTGCGCGCCAAGGACGTGGCGCTGACCTTCGCCGATGCCGCCACCGGCGCACACAGCCCCGCGCTCGTCAGCCAGGGCCGTATCGCCGCCGTCATCGCCGCCAAGCCAGCAGAACGCCGCGCGATGCTGGAAGAGGCTGCGGGGATCGCCGGCCTGCATGTGCGCCGCAAGGACGCCGAACAGCGCCTGCGCGCCACCGAGACGAACCTTGCCCGGCTCGACGACATCATGGCCAGCCTCGACAAGCAGGTCGGGACTTTGCGGCGGCAGGCCAAGGCCGCCGAACGCTACAAGGCGCTGACCGACCAGATCCGCCTCTCCGAAGCGCGCCTCGTCTTCTCCCGCTGGCGCGATGCAGCCGAAGCCGCCGAAGCCGCCCGCAAGGAAGCGCAGGCCGCCGAAGCGCGCGTCGGCATGGCACAGGCCCTCGCCGTGAAAGCACAGAACCAACAGGCCAAGGCCGCCCTGACCCTCGCGGAAACCCGAGACGAGCTTGCCGACCGCCGCGACGATGCCAGCGCACAGGGCCACCGCATGGCCACGCTGACCAGCCAACTGGAAGCCGCCGAGCAGCGCCTCGCCGATCTCGACCGCCAGCGCACCCGGCTCGAAGAAGACAGGCACGACGCCGACCGCCTGACCCGCGACGCCGCCGAGGCCCTCGCCCGGCTCGAACGCGAACTGGCCGAGGGCGAAAAGCAACTGGCGGCGGACGATGCCATGCGCCCGCGCTTCGCCAACACCCTCGACGGCGCCGAGCAGGCTTCGCGCGCCGCCGAACTCGACCTTGCGCAGGCCACCGCCCGGCAGGCCGGCGTCGACGCCGAATGGCGCATCGCCGAGGCCGAAGTCGCGCAGGCCCGCAGCCGCAGCGCCCGCGCCCAGCAGGATGTCGCCCGCATCGAAGGGCAGATCGCCGCACAAGCCGACGCCGCTGATCTCGACGCCGCGATCGCCGCCGCTAAGGCCCGGGCAGACGAAGCGAACGCCGCCCTCGGCAAGGCCCGCGAAGGGCTGGACGACATGCAGGCGCGCAAAACCGCCCTCCAGGCAGAGCGCGACACCGCCGCTTCGGCTCTGGCGGGAGCGCGCGCCGACCTCACCGGCATTGAGCGCGAACACACCGCCCTGCTGCGCGACCGCGAGGCCCGCGCCAAGGGCGCCAAGGCGGCGCATGGATTGCCCATGGCCATCGACGCCCTGCGCGCCGCACCGGGCTACGAACGCGCCCTTGCCGCCGTGCTGGGCCGCGATGCCAAGGCACCGCTGGGTCTGGTAAAAGGTGCCGACGGCCGTTTCTGGACCGGCGCCGCGCCGCCCGCCCCCGTTGCGGACAGCCTCGCCGTCCACGTCGGCAAGTGCCCGGACGAACTCGCCGCGCGCCTCGCACTGGTCCACGTCGCCGATGAGGATGACGGGCGCGCCCTGAAGCCGGGCGAATGGCTGGTCACCCGAGCAGGCGTGCTACGGCGCTGGGACGGCTTTGTCGCGCGCGGCGAAGGCGCTGCCGAAGCCGCGCGGCTTGAGGCGGAAAACCGCTTTGCCCAGCTCGACACCCAGCTTCCGCCCTTGCGCGAAGCCGTCGCCGCCGCTGAGACGCGGCAAACCGCAGCGGGGCAGGAACTGGCGGCGCTGTCATCCCAACTGATCGCCGCAGAACGGGCTATCGCCACCGCTGCCGACGCCGAACGCAGCGCCCTGCGCGCCGTCGATCAGGCCGAGGATGCCCGTAATCGCCAGCGCGCGCGCCGCGCCGAACTCGACGCTGCTGTTGCAGACCTTGCTCAGCAGCAGCAGGCCGCCGCCGCCGAACTCGCCTCCGCCAGTTCCAGACTAGCTACCCTGCCCGACCCGGCAGTTGGCCGCGCCGAACTGGAAACCGCGCGCACCTGCAACGTTCAGGCCCGCAGCGCCCTGCAGGCCGCCATGGCCGCACTGGCAGCGCACGATCAGGCACTTGCCGTCGCGCAGGAACGGACCACTGCCCAGCGCAGCGATATCCGCGGTTGGCAGGCGCGTTCCGGCGATGCCGCCAATCGCCTCGCGCAGATGGCGGGACGGCTGGAGGAAATCGAGACAGAACGCGCCGTTATCGCCGCCAAGCCCGCCTCGCTGATGCAGCAGATCGAGCAGGGCGAGGCCGTGCGCACTCGCGTTGCAGAAGAACTGGCGAAGGCGGAAGCCGCCGTCGCCGCTGCCACTGATGCCGCGCGCAAGGCCGACACCGCGCTTTCAGCCGCGCAGGAAACCCTCGCCGCTGCGCGCGAAGGCCGCGCCGGCGCGGTCGCCCGCGCCGAGCACGAGGATTCGCGCCGCGTCGAAATGACCCGCGTCTCGGGCGAGCGTTTCCAGTGCCCGCCCCCGGTTTTGCCCGAACGCTTCGGCTTCGCGTATGGGGAAGTGGGCAGCGCCGACGGTGAAAACATGACGATGGACCGCCTCGTCGCCGAGCGCGAGCGGATCGGTCCGGTCAACCTCGTCGCCGCCGACGAACTCGCCGAAGCGGAAGGCCAGCTAGGCACCAGCGCCACCGAAAAGGCCGAGCTGACCGAGGCAGTCAACCGCCTGCGCGGCTCGATCGGCAACCTCAACCGCGAGGGCCGCGAGCGCCTGCGGGCTGCGTTCGAGGCGGTGGACGGCCATTTCCGCCGCCTGTTCCAGCAGCTGTTCCAGGGCGGCCAAGCGCACCTCGCGCTCGTCGATTCGGACGATCCGCTGGAGGCCGGACTGGAAATCTACGCGCAGCCTCCCGGCAAGCGGCTGCAATCACTCACCCTTCTTTCGGGCGGCGAACAGGCCCTGACGGCGGTGGCGCTGATCTTCGGCCTGTTCCTCACCAACCCCGCGCCGATCTGCGTGCTGGACGAAGTCGACGCCCCGCTCGACGACGCCAACATCGAACGCTTCTGCGACCTCCTCGAAGCGATGACCCGCGAAACCGAAACGCGCTACCTCGTCGTCACCCACAATGCCGTGACGATGAGCCGCATGCACCGCCTGTTCGGCGTGACCATGGTGGAAAAAGGTATCTCCCGCCTCGTCAGCGTGGACCTTGGCGCCGCCGAGGAACTGCTGGCGGCGCAGTAGGCCGTCAGCCCAGCACGAAGCGCGGCCCCGGGCCTTGTGCGCCCGCCGTGTCCTCGGCGTTGTAGAGGCGGCATTTCGTCAGACTGAGGCAGCCGCAGCCGATGCATTCGTCGAGCTTGCGGCGGGTCAGTTCGAGCAGCGCGATCCGGGCATCGATCGATTCGCGCATCGACCGGCTGATCCGCTCCCAATCCGCCAATGTCGGGGTCCGGCCCTGTGGCAACTCCGCAAGCTCTCGCTCGATCTGGGCGAGCGCGAGCCCCAACTTCTGGGCGATCAGGATGAAACTGACGCGCCGGATGTCGGAGCGCAGGAACCGCCGCTGGTTGCCGCTGGATCGCAGGCTCGTGAGCAGGCCCTTCTCTTCGTAAAACCGGATCGCCGAAACCGCGACGCCGGTACGCCGGGAAAGGTCGCCGATGCTGATGAAGCGGTCCTGGACCATTACGCAGCCTACTCCGAAAGCGCTTGATCTCAAGTTAGCTTGAGATTGCATCTTTGCCAAGCCGGCCGATTCGCCGGCTACACCAAGGAGACAGACACATGGCCCAGGGCCGCCTCGAACATGCCAATATTACCGTCAGCGACATCGAGCGTTCCGCCGCCCTGCTGCAGGACCTGCTGGGCTGGCACGAGCGCTGGAGGGGCCCGGCGCTAGGCGGGGGCGAGACGATCCACGTCGGCGGGGATTTCAGCTACATCGCCGTCTACACCGACCGCAAGGAGCGCGAACGCTTCGCCAAGGGCGCTCCGCTCAACCACGTCGGGCTAGTGGTGGAAGATCTCGACGCCGCCGAACGGACCGTGGTGGCAGCGGGACTCGAGCCTTTCGCCCATGCCGACTACGATCCAGGGCGGAGATTTTATTTCTTCGATTGGGACGGGATCGAGTTCGAACTGGTCAATTACGACTGAGAGTTCCGGCGGCGCCCGGGCGCCGCCTCCCGCTCAGACGATACCGGCGTTGCCCACCACCCAGCAGGCCAGCGCCATGACCAGCCCGGCGTCGCGGTTCGAGCGGAAGCGGGCCAGCGGGTTTTCACCGTCCTCGGGATCCAGCGTCACGACCTGAAAGCCCAGATGCAGCGCCATCGGCACCAGCGCGACAAGCGCCACCCAGTCCGGGCGCATAGCCCAGAACGCCAGCGCCCAGAGCGTCAGTGCCAGCGCGTAGAACCCGCCGACACCGGCGCGCACATGCGATCCCAACCGCAGCGCGGACGAGCGGATACCCACCAGCGCGTCATCCTCGCGGTCCTGCACGGCGTAGATGGTGTCGTAGCCGATGCACCAGAAGATCGCGCCGAAATAAAGCGCTGCGATCGCCTCCAGATGGTCGCTGCGGATCTCAACCCAGCCGACCAGTGCGCCCCATGTGAAGACCATGCCCAGCCATGCCTGCGGCCACCACGTGATGCGCTTCATGAAGGGATAGCCCGCCACCAGAGCGACGCTGCCCAGCGCCACGAGCTGCGCCTCCCAGCGCAGTTGCAGCAGGACGACAAGGCCGATGGCGCACAGGATAAGCAGCCAGGCCCAGGCCGCGCCCTTGCTCACCCGGCCGCTGGCGACGGGGCGCAGCGCGGTACGGGCGACACGGCGGTCAAGGTCCGCGTCGACGATGTCGTTGTAGACGCAGCCCGCGCCGCGCATCGCGATCGAGCCGGCCAGCATCCATAGCACAAGGTCCCAGCGCTTTTCTCCGCCCGCCAGCATCACCCCCCAGACACAGGGCCAGAACAGCAGCCACCAACCGATCGGCCGGTCGAGACGGGCCAGCATAGCAAAGTCGCGCAAGCGTGGCGGTAGCAGGGATACCAGACCGCGATGCTGGCTGTCGGGGACGAGCGAAGGTTGAGTCACACGCAACCGACTAGTCGATTAAGCCGATTGTGTCATCCCGAACGTGACTGGTGAACACAGGAAGCCGAAGCGTTGCATCGCCGCCGGGATCGGGCGACAAGGGCCGCCAGACCGCAGGAAAGACCTCCCCAGATGCCCGCAACCCCCGCCTGGCCGCCGCGCTCGGCCCCGCGCCTGTTCGTTTCCGACCCGCTTGCCCAGGATAGCGAGATCGCTTTGGAAGGCTCGCAGGCCCACTATCTCGGCAAAGTCATGCGGGTGGCGGTGGGCGACGCGGTGATCGCCTGCGACGACGAAACCGGCGAATGGGCCTGCGACGTCGTCGCTGCCGGCAAGCGGGATGTCGTGCTGCGTGCGCGGCACCTGCTGCGGGCGCGCGAAGACGTGCCGGACTTCGTGCTATGCGCGGCGCTGCTCAAGAAACCCAATTTCGACCTCGTGCTGGAAAAGGCGACCGAACTGGGCGTCGGCGCGGTGCAGCCGCTGGTCACCCGCCGCTGCGTTGCCGACAAGCTCAACCCCGAGCGCGCGATCTCCATCGTCACCGAGGCGGCCGAGCAATGCGCCCGCACCGCCCTGCCGCGAATCGAGCAGGCGCTGAAACTCGAAGCCCTGCTGCGGGACTGGCCTGCCGACCGCACCCTGTTCTTCGCCGACGAACAGGGCGGCGAACCGGCCGCACGGACCTTTGCGGAGAATCCCGGTCCGGCGGCGCTGCTGGTCGGCCCCGAAGGCGGCTTCGACGAGGAGGAGCGGGCAATGGTCCGCGCCCACCCCAAGGCCCGCGCGATCACCCTTGGCCCGCGCATCCTCAGGGCCGAAACCGCCAGCATTTCCGCCATTGCGCTGTGGATGGCGATAGCTGGCGACTGGTCGCCGGTGAATTCTTAGACCGAGCGGTACAAAAAGTTCTAGCGTCCGCGCTCAGGGATCACTAATTCCGCGCCCATGAGCACCCGTGAGGTTTCGGATCGCGAAGATCCGGTGGTCGAAAGCATGGATCAACTGGCCGCGCCGATGGCAGCGGGCGAAAAGCCGCGCGAGGCGTGGCGGATCGGAACCGAACACGAAAAGTTCGTCTACGACACCGCGGACCACCATGCCCCGTCCTACGACGAGAAAGGCGGCATCCGCGACCTGCTCATGGACCTGACCGAGTTCGGGTGGGAGCCGATCGTTGAAGGCGGGAACGTCATCGCGCTCAAGGGCGCGGACGGCAACGTCAGCCTTGAACCCGCCGGCCAGCTGGAACTTTCCGGCGCCCCGCTCGAAACCCTGCACGAAACCTGCGCCGAAACCGGGCGCCACCTCACCCAGGTCAAGACCATCGGCGACCGCACCGGCAAGGCCTACCTCGGCCTCGGCATGTGGCCGGACAAGACCCGCGAAGAACTGCCGATCATGCCCAAGGGCCGCTACGGCATCATGCTGAAGCACATGCCCCGCGTGGGCACCATGGGCCTCGACATGATGCTGCGAACCTGCACCATCCAGGTCAACCTCGACTATGCGAGCGAGGCCGACATGGTGAAGAAGTTCCGCACCAGCCTCGCCCTGCAGCCGCTGGCGACCGCGCTGTTCGCCAACTCGCCCTTCACCGAGGGCAAGCCCAACGGCTACCTTTCCTATCGCAGCCACATCTGGTCGGACACCGATCCCGCCCGCACCGGCATGCTGCCCTTCGTGTTCGAAGACGGCTTCGGCTACGAACGCTATGTCGAGTACATGCTCGACGTGCCGATGTATTTCGTCTTCCGCGACGGCAAATATATCGACGCCGCCGGCCTCTCATTCCGCGACTTCCTCAAGGGCGAACTGTCCGTCCTCCCCGGCGAACTGCCGCGCCTCTCCGACTGGCAGGACCACCTCTCCACCGCCTTTCCCGAAGTGCGGCTCAAGTCGTTCCTCGAAATGCGCGGCGCCGACGGAGGACCCTGGGGCCGCATCTGCGCGCTGCCCGCGCTGTGGGTGGGCCTGCTCTACGATCAGGGCGCGCTCGACGCGGCATGGGATCTGGTCAAGGACTGGGACATGGAAGGCCGCGAAGCCCTGCGCTCCGCCGCGCCGAAGATGGGCCTCGATTCGCCGATCCCCGGCGGAGGGACCCTTCGCGATATCGCGGCGCAGGTGGTCGAGATTTCGCGCTCCGGACTTGCTGCACGTGGGCGTCTCAATTCCAGCGGAGACAACGAGACGGGCTATCTAGAACCGCTGGCCGAGATCGTGTCTTCGGGCAAGGTGCCGGCGCAGAAGCTGCTCGACCTGTATAACGGTGAGTGGGGCGGGGATCTTTCTAAGATCTACGCGGTGAAGAGCTTTTAAATAGGGGGAGACCTGGGGCCATTGCCCCAGACCCCTTTATCGTCAAGGTCACGCGTGCAGCTTTACCAGTGCGCCCATGGTGAGCCGGGAGACATGACAGCCTGCGGCGGCAAGGAGTGCGCGGGGCTGCTGCGCGCGCAGCGACGACAGTAACGGGGTCTGGGGCAATGGCCCCAGGTCTTCCCCTTACTTCGCCCCTTTGGGCAGCATGGCCAGCAAACGCTCGAATGTCCGCGTAATCAACGCGTTCTGCGCCATCCACGCGTGATACTCACGGTACTTCGCATCCTCGCCCAGCAGGTGCGCTTCCTCGGTCCGAGCGCGCCAGTAGTAGATGCCGCTCACCACCCCCAGCAGCACCGTATTGCGCACGGCATCGGTCAACGAGCCGTTGGTGACGAGGAACGGCAGCGTCGAAATCCACCAGAACAGGTTCTTCGACAGGTAGGCCGGGTGGCGGGTGAAGCGGTAGGGGCCGTTCGTCAGCACGCCGCGATAGGTGAGGTTGGAAAAGCGCAGGCCGAAGGCAAAGGTCGCCCACGCGTAGATCGCGGTTAGGATCACCATAACGGCCGCCCATATCCACAACAGCGTATCGTGGCCCGCCAGCCAGTAGGCCCAGCCGCCGGTGTTTACCTCGTAGCCCAGCACGTCGGCGCGGCCCATAGTGCCCCATACGAAGGGCGGGTAGCACATCAGCGCCGCGACCCAGCCGGCGAGCAGCGGGTTGCCGCTACGGATGTGCGCGTCGAGCGGGCGGAAGGTGAACAGGTAGCCGACGGTGCCGATCTGCACGTCGATGAGGAACAGCGCCTCGATCACCAGAGAGCCGAGAGCAACAGGATTATCAGCGATGGCGCCGAAGTCCGCCTCTACCACGCGGGCAAAGCCGCTCGGGAGGATCGAGATCATGAAAGCGCCGAAGAAGCCCTTGATCGCCCAGGCGCGCCAGTGCTTCTTCACCTCGTTCGCATCCCAGCTTTCGCGCGCGACGAGCATTGCGCCGAAGTGCCAGGAGTGGTCGCGCGGGTTCAGCATCCGGCGGTCGATCCACAGGACGTAAGGGATCGAAAGCAGGAACAGCGGCACTACCGCCGCGCCAAGTACTTCCATCGCGAAGAGGTACTGGCCGTCCCAATACCAGCGGCCGATGCAGTAGAACACCGTGATCGCGCCCCACGTGCACCACAGGCCGGTGAGCTTGGTAATCGAGATGTCGAGCGATTCGGACCAGGGACGCCGCAGCGACCAGTCTATGCCGGTGGAGGGGCGGCGGTGGACCTTATCGACGAGGAGCGACCAGAGCGTCATCGCAGTGCCGGTGACGAGCACCGTGGCAACGGCGGCATAAGGCCCGCTCAGCGGCGCGCGGGGTCCGGGAAGCGCGAAGGCATCGGCGAGGCCCGCCCAATTGCGACAGACCAGCAGCCAGACAATAAGGGCGACGAGGCCCGACAGGCCCACGCCGGCGGAAACGTCACTGGCGGGTCTGCTGGAGGCGGGAAACGCGGCATTGCTCATGCGTTATCGCCTAGCCGCAATTGGTTAAGGGGCGGCAAACCTTGAAAGCATTCGTCGCCCCGAACCCAGGGTCCGGGGCGACGCAAAGGCATCAACGAAACGCGCTGATACGGCCCGAATCGTCGAGGATGTAAAGCGTCTGGTTCGCCACGACCGGGGCGAGCGAAATCGCGCTGCCCAGTTCGGTGAACGGCGTCATCGTGCCGCTCGTCGGATCGACAGTCGAAAGCTCGCCGCGCGAGTTGCCGATCCAAAGCTTGTTACCGGCGAGCACAGGACCGACCCAGAAGATCGGGTTCTTGCGCTTCTTGGCGTTCTTGTAGCGGGCCAGTTCGGTCAGCCAGCGAACCTTGCCGGTCGAACGGGCGATTGCCAGGATTTCGGCGTGGTCGTCGAGAGTGAAGACCCAGTCACCCGCCACCGCAGGAGTGGAAATGCCTGCAAGGTTCAGTTCCCAGATACGCTGGCCGGTGATCAGTTCGTAAGCAGCCATACGGCCACCCTGACCCAGCGCGTAGACGCGGCCGCGATCGATGATCGGGTCGGCGTCGACATCGGTGAGGCTGCCCACTTCGGTCGAGATCGAGGTGCGCGCAAGCGCGTCCGACCACAGCTGGCGGCCATTCTCATAACGGTAGGCAACCAGTTCACCCGACGAGAAGCCGGCGATCACGGTGCCCTGCCCAGCGGCGGGAGCGCCGACGCCGAACACGCCCGACTGCGTCACCGAAGCCGATTCGCTCCAGACCGAAGTACCGTCCGAGGCGTTGAGCGCGACGATCTGGTTGTCCTGGGTCATCACGAACACGGAGTTGAAGCCGATCGTCGGCGAACCGCGCAGCGGGCCGGCGGGCTTCTTGGTCCAGACCTGGCTGCCGTCCGCGACGTTGAGCGCGGCGACTTCGCCAAGGCCCGTGGTCACGTAGAGACGCCCAGCATCGACGCTGACGCCGCCGCCGAATACGGAATTTCCGTTGCTGCCGCTGACCGAGAAGCTCTTGGTCCACAGGCTCGCGCCGCTCTGTGCGTCGAAGGCATGGACGACGCCGCCGGTGTCCATGACGAACAGCTTGCCGCCGGCGATCACCGGAGCAGCCGCAAGACGGCGACGCGGCGAAGAACCGGCAATCTGCGCGGTCCACACACGGGTCGGAGTCTCGGCCAGCGCCAGGTGGCCGTAAGCCTTGTTTGCGGTGCCGCCGCCCTGCGCCCAGTCGGCGTTCACTTCGGCAGGCGGCAGGATCACCGAGACCGCGCCAAGCGTGGTGTCTACCTTGGCGCCGCTTTCGATGCGCGAGAGGATGGGAACGCGGTTGCCCACGGTCGGGGTCTTGGCCGGGCCCTTTCCGCCGCCAAAGACCTTGCAACCCGACAGACCCATGACAAGAGCCAGGGCGATCAGCGGCACGACCTTGCGCGCGCGCAGGGTGCCGGTCGACCGGTTGTTGCGGACGGCTGCGTTCATGCGAATATCCTCAGAAGGCATGCTCATTCTCCGGCGTCCGTTGCATCGGCGGCCGTCTTGCCGGCCGGCTTGCTCAGGGACTCGCCCTTGTCGTCGACCACATCGTCGACCGCATCGACACCCAGTACGGCTGCCAGCTGGCGCGCGCGGCTGCGCAGGCCCGCCTCGACGTTCTCGTCCTTGGCGATGGCCGCGAACAGCGGACCGGCCTGGTCCTGCTTGCCCTGCTTGAGGTAGGCCATGCCCACCAGCTCGCCTGCGACGCCGAACCAGGCATTGCCCGGTGCGGCCAGCGGCTTGAGGCGATCGACAACGTCCTGCGGCTTCATCGCGTCGAAGTTCGCCCCGATTTCGCGCACGTTGGCAAGATCGCGCAGGGCCTGCGGGGCCTTCGCGTCGGCCGCGACCTGGGCATAGAGCTTGAGCGCGTCGGCCTTCTTGTCCTGGCGCAGCGCAATGCCGGCCAGCGTCAGACGTGCAGACGTGACCGTCGCGTCCGAAGCGCCGGCAGCCGCGATCGGCGCCAGCTTCGCCTTTGCGGCGTCGAGATTCTCCGACTGGAGGCTGTCGAGCGCCTGCACATAGGCCTCGGCGCGCTCTTCACGCTCCTTGGTCTGGCGGTGGTCCCAATAGATCCAGCCGGCGAAGGCCAGCAGGGCAATCACGATGACCGCGAACAGCAGTTTGCCGTAGCGGGCCATGAAGCCTTCGAGTTGGTCCTGGCGCACGGCTTCGTCGACTTCGCGCAGGAAAACGTCCCGCTGGGCGGCGTCACGCACGGTCGAAGGGGTGGTATTGTCGGGAGGCAGAGCCAAGATTCGGGCGCTTTCTGCGGAAAATCGGGATGGTTGCGGCGGTGTTTAGCGAATGGACGGGGCTTTTCAACGGGGATGTCGCTGCATGTCCCGGCGTGAAGCGCCGCTGAACGGGGATTCGCTCAGGGGAAACGGGCTGTTCCCATAGCCTTGCCGTAGACTTCGGCATAGGCGCGAATCATCGTGTTTTCATCATAGTGCGCTTCGGCGCGGGCGCGATTGGCAGTACCGACGGTTTCGCGCAGCGCCGGGTTAGCGGCCAGTTCGGCCATTGCCCAGGCCAGAGCCGCCTCATCGCCGGGCGGCGTGACGTAGCTGCGATTTTCCACCGATACCATCTCGGCCACGTCACCAACCGCGGGAGAAGCGACGGCGAGGCCCGCCGCCATGGCCTCGACCACCGAGATCGGAAACTGCTCGCTGTCGGAAGAAAGCGCGAAAAGATCGAACAATCCCACCGCACGCGAAGGATCGGGCACGAAGCCGGGCAGGTGCAGGCGATTGGCCACGCCGCTGGCCTTGGCCTGCGCTTCGATGACGGTGCGTTCGGGGCCTTCGCCCAGGATCACCAGATGCCATTCGGTCGGCAGGCCGGCAAAGGCGCGCACCAGCCGGGGCAGGTTCTTCACCGCGCGCAGGCCCGCCAGCGTACCCAGCCACTTGTCGCCAGGCGCCTTCGACAATCCCGGAATCGCACCCGGCGGCGGCGAATCGCGGTAGGCGGCGACCGGGATGCCGTTGATGATAAGCCGCACCCTGCGGCGCGGCTGCTTCCACGCATCCAGCGCGATGCCTTCAAGCCTACGCGACGGCACCACCAGCGCCGAAGCTCCGGCCAGAGCCACGCGGCGAAACAGGTTGCGCGCCGGTTTCAGCCCGGCCGCTTCGTCTTCGTTGAAGCCGTCTTCGTGGTGGACCAGCGGCGGCAGCCTCAGCACACGGCCATACAGCCTATGCGCGAGAACCGCGTCCATCGCGCCCCAGTTGTAGGTGAGGACGAGGTCGAAACCTCTCATGGCCATTGCGATGCGTAGCAGCCGGGCGGGGGTTGGCCGTCCCTGAAGGTTGGGAAAATCGTCCGGAAATCGCACGTCGAGCGCCGGGTCCAGCGCCACTTTAGCGCCGTATGCGCCGGGCTGCGCGGAGACGACAGTATGCTCTATGGCCACTTCGCCGTCCGCCCTGGCCCGCGCGCCAAAGACATTCATCAGCCGCGCCGCCCGCAGTTCCTTGCCTCCTGCGGAAAAGCTCGAATGGAGATGCAGCAGACGCAAGGTCAGGACACGCGTGCCAGCAGCCGGTCGATCGCGGCGATTGATTCGGGTTCGTCGAGCGTGGGGGCATGGCCGACATCGGGCAGCGTCACCGCCTCGGTCTTGGGTATGCGCCTCAGCATCTCGGTCAGGGTCGCGTCGGACAGCAGGTCGGACAGCGCGCCGCGCAGGATCAGCACCGGAGTGCCGGACAAGGCCTCCCATGCCGGCCACAGGTCAGGCTGCTCATCCACGTCGAGTTCGAGGAAAGGCTCGGCGATTTTCATGTCGTAGTCGAAAGCCACGCGCCCGTTGCCGGTGATCGTCATCAGCCGCTTGGCCCGGCCGATCCAGAAATCGAGGCTGTGCCCCGGATAGGCGCCGCCCTGCGCGTCCTCCAGCCCGCGCGCAGCGTGAACCCAGGTGGCGAACGAACGCCCCTGCCCCACGTACTCCTTGATCCGCGCAAGGCCGACCGGTTCCAGCCAAGGCCCCACATCGTTGAGCACGGCGCCCGCGATGCGCTCCGGGATCACGGTGGCAAGGCCCATCGTCATCAAGCCGCCCAGCGACGTGCCGATCGCCACGAAGCGGTCGATACCCTCCTGATCGAGCAGGGCAAGGACGTCCTCGCAGTACTGCATCGGCGTATAGGTGGCCGAATCGCGTGCATATTCACTGTCTCCCCGGCCGCGCAGGTCAGGGCAGATCACCCGGCGGCTTGCCGCGAGACGCGGCGCCAGCACGTCGAAATCGCGCGCATTGCGGGTCAGTCCATGCAGGCAGAGTACCGGCAGCAGGCCCTCTGCGCCTTCCGGGGCCGGATAATCTCGGAAATGCAGCTTGAGACCGTCGCGGCTCGACCAGAAGCGATCTTCAAAAACCTTCATGCCGGGGCGGCGACCTCTCAAAAGTCGAAAAAACAAAGGAAACCCCCGCCTTGATCGGCGGACGCGTGGGCCCCACTATCGCCTGATGAACAGCGAACCGCAAGCCGATGCCTATCATCCCGACCCGCGCATCGAGACTATTGCCGAGTGGATAGGCGACCCGGTCCACGCCGCCCGGTTCCCCCGCCACGAACTGCGCTGGCGAAACGACCGCTGGGCGGCGCCGGTCGGGCTGGCCGCGCTGGACGACGCTGAATGGATCGCCCACTTCGGCCGCTTCGAACCGCTGCCCGGCAATCTGCCCCAGCCGCTGGCGCTGCGGTATCACGGCCACCAGTTCCGCCACTATAACCCGGACCTGGGCGACGGGCGCGGCTTCCTTTTCGCGCAGCTGCGCGATTCGGCGCCCGGCATCGAAGGCGGCCGTCTGCTGGACTTGGGCACCAAAGGATCGGGCCAGACCCCTTGGAGCCGGGCCGGCGACGGGCGGCTGACGCTGAAGGGGGCGGTGCGCGAAATCCTCGCTACCGAAATGCTCGAGGCGCTGGGCGTTTACACCAGCAAGACCTTCTCGGTGATCGAGACCGGCGAGGACCTGCAGCGCGGCGACGAACCCTCGCCCACAAGGTCTGCCGTGATGGTGCGCCTGTCACACGGGCACATCCGCATCGGTACTTTCCAGCGCCTCTACGCACTGGAGGAGACCGGGCATATGGCGGCGCTCGTCGCCTATTGCCTGGAAAACTACCCGGGCGCGATGCCGTTCGAGGATGCACCCGGCCGGGACGAACCGGCGGTGATCCTCCTCCATCAGGTGGTGGAACGGATGGCCGACCTTGCCGCCTCGTGGATGGTCGCGGGCTTTGTCCACGGCGTGCTCAACACCGACAACATGAATATTTCGGGCGAGAGCTTCGACTATGGTCCATGGCGCTGGCTGCCCAATTGGGACCCGCGTTTCACCGCCGCTTACTTCGACCATTCCGGCCTTTACGCCTTCGGCCGCCAGCCCGAGGCAGTGCTGTGGAATTGCAGCCAGCTGGCGGCGTCGCTCCGGGTTCTGGCCGAAACCGCGCCGCTGGTCGCCGCGCTCGACCGATTCGGGCCGCTCTACCAGGCTGCGATGTGCCGCCGCTTCGTCTGGCGCCTTGGCGTCCGGTCACGCGGAATCGAAGCCGACACCGCACTGATCCAGGCATCCGAAAAGGCCATGGTCGAAAGCGGCGAGGCGCCCGAACAATTCTTCTTCAACCACCGCGCCGGCCGCAATCCCGGCGATAATGACTTTGGCGCCCTTCTGCGCGGCTACGAGCCTGCCGCCGCCGTCGGCGATGCATTCTGGCAGCAGGACGCCCCTCCCGGCGTGCTGATCGACGAGGTGGAGCGCATCTGGGCGGCAATCGACACGAACGACGACTGGAGCGAACTCGCCGCCAAGGTCGAGGCGATTCGAGAACTCGGCCGCCAGTTGGGCCCCGCCCCCGAACCGGCGGGGCAAGCCGTTGCCGTTGCATGACCGAGCGCCCGTCGTTAGCGTCACGATAGGAATACCTGTGCGATACAGGAAAAATCTCGACGTTTCACAGTTAACGGATCATCAGCCACGATGAACGGTGCAACCACCAGCCCGCCGCCGGCAACCAGTATCCGAGAACTGAACGCAACCGTGACCAGAACAGAACTCGTCTCCTACGAACCGGCGACCGGCGCGGAAGTATGGCGTGGGCCGGTGGCCGACATCGACGAAACGGTCGCGCGCGCGCGCCGCGCCTGGCCCGCGTGGGCCGCGCAGCCGCTTTCGACCCGCATGGAACTGATGCGCCGCTTCGCCAACGAAGTGCGCAAGGACGCCGAGAAACTCGCCGCGATGATCGCCCGCGAAGTCGGCAAGCCGCTGTGGGAAGCGCGCTCCGAAGTCGACAGTGTAATCGGCAAGGTCGAAGTATCGATCCGCGCCTATGCCGAACGTACGGCGCAGCGAAAGCTCGATTCGGCGCTGCAGGGGACAATGGCGGTACGCCACAAGCCGCATGGCGTGCTGGTAGTGCTGGGGCCGTTCAACTACCCCGCCCACCTCGCCAACGCGCATATCGTGCCCGCGCTGATCGCCGGCAACGCGGTGATCTTCAAGCCGAGCGAGCGCGCGCCCGCATCGGGAGAAATCCTTGCACGGTGCTTCCACCGGGCCGGGATCTCAGCGGCGGTCATGCAGTTCGCCCCCGGAGGCCCGGCGCAGGGCGCCGCCTTCGTCGCGCATGAAGGGGTCGACGGGGTGCTGTTCACCGGCTCCGCCAATACCGGCATCTCGATCAACCGCCGCCTCGCCGCGCGCCCCGACAAGCTGGTGGCGCTGGAGATGGGCGGCAACAACCCTATGGTCGTCTGGGACACCCCCAAGCTGACCGACGCCGCCGCGCTGATCGTCCAGTCCGCGTTCGCCACCACCGGCCAGCGCTGCACCGCCGCGCGCCGCCTGATCGTGCGCGATACGATGTACGATGCGGTGATGTCCGAAGTGAAGGCCCTGGCCGACCGCGTGATCTTCGGCGCACCCTTCGACGAACCCGCGCCTTTCATGGGCCCGGTGATCGACAACGCCGCCGCCGACGGGCTGACCGAAAGCTTCCTCTACCTGCTCAGCCACGGAGGCAGGGCGATCAAGCACCTCGTCCGCCCGCACGAGACGCTGCCGTTCCTCAGCCCGGCGATCATCGATGTTACGGCCATGAAGGATCGGCCCGACGTGGAACTGTTCGGGCCGATCCTGCAGGTGATCCGCGTCTCCGATTTCGACGAGGCGATCGCGCAGGCCAACGCCACCCGCTTCGGCCTGGCCGCATCCCTGATCGGCGGTACGCCGCAGGAGTACAACCGTTTCTGGGCCAATGTGCGGGCCGGGATCGTGAACTGGAACCGCCCGACGATCGGACCGAGTCATGCCGCGCCGATGGGCGGCATCGGGCTTTCGGGGAACCACCGTCCAACGGGGTATTATGCGGCAGATTACTGCGCCTATCCGGTCGCTTCGGGCGAGATGGAACAGCCGCGTGCGGTGATCGGGGTGGGGCTGAAGTAGCCGGCGCGGGCACCTTGGCCTGCCCCCTCCCGCCGGCGGGAGGGGATTGGGTTGGACCTTGCGCCTTACTTCCCGCTTGCGACCAGATCGACTTCGGTCAGCCCGTTGTCCTGCTTGCGCGCATAGACCACGTAAGCCTTGCCGCCTTTACGGCCGCCCAGCACATGGTCGCTGCCGTCCAACTTGTATTCCGCACCGTAGCCCGCCTTCGCGGCCGTGGTGTAATAGAAGCTGATGACATCGGCCACGCTCACCGGAGTGGCGAAATTGACGACGCGCAGGGCGCAGCCATTACCGTCGATGCCCGCCGCTTCCTGTACCGCGCCGCGCGGATAGACCGGGAATTCGGCCGGCAGCTTGGCCGCCCAGGTGTTGGAATACTGTACCTTGGCCGAGCAATCGGCGCTGGCAGTATCCGATTCGGCGGCGACCTGTGCTGCCGTCGCCGCGCTTTGAGCCAGCGCATTGGCGCCGCCCTTTGCAGGAGCAGGCGCGGGCTGGAGCGCGCCGCCCGCCATCTGCACCGCCTGCTTCTTCGCCGCAGTGATCGCGTCTGCCGAGCGGTCCTGCGGCGGGATGGTGATCTGGCCGCTGCGGGGCGCCACCGCCGCACCCTGTTCGCCCGCCATTTCAGGATCGACCATGATCTGATCGCCAAGCGCGGCGCTCAGCGCGGGATCGGTCTCGCCTGCCGTGGGCTTCTTGCTACCCGAACCGCAGCCGGCCAGCAGCAGGGTTCCGGCAATACCGAGCACGGCGAGGCGGGCCTGGGTGTTCATCGTCGCGTTCCTTCGTCCGGCCATGCACATGGCTTTATTCTGAATGTCTTAGGAAAACGCGAAAACGAAAGCAGTGCCAGTCTCCTGAATCCCTCGTCCCATTTCGGGAAGGTCGGGACGGCCCGCATTACGCAAGGATGAAGGCGCCCGCGCGAACGCGGACGCCTTCCCACCCGGACACTTAGAGAAGCCGGGCGGCTCCCCCGCACGTCGCCGTTCGCGCGGGGAAACCCTATTCAGAGGTATGGTGTCAGCGGCAGCGCGACGAACCGCCGCGTTCGACTTCACGGCCCAGCAGGGCACCGGCTGCGGCGCCAAGGACCGTACCGGTGGCACGGTCGCCGCGGGTATCGATCCCCCGGCCCAACAGGGCACCGGCTGCACCGCCAACCAGGAGACCGGTGGTCCCGCCCGACTTGCGGCAATAATCGCGGCGGTCGTTGTTGCGATAGTCGCGGCGATCATACCGATCGTTGCGCCCGTAACGGTCGTGGTTGCCGTAGCCACGGCGATAGTCCTCGCGCGAGTAGCGCTGGCGGCCGTAGTCCGAAACCTGCTCGCCCGGGGCAATGAAGCCCGAGGTGCTGTGGGTGGCCACCGCAGCGGTTGCCGGCAGCGCGGACGCCAGGCTGGCAGTGGCGGCGATGATGGCCGAAGCCTTGAAAAATGCGTTCATCTCAACTCTCCTTGCTGGTGAGCCGAACCGGCCATCAGACCCGATCCGCTGTATGCATTCATCTTTAAGGGATTTATTCTGAACGAGCCGCAACGCCGCTGTCAGGATTCAAATTTGCGACGAACCGAAAGCCCAGCAGCGATAGGCCGAGCAGTTGCCCCCGGCCCCGCGCGCTCCTAAGGCCCCATTCCAAGCAGGCAGAGACTTCTACCGGCCTGCATAGAAAGAGCCGATGCCTCAGAACCCTGCCCTTCCCCAGAGTTACGCCGGCCTGCCACAGGCGCTGGGCGCCTATGCGGTATGGTGCCTGTTCCCGCTCTATTTTGCGCTGCTGCACGATGTCGCGCCGTTCGAGGTGGTCGTCTGGCGACTGCTGTTCACGCTGCCGTTCTGCCTTGCCGTGATTATCGTGATGCGTCAGGGCGCGCTGTTGCGCACGGCGTTGACCACCCCCCGAATCGTGGGCGCGCTGGCGCTGAGCGGACTCTTCATCGGCACCAACTGGCTGACGTACGTGATCGCGGTAGTGGACGGCCACGTGCTGGCCGCCAGCCTGGGCTATTACATCAACCCGCTGGTCAACGTGCTGGCCGGCACCATCTTCCTGCACGAGAAGCTGACCCGGCGGCAGTGGATCGCGGTGTCCCTCGCCGCCATCGGCGTGGCGCTGCTGGCGCAGGGAGCACTGGAGACGCTCGGGATCAGCTTGCTGATGGCGTTCAGCTTCTCCGCCTACGGCCTTATCCGCAAGTTGGTCCCGGTCGATGCGCTGACCGGCCTGACGGTGGAGACGATGCTGCTGCTGTTGCCCGGCCTCGGCCTGCTGGCATGGCAGCTTTCCACGCCGCAGGGCCTGATGATGGGCACCTCGCTGCGCCTGGACCTGCTGCTCGCCTGCGCGGGGCCGCTAACTGCGATTCCCTTGATGCTCTTTGCCAGCGCGGCGCGGCAACTGGACTTTTCGGTGCTCGGCTTCATCCAGTTCGTGACGCCGACCGGGCTGTTCCTGCTCGGCATCTTTTATTTCGGCGAGCCGCTGCGGCCTATCCAGCTGGTCTGCTTCGCGTTCATCTGGACCGCAATCGCCGTGTTCTGCTGGGACATCGTGTCTCGCAGGAAGCGGGGCTAAAGCCGAAAATAGTCGTCGTTCTGGATCAGTTCCGGGACGACGTATTCCTCAGAGTGATCCAGCAAAGCGCAACGGTTCGCCCACGGCCTCGTTCGCAAGCTGGGCTTCCCACATCGCGGTACGACCGCGCACGATGGTGCCGATGACCCGCCCTTCCAGCTCCATGCCGGTAAACGGCGACCAGCCGCAGCGGCTTTCCAGCCAGTCCTCGGTAACGGTGAAGCGGCCCTTGCGGTCGATAACGGTGAAGTCGGCGTCGTAACCGGTGGCGATGCGCCCCTTGCCGACAAGGCCGAACACGCGCTGCACGCCTGCAGAGGTCATGTCGATCAGGCGCTCCAGCGTCAGGCGTCCCTTGGCAACATGGTCGAGCATCAGCGGCAGCAGCGTCTGCACCCCCGGCATGCCCGAGGGGCTGGCGGGATAGGTCTTGGCCTTCTCCTCCAGCGTGTGCGGCGCGTGGTCAGACCCGAGTACGTCGGGCACGCCCTGACGCACCCAGTGGAACAGCCCGTCGCGGTGCGCGCCGGAACGGATCGGCGGGTTCATCTGCGCGAATGTACCGATCCGGGGATAGGCTTCCTCAGCGGCGAGCGTCAGGTGCTTCGGGGCAACTTCGCACGTCGCGATGTCGCGGTACTGGCAATCAGCTCCAGCTCGGCCAGTTCCACGGCGTTGTCGGCAGTCGCGCCAACGTAGAAGGCGTGGTCGCAGAACATGCGGTGACGGGCGCGGGTCAGCTTGTCGTTGACGCGGTCGTAAGTGTCGGTGTTCGGGTTGGTGTCAGGCATCTCGAACACGGCGGTGATGCCGCCGACCTAAGCCCGTCCGGCAGGGATTTCGAGGCAGGTTTTCACGAATACCGGAGGCGTCAGGAAACCCTGCCCCGCCGCAGCAACGCCTGAACGAAAGCATCGAGATCGTCGACATCGACGTCGAGTACCTCGTTCCAGTCCTCCAGCACGGCCACGATGTCTTCCCGGGTATAGTGCGGCGCGGGCGGCGGTACATGGGGCACGCGCGGCGGGCGGTGCGGCCAGGGGTGTCCGGTGAGGTTGTTATAGAGCCAGCCGAACGCGCAGAGCAGCAGCACATTCGCCGCTATAGGCGCCATCCACGTCGAGTCCCATGGCATTTTGCCGCTCGCCCCCAGCGCGCAGAGCAGGGCGCAGGCCCCGCCCGGCGGATGAAGGCAGCGCGTCAGCGACATCACCGCGATCGCAGCGGCGACAGCGATGCTGCCCGCGATCCACGGGTCGCCCAGCAGATGGCCTGCGATCAGCCCGATAGCGGCGGAGAGCAGGTCGCCCCCGATCACCGACCACGGCTGCGCCAGCGGGCTCGCCGGTACGCAGAACACCAGCACCGCCGATGCTCCCAGCGGCGCGATGAGGAAGGGCAGCGCATCGCTGCGCCCGCCCGGCATGAGGCCCAGGACCAGCCACGTAACGATCCCGGCCAGGGCGATCCCGGCGCCCGCGCCCACCGCGCCGCGCGCCCAGCCGAGGTGGCCAAGGGCATGCACGCGCCAGTTCCGCCGAAACGACGATACGAAGATTTGCGACATGGCCGGAGCCTCCTTCCTGGGAGCCGCCCTATGGCCGATAGTGCGCGCCGTGGCGACCCAAGGCTTGCCTTGCTCGCCGAAAGCCCGGCTTTCAGAACTTCACCTTGCCGCCAATCATGAGGCGATTGCTCACCGCGCCGCCCGGCATCGCGACCGCCTCGGCATGGACATCGACGCTTACGCCGCCGCCAAGGTCGAGTGCGGCACGCGGCAATCCTTCCTCCACCACATAAGTATCTGGCAGCGGACGTATGCGATCTTTCTCAGGGTCCGGGGCGCAGACGACGATCTCACCCGGGCGGCCTTCCGGACAGCGAGGTTTGACCGCCCTCAGGTCGACATTGCCATCATCGGTCGGAAGCTGCCCCAAGTCGAAAAGCTGCACCTGCTCCACGGCAGGCGGCGGGACGGGCGGCAGGTCGGCGAAAGGCATGCGGCCTCCACGAGTGGCATCGGAGCCGCATCAGGCCATGCAATCGAGGCGATTTCGTGACCTTTTTGAAGAAGGTAGGCCGGTGCCAGTTCTTCCCCTCCGCGGAAAGGGGGGCGAACTTGCCGAACCGTGAGGCGAAGCCGGTCGCCGCGCGGTAGGGCCGCCGCACCACAAAATAAAACGGCCCGGCCCGCTCGTCCGAGCAGACCGGGCCGAGAGCGCCCGCAGCTTGAGGGGGGATGCGTCGGGCGCCCAAACCTTAGCGCATCAGGCGAACTTGCCGGCCTTGGCGATCTCGGCGATCGGCTTGCGGCTGCTGACGACTTCGCGCTCCTGCAGGAACTCGGGCAGCGAGGACTTGTCGCCCTGCTTGCCGATCACGAAAGCCGCTTCCAGGCGGTGGTCGGCGGGGATGCCCAGCGCGGCTTCCGCCTCGCCGAACTTCAGGCCGGTCATGCCATGGGTGTGATAGCCGAGCGCCTGCGCCTGAAGTGCTGCCAGAACCCAGGCCGCGCCGGCATCGAAGCTGTGGCTGTGGTTCTCCGAGTTGCCCTTCTCCGAGCGCATGTACTTGTCCGAGACGACGTACACGATCGCCGAGGCTTCCTTGGCCCAGCCCTTGTTGAAGTCGATCAGCTGGTCGAGCAGCAGCTCCCAGTTCGCATCGCCCTTGCGCGCGTAGAGGAAAGTCCAGGGCTGCACATTGTACGCCGAGGGCGCCCAGCCGGCCGCTTCGAAGATCGCGTCGAGGTCTTCCTGGGGCATCTCGCTGCCGTCGAAGGCGCGGGGGCTCCAGCGATCGACGATGAGTTTCTCGATCTTGGGGTTGGCAATGCGTCCGGTCATCGAAAACTGTCCTTGTTTGCAAATGGGAGAGTAGGCTTGCGCAAGCAGGAAGGTGACCCTGCCCGACCGGGCTTCGAATCACCTTCCCGCGCTATGTCAGGCTGCGTCCACGAGTACCAGTTCGGCATCCTCAAGTGCGGTCACCGAAATGGCATCGAGGCCCGTGATTGCCACACCGTCGCGGGCGTTGGCTTCCACGTCGCCCACCTTTATCCGCCCGGTGGCTGGAACGAGGTAGGAATGGCGGCCAGCCTCGGTTTCGTACGTCACCGTTTCGCCGGCCTTGACCGTGGCAGCCAGAACGCGGGCGTCGGCATTGATCGGCAGCGCATCCTCATCACCGGCAATGCCGCTGGCGAGGGTCACGAAGCGGCCGGTGCGGTCGCCCTTGGGAAAGGGACGCGCGCCCCAGCCGGGCTTTTCACCGCGGCGGTCGGGCATGATCCAGATCTGGAACAGCGTGGTGTCCTCGTCCTCCAGATTGAATTCCGAGTGCTGGACGCCGGTGCCCGCGCTCATCACCTGAACGTCGCCGGCCTCGGTACGGCCGGTGTTTCCCATGGAATCGCGGTGGGTGATGGCTCCGGTGCGCACGTAAGTGATGATCTCCATGTCGCGGTGCGGGTGCGGCGGAAAGCCGGACTTCGCGGCGATGGTGTCGTCGTTCCAAACGCGCAGGCGGCCCCAGTTGGTGCGGGCGGGGTCATGGTAGTCGGCGAAGGAGAAGTGGTGATGCGCGTCGAGCCAGCCGTGGTTGGCGGCGCCGAGAGTGTCAAAGGGGCGCAGTTCGATCATGGGGTACGCCTTTCATACGAAGGGGTTATGGCCGCTGAGGGCCTGGGTTGCCCCCTATCTAGGCCTTGTCAGGCAATCGCATAATTGCGATAAAATCGACTGAATTATTCGGAAAAGTTGAATGGTCGATCTCGTCCCTCCCAGCCTCGATCACTTGCGCTGCTTCCTCGCCGTGGTGGAGGAAGGCAGCTTCAATGCCGCTGCGCGCAAACTGGGCCGGGCGATTTCGGTGGTCAGCTACGCCATCGCCCAGCTTGAGGCGCAGCTCGACGTCCGCCTTTTCGACCGCGAAGGCTCGCGCCGCCCCACTCTGACCGAGGAAGGCCGCGCCCTGCTGTCCGAGGCCCATGCGATCTCGGACGATGTCGATGCCCTGCTCGCCAAGGTCCGCAGCCTGCGTCAGGGGCTGGAGGCGGAACTGTCGCTGGCGGTCGACGTGATGCTGCCGGGCAACGTGCTGGCCCGCCTGCTGCGCGACTTTCAGGACCGTTTCCCCTCGGTGCCCCTGCGCCTCCACGTCGAGGCGCTCGGCGCGGTGGCGGCGCTGGCGCTGGAAGGCCGCGCCACGCTGGCCATTGCCGGGCCGGACATCCTCGACCTGCCGGAAATCGAGCGTGAAACCATCGGTTCGGTGGAACTGGTTGCGGTTGCCGCACCCGACCACCCCCTCGCCAGGGCCGGGCGGATCGCATCGGGCGAGGCGCGCAAGCACCTCCAGCTCGTCCTCACCGATCGCTCGCCGCTGACCGAGGGCAGGGATTTCTCCGTGTTCAGCGCGCGTTCTTGGCGGCTGGCGGACCTTGGCGCCAAGCATGCGCTGCTCAAGGAAGGGATCGGCTGGGGCTCGATGCCGCGCCATGTCGTAAAGGGAGATCTCGCATCGGGCGCACTGGTCGAACTGCACCTGCCAGAGCGCCCGGTGATCGATTATGCCCTCGTCGCCCTCTGGCGCAAGGACAGCCCGCCCGGCCCCGCAGCGCTCTGGGTGCTCGACGAATTGCGCGAACGCCTGATGAAGTGTCCGTCCAGCTCTTGAGCCTGCTGCCGATTCGTCCCACTTAGAGGCCATGACCGCAACCCGCTTGTTCGATCGCGCCCTGATCCGGCTCTCCCCCCGCCCCGAATCTGACGAGAGCGTCGTCGATTTCCTTCAGGGTCTGGTGACCTCCGACGTCGCCAAGACGCTGCCGGTCTGGGCCGGCCTGTTGAGCCCGCAAGGCAAGGCGCTGTTCGACTTCATCGTCTGGCCCGCCGGGCACGGCCTGCTGCTCGACTGCGAGGCGCAAGTCGCCGATGCGCTGGTGAAACGCCTGTCGATGTACCGCCTGCGCAAGGCCATCGACATCGCGCGCGATGCCCACCTCGCCGTCCACTGGCGCCCCCACACGGGCGACGGCGCCGCACCCGATCCGCGCCTACACGCGCTGGGCGAACGCTGGATTGCCCCCATCGATCCGGCCGATCCCGAGGACGTGGAAACCGGCGCCGACGCGGCATGGCGCGCGCATCGACTGTCACTGGGAGTGATGGAGGGCCGCGCCGAACTGGGCGACGGCGAGACGCTCTGGCTGGAATGCAACGCGGGCGAGCTGAACGGCGTCAGCTTCACCAAGGGGTGCTACGTCGGGCAGGAGAACACTGCCCGCATGAACTGGCGCGCGAAAGTGAACCGCCGCCTCGTGGTGGTGCCGCTGGACCGCTCGGACGAAAAGCGCCGGCGCGCCGCCTATCCCGACCTTGGGCTGGCGGTCGATCACCTGCGAGTCGAAGACCTCGCGGCGGACGTGACCCCGAACTGGATGACGGCGCAGGCGTAACCCGCGCCGCCGTCGTACAGCGCTAGGCCGCAGTCCGCGCGCTCATTGCCGGGTCGGACATGTCCATGCCAGGGCTGGCTCGCTGCTGCAGATCCGCCGCGTAGATGTGTACGGCGTACTCCATCGCCCGCCCCGCGCTGTAGCGCGAACGCACTTGCCCGGTATCGCGGAAGCCCGCGCTTTCGAGCACGCTGCGCGTCCCCTGGCTGTCGGCAAAGTGGCTGGCGACGACTCGGTCGTAGCCCAAGGCGCGAGCCTGCGCGATCACCGCACGCAGAGCCTCACCGGCAAAGCCGCGCCCTCGCTGGGCTGGGACGATCCAGTAGCCCACCTCTACTTCGCCTTCGTGGCGGCCGAGTCCGATCCCGCCGACCAGTTGCGGCCCACCAGGCGCGCGCAAGTACATGAAAAAGTGCGGCAAGCGCGGGTCGCGCGGCCTTTCGATGAAGGCGCGCAGTTCCTCTATCGTCGAGGGCAGCGGTGCCACCCCCACGTTGCGCTGGATATCCTCCTCCTGAAAAGCCTCAACGAGATCTTCCAGGTCTTCGGGCCAGGCAGGCCTCAGAAACAGTCTCTCCGTGCGGACGAACATTCGGTGGTTCTCCGTCATTTTGCGTAGATCGATAATGCATGCATGTTTCAGCGAATGCACTACGTTTTCTGCAGGTCGAATTGGGGAAGCGACCAAATTTTTGCCAGTGACGCATTAACGCCGCATGATAACGGCATTCCGGGAAATCCCTGAACGCCGTTATCATGGGCAAATCTTCTCGTCAGGCGGCCTGCAGGCCTGCCATGGCATCGTCATCGTCGTCGCAATAGCCCGGCGAATCGAAGCGCACCTCGTATTCGCGCGTGGGGCTGGCGAAGCCTCGACCCTTGCCGAATCGCTCGATCACACGGCCAGTGCGCCGAAAGCCCACCTTTTCGAGCACCCGGCCCGATGCCGCATTGTCGACGTAGTGGCTGGCAACCACCCGGCGGTGACCCAGCGTGTGTGCCAAACCCAGGACGCTGCGTGCAGCCTCGCTGGCATAGCCCTGTCCCCATTCGCCGCGCGCGATCCAGTAGCCGAGGTTTACCTCGCCATCGAGGAGCGAGAGTCCGCAGCCGCCGACCAGGCGTGCGCCATCTGTCGACGGTACGGTGATGAGGAAGCGTGGCAGCAGGTGGTCCTGCGGCATGGCGATGAAACTGCGCGCATCCTCTGCCGTATAGGGCCAGGGCACGTTGGCGAGGTTGCGCACGACGGCTTCGTCGGCGAGCAAGCCCAGCAACTCTTCCCAGTCCTCAGCCCAGCCGGGACGCAGGAACAGCCGTTCGCTGCGAATGAACATATCGTCTCTCCATCCGCCCCGCCGGCCGCCTAGCAACCGGGCGTGACAATGCGATTACGCGAATATCGCGTAACAGGGGATGCGCTCCGCACCAGCTGAAACCGGGCGAAACACAAGTTGCGGGAGGGAGAAACGAAAAAAGGGAGACGGGCTTTATGGCCCTCTCCCTCTAATGCCACGCTCAGGAAGCGTGGCGGGGCCATCCCGTCAGGATGGCCCGTATATCGACCATCCGATTATTCGGCGGCTTCCGCCATCACGACGTCGACAGAGACGTACTTACGTCCCTGTTTGCCGCCATGGAAGCGTACACGACCCTCGGCAGTCGCGAACAAGGTGTGATCCTTGCCGATGCCGACGTTCACGCCCGGATATACGCGAGTACCGCGCTGGCGAATGATGATGTTGCCGCCGATCACTTCCTGACCGCCGAACTTCTTTACGCCGAGACGGCGGCCAGCAGAGTCGCGACCGTTACGCGACGAACCGCCTGCTTTCTTATGTGCCATTTCTGGTTACTCCGAAAATCTGGGTCAGCCGACGGACACGATGCGCAGCAGCGTGAGCTGCTGGCGGTGGCCGTTCTTGCGACGGTAGTTGTGACGGCGGCGCTTCTTGAACACCACGACCTTCTCGCTCTTGGCCTGCGCGATGATCTCGGCAGCGACCGTAAGGTTCGCAATGTCCGCGACCTCGCCGTCCTTGCCGGCAAGAAGAATGTCACCCAGGGTGATCTTGTCGCCAGCTTCTCCAGCCAGCTTCTCAACCGCGATCTTGTCTCCGGCGGCAACCCGGTATTGCTTGCCGCCCGTGCGCACAACTGCGAACATGGTGCCCTTACCTAATATCAATGTGCCCGAAACGAGCCGAAACAGAACTTGCCCCGGCGCTCTGGTTCCCGAGGGAACTTCCAGCCTTTCGGGCGACGTGCCGGCCCTCCCACATGATGCAGGGTGCCGGAAAGAGCGCTGCCGTTAGGGGATGCACCGATTCGTGTCAACCTGATTGCAGCAACTGACGGGACAGACCCGCAGCCGAACAAGGTCTCCACGAAAGACACTCCCGCTATGGCGCGGCCATGCTATGACAGCATCATGACCCGCGCGAAAGCCCGCTTCCTCGCCATCCTGCTTCCTTTCGGCATGGCAGCCTGTTCCACCTCCGCTACCTATCCCTCGCTCGCCCAGCGCGATGTCGAGCGGGTCAGCGGCTCCGGCTCGCCGGCCGCGACTGAAGACGCCGCGCCTGTCCCGGCCCTGCCGCCGGCCAGCGCCGACCTCGTCACGAGGCTCGCAGGCCTGGTGAAGGTTGCGCAGGCGGCGGACCGGCAATTTCAGTCGAACCGCCCTGCGGCGACACGCGCGGTCGCAGCGTCCGGCGGCATCGGCACCGATTCGTGGAGCGCGGCAAGCGTTGCGCTCGCCAAACTCGAATCGAGTCGTTCCAGCGGCATGGGCGCGCTGGCCGATCTCGATACGCTCTATGCGGATGCGCGCGATGCCGCCCCGCTCGACGAATCGCCCAGCACTCTGGCGATCGGCTCGGCCCGCTCCGAAACGGCTGCCTTGCTCGATGCGCAGGACAAGGTCATCGCCGACCTTTCGGCCCGCCTGAAGGGCTGAGCGGATACGAAAAGTCCCACCCCCTTGCGAGGGTGGGACTCTCCGAACGTTTTGAATGCACCGCCTGAAAGCCCCCCGGCCCAGACGCCGCAGGTCAGGTAAAGGCAACGATGACCGCGACCGCCAGACCCCAGCCCAGGATCAGCACGGGCAGCATGAGCACCTGAACGGCCGCTCCGTTGGCCGTCAGCCTTCCGCTCAGAGTATCGATACCGCGCGCGGCGAATTCGCTCCAGCTCGGCGGGACGGTATCGTTGTGGGGCTTCATCTTCGTCCACAGACCAGCCAGCCCAAAGGCCATCAGCACAAAGCCGACGAAGATGACGACCGGAATGGCCAGCTCCGGATTCATGAACACCGTGGCCATCACGCCGATGAATGCGAGATATAGCGCGACCGTGGCCACGTAGAGCCCGGTCGGCAGCCCGAAGCCTCGATCGACCCTGGTGCGCACCGGATGGGCGGTGACGACGGCAAGGCCTAGAAGTTCCTGCTGGGTAAGACGCTGAGACATGGTGCTGATCTCCTTGGGTGATCAGCTTTTGCGCCCGTGTGCCGCGCAATTCGTTGATTCGGGTCAACCGAGGCGCAATTTCCAAGGGGAGTGGGCCTAATTCAGCCCCAGCGGCCGATATCCTCGATATCCTGCGCGCGCGGCTCGATCCAGCGCCATTCGCCGCCCACTTGTTCGCGCTTCCAGAACCACGATTCGCTCTTGAGGTGGTCCATAGCGAAATCGGCAGCGGCAAAGGCATCGCGGCGGTGCCTCGCAGCAGCAGCGACGAGGACGATCGGCTCGCCCGGAACCAGCACGCCGCTGCGGTGGATCACCAGCAGCCCGTCCAGTTCCCAGCGCAGGCGCACCCGCCCGGCAAGGTCCCGCATCGCCGGCAGGGTCAGCGGATCGTAGTGCCTGAGTTCCAGCGCCTCGACACCGCCGCCTTCCCGCACCTGGCCGAGGAAGCTGACGACCCCGCCCGCCATAGGCAGCGCGGCGGTGAATGCGCACAGTTCCTCCGCCGGATCGAAGGCGGAAGTCAGCAGGCGAACATCGGACATCTCAGCCGCCCGAAACCGGGGGGAGGAAGGCGATCTCGTCGCCGTCATTCAGGATGATGCCGTGCTTGTCGGCCACCAGCGCGCCGTTCAGCGCGACCTTGACCTTCTCGGCGCCTACAGCTTCGGCGAGTTCAGTGCCGAGACGCTCCAACAGCGCCGACCAATCCAGCGGCGCGCTGGCGGCAATATCCTCGAAACTGCGCCCTGCCTGCTCCTCGAGCCGGCCCAGAAACACCAGCTTTGCCTTCATGTCAGCCCCCGGTCATCGACATGTGGCGCGCCAATGCCGGAGCGCTGCCCGGCGCATCGATGGCGAAGCTGTGGCGCGCGGGCTTGATCTTCATGGCAAGGTCCAGCGCGTCGGTAAGGGCAGGCCCGGGCTCAGCCGAACGCAGCGCCGCCCGCAAGTCGACCTGCTCGTCACCGCCGAGGCAGACGTAGAGCCGCCCGGTAGCGGTCACCCGGATGCGGTTGCAGCCGTCGCAGAAGTTGTTGGTGAGCGGCGTGATCAGGCCGAGGCGCCCGCCGGTTTCCGCCACGTCCCAATAGCGCGCCGGGCCGCCGGTACGGTGGCCGCTGGGGGTGAGCGTCCAGCGCCGGGCGAGATCATCCTGCACCGCCACGAGCGGCAGATAGTGGTCGAAGCGGTCTTCCTCGACTTCGCCGAGCGGCATGACCTCGATCAGTGTCGCCTCGAAACCCTGGCCATGCGCCCAGGCAACGATATCGCCGATCTCGTATTCGTTCACGCCCTTCAGCGCGACGGTGTTAAGCTTCACTTTGATGCCCGCTGCCTTGGCCGCCGCCAGACCTTCGAGCACCTGCGGCAGCGAATCGCGCCGGGTAAGGCGGGCGAAGGAGTCCCGGTCCAGCGTATCGAGCGAGACGTTGATCCGCCGTACACCTGCGCCGTAGAGATCGTCGGCGAATTCGGAGAGGCGGGTACCGTTGGTGGTGAGGGTCAGTTCCTCAAGATAGCCCTGCCCGCCATCCGCGCCGATCCTGCGGCCGATAGCCCGGACCAGATCGATCATGTCGCGCCGCACCAGCGGTTCGCCGCCGGTCAGCCGGATCTTCGTGATCCCGCGCGCGATGAAGCCGAGTGCAAGGTCGTGCATCTCGTCAAGGGTCAGCACGTCCTTCCGGGGCAGGAAGGTCATGCGCTCGGGCATGCAATAGGCACAGCGCAAATCGCAGCGGTCGGTAACCGACAGGCGCAGGTAAGTGATCCTGCGCTGGAATTGATCGACGAGAGGCGCCAGCGTGCTCATTGCGCCGGATATAGCACTCCGCCCGCGCCGTTGCCATCAAGGGAAAGTATCTGTCCGGTGACGCCGCCTGCACCGGCAAGCCAGCGCTGTGTGGCGGCAATGGCCTCGGCCTCGTCGCTTTCCACCGCGTTGAGACGCGAGGGAGCGAAGCGCCGCGCCAATCCCTGGACTGCGGCAAGGCGCCAGGCCCGGTGATCGCTGCCGGCGGGCAGGAACACCAGCGTCAGCGGATCGGCCCCGCCCAGCAGCGTCATCTCGATAGAGGGCAGCAGCCGCGCGTGGAAATCGGCGGCAGCCTCCAGCGCATCCTCGGCAAGCGGCCCGAGATGCAGCAGTTCGCTCACCGCCAGTGCCTCACTTGCGATCCCGCGTCAGGGTCATGCCGATCAGCTCGCCGTTTTCGCTAAGCGCCAGCTTGACGATCTTCACGGTGATGGACTCGATCCGCTCGTCCTGCACGAACAGGGTTTCGCAGACGTGATCGGCCACGGCCTCGATCAGCTTGAAATGAACCCCGGCCGGCAGCCCTTCCGAAGCCGCGAACTTGAGGTCCATGTAATTCTTGCTGGCCGTCAGCGGCGTGTCGGGGGCGTAGTGGTCCGCAGGCTTGAGCCGCACCGAAATGGTGAAGCGCAGCGGCTGCGGCTTGCCGGTTTCCTCCGAATAGATGCCGGTGAGGACATCCTGCTCGAAGTCGGCAATTTCAAGGATCAGCGAATCGGCCATGGCGCGGTTACTCGGGGTTCGACCAGCGCGCGAAGATCGCGGTGGGAAGCAGTCTGCCGCTCTCGTCCTCGCGCACGGCAAGGTCGCCATGTTCGATGGTGCCGGGCAGGTCTGCGAAAAGCTCGGCCATCAGCCCGGCCAGCGCCAGCGACGACATGCGCACCGCATAGACGGTGAGGAACAGGAAGCGGCTGTCACCGTCGAGCAGGCGGCGGCAGTCGGCCAGCAGGTCCGGGAGGTTTTCCTCCAGACGCCACGTCTCGCCGGTGGGGCCGCGCCCGAACTTCGGGGGATCGAGGATAATGCCGTCGTAGCGCTTCTCGCGGCGAACCTCGCGCGCGGTGAACTTGGCGGCATCGTCGATCAGCCAGCGCACCGGGCGATCGTCCAGCCCCGCCAGCATGGCGTTCTCACGCGCCTGCGCCACCGACTTCTTCGAGGCGTCCACATGCGTCACCGGGCCGTGCGCCGAAAGCGCAAGGCTGCCAACGCCGGTGTAGCCGAACAGGTTCAGCGTACTGGCATCGTCCTTGCCGGCCAGCATGGACCGCATCCAGTCCCACACCGGAGCCATGTCCGGGAAGAAGCCGAGGTGGCGGAACGGCGTGCACTGCGCGGTGAAGGAAACCTCGTTCCACGCCAGCGGCCAGCCATCGCGCGGCACGGCCTTGTCGAACTGCCAGCGACCGCCGCCGTCCTCGTCGGAACCGGGCACGAACTCGCCGTGCGCGTCCCACTCCGTCTCGGCAAGACGCGGGGTCCACATCGCCTGCGGCTCGGGCCGCACGAAGCGATAAGGGCCGTAGCGCTCAAGTTTGCGGCCGTGGCCCGAATCGACGAGGCCATAGTCCGCCCAACCCTCGCCCAGGAGGATCTGCGGCTGGGAAATAAGCTCCGCCATCAGACCTTCGGGCTGGCAAGTTCGGCAACGAACTCCGCCACCGCCTCGAACGTCCCGGGAAGGGTGCTGCACTTTTCTTCGCGCTCGAACAGGTCGCCGACGCGGGCGGGCAGGCTCGGACGATGGCCGGTGGCGCGCTCGACCGCCTCGGGGAACTTGGCCGGATGCGCGGTCGCCAGAGTAACGACCGGGATGCTGGCGTCGATCCCTGCCGTGCGTGCGGCGAACAGGCCGCAGGCAGTGTGCGGATCAATCAGTTCACCGCAGCTTTCCCAGGCCCAGGCGATGGTCGATGCCATTTCGTCGGCATCGGCGCGGGCGGACTGGAACAGCGCCGATGCTCCCTCGCGCTGCGCGTTGGTGAGCTGCATCGACCTGGTCGATTCGAAACCCGCCATCTGCTCTGCCAGGGCGAGACCGTCACGGCCGCCGAGATCGAACAGCAGGCGCTCGAAGTTGGACGAAACCTGGATGTCCATCGAAGGCGCAGCCGTGGGCGTGACCGTCCCCTGCGAGTAATCGCCGTCCGAGAGTGCGCGGTGGAGAATGTCATTGACGTTGGTCGCAACGATCAGCTTCTCGATCGGCAAGCCCATCTGCGCGGCGACATAGCCGGCGAAAACGTCGCCGAAGTTGCCGGTCGGCACCGAGAACGCGACCTTGCGATGCGGCGCACCCAGCTGAAGGCCGGCGGCAAAGTAGTAAACCACCTGCGCCATCAGACGCGCCCAGTTGATCGAGTTCACCGCGCCGATGGCGAAGCGGTCGGTCATGGCCTTGTCGTTGAACACGCGCTTCACGATCGCCTGCGCATCGTCGAAGTTCGCATTCTCAAGTGCGATGTTGTGAACGTTGGGCGCCAGCACCGTGGTCATCTGGCGGCGCTGCACGTCGGACACGCGGCCCTTGGGATGCAGCATGAAGATGTCGACCTTAGCGCGGCCCGCCACGGCATCGATCGCCGCAGAACCGGTGTCGCCCGAAGTCGCACCGACGATCGTCAGGTTGCGCTCTGAACGGCCAAGGAATTCCTCGAACAGCAGGCCAAGCAGCTGCAGCGCCACGTCCTTGAACGCCAGCGTCGGGCCGTGGAACAGCTCCAGCACCCACTGCTGCTCGTCCAGCTGCCGGAGCGGGGTGACGGCCTTGTGCGCAAAGCGACCGTAAGCCTGCGTGGTCAGCTCCAGCAGGCGCTCCTCGCTGAGGCTGCCGGCGACGAAAGGCGCCATGACCTTTGCGGCCAACTCGGCATAAGGCAGGCCCGCCATGGCCGCGATCTCGTCCGCCGAGAAGCGAGGCCATTCGCGCGGCACGTAAAGGCCGCCGTCCGATGCGAGGCCGGCGAGCGTCGCGCCTTCGAAGTCGAGCGCCGGTGCGCTGCCGCGGGTGCTGATGTAGTCCATGGGAAAGCGCGGTTAGCGATGGCCGGGGAAGAATGCAATCAAGGCGTAGTGAAAGTGAAGAAGTAGACTTGGGGCCATTGCCCCAGACCCCTTTAGTATCGTCGTTGTGTGTGCAGGGGTGTCACGCGCTTCTTGCCGCCGGAGGCTGTAAATGTCTCCCGGCTCACCGTGGGCGCGCAAACGAGGCGGCACGCGTGACCTCGACATTCCCGGGGTCTGGGGCAATGGTCCCAGGTCTTCCTACTTCCGCTTCTTCAAAGCCAGAAAGTAGATCACCAAAGCCGTCCCCGCAAAAAGGAACCACTGATACGCATAGGACAGATGGTTGTTCGGCAGTTCAGCCGGATCGGGCACCGCGTTGGCCTCAAGCCCTTCGAGCGGCGGATCGGCGACGAGACGCGGGCCCGGTGCGATGATGCCGGTTACCGTCCCGCCCTTCCAGCTTGGTGTAACCAGCGGCCGCAGCGACCAGCCCAGCACGACCAGCGCCTGTCCGCCGCCCGCAATCGTGCAGCGAACCGTCTGCGACACGCCCGACTGGCCTGCCATATTGCGCCCGGCGATGCTGCTACGCGCACCTGTGCCCACGCATTCGAGGCGGGCGCGGCGGTAGAGCAGGTCTTCACTCACCCCGGCGCTGGTCCATTCGACCTGCGAGGGATTACCCTTCGCTGCGGTGTAGTGCGTCAGCAGCGCTTCCTTCTGGTGCAGGCGGCGCAGTTGCCAAAAGCCGAGCGCCACCATGAGCCCCACGGCAACAAGAACGACGATAGTAGCGATAATCGGAATGCGGCGCATTCGAAGTTCCTGCTCTGGAGACGCGAAAAGGGCAGCCGAAGCGTTCTTCGGCTGCCCTTTTCGTTACGTTCGAGATCGATGCATCAGTGCGTCGGGTAACCCCAGCCGCCCCAGATGTAGACGGCCACGAAGAGGAACAGCCACACTACGTCGACGAAGTGCCAGTACCATGCGGCGGCTTCGAATCCGAAATGCTGGCGCGGCGTGAAATCACCGTTGTAGGTGCGCTTAAGGCAGACGATCAGCATGATCGTACCGACGATCACATGGAAGCCGTGGAAGCCGGTGGCCATGTAGAAGGCCGAACCATAAGTATTGCCACCGAAGCCGAACGGCGCATGAACGTACTCGTAAGCCTGGATGAACGAGAAGCACACGCCCAGCAGGATGGTGGCCCAGAGGCCCTTCTTCAGGCCATCGCGGTCACCGTGGATCAGCGAATGGTGCGCCCAGGTGACGGTAGTGCCCGAGCACAACAGGATAAGGGTGTTGAGCAGCGGCAGCGCGAAGGGGTCCATGACCGCCTCGATCGCCTTGGGCGGCCATTGTCCGCCGACCGTCTCCGCCAGTTCCGAAGGGAACAGCGAGAAGTCGAAGAAAGCCCAGAACCAGCCGACGAAGAACATCACTTCCGAAGCGATGAACAGGATCATGCCGTAACGCTGATGCAGCTGCACCACCGGCGTGTGATCGCCTGCATGGGCTTCGTGGACGATCTTTGAGAACCACATGAACATTGAGGCGAGCAGAATCGCCATGCCCAGCCACGGCACAAACTTGCCGCCGGCCATGTCGTGCATGAACAGAACCATGCCGGTGGTGAACGTGAAAGCGCCCACGGTGGTGGCTAGCGGCGCGATGTCCGGCGGAAGGATATGGTAATCGTGGTTCTTCGTCCCTGCCATGGTGCCTTCGTCCCCGTTCATCCAATCTGTCAGCCGTTTGCGTAGCGCTTTGAGCGAATTATGACGCAAACGGTTCCCGTGCCGGCCTTAACCGCCCGCTTGGGTTCGGTCCAGTGTCTTTGCATCGCCCCCAGAGTTGTCCTGGGTCGAAGTGACATGGAAAGTGTAGCTAAGGGTGATCTGCTGGACGTCCTTGTTGTCTGGATCGTCGAGGATTGCCGGATCGATGTAATAGAGTACCGGCATGCGCACTTCCTCACCGGGCTTCAGCGTCTGTTCGGTGAAGCAGAAGCACTGGATCTTGTTGAAGTAGCGCGCCGCCTGTTCGGGCTCGACATTGAAGCTGGCGGTGCCAGTCACCGTCTTGCCGGAGGTGTTCTTAGCCCAGAAAAGCGCCATATCGCGCGCGCCGATCGAGACGGTGTCGGTGCGCTGCAGCGGCTTGAACTGCCACGGCATATTCCGTTCGACATTGGCATCGAAGCGGATCGAGATGGTGCGCCCGCTGTCCTTGACGGTGGCGGCCTGCGCCTCGTCTACACGCTGGGTAGTACCGCCGTAGCCGGTCGCCTGGCAGAACATGCGATAGAGCGGTACCGAGGCATAGCCCAGCCCCAGCATGACGAGCGCGGCCGACAGCGCCGTTAGCGCGGTCTTGCGGTTGCGCCGGCGCGGCGTCGGGGAATCGCTTGCCACCATTTCAGCTCATCTTTGCTATCGAGACGAAGAAGATGAGGATCACGAAGGCGGCCAGGCTCAGCGCCAGCACGCGGTTGCGGCTGCGGCGAATCTGATCGATCGTCTTGCGGTCGGGAGTCTCGGTCATCATGCGTTCCGATCAGAGGGCGATGAAGCGGTCGACGACGAGCGCCGCGAACAATGCGAAAAGGTATAGCACCGAATAGGCAAAGAGCTGCTTTTCGGGCTTCATCGTGTCGTCAGGGCCGGAGCGTTCGCGAAGGCCAACCCGCATTGCAAACGCGAGGAACACCGAAGAGAGGACCAGCGCCGAAACACCGTATATCGCACCGGCATGTTCGTTGCCCGGGAGCCACCAGGGCAGCGCACTGAGCGGCAGCAGCAGGACGGCATAGGCGAGAATCTGCCGGCGGGTCGAACGTTCGCCCGCGACCACCGGCATCATCGGGATGCCGACCTTTGCGTATTCGGTCTTAACGAAAAGCGCGAGCGCCCAGAAATGCGGTGGGGTCCAGATGAAGATGATGGCGAACAGCACGACAGGCATGGCCGTGATGTGGCCGGTGGCCGCAACCCAGCCGATCAACGGCGGGAAGGCCCCGGCGCCGCCGCCTATGACGATGTTCTGCGGGGTGCGCGGCTTCAGCCAGATCGTATAGACGACTGCGTAGTAGACAATCGAGATCGCCAGGATCGCGGCGGCCAGCCAACTGATCGCGACGCCCATCAGGAACACCGAGGCGGCGCAGAGCACGCCCGCGAAATCGCGCGCGGTAGTGCGATCAAGGCGGCCTTGGGGCAGCGGACGCTGCGAGGTCCGCTTCATGCCTGCGTCGATGTCGACTTCCCACCACTGGTTAAGCGCGGCGGCGCCTCCTGCGCCCATGGCGATGCACAGGATGGCGGTGAACCCGAGGACCGGATGGATCCCCACCGGCGCGGCGAGCAGGCCGCACAGGCCGGTGAAGATGACCAGGCTCATCACGCGCGGCTTGGTCAGTGCGATGAGGTCTCGCCAATCGGCCGGGAGCGGCGGGCTGGCGGCTGCGGCCGCTGGGGTGGGACTCGTCATTGTCATTCGATCATACACCTGCCGGCGCTCTAAAAGCGAGGGGCCTGAATGCAAACAATCCAGGGCAACTCGCGTCGAGGCCCTGGATCATTGTTTCGCAGCTCGGCCCACGGGGAGCCGGGCGGGATCAGTGGTGAGCCGTTTCGCCGATCACGGGAAGCGTCTCGAACTGGTGGAACGGCGGCGGGCTGGAGAGCGTCCACTCAAGCGTGGTCGCGCCTTCACCCCAGTAGTTGTCTTCCGCCTTCTTGCCGGCGGCGTAAGCGTAGATGATGTTGATGAACCACACCACGAGGCTGGTCGCCATCACCATGTACCCAATCGTGGCGATGTGGTTCCAGTATTCGTAGGCCTCGGCGTAGTCCGGGTAGCGGCGCGGCATGCCCTGGAGGCCCAGGAAGTGCATCGGGAAGAAGATCATGTTCACGCCGATGAAGAAGATCACGAAGTGGACATGCGCCAGGAATTCCGAGTGCATCTTGCCGCTCATCTTCGGGAACCAGTAGTAGAACCCTGCGAAGAGCGCGGTCACCGCACCCAGCGACAGCACGTAGTGGAAGTGTGCGACGACATAGTAGGTGTCGTGCATCACGTCGTCGACGCCGCCGTTCGCCAGCACGACGCCGGTAACGCCGCCCACAGTGAACAGGAAGATGAAGCCGAGCGCCCATACCATCGGCGATTTGAACTCGACCGATCCGCCCCACATCGTTGCGACCCACGAGAAAATCTTGATGCCGGTCGGCACAGCGATGACCATGGTGGCGGCGGTGAAGTACATCTTGGTGTTCACCGACAGGCCGGTTGCATACATGTGGTGGGCCCACACGATGAAGCCGACGACGCCAATGGCGACCATGGCGTAGGCCATGCCGAGGTAGCCGAAGACCGGCTTCTTCGAGAAGGTCGAGACGATCTGCGAGATCATGCCGAAGCCGGGCAGGATCATGATGTAGACTTCAGGGTGGCCGAAGAACCAGAACAGGTGCTGGTACAGGATCGGGTCACCGCCGCCCGAGGCGTCGAAGAAGGTGGTGCCGAAATTGCGATCGGTCAGCAGCATGGTGACTGCGGCGGCCAGAACCGGAAGCGAGAGTAGCAGCAGGAATGCGGTGACGAGCATCGACCACACGAACAGCGGCATCTTGTGCAGGGTCATGCCCGGCGCGCGCATGTTGAGGATAGTCGTGATGAAGTTGATTGCGCCCATGATCGAGCCGGCGCCTGCAAGGTGCAGGGCGAAGATGCCGAAATCGACTGCGGGTCCAGGCGAACCGCTGGTCGACAGCGGGGCATAGACGGTCCAGCCCGTGCCCGCGCCGTTGCCCGTGCCGCCCGGCACGAAGGCCGAGCACAGCAGCGAGAAGAAGCCCGCCACGGTCATCCAGAACGAGATATTGTTCATGCGCGGGAACGCCATGTCCGGCGCTCCGATCATGAGCGGCACGAACCAGTTGCCGAAGCCCCCGATCATCGCCGGCATGACCATGAAGAACACCATGATCAGGCCGTGGGCGGTGATCAGGACGTTCCAGGTATGCAGCGTGGTGTTGAAGTCAGGGTTCACCGCACCGAACCAGCGGGCGAAGGTATCGAGATACTGGATGCCCGGATGGGCCAACTCGACGCGCATCATGCCTGAGAAGGCGCCGCCCACGATCCCCGCGATGATCGCGAAGATCAGGTACATCGTACCGATGTCCTTGTGGTTGGTGGACATGAACCAGCGGGCGAAGAACGCCGGCTTGTGTTCATGATCGTGATGCCCGTGTTCTTCCGAATGAGCCTGGAAGTGGTCAGCGGTGGTTGCCATGGTCTGGACCCTGTCCTGAATTTTCTATTATTCGGCTTCGGCGGTAGCGTCGGCGGCGGGAGCCGCTTCGGACGCATCCGCTGCCGGGGCGGGCACCGCAGCAGCGGCTGCCGGCTTCTTCTTGCCGGTGTCGATCTGGGCACCGGCGTGGGTCAGGACCCAGGCGTTGTACTTATCGCGCGGCAGGGCCTCGACCGCGATAGGCATGTAGCCATGCTTCGCGCCGCACAGTTCCGAGCACTGGCCGTAATAGACGCCCGGCTTTTCGACCACGAGCACCTTCTCGTTGATGCGGCCCGGTACGGCGTCCAGCTTGAACCACAGCGAGGGCACGGCGAACGAGTGGATCACGTCGGCCGCGGTGATCTGCAGGCGGATGGGCTCACCCACCGGCACGACCATGCGGTTGTCGACTTCGAGGTGCGAGGGGCCATCCCAGGGCTTGGAGCCGACTTCGCGCACGCCGTTGTTGATGGTCGGCGCGCCGGGGACGTTCAGCATGTTCGAGATCACCTCGAAGTCACCGTTGTCCGGGTAGCCGTAGGTCCAGAACCACTGGTTGCCGGTAACCTTGATGGTCAGCGCGCCTTCGGGGGCGGGCTTGTACTGCTTGGCGATCAGGTCGATCGAGGGGACCGCGATGCCGATGAGGATCAGCACCGGAACCAGCGTCCACACGACTTCGAGAATCGTATTGTGGCTGGTCTTCGAGGCAACCGGGTTGGCGCGGCGGTTGAAGCGCACGGCGATGATCACCAGCAGAATCAGCACCAGCACGCAGATGGCAGTGATGATCGGCATCAGGATGATGTTGTGGATCCACTCACCATATTCGCCGGTCTTGGAGAACTGGGTCTGCAGGCCGTAGGCACCGTCGATCGGCATGCCGATGCCTTCGACAGGCTTCATCGGGGTGTAGCTGCCGGCGGCAGCCGTAGCCGCAGCGACCGGTGTGGAAGCGGGCGCTTCCTGCGCAAAAGCGGGAACAACGGCGGTCAGGGCAGCTGCGGCGGATAACCCGAAGGCTCCGATCGTCTGCCCCAGGCCATGAGAAATTTTGCCGAATGTCATGGTTTTTTGCGCTTCCACTTCCTTCGAACGCGCGATCCGGCTTGCCCCGTCCTGCGCGCACCCCTGTTATGGAGGCGTTCGCCCCCTTTGGGCCGGGCTATACGCGCGCTTGCCGCGTCTCTCAAGCGCCTCTAGGGGAAATTTTGACGCAAGGCTCAGTGTAACTGCGCCAGATCAATGAACATCGCACCAGAGGTAACGTTCGTAATGCTCGAAGAAGAGGTCCTCGCCGAGTTCCGTGCCAGCAAGGCTTTGCTGGAAGGTCACTTCCTGCTGTCCTCCGGCCGTCATAGCGCACACTATCTGCAATGCGCACGAGTACTGATGAATCCCGATCGCGCTGCCAGGCTTGCCGTGGCAATTGCCGCCAAGCTCCCGCACGACATCCGCAAGCAGATCGCAAAGGTCGTCTCCCCGGCAATGGGCGGCGTCATCATCGGCCAGGAAATGGGCCGCGCGCTGCAGGTCGACGCGATGTTCGTAGAGCGCCCCACCGGCACGTTCGAGCTGCGCCGCGGATTCTCGCTGGAGCCGGGCGACAAGGTGCTGATGGTCGAGGATGTGGTGACCACGGGCCTTTCCAGCCGGGAAGCCATCAAGGCCATCGAGGAAGCCGGCGGCGTGGTCATCGCCGCTGCCTCGCTCGTCGACCGTTCGGCCGGTTCGGTGGATCTGGGCGTGCCGTTCTTCCCGCTCGTGGCGCTCAACTTCCCGACCTATGCGCCGGACGAACTGCCGCGCGAACTGGCCGCGCGCCCCGCGATCAAGCCCGGCAGCCGGGCGCAGGCCTGACCCTTCCTCAGACAAGCTCAGGATGAGCGGCTCCCCAAGCTCAGGATGAACGGATGAACGTGCACAACCCCTCGCGCCTGCGCCTCGGCGTCAACATCGACCACGTCGCGACGATCCGCAACGCGCGTGGCGGGATGCATCCCGACCCCGCGCGCGCCGCGCAGATCGTGGCGCAGGCGGGCGGGGACGGCATCACCGTACACTTGCGCGAGGATCGCCGCCACATCCGCGACGAGGACCTTTTCCGGGTGTTTGAGGCGACCGGCCTGCCGATCAACCTGGAAATGGCCGCCACCGACGAGATGCTGGAGATCGCGCTGCGTCACGCGCCGCACGCCGCCTGCATCGTGCCCGAACGGCGCGAGGAACGGACGACCGAGGGCGGTCTCGACGCTGCCGGCCAGCACAACCGCCTCGCGCCGATCGTTGCGCGGCTGACCGACGCGGGCATCCGCGTCAGCCTGTTCATCGCCCCCGAGCCGCGCCAGATCGAAGCGGCGATGAAACTGGGCGCGCCCGTGGTGGAGTTCCACACCGGCGAATATGCCCATGCCGAAGGCGAGCAGGTCCAGCATGAGCTGCGCCGAATCGTCGACATGGCCGCCCTCGCCGCCAAGAACGGCATCGAACCGCATGCCGGCCACGGCCTGACATACGACAATGTCCAGCCCATCGCGGCGATTCCGCAACTGGCGGAACTCAACATCGGACACTACCTCATCGGCGAGGCGATCTTCTGCGGGCTCGACGCCAGCGTGAAGAAGATGCGCGCGTTGATGGACGAGGTGCGGTGATGGAAAAGACGGTGATGGAAGCTCCGGGCACGGGCGGCGCGGCATGATCATCGGGCTCGGCTCGGACCTGTGCAACATCGAGCGAATCCAGAATTCGCTCGACCGCTTCGGCGACCGGTTCCTCAATCGCGTCTTCACCGAGGTCGAGCGTGCCAAGGCAGCCCGCCGCCCGCACACCATCGCCGGCACGCTGGCCAAGCGTTTCGCCGCCAAGGAGGCCTTCTCCAAGGCGGTGGGAACCGGCTTCAAGGCCGGCGTGTTCATGAAGGACATCGGCGTCGTCAACGCAAAGTCCGGTGCGCCTACCCTGGCGCTCACCGGCGGCGCGAAAACACGGCTCGATTCGCTAATTCCCGAGGGTCACGAAGCCGTGGTTCACCTGACGCTCACCGACGATCACCCATGGGCACAGGCCTTCGTCATCATCGAAGCCCGTCCGGTTACCCCGATCAGCGCCTGAAGCCGAGTTCTCCCGCCACCATGACCAACCAGACCGCCCTTCCCGGCAGCGAACCCCTGATCCCGCCGGCCGAAGAAAAGAAGCCGAAAGTGTCTACTACCAACTGGGTGCAGGAACTGCGCGGCCTGGCCTTCATGCTGCTGGGGGTTCTGGCGTTCCATTCGTTCATCGCCAAGCCGTTCTACATCCCGTCGATCTCGATGATGCCGGGACTGCTGGTGGGTGACCGGCTGGTCGTATCGAAATATCCCTATGGCTGGAACTGGTCGTCGCTGAGCTTCCACCTGCTGCCGCGCGCGTCATGGCGGATTCTGGGCCAGACGCCGCAGTACGGCGATGTCGTCATCGTCGTGCCCGGCAACCGCAAGGCGGACCTCATCAAGCGCGTGGTCGCTCTGCCGGGAGACCGGATCGCCGTGATCGACGGGCGCATCCGCCTCAACGGCAAGTTCATCCCGCGCGAAATCGAACCCCCGGTGCAGATCGCCGCTGACGACCAGCTCACCTGCGAAGGCCAGGAGCCCGGCCACTGCTACGACGGTTTCGGCCAGTACCGCACCCGTCTGCCCAGCGGGCGCGAGGTCTACGAACTGCCGACCTACCGTGAAACCCTGCCCAATGGCGCGAGTTATCAGGTGATCGATTATATCGACCAGGACCTCGATAACTATGCGGAGATCACTGTGCCCGAAGACCATGTCTTCCTGATGGGCGACGACCGTGACCGTTCGGCCGACAGCCGCGCGCCGTTCTACGTGAACAGCCGGGGCGAGCCTGACGGCGGCCTGGGCGGTGCGGTGCCGCTGTCGAACATCGGCGGCCGGGCCGAATTCATCACCTTCTCGCTCGACGGCACCCAGAGCTGGAACCCGTTGACGTGGTGGAGCGCCATGCGCGATGGCCGCGCCTTCACCAGCCTTCGCCCCCGCATCGACGCGGCCAAGTGACGGCGGCCGAAACCGAAGCCGAAGACCTTTCGCCCCGCCGCGCCGGGCCGACCGACATCGCCGATCCGCTGATCCGGCACGAGGCCCGCAAGGCTTTCGTGTGGATCGGCATGGTCGCGCTGTTCGCTCTGGGCGTGTTCCTCTCGCAATCGCTGCTGGTGATCTTCGGCGGTGTGGTTTTCGCCGCGCTGATCGATGGCGGCGCACGGATGATCGGCCGGGTTCTGCCGATCGGCCGGGGCTGGCGCGTCGCGATGGTGCTGGTGGCATCGCTGCTGTTCCTGTTCTGGCTCGGCCGCTTCGCCGGCAGCCAGATCACGCAGCAGGCGGCAGAACTTCCCGACACCATCGAAAGCCAGTTCCACCGCGCCCTCGCGTGGCTGCAAAAGCACGGCATGGAAGTGCGGGTGCGCGACGTGCGCTCGATCGCGCAGGAGGCCATGGGCGGCATCAGCCAGGTCACCGCCGTGCTGGGCGGCCTGTTCGGCGCCCTCACCACGCTGTTCCTGATCCTCGTGCTGGGTATCTACATGGCGATGGAACCGCGCCTTTATCGCCGGGGCGTGGGCTGGATGCTGCCGGTAGACCGGCGCGTCCACTTCGAGGCGACCGCGCAGGTCATGGGCCGCGCCCTGCGTCGCCTGCTGCTGGGCCGCGTCATCGGCATGACCGTTGAGGGCGCCTTCACTTGGTGCATGCTGCAGTTTTACGGCGTGCCGATGGCCGCATTGCTGGGCCTCATCACCGCCCTGCTGGCGTTCCTGCCCAACATCGGCGCACCGATCTCGGGCGCGATCATGGTCATGGTCGGCTTCTCGGTCAGTGCCGAGATGGGGACCTACACGATTTTCGTCTACGTTCTGATCCACCTGATCGACGGCTACCTGATCGTACCCTACATCGCCCGCAAGACGGTGGACCTGCCGCCCGCGCTGGTGCTGGCCGCGCAGCTCATCATGGGCGTACTGTTCGGCCTGCTGGGTCTTGCCCTTGCCGATCCGCTGGTGGCGATGATCAAGATCTGGCTTGAGCGCGAGGCTGCCCGCAACGGCGGTGAGCCGGCCGAGACACTGGCAAACCTGGAGCATTCCTGACGCCATGGCGCGCAAATTCCTGTATGTGATAGCGGGCGTCACCGTCCTGCTGCTAGCGCTGCTGCTCGCACTGCGACTGTGGTCCGAAGACCTGACCGAGATGGCCTTCGTGCCCGGCGTCTCCTTCGCCAACCAGCAGGCCCTGCCGCCCGAATCGTGGGAAAACCCGGCGATGTGGGTGGCCCGCCCCGGCCTCAGGGACGATCCTTCGTCGTGGCTTCCGCCCGGCGTCGCCGCGCCGGAAAGGAAGCTGCCGGTCGCAGTGTTCTTCATCCACCCCACCAGCTACGTCGCGCGCGATGCCTGGAACGGTTCGCTCGACGATGCCACCAGCCGCGAGCGCACGGCGCTGTTCGTGAAAGGCATGGCCAGCCCCTTCAACGAGGCCGAGGCGCTCTGGGCCCCGCGCTATCGCCAGGCGGCGATCGGCGCGTTCCTCACCGCCAGGCCCGAGGCCGCGCAGGCGCTGGACCTCGCATATGGCGACGTCCTTGCCGCGTTCGAGATATTCACCCGGCACCTGCCCGAAGGCCAGCCCATCGCGCTCGCCGGGCACAGTCAGGGCGCATTCCTGCTGCGCCGTCTGCTGCGTGACCGCATCGCCGGCACGCCGCTTGCAAAGCGCCTGGTCGGTGCATGGGTGATCGGTTGGCCGGTCTCGATAGACCACGACCTGCCGAAAATGGGCGTGTCCGCCTGCGAGCGGGCCGATCAGGCAGGCTGCGTGGTAAGCTGGCTCTCGGTCGCCGATCCCGCCGATACCGAAATGCTGGTACAGGCTTACGGTCGCCGCACCGGGCTGGACGGCCAGTCCGTCGCTGGCAGCGCGTTCCTTTGCACCAATCCCCTCACCGGCACGCCGGGCGCTAGTTCGGATGCGGGAGCGAATTTGGGCACGCTTGTGCCCGATTTCGCGACAAACGGCGGCACACTTGCCCCTCAGGTAGTCCCGGCAGCCTGCGGCCCAGACCATTTCCTCCACATCGGCCCACCGCCCAAGCTCGACCTTGGGCCTTACGTGCTTCCCGGAAACAACTACCACCTCTATGACGTGACCCTGTTCTGGGCCAATCTGAGGGCCGATTTCGAAAGGCGCGTCGCAGCATGGCAGAAGACACAGGCGCAAAAGTGACCGCCGCGGTCACCACCAGCGCGCTGGATTTCCGGGCCGAGCTGCCCCAGGCCGGCGCCCTGCTCGCGCTCGACCTTGGCACCCAGACCATCGGCACCGCCTTCTGCGATCCCGGCTGGCGCTTCGCATCGCCCGGCAAGACCATCAAACGCGGCAAGTTTGGGGCCGACAAGGCGTTGATGGAAGCGCTGATCCGCGAACGTTCGGTCAAGGGCGTCGTCATCGGCCTGCCGCTCAACATGGACGGTTCGGAAGGCCCCCGCTCGCAGTCGAGCCGGGCCTATGCCCGCAACCTTTCCGTGCTGGGTCTGCCCATCCTGCTTTGGGACGAGCGCTGGTCGACGTCCTCCGCAGAACGCGGCCTGATCGAACAGGACATGAGCCGCGCCAAGCGTGCCACCCGCATCGATTCGGCAGCGGCTGCGGTAATCCTCCAAGGCGCCATCGACGCGCTCGTCGGCGGCAGGTTTTAAAGAAAAATCGCCTTGCGCTGCGGCGGAAGCGGCCAGTGCACGCCTAGGTCGATGCGGCGACACGGCCGCATCGCTGCACCGTTCGAAGGTTAACGGCTCAGCGCGGCGAGCGCAAAACGACCGTCAATCCGGCTCTCCGCTCACTCAGTGGCAAAACATCGCTTCCCAGCCGCACGGCATCGGCCCGGGCCCTGTCGAGCACGGCCGGCGCGACTCGCGGCTCGTGCACGATGACATCTGCGGTGCCCAGCAAGCGCGCCTCGCGCAGGGTCAGGTCCTCGGGGTCATCGCTGCGCAGGGCAATCTCGGCGACACCCGCCTCACCCGCAGTCGCGCCGTCCAGCCATGCCGCGATGTGGGCCGCGCTGCCCTCCGTCAGCGGATCGAGCACACCGCCCGCCGCCAGCGCCGCATCGAGCGCACGGCGACGCTCCCCTGCCTCGGGAAAACGTTGCCGCAAAGCCACGCGCGCCGCGCCAAGGCCGGAGGCCAGCGCGCCGAGCGACTGCGGCAGCAACGCCTCAAGCCGCAGCCGCAATTGCTTGGCGAGACCGGCCGAAGCGCCTCCGGTGCCAATCGCCAACAGCACCGGCGAACGGTCGAGGATCGAGGGTACGGTGAAATCGCATAATGCCGGGCGGTCGGTCGCGTTGACCAGCATTCCGGCGGCACGGGCCTCGGCCACGGCGGCTTCGGCGGCCGCATCGTTTTCAAGGGCGATGAAGGCTAGGCGGGCGCCGCTCGCGATGCCGTCCCGCAGGTCGGTCACGATGATGGCCCCGGCCCGCTCGACCAGGCGGCGCTTGGCCTCGGCAGGCTCACCCTCGCCCAGCACGACGACCGGGCGGCCCGAAATACGGTGGAAGAGGGGGAGCGTTTCGATCATCCGGTCACGCTACCAAGCCCACCCCGCTGCGACTAGGCCCCGCCCTGCGGACAGAGCCGGATCTCGCTCCCCTCCCATTTGCTGGAGGGGCCGGGGTGGGCGCTTCCCCCGCTATTCAGTCCAACCAGTCCGGCACCTGCTCTGCAGCGAGGATCGCGGCGGGTTCGATGCGGTTGGCGACGATCGCCCACTTGTCACCGTCGACCATGACCTCGGGCACCAGCGGGCGGCTGTTGTAGGTATTGGCCATCGTTGCGCCGTAAGCGCCGGCAGTACGGAAGATTGCGAGGTCACCCGCCTTCACTGCGTCGATCTCGCGGCCCATCGCGAAAGTGTCAGAGCTTTCGCAGATCGGACCGACGATGTTAGCCACTTCCATTTCGCCCGTGGGCTTCACGGCGGCAAAATCGTGCCAGGCATCGTACATCGCCGGACGGGCGAGATCGTTCATGGCAGCGTCCACCACGACCCAGGGCTTACCCCCGCCCCGCTTGACGCGGACCACTTGGGTAACGAGCACGCCCGAGTTGCCGGTGATGACACGGCCCGGCTCGAACATCAGGGTCACGCCCCAGTTCTGCGCCACTTCGCTGACCATGCGGCCATAGTCGGCAGGCGAGGGGAGCACATCGTCCGCCTTATACGGCACGCCAAGGCCGCCGCCGAGGTCCATGTGCGTAACGGACTGCCCCTTTTCACGAAGGGTTTCCATCAGCGCACCCATCTTGATGAAGGCCTGGCGCGAAGGCTCCAGATCGCTGATCTGGCTGCCGATGTGAACGGCAAGGCCGCGCATATCGAGGCCCGGCAGCGCAGCGAGCCGTCCATAAATGTCCGCGGCCCGGTCGTAGGCGACGCCGAACTTGTTCTCAGCCTTGCCGGTCGAGATCTTGGCGTGGGTGCGCGCATCGACGTCCGGGTTCACGCGCAGGGTACAGGTCGCCCTGGCGCCAAGGTCCACGGCGATCTCCGAGAGTTCGGCGCCCTCCTCCTCGCTTTCGAGGTTGAACTGGCCGATACCGGCGCGCACAGCCGCGATCAGTTCGGCACGGGTCTTGCCGACGCCCGAAAATACCACGTCCTCCGGCTTCATCCCGGCGGCCAGCGCGCGGTTCATCTCGCCTTCGGAGACGACATCGGCACCGTAGCCTTCCTTGGCCAGCAGGCGCAGCACCGCAAGGTTGGGGTTGGACTTCACGGCAAAGGCGATGTGCACCTTGGGCAGCGCCGAAAGCGCCTCACGGAAAACCTTGGCGTGGCGCGACAGAGTGGCGCGCGAATAGACGTAAACCGGCGTACCGACCTCACGCGCGATGGCGGCGAGCGGAACCTGTTCGGCGTGAAGTTCGCCGCCGGTATTTGCAAAATGATCCATGGAAGTTTTCTGGCCTTATTGAGGCTTGGCTGATTAGGGCTTGGCAGCTTCGGGTTGTGGCGATTCCGGGGGCGGAAGATCGAAGGGATCGTCTTCGCGCTGCTCGGAACGGGTGCGCAGCTCGACACTGCGTTCGGGAATGGCCAGCGTGGGCGGTTTCAGCAGTTCGGCCGCAGCCGGCCTGTCCGCACGGCCATAAGGCGCGGGCGGCAACTGCTGACCCGGTTTGAGCGCCAGCGCCGAACGCTGCCCGCAGGCGGCGAGCCCTACCAGCATCAGGATAACTGCGACCTTACGCATCAAAACCTACTCCAGACCGAGGCCAAGTCCCAGCACGGCGCGGGCATCCGCCACGCGCAGGCGCACCTGCTCGGGCGCGGTGCCCCCGTGCGATTTGCGCGCAGCGACCGAAGCCTCGACCGAGAGCGCCTTGAATACGCGTTCGTCGATGCGGCTGTCGATGGCCTTGAGGTCTTCCAGCGGCAACTTGTCCAGCGCGGTGCCCCGGCTCTCTGCCAGCTTGACCGCGGCGCCGGTGATGTGGTGCGCCTCGCGGAAGGGTATGTCGGCCTGACGCACCAGCCAGTCGGCCAGGTCGGTGGCGGTGGCAAAGCCCAGTTCGGCGGCGGCGAGCATCCGTTCGGTGCGGAACTTGGTCTCCGCGACCATGCCGGTCATCGCCGCGATCGACAGGGCGAGCAGGCCGGCGGCTTCGAAGACCGGCGGCTTGTCGTCCTGCATGTCCTTGGAATAGGCGAGCGGCAGGCCCTTCATCGTCATCATCAGCGCCATCAGGCAGCCCGAGATGCGTCCCGAATGTCCGCGCACCAGTTCGGCCGCGTCGGGGTTCTTCTTCTGCGGCATTATCGAACTGCCGGTAGACAGCGCATCGGGCAGCGTGACAAAGCCGAAGGGTTGGCTAGCCCAGATGATGAACTCTTCGGCAAGGCGCGAAAGGTGCAGCGCGCACTGGGTGGCCGCCATCAGGTAATCGAGGGCGAAATCGCGGTCGGATACCGAATCGAGGCTGTTGTCGGTCGGCCCGTCGAAACCCAGCGCCTGCGCGGTCATCGTCCGGTCGATCGGGAAGCCGGTGCCGGCCAGCGCCGCCGCGCCCAGCGGGCTGCGGTTCATCCGCTTGCGCGCATCGGAAAAGCGCGAACGGTCGCGGCCGATCATTTCGTAATAGGCCATCAGGTGGTGACCCAGCGTGACCGGCTGCGCGGTCTGGAGGTGGGTGAAGCCGGGCATGATCGACCCGGCATGTTCCCCCGCGCGGGTCACCAGCGCGACCTGCAGCGCTTCCAGCCCCGACTGCGCCTGGTCCATCGCATCGCGCACCCAGAGGCGGAAATCGGTCGCCACCTGGTCGTTGCGCGAACGGGCGGTGTGCAGGCGTCCTGCGACCGGGCCGATCAACTGCGCAAGGCGCGATTCGGTGGTCATGTGGATGTCTTCGAGGTCCCAGTCCTCGGGCACGCCATTGGCTTCGTATTCGGCGGCGACCGCGTCCAGGCCGTCGCGGATGGTCACCGCGTCCTCGCCCGAAACCACCCCGCAGGCGCCCAGCATAGCGACGTGCGCCTTGCTTGCCGCGATGTCCTGACGCCACAATGCCTTGTCGAAGGGAATCGAGGCGTTTATCTCGCGCATGATCGCCGACGGTCCTTCCGCGAACCGTCCGCCCCACATCTTGTTGCCCGACTGGGCATTGGAGCCAGCCTTGCCCTCATCCAAATCGCTCAAGTCGCTCGTCCTGTGTTCGCTTGCCGGGGCATCGGCCCTCATGATCGCTGGATGCGATAGGCAAAGCGACAAGCAGGCGCAACCGCAGGCTTCGGAAGGTGTGCAAGCGGCTGGCCCCGGCCAGGCTCCCGAAAAGTCCGACAAGCTTGACCGTTCGCACAAGGGCGAGGCGATGCCGACGGTGTCGCTGGTCGACAATACCGGCGAAAGCCTCGACCTCGCCTCGTTCAAGGGCAAGCCGCTGCTGATCAACCTGTGGGCGACGTGGTGCGCGCCGTGCATCGCGGAAATGCCCACGCTGGCCAAGCTGATCGCCCGCGAGCCGGAACTGGGCGTCACCGTCCTGCCGATCTCGCAGGACATGGGCCAGACCGACAAGGTGGTCGAAATCCTGCGCCGCCGCGAACTGGAACAGATTCAGCCCTGGGTCGATGAGCAGGGCGACCTCGGCTTCCAGTATGGCGGAAACCTGCCGGTCACGGTGCTGTTCGACGCCAAGGGCAAGGAAGTGTGGCGCTATACCGGCGGCAACGACTGGACCAGCCCGGCCGCGCTCAAGCTGATCGCCGAAGCGAAGTAGTTCGGTCGATGAAGCGGCTTTGTTGATGAAGTACATGCGCGCGGCGCCCTTCATGCAAGGGACCGTGCGGTGGATGGATCGACGATGCAAAGAGCCGGCGCGAAGGTAACAGGCGCCGGAGATGTAGGAAAACCCTCTCCTTTCCGGGAGGAGGGGGCTTCAGTTCTGGAAACAAGATGACCCTTCATACCTGGTGGCTGTTCGTCGCCGCCGTGTTCCTGCTTTCGGGTACGCCCGGACCCAACATGCTCCACATCCTGTCACGAAGCGTCGAGATGGGAATGAAGCGCAGCGTCGTCGCGATGGCCGGCTGCCTGTCGGCGATCGTGCTGGTGCTGTCAGCTTCGGCGGCGGGGCTGACCACGCTGCTGCTGGCCCTGCCCGGCGCGTTCGAGGTGCTGCGCTATGCAGGCGTCGCCTATCTGGTGTTCCTGGGCATCAAGGCGTGGCGCAGCAAGGTGACGCCCCTGGATGTGGGCGACGCGCCGCTGCCGGTGGCCGTATCGGGGCCCGCGCTGTTTCGCGGCGGTTTCGCGATCGGCATCAGCAATCCCAAGCTGATCCTGTTCGCCGCCGCCTTTTTCCCGCAGTTCATCGACCCGGCCCTGCCCAAGGCGCCGCAGTTCGCGATCCTCGTCGGCTCGTTCGCGGTGGTCGAGACGTTCTGGTACGGAGTCTATGCCTCTGGCGGGCGTTCGCTTTCGCGCTACCTCAGCCGTCCGGCGATCAAGCAGGCGTTCAACCGCATGACCGGCGCGATCTTCATCGGGTTCGGGCTGGCGCTCCTGAAGGTCAAGCCTTCCTGAAGCGTCCCAGCTTCGAGCCCACCGCCGGATAGCCCGGCGGGGTCAATCCGGTGAACCAGATCAGGCGGCCATGCGCCTCCTCGGGGTGGATGGCGAAGCGGTCTTCGGTGTCGCCGATCAACGGCAGGCCCTTGCTCCGAAGATGGGTCGCGGCGCGGGCGGCATCGCGCACCTTGAAAACGAGGTGGCAGATGCCTTGTATATCGCGCGCATGGTCGGCGGCGGCAGAGCCTTCCTCGCCTTCCACCGCCTCCAGCACGGTATCGCCCATCGCAAAGGCAGCAACCTGAGCATCGGGCCGGGTGCGAGCGGGAATCTCCGGCCATTCCAGCGTATCTGCGAACAGCGTGCGCGCCTGCGCCAGTGACGGTGCGCCGACGCCGACCGCCTGCAACCCCTCGATCCCCAGCGGATGGGCGTCGCGCCACCAGGCCGGCGTCCAGTTCGGATCGCGGCGCGGATCGCCGGGCATGTCCTGCGCCACGATTTCCAGCCGCATCCCCATTGCCTGTCCGCGCGGCACGAGGAAATAATGCGCCTCCATGCCGGGATCGTAGTGCCGCTTGAACCCGCGCGCCGCGAACCATGCATCGGCGGCGGCGAGATCCGCCGTCTTGAGCGCCAGCCCGATCCAGCGCATCGGCACGGCCGAGCGGCGCAGCATGTCACCAAGCGGATTGCCGTTTTCCGCGCCCCGCCCGGCCGGGGCGATGGGGATGAGCATCGTGTCGCCCACCATCATCAGCGATTCCTCCCGGTCGAGGCCCATGGCCGCCGTTTCGGGCGTGACGAGGATTTCGGAGGCCCGCTGCGCCCCGAACACCTCCTCGAGGAAAGCATCGCAATCGGGCCGCGCAGCATTGTCGGCCAGCGCCCAGCTTATGTGGACGAGGGGGAATTGCATGGACCGCCAACCTCTCCGCTATTGGCGCCCCGGATCACGTCCGGGGCGACGCTTATCAATAGGTCTTCGGCCCGCCGGTCCCCATGAACTTCGCCAGGTTCATGTGCAGCGAGGCGACCGAACGCTCCATGTAGGGATTGGGCTGCGCGCCCCGGAAACCGACGTTCTTCATGCCCTGCTGGACGGCAGCCATGTTGGTGAAATCCTGCTGCAGAACCGGCGGCCAGTCGGCAGGCTCGGTATATTCCCACTCGGTCTGCGGCGCCTGACCCTCGGGATAGAGTTCGTAGACAGCCGCCTCGAAAATGCATTTGTCCGGGTCGCCCTTGTAGGGCCGCGCCTGGTAGCAGAGCATGTTGTTGACCGCGTGACCGATCTGGAAATTAGGGAATATCTGCCACGCCGTCCCGGCCTTCGCCGTGTGCTGCGGGTCGACCTGCGCCCATTCCACGCCGCGCTCGGCATCTTCCTTGCGCGCCGTGCTGATCCAGTAGGCGGAGACTTCGGCGGGCGGAGTGCCTTCGGGCAGTTCGTCCTTCAGCCGGTTCGCAACCGACACCAGCGTCGTGGTCGTATTGGTATTGGCGTTTTCCCAGGTGAAGTTCTGCATGTCCGCCGTGGTCAGGCGCGGATCTTCGCCGGCGCCGAGACGCAGCTTGCCGGTGTCCTCCTCCTGCCCCTTGGGTGCATCGTAACCGATGTTGGAGTGCAGGCCTTGGTTCCTCGCCCAGCCCCGGAACTGGCCGAACTCCATGAACTCCGGGTGAGTGGTGGAAACGTGGTAGGTCTCGCAGAAAGCCTCCATCGCGACCTTCCAGTTGCAGTCGAACACCACCCACTTGCGCCAGCGGGGGCGCATGTTCTCAAGGCCGTAGGGGTCCAGCATCCCGGCGGCCGGGTGCAGGTATTCGGCCAGAGGCATCGCTTCGGGATCGAGGGTGATCCAGATCCAGCCGCCCCAGCTTTCCACCCTGACCTTGCCGAGATCGGCAAGCCCGTCGCACAAGTGGCCCTGCCAGTCGTCCTGATGTTCGACATACGTGTTGGTGCCTTCAAGGTCGAAGGTCCAGCCGTGATAGCCGCAGATGAAGTTCGGGCGGCTGGCATGGGCGTTGCGCTGTCCGGGCGGAGTGTCGACCAGCTTGCGGCCCCGGTGCGGGCAGACATTGTGGAAGGCGCGGATCTCATCCGCCGCAGCGCGCACCACGATCACCGAATCGTCGAGGATGTCGAACGTGATGTAGGCGCCGACCTGCTCGATATCCTCCATGCGTCCGGCCTGGAGCCAGACCTTGCGCCACAGCCTGTCACGCTCGGCCCTGGCGTATTCGGGGGAGGTGTAGGCTTCGGGGGGCACGTTGACCGGGACGACCAGCTCTTCCGGGGCCTGCACGATCTTGCCAATTTCGCCCATGATTATCCTCACATCTTTATACCGATTTACGGCAGTTATCTCATTATCGGCACGCGGGAGCAAATCGCTCGAGCGGTTCCGTCAATGGGTGGCATAGACGGCGCGCCCTCTCGGAAGGCTGCCGATGGCGATGCTGCTGGCGGCCATGAAGCCGAGCGCCAACCACAGGAACCCGGAATAGCTGCCGGTGCGGTCGAAGAACTGCGCGGCGGCGAGCGGCCCGATCGCGGTGCCGATCGAAAGCGCCGCGAGCAGTCCGCCATATAGCCCGCCGAAGTTGCGCAGGCCGAAATGGCGGGTGAGGAGGTAGACCACGACGTCGATCTCCGCCCCGAGGGTCAGTCCGATTAGCGCCGATGCCCCCGCCATCGCAGCGAACGATCCGTCCCCCATCAGCAGCAGCAAGCAGCCCAGCACCGGCAGCAGGAACACCGCTGCGCCCACCAGCGAGGCGGGCAGGCGGTCGAGCAGCATCCCCGTCCCCAGCCGCCCGGCGAGCGAAAACCAGCCGATGAACGAGGCGATCCCCGCCGCGGCCATCGGGCTGGCGCCGCTGTCGCCAAGGATGGCGGTGAAGTGAACCACCAGCGCGATGATCGTGAAGGTGAACAGCAGGCTGGCGATGAACAGGCGGTGATAGACGCTTGAGGTCAGCCCTTCGCGCAAGGTCGCGCCGGGCAGGTCGGCGGGTTTCGCGCCCACATCCTCGCTCTTTTGCCGCCGCTGCCCGCGCCCTCCCGCGTCGTAGCGGCCGTGGAAGAACATGAAAATCACCGGGAAGGCCACGACCAGCCAGATCGCCGCCTGCACCGGGAAAGCGGCGCGCCAGCCCAGCGCACCGATCAGCCCGGTCGCCAAGGGCGGGAACACGCCCGCCGCGATGGAGGCACCGCACAGCGTCACCGCAAAGGCCATCCCCCGCGAAGCGGTGAAACGCGAGGCGACCGCGCTAGTCCAGACCGAAGCCTGTACCGGCAGCGCCGCCAGTGCGATCAGACCCCAGAGCAGATACCAGTTGAGCAGCGACCCATCCGTGCTGCCCAGCGCCGCGAAGGCAAGCCCCAACAGCACCAGCCCCACTACGCCGAACCGGCGCGGGCCGAAGCGGTCGACGGCAAGGCCGATGAACACGCCGCCCACCGCCTGCACCAGAGTCGCGATGGTTAGGCCGAAGGTGACTTCGGTGCGGCTCCACCCGAACTGCGCCGCGACGGGGCCGTAGAAAGGGCCGATGCCGTAGATGTGGATGACGCTGGTGGCATAGCCCAGCCCCGCCGCCACCGGCAGCAGAGGATTTCGGTGCCATTCCTCGCGGGCGCTAGGCGGCATGGGCGCCGAAATCGGCGACGGCGTGGGCGCGTGCATCTCAGTCGCCGTAGCGCAGGTCGAGGTGGGTCGCCTCGCCGCCGGGGCCCATAGGCGAATCATATTCGATGCAGGTGACCACCGGATTTTCATGGCTGGCGAAGAGTTTCTCCTCGTCCGCCTTCGTCATCGGCAGGCGTTCCGGCGAGGAGATGATCGCCTGCGAACGCTCGAAATCCTCGCGGCTGTTCCACCAGATTTCCATGATGCAGTCGAAACCGGGATCATGGATCTGCCCGGTGATGGGGTTTTTCTCCGGCACGAGATAGCGCCGGACATAGCGTACCGCGCCCGGTATCGCCGGGGCCGCGCCCATCTTCTTCGCCAGCTGCGAGTGCTGGTTTTCGTAGTAGTCCATGAACTGGTCCATGGTCATGTCGGGGCGCTTCCTGAAGAAGCAGATCTGCTTGAGCATGGTGGTCAGGCCCCCTGTCAGAGCCGGCGCAGGGCGAGCACGCTGCCCTCGGCGTCGGCGGAAAGGTAGAGGGTGCCGTCCGGCGCGGCGGCGATCCCGTTGAAGGTGTTCATCGGCCCGCACATGTCGCCCACGCCGCCCAGCTGCATCGGCTGTGCGCCCGCTGCGCCGCCGATCGGCAGGCCGCTGGCGACGGTCTCGCGCGCGCCGCCTGCCAAATCGCTGGCGACGACGGCATTGGCGCCGGGATCGGCGACGAAGAGCGTGCCCCCGGCCACCGCGATACCTTCCGGCCGGGCAAGGCCGTCGAGGACGATCTCCTTGCGCCCGCCGACCAGCTTCACGACGCGCCCCGCGCCGCTTTCGGCGACGAAGACAGTGCCGTCCCCGGCCACCGCCACGCCCATCGGCCGGTCCAGCCCGGAGGCCAGTTCCACCACGTTGCGGCTCCCGCCTGCAACTTCAGTGGCGAAGATCTTGCCCGTATCGAACTCGGCGAAGACCGCATTGCCGTTCGGCCCGACGGTCACGCCCATGAGCCGCGCATAGCCGCTCGCGAGCACCTCGCACTCGGCCGAGGCGGGCTTCCACCGCGCGACATCGCCATTGGCGGTGGTGACGATCCATTCATCCAGCCCGCTGCATGCCACGTCACGAATCCAGCCGGGGAAACCGGGCGAGAACAGCATCCCCGCCAGTTGCAGCGCCTCACCCGGTCGCAGCAGATACGAGAATCCGCCATCCGCCACGAGGACATGGCCTGCCGCATCCACCGCAAGGCCAAGCGGCCATTGCAGGCCCTTCTCGACGAGCGGCTTCGTCTGTCCCGGTGCAGTAATTTCGGTGATCGAACCGTTGATGTGGCTGACGAACGTGCGCCCGTTCACGAAGGCGACGTTGTCCAGCCCTGGTCCGATATCCGCCAGCACCGACTTCGCTCCCGTGCGCGGGTCGATTTTCAGGACCTGCCCGGAATAGACCTGGGTCGAGACGATATAGCCGTCCGGATGGAACTTGACCGAGTCCGGCACGCCCAGATCCTTCGCCACCACTTCCGGCTCGCCGCCGTCGAGGCCGATGCGCCAGATTTCGTTGGCCCCCTGCGCGGGAAAGTAGAGCTTGCCATCGGGGCCGACCTCGAAGGCATTGGCCATCGGCACGCCCTCGTAAATGACGCGCGGTGCGCCGCCGTCGCGGTCCAGTTCCATGATTCGTCCGCCAAGGCGCAGTTCACCTGCGATCAGCCTGCCCTGGTGGTAGGTGATCGGGTTGGCCACGGGCATCTCGCCGTGGATGACGCGGTACTCGCCCCCCGGCGTCATCATCGATACGCGGCCTTCGGTGATCTCGGTGCAGTAGAGGTTGCCCGCCTCGTCGAAGGCGAGATCGTCAGGGCCGACGATGCCTCCGCCATTCGGGCTGATCGTCTCGATCAGGCCGGTATCGACGTCCACTGCGCTGACCTTGCTGCCCGCGACCTGCGCCACATAGATGCGCCCGTCCGCGCCGGTGCGGATGCCGTTGGCGCCGTTGAGGCGACTGGCGGGGGTCATGCGGTGCAGTGCCCAGCCCTCACCCGGAGTCGCGGCTAGAGCATTGCGGTTACGGCCGGCTGCCTCAAGCATGTATACATCCCTCTCCACCGGCAGTGAGCCGAGTCTTTGGCCGTTTGGTATAGCCCGGCAGAAGGCCGCGCAACGCAGGTGCCGCCACTGGCGCCGGCTGCGCCTGCAGCATCGCCCCGGCGACGGGCCCGCCGTTGCCAAGCGGGAATGCGTGCGGATATTCGTGCAGCAGACCGATAACCAATTCGGCCGGCCATGTGCCGGGAACGCCGAGCGCAGGACGCAGCCGTTCCCGCCCCGCAGAACCGCGCCGTACGAGAGGACACCTTTCCATGGCCAATCCTTCCCAGGGCGCCGACCTGCGTTTCGACGGCCGTGTTGCGGTGGTCACCGGCGGCGGCCGGGGCCTCGGCAGGGCCTATGCGCTCCTGCTTGCAGAGCGCGGCTGCAAGGTGGTCGTCAATGACCTTGGCGGTGCGATCCGGGGCGATGGACCGGATACAAGCGTGGCGCAGGCACTGGTCGACGAGATCGTCGCGGCGGGCGGAGAGGCGATTGCCAATGCCGATACCGTCGCCACGCCCGAGGGCGGGCGCGCCATAATCCAGGCCGCGCTGGACACTTGGGGCCGCATCGACGTGCTAATCCACAACGCGGGCAACGTGCGTTACGGCTCGATTCGCGATGTCTCCTACGACGACTTCCGCAGCGTCGTCGATGTGCACCTGATGGGGGCCTTCCACGTCGTCCAGGCCGCGTTCGGACCGATGTGCGACGCGGGCTATGGCCGCATCGTCCTCACCAGTTCGGTTGGCGGTATCTACGGCAACGAAAACTGCGTGAATTACGGCATGTCGAAGGCCGGGATGCTGGGCCTGAACAACATCGCCGCGCTGGAAGGCGAGGCCTTCGGCGTCAAGTGCAACACCATCGTTCCCGGCGCTGTCACCCGCATGGCAGAGGGTCTCGACATCTCGCAATATCCGCCGATGGGGCCGGAACTCGTCGCCCCCGTGGTTGGCTGGCTGGCGCATGAAACCTGCCCGGTCACCGGCGAGATCATCAGCTCGATGGCCGGCCGCATCTCGCGCGCCTTCGTGGCGGAAACGCGCGGGGTCTACCGCCCGGAATGGACCATCGAGGACGTCGCCGCCGCCAGCGCAGCCTTCCACGACAAGGGCCCGGACAACCCGCAGGTCCTCGACTTCGGCCTCCACGGCCATGTCGGTCACATCGGCTACAGCTTCGCCATGGCGCGTTCCGAGGCTTTAATAGACAACACTGTTGACAACTAAAAGACGCAGAGCCAAATCGCGGACATAGGGTGCCTCCGCGAAAGGCCTGCCCGCACGTTAATGAAGTGGGACCGGAATGATCTGCCATAAAACCAATGTGCCGCCCCCCGAGGAACTCGATATCCCGGCACTGAAGGCCAGGTATCTTGCCGAACGCGACAAGCGTCTGCGCCGCGAAGGCGGCGAGCAGTACGTGCGCCCGACCGGCGATTTCTCGGACAACTATGCCCACGATCCCTTCACCCCGGTGGCGGAGCGCGAAGCCCTGGTCGAGGACCTCGACGTGGCGATCCTGGGCGCGGGTTTCTCGGGCATTCTGGCGGGCTATCATCTGCGCAAGCAGGGCGTCACCAATGTGCGCAACATCGACCACGCGGGCGGCTTCGGCGGCGTGTGGTACTGGAACCGCTACCCCGGCGTGCAGTGCGACAACGACGCCTACTGCTACCTGCCGTTGCTGGAGGAAACCGGCTACCTCCCTTCCAAGAAGTTCTCCGATGGCTGGGAAATCCAAGCCTATTGCCAGAAGATGGCCGAAGACTTCGAGCTTACCGACAAGGCCCTGTTCCATACCCTGGTGGAAAGCATCACCTGGGATGAAAGCATCAAGCGCTGGCACGTTAAGACCAGCCGCGGCGACGATCTGCGCGCCCGTTTCGTGGTCATGGCCGGCGGTGTGATGAACATGCCCAAGCTGCCCGGCATTCCCGGCATCCACGACTTCAAGGGCAAGATGTTCCACACCAGCCGCTGGGAGCACGACTACACCGGCGGTTCATGGACCGCGCCGGAACTCGACAAGCTGAAGGACAAGCGCGTTGCCATCGTCGGCACCGGCGCCACTTCGGTTCAGGCGGTCCCTTATCTGGGCAAGTACGCCAAGCAGCTCTACGTGCTGCAGCGCACCCCGTCGAACATCGACGAGCGGCCCAACCCGCCCACCGACCCAGACTGGGCCGCCTCGCTGAAGCCCGGCTGGCAGCAGGAGCGCATGGCGAACTTCCACCGCGGCGCGCAGCAGTTCTTCCTGCCCGGCGAGCCCGATCTCATCTGCGATATCTGGACCGAGATCAGCCGCAACCTCAACGTCGAGCTTGAGGCGGACGACTTCTTCAAGTCATGGCCCGAAATGGACATGGCCGATTTCATGGCCCGCCGCGAAGTGGTGGACTTCCAGGTCATGGAACGCCTGCGTCGCCGCGTCGACGATCTCGTCGAGGACGGGGCCACGGCCGAAGTGCTGAAACCCTGGTTCCGCTTCATGTGCAAGCGGCCGCTGTCGAACAACGATTACTACCCCACCTTCAACCGCCCCAACGTGAAGGTGATCGACGTGTCGCCAACGCAGGGCGTGGAGCGCATGACCGAAAAGGGCTTCATCGCGGACGGCGTGGAATACGAAGTCGACCTGATGATCTTCGCCTCCGGCTTCGAGGTCACCTCGGATCTCAAGCGCCGCTGGGGCATCGATACGGTGGAAGGCGAAGGCGGCCTGTCGATCTACGATCACTGGGCCGGCGGCCCCAGCACCCTGCACGGCGTAACGACCGACCAGTTCCCCGGCATGTTCTACATGGGCTACATCCAGGGCGCGACCAATTCGAGCACGACCGAGCAGTTTGGCCGTCAGGCAGAGCACATCGCCTTCATGATCGGCGAGACCGTGCGGCGCGGCGCGACCAAGTTCACCGCCACGCCCGAAGGCGTCGCCGGCTACGTCCAGCACTGCCGCGATAACGAGGTGGACCTGTCGGAATTCCAGCAGGGCTGCACGCCCAGCTACTTCAACAACGAAGGCGACAAGGAACTGAAGTGGGCCCTGTTCAAGGGCTACGTCCCCGGCTGGGACGCCTGGCGCGACATGCTCGGCGACTGGCGCAAATCGCAGGATTTGCCCGGCGTCGCGTTCGAGGAAATAGAGACCGTCAGCTAAGGTTCAAAGGCCTGGAGGAGGCGGGGCGGCAGGGTCAAACCTGCCGCCCTTGCTGTTTTAGAGGCTAATCCTCCCCTTCAGTAGACGCTTCCCGGCCTATGAATTCCCGAAACGCTCGGCCTGAATGGTGGTGAGGTTTTCGGAGAACGCTGGCGACAGCTTGCGCTCGATCTTGCGGCAGCGGTCGGCGTGGTCGATCAGGGCCTTGGCGATGTCGCGCAGGATGCTGGTGTCCAGATCCTCCTCGCCGGAGAGCCGGGCGCGCAGATTCCGCTCATCGACGCCGAGCGTGCGGGCCGTCACCCGTTGACCACCCAAAGCCTCGACGGCCTGGGTGAAGAGGGCGAGCTGGACCATCGGATCTTGCGGCATCGTGTCAGGGGCTTTCTGTCGAAGGTCCGGCTTGGCGAAGCAAAACGCTTCGGGCCGATGCGCATTGGCGCCAACAGAGCCTCCGCGTCAAACCATCCCGGGCAAGGTATCACCGACCGCGAATGCAGCGGGCTTCTTTATCGACCCGTCCACACCGGCCGACGCTTCTCGGCGAAAGCGCGCGGGCCTTCCTGCGCGTCCTGGGAATTATAGGTGTGCTCATGTGCGCTGCGCGCAGCGGCCAGTGCGGCGCTGCGGCCCATCTCGGTGGAAAGCATCACCGTCTCGCGCGCGGCCTTCACCGATAGCGGCGCGCCTTCCAGCACCTCGCGCGCGAGTTCAATCGCGGCGTCCAGCACCGTTCCCGGCTCGGCGAGGCGATTGACGAGGCCGATCTCGTAAGCGCGGGCCGCGTCGATCGGTTTGCCAGTCAGGACGATCTCCATGAAGATGCGTTGCCCGATCATGTGAATCAGCGGCGCCGCCCAGGGGCTGCCGCGCCCGACCTTGACCTCGGTGATCGCGAATTTCGCCGCCGTGGAAGCCACGCACAGGTCGCAGGCCTGCGCGATCATCCAGCCGCCTGCGAAAGCCACGCCGTTCACCGCCGCGATGGTGGGCTTGGACAGTTCGATGGTGTCGTAAGGCAGCGCGTACATATCGCGCGGAGGCACCGCCATGCCGGTCTCGACCATCTCCTTGAGATCGCCGCCCGCGCAGAAAGCCTTGTCGCCGCTGCCGGTGAGGATGGCGATGCGCAAGGCGTCGTCGCGCTCGAAACGGTCCCATGCGGCGCGCAGGCCCTCGCGCACTTCAGCGGTCAGGGCATTGCGCTGGTCGGGCCGGTTGAGGGTGATGACAGCGATGCCGTCCTCGCGGGCATCGAACAGGACGGCCTGGGTCATAGTCAAAAACCTCTTCTGGCGATCTCGAACGCGGCGCGCTCCAGACCCTCACGAAAATCCGGATGGGCGACGGCGACGAGACGGCGAGCACGCTCGGATAGCGTCTGCCCCTTCAACTGTGCAGCGCCGAATTCAGTGACCACCACGTCCACTTCGCTGCGCGCGCTGGTGACGGGGCCGGAAAGTGTGGGCACGATCTTGCTGATCGTCCCGCCCTTTGCGGTAGAGGCCAGCACCATCAGCGAGGCCCCGCCGGGCGAGCGCGCACCGGCCCGCACGAAGTCCACCTGCCCACCGGTGCCGCCCATGTACGCGGCGCCGGATTGCTCGGCATTGACCTGCCCGGTGAGGTCCACTTCCAGCGCGGAATTGATCGTGACCAGCCGCGAAAGCTGTCCCAGCACGCCCGCATCGTGGGTATAGCTGGTGGGCGTCATGCGGATCGCGGGGTTGCGGTGCGCCCAGTTGTAGAGCCGCCGCGTGCCGATGAGCGCACCGTTGATGGATACGCCCGCATCGATCTCCTTGCGGGCATTGGTCAGCACGCCCGCTTCCGCCAAGTCGACCAGCCCGTCGCCCAGCATTCCGGAATGGACGCCAAGGTCGCGGCGGTCGTGCAGCAGGCGCAGAATCGCATCGGGCACCGCGCCCACGCCGGTCTGCAGGACGCAGCCGTCGCCGATGAATTCGGCGCAGAACCGGGCGATGGCCTCGTCGGTAGAGCCGATCTTCGCCGGTGCGACTTCGACCGGCGCGTGGCTGACCTCGACCGCCACGTCGATGGCGCTGGCCGGGATCAGTTCGCCCGGCACGTAGGGAACCTGGTCGTTGATCTCGGCGATCACCACACGGGCCTTGTCCACGGCGGCGCGCACATAGTCGGAGATCAGGCCGCAGGAGTGGTTACCTTGCGCGTCCGCCGGGCTGACCTGGATCATCGCCACGTCGCAGCGCATCACGCCCGCCGTTATCAGCGGCGCGACCTGGCTGACGTGGACCGGGATCACGTCGAGCAGGTTGGCCCTGGTCATGACCCGCAGCGCCCCGATCGCCCCCATCGAGGAAAGCCGGAACGCGCCGGCGCTCTCGGGCGTGAACAGGCCGGAAAAGCTGGTGGCGATGAAGGCGTGAAGGTCGCCGATGCCCTCCCCTTGCGCAATCAGCGCCTCGACCAGCGCGGTGGGTTCACCGCAGGCCTGACCGAAGACGATGTGGTCGCCGGTCTTGAGGTAGCGGGTAAGGTCGATCATGCCCTCACAGCTTTCCCGCCTGCCGCAGCAGGCGTTCGGCCCGCGCCAGATAGGGGCGGTCCAGCATGCCGCCCTTCCAGCCGATGGCGCCGACGCCGGGGTTGGCGGCAAAGACGTCGACGATCTCCTGCGCCTCGGCCACTTCCGCTTCGGTGGGAGTGAACGCCGCGTTTATCACCGGCACCTGCGCCGGGTGAATCGCCATCATCCCGCGGTAGCCATCGCGGCGGACCTTTTCAGCGCGCGTGCGCAAAGCTTCGAGGTCCTTGAAATCGGCGCTGATCGTCTCGATCGCGGTGACACCCGCAGTCGCTGCGCCCAGCACGGTAAGGCTGCGGGCCAGCTCATACGTGAAGGAATAGGAACCGTCCGCGTTCCGGTTCGACGCGGCCCCGATCGAATCGGCAAGGTCTTCCGCCCCCCAGGTGAGCGCCACGACGCGGGGCGCGCCCTTGTAGCTGCCGGTGTGAAACATGGCCTCGGCAGTCTCGGTGATGAGCACAATGACCGGGGTGGAGCCTTCCTCGATGCCGTTGGCGACTTCCAGCGCGGAAAGGCAGTGGTCCAGCTTCTCCACATCGGCGCGGCCGTACACCTTGGGCAGCATGATGCCGCCGGGGCGCGCCGGCATCACGGCCGCCAGATCCATCAGGGTGTGCGGCCCGTCGAAGGGGTTGATGCGCACCCAGAGGCGGCGGCGCTGTTCGGGATTGGCCTTGATGAAATCATGTACCATCGGGCGCGCCGCAGCCTTGGCGTCCGGCGCGACCGCGTCCTCCAGGTCGATGAGGACGATGTCGGCCTCGCCTTCCATCGCCTTGGTCATCTTCTTCTCGCTGTCGCCGGGAGCAAACAGCCAGGAGCGGGCAGTGGCGGGCGCGTGGGCAAAGGCGGGGGTGACAGGCATGATCTCTCCAAATTCGTCGTCCCGGACCTCATCCGGGAACGCCGGCCATGAACGCCCCGTCTGATGGAGGGCGCCTTGCCGACAGGCGTATCTAAAGACAGGCCGCCGCCCCGGATCAAGTCCGAGCCAGCGGCCTGCCGCCTCAATACGACCTCGGAAGCTCCAAAACCCTCTCGGCGATGTAGTTCATGATCTGATGCGGGCTCACCGGCGCGATGCGCGGGATCATCACTTCGCGCAGGTAGCGCTCAACGTGGTATTCCTGGGCGTAGCCCATGCCGCCCATCGACATCATGGCGGTCTGGCAAGCCTCGAACCCGGCCTCGGCGGCGAGGTATTTGGCGGTGTTCGCCTCGGTCCCGCAATCGAGCCCCTTGTCGAACATGGTGGCAGCCTTGAACACCATGAGGCTGGCCGCCTCCACTTGCATCCACGCCTTGGCGAGCGGGTGCTGGATGCCCTGGTTCTGTCCGATCGGCCGCCCGAAGACGACGCGCTCCTGCGCGTACTTCGAGGCCTTCTTGATCGCCACGCGGCCCAGCCCGGTCGCCTCGGCCCCAAGCAGGACACGCTCGGGGTTAAGGCCCTGGAGCAGGATCTTGAAGCCCTGCCCCTCGGCGCCGATGCGGTCTTCCTCGGGAATGAACAGGTCGGTAATGAACAGCATGTTCGATCCCACCGCGTGCCGGCCCATCTTGGGGATCAACTGATGCTCGATATGGGCACGATCGAGCTTCGTGTAGAACAGCGTCAGCCCCTCGGTCTTTTTCTTAACTTCCTCCAGCGGGGTGGTGCGGGCTATCAGCAGCATCCGGTCGGCGACGTGGGCGTTGGTGATCCAGATCTTCTCGCCATTGACGCGGTAGCCGCCGGGCACCTTTTCGGCGCGGGTCTTGAGGCTGGTGGTGTCCAGGCCGGTATTCGGCTCGGTCACCGCAAAGCACATCTTCTCACTCCCCGACAGGATCGGCGGGATCATGCGCTGCTGCTGTTCCTCGGTGCCGAACAGGGTGACAGGCTCCAGCCCGAAGACCGGGCCGTGGATTGCCGAGGCTGCCGTCATGCCGCCGCCGCTTTCCGCCACCGCCTGCATCATCACCGCAGCTTCGGTGATGCCCAGCCCGGCGCCGCCCACCGATTCGGGCATGGCCACGCCCAGCCAGCCGGCCTGCGCCATCGACATATGGAACTCGACCGGGAATTCGCCACTGCGATCCTTTTCCAGCCAGTACTCGTCAGGGAACTGAGAACAGTGCTTGAGGACCGCTTCGCGGATATCCTGCTGGTCCTGGGTAAGTGCAAAATCCACCGCTTTTCCGCCCTTCTTCCCGATTTTTGCCCCTGTCGGGCAGTCCCTTGCAAGTAGCAGCGAGGAAGCCCCGAGACAACGACATTGTTCCGATATTGGTCCACTGAACGAAAATACGCATGGATTTGCAAATGGCCTTCCGCTAAGTCGCGTTCCAGGAACAACGGAGAGCGGCATGTCCCACGAGGCACTGGAAAAGGCGCCAGAAGCGACCGCCGGCCCCCTTGCGGGGGTCCGCGTGATCGACCTCACCAGCGTGGTCTTCGGGCCATATGCCACCCAGATCATGGCCGACATGGGCGCCGAGGTCATCAAGGTGGAGCCGCCCGCAGGCGACAATACCCGGTGGATCACTACCGGCCCGGTCGCGGGCATGGGCGGCATCTACGTCAACGTGAACCGGGGCAAACGCGGGCTGATGCTGGACCTGCGGCAGGAGGGTGACCGCGAGACGCTGCGCCGCCTGATCGCCACCGCCGATGTCTTCATCCATTCGATGCGGGGCAGCGCCATCGCCAAGCTCGGTTTCGACTACGAGGCGGTGAAGGCGATCAACCCCCGGATCATCTACACCAACTGCTATGGCTATTCCCGGCGCGGGCCGGAGGGTGACAAGCCCGCATACGACGACACCATCCAGGCCGAATGCGGCATCCCGCACGTCCAGGGCCTGATGAACGGCGAACCCGGCTACGTCGCCACGATCATGGCCGACAAGGTGGCCGGCCTCCACGCGCTTTACGCGACGATGATGGCGCTTTTCCACCGCGAGCGCACCGGCGGCCGGGAACGGGGAGAGGGCCAGGAAGTGGAAGTCACCATGTTCGAGGCGATGTCCTCCTTCATGCTGGTCGAACACGCCAATGGCGCGATGTTCTCGCCGCCGACGACGCCCGCCCACTATCACCGCGCGGTCGAACCCAACCGCCGCCCTTATAAGACGCAGGACGGATACGTCGCCGCGCTGGTCTATAACGACAAGCACTGGGACGCCTTCATGGCCGCCGTGAACCCGCCCTGGGCCAGCCCGGAATTCGCCACGCTGGCGCAGCGCGCGAAGCAAATCGGCCGCGTCTACGGGCTTTTGGGCGAGACGTTTCTCACCCGCACCACGCAGGACTGGCTGGACACGCTGCAGGCGCTGCACATCCCCTGCGCGCCGCTGCGCTCCACCGACGAGCTGTTCGACAACGAACACCTGAACGCCATCGGCTTCTTCGAGGAAATCGAAACGGCGCAAGGCCCGGTACGCTTTCCCGGCGTGCCGACATGGTTCTCCGCCACCCCCGGACGGGTGCGCGGCCCGGCACCGATGCTGGGTCAGGACAACGAAGCAGTGCTGTCTGAACTCGAAAGCGTCGCCCCGGCGATAGTCAGCGAGTCGAAGTGAACAGGAGTGTTGATTTCAACTGACAGCATCGAAAGGCTTGGGCTAACCACCTGCTCAAGCCGGACGCTGCGGGAGCGATCGGGGGGAGAGTGATCTACGCACCCGACCTCCCGCAAGAATGCACGGCAACGATAACGGATCGGAAGAAAGGCAACCACGATGTACGACGACCAGCCCCAAGCGGAGGCGCCAGCAAAGGCGTCGAAGGGCACACCCGTGTTCAAGCGTATGCTCGACCTGTTCGAGGCCGAAGGCATCAAGACGCTGTTCGGCATCCCCGACCCCAACTTCGTCCACCTCTTCCTCGAAGCTGAGACGCGCGGCTGGACCGTCGTTTCGCCGCACCATGAAGCGTCCGCCGGCCACATGGCCGCCGCCGCTGCGCGCATCACCGGCAAGCCCGCCGTGTGCATCGGTACGCTTGGCCCGGGCATGGCGAACATGATGCCCGCCATCCAGTGCGCCAAGGTCGAGAACGACCCGGTCATCTTCATCGGCGGCCAGCGCGCCCGCATCACCGAGCGCCGCGTGCGCCGGGGCCGCATCCAGTTCGTCCGCCAGGAGCCGATGATCGAGGATTCGGTGAAGTTCTCCAGCTCCATCGAATATGCCGACCAGACCGACGAGATCGTCCGCGAGGCGATCCGCATCGCCATGTCGGGCACGCCGGGACCGGCTTATATCGAGTTCCCTTCGCACATCATTCTCGAAGAACTCGACCTGCCGCCGGTACTGCCGCCGCACCGCTACCGCCTGACCAACCAGGGCGCCGACGGTGACCGCATCGCCGAAGCCGCCGAGATCATCCGCAATGCCAAGAACCCGGTGCTGCTGGTCGGCCACGGCGTCTACACTGCCAAGGCAGGCGCGGCGGTGAAGGAACTGGCCGAGCTGATGCAGTGCCCCGTCGTCCAGACTTCGGGCGGCACTTCGTTCATCGAAGGGCTTGAGGACCGCACCTTCCCTTACGGTTTCTCCGAAGCCTCGATCGACGCCGTGGTCGAAAGCGACTGCTGCGTGGCGCTCGCCACCGAACTGGGCGAACCCAGCCACTACGGCCGCTGGCGCCACTGGGTGGACAACGAAGCCAATCGCAAGTGGATCTACGTCCAGCAGGACCCGACCGCGATCGGCGTCAACCGCCCCATCGACGTGCCACTGGTAGGCGACGTGCGCGCGGTCGTGCCGCAGCTCGTCCGGGCGCTCAAGGACACCCCGCGCAAGGCCTCGGCCTCGCTGTCGGAGTATATCCAGCGCGATGCCCAGCAGCTTGAGGAACTGGCCGAGGACGCCGCTTCCAAGCCCGACGGCTCCACCTCGAAGATGCACACCAGCCAGTTCGTCACCGAAGCGACCAAGGCCTTCCCCAAGGACGGCATCCTGATCCGCGACGGCGGCGCCACGGTGATCTTCCAGTGGACCTATTCGCAGGCCAAGCCGCTCGACGTCATCTGGAACCAGAACTACGGCCACATCGGCACCGGCCTGCCCTATGCGACGGGTGCCATGCTCGCCGACCAGGCCGCGACCGGCAAGGTCCGTCCGGGCATGCTGCTGACCTCGGACTCCTCGTTCCTGTTCCATGTGGGCGAACTTGAAGTCGCGGTACGCCGCAACCTGCCGCTGGTCTGCGTGGTCGGCGTCGACTTCCAGTGGGGCCTCGAAGTGGGCGTCTACAAGCGCACCTTCGGCCACGGCACCAAGGAAACCGGCGTACACTGGTCCGACAAGGTCCGCTTCGACAAGATCGCGGAAGGCTTCGGCGCCGCAGGCGAATATGTCGAGACGGCGGAAGACATCGGCCCGGCCATCGCGCGCGCTTACGCCCGCGGCGGCTGCACCGTGATCCACGTACCGATCGACCCCGCCGCGAACTCGGAAGAAATGCCGAACTACAACGAGTTCCGCACCTGGTACGCCGAAGGCACGCAGTAAAAACAAGATCCTCCCCCTTCGGGGGGAGGGGAACCATGCAAAGCATGGTGGAGGGGCACCCTCGGTTTACGTGACATCTCGTAATGCGAAGGTGCCCCCTCCACCACCCTGCGGGTGGTCCCCCTCCTGGCCTGCGGGGAGGAACTGGGAGAGAGCACAATGCGCAGCTACACGCAGTTCTACATCGACGGCCAATGGACCGCGCCCGTAACCCCCAAGACCACCGAGGTCATCAACCCGGCCACCGAGGAAGTCTCCGGCGAAATCTCGCTCGGCTCCGCCGCCGACGTCGACAAAGCCGTTGCCGCCGCCCGCCGCGCGTTCACCAGCTATAGCGAAACCAGCGTCAAGGACCGCCTCGACCTGCTCGAAGCCATCCAGGCCGAATATATCCGCCGCGAAGCCGAACTGGGCGAGGCTATCATGGTCGAGATGGGCGCGCCCACCGCGCTTGCCAACGGCTTCCACACCCTGCTCGGCAAGGGCCACCTCGGCACCGCGATCGAAGTGCTGCGCGAATTCAAGTTCGAGGAACAGCGCGGGCCAACGATGATCCGCAAGGAACCGATCGGCGTCTGCGGCCTCATCACGCCGTGGAACTGGCCGATGAACCAGACCTGCGTGAAGATCTTCCCCGCGCTCGCCGCTGGCTGCACGATGATCCTGAAGCCGCCGCAGCTTGCCCCCTACTCGGCCCAGATCCTTGCCGAGATGATCCATGCCGCCGGCGTGCCCGCAGGCGTGTTCAACATGATCCAGGGCCAGGGATCGGTGATCGGCGCCGCGCTTTCCAGGCACGAAGACGTCGACATGATCTCGTTCACCGGCTCCGAGCCGGTCGGCGTGCAGATCACCAAGGACGCCGCCGATACCGTGAAGCGCGTGGGCCTGGAACTGGGCGGCAAATCGGCCTGGGTCGTCCTCGACGACGCCTCGCTGGCTGCCAATGTAGCCGGCGCAACGGCAGGCATGATGGGCAACTCGGGCCAGACCTGCTCCGCCGGTTCACGCCTGCTGGTGCCGGCCTCGCGCATGGACGAAGTGAAGAAGATCGCCGCCGATGCCGCGAACGGGGTGACTGTGGGTGATCCCACGGGCAACTTCGCGATGGGCCCGGTCGTCTCCAAAAGCCAGTACAACATCATCCAGCAGTACATCGAAAAAGGCACCTCCGAAGGCGCCGAATTGATCGCTGGCGGCCTCGGCCGCCCAGAAGGGCTGGACAAGGGCTGGTACGTGAGGCCCACGGTGTTCGTGGGGACCAATGACATGGTCATCGCCCGCGAAGAGATCTTCGGCCCGGTTCTCGTCATCATCGGTTACGATGACCTCGACGATGCGGTGGCCATCGCCAACGACTCGAACTTCGGCCTGGGCGGCTACGTCTCGGGCGAGGATGTCGACACCTGCCGCGCCGTCTCTAGGCGGATGCGCACAGGGGCGATCTGGGTGAACGGCGGCTTCGATTTCAACGCCCCCTTCGGCGGCTACAAACGCTCCGGCAACGGGCGCGAATGGGGTGAACTGGGCTTCCATGAATATCTGGAAGTGAAGTCCGTAGTGGGTTGGTAAGCTAGGAAGCGAGGACCTGGAGGGCGATTGCCCTCGCCCTCCAGGTCGAAAGTGCCACCGCAACCCTCGCAAAACAGCCGATGAAGCGAAGCGCGCGGGGCTGAGAGCAACTTTTATAATATGATCTGGACGGAGCGATCAGTCCGTATTACCATACCTTAAGTTAGTATTACTGGACCGGGTAGCCAAATAATACGAGGGCAAGCGTATGGACGGAGTTCGCGTAGGTAAAAGACTGATAGGTACCCAGTCACCTGTCACCGTGGGTTGGGAAAATGTACCCCGCGTTGAAGGCGGCCCAGTTAAGCAGTTCATCTTTACCTGGTTTCAGCCCACGGTGCTGTTCGCGCTGATCGCCTTTTGGTACTATGCGCCCAATTCCATCGCCAAGGCATCGACTGCAATTGGCATCGGCATCGGTTTCAAGGTGCTGCTGCTGACGATGGAATGGTTTTTCCCACGGCATGAGAGCTGGCGCCTGACCTGGAAGGAACTGGTCACCGACCTGTTCTATGTCGGGCTCGGCTACACAATCCTTCGCATGATCGATGGCTACATCGGCGATGGCCCCATGATCGAAGTCATCCAGCACTACTTCCAGTCGGACAAGTTCACCTGGTTCACCGGCCTGCCGCTGCTGGCGCAGGCATTCCTGATCTCGTTCATCTTCGATTTCGGGCAGTATTGGATGCATCGCGGGATGCATAACTGGTATCCGCTGTGGCTCCCCCATTCCGTCCACCATTACATCACCCAGCTGAACATCAACAAGGGCGCCGTGGGCAACCCGGTAGAGCTGTTCCTGATCGGGCTGGGCATCGGCGGTTTCTTCGACTTCCTGCCGCGCGCCGCCCTGCTTGCCGGCGCCTTCGGCATGGCAATCGGGACCTACCAGCACATCAATGTCCGGTTCAATTCGCCGCGGTGGTGGCGGTTCCTGTTCAACACCACCGAGCATCATAGCGTCCACCATTCGCAGGACTTTGAGGCCAGCCGCAGCAATTTCAGCAATACCTATATCTTCATCGACCGCATTTTCGGCACCTGCGTCGATGGCGAGGCCGAGCTGCTCGGGATGGAAGGCGGCCGCCGTATGTCGATCCGCGAGCAGATGACCTTCCCCTTCACCGAGGGTTGGAAAACGCTCAAGGAAAAGTTCGGCAAGGACAAATTCGGCGAAAATCGATTTGCCGAGCCGGCGGGCGTGCCTGCCGAGTAACGGGAACTGCTGCGCCCGCATAACCGGGCTGCCCCATCTGTCATGCTCATGCCGAGGCGGCCATGACCGGCCCGGCGTGAGCCTTGCCGCCCAGGGCGGTATCGAAAGCTCCCCCGGATGGAGATCACATGAACGCGCGTTTCATCGACTGGATCTGGCACGTCAGGGGCAGCCTGGCGCTCGCTCCCGAGCAATCGAGCGATGATGCCTTCGACAGGCTCCGCCCCCTGTTCCGCGAGACCGGCACCAGCCATGAGCGGACAAGCGACACCCTGACATTCCGCAAGAAAGACCAGGCCGCGCAGGACAAGATGTCCGTTTTCGATGGCGGTGTCCTGCAGATCGAAAAAGGCACGGCCGGGTCCGTGCTGCACTATCGCCTGACCAGCCGGGCATTGCTGTTCTGCTTTCTGGCGCCGCTGCTGTTTCTGGGCTTCGCTCAGCTAACGATCGCCATGGGCAAGCTCGAAAAACCGTCGACCGAAGCGGAAGACAAGGCCGGGAAGGATTCGAAGGCCGCCAAAAAACAGGCGGAAGTGCCGATGAACCCGATCGACAAGGCATTGGGTGCGCCCGCGCCCGAAAAGCCTAAAAAGGACGGCGCAGACAAAGCCAAGGAGCGAGACAAGAAGCACTCGCCCACTTCCGCCTATGTCTTTGCCGCGATCTTCGCCGCACTCTATGTCATCGGACGAATTCTCGAAGACAGGCGGCTGAGGGCATTGTTCAAAAAGAGCCTGCTGACCGCATAGCGCCATTCGCGCAGCGTTCCCGCCAGCCACCCCTCACCCACTGCGAAACGCGTGAGTGATCGGATAGCGCCGGTCGCGCCCGAAATTGCGCGCGGTCAGCTTCACGCCCGGCGCCGCCTGACGGCGCTTGTATTCGGCCAGATGGAGCAGGCGCTCCACATCCTGGACGACACTGCGGTCGAAGCCTTCCTTCACGAGTTGCTCGACGCTCTTGTCGTGTTCGACGAGGCCGATGAGGATCGGGTCCAGCGTCTCGTAAGGCGGCAGGCTATCGTCGTCACGCTGTTCGTCGCGCAGTTCGGCGGTGGGCGCACGGGTCAGGGTGCTCTCCGGGATAACCGGACGCGCAGGGCCCAGACCGATGCGCGGCACGTGCCCGTTGCGCCAGCGGGCCAGCGCGAAGACGGTCATCTTGTAGGCGTCCTTCAGCGGGTTGTAGCCGCCTGCCATGTCGCCGTAGATGGTGGCGTAGCCTACGCTCATCTCGCTCTTGTTGCCGGTGGTCACCAGCATCGGTCCGAACTTGTTCGACAAGGCCATAAGCGCGGCGCCGCGAATGCGGGACTGGAGGTTTTCCTCGGCGAGATCGCGCTGTGTGCCCTCGAACGCCTCGCCCAGCATGAAATCGAAGCCATCGACGGCGGTGCCGATCGGCATTTCGGTATAGCGGATGCCCAGAGCCTTGGCGCAGGCGGCAGCATCCTCGCGGCTTTGCGCGGCGGTGAAGCGCGAGGGCATCATAACGCCCCACACCCGGTCCGCGCCCAGCGCGTCAACCGCGATGGCGGCGCAGGTGGCCGAATCGATCCCGCCGGAAAGGCCCAGAACGACACCGGGAAAGCCATTGCGATTCACATAGTCGCGCAGGGCCAGGACCATGGCGCAATAGATGTCCTCCGGATGGACGGCCAGGTCCGCCACCATGCCCCGGTCGCAGCGCCAGCCAGTGGCGGTGCGGGTCCAGTTGGTCTGGACGACCTGCTCCTCCCAGTCGCGCAGTTGCACTGCAAGGCCGCCATCGCCGTTGACCACGAAGCTGGCGCCGTCGAACACCAGTTCGTCCTGCCCGCCCACGCGGTTGAGGTAGGCCAGCGGCAGCCCGGTATCGACCGCGCGGCGCTTGGCAACGCCTTCGATTCGCAAGGCGTCCTTGTTGATTTCGTAAGGGCTGCCGTTGATGCACACGAGCATCTCGGCGCCGAAATCGGCAAGGTGGCGGCATACTTCGGAGCGCCAGATATCCTCGCAGATGGGCACACCGATCATGGTGCCCCGCAGGATCACCGGCTCGGGCAGCGGGCCGGGCTGGAACAGGCGCATCTCGTCGAAAGTGCCGTAATTGGGCAGTTCATGCTTGAGGCGCACGGCCTGGACCTTGCCCTGATCGAGCAGGGCCACGCCATTGTGCAGCGCGCCGTCGAGGACGAAGGCGGAACCGACCAGCATCGCCGGACCGTCTCCAGCGCTGGCTTCGGCGAGGATCTGCAACTGCGCCGCCGCCCGCTCGATCAACGAGGGCTTGAGGATCAGGTCCTCGGGCGGATAACCGATAAGGTGAAGTTCGGGAAAGACGATAAGGTCGCTGCCCTTCGCCGCTTCCCGCGCGGCGAGCACGCCCCCCGCATTGCCGGAAATATCCCCCACCGACTGGTTGAGCTGGGCGAGGGTGATCTTCAGCGTATCGGGCATGTGCGGTTAGGTGCCTGCCAGACCCGCGCAGTGCAAATGAAAAACCCGTCGGCAGAAGCGGTTTGCGTCTGCGCCGGATACAAAAAACCCTCCCGCTAAGGAGGGCTTCTGTCCGTCATAAAACGGACTTTTCGCCGGTTCCCCGAAGGGTTCCGGATCGAAAAGCGGCGGGAGCCGGCGTACCGCTAGGGCAGGCGCCAGACCCCCTGCGCCGATTACATCGCCTCGGACGGAGCCTCGGTCGGTACGTCGGTGGCGTCACCGGTCATCATCTCTTCAGGAGTGGTCTCAACCGACTCAGTGGCTTCAGGAGCCGGGCTACCACCGCAGGCGGCGAGCGACAGAGCGGCAACCGACGCGAACGCCGCGAAAGCAATCTTCTTCATGCGAATCCCCTTGCATTGTTTGACCCACAGGCCAACGCTTGCAGGCAAGCCTGCAGTACCAATCTTTAGACGAGACCATGGTGCAACGCAAATAGGAATGATCGGGACCGAAATCCGCTGATTTCCTAGGGCTTGCACACATATAAAGATATCTTTATATGACCCTGCATGCAGATCGACCCTCTCCTGAGAGCTCTTTCAGAGCCAACGCGCCTGCGCATCATGCGCTTGCTCGCGCATATGGAGCTGGCGGTCGGCGAACTGGCACAAGTGCTGGACCAAAGCCAGCCGCGCGTATCGCGCCACATTCGCATCCTGTGCGACGCCGGGCTGGCCGAACGCCGCAAGGAAGGCAGCTGGGTCTTCCTGCGCAGCGCGGTGAGCGAGTATGAGACGCTCTCCCTGGGAAGTGCGGCCGCGCAGCTTCTGTCCGTTGCGGAGCGCGACGATGCATTGTTTTCCGCGCGCTGTGCCGAGGATCGCCGCCAGCTTGCCGCGATCCGGGCCGGGCGCGAGGCCAGCGCGCAGGCGTACTTTGCACGCCACGCGGTGGAATGGGATACCCTGCGCCGCCTGCACGGCGCCGACGAGCCGGTCGAGGCGGCTTTGCTGGCCTCGCTTGAGGCGCAGCCGCTGGGCGCATTGCTCGATGTCGGCACCGGCACGGGCCGCATGGCCGAGCTTCTCGCCACGCGCGCCGGACGCGTGACGGCGCTAGACAAGAGCCCGGAAATGCTGCGCATCGCGCGGGCCCGCCTGCAGTCCCTGCCCGCCGACAAAGTCGATCTGGTGCAGGGCGACTTCACCGGCCTGCCCTTCACCGACGATGCGTTTGACACGGTGCTGTTCCATCAGGTGCTGCACTATGCTCAGGACCCCGGCGTGGTTCTGGCCGAAGCCGCGCGCGTACTGCGGCGCGGCGGGCGCATCGCCATCGTCGACCTTGCCGCACACGAGCGCGAAGAACTGCGCGAAGTCCACGCCCACGCACGCCTCGGCTTTTCCGATGAGCACATGGCGGCTCTGCTGACCTCTGCCGGGCTGATGCCGGCGGCGCCGGTCGCGCTGCCGGGCGATCCACTCACAGTCAAAATCTGGACGGCCCAAACTTGCACGGACACCCGTGACAGCGCCGCAAATCGAGAGACGAGCCTCACATGACCGCACACCCGCGCGCCGCAGAAACCCCTCTATTCGCAGGGCTGCCGGGCGACATTTCCGTTTCCTTCGAATTCTTCCCGCCCAAGTCGGAGAAGATGGAAGAGCAGCTTTGGGATGCGATCACCCAGCTGGCGCCTCTCGATCCCAGCTTCGTCTCGGTGACCTATGGCGCAGGCGGTTCCACGCGGGAGCGCACCCATTCAACCGTGTCGCGCATCGTGCGCGAAACCTCGCTGGTGCCCGCCGCGCACCTCACTTGCGTGGCCGCCAGCAAAGCCGAGATCGACGAAGTGGTCGACCAGTACTGGGAAGCGGGCGTGCGCCACATCGTCGCCCTGCGCGGCGATCCGCCGCCGGCCGATGGCGGCCGCTTCGTGCCCCACCCGGACGGCTATGCCAGTGCTGCCGAGCTGGTCGCAGGCCTGAAGAAGCGCCACGATTTCGAGATTTCGGTTGCCGCATATCCCGAAGTCCATCCCGAGGCGGTCAGCGCCCAGGACGATCTCGACAACCTGAAGCGCAAGCTGGACGCCGGGGCCACCCGCGCGATCACTCAGTTCTTCTTCTCCACCGATGCCTACTTCCGCTTCATGGACAAGGCGCTGGCGGCAGGCATCACCGCGCCGATCCTGCCGGGCATCATGCCGGTGACCAGCTTCGCGGCCATCCGTCGCATGTCCGGCAATACCCTGATCCCGGACTGGCTGGAGACGATGTTCGACGGACTGGACGCGCGCCCCGGCCCGCGCGCGCTGGTCGCCGCCGTCGCCGCTGCGGACCTGTGCAAGCGCCTCTATGAAGGCGGCGTGCGCGATTTCCACTTCTACACCCTCAACAGGGCCGAGCAGGCTTACGCGATCTGCCAGCTGCTGGGCCTGCGTCCAAAGGAGAACGCGGCATGAGCGCGCGCGAATCATTCCTCGCCGAGGCGGCCAAGCGCATCCTCATCACCGATGGCGCCTTCGGGACCGAGATCCAGAACTGGAAGCTGTCGGAAGCCGACTATGCCGGCACGCTGGGCCTTTCCCATGACCAGAAGGGCAACAACGACATCCTCGCGCTGACCAAGCCCGAGGTGCCCGAGGCGATCCACCGCGCCTATTTCGAGGCCGGCGCCGACATTGCCGAAACCAACACCTTCTCGGCCAACCGCATCAGCCAGGCCGATTACGGCGCCGAGCATCTCGTGCGCGAAATCAACGTCGAATCGGCCAGACTGGCGCGCCGCCTGGCCGACGAGTTCCAGGCGAAGGACGGCCGCCCGCGCTTCGTGGCGGGCGCGATCGGGCCGACCAACAAGACCCTCTCGCTCAGCCCCGACGTGAACGATCCGGGCTACCGCGAGATCAGCTGGGACACGCTGGTCGATGTCTACAAGGAGCAGGCCGCCGCCCTCGTCGAAGGCGGCGCCGACTTCATCCTGATCGAAACGGTGTTCGACACCCTCAACGCCAAGGCCGGGGTCATGGCGGTGCGCCAGCTCGAAGCCGAACTGGGCCGCGAAGTGCCGATCATGATGTCGATGACGCTGACCGACCTTTCGGGCCGCAACCTGTCCGGCCACACGGTCGAGGCGTTCTGGGCCGCGATCCGCCATGCAAAGCCGCTGACCATCGGGCTGAACTGCTCGTTCGGCGCCACCCAGCTGCGCCCGCACGTCAAGACTTTGTCGGAACACGCCGACACGCTCATCATGATCTATCCCAACGCCGGCCTGCCCAACGAACTGGGCGAGTACGACGAGATGCCCGACACTACAGCCGGTTTCGTGGGCGAGTGGGCCGTCGCGGGCCAGGTCAATGTGCTGGGCGGCTGCTGCGGCTCCACCCCGGCGCACATCGCCGCGATCGCGCGCAAGGTCGGCGGCATGGCCCCGCGCCAGATCCCCACGCTGGAGCCGGTGACGCGCCTTGCCGGCCTCGAACCGTTCGTCATGGCATCCTGAGGCAGGCACGCGCGTGACCGACATTCCCATCTGGCGCATCCGTCCCGCCGGGCCGGACGACGCCGACGCCCTCGCACTGGTGGGCGCTGCAACGTTTCTCGAGAGCTTCGCGGGGCTGATCGACGGCGGCGGACTCGTCGTGCATTGCCGCGATCAGCACTCGGCGGAAACTTACCACACCTATCTCGCCAAGGGCGCGAAGGCGTGGCTGGCCGAGATCGAGCCGGGCGGCGCGCCGGTAGGCTATGCCTTGTCCTGCGCGCCCGAACTGGAACTGGCCCAGCCGGGCGACCTTGAACTGAAGCGCATCTACCTGCTCTCGCGCTTTCAGGGGTCCTACATGGCCAGCGCGCTGATGCAGGCGGTGATGGCCCACGCAGCGGGCGCCAGACGCCTGCTGCTGGGCGTCAAGGACGACAACAGCCGCGCGCTGGCCTTCTACCGCAAACACGGCTTCGAGACGATCGGCAGCCGCCGTTTCGACGTGGGCGGCAAGACTTACGACGACTATGTGCTGGCGCGGCCTCTCGCCGCAGCCGCCCTCTGATCCAACGAGAAGAACCATGACTTCGACCACTTCCAAACCCGCCTCCACCGGCGCCCGCTTCGTCAATATCGGCGAACGCACCAACGTCACCGGCTCGGCGAAATTCAAGAAGCTGGTCATGGCCGGCGACTATCCCGCCGCCGTAGAAGTGGCGCGCCAGCAGGTCGAAAACGGCGCGCAGGTGATCGACATCAACATGGACGAGGGCCTGCTCGACGCGATCGAGGCGATGACCACCTACCTCAACCTGATCGCCGCCGAGCCGGACATCGCCCGCGTGCCGGTGATGATCGACAGCTCGAAGTGGGACGTGATCGAGGCGGGCCTGAAATGCGTCTCGGGCAAACCGATCGTCAATTCGATCTCGATGAAGGAAGGCGAGGAGCCGTTCCTGCATTCCGCGCGAAAGTGCATGGATTACGGCGCCGCCGTGGTCGTCATGGCCTTCGACGAGACCGGACAGGCCGACACCAAGGCCCGCAAGATCGAGATCTGCCAGCGCGCCTACAAGCTGCTCACCGGCATCGGCTTTCCGCCCGAAGACATCATCTTCGATCCCAACGTCTTCGCCGTCGCCACCGGCATCGAGGAGCATGACCGCTACGGTCTGGACTTCATCGAGGCGGTGGCCGAAATCCGCGCGACTTGCCCGCATGTCCACTTCTCGGGCGGCCTTTCCAACCTCTCGTTCAGCTTCCGCGGCAACGAGACGGTGCGCCGCGCGATGCACTCGGTCTTCCTGTACCATGCGATCCCCGCCGGACTGGACATGGCGATCGTCAACGCCGGCCAGCTCGACGTCTACGACCAGATCGACCCAGCGCTGCGCGAGGCCTGCGAAGACGTCATCATGATGCGCACCCCTGGCGTGGGCGCGGATGGCAGGACCGCCACCGAGCGCCTGATCGACCTGGCAGAAAGCTACAAGGGCAAGGACGTCGTCGCTGAAAAGGCCGCCGAGGAATGGCGCAGCTGGGACGTGGTGAAGCGTCTGGAGCACGCACTAGTGCGCGGCATCGACGCCTATGTCGTCGAGGATACCGAGGAATGCCGCGCCGCGATCGATCTTGCCGGCGGCCGCCCGATCGAGGTTATCGAAGGCCCGCTGATGGGCGGCATGAACGTGGTCGGCGACCTGTTCGGCAGCGGCAAGATGTTCCTGCCGCAGGTGGTGAAATCGGCGCGCGTGATGAAGAAGGCGGTCGCCCACCTGATCCCCTTCATCGAAGCGAGCAAGGAACCCGGCGCCAAGGCCAAGGGCCGGATCATCATGGCCACCGTCAAGGGTGACGTCCACGATATTGGCAAGAACATCGTCGGCGTGGTCCTGCAGTGCAATGGCTACGAAGTGATCGATCTGGGCGTCATGGTGCCGTGGTCGAAGATCCTCGAACAGGCGGCCGAGCATGATGCCGACATCATCGGCCTGTCGGGCCTCATCACCCCCTCGCTCGACGAGATGGTGACCGTGGCCGAGGAAATGCAGCGTTCGGAGATGACCATCCCGCTGCTGATCGGCGGCGCCACCACCTCCAAGGTCCACACCGCGCTGCGCATCGACCCGGCCTACAAGGGTCCGGTGATTCATGTGCTGGATGCAAGCCGCGCGGTCGGCGTGGCCTCGCAGCTGCTGTCCGACACACAGGCGGAGGGCTTCGTCTCCTCGGTCTCGATCGACTACGAGAAGGTGCGCATCGCGCGCGCCAACAAGGGCCAGAGTGACCTGCTCTCGCTGGCAGATGCGCGCGCCAACGCCTTCCCCGCCGACTTCGCGCTCAAGGCCGCCGCGCCGGTGGAGCCGGGCCTGCATGTCTTCGAGGAATGGGATCTCGCCGACCTCGCCGAGACGTTCGACTGGACCCCGTTCTTCCGCGCCTGGGAACTGGCCGGCAACTATCCCGCGATCCTCACCGACGAAGTGGTCGGTGAAAGCGCGACCAGCCTGTTCGCCGATGCGCAGGCGATGCTGAAGAAGATCATCGATGAAAAGTGGCTGACCGCCAAGGGCGTCTGCGCCTTCTGGCCAGTGCACGCCGACGGCGATGACGTGCTTCTCGATGACGGCACCCGCCTCCCCATGCTGCGCCAGCAGGTGAAGAAGTCACGCGGGCGGGCGAACTTCTGCCTCTCCGACTTCATCGACCCGGCCGGTGACTGGCTGGGCGGTTTCGCGGTGGGCATCCACGGCATCGAACCGCACCTCGCCCGCTTCCAGGCAGCGCACGACGACTACTCGGACATCCTGCTGAAAGCGCTCGCAGACCGCTTCGCCGAAGCCTTCGCCGAGCGCCTCCACGCGCATGTACGCACGAAACTGTGGGGCTATGCCGCCGACGAGCAGTTCACCAACGAGGCTCTGATCCGCGAGGAATATCGCGGCATCCGCCCCGCGCCCGGCTATCCGGCCTGCCCCGACCACTCGCTGAAACCGATCCTGTTCGACCTGCTCAAGGCTTCTGACAACGCCGGAATCGTCCTGACCGAAAGCCAGGCAATGCTGCCCACCGCAGCGGTTTCAGGCTTCTACTTCGCCCACCCGGAAAGCCAGTACTTCGGCGTGGCCCGCATCGGCCGCGACCAGTTGGAAGACTATGCGGTCCGCCGTGACGTAGACCTGCCGACCGCCGAACGCTGGCTGCGCCCCAACCTGGATTAAGCCGAAACTCGAATCAGGAAAGCGACTGCCCGGCGCGCCACAAGGCGCGCTGGCGCAGGTACCCATCGCTGACGCTGGCGCCCACCGCCACGGCAAGAACCGTCAACGCGGCGTCCAGCCCATGCTGCGCGAGTTCAGCTAGAGCCGGGGCAGTATCCTGCCCCAGTTCGCGCGCCAGCATCTTGAGGACCTGCGCCCTCTCGGCGAATTCCATCTCGGTAAGCCAGCTCCACCGGCCTTCCCCGCGCCCCACAAATGCATCCTGCATGTAACGACCCATGGCTTTTCTCGACCCCGCGCTGCGCTCGCCTAAGCCCCCACGGCTTGAAATCGATTGCAGCGCTGTTCCCAGCTATCATCGAAGGGCTACTCGAGGATTTAGCGCTGGTTCGGGGTTTTTACGGTGAAAGGGGAGGACCTGCGGCGATGGCCCCAGAACCTCCCCTCATTTCATCGAGCTTACTTCGGCGTATCCAGCTCGTTCCCGGTCAAGGTCACGATGTGCAGCAGGTTCGTCGATCCCGGCACCCCGAACGGCACGCCGGCCAGCGTTACCAGCCGTGATCCCGCAGCGCCGAAGCCGTGGCGCAGGGCCATGCGCTTGCCCTTGGCGATCATCTCTTCGAAGCTGCCGATGTCGCGGGTGATGACGCAGTGCGTGCCCCAGAGCATCGCCAGTCGCCGCGCCGTCTTCTGCGCCGGGGTCAGGACCAGCATCGCCGCTGCCGGGCGTTCACGCGCCACGCGGCGGGCCGAACCGCCCGAGCCGGTGAAGACGATGATGCCTTCGATGGTCAGGGTATCGGCGATCTGGGCGCAGGATTCGGACAGGGCATCGGCGCTGGTGGCGTCGGGCGGGGTCTGGGCGATGTGGATGCGCGCCCGGTAGGTCGGATCGCTTTCGACGCGGACGGCGATGCGGTCCATGATCGTGACCGCCTCTACCGGCCACTGGCCTGCCGCTGTCTCGGCCGAGAGCATCACCGCGTCGGCGCCGTCGTAGACTGCGTTGGCGACGTCGGAGACTTCGGCGCGGGTCGGCGAGGGACTGGTGATCATCGATTCCAGCATCTGCGTTGCCACGACCACCGGCTTGCCCTGAGCGCGGGTCTTTTCGATGATGTGCTTCTGGATCGGCGGCACTTCCTCGGGCAGCAGTTCGACGCCGAGGTCGCCGCGCGCCACCATGATGCCGTCCGACAGCTCGATGATCTCATCGAGGCTTTCGACCGCCGCCGGCTTTTCGATCTTCGACATGATCGCCGCGTAGCCGCCCGACAGACGGCGGGCTTCGGCGACGTCTTCGGGACGCTGGACAAAGGACAGGCCGATCCAGTCCGCCTTCTGCTCCACTGCGAAAGCGAGGTCGCGGCGGTCCTTTTCGGTCAGCGCGGGAATCGGGATCAGAGCGTCGGGGATGTTCACGCCCTTGCGGTCCGAGATCGGCCCGCCGACTTCGGCGCTGCACAGGATCGCGTCGGGTTCGGCGCGGATGACCATCAGGCGCAGCTTGCCGTCGTCGATCAGCAGGCGCTGGCCCTTCTGGAGGATGCCGAACAGTTCGGGGTGCGGCAGGCAGACGCGTTCGTCGTTACCCGGCGTGGGATCGCGGTCGAGCGTGAAGTGGGCGCTGTGGCGGATGAAGGCCTTGCCGCCCTCGAACGTGCCCACGCGCAGCTTGGGGCCCTGCAGGTCGCACAGGATGGCAACGGGGCGCTCAAGGTCCTTTTCCACCGCGCGGATGTTGGCGATGGTTTCGCGGTGAGTGTCGTGGTCGCCGTGGCTCATGTTGACGCGGAAGGCGTCGGCGCCGGCCTTGAGCAGCTTGGCGATGGTCTCCTTGTCGCGGCTGGCGGGGCCGAGTGTCGCCAGGATCTTCACCTTGCGCTGGCGCTTGATGCCCCGGTGGTGCGGGGAGCGGCGGTAGGGAGCGACGGGGGGAGTATGAGCCAAGGTTCTGTCTGCCTCTTTCAGGAACGGGGGTTCATATGGCAAAGGCGTCATTACAAACCAAGGACGATTGGCGGATTATGAACGATAGTGACCGTATAGATGCGTTGGACGACGCCGTGGCTGCGGCGGCCTTCCGCCGGCTGGTGCGCCATCTGCAGCAGCGTCACGATGCACAGAACATCGACCTGATGGGGCTGGCGGGTTTTTGCCGCAATTGTCTGGCCGACTGGATCGTGGATGCCGGCTTCGAAGGCGACAAGGCCGAGGCACGCACTGTCATCCACGGCATGCCCGCCGGTGAATGGAAGGCGAAACACCAGACCGAGGCTACGCCCGAGCAGCTGGCGCGCATGGACGAGAGCATGAAGAAGAACGCCCCGTCACATTGAGCGCGCACTGAATAGCGGTCAGGGCGTCGCGACTTTCATGAGCACGATGCCCGAGAGGATCAGCCCGGCGGCGAGCAGCCGCAGCGGGCTGGCCGCCTCGCCCAGGAAGAAAATGCCGACGGCGAAGGCGCCAAGTGCGCCAATCCCGGTCCACACCGCATAGGCGGTGCCCAGCGGCAGTGCACGCATCGCGCTGGCCAGCAGGGCGAAGCTGGCGATCATCGCTACGATCGTCACCACAGTAGGCCAGGGCCGGGAAAAACCCTCCGACTGCTTCATCGCGGAAGCCCATACCACTTCGAGCAGGCCGGCGATGAAAAGAAATATCCAGGACATGGCGCGGGCATTTTTCCAACAAGGGTGAATGCCGGGCCGTCCCGGTCTTGAAGCTCCGCTGGAGGCGCGAACGTGGTCGGCGCAGGCCCGAAATAGCGCCGCCGTCGGGCGTGGGCAAGTCAGGTGCAAGCGAGGGGGACCGACGGTGGAAAGGGCGGCCGCGATGTTAGCAAGCCGCTGCAGTGCAGGAAAATCGCGAAGGCGCCGCTTCCTCCAGATGGTTTGTCCCTCCACATGATTTCCACAGGCCGGTGCTTTGCCCGAATCCCTTCGCCTCGCTATCAGCGCGCCAACCGATTCACGCTTTTACCGGAGCACGTACCCCAATGGCCGAAACCACCGACGATCGCCTGCGCCTGCTGATCGAGCGCGTCGAGCGCCTCGAAGAGGAAAAGAAGGGCATCTCGGACGACATCCGCGACGTCTACAACGAGGCCAAGGCGGTCGGCTACGACGTCAAGATCATGCGCCAGATCGTCCGCATCCGTAAGATGAAGCCCGACGATCGCCGCGAACAGGACATGCTGCTCGACACCTACAAGTCGGCGCTCGGCATCGACTGATGCGATCCCGCTTCGCCTGCAATGACCAGCGAAGCGGTGACGATCAACTCCCCGCCATCACCAGTGCCATGCTTGCGGCATTGGCGATGGCGTGCTGGAGAATCGCGGCGGGAAGGCCGATACGCTGACGGGTGAAGCCCAGCAGCACCCCCGCCCAGAGCTGGGGCAGGACCATCGGCAGCGATGCTGCGGACGTCGCCGGGTAGTTCATCAGGTGAACGCCCGCGAACACCAGCGCCACCACCCAGAACACACCCGGATAGGCCGCCGCATAAACAGCCGGAGTCCCCCGGCGCCGCAGCCACCACCAACCGCCTGCCGCCGCCAGCACGGCAGCCAGCAACAGCCCCGCCAGGACCAGCGGCTCGATCGCCTTCGCCGTCATCGTCAGGACGACGAACACCGCAAAGCACCCCAGCAGCCACAGCGCGCGGGGCCGGCCGGTCTGCCAGCCGCGAAATATAATCTCCTCCAGCAGCGGGGCGATCAGGATCGTGATCGGCAGCAGCCAGCCGCCCGGCAGCTTGCCGAAGGCGTCGGGCAGCGGCAGATCGAACGCCTTTTGCCACATGCCCAGCAGCGGCAGCAGCACCAGCAGCAACACGCTCACATGCACTGCCGCCAACAGGCACAGCGCAGGCCAGGATTCGCCCCGGCGCAGCCCCCAGGGCACCAGCACCGCCGGCTGTTTCAGAAAACCGGCCAGTTCGCGCAGGATGTGCGGGGCGGGAATACGGGTCTCGATCTGTGTCGCCATAGGCCTTGCTAGCCCCTATTCCCTTACCAAGTCGTTGGGCCAATTCGTTGTCTTGCGAGAACCCGGGCGCGGGTGCAAGCATCGCGCCTTTCATCGAGGGAGAGCATTCGTGATCGTCACCACCACCCCCACCGTCGAAGGCCGCCCGGTCCGCGACTATCTTGGCATCGTCACCGGCGAAGTCATCGTGGGGGCCAACCTGTTTCGCGACATTTTCGCGGCCGTCACCGATCTCGTCGGCGGCCGCTCGGGCAAGTACGAGCAGGTCCTCCAGCGCGCCCGCCGCGAGGCACTGGGCGAAATGGAGGCCGAGGCCGCAAGGCTGGGCGGCAACGCGGTGGTGGGCGTGGACATCGATTACGAAGTGATCGGCTCGAAAGGCTCGATGCTGATGGTCAGCTGTTCGGGCACGGCCGTAGTGCTATAGCGCGTTACGAGTGAGAGGGGGCCTGCGCGGTTGCCCTTGCCCCCCGGCGTGTTGTAAGGGCCGCGCCACCTTATTCATCGAGACCCGCCGCGTCCTCACCGGACCCTCAGGCGGCGGGCAGACAGCGAGCGGACCCATGGCAGGCCATTCCAAATTCAAGAACATCATGCACCGCAAGGGTGCGCAGGATAAGAAGCGCTCGGCGCAGTTCAGCAAGCTGAGCCGCGAAATCACCGTCGCGGCCAAGATGGGCCTGCCCGATCCGGACATGAACCCGCGCCTGCGCGCAGCGGTCAACGCCGCCAAGGTGCAGTCTATGCCCAAGGACAACATCCAGCGCGCCATCGACAAGGCGAGCAAGGGCGACGCCGAAAACTACGAAGAAGTGCGCTACGAAGGCTACGGCCCCAACGGCATCGCCATCATCGTCGAGGCCCTGACCGACAACCGCAACCGCACCGCCACCAACGTGCGCACCGCTTTCGCCAAGAATGGCGGCAACCTCGGCGCGACCGGCGCGGTCTCGCACGGCTTCGAACGCCTCGGCCTGATCGAATATCCCAGCAAGGTGGGCGATGAGGACAAGGTCCTCGAAGCCGCGATCGAAGCCGGCGCCGACGACGTGCAGAGCGACATGGGCGACGGCGACGAGAATCCCGGCGGCCACCAGATCTGGGTCTCGGTCGATTCGCTGCACGAAGTCGCCCGCGAACTGGAAAAGGTCCTTGGCGAAGCCGAAGGCGTGAAGCTGGCGTGGAAGCCCACCCTCACCGTCGACGTCGACGCCGACACCGTGGGCACGCTGATGAAGCTGGTCGACACCTTGGAAGAAGACGACGACGTCCAGAGCGTGTGGGGCAACTACGAAATCTCCGACGAAGTGATGGAAACGCTGGGTTGATCCCGGCGGGCGGGGCCAGGTTCAGCCCGACCCTTCGACAGGCTCAGGGTGAGCGGAAGCGGCGCAGGCCCTCGAACCCGCTCAGGCTGAGCTTGTCGAAGCCCCCGAGGCCCCGCGCCAGCCCCGCCTCAAGCGTCGCCGCATGATCATCATCGGCATCGACCCCGGCCTGACCTGCACCGGCTGGGGCATCGTCGCCAAAAGCGGCAGCCGCCTGTCCCACGTCGCCAACGGCCAGATCCGCACGGACGCCAAGGCCGGCATGGCCGAGCGTCTGGTCGAACTCGACGCCGGGCTGACCGATGTGATCCTCCACCACCGGCCCGATACGGGCGCGGTGGAGGAGGTTTTCGTCAACGTGAACCCGCAGTCGACCCTCAAGCTGGGACAGGCGCGCGGCGTCGCGATGCTGAGCCTTGCCCGCGCGGGAATGCCGGTGGCGGAATACTCGACCAAGGTCATCAAGAAGGCGTTGGTCGGCACCGGCGGCGCGGACAAGAAACAGATCCAGGCAATGCTCAAGGTGCTGCTGCCCGGCGTGAAGCTGGCGGGCGAAGACGCATCCGACGCGCTGGCAGTGGCGATAACCCATGCGAACATGCTCGGCAGCCACAGGTAGAGGATAAGAGGAAGTCCGGGATGCAGGGGCAATGGCTCCTGCTCTTTTCCCTCTACTTCTTCTGCCGCGACCCGAACAGGGCGCTGCCCACCCGCACATGCGTAGCGCCGAGCAGGACGGCGGTTTCGAAGTCCTCGCTCATCCCCATGGAAAGCTGGTCCAGCCCGTTATCGGCGGCAATCCTCGCCAGCAGGGCAAAGAACGGCGCGGCCTCGATATCGAACGGCGGCACGCACATCAGGCCGACGACGGGAAGCCCGGCTTCACGCGCGGACGCCAGCAGTGCGGGCACGTCGGCGATCGCGCAGCCGCCTTTCTGTTCTTCCGCGCCGATGTTGACCTGAAGGAAGCAGGGCACCTGCCGTCCCGCCTTTTCCATCGCCTTGCCCAGCGCCGTTACCAGCGAGGGGCGGTCCACCGAGTGGATGCAGTCGAACAGGGCGACGGCATCCTCGGCCTTGTTCGACTGAAGCTGGCCGACGAGGTGCAGCTTCACATCGGGATAGGCTTCGCGCAAGGGCAGCCACTTTTCCTGTGCTTCCTGTACGCGGTTTTCGCCGAACACGCGCTGGCCGGCGGCGAGCAGCGGCTCGATCGCTTCGGCGGCGTGGGTCTTGGAAATGGCGACGAGTTCTACGGCGCCGGGCTGGCGTCCCGCAATGTGCGCGGATTGGGCGATGCGGGCGCGGATGTCTTCTAGCTGATCCATGGCGCGCTGCTATAGCGTCCCTGTGCCGAACCGCCAGCCGTCCCTTCCTGCCTTGTGGCTCGTCAGCGATGCCCGCAACGATGACCGGATCGAAGCCGTGCTGGCGCGTCTGCCCCGCGGGTCGGGACTGGTGTTCCGGCACTATCACCTGCCGCCGCAGGAACGACGCGCACGGTTCAACGCGCTCGCCCGCACGGCGCGTCGATTCGGGCATGTCATGGTGCTCGCGGGAGAGGCCCGACAGGCGCGGGCATGGAAAGCGCACGGCGTCTACGGCGCGGCGGACCGCCTTGCGCAAGGCCCCGGCGTGCCGCGACTGGTTACCGTGCACAACTTGCGCGAACTGGCGAAGGCCCACCGTGCAAGGGCCGATGCGGTTCTGATCTCGCCGTTGTTCGCCACGGCCTCGCATCCCGGCGGACAGACGCTCGGCCCGGTCCGCTTTCGCCTGCTCGCTTCGCGTTCGACGGTGCCGGTAATTGCGCTGGGCGGCGTGACGGCGCGGCGGGCGCGGGCTTTCCAGCTGGAGCGCTGGGCTGCGATCGACGGGCTGTCCGCCTCGGGCCGCTGAACGTCTTCCCGCAACCACCCACAGCCGCGTTCCCCATCCATTCTTGACGCGGACTCCCCGTCCGCCGCATAAACCGGGCTCGAACCCAAGGGAATTTTACATGGCTACTCGGCCCATCGCGCCCGGTCGGCGTATCGCCAAGCCGGATTGGCGCGCCGTTCTCAAGCGCTCGCTGCGCCGCGCCGGAGAGCTGTCCGGTTCGATCGCGCTGTTTGCGGCGATGGTGTTTCTGGCGCTGGCGCTGGTAAGCTACCAGCAGACCGACCCGTCTACCTCCACCGCCGCCGGCGGCGATGTGCAGAACTGGATGGGCCCGACCGGAGCCTGGACGGCGGAGCGCGCGCTGTTCCTGTTCGGCCCGGTCTCCGCGCTGCTGGTCCCCCTGCTTTACGTCTTCGCCCGCAAGCTGTGGCTCCTGGTCGAAGAGGACGACGGCGAGATCGAGCATAGCGACCAGCGCTGGTGGATGCCCTTCGGCGTCCTGACGCTGGCGATGCTGCTGATCGCGACCGTGCTGTCGCTCTGGTTCACCAAGCCGGGCGGCACCCTGCCTGCCTCGATGGGCGGGATTTCGGGGCTGCTGGGCGCCAAGGCGGTCACCGCGATTGCCGGACTTTCGCCCGAACCCGTACAGAACTGGATCAAGCTCGCCCTCGCGCTGGTGTGCCTGGGCGTGGGCGTGATGCTGGCGGGCCGCGTCTTCGCGCTCGACTGGGTGCGCCTGCTGACGCTTCCGGGCCGCATCGGGCGCCTGCCGCGCGGCCTGTCCGTGCCCGAGGAAATGCCCTTCAAGGCCGGCAAGGAAAAGAAGGAAACGGCCCGCGCCGAGACCGCCCCGCGCGTGGCCGAAGCTGCCGCCGGCAATACCGGCATCGCCCCGCCTGCCGCCGACAAGCCTCGCAAACCGCCCGAGATCGCCGATCCCAAGGTTTCCGCCACGCCCGCGCAGATCGGCTTCGGCGACCGCCAGAAGGACATGTTCGACAAGTACACGCTGCCCAGTCTGGATCTGCTGGAAGACCCGCAGCCCAATTCGCAGCCCAAGATCGACAAGCTCAGTCTGGAGCGCAACGCGCGCCTGCTAGAAACCGTGCTCGACGACTTCAACGTCAAGGGTGAGATCACCGCCGTGCGCACGGGTCCGGTCGTCACCATGTACGAACTGGAACCGGCACCGGGCATCAAGGCCAGCCGCGTGATCGGCCTGGCCGACGACATCGCCCGTAACATGTCGGCGATCTCGGCCCGCGTATCCTCGATCCCGGGCCGCACCGTCATGGGCATCGAACTGCCGAACGCGGACCGCCAGATGGTCTCGTTCAAGGAGATGGTCGCGTCCGAGGCCTTCGCCAACCACAAGGGCATGCTGCCGATCATCCTGGGCAAGGACATCGCCGGCGAACCGGTGGTCGCAGACCTTGCCACCATGCCTCACCTGCTGGTCGCGGGTACGACGGGTTCGGGTAAATCGGTGGGTCTCAACGCGATCCTGCTCTCGCTGCTCTACCGCCTCACCCCGGCGCAGTGCCGCCTGATCCTGGTCGATCCCAAGGTGCTGGAACTCAAGAGCTACGACGATATCCCGCACTTGCTCTCCCCCGTCGTCACCGAGCCGCCCAAGGCCATCCGCGCGCTCAAATGGGCGGTCGAGGAGATGGAGCGCCGCTACCGGATGATGAGCGAAATCTCCGTGCGCAACCTCGCCAGCTTCAACGAAAAGGTGCGCACCGCCGCCGCCAAGGGCAAGCCGCTGGGCCGCCGCATCCAGATCGGCTTCGACCCCGATACCGGCGAGGAACTCTACGAAGACCGTCAGCTCGACTATGAAACGCTGCCCCAGATCGTCCTCATCGTCGACGAGCTGGCTGACCTCATGGTCACCGTCGGCAAGGAAATCGAAGTGCTGATCCAGCGCCTCTCGCAAAAGAGCCGCGCGGCGGGCATCCACCTTATCATGGCGACGCAGCGCCCGTCGGTCGACGTCATCACCGGCGTCATCAAGGCCAACCTGCCGACCCGCGTCTCCTTCGCCGTCACCAGCCGTATCGACAGCCGCACAATCCTGGGCGAGCAGGGCGCCGAACAGCTGCTGGGCAAGGGCGACATGCTCTACAAACCCAGCTCCGACCCGATCAAGCGCGTCCACGGCCCGTTCGTTTCAGACGAGGAAGTGGAACAGGTCGCCATCTACTGGCGCACCCAGGGCAAGCCCGACTACATCGATGCCGTCACCGAGGAACCCGAAGAAGGCAGCTTCGGCTTCGACGACCTCGACGCCACCGCGTCGGACGCGCCTGACGAACGCAAGTACCGGCAGGTCTGCCACCTCGTGTTCGAAAACCAGAAGGTCTCGGTCTCGTGGCTGCAACGCCAGATGGGCGTGGGCTACAACACCGCCGCCAAATGGGTGGAGCGCATGGAAAACGACGGCTTTGTCGGCCCCGCCAACCACGTCGGCCGCCGCGACATCTACCGCGACGAGAACGGCAACCCGCTGTGAAGCTGCGCGGTCTGAAATGGGCGGCACTGACGCTGGCGGCTCTTGCCGCCACCCCGACCGCTGCCGATACAACGCTGAAGGTACTGACCGGCAAGTGGGTGAAGGTCTTCGCCGTAGATCTGGAACGCCTCCTCGGGCGCAGCATCCGCATCGATACAGCGAGCGTCGTGGCCGGCGGGCTCGGCCGTACCTTCCGGGAGGCCGTGGTCATTCTCAATCCGACCGCGCAGCTTGCGCGCGGCAGCACCGCCTTTTCGGTCCGCAGCGTGGATTGCTCCGGCGGGCGCGTGGTGACTTTGCAGTGGCGGGTCATCGGCCCGACCGGGGCACCGCTTGGCGCCTCGACGGTGGCAGGTGCAGTGAGCCGCTTCGACTGGAATTCCGAGGACGGCAAGGTTTTGAAGTACGTCTGTATGGGCGTTCTGCCGCGTTGAGGTTTCGGTTAGGGCAGTAAAGTGAAGACCTGGGGCCATCGCCCCGGACCCCTTCACCGTCGAGGTGGCGCGCGCAGCTTCGCTGGTGCGCCCACGGTGAGCCGGGAGTCATGATAGCCTGCGGGAGCAAGGCCCATCTACGAAGCCGCAGGCGTGACCTCGACATCCCCGGGGTCCGGGGCGATGGCCCCAGCTCTTCCCCTTCCAACCCTTCCGATAGGGACTGGCGCAGCGAATCGCTTCCTGCCATAGGAACAAACCATGATCGCCAAGCTAACAGGTCTTCTCGACGACACCGGCCCCGACTGGGCGATCATCGACGTGAACGGCGTCGGCTATCTCGTCCAGTGCTCGGCTCGTACGCTCGATCATCTCGGGATCCGGGGCGACCGGGTGGTGATCCACACCGAGATGCAGGTTTCCGAAACCGACCAGCGCCTGATCGGCTTTGCCAGCGCGGCGGAGCGTAACTGGTTCCGCCTGCTGACGGCGGTTCAGGGTGTGGGCTCGAAGGTGGCTCTGGCGATCCTGTCGGCGCTGACGACCGAGGAAATCCAGCGCGCCTGTGCCGGCGGTGATTCGGCGATGGTCGCGCGGGCCAATGGGGTGGGGCCGAAGCTGGCCAGCCGCATCGTCAACGAATTGAAGGACAAGGCCGGCGCCTTGCCCACCGCGCCGGGGCTTGCCGGAGCGATTGCCGCCGTGCCGCCGGGTTCCTCCAGCGCGGATGCCGTTTCAGCCTTGCAGAACCTCGGCTTCAAGCCTGCCGTGGCCGCCATGGCGGTCGGCAAGGCGGTGGAGGAACTGGGCGAGGATGCGGGCCTGAACGACCTTGTGCGCGTGGCGCTGAAGCGGGCGGCGGGTTAAGACATGACCGACAATCCCATTCTCACGCCGATCCGCCAGCCCGAGGACGCCGATGCCGCGCTGCGGCCCAAGACCCTAGAAGAATTCGTCGGACAGGCCGGGGCGAAGGACAACCTGCGGGTATTCATCGAAAGCGCCAAGTCGCGGCGCGAGGCGATGGACCATGTGCTGTTCTTCGGACCTCCGGGACTGGGCAAGACGACGCTGGCGCAGATCGTCGCGCGCGAACTGGGCGTGGGTTTTCGCGCCACCAGCGGGCCGGTCATCGCCAAGGCAGGCGACCTGGCGGCGCTGCTGACCAATCTCGAACAGGGTGACGTTCTGTTCATCGACGAGATTCACCGCCTCAATCCCGTGGTCGAGGAAGTGCTCTACCCGGCGATGGAGGACCGCGCGCTGGACCTCATCATCGGCGAAGGGCCATCGGCCCGTTCGGTGCGGATCGACCTGCCGCCTTTCACGCTGGTGGGCGCAACCACACGGCAGGGCCTCCTGCAGACCCCGCTGCGCGATCGTTTCGGCATTCCGGTGCGGCTGCAGTTTTATTCGGTCGAGGAACTGGAGAAGGTCGTCACGCGCGGCGCCGGACTGCTGGGCATCGGCATGGACAAGGGCGGCGCGACCGAGATCGCGCGGCGTGCGCGCGGTACTCCGCGCGTGGCCGGACGGCTTATGCGGCGCGTGCGGGACTTCGCCCATGTCGCCGGCTCCGACGTCATCACCCGGGAGATCGCGGACGATTCCCTGACGCGGCTGGAGGTCGATTCGATCGGCCTCGATTCGCAGGACCGCCGCTACCTGCGGATGATCGCGGATATCTACAAGGGCGGGCCGGTGGGCGTGGAAACGCTGGCGGCAGGCCTGTCCGAACCGCGCGATACGATCGAGGAAGTGATCGAGCCATATCTCATTCAGCTTGGTCTTGTAGCACGCACCGCGCGCGGCCGCTGCCTTAACGACCGGGGCTGGACGCACCTGGGAATGAGCGCTCCGAACGCCCCTCAGAACGGGCTTTTCGATTCGGAGGGTTGAGAGCCACCGGCTTGATTCGTTGGGCAAAACCGTCGGGGAAATTTACATCTGGTCACCCGGACAGTCCCGTTTCGGTACAACACCACGGTTAGAAGAATAAATTAACCACTTTTCCCGGCTTGGGACGCTGGAATAGCGGTTAACGTCGTTGTCCCGTTAACCGGACTCTGCGTTGTTTCTGGCAGATGGATCGCAAGTGTCGGTTCAAGACACCGCCGCAATCCAGGCAAAACAAAGAGAGCAACCAGTATGTCCGTTCGGATGGCCCTTGCGAAACTGTCTGCCTGTGCGGCAGGCTGCGCTATCATTGGTGGCGGCGCTGTCCACGTGGCGGAAACGCAGTCGGCGAAGACCGAGTACCGCAAGGTCAAGATGGCCAAGACGGCGGTTCCGGCCAAGCCGGTGAAGCGCATCGTCCGCAAGGATGATCCGCGCACCACCAAGCGCGTTCGCAAGATCGTCAAGCGCACCTGCTGCGATCAGCAGCAGGCCGCGATGGTTCCCCTGCCCGCACCGTATATTCCGCCGGCTCCGCCCGCGTCCTATTCGGGCGGCGGTGGCGGCACCCCGGTGGTGATCGGCGGCGGCCCGATGGGCGGCTTCGGCGGCGGATTCTTCGGCGGATTCTTTGGCGGCGGCGGAAGCAGCGGCGGCGGCGGCGGCAATGTCGTCATCAGCTCGACCACCAGCGGCGTCACGACGACCGGCGGTGTGACCACCACGGGCGGCGTCACCTCGACATCCACGTCGACCACGACCGGGGGCGTTACCTCGACCACCGGCGGTTCGACTTCGACGACGACCGGCGGGGTCACCTCCACCACCGGCGGCTCAACCTCCACGACCGGCGGCATCACCTCGACGACCTCGTCCACCTCGGGCAACGTGACCAGCACGACCTCGGGCAATGTCACCAGCAGCACCTCGGGCAACGTGACGAGCAGCACTTCCGGCAACGTTACCAGCAGTACCTCGGGTAACATCACCAGCAGCACTTCTTCGTCGTCCTCATCTTCCTCGTCGTCCAGCTCCTCGTCTTCGTCGAGTTCGTCCTCCAGCTCCTCGGGCGGAAACGACAATACCACCGGCGGCGCGACTTCGACCGGATCGTCGAGCAGCGGTTCCTCGTCTTCGTCGGGCTCGTCTTCGTCCACGACCGGCGGGGCGACCAGCTCCTCGTCGAGCACGTCCAGTTCGTCGTCGACGAGTTCGTCGTCCTCGGGTGGTTCGTCGTCGACCAGCTCGGGCGGCACCGACGTGCCCGCACCGCCGATGCTGGTCCTGTTCGGCGCGGCGGCTGCCGCGATTGTCGCCCGCCGCCGGTTCGCCCGTCCCAAGGCAGCCTGAGCGCCAGGATAACTAACACATGGAAGGCCGTCGCTTAAGCGGCGGCCCTTTGTGGAAAAGGGCGGCGCCGGCAAGCGCCGCCCTTTTTCGTGGCCGCCTTCAAACGGACCGCGACGATCTTAAGAATGCGCCGCCCAAAAGAAAAACCCCGCCCGGTTGCCCGGACGGGGTTTTCGTAACGCCTGCCGGCACCTGAAAAGGATCAGGCGGCCAGTTTGCGCAGCACGTATTGCAGGATGCCGCCGTTCATGAAGTACTCGACTTCATTGGCGGTATCGATGCGGCACAGCGCGGTGAAGGTGAACTTCGAGCCGTCGGCCTTGGTCACGTGGACTTCGACGTCCTGCTGCGGCTTGAGGCCGGCGACACCGGTGATGGTGAAGCTGCAATCACCGTCGAGACCCAGCGAGGTGCGGGTGTCGCCATTCTTGAACTGCAGCGGCAGCACGCCCATGCCGACCAGGTTCGAGCGGTGGATACGCTCGAAGCTCTCGACGATGACCGCGCGCACGCCCAGCAGGTTGGTACCCTTGGCCGCCCAGTCACGCGAGGAGCCGGTGCCGTATTCCTTGCCGGCCACGACCACCATCGGAGTGCCCTGCGCCTTGTACTTCTGGGCCACGTCGAAGACCGGGAGCACTTCGCCGTCGAAACGGCTCATGCCGCCCTCGACGCCGGGGACCATCTCGTTGCGGATGCGGATATTGGCGAAAGTGCCGCGCATCATCACGTCGTGGTGGCCGCGGCGCGAACCGTAGGAGTTGAAGTCCGCCTTGGCGACCTGGTGCTCCATCAGCCACTTACCCGCAGGGCTATCGGCCTTGATCGAACCGGCCGGCGAGATGTGGTCGGTGGTGATCGAATCGCCCAGCACCAGCAGCGGCTTGGCCTCGATGATGTCCGAAACCGGCGCCGGGGTCATTTCCATGCCCTCGAAGTACGGCGGGTTGGCGACATAAGTCGAACCGGCGCTCCACGAGTAGGTATCCGAACCGACGACGTTGATCGCCTGCCAGTGCTCGTCGCCCTTGTAGACGTCGGCGTAGCGGGCCTGGAACATCGCGCGGTCGACGCAGGCGTTCATCGTCTCGTTCACTTCGAGATTGGTCGGCCAGATATCCTTGAGATAGACATCGGCGCCGTCCTTGCTCTTGCCGATCGGGGTCGTGGTGAAGTCTTCCACCACGGTGCCCTTCAGGGCGTAGGCGACAACGAGCGGGGGCGAAGCCAGGAAGTTGGCGCGCACGTCCGGCGAGACGCGGCCCTCGAAGTTGCGGTTGCCCGAGATCACGGCGCTGGCGACCAGACCGTTCTCGTTGATCGCCTTGCTGATCGGCTCGGCCAGCGGACCGGAGTTGCCGATGCAGGTGGTGCAGCCGTAACCGACGAGGTTGAAGCCGATGTTGTCGAGGTGCGCCTGCAGACCGGCCTTCTCCAGGTAATCGGTGACGACCTGCGATCCGGGGGCGAGGCTGGTCTTGACCCAGGGCTTGGGCTTCAGGCCCAGCTCATCGGCCTTCTTGGCGACGAGGCCGGCGGCCACCAGCACGCTCGGGTTCGAGGTGTTGGTGCAGCTGGTGATCGCCGCGATCATGACGTCGCCGTCACCGATGTCAAAGTCCTTGCCTTCGACGGGCACGCGCTGCGGGGTCTTCTTGTACGTGGTCGCCATGTCGGCGTTGAACACGTCGTCGACTTCGGGGAGCGAAACCCAGTCCTGCGGACGCTTCGGCCCGGCGAGCGAGGGCACGACGGTCGCCATGTCCAGCTCGAGGGTGCTGGTGAAGATCGGGTCGGCGGCGGCCGGGTCGATCCAGAAGCCCTGCTCCTTGGCATAGGCTTCGACGAGGGCAATCTGCTCTTCTTCGCGGCCGGTAAGGCGCAGGTAGTCCAGCGTCTTGTCGTCGATGCCGAAGAAGCCGCAGGTCGCGCCGTATTCCGGTGCCATGTTGGCGAGCGTCGCGCGGTCGGCGAGGCTCAGCGAGGCGAGGCCGGGACCGAAGTATTCCACGAAACGGCCGACGACGCCGTGCTTGCGCAGCATCGCGGTGCAGGTGAGCACGAGGTCGGTGGCGGTGACACCTTCCTGAAGTGCACCCACCAGCTTGAAGCCGACGACTTCGGGGATGAGCATCGAGACGGGCTGGCCCAGCATCGCGGCTTCGGCCTCGATACCGCCCACGCCCCAGCCCAGCACGCCCAGGCCGTTGACCATGGTGGTGTGGCTGTCCGTGCCGACGCAGGTGTCGGGATAGGCGACCAGTTCGCCGTTGTGGTCGGTCGAGGACCAGACGGTCCTGGCGATGTTCTCGAGGTTGACCTGGTGGCAGATGCCGGTGCCCGGGGGAACGGCATAGAAGTTGTCGAGCGACTTGGAGCCCCACTTGAGGAAGTCGTAGCGCTCCATGTTGCGCTGGTACTCGATCTCGACGTTCTGTTCGGCGGCCTTGGGGTGGCCGAATTCGTCGACCATGACCGAGTGGTCGATGACCAGGTTCACGGGGACCAGCGGATTGATCTTGGAGGTGTCGCCGCCGAGCTTGGCGATGGCGTCGCGCATGGCGGCCAGATCGACCACGCAAGGCACGCCGGTGAAGTCCTGAAGCAGCACGCGCGCGGGGCGGTACTGGATTTCCTCGCCGGTGACGGGGTTCTGCTGCCAGTCGACGATGGCCTTGATGTCGTCGGTCGAAACGGTGAAGCCGCCGTCTTCGAAGCGGAGGAGATTCTCAAGCAGCACTTTCATCGAGAACGGCAGGCGGCTGATGTCGCCGATCTTCTCGGATGCTTTCTTGAGCGAGTAATATGCGACGGCCTTGCCGCCGACGGTCATGGTGCTGCGGGTCCCGAGCGAGTCCTGTCCGACCTGGGTCATGGTGGGCGTTTTTCCCTTTATATGGGCCTGCCCGCTGCCTCCGGCGCTCCTGAACCGTGCTGCAGTGCGACAAGCGGTTTCGTCCGCTCGCGGATGCGCGCTAAGGGGCAGAAGGTCAAGAGATTCGGGGGTAGACTTAGGTGTCGTTTTGTGCGCGGCGCGTGCCAATCCAGCAACCCAGAACGATCAGAATTGTTCCCGCGATCACGCCGGGGCCCAGCGTTTCGCCGAAGATCAGCCACCCCATCAGCGCGGCCCAGAGGAACCCGGTATACTCCACCGGCACCAGCACCTGCGCCTCGGCGCGAGCATAACCCCAGGAGAGAAACAGCAGCGCGGTAGTGGCAAGCGCTCCTCCGGCGAGGGTCCAGTAAAGGGCCGAGGCGTCGGGCATGGTCCAGTAGAACGGCGCGAAGACCAGGAAGATCAACGCGAGGTTGAAGTTCTGGAACTGTGCGATCTCGACCGGGCCCGCCAGCAGTGCCTGCTTGCGCTGCAGCACGAGGTTGAGCGCATAGAACACGGCGGAGAAGACGATGGCGATCGTGCCCTCGATCGCTTGCGGTCCGTATTCGCCTGCACCGAAGCGGTCGGCGCCGATCACCACCATGCCGCCAAGCCCCAGTAACGCGGCGAAAATGGCGCCTCGGCGGATCGTCTCGCCCAGCAGCATTGCGGCGAAATAGAGCGCGATGATCGGTGCGAAGAACGAGATCGCCATGCCCTCTGCCATCGGGATGCGCACCAGTCCGTGGAAGAACAGCGCCGCCATCACCGCCGTCACCGCGGAACGCTGGAAATGCAGCCCGGCGACCTTGCGGCTGGGCACCGGGCGGCCCGCCGCCAGCCACAGCGGCAGCGTCATCAAGGCGGCGAAGACATTGCGCAGCAGCAGCGCAGTGAGCACGCCGACGGCCAGCGAGGCGGCCTTCATCGCCGCGTCCATCACGCTGAAGGCGGCTATTCCGGCGATGACGGCCAGCACTGGAAGTAGCGCTGATGCGGGACGGGAGGAGGTGTGCATGACGCCCCGCCTGTCGCCTTGTGCAAGGTTGTGCGCAAGCAATTCATGCCTGCGACAGGTCGCATCCTTGAAGAGAACGGCGTAAAAGGCCACATCGTGGCAACCTTCTGGTGAACTCGTGCGTCATCCTGAAGATATTCAATCGGGCAGGTTTCAAGGAAATATGGTGAGTTTCAAGCGGTTTGGTCCCGGCGTCGTCTCGACGCTCACGATCCTGGCTTTGGGTGTGCAGACGGCGCAGGCGCAGAAGATCAAGACCGAAATGCCCGAGGACTTGCTGCCCAAGAGCATTCCGACCTCGGCGCCGACCCAGGCACCCAAGCGCGTTCCCGCGCCGGTTCCGGTCCCCCCGTCCCCGACCGCGATGCAAAGCCCGGTCGGAACCCCGATGGTTTCGGTGCCGATGGTGCAGGAAACCGTTGTGGCCGAACCGGTGATGCCGTGGACGCTGGCCGATGCGCAGGGCCTGCTCAAGACCATCGAATATATCGGCAAGGAAGGGCTTATGCCCGCCGATTACCAACCCGCCGCGCTCAAGACCGCGATTGCTGCGGGCGAAGGCGATGCCCTCGACGCTCTGGCAAGCCGCGTGTTCGGCTGGCTGATCGAGGACCTGCGCGATGGCCGCACGCCGATGGTTGCGCGCGTGCAGTGGTTCGCGGTCGACCCCGATCAGGACACCATGCCCACCGGGCAGGTCATGGCGCAGGCCCTGGCCGACCATGACATCGCCGGCGTCGTCGACAAACTGGCCCCGACCAACCCGGACTATGCCGCGCTCAAGACCGAGCTGAACGCCACGCCGATGGCGAACAAGCCCCGCCGCGCACTAATCCAAGCCAACATGGACCGCTGGCGCTGGCTCGCGCGCGATCTGGGCAGCGTTTACCTGCTGACCAACGTGCCCGAATTCCAGCTGCGTCTGGTCGTAAAGAACAAGATCCTGCGCAGCTACAAGACAGTCGTCGGCAAGCCCGGCCGCACGGCCACCCCGCAGTTGGCCGAAACGGTCAGCGCAGTGGTGTTCAACCCGACCTGGACGGTGCCGCAGTCGATCGTCAAGGGTGAGGGTCTGGGCGCCAAGGTGCTCGCCAATCCCAAGTGGGCCGCCGCCAACCACTACAAGGGCTTCAAGGCCGAGAACGGCATGATTACCGTCGTCCAGCAGCCGGGGCCGAGCAACGCGCTGGGCCTGATGAAGATCGACATGCCCAACCCCCATGCGATCTACCTGCACGACACGCCTTCGAAGCAGTACTTCAATTCGGACGTGCGCGCCTTCAGCCACGGCTGCATCCGCACCGAGCGGGCGGTTGAACTGGGCATGACCATGGCGATCCTGGGCGCACAGATGTCCGCCACCGACGCCGCCGACCTCTCCCGCGCGGGCGAGTACAAGAAGGTGTCGATGACGCGGACCTTCCCGGTCTACATCACGTACTTCACCTTCGCCCGCTCGATCGATGGCGAGCTGAAGCCCTTCGCCGACATCTACGAGCGCGATACGCCGGTGCTCGCCAGCTTCAAGGCCCCGCGCCAGCTCAAGACCACGCAGCGCACCAGCGACGAGGCGATCATACAGCTGGACAACCCGCTCTAGGCGTCACTCCCGGCCTGCCGATGACCATCTGATTTGCCACCGCGATCAAAACGAAACACCCCGGGGCAGTTCATACCGCCCTGGGGTGTTTCGTTTCATGCGGCGAAGATCGCCAGGGCAACGCGGCGGCGATTGAGCGCGGCGCGGACTTGCCGGAACCCGCCGCGCGGCCCAAATCGGCATCCAAAGCGCCGCCGAGGCGAAAAGGAGACCCGCGATGACCGACACCAACGCCGACCGCATCGACGAGGCAACCGCGCGCATTGCCGACCTCGAAGCCGAACTCGAAGCGTCCGGCACCACCACGCGAGAGGCCGAGGCCTTGGCCCGCATTCGCGCGCTGCTGCATGACTGGGTCGATACGGTCACGGCCGTGGTGGCGACACCGGGTGTCGGGCGCGTGGTGCTGATCCATGACAACGGCGCGGAATCGCGCATTGCCTCGCCCGAACTGCCGTTCCTGCTGGCAGTGCCGGTGACCTTCGATGGCGCATCCGAGGGCTGAAAACCAAAGCGGCGCGATTGCGGCGCGCCGCGAAGGCCATGCACGCTAACCCTTACCCCGTTCAGACTGAACGGGACCGGGCCGCGAGCTGAAGGCTTTAAAGGCCGAACGGCCAAACCTCAGTGCTGGCGGATGACCGCCAGAAACGCATCGCCGTACGCATCGAGCTTGCGCGTGCCGACGCCGCCGATGCTGCCCAGATCCGCCAATGAAGAGGGCCGCGCCGCCGCCATCTCGCGCAGGGTCGAATCGTGGAACACGACGTAAGGCGGCACCCCGGCCTCCTTCGCCAGTTCGCGGCGCAGTTCGCGCAGCGCTTCGAACAGCGGATCGTCGACCGGGTTCGAGGCCACGTCGGCCCCCTTGGAACGGCGCTTGCGCTCAGCCTTGGGCGGCACGACGATCGCCACCGAAGCATCACCCTTGAGGATCGCGCGGGCATCGCCGCCCAGTGCCAGGCCGCCATGCTCGGTCGGTATCAGGCTGCCGCGTGCCTGCAAGGCGCGGGCCAGCGCTTTCAGCATCGGCTTTTCGTCCTCGGTCAGAATGCCGAAGACCGAAAGCTGGTCATGCCCGCGCTGCAGAACGCGGTCGTCGGCAACGCCGGTCAGCACCTTTTCCAGATGGCCCAGGCCGTAAGACTGCCCGGTGCGGTAGACCGCCGAAAGCAGTTTGCGGGCGACATCAGTCACGTCGACCACGCCCACCGGGTTGATGCAGTTGTCGCAGTTTCCGCAAGTTTCGGCAGGCTGCTCGCCGAAGTGGCGCAGCAGCACCGCCCGGCGGCAGGCGGCGGTTTCCACGAGGCCCGCCAGCGAATCGAGGCGCTGACGCTCACTCTGCAAGCGGTGAGGCTCGATCTCCGACAGGCGCTGGCGGGCGCGTGCGAAATCGTCCGCGCCCCAGAACATCACCGCCACCGATGGGTCGCCATCGCGGCCCGCACGGCCGGTTTCCTGGTAATAGCCCTCGATCGACTTGGGGATGCCGGCATGGGCGACGAAGCGCACGTCGGGCTTGTCGATACCCATGCCGAAGGCGACCGTGGCCACCATCACCATGTCTTCAGACGCCACGAAAGCGGCCTGGTTGCGCGCGCGAACCTCGGGCGGGAGGCCGGCGTGATAGGGCAGCACCCGCCGCCCGGTCGCAGTGGCCAGACTTTCGGCAAGCTGTTCCACGCGCGCGCGGGTGGGGGCGTAAATGATGCCGGGGCCGGGATTGTCCTCCACCACCGCCTTGATCTGGCGCATCGCATTGTCGCGCGGCTGGATCGTGTAGCGGATGTTGGGCCGGTCGAACCCGGCGATGATCATGCCGTCTTCGGGAATGCCGAGTTGGGCAAGGATATCGGCGCGCGTGTGGTGGTCCGCCGTGGCCGTCAACGCCAGGCGCGGCACTTGCGGGAAAGCGTCGAGCAGCGGGCGCAGCAGGCGGTAATCCGGGCGGAAATCGTGCCCCCACTCGGAAACGCAGTGCGCTTCGTCGATGGCGAACAGGCCGATTCGCGCGCTCATCAGCAATTCGCGGAAGTGCGACTGGCTGGCGCGTTCCGGCGCGATGTAAAGCAGGTCCAGTTCCCCCGCACGGAAGGCATCCATGGTCTGGCCGCGATCGGTGTCGGCGCTGGTCAGCGTCGCCGCGCGGATGCCGTTGGCGCGCGCGGAGCGAAGCTGGTCGTGCATCAGCGCGATCAGCGGCGAGACGACCACGCAGGTCCCCTCCAGCATGACCGCCGGAAGCTGGTAGGTCAGCGACTTGCCCGCACCCGTCGGCATGATCGCCAACGTCGATCGACCATGCAGCACGCGGTCCACGACCTGGTCCTGCACGCCGCGAAAGCCGTTGAAGCCGAAGACATCGTGCAGCGCCCTGGCCACTGCGTCCGGCGCGGGCGGAGCGGCCGGCGTCCAGTCGACATCCGGCGCATAGGGGTCCATCATGTCGGCGTCAGGTTCACCGTAGAAAGTCGTCTCGAAAGGCCAGTCGTCTTCGTTCACGCGGGCGACTATGGCAGAGCTGCGGCCTCGCTGGAACCCGCCGGGCCGCGCCTTTCCTCGATTTCGGTGGCAAAACGGTAGATGGCAGGGGGATTAAAGGGGTCTGGGGCAATTGCTCCTGCACCAGACCTTACCGACCCACCCAACCAACCTATGGTTGGAATAAGGCCCCTACGTCTCTAGGATGGCCGCGCGCTCAGGCGCTCCGAATGCAGTCTCGAAGGGTTTTGATGGAAGAACATGCTCAGGACTTCCTGCTGCGGGACGGGTTCCTGCTGCTGGGCACCGCGCTCATTTTCGTGCTGCTGTTCCGGCGGCTCGGATTGGGTGCGACGCTGGGATTCCTGCTCTCGGGCGCAGTTCTGGGGCCGTTTGTCCTCAACCTGATCGGCGATCCGGAGAGCAAATTGGGCATCGCCGAGCTGGGCATCACCCTGCTGCTGTTCATCGTCGGCCTCGAACTCGCGCCGCCGCGCCTGTGGAGGATGCGGCACGAGATTTTCGGGCTGGGGCTTCTGCAGGTGGCGCTGTGCGGCATCGCGGTGACGGGGGTGATCTACTTCTTCACCGGGTTCAGCCTGCAGGCCTCGCTGGCGCTGGGACTGCCGCTGGGGCTGTCCTCCACCGCGCAGGTCCTGCCGATGCTGCAGAGCGCCGGACGCCTGCATACGCCGTTTGGCGAGCGTTCCTTTGCGATCCTGCTGTTCCAGGACCTCTCGATCATCCCGCTGATCACGATTATCGCTGCGATGAACCGCAATCCCGCCCTGCCCGCAGGGCCTCCGGGCTGGGTGCTGGCGCTGGAGACCGGCGCGGCCATCGCCGGGCTGATCCTGGCGGGGCGCTTCGCCATCCGCCCGCTGTTCCGCCTGATCGGCAACCTGGGCGAGCGCGAAATGTTCGTCTTTGCCGCGCTGTTCACGGTGATCGCCTCGGCCGCGCTGATGCAGGCGCTTGGGCTCTCGACCGCGCTGGGCGCCTTCATCGCCGGGGTCATGCTGGCCGATTCGCCTTACCGGCATGAGCTGGAGGCCGATGTCGAGCCGTTCCGCTCGATCCTGCTGGGCCTGTTCTTCATGTCTGTGGGCATGATGCTCGACCTCTCCGCCATCGCCGAGCGGCCGTTGTTCGTGATCGCGATGGCACTGGCGCTGATCGCGGTGAAGTCTACCATCATCTTCCTGCTCGGCCTTGCCTTCCGCATGGAGTGGCGCAGCGCGCTGGCGCTTGGCCTGCTGCTGAGCCAGGGCGGCGAATTCGCCTTCGTGCTGTTCGCGCAGGCCAGTAACGCCATGCTGGTGGACGGCGGCGCCACCAGCCTGTTCAGCGCGATCGTCACGCTTTCGATGGTCACCACCCCGTTCCTGATGATGGCCACCCGCCGCATCCGCGAACGCCCGCCCAGCACCGAAAAGCGCGACGAACCGCAGGACGACGGCGCCAATGCGCTGGTCGTAGGCTATGGCCGCTTCGGCCAGACGGTGGCGCAGATGCTGATCGCCGCCGACATCGAGGTCACCTTGATCGACACCGACATCGAGATGATCGACGTGGCAAGCGGCTTCGGCGCCAAGGTCTACTTCGGCGACGGCACCCGCATCGACCTGCTGCGCCAGGCCGGCGCCGCTGAGGTCGAACTGATCGTGTTCTGCATCGACGGCGATCAATTGAGCGAGGCATTCCTCCACGCCGTCCACCAGGCATTCCCCCGCGCCGAAATCCACGCCCGCGTATTCGATCGCCGCGCGCTGGTGCGACTGAGGGACGCGCCGCTCAAGTCGATGGCGCGCGAGGTACGGGAATCGGCGGTGTTCCTGGCGCGCAACGCGCTGGAAGGTCTGGGCGTCTCGCTGGAGGACATCGCGAAGGCGGAGAACACCTACCGCGCAAGCGACAAGGAGCGGCTCTCCCTCCAGAAGGAATCGGGCGATCTGCGCGCCGCCCGCGACCGCATCATCACCCAGCGTACACGGGAACCGCGGGGGACGTAATTCCCCCCCACCGGGGAGGAATCAGCTTACGAACGGCGCCGCCACTTCCGGCGGCACCCGCATCAGCCGGCCCGAGGCGATATCGATCATCGCCCAGGTCGTCCTGGCCGAGACGATCACCTTTCCGGCGGAATTGCGGAAATCCACCCGCCGATCGAAGCGGGCCCCGCTCGGCCCTTCGGGGATGAACGTTTCGCCCGTCACGCTCTCGCCCTCGCGGATGTTGCCGCGATAGTCGATCTCGTGACGGGTCACGAGCCAGGCGTATTTCGCCTGATGCTCCGCCGGGGCGAGCGCGGCCCAGTGCGCGCCCGCCATCGCTTCCATCCACTGCACCCAGACCGCATTGTTGACGTGGCCCATGATGTCGATGTCATGGGCCTGCGCCGTGAAGGTCAGGGTGAAGTGCTTACTCAACCCTCGACGCCCATCTGCCACAGGATGAAGGCGAATTCCTCCGCCGTTTCCTTCAGGCTTTCGAACCGGCCCGACTTGCCGCCGTGGCCCGCGCCCATGTTGGTCTTGAGGATCAGTTCGTTGCCGTCGGTCTTGAGTTCGCGCAGGCGGGCGACCCACTTGGCCGGCTCCCAATAGGTCACGCGCGGGTCGTTGAGACCGGCAGTCACCATCAGCGGCGGATAGCCTTGCGCACTGACCTGATCGTAAGGGCTGTAGCTGGCGATCAGCTCGAAAGCGGCCTTGTCCTCGATCGGGTTGCCCCATTCCGGCCACTCGCCCGGCGTCAGCGGCAGCGTGTCGTCGAGCATCGTGTTGAGCACGTCCACGAAAGGCACATGCGCCACCACCGCGCCGAACAGGTCAGGGTCGGAGTTGATGACCGCGCCCATCAGTTCCCCGCCGGCAGAGCCGCCCGAGATGCTGATCTTTCCGGCCGAAGTGAATCCGCGCTCCACCAGACCCTTCGCCACATCGACGAAGTCGTTGAAGGTATTGGTGCGCCGCTCCAGCTTGCCGGCCTTGTACCAGGCGCGGCCCATGTCGTCGCCGCCGCGGATGTGAGCGATGGCATAGGCGAACCCGCGGTCGACAAGGCTAAGGCGCGTCGTCGAGAAGCCGGGGTCGATGCTGATGCCGTAAGCGCCGTAGCCGTAGAGATGCAGCGGTCCCGCGCCGCCGCCCGCCTCGGCCCGGTCACGGCGGTAGACGATCGAGACCGGGATCGCCGTGCCATCGCGCGCGGTGATCTCCAGACGCTCGGTGGCATAGAGCGAAGCGTCGTAGCCCGAGGGGATTTCCTGGACCTTGAGCGTCTCCAGCGTGCGCGCGGCCACGTCGTAATCCAGCACCGATGCAGGCGCGACCATCGACTCGTAGCTGAGCCGCAGGGTCGTCATGTGCCATTCGGGGTTGTTAGACAGCCCAGCCGCATAGCTCGCCTCGGGGAACGAGATTGCCTCCACGCGGGCCGGATCGTCGTAGTAACGCACCTGAATCTGGTCGAGACCGACAAGGCGGCCCTCGATCACGTAGAAATCGCGGAACAGGTCTGCGCCCAGCAGGTAGAATGCGTCCGAACCCTCGATCAGGGTGGTCCACGTGCCGGGATCGGCCAGCGGCGCCGTGGCGAGGCGGAAGTTCTCGTGGGTGTCGTTGGTGTGGATGTAGAGCACGTCTTCGCGCTCGTCGACGTCGTATTCGACGCCCTTCACGCGCGCTTTCACCAGGATCTGCGGACCCAGCGGATCGGCGGCGAGGACCATGCGGCACTCGCTGGTTTCATGATCGCTGGAGCCGATCAGCAGCCACTTTTCGTTGGCGGTCAGCGAGGAACCGACGCGGAAACCCTCGTCGTCCTCGTGGTAAAGCTCGACATCGCTTTCCAGTGGCTGGCCCAGCCAGTGCAGGCGGGCGTTATCGGTCCGCCACTGCTCGTTGGCGAGCGAGTAGACGAGCGCCTTGTCATCCGCGACCCACACCAGCGAGGACAGGGTGCCGGGGATTTCGTCGGCCAGCAGTTCGCCGGTGGCGAGGTCCTTGATGCGGGCGGTGAAGCGCTCCGAACCGTTGTCATCGTAGGCATAGGCCAGCAGCTTGCCGTTGGCGCTGGTCGAAATCGCGCCGAGGTTGAAATATTCCTTGCCTTCGGCCAGCGCCACTTCGTCGAGCATCAGCTCGTCCGGGCCGCCCGCGACGGGCTTGCGCCACCACTTCTTGTATTCAGCGCCTTCCTCGAACTCGATCCAGTAGAGCCAGTCACCGTCCTTCTGCGGGACCGAGGTATCGGCCTCCTTGATGCGCCCGCGCATTTCCGTGAACAACGAATCGATGCGGCCCTGATGCGCGCCCATGCGCGACTTGAACCAGTCGTTCTCCGCCTCGAGGTGGGCGAGCACTTCCTTGTCGGTCACTTCGGGATAACCGGCGTCACGCAGCCATGCGTAATCGTCGGTCACGGTCACGCCGTGGTGGGTGATCGAATGCGGCTTTTTTGCCGCCAGCGGGGGACCGATCAGGGTCGGGGTGGAATCTGCCATGGTCACCATCTATGTTCGGTACATGACACCCGCAAGCCGGATACCTTACCCATGCTGATGAATACCCATGAAGCCCGCCTCGATGCCCTCCGCAAGGAGCTGAAGGCGCGCGGCCTAGACGGCTTCGTGATCCCGATTTCCGACGAGCACATGAGCGAATATGTCGGCGCCTATGCCCAGCGCCTCGAATGGCTGACCGGCTTCGGCGGATCGGCGGGTACGGCAGTGGTGCTTACCGATCCCACTTTGACCCCGGCGGCGGCCATGTTCGTGGACGGGCGCTACACCCTGCAGGTGCGCGATCAGGTCGACGGACGGCTTTACGCCTACGAAAGCGTACCGCAGACGACCATCGCGGGCTGGCTCGGCATCCACGCCCCGGCGGGCGCGAAGATCGGCTATGACGCCTGGCTGCACGGGTCGAAGTGGGCGCAGGCCGCCGAGAAGGCGCTGGCGGCTAGGGGCGGCAGCCTTGTCGCGGTGGACGGCAACCCGGTCGACACCGTGTGGCAGGACCGCCCGGCCCCTTCGCCGGCCCCTGCCCTCGTCCATCCCGACCAGTTCACCGGCGAGGTCAGCGAGGCCAAGCGCGCTGCCGTTTCCGAATGGCTGGCAGCCCATAACCTCGACGCCGCCGTCATCACCGCGCTCGATTCGATCGCCTGGCTGCTCAACATCCGCGGCACCGACGTGGAGCGCACGCCGGTCGCCCTGTCCTACGTGATCGCGCGTGCCAATGGCACCGCCGACCTGTTCATCGCGCCCGAGAAGGTGACCGAGGAACTGCGCCGTCACCTCGGCAATGCAGTCAGCATCAAGCCGCGCGACGGTTTCGTCGGTGCCTTGCGCGAACTTGCCGGCAAGCGCGTCTCCGTCGACCCCGAGCGTGCGGTCAGCGCGATCTTCGAGCAGCTTCGCGAAGCGGGCGCCACCGTGGTCGAGGACCGCGACCCCACCGTGCTGCCCAAGGCGATCAAGAACCCGGTCGAGCAGGCCGGCCACCGCGCCGCACAGGCCCGCGACGGCGCCGCCGTATCGCGCTTCCTGCACTGGCTCGCGGTGGAAGCGCCCAAGGGTGAAGTCACCGAAATTTCCGCCGCCGACAGGCTCCAGGCCTGCCGCCAGGAAGCGGGCGACCTGCGCGACCTCTCGTTCGACACGATTTCGGGCGCTGGGCCGAACGGCGCCATAGTCCACTACCGCGTCTCGGAGGAAACCAACCGCACGCTGGAGCCCAATTCGGTCTACCTCGTCGATTCGGGCGGCCAGTATCCCGATGGCACCACCGACATCACCCGCACCGTCTGGGTCGGCCCGGACGCCCCGGGCCCGGAAGTGAAGGACCGCTTCACCCGCGTGCTCAAGGGCCACATCGCCCTTGCCTCGGCGGTGTTTCCCAAGGGCACGGCGGGCAGCCAGCTCGACGTGCTGGCGCGCATGCCACTGTGGCAGGCCGGGCTGGACTATGCCCACGGCACCGGCCACGGCGTCGGCAGCTTCCTCTCCGTCCACGAAGGCCCGCAGCGCATCGCCAAGTCGGCGGGCGGACAGCCCGGCGGCGACCAGCCGCTGCTGGCGGGCATGTTCCTCTCCAACGAACCGGGCTATTACAAGACCGGCGAATACGGCATCCGCATCGAGAACCTCGTCCTTGTCGAACCGCGCACGATTGCCGGCGCGGAAGGAGATTTCTTCGGCTTCGAAACGCTGACCCATGTTCCTATCGAGCGCCATCTGGTCGACACCGGACTGCTCACGGAAACGGAGATCCTATGGTGGAACACCTATCACGCCCGCGTGCTGGAGATCGTTGGCCCGCAGCTGGAAGGCGCCTCCAAAGCCTGGCTCGAAGCGCAGTGCGTGGCGCTGTGACATGACCACCAGGGCGCATGACCTTCGCACCAATCCGGTTCACCTCGGGCTGGGCGCGAAGGCCAGCGCCCAGCCGCCCTTCACCGGCATGGAGTGGTATGCGGCCTATGCGCAGCGTAACGCGGCGGACGGCAGCGAAGGCCGTCTCGTCTCGATGTACGACTTCACCTCGGACTGGGATGTCTGGGAAATGCATCCGGTGGGCGACGAACTGGTCGTATGCCTCTCCGGCGAACTGACGCTGATCCAGGAAGGACCCGACGGTAGCCTCCATTCCGAGACCATCACGGCTGGCCAGTACCTCATCAACCCGGCGGGTGTATGGCACACCGCCAATGTCGTAACGGCCGCCAGCGTGCTGTTCATCACCGCGGGGGAAGGCACCGAAGGGCGCCCGCGCTGAACGCAGCGTTCATCAGCTTTGCCCGCACCTGAACAGGTCGCGACGAATGTGACAATTGGCGACAATAATCGCCTCGTCCGGCATAACTGCGCGACAAGACGCGTCTAGAACAGTTCTCAGAGAGCCGCGGGGCAGTTCTTCCCCCTCCCTTCCCCGTCTCGCGGCTCTTATCCATTTTTCTGTTCGGGACACACGCTCATGATTACCACCATCAAGAAACTGACGCTGGGGCTTTCGGTCGCGGCTCTTTCCATCGGCGGCGTTGCCTGCGCCCAGGCGCCTGCCGCCCCGGATCGCCCCGGCCACGAACGTCCGAAGATCGACGCCAACGGCGACGGCGTTGTCACCCGCGCCGAGGCCCAGGCCGCTGCCGCCGCGATGTTCGCGAAGCTGGACGTCAACAAGGACGGCAAGATCGACCAGGCCGACCGCGAACTGGCCCGCCAGCAGAAGCGCGAAGGCAAGTTCGCCAAGCTCGACACCAACAAGGACGGCTCGATCTCGAAGGCCGAATTCATGGCCGACAGGGGCCCCGAAGGTCGCGGCCGCGGCCCCGGCATGGACGGCCCCCCGCCGCCTCCGGGTGAAATGGGCAAGGATGGCCCCGGCAAGGATGGCCCGCGCGGCGAAGGCCGCGGCCACCACGGCAAGCGCGGCGGACACGGCTTTGGCGGCGGCCGGATGGGCGGCGGCATGATGGCCATGGCCCGCGATGCCGACACCAACCACGACGGCGCCATCAGCAAGGACGAATTCATGGCCGCCGCCATGAAGCGCTTCGATGCCGCGGACACCAACCACGACGGCAAGGTGACCAAGGAAGAAAAGCAGGCCGCCCGCGAAGCCATGAAGGCGCAGTGGGAAGCAAAGCGGGCTGACAAGAAGGCCGGAAACTGACAGGACGGCGCGGTAATCAAGGATTTGAGATGAACGATACCGCGCCCTCCCCCGCACCGGCCAAGCTGCTTCTCGTCGACGACGAAGCAGCCCTGCGCGAACCCCTGGGCGACTATCTGTCGCGGCAGGGGTTCGCCGTCGTCCAGTGTTCCAGCGCGGCCGAGGCCCGTTCGCGCCTGCGCGATACCCAGAACGAAGGCTCGTTCGACCTCGTCCTTCTCGACATCATGATGCCCGGCGAGGACGGTCTCTCGCTGTGCCGCCACCTCGTCGAGACGCAGGACCTGCCGGTGATCTTCCTCACCGCGCGCGGGGAGGCGACCGACCGCATCGTCGGCCTGGAAATCGGCGCCGACGATTACGTGGTAAAGCCCTTTGAGCCGCGCGAACTGGTCGCCCGCATCCGCAGCGTCCTGCGCCGCTCCTCTCGCAGCGCTCCGGCGGCGGCGGAGAACGAGGCCTTCGAATTCGAAGGCTGGCGCCTCGATCCGCTCAAGCGCCGCCTGATCGACCAGGAAGGCGCCATCGTTGCGATCTCCTCTGTCGAATTCCGCCTGCTGCTGGCTTTCCTCGAACACCCCCGTCAGGTGCTCAACCGCGACCGCCTGCTCGACATGGTGCAGGGCCGCGAGGCGCACCTGTTCGACCGCGCGGTAGATAACCAGGTCAGCCGCCTGCGCCGCAAGGTGGAAGTCGACAGCCGCAACCCGCAACTGATCCAAACCGTATGGGGCGGCGGGTACATGCTGGCCACCGACGTGCGCCGCGTTCTCCTGGACGACTGATGCAGTTTCCCCGTCTTTCCATCCTGCGGCCCAAGAGCCTGATGGGCCAGATGTTGCTGGCCGTCGCCGCCGCGCTGCTGCTGGTGCAGGGCATAGGCGCCATGCTCGTCTACCGCGCCCAGCGCGAAAGCTACGAGGTGGGCATGGTCAATGCCGCCGCCTTCCGCCTGATCGCCGAGACACGCGGCCGGGCCGCCATCGGCCACATCGGCCATCACGAGCGCCCACCCTTCGCGGCCCCACCCCTGCGCGGATTTCCGCTGGAGACCAGCAACGCATCGCCCGCCGCCCCCGGCGAGGCGCGCGACCGCCAGGCAGAAGCACGGCTCCAGCGCATTCTGACCGAACAGGAATTCCCTTCGTCCGGCATCGTGGTGGTCCACCGCACGGTCCGCGGCGATCCCGTTGGCCACGACAACACCATGAAGTGGGCCGCGCACCGCGGGAAGGACGAACGGCAGATCGCCGACCGTATGGACGACCACCTGCTCGTCGTCGGCGTAAAACAGTCGGCCGACGGCGGCTGGACGATCGTTCGGGTCCGCTCCCCGCGCGACGCGAATGTGCTGGTCCAGCCGCTGATCGTCCAGACGCTCATCATCTATCTCGTGCTGGTCGGTGCGGTGGCGCTGATCCTGCGCCGGATCACCCGGCCGCTGGCGGCGCTGACCCGCCGGGTCGAGCAGTTCGCAGTGGCTCCCGGCTCGGTCGGCCAGCTGGAACCCAGTGGCCCTGAGGACATGCGCCACCTGATCATTGCGCACAACGCGATGGAGGCGCGCATCGTCGCCATGCTCGACGAGAAGGATGTGATGCTCGGCGCCATCGGCCACGACCTCAAGACCCCGCTGGCTGCGCTGCGCGTGCGCATCGAATCGGTCGAGGACGACAATGAGCGCGGGCGCATGGCGCGCACCATCGAGGATATCGTGCGCACCCTCGACGACATCCTCTCACTGGCCCGCGTCGGCCGTCCGAGCGACCCGCGCGAGCGCACCGAACTCTCCGCCCTCGTCGCCTCGGTGGTCGAGGAATACGAGGACATGGGCGAGCCGGTGGAAATGGGGAATACCCAGCGCATCGTCCTGGAACTGCGCTCCACCTGGATGCGGCGAGCCTTGCGCAACCTGATCGGCAATGCCCTGCGTTATGGCAAACGCGCGCGCGTGACGCTGGTGCGCGAGGGCGGCAATGCCGTGATCCTCATCGAGGACGACGGCCCCGGAATCCCGGACGACACCATCGAGGACATGATGAACCCCTTCGTGCGCGGCGATCCCTCGCGCAATTCGACCACGGGCGGCGCGGGCCTTGGCCTTGCGCTGGCGCGCGCGATCGCCGACCAGCATGGCGGCGCCCTGATCCTTGCGAACCGGCTGTCGGCAGCGGGAACGGTCGAGGGCCTGACCGCCCGGCTGGAAATCCCGGTCGGTTAGGTCCGGCCTCTTGCGATAGCCTTCAGCGCAGCGCCGCGAATTCCGCGTCGATCTGTGCGCCCATCATGTCGTCGAGCAGTCCGCAGTTGCGCACCCGCTCGATCGCCCGCTCCAGCTCCAGCGCTCCGGGCGTTCCGGCCAGCTTTGCGCGAAAGTCCCGGCCTATGCGCGCTGCCCATGCCACCGAGCAGAAGCGCCCCAGCACCTGCGGCAGGCGCACGGCGAAGAACTGCCCTTCACCTCCGGCCAGCAGCTCGTCGACATGCACGAGCGCCCAGTCATAGCCATATTCGCGCGCGGCGCTGCGCGTCATGATCCCGTCGAGGACATCGCGCTTCTCACCCTCGCGCAGACGCGGGTCGGTGAGCGCCAGCAGCCACGCCGCCGTCTCCGGCGTACCGATGCGTGCGACGGCGCCCAGCGCAGCGGGACGGAACACCGGGTCCTGCGAGGACAGCCCCTTTTCCAGCAAAGTGCGCGCGGCGGCGGCGTCTCCGTCGAACAGGTAGATGTCCAGCGCATGATCGAGCCAGGCCGGATCGAGCGCGCCCCTGTCGCCTGCCAGATATGCGGTGGCCGCCTCGCCCAGCTTGCGGCGCAGATCCTTGCCCGCGCCGGTCCCTACCAGCGCATTCACGATCTGCACGCGGCGCTGCATCCGCGCGGAGGTCTCGTGCGCATAAATGCCCGCACGCGGATCGAAACCGTACTGCGCAAGCAGCGGCACATAAAGGGTCTCGCGCAGCAGACGGAAACCGCGCCGTCCCTGCGCGCCGACAATGTTTTCGCGCACCATCCGGCTCAGCGCCTTGTCCGGCGCATCGGCGGCGTGGGGATCGGGCGAACGGATCAGTTTGTGGGCCAGCCGCCCCATCTCGCTGATGGTGCCGCGCCCGCCCCGGATCGAGGCCCATAGCGAATCGACCAGCGCCAGCGCCTCGCCGCCGGGAAGCTGGTCTGCCCCCTCGATCAGCTGCTGCCAGTGCTTGGCCGTCAGTTCGAAGCGGTAATAGCCTGTCCCCCCGGCATTGGGGAACACGGGGCCCTCGCCCGGTATGGTGAAGCTTTGGGTGACCCGGTCCATGATGACGCACGTTCGCGCCGTCCCGCGCCGCAGGCACAGCGGGATCACCCAATGCGAATCGGGCGGGGCAACCCCGGCGGTGGTATAGCGCAGCTGCGTCACCGCCAGCTTGTCGCCGCTCTGCTTCATGGCCAGCAAGGGCACGCCCTGCTGCTCGACGAAGCTGCGCATCGCCGGCACCAGCCGCGGATCGCCCGCCACCCCCGCCAGCGAGGCGAAGAAATCGTCGCTGGTGGCCGTACCGAAACGGTGGGCGGCAATGTGGCGGCGCACACCCTCGCGGAACTTGTCGTCCCCCAGCCACGCCGCGATCATGCCCACGACGTGCCCGCCCTTACCGTACGTGATCGCATCGAAGGCCGAATCGATCTGGCTGCTGCGGGCGATCTGCTGGCGGACCGGCCGCCCGGCCAGCAGCGCGTCGGTATCCATGGCATTGTAGCCCGCGCCCAGCGCGTCGCCCATGATGCCCAGGTCCGGCCGCCATGCGTCACCGATGCGGTAACCGATCCAGTTGGCGAAACTCTCGTTGAGCCACAGGTCGTCCCACCACGCGGGCGTGACGAGATCGCCGAACCACTGGTGCCCCAGTTCATGCGCGGCGACCATGCCGAAGCTGCGCTGCTGGACCACCGGCGCCTGCCCGTCCATCACCAGCAGGTCGTCACGGTAAAGCGCAGCGCCGGCATTCTCCATCGCGCCGGGCAGGATCGGCGTGGTCACCTGATCCAGCTTTGGAAAGGGAAACGGCTCGCCGAAGTAGTCTTCGAGCAGGCCGACGATCTGCTTCGAACCGTCGAGCGCGAATTGCAGCTGCCCGCCGTTCTGCGCGGTGGAGGCGATGCGGATCGGCAGCGGCGCGGTGCGCTCCTCATTCGGCTGCGCATCGCCGGCAAGCGTCGCGAAAGGCCCCACCATCATTGCGACCAGATACGTCGGCAGTGGCAGGGTCGGTGCGAACCGGTGAACGGCAAGACCGTTTTCGGTCGCGGGCGGGCCTTGCTCAAGTGCATTGCCGATTGCGACCAGCCCGGCCGGCGTGCGCAAGGTAAGCGTGAAAGGCGTCTTGAACCCCGGCTGGTCAAAGCAGGGAAAGGCGGCGCGCGCATCGATCGACTGGAACTGCGTCCAGCTGTACCAAGCCCCTTCAACCTCAACGCGGAACATGCCCGCCGGGCCAGCCCCGAACGCAGCATCGTAATCGAACGACAGGGTCGTCGCTCCGGCCGGCAGAGGCGCCGCGAACGTGATGCGGGCAACGCCGGTGGGGTCCACCTCGCGCCACTCCCCGACGAATGTATGCCCGCCCACGCTGGCGGCGACGCGCGAAACGGCCAGCCCGCGCCCGTGCAGGTAGATCTCGGCAGACGGCGCGGCGAGGGTCACGTCGATCTCGACATGGCCCGAAAAGCGCGGGCGTGCCGGGTCCACGGTCAGATCCAGACGGTAGGAAGTGGGCACTACCGCATCGCTCAGGCGGCCGAGCGGGATCGCTTCCGCCGCCGGAGTGACGACGATCGATTCCTGCGCACAGGCAGCACTTAACGGCGAAACGGCGAAGATCACGCCAAGAAGGAGCCCCGCGCTGCGCCTCGAAAGGAAACGCAGCCCCTTGCCGCAATTCCGCCCGTCCTGAACCCTGTGCCGGTCGGCGAAGCAAAATATGCCGGTGCCGTGCTGCGGCGCTTCGACAGGCTCAGGGCAAGCGGGGTGGGTTATCTGGCAATACCAATCGTTCCCCGCCCACGCCCTCAGCGCATCAGCCCCCCGATGAGGTTGCGCGCGAAACGGCCCAGCCCCGGAAAACCGATCGCCTTGCCCAGCGTATCGCCCACGGTGCCGGCGACAGCGCTGGCAGCGGAAGCCTTGGGGCTGGCGCGGCTCGTCTTGCCCTGCATCGTCTGCGCGAGGATCGAACCGGCACTGGCCGCAGCCGCGCCCGCCGCAGCCTTGGCGACCTTGCCGCCGATGCCGTCCCACAGGCCCGGGCTCTTGCGCTCCTGCTTGCCGACTTCCTCCTTGCCCTTCACCGCCACCTCCTGCGCGGTGGCGGCAGCGTCGGCGGCCTTGGCGGCCAGCACTTCCTCGGCGCTCTCGCGGTTGATGCGGGTGTCGTACTTGCCCTCTACCGGGCTGATCGACTGGACGATGGCGCGCTCCTTGGCGTCGATCGGTCCCAGCCGCGATCGCGGCGGCGCCACCAGCGTGCGCTGCACCACGCCCGGCGAACCGTCATCGGCAAGCGTGGAGACCAGCGCTTCGCCCACCTTGAGTTCGGTGATGGCAGTCTCGACGTCGAGGTCGGGATTGATGCGGAACGTATCCGCCGCAGCCTTAATCGCCTTCTTGTCGCGCGGGGTGAATGCCCGCAACGCATGCTGCACGCGATTGCCCAACTGGCCCGCGATGTTCTCGGGGATATCGATCGGGTTTTGCGTCACGAAGTACACACCCACGCCCTTGGAGCGGACCAGACGCACCACCTGCTCCACTTTGTCCGTCAACGCCTTGGGGGCATCGTCGAACAGCAGGTGTGCCTCGTCGAAGAAGAACACCAGCTTGGGCTTGTCGGGATCGCCCACTTCGGGAAGCACCTCGAACAGCTCGGACAGCAGCCATAACAGGAAGGTCGCGTAGAGCTTCGGGCTGCGCATCAGCTTGTCGGCGGCAAGAACGTTGATGTATCCGCGCCCCTTGTCGTCGCAGCGGATGAAGTCGGCGATCTCCAGCGCCGGTTCACCGAAAAACTGCGCGGCGCCCTGACTGTCTAGCGACAGCAGCTGGCGCTGGATCGTGCCGACACTGGCCTTGGTGATATTGCCGTACTTGGCCGACAGTTCGGAGGCGTGTTCGGCGGTATAGGCCAGCATCGCCTGGAGATCCTCCAGATCGAGCAGCAGCAACCCCTGCTCGTCGGCGAAGCGGAAGACGATGTTGAGCACACCTTCCTGCGTATCGTTGAGATCCATCAGCCGCGCCAGCAGCAGCGGCCCCATTTCCGAGATGGTGGTGCGCACCGGATGGCCCTGCTCGCCGTAGATATCCCAGAACACCGCCGGATTATCGGAATATCCGTAATCGGTGATGCCGATCTCACTGGCACGCGCTTCGAGGATCGCGGCATTCTTGAACTGCGGGCTGCCGGCCATGCAGATGCCCGAAAGATCGCCCTTCACGTCGGCCATGAACACCGGCACCCCGGCGGCGGAGAACTGTTCGGCGATGGTCTGCAGGGTGACGGTCTTACCGGTGCCGGTCGCGCCCGCGATCAGCCCGTGGCGATTGGCGCGGCTGAGGCGCAGCACTTGCCGTTCGCCGTTCCCGCCAAGTCCGAGAAAGATTTCGCTCATCCGGCCGTCTCCACGCCTGCATTTCCATACTGGTTTAGAGCGCGTCCATTCGATTGCAACACGTCGTCATCCCCCGCAGCGGTCCCGGATCAAGTCCGGGGAGGCTTGGTGACAGGGCTTTTGCCACGGGCCCACAGTGCCGCTAAAGGCCGGGCCAGCCCATGCCAGAACCCTTCATCCTCCTCGATGACGCCCGCAGCGAGGGCGCCGCCGACGCCCGGCTCTACCGCGCGCCTCTAGAAACCGTCGTCGCGATGCGGGGGGACGAGGTCACCGTCGCACTGACACGCATCGAAACGCTATCGCGCGCAGGCCGCCATGTGGCCGGCTACATCGCCTACGAAGCCGGACTGGCGCTCGAACCACGCCTTGCGGACCTGCTCCCGCAACGCACCGGCGCGGGCGGGCCGCTGCTCTGGTTCGGGGTGTTCGACGGGTACGAGACGATCCCCGCCGCAGAGGTGCCGCAGTGGCTGGCCGACAACGCCGGTTCCAATATTCCGGCAATCGGCCCGCTCGAACCCCAGATCGAATTCGCCGCCTACCGACAGGCCTTCGACACCCTCCACGCCGCGATCGAGGCCGGGGACATCTATCAGGCCAACCTCACATTCCCGCTGGCCGGGCCATGGCGCGGCGATCCGCTGGCCCTCTACGCCGCGATCCGCGCCAACGCGGCAGCGGGCTATGGCGGGGTGATCCACGACGGCACCCATTGGCATCTCAGCTTCTCGCCCGAGCTGTTCTTTTCGGCGCGCGCCGGCACTATCCGGGTCAAACCGATGAAAGGCACCCGCCCGCGCGGCCGCACTCCGCAGGAAGACGCAGCCCTACGCGCCGATCTTGCCGCCAGCCCCAAGGACCGCGCGGAAAACCTGATGATCCTTGACCTGATGCGCAACGACCTGTCCCGCGTGGCACAGGCCGGGAGCGTACAGGCCCTCGCCCCCTTCAGCGTCGAAACTTATCCCACCGTCCACCAGATGGTCTCCACCGTCGAGGCGCGGCTTGCCCCGGAAACCGGCGCGGTGGACGTCTTGCGCGCGCTTTTTCCCTGCGGTTCGATCACCGGCGCGCCCAAGATCCGGGCGATGGAACTGATCGCCGCCGTGGAAGGCTGGCCGCGCGGGGTCTACTGCGGCTCCATCGGCTACGTCGAACCCTCTGGCGATGCGGCGTTCAATGTGGCAATCCGCACCTTGCGCCTCTCTTCCGACCGGAATGCAGGCGCAGGCGGCGGTAAAGCGGTCCTCGGGGTAGGATCGGCGATCGTCGCGGATTCTGAGGCCCTTCCCGAGTGGCGGGAGTGCCTGGTCAAAGGGGGTTTCGTGCGAGAGTCGGAAGTTCGAGCGTCTGGAGGAGTGATCTCGCCCGCCAGCTTCGACCTCATCGAGACGATGTGCTTCACGCCCGAGACTGGCATTGCCCTCCTCGAACTTCACCTTGAAAGGATCAGCGCGAGCGCGGTCACGCTGGGCTTCGGGTTCGACCGCCACGGCGTGCGCAACGCGATCCAGGCCCTGTGCTTCGACGCCGACAAGCCTTCCAAGCTGCGTCTGGTGGTGGGCCGTACCGGCGCGTTCTCGCTGGAACTGGCGCAAGTGCCGCCGGCTTTGTCCGAACCCGCCAGCGCCGCCGTACTGCGCCTACCGGTGGACAGCGGTGACTGGCGACTGGCCCACAAGACCAGCGACCGCGGTTTTTACGACAAGGGCCTCGCCCTCGCCAGAAACGCCGGCGCCGACGAGGCGATCCTGCTGCGCGACGACGGACTGGTCACCGAAGGCTGCTTCACCAACATCTTCGTGGAGCGCGGCGGCATCCTGCTCACCCCGCCCGCGCGCCTCGGCCTGCTGCCGGGCGTATTGCGCCGCTCGCTGCTGGATTCCGGCAAGGCAAGCGAGGCGCAGCTGACGCTGGACGATCTGGCGAACGGCTTCCTGATCGGCAACGCCCTGCGCGGATTGATGCCGGCCCGGCTGCTCACCTGATGCATATCTCCGCCGCTCTCTCCCGCATTGCCCCGTCGCAGACGACGGCGATGACCGACCGCGCCACCCAATTGCGCGAGGCCGGCCGCGACATCATCTCGCTCTCGGTGGGCGAGCCGGACTTCGCCACCCCGCCCCACGTGCTGGACGCCGCCAAGGCCGCGCTCGACGGCGGCGATACCAAATATACCCCCGTCGGCGGCACCTCGCGCCTCAAGCAGGCGGCAGCCCTGCATTTCGCGCGCGACCTCGGGATCGAGGTTCCCACCTCGCAGGTGACCGTCAGCGCGGGCGGCAAGCAGGCGATCTTCCACGCCATGCTCGCCACCATGAGTGAGGGCGACGAGGCCATCGTTCCTGCCCCGTGGTGGGTCAGCTATCCGGAAATCATCCGCTTCGCCGGCGGCAAGGTCGTGCCGCTGCACACCCACGCCAAGGACAACTTCCGCTTCACCGCCGCCGACCTCGAAGCCCAGATCGGCCCGCGCACGCAGTGGCTGCTGCTCAACAGCCCCGGCAACCCGACCGGCGCCTGCTACCCGGCCGAGATGCTGCTGGGCATCGGTGAAGTGCTGCGCCATCACCCGCGCATCCTGATCCTGTCGGACGATATCTATGCGCCGATCAACTACACCGGCGCGCGCCACGCCACTCTGGCGAACCTGTGCCCGGACCTTGCCGACCGCATCCTGACGATCTCCGGCGTTTCCAAGAGCCACGCGATGACCGGCTTCCGCATCGGCGTTGCCGCCGGGCCGGAATGGCTCATCAAGGCGATGGAGCGGCTGCAGTCGCATTCCTCGGGCAACCCCTGCTCGATTAGTCAGGCCGCTGCGGTCGCCGCGTTCGAGGGGCCGCAGGAATTCCTCGCCGAGTGGTGCGAACGCTTCCGCGCCCGGCGCGATCTGGTGGTCGGCGCGATCAACGCGATCCCCGGCCTTTCGACCCCGACGCCCGACGGTGCGTTCTACTGCATGGTCGACGCCGCCCCGCTGATGGAGCGGTTCGGCGACGACGCCAGGCTGGCGCTACACCTGCTCGACCACGGCGTCGCCATCGTGCCCGCCTCCGCCTTCGGCCACCGCGACGGCTTCCGCATCAGCTTCGCAGCGGACGAAGCCAAACTGGTCGAAGCCTGCAAGCGCATCGCCGAAGCCGTGGCCTGATCCTCCCCCTGACGGGCCGCAGGGTTCGACTTAAAGCGAGGTTGCGCCTAAAGAAGCGCCAACGGCCCCGGCAAATGCTTCGGGGCGACGCATTTGGAAAAGACGTACAATGGAACTGGAAATCCTTTTCGAGGACGGCGAGGCGCTCGTCATCGACAAGCCCGGCGGCCTGCCGCTCGATCAGCCGCGCGCGGGCGGTCCCTGCCTCGAAGACCGGCTCGACGAATTGAAGCTGGGCTTCCAGCGCCAGCCCTTCCCCGTCCACCGCCTGGACCGCGACACGTCGGGCTGCCTGCTGCTGGCCCGCAACCCCAAGGCACTCAAGCGCTACTCCGCCGCCTTCGAGGAACGCACGGTGGAAAAGCGCTATCTCGGCATCGTCGCGGGCGAAATCGCGGATGAGGCCGGGACGATCGAACTCGCGCTGTCCAAGATCAGCTCGGTCACCGAAGGCTGGCGGATGATCCCGGCGCGCAAGGGCAAGCCCTCGGTCACGCACTGGCGCAAGCTGGAAGTGCAGGATGGCCTGACGCTGGTCGAATTCCGCCCCGAAACCGGCCGCACCCACCAGATCCGCGTCCACGCCGCCTCCGGCCTCGGCTTCGCGCTGCTGGGCGATCCGATCTACGGCGACGGCGCCGACACCCCGCATGGTGCGCGCCGCACGATGCTCCACGCCGCCGGCCTCACCGTGCCGCGCGGCGGAGAAAAGGCGCCGATCGTGGCGGTTGCCCCCATGCCCGCAGACTTCGTCGCACTGGGCTTCACGCCGGAAGAAACCGCGCCTGAAACGCCGGACAACGAGCCGGATGAATGAGGTTCTAGACCGCGCGCAGGCGCTCGCGACCGAGAGCTTCATCGCCTCGACCGGGCCTGGCGGGCAGAACGTCAACAAGGTGGCGACCGCCTGCCAGCTGCGGCTGGACTGCTATGCCCTGCGCCTCAGCCCCGAGGTGTTCGCGCGGCTGAAGGAACTGGCGGGCAGCCGCATGACGCTGCGCGGTGAACTGGTGTTCACCGCGCGCCGCTTCCGCACGCAGGAAGCCAACCGCGCCGATGCCCGCGAACGCATGGTGGAGCTTCTCGTCGAAGCCCACAAATTTCCCGAGAAGCGCGCCAAAAGCCGCCTCAACCGGATCGGCAAGGAACAGCGGATCAAGGGCAAGAAGCTGCGCGGCTCGGTCAAGGCCGGGCGCGGCAAGGTCAGCTTCGACTGAGCCTCAGCGCTCCTGCACGCCTTTCGGAAGCGAAGGCTGCAGCGCCGCGGCAGGCGGCCTGCGCTCATCCAGCATAGCGGCGGCTTCGTCGAGCGCGCGCGCCTCGCCCATGGTGACGCCCCCCGGGCCCGGCGCGGTATCGGGCTTGGAACAGCCGCCCAGCGCCAGCAGAGCCGGAACCAGGCTGAGGGAGATCAGGCAGGCCTTTTTCATTGCCAACCCATAGCCCGGCAGCCGCCGCTGCGAAAGCGTCAGGCGTCGATCACCCGGGTATGCGGGTGATGCTTGTCGAGATGCTTGCGGATGATCTTGAGGTTACGGCTGTTCGAGCGAAACAGGAAGTCGAACAGATCGCCCGCCACCGGGATCGCGCCCAGCATGGTATCGAACCCGACGTTGGCCGTCATACGCGCCAACTGCCACTTCGACATGCCCAGATTGCGCGCCTCCCACACGAGGTAGAGGCCCAGTGCCCCCGCGATCAGGTCACCGGCGATCGGCACCAGCCCGACAATGGCATCGAGGCCGACCTGCCGCCTGATGCCTGGCACGGTGAAGGCACGCTCCAGCACATGTTCCAAGGCCTCGACGCGCCGGCGGATGGCCACGGGGTCGTTGCCGAGCGGAAGGTCGAATTCCATGCGCCTGGCAGATCGGGGGGTTGATTGAGGTCCTGTGACCAACGCATTGCCTCTCGTGGAGCCGCGGCCACCAGAGCCGCGAACCCTATTTGGGGAGCCAGGACAGGGGCATCAAGGGATGCCATCCCCATGCGTTCGCCGCGAAGCCGTCGACACTGCCGCGCACCAGGGACCAGCGGATCGGCGTGCCGAAAGGAATGAAGACGTTGCTGGCGGTAAGTTCGGCCTCCGCCTCGGTCAGCAGCGCGGCGCGTTCTACCGGGGTTACGGCGTTCGCGGCCTCGGCCACGCGGGAATCTGCATCCTGCGAGCATAGGCCCCGCCCGTCCCGGCACGAGAGCCGGTTCAGATACCATGCCGCGCGGGGATAACGCGCCACGTCGTCGACCAGCGCAAGGTCGGCGCCGTCCGCTTCGGGCGCGCGCTCCAGCTGGACTCCGATGGCCGCGAAATCGGCCAGGAGGCGATTGAACAGCAACTGCGATCCCCCGCCCTCCGGCAACCAGACGTGCAGGCGCACGGGTCCGGCATCTGCCGGAACCTTCGAACCCGCAGGAGGACGCCAGGCCCGGACGCGGGCCGCCGCCACTGCACGGCGATCATCCAGCGACTGCTCGCTCCAGCGCTCGCCGATGGTGCCGAGATCGCCGTCGAGGCTGGGCGTGACGATCCGCGTCGTCGGCGACCAGCCGCCCACGCCGAAAGGCGCGATCAGAGCGGGCCGGTCGATCGCCATGGCCAGGGCCTCGCGGTTGGCCGGCTCGGCCAGGAAACCCTTGTCGGTCATCACCTGAAGACCGAACAGGCCGATTACGGGGTCGAGCTGGATAGTACCGCGCAGGATGCCCACCGAACGGGTCAGCATGAAATCCTGAATGCGCCCGCCAAGCACGAGATCGACCTCACCGTCGTTGAATGCCGCAACGGCAGCCGGGCCCGGCAAGGCGCGAAGCTGAATCTTTCGGGTCCGTTCCGCCCAGTCCTCGATCGCCGGCAGGCCGAGGCGCGAGGGGTCTATCGGCGTAAGCGCGGCCAGCTTGCCGCTCCGCGCGATGGTCATCGTACCGCCGCCCTTGCCGCCATGATCCAAACCCAGTTCGGGCTGCGCAAGCAGTTGCAGCAGGTATGGCATCGGCCGATTCAGACGGATTTCGATCACGCGCCCGGCCATGGCGCGGATATCTTCGATGCCGCCGAGGTCGAGCGCCAGCGGTGTTTCGTTCAGCGCCTTGAGCGCGTCGCGGATCGACTTCCGCGCCGATTCGGCGGTCAGCGGGTCGCCATTCTCCCAGTTGCCCTCGCGCAGGCGGAAGATATAGCTCTGCCCGTCGTCGGTGACGATCCAGCGGTCAGCCAGAGCCGGAATGACCCGTCCCGCCTCGTCGAAGGCGACGAGGCCCTCCTCCGTCGCCGCCCGCACCAGTTGGCCGGCTGTGGCCAGGTGAACGCCATGCTCGAACGGGTCTTCGGCGCTGCCCACGACGGCGACACCGAAGGCCGAATTGTCATAGGAACTGCAGGAGACGAGCGAAAGCGCGGCCAGAACGGCCATAACCCGGGAGGCAGGGCGCTTGGTCAGCATGTCGCACCGAGTAATCCATTTCGCCCGCCCCGCAAATGGCGGATCGGGAAATTTCCCGTGGCGGGATCAGATCTTGCGCAGAACTGCGCTGCTGTTCATCCGCGCTTCGTGATTGCGCATGAACCCGGGAGTTGGGTCCTCGGTCTTGACGACAGGGGCGCGGGCGAGGCGGGGATCGATGTCGTTGGCAAAGGCCACGCCGAACCGGCTGTCCTGTACCCAGGCGACCGAGCCTTCGATCCAGCCGATGTTACGGATGCTCACCACGACGACGGTCCCGCGCACGACGCGCACCGTTCCTTCGCCCATCATGCCGCCGGCGGACAGGTTGCGGACCTTGATACGGAACTCTCCGTCAAGTCCATCGACGCGCAAGTCAGCCATGAGGAACAGGCTGTCGCGCGCGATCTGCCGATTTTCACCTTCGTTCATGCGCTCCGTCCGGCTTTCGATTGCGCTTTGCCTGCGACCATGTCGATAGCGACTGGCGCACGCAAAATAGCGCGCCTCAGCCTCTATTTCTAGCCGACAATGGCAAACAAAGGCTTAATAACCCGGCCGAGGCTAACCCTGCGGCCGGGTCAGAAACCGAAACGTCAGTCGTCGCGCGAGACTTTTTCGCGGCGCTCGTGCGCTTCCTGTGCCTCTACCGTCATCGTCGCGATGGGGCGTGCTTCCAGTCGGCCAAGGCCGATCGGTTCGCCAGTGACCTCGCAATAACCGTATTCGCCCTCTTCGATGCGGCGCAGGGCCGAATCGATCTTGGCGATCAGCTTGCGCTGACGGTCGCGAGTACGCAGTTCGATGCCCCAGTCGGTCTCGCTCGACGCACGGTCGTTGAGATCGGCATCGCGGATCGGACCATCCTGCAACTGCTGCAAAGTGCCTGCAGACGCTTCAAGAATGGAACGCTTCCAGGCCATCAGCAGCTTGCGGAAATAATCCTGCTGCGCATCATTCATGTATGTTTCGTCGGCAGAGGCAATATAGGCGCCGCCTATGGCGCGCTTTGCTTTTGCCAGCACATCGATTTCGTCAACTAGGGCCGTTGCCATCCAGAGAAACTCCGCAGGTGTCTCCATCGGATCGCTAACGCCCTGCAGTCCCGGGTTTTTCCCGGTAACCCAACAACGATCCGCGGTTCCGGGGCCTATAGTTCCGCAAAAATCCCTGCACAAGCGGATATAAGCGATCCTCCACAAAATTCTTAACGAAGTTCCGGGGTGGGACAGATGAGCCACGCGTAAAGGAGAGTCTCGCAGCGCGCGTTAACTATATCTTCGGACGAATCATCCAGTTTCGAGCCATCGATTGCAGGGAAATGCATCGATCGAACGAATCAGGGGCCTACGATGGAAACTGTCTGGATTAATCAAACCACTGCCGCTCCGCTGTCCGCCACGGACTTAACGGCCGGCGACATGATGATCGCACAGGCGCTTGCCGCTGCTGCGCAGGGTGACAGTTCGGCATATTTCGATCTCGGCGTCGCCTATTCGACCGCAAGCCACGGCGTTGATTGCGACCTGATCGAAGCGCACAAGTGGTTCAACCTCGCCGCGGTCGGCGGGCATGAGGAAGCACCGATCTGCCGCGCCGAAGTATCCGACGACATGACCGCCCGCGAAATCGCCGAAGCCCAGCGCCGCGCGCGCCAGTGGCTGTCCGCCTCGACCCGCAAGGCCGCCTGAACCGTCAGCCGTCGCCTTTCCTGAAGGGCGAACGGTCCCCGAGCGACAACTGGTCGAGCGCGATGCCGGCCCGTTCCTGCTCGAGGTAGTCGGCGATCGCGGCGCGAAGGCCATCATGGACGATGTAGTGCGCGGAAACCGTGCGCACCGGTTCATAGCCCCGCGCCAGCTTGTGCCCGCCCTGCGCCCCCGCCTCGACGCGGCTCAGGCCTAGGGCGATCGCGGCGTCGATGGCCTGATAATAGCACAGCTCGAAGTGCAGGAACGGCTTGTCGATCCGCGCGCCCCAATACCGCCCATAGAGCGCCTCGCCGCCGATGAAGTTGAGCGCACCTGCCACCGCCTCGCCGTCGATGAAGGCCATGACCAGCAGGATGCGGTCCGCCATCACTTCGCCCAGCAGGCTGAATGCCTCGCGGGTCAGGTAGGGACGGCCCCATTTGCGCGCGCCGGTGTCCTGGTAGAAATCCCAGAACGCATCCCAGTGCGCCTCCTCGATCCCGCTGCCGGTGAAGCTGTGGATCTCCACGCCCTCCTGCGCCTTCGCCCGTTCCTTGCGCAGATCCTTGCGCTTGCGCGACGAGAGCGCCTCCAGGAAATCGTCGAAGCCGGCATAGCCCCGGTTTTCCCAGTGAAACTGGATATCCTCGCGCATCAGCCAGCCCGCGTCCTCGAACACCGACACCTGCTCCGGCTCGATGAAAGTCGCGTGGGCGGAGGACAGGCCGTTTTCGCGGCACAGCGTTTCCGCCGCGCGCAGCAGCGCAAGATTTAATTCGGGATGCCGGGTCAGCAGCCGCGGGCCGGTTGCCGGAGTGAAGGGCACGGCGATCTGAAGCTTGGGATAGTACGACCCGCCCGCCCGGTGCCAGGCATCGGCCCATGCGTGGTCGAAAACGTATTCGCCCTGGGAATGGTCCTTGAGATAGGCCGGTAGCGCCGCTGCGAGGGTGCCGTCCGGGCCGTCGATCACGATCGGCAGCGGAGTCCAGCCGCTGCGGGCTCCGACACTGCGCGAGCGCTCCATGGCGGTGAGGAAGGCGTGGCAGACGAAGGGGTTGGTCCCGTCCGTCAGCGCGTCCCACTCGGCCGCCGGCAGTTCGCCGACCGCGCTAAGTATCCTTGCCGTGAAGCCACCATCACTCACGCCTGCGCCTCGCTCCCTGCCTGGGCTTTGGGCACGTCGCCAGTCTCGAAGATCGCGGCGTCGGCATAGGCTTCGGCGCGCTCGTCGTGTTCGGCCTCGCGCACGGTCCAGGTCGCCACGGGAAGACCCCGGCGGCGCTGACCGGCCGCAAAGCGGCTCGGCAGGTCGCGCACATCGTAGGCGAGGAAATCGGGCCGCGCATGCCACAGCGACAGGCGGCGGCGCAGCTTGCCGGGAAGCGCACGGTCCTCGCCCTCCGAGACGATGAGGCCGCGCACGGTGTGCGGCGAATTGCGCCAGTACCAACGCGATACGCGCGGGTCGAAGCTCATCACCGCATGTTGGCCGGTGTACCCTTCCAGCACCCGGCGCACCGCCAGGCAAAGCGCGGCGACGCGGTTGTGGCGGTCTGACTTCACCTCGATCAGCACCGGCACCTTGCCGGCGATCTGGGCGAGAACCTGCCGCAGTGTAGGAATGGTTTCGGCGGTTCCGCCAAGCGCGATGGCGCCCAGCTGCGCGGCGCTGCGCCGGGCGACCGGGCCCGCCTCGGCCGTCAGCCGATCAAGCGCATCGTCGTGGAACACCACCGGCTGCCCGTCGCTGGAACGCTGCACGTCCAGTTCGATGCCGTGTCCCTGCGCGATGGCCCTTGTGAAGGCCGCGCGCGAGTTTTCGGGCACGTAGCCCCCGGCACTGGCGCCGTGCAGCCCGCGATGGGCATAGTCCTGCTCCCCGATCCACGCGACCTTGCGCGGATCGGGTACAGGGGAGGCCCAGCGGTCAAGCAGGGCGAACGGCAACGATGGCGTCCACTTCGACAGCGGCGCCCAAAGGCAGGACGGGGACGCCCACGGCGCTACGCGCATGCTTGCCCGCCTCGCCGAAGACCGCGACCATCAGTTCCGAGGCGCCATTGGCGACCTTGGGCTGATCGGTGAAATCGCCGGCCGAATTGATGAACACGCCCAGCTTCACGATCCGCTCCACGCGGTCGAGCGAACCGAGCGCGGCTTTTAGCTGTGCCAGAATCATCACCGCGCAGGCCTGAGCCGCTTCGGTGCCGGCCTCGATCGAGACGCCCTCGCCCAGACGGCCGGTGACCAGCTTGCCCTCGACGAAGGGCAGCTGGCCCGAGACGTGGGCGAGCCCGCCCGCGACGACGACCGGCACGTAAGCCGCGACCGGGGCCGCCGCTGCGGGCAGGGTCAGGCCGAGTTCGGTCAGGCGGGTGTCGATGTCACTCATGGGATTGCAAATCCTTTTCTTCGCTGGTCAGGCTGTCGAGCAGCCAGGGGAGCGCGCTGGCCCAGTCGTCGATCCGCGCATGGGCGTGGCCGAGCTGGAGAGCGCACTTGATATTGGGGGCAATCTGGGGTTCGCCGCAAAGGTGCAGGCGGCGCACGGCGGGCGCGATCTCGAAGACCGAGCCGTGGTGCTGCGAGAGATCGTCGATGAAAACGGCGCGGCTCGGCTTGTACTCGTCGAGAATCGCCTGAAGTGCCGGGCCTTTGGGACCCTGATTGGTGAACACCCGAAGGTCCATCCCGTGCCCGGCAAGCTGTGCCGCGCGCGCCTCGCGGCGAAAATCCTGAAGGTTGGTCAGGACCACCACGTCGGCCCGTTCGCGAATCGCGGCGATGGCGTCCACCGCGCCTTCGATCACGGTCTGACGGTGCATCTGGGTATCGAAGAAACGCCCCAGCAGGTCCCACATCTCCGCATGTTCCAGCGGCGCATCGCCGCCGATCCGGCGCATCGACTTGTAGAACTCGCCGCCGGTGAGGTCGAATTCGACGCCCTCGTCCTCGGCCAGCCAGTCACGGAAGTGCTTGATCATGTGCAGCAGCACTTCATCGCAGTCGGTGATGAGAAGCGGCCGGCTCATGCGCCGAGCCTTTCGCGTGCGGCCACCAGTGTCTGCGGCGACACGCCCAGCGCATCGGCGGCGCCGAGGAGGTCCGGCTCGTGCTGACACAGAAACTCCAGCACCGCCGCCAGAGTAGCTGGCTCGCCCAGCGACGCGCGCAGTTCCTCGGGCGTCAGACCGGTGAGCGACAGAAACCGCTCGGCGCGCGAATCATCGCCCAGCACCCAGCCCAGCGCGTTGAGGGCCAGAGCCTGAGGGTCACTTGCGGGGGATGGCGGTTCTCGAAGAATTGTCAGTCTCGCTCTCGTGGAATAGGTATGCGCCAACTCTGGCATGGCCAATGACAGAGATATGTTACCTCCAGATGGTCATCAGGGCGTCGAATGGCAAAGCGAATCCTCGTTGTCGAGGACAACGATCTCAACCGGAAGCTCTTTTGCGACGTGCTCAGGAGCCAGGGCTATGCAGTGGAGCCGGTCGGCGACGGGCTGGACGCGCTCGAACGCGCACGCCAGTTCGTGCCCAATCTGATCATCATGGACATCCAGCTCCCCAACGTTTCCGGGCTGGACCTGATCGAGGCGGCGAAGAAGGACCCGGTCCTGCGCGCCATCCCGATCCTTGCCGTCACCGCCTATGCCGGCAAGGGCGACGAGGAACGCATCCGCGAAGCCGGGGCCGAGGGATACCTCGCCAAGCCGGTTTCGATCGGGCCGTTCATGCAGGCAGTTCGGGCACTTCTCTGATACAGACAGCTTGACATGATACACCCGCGCCGCTTTTGCGCCGCAATTCGCGGCCAAAGCGCCGCCAAGACCCTTTCGGAGATACCCTCATGGACCGCGCAGAGACCTCGGCCCGCATCGCCGCGCTGATCGAGCCCTTCAACAAGAAGGGCGTCGCCATCGCCGACGCCACCCGCTTCACCGACGACCTCGAATTCGACAGCCTGACGGTGATGGACTTCGTCGCCGCCATCGAGGACGAATTCGACATCATCATCTCGATGAACGCCCAGGCCGAGATCGAAACCTACGGCCAGCTTGTCGACGCCGTCGTCAAGATCAAGGGCTGAGCGCCAGATGACCGATGCCGTGAACCAGCCCGACCAGCCCGAAACCGTCATCGGCGGTGAAAGGGACCTTTTCAGCAAGTTCGACCCGCTGATCCAGATGCGCGAGAACCTGCTTTCCACCGGCGTGACCGATCCGTTCGGCCTCGTGATGGAAAAGGTGATCTCGCCCACCGTCGCCCTGTGCAACGGGCGCGAGACGATCCTGCTCGGCACCTACAACTACATGGGCATGACCTTCGACCCTGACGTGATCGCGGCGGGCAAGCAGGCCCTCGACGATTTCGGCGCAGGCACCACCGGCAGCCGGGTTCTCAACGGAACCTATGCCGGCCACCGCGCGGTCGAAGAAGCGCTCTGCGACTTCTACGCCATGGACCACGCGATGGTGTTCTCGACCGGCTACCAGGCGAACCTGGGGATCATCTCCACCATCGCCGGCAAGGGTGACTACATCATCCTCGACATCGACAGCCACGCTTCCATCTGGGACGGCTGCAAGATGGGCGATGCCGAAGTGGTGCCCTTCAAGCACAACGACATCGAGGCGATGGAAAAGCGCCTCAAGCGTATCCCCGAAGGCGCGGGCAAGCTGGTCATCCTCGAAGGCGTCTACTCGATGCTGGGCGATATCGCCCCGCTCAAGGAGATGATCGCCATCGCCAAGAAGTACGGCGCCATGGTGCTGGTGGACGAAGCGCATTCGATGGGCTTCATCGGCCCCAACGGGCGCGGCGTGGCCGAGGATCAGGGCTGCCTGGACGACGTCGATTTCGTGATCGGCACGTTCTCCAAGTCGGTCGGCACCGTGGGCGGCTTCTGCGTCTCGAACCACCCCAAGTTCGAGATCATGCGCTTGGTCTGCCGCCCCTACGTGTTCACCGCCAGCCTGCCGCCCAGCGTGGTCGCCACCGCGGCCACCTCGATCCGCAAGCTGATGAACGCCGCCGACAAGCGCGCGCATCTGTGGGAAAGCTCGCGCACCCTGCACAAGGGCCTGACGGACGCCGGCTTCCAGCTCGGCACCGACAGCCCGCAGAGCGCGATCATCGCGGTGATCATGCCCGATCTGGAACGCGGCGCCGCGATGTGGGAGGCCCTGCTGCACGAAGGCCTCTACGTGAACCTCGCCCGCCCGCCGGCAACGCCCGCGAACATGACCCTGCTGCGCTGCTCGCTCTGCGCCGAACATTCGGCAGAGCAGGTCCAGCAGATCATCGGCATGTTCACCCGTGCCGGTAAGACGGCAGGCATTCTGGGCTGATTTCCCGGAATGCACGGCATCTAAAAAGGCGCGCCGTCACCGGCGCGCCTTTCATTTTTGTAATCCGCAGGTCGTTCGACTGAAACTTGTGCTTATTATTCAATTCTATAGGATTGAAACCAAGTTGAATTCGGGGGCAATTACACAATGAAGATCCACACGACCCGCTACGCGGTGCGTCGCGGCATATCGCGAGCCGCGATTTCGATGTTTGCACTTGCTATCGCCGGCTGCGGTGGTGGGGAAAGCGGAGGCGGAAACGGCGGTACAACTGCCAATACCGCGCCGTCCTTCACCTCGGCAAATCAGGTCTCGATCGCGGAGAACGCGACGACCATAGCCTATCAGGCGACCGCCTCCGACGCGCAGCGCGATACCATCATCTATTCGATCTCCGGCGGCGCCGATGCATCGGCTTTCACGATCTCATCCGCGGGTGCATTGAACTTCGTCTCTCCCCCGAACTACGACCTGCCGACCGATGTCGACGGTGACAACGTCTACCAGGTTACCCTTCAGGCAAGCGACGGCAAGCTGAGCACTACGCTCGGCGTGTCGGTTACCGTCACCAACGACCGCGAGGGCATCTCGGTCACACGGATTGCCACCGGCCTGGTCGATCCGGTCGGGATCGTCGGCCTCGGCAACGGCGCCGACATCGCAATTGCACTAAAGGCGAATACGATCCTCAGGATCGATGGCAAGACTGGTTCGTCCTCGCAGCTTCACGTCCTCATGGACAGTGTCGGACGCCCCTTTCCCGGACTGACGATGCTCGGCCTCGCCCGTGCCCGGGGCAATGGCTCGCAACAGGCGCTCTACGTCCTTACCCAGGTCAGCAACCAGGCCTCGGTCTATTGTATCGGTTGCTTGACGACTCCGATCTCCGGGAACCTCGTCGACACGTCGGACGGAGCAAACCTCGCCATCGGCACCGGACCAGACGGCGCCGCCTATATCGCGATAGGCGATCCCGACGGCACCCGCGCACAGGCCCTCGGTTTCTACAACAAGTACGGAAAGATATACCGCTATATACTCGATCCCGACCCCTATTCCGGCGCCAGCGTTCCGATTGACCTCTTCCAGAAGGATCTGGTCGGCGTGGGCCTTCGCGAACCTGTTGGTGTCACCACGTTCCCCGGCGCCCGGTTGGCCGTTTCGGATCGCGGCGGCAGCACCTTCGATGAGCTGTCGCTCACCGCTGCGCTGAAAGACCTCAACTTCGGCTGGCCCTTCTTCGAGGGAACGCTCGAGAAGAACGCGGGCGGCGCGGGGCTTGCCGGACTGGTCAAACCCTCGCTGGTCGTCCCCCTCGGCTCGGAAAAGCGGCAGAGCCGCGGCATCATCGGCGGGCTGGCGTATACCGGCTATATCTCGGGCATCGCTAACCACTACGTCTTTGCCGACAAGGATGGCCACATCTGGTCCATTCCCCTGTCGAAATTCGACAATGGCGGCACTCCGGCAGCCGCTGCGCTCGAAATACGCAACGAGGACTTCAAGCCCGACGCAGGCACGATCGACCATCCGGTGGGCATGGCGGTCGACGCCAACGGCGCACTCTACATCCTGGACAGCGACGGCGAACTGTTCCGGGTCAGCTGACCGCGCATCGTCAGGATGCGGTGCAGCGCCGAGCCCGGCCCCTATGTACGGGGCCGGGCTCGGCTCCGCTTAACCTCCGTGCGTCTCGACCAGCTTCAGGAATGCTTCCATCCAGCCGCCGAGGAACGTCGCCGAAGCCTCGCCCACGGTGCCATCGGGGTTCAGCAGGCCGTCCTTCCACTGCAGGAATGCCTCGGGCGCGCCCAGCGTCGGCATGTCGAGGTAGGCCAGCACGTTACGAAGGTGCTGCTGCGACAGTGCCGTGCCGATCGCGCCCACCGACACACCGATGACGCCGGCCGGCTTCCCGGCCCAGGCGTTCTGCCCATAAGGCCGCGAGGCATGGTCGATGGCGTTCTTGAGCACGCCCGGGATCGAGCGGTTGTACTCCGCCGTCACGAACAACACGCCGTCCGAGCCGGACACCAGCGCCTTGAGCGCCTTGACGCTGTCCGCCTGTCCCCCGTCATCGTCCTGATCGTAGAGCGGCAGCGAGCCGATATCGGCGAAAGTGAACTCGTGCGTTTGCGCCGCCGGCAGGCGGGTCAGCGCCTCGGCGACCTGGCGGTTGAACGATTCGGCGCGAAGGCTGCCGACGACGACGGCGATCTTGGACATGGCAATTCCTTTGGAAAAAGGCGGCGCGGTGCCGGCAACATGACGCGATTGCCGGCGAACGGAAGTATACTACCAAGCGGTTTGACGCGTTCATGACAATGGAGACGGACACCGCCCGTCCCCAAGCCAAACACTCAGTGGATCGAGATGATCCCGTCCACCGCGCGCCATTCCTGCGGCCCGATCAGGTGATTGTGGGCGATCCGCACCGAATGCAGCGGTCCCTCGATCTCGCGGCCCCAGAATTCGAGGAAACCGCGCAGCACCGGAAAGCGCGGGGCGACGTCGTATTGCTGGAACGCGAAAAGCTGCAGCAGTCGGGGATGGTCGGGCAGGAAGTAATGCACCTCGATCGTGGTCAGGCCGTAGCCTGCGAGCTGCCTGAGGAAATCGGGCGAACTTTGCACATTGTGCACAGAGCCCTGGATCGGTGATGCTTCCGGTCGACCAGCCATAGTCCTCCTTCCGGCACCGCGGCTCGAAGGGCGAATGGGGCAACCTGCCCCATTGTTGCGGTGCAGCGCCATGAGGATGCCATATCGATAATACCAGTCAAGTGCTTGTGCAGGCGGGGTTCCTAGCCTTTCGGCCGGCGCGGCACCGGCGGACGGTGGTAGCTCACGTCAGTCCGGTCACGGCTGGCCTGGCAGGGCTCCCCCGCCGTATACGCCGTCATCGGCGAGGGCGAGAGCATCGCCTTGGGTACGTCGTAAGTCCCCTCGACGATCGTCACCCGATTGGCGATGCGCCATTCATCACCGCGCTTGCGGAAATGGTCGATATAGCGCCCGGTCGACATGAAGTTGGGGCCCTCGGCCGTGACGCCCGAAAAGTGATAATAAGTCTCGCAGAAGGCCTCGTCGCCGGCCAGATCGCAGACGTGGTTGAGGATCGCGTGCTGGGTCGCCTCGAACATCAGCGTGGTGCCGTCCGCCCAGGTCACGAAGTCGCCGGGCGTGCCGACGAAATGGCCGTGGTCCTCGATCGCATCTTCCCAGTAGCAGGCACGGAGCATTTCGTTGTCGAGCCGGTCCAGCCCCCGCGCATAGCGCAGCAGGACCTGATGAATTTCGTGCCGCTCCACCAGTTCGGCCATCTTCGCATCGATGGCCATCTTCAGTCCTTGAGCCAGTCGAGCAGCATGGGCGCCATCAGCGGCCACCGCTCGAACCGCCCGCGCCGGGCGGCGGTGTCGACGGGGAAAGTGGACACATAGTTCCATTCCTGATCGCCCCAAGGCGGCTCGAACAGCGTGGAATTGGGCAGCAGGCGATGCACCCATTCCGAAGTTTCGCGCGTGTGGGCCATATCGCTATGCCCGGAACGGAAGGTCATGACGGGCATCGTCAACCGGGCGAAATCGGCTTCGGCCAGACCCGGCACCGGCGACGCGTCCGAATAGGCAAAGGCCTTGGCCCAGCGCTGCATGACCGCAATATAGGCGTCCGCGTCCTGCGCCAGCAGGGTCTCGCGGACTTTCGGATTGCGCGCGATCTGGTCGGCCCAGCTCGGGAGCGCCGCCACCGCCTCCATGCCGCCCTTGCTCGCCGCCGCGATCTGGTCTCCGCAGTAGAACCACGCAAGGCCCGCCAGCCCGACCGGCCCGCCGCTGATCCACCAGATCGCCACCTTGCGCACGTTCTGCGGCATCTGCGCCGCCGCCAGCAGCGCGATCCGCGATCCCGCCGAGCCGCCCACCAGAGTCACATCCTTGAGCCCCAGAGCGGAGACGAGGCCGACCAACGCATCGCAGTTCATCGCCGATTCGCTGGGCGCGGTGAAAGCGATGTCCGAGGCACCGCAGCCCGGCCGGTCCCACAGCAGCACGCGGTAACCGCCCTGCGCCAGTTTCTCGCCCAGTTCGGGCACGCCGGCCGTATCGCGCGGATAGCGCCCACCCGGTGTCAGCACCAGGGGCGGCGCACCTTCCTCGCCCAGCAGTTCATAGTCGAGCGTCAGCCCGTTCACCTCGATCTTCGCCATGTTTCAGGCCATCGCGTCGACGCTGACCGCCGCACCGGGTGCGCTTTCCCAGCGGCCGAAGCCATAATCGCCGGCGATCGTTGTGCGGTACATCAGCCGCTCGTCCTCGGGATCGTTGCCGGATACGCAGTGCAGCATCCGCAAGTTGTCCCAGATCGCCATGTCGTTCTCGCGCCACTTGTGATGGTAGCTGCAGCTTTTGCCGAGGCGGTTGATCTCCTGGCACACCTCTTCGAGCAGCGCGTCGCCCTCGGCGGTCTCGTCGCCGACAAATCCCTGCGCCATGTAGGACGAGACGTGGAGCACTTTCTCTCCGGTCGGCCGGGTCCAGACAGAGGGGTGGATCGCACGCGGCATCGCGGCGACCTGTTCGGCAAAGCCGGCGGGCATCGGCTTGGGCTCGATCATCCGGTACTGCCCAGGGCGGCCGAACTTGAGTTCGTCGTACTGGGTGCTGAGCGTGTAGACGACCTCGGTCCCCTCGAGCCGCCGGCGCAGGTCTTCCGGAAACGCGGCATAGAGCGCGATGCCGTCGAGAAAGCCGGTGATCCCGCCCTCCTCCACCCGCTCGACCGAGCGCAGCACCCCGGCGCGGTTGAGTTCGTCGTTGTAGCAATGGTCGAAATGCCAGGGCAGCCAGTGCGAAAGCCGCTTGCCATCGACCTCGACGACGCCCCGGCCGCGCTGGCTGCGGATTTCGATGACGCCCGGCATCCGGCCCGCATCCACGCGGCCCACGCCTTTCACCGGATGCTCCTTGAGCGGCCCGAAGCAGCTGCTGATCGCCAGCTGCATCGCATCGGTCTGCTCGACATCCTCGAACACGATCATGCCGTGCGTCACGAACAGGGCGTCGATCTCGTCGCGGACGGACTTGTCCTGCAATGCGCCGAGCGTCAGCCCGCCGATGCGCACGCCGAAGGGAAGACCGTCCTCAAGCGGCGCGGTGGTGAATGACGACATGGCCCAAACTCTCCCGAAATCCTTGTTTTCGGGAGAGAGGCTAAGGCGCTCAGGCCTGCGGGGTAAAGCCGCTCAGGCGGTTTTTGCCGCCACAGCCGATGCACACTTCTCGCTGGTCGTGTTGCCGCCGCCGCCCAGCATCGTAACGGCGAGGAAACCGGCGACGATCAGCAGCACGAACGCCACCGTCACTTTGCCCAGGTGCTTGTCGATCATCGCCTTGATCGGCGCGCCGAACAGGCGGAACAGCACGCCCACGATCATGAAGCTGATCGAGCGTGAGATGATCGAGGCGCCGATGAAGACCCACAGGTTCATGCCGATGAACCCGGCGGTGATCGTCAGCAGCTTGAAGGGAATCGGCGTCGCGCCCTTCACGACGATGATCTCGGCACCGTAGTCCCGCAGATAGCACGCGGCCTTGGGGAAGCTTTCGGCCAGCCCCAATGCGTGCAGCATAGCCTCGCCGAAAGCCGCATAGGCGAAGTGCCCGATCGCATAGCCCAGCAGACCACCCGCGACCGACCCCAGCGTGGCGAAGGCGGCAAAGCGAACTGCCTTCTTCGGTTCGGCCAGGCACATCAGGCCCAGCAGCGGGTGCGGCGGCACCGGGAAGAAGCTCGCCTCCATGAACGCGAAAGCAGCCAGCCACCACTCCGCATGGCGGTGCGCAGCCTTGGCCATGGTCCAGTCGTAGAGGCGGCGCAGCATAAATTTCCCCCAAGGCATAAAGCCCCAACGCGGCCCGTTTAGTGGCCTCGCTGCATCGCGGCAAGGGGCGGCATTCACCCGTCAGGAAACCCATTTGGTTATTTATCGTTGACACCGTCACGCTGTTTAGGTACATATCAAGAACATCGCGAAACACCGAGTCGCTCCGGCGGCCCTGGTATCGCTCCCACCCCAGTAATCGAAACGGACAGCAAGATGGCGGACAAGAGTCCCGATCGTCGGCGCGCGCCTGCCGCCGAGAAAGCCGCACCTCCGCGCGTCTGGCGCGGCCCGTTCCTCGCCGAACTCGCCGCCACCTCGAACGTGACGGCCTCGGCCCGCAAGGCCGGGACCAACACCGCGCGCGTCTACGAACTGCGCCGCGCCGACCCGGTGTTCTACCGCGAATGGCAGGAGGCCCTGTGCGAAGGCTATGACCTGCTGGAACTGAACCTGCTCCACCGCCTGCGCGAAGGCGAAGTGAAACCCGCCCCCGGCTCCAAACGCGGCACCCGCGTGTTCGACAACGCGACCGCGCTGCGGCTGCTCGTCGCCCATCGCGAAACGGCGGCCCGCCAGCGCGCCGTCATCGACAACCGCAATTCCGACGCCATCCTCGACGCCATCAACGCAAAGATCGAAAAGATGCGCGAACGCCGCCTCGCCGCGCCCCAGCCGCAGCTGCCGTCCCCAGCCGAAGGAGCGCCGGTGACCGATGATAAGTGAACATCTGGCGATCCTGGAATCGCTTCCCCCCGCCGAACGGCGCCGCAAGATGAAGTCCTTCAACGACAAGGAACGCGACGAACTGCTCACCCACTGGCAGCTCTGGGCCCGCCCGCAGCAGCTCCCTCCGCCCGGAGACTGGCGCATCTGGCTGATCATGGCCGGTCGCGGCTTCGGCAAGACCCGTGCCGGCGCCGAATGGGTGCGCGCCGTCGCCAAGGCCGATCCCGATGCCCGTATCGCCCTCGTCGGCGCCACCCTGCCCGAAGTGCGTGCGGTGATGGTCGAAGGCGAAAGCGGCCTGCTCTCCGTCGGACCGGAACCCCAGAGGCCGCGCTTCGAACCCTCGCTGCGGCGCGTCTCATGGCCCAACGGCGCGCAGGCTACGATCTACTCGGCGCTCGAACCCGAAACCCTGCGCGGCCCCCAGCACAGCCATGCCTGGTGCGACGAAGTCGCCAAGTGGGACAACGCATCCGCCCGCGCGACCCGCGCATGGGACAACCTCCTGCTCGGCCTGCGCCTGGGCGAAAGCCCACGCGCACTGGCCACTACCACCCCGCGCGCCGTGCCCCTTGTCCAGCGCCTCATGGCCGAACCGGCGGAAGATATCGTCATCACCCGAGGCAGCACCGAAGACAACCGCGACAACCTGCCCGCGCGCTTCGTGAACGACATCCGCCGCAGCTTCGGCAGATCGCTGCTCGGCCGTCAGGAACTCGACGGAGAACTGATCGCCGACATCGAAGGCGCCCTCTGGACCCGCGCCCTGCTCGAATCCTGCCGCGGGGACGCAGCGCCTGAGTTGACCCGCGTGGTCGTGGCCGTGGACCCCCCGGCCTCCGCCTCGGGAGACGCCTGCGGGATCGTGGTGGCCGGCCTGGCCGCCGACGGCACCGCCCACATTCTCGCCGACGCTTCGGTAGAGAAAGCCAGCCCCGAACGCTGGGCGCGTGCAGTAGCGAACGCCGCGCAGGTCTGGAACGCCGACCGCGTCGTTGCCGAAGCCAATCAGGGCGGCGCGATGGTCGGCTCGGTTCTGCGAGCGGCGCAGCTGTCGCTGCCGCTGAAACTGGTCCACGCCATCCGGGGCAAAGTCGCCCGCGCAGAGCCGGTCGCCGCGCTCTACGAAGCAGGGCGGGTGCGGCACGCCGGGACTTTTCCGGCGCTGGAGGACGAGCTGTGCGGGCTGGTCGCCGGCGGGGCGTATCAGGGGCCGGGGCGGTCGCCGGACCGGGCCGATGCCCTGGTCTGGGCCTTGACCGAACTGATGCTCGGAAAGGCTTCGGAGCCGCGCGTGAGAGTTGCCTGAAGGGGAAGACCTGGGGCCATTGCCCCAGACCCCGGAAATGTCGGCGCCGCGCGAGCAGCGTCGTGGCGGTCTGGTTCAACCTTGCGATTTTTGTCACGCGGAGGCGCGGAGATACCATGCGGCGCCGCAGGCTATGTCACTTCTCGAACGGTGCGCAATGCGCTCCCTCTGAATAGATAAATGGCTGTGCCGCAAGCACTGCATCTCCGTGACTACGCGCCTCCGCGTGATCCCATTTCACCGTCTCAATGAGCGCCAAACGAAGCTGCACACACGGCGCCGACATTACCGGGGTCTGGGGCGATGGCCCCAGCTCTTCCCTCCCTTCCATCTCTTCCTCGAAAGGAACCCCATGTCCTTCCTCGAAACCCTCATCGCCGCCTTCAAAGGCGAAAGCATCCGCGTGCCACTCGCGCGCGGCAACGCCTCCCCCTGGTTCTTCACCGAAGGCGGAAACGGGCGTGCTCCGTTCGAGTACAACCACGCCGTCCGCCGCGCCTATCTGGAGAACCCGGTCGCCCAGCGCGCGGTTCGCCTTGTCGCCGAGGGTATTGGCGGCGCGCCGCTGAAGCCTGCGGACCCGGCGATCAGCGCGCTCGTCACCGACACCAGCGCCGGGCAGTCGCTGCTGGAGACGCTGGCATCGCATCTGCTGCTTCATGGCAATGCCTATGTGCAGGTGCTGAAAGACGCGCGCGGGCGGCCGGTCGAACTCTATGCCCTGCGCCCCGAGCGGATCAGCGTCATCGCCGGGGACGACGGCTGGCCCGCCGCTTTCGCCTATGAAGTCGCGGGCAAGCGCATTTCGATCCCGCTGCTGGACGAGGACGCATCGCCCAACGTGATCCACATCCGCCACTTCCATCCGGGCGACGATCACTACGGCGCGGGCTGCCTTTGCGCTGCCGACGAGGCGGTCGCCACGCACAATGCCGCATCGATCTGGAACCGTCAGCTGCTGGAGAACGCGGCGCGGCCTTCGGGCGCTCTGGTCTACGAAGGCGGTGACGGCGCCGGGCTGACCGGCGACCAGTTCGACCGCCTGAAAGCCGAGCTGACCACCGCCTATTCGGGCATGGCCAACGCGGGTCGCCCGATGCTTCTGGAGGGCGGGCTGACGTGGCAGGCGATGGCGATGACGCCCGCCGACATGGACTTCGCCACGCTGAAGGCCGCCGCCGCGCGCGACATCGCGCTTGCTTTCGGGGTGCCGCCGATGCTGCTGGGACTACCCGGCGATGCGACCTACAACAATTACCGCGAGGCCAACCGCGCGCTGTGGCGGCTGACGCTGCTGCCGCTGGCCGCCAAGCTGCTCGCCGCGATTGGCGAGGGTCTGGCGCCGTGGTTCCCCGATGCGGCGCTGGCGATCGACCTCGACCGTGTCCCCGCGCTGGCGGAGGACCGAGAGCGGCTGTGGTCGCAGGTCAGCGCCGCCGATTTTCTCGACGATACGGAAAAACGCGCCCTGCTGGGCCTGCCTCCGCGTGCAACCAATTCGGAGAACAAATCATGAACTCCAATGACATGCTGGCGGGTCTGCTCGCCCAGGCGACCGCGCAGGGCGGCGATCTCGTCACCTTGCGCGCGGTGGTCGAGGAGGCCAGCGAACTGGGCGCGCAGCGGATGCTCGCCCGCATCGGTCTGGACGACGAGACCGCGCTGCAGGACATGGGCGAACTGCGCGAACTGCTCCGGGCCTGGCGCGATGCCAAGTCGAGCGCGCGGACCGCAGTGGTGAACTGGATCGTGCGCGGCGCACTGGCGCTGCTGCTGCTTGGCCTGACGGTCCGCCTTGGCGCCACGGAGCTGCTGCGATGATCCTCGGGCGAGCTCAGGACGAGCAGGCGCTGAGGTTCGCCGGATACGCCGCCCTGTTCGGCAAGCCCGACGCGGCACGCGACATGATCCGCCCCGGCGCCTTCGCCCGCACCCTTGCCGAGCGCCGCGATCTGCTGCCGCTCCTGTGGCAGCACCGCGCGGACCTGCGCATCGGCTGGATCGAGACCGTGGCCGAGGACGCGCGCGGCCTGCGTATCGTCGGCATGGTCGACAACCCCTTCGGCGCGGCCGGGCTGGCGCTGAGCCGGGGGACCGTCACCGGCCTCTCCTTCGGTTACCGCGCCCGCGCCAGCCGCCGCACCGAACAGGGCCGCGAACTGCTCGACATCGACATGTTCGAGGTGAGCCTCGTGACTCACCCGATGCAGCATGAAGCGCGCGTCCACCTGATCGCGTGATGCCGCTTTCCTCCCGTTTCCCCACGCCAACGAAAAGGTGAATACCCCATGGAAGCCACTCCCCCCGTCGAGGCGCTGGACGCCTCTTTCGACCTGGTCACCCGCCAGGACGCCACCGAAGCCGCCGTCGAGGCCCTGCGCGGCGATGTCGACGATGTGAAGACCCGGCTCGACCGCGTCTCGCGCGCTGCCTCCCGCCCGCTGATTGAAGCCTCGGGCGCGAGCCTTGGTTCCGGGCCCAGCCTCGAAGTGAAGAGCTTCGTCCAGGGCTACCTGCGCTCGGGCCGCGAGACGGAACTGAAGTCGCTTTCGGGCGCGGTCATGGCGGACGGCGGCTATGCCGTCCCGCGTGAGATCGACGCGCTGATCTCGGCCCGCCTCAGGAACATCAGCCCGATCCGCGCCATCGCGCAGGTCGTCCAGACCGGCAGCGCCGGGTATCGCAAGCTGGTCACCACCGGCGGCTCGGCCTCTGGCTGGGTCAGCGAAACCGCGCTGCGCCCCGAAACCGCCACCCCCGCCTTCGCCGAGATCGCTCCGCCCTCGGGCGAACTCTACGCCAACCCGGCGGCCAGCCAGGCCATGCTCGACGATGCCGCCTTCGACATCCAGACATGGCTGGCGGACGAGATCGCGATGGAATTCGCCCGTGCGGAAGGTGCCGCTTTCGTGGGCGGCTCCGGGATCAACCAGCCGCGCGGTTTCCTCAACGCCGCCACCAGCACCGCCGGGGATGCGACGCGCACCTTCGGCACGCTGCAGCACCTCGTCTCGGGCAATGCCACCGGCTTCGACACCTCGCCCGAGCTGAAGCTGATCGACCTCGTCCACTCGCTCAAGGCGGGCCACCGTCAGGGCGCAAGCTGGGTGATGAACTCCAAGACGCTGGCGGCGGTGCGCAAGCTGAAGGCGGCGGACGGCTCGTTCCTGTGGCAGCCGGGGCTGATGGAAGGCCAGCCCAACCGCCTGCTCGGCTACCCGGTGGTCGAGGCCGAGGACATGCCCGACGTCGGCGCCGGCGTCTTCCCGATCGCCTTCGGCAACTTCCGCGCCGGCTACCTGATCGCCGAGCGTTCGGCGACCTCGATCCTGCGTGATCCGTTCACCAACAAGCCCTTCGTCCACTTCTACGCGACGAAGCGGATCGGCGGGCAGGTACTGGATTCCGACGCGATCAAGTTGCTGCGCATCTCGGCCTGATGACAGCAGGATAGCGCGGGCGGGGGCCGATCCCCTGCGCCCTCCCCCGCGTCAGCCCGCGCCGCCGTTTCCCCTCCCGGCGGCGCGGGCACCTCATTCCTTCCCGTCCATTCCTGATCGGAGATACCCATGAACCGGGTCATCCTTACGCCGGCCGCGCTGCCGTCATCGGCGCTTGCCGAGCTCAAGCAGTGGCTCGGCATCACCACGGACAGCGATGATTCGCTGCTCACCGCACTCCTTGCCGCCGCACTCGAGACCTGCGAGGCGTTCATCGGCGCCTTGCCGTTGGAAGCCGAATGCGAGGAACTGCTCAGCGCCCGCGCCGGCTGGCACAGTCTGGCGACACGCCCGGTCCAGGCCATTGCCGCGATCGAGGGCCTGACCGGGCAAGCCACCCGCCTCGTCCTCGATCCCGCAAGCTGGGAGGCAGACCTCGATGCCGATGGCGCCGGCCGCGTGCGCCTGCCGCTGCCGGGCGAGGCAAAGCGCGTGGCCGTGCGCTTCACCGCCGGTCTTGCCGCCGACTGGGACGCATTGCCCGAATCGCTGCGCCACGGCGTGGTCCGCCTCGCCGCGCACCAACACCGCGAGCGTGACACCGCTGGCGCCGCACCGCTGCCCCCCGCTTCGGTGGCCGCGCTGTGGCGTCCCTGGCGGCGGATGCGGCTGGCATGATCGAGGCCGACGCCCCGTTCGAGGCCCTCGCCAAACGCCTCGCCGCCCGCGCTGCCAAACTTGCCGCCGCCCATGCCGCCGTCCGCCTTCTCGCCGCGCGCGGGGACGAACGCCGCTGGCGGCGCGCGGGGCTGGTCTGGCCGCTTTTCGCGAAAGGATAAGTGATGGAAATGCCCTTGCGCGCCGCCCTGATCGGCTGGCTCCGTGCCGATCCGGTGCTGGTCTCCAGCCTGAACGCGGTGACCGAGGAAGCCCCCTCGCGCAGCAGCCTGCCGTGGCTGGCCATCGCCGCCAGCGCCAGCACCGACTGGAGCTGCAAGACCGCGCCAGGCCGCGAGGTGCGTGTAGCGCTGGAACTGCACTGCCGGGGCGACGCGCCGGATGCCGCTGCCGATGTCGTCGCTGCGATCGAGGCGCGTATCGAAACCCTGCCCCGCACGCAGCCGGCGTTCCACGTCGCGACGGTCCAGTTCCTGCGCGCCCGCGCCGAGCAGCGCGGCGAAAGCCGCCGCGCGATCCTGCTCGAATACCGCTTCCGCCTGCTGGCGGCCTGATCCTTCGACAAGCTCAGGATGAGCCCGTCGACGCCCCTTCGCCCCACCCACAAAGGAACCACGCCATGACCGCCCAGAAAGGCAGCGCCTTCCTCCTCAAGATCTCCAACGGCGGCGCGCCCGCCAGTTACCAGACCGTCGCCGGCCTGCGCACCACGCAGATGTCGGTGACAGGCGATGCGGTGGTCGTCACCTCCAAGGACAGCGGCGGATGGCGTGAACTGCTGTCGGGCGCGGGCGTCCGCTCGGTATCGGTCAGCGCGGCGGGCATCTTCCTGGGCAGCGCCGCCGAGGCGCAGGTGCGCGCCAACGCCATGTCCGGCACGCTGGACGACTACGAACTCAGCTTCGAGGACGGCGAGCGCCTGCGCGGCAGGTTCCTGGTCCAGCGGTTGGACTATGCCGGCGATTTCAACGGCGAGCGCAACTACACGCTCCAGCTGGAAAGCTCGGGCCAGGTCTCCCCGGCATGACAGCGCCCAACCCCCTGCGCGGCGAGGCCAGCCTGCCCATCGCCGGAACGCCGCGCTGCCTGCGCCCCACCTTCACCGCGCTTGTCGCCGCAGAGGAGGAACTTGGTCCCCTGTTCGCGCTGGTCGAACGCGCGGGAGCGGGTGAACTGCGCCTCGCCGAAATGGCAGCGCTGTTCTGGCACTGCCTGGCCGACCGCGACGCGCTGACCCGCGAGGCGGTGGGCGAGGCGGTGGTGACGCAGGGCCTTGCCGCCTGCGCCGCGCCCTTGCGCACGCTGCTCGCCCAGATCCTGAAAGGCGCGCCGTGAACCAGACCTTCGCCGCCGCCGCGCTGGCGCTGTGCGGCCTTTCCGCCCGCACGCTGGGCTGGCGGCCGCACGAATTCTGGGCCGCGACCCCTGCTGAACTCGCCTCCGCGCTCGGCTTGCTTTGCCCTGACGCGGCAGCCGCAGGGTTCGACCGGCAGACCCTGCAACGCCTGATGGAGCACGATCATGGACGATGAAATCGACAGCCTGCTAGTGGAAGTGCGCGCCAGTACCGCCGGCTTCACCCGCGACATCGCGCAAATGCGCGGCGCCGTCGACGGGGACCTTGTGTCGGGCTTCACGCGGGCGGGAGACGCGCTCGAACGCGGGCTTTCCGGCGCGATCCGCAAGGGCAGCCTCGGCTTCGACGACCTCAAGCGCACCGCCTCCTCCGCGCTGGACGCCATTGCCGGACAGGCCGCGCAGACCCTCGCCTCGGCCGTCCTCGGCGGTGGTTCCGGCGGAGGCGGCGGACTGCTCGACCTGTCCGGCCTGCTCTCAGGCGCGCTGGGCCTGCCGGGCCGGGCGACGGGCGGCAACGTCTCGCCGGGGCGCGGCTATAGGGTGGGCGAGCGCGGGCCGGAAGTCTTCGTGCCCACCTCTGCCGGGCGGATCGAGACGGGCAGCGGCGGCGCAGGCCGCGACGTGCGCGTGGCGATCAACCTCAATGCCCCGCGCGGCGCCGGCACGCCGCAGTCGCTTCAGCGCTCCTCGCGGCAGGTGGCCAGCGCCGTACGCCGCGCCCTCACGTACTGATCAGGAGAAACGCCATGGCATTCTGGCTCGCCGGAACACGCGAAGGGCAGGCCAGTGACTGGATCATGCGCTTCGATCCGCGCTTCTGGACCGTCAACTTCCCGCGCCCGATGATGGCCACCGTGGTTTCGACCGCGCCCGATGCGCTGCGCGTCGACGCGGCGTTCCTGCGCCGGGCCGACCTCGGCGGCCTGATCTGGGACAGCGCGGACACGCTGGACCACCCGCTGCTCGCCTACCGCGCCGACCGCGATTATGCCCACACATCACTGCGGCTGCGCTGGCGCTCGTCCGGGATCGTGCCGCTGGACGCCGTCAACGGCCCGACGCTGACGATCGAGGGCAAGGACGCCTCCGGCGCCCCGCACACCTGGTACGTGCGGCTCTGGAACTATGCGCAAGGGACCGGCGAGGACGCGGTGATCTCGCTGAACTTCTCCGCGCTCGACGGCGGTTTCTCGCTGCCCGCCGACGCCGACCGCGTATGGCCCGGCGCAATCGAGCGGATGTTCATCTCCTTCGCCCCGCCCGGCTACGACGGCGCCAGCCC
>NZ_CACSJO010000001.1 GCF_902706195.1 Novosphingobium sp. 18050 | reverse complement strand
TCCCCAGCCACCGCCGGAGGAGCCGCTGTCGAAGCCGCCCGGCAGCCAGACGATCGGGCCACCGAAACCGCTACGCCTGCGTCCGCCGCCACCGGCCGCGCGCATGATCGGCAGGACGAAGAAGAAAATCACGACGAGAATGAAGATGACCGTGCCCGGCGAAAGGTCATCGCCGCTCTCTGCGCGCTGCTTGTCTGCCTGTGCAGCGATTTTCTGCGCTTCTTCAGGGGGAAGGGTGAGCTGCTTGATGATTGCATCAGTGCCCGCTGCGATGCCGCCGGGCATGTCGCCGGCCTTGAAGCGAGGCAGGATCTGGTTGTTGATGATAAGGAAGCTCATGCCATCGGTGAGGATCGGCTCGAGGCCGTAACCAACTTCGATGCGCACTTTGCGCTCATTGGGCGCGACGATGAGGATCGTGCCGTTGTTGTCGCCCTTCTGGCCGATTTTCCAGTTCCGGCCAAGCTGGTACCCGTAGTCGGAAATCTCGTAGCCGCCCAGGCTGGGCAGCGTCACCACTACCAACTGCCGGCGCGATTGCTTTTCCAGCGCCTCCAGCTTTTGCGTGAGCTGCGCTTCCTCGGGCGCGGGGATCACGTTCGCCGCATCGACGACGCGCCCGGTCAGCTTGGGGAATTGCGGGCCCGCGGCCTGCGTTCCGTTCTGCGCCCACGCCTGCGGCCCTGAAAGCAGGGCACACAGGGCCAGGAATGCGGCCGTCAGGACGGCCCGGAAGTGGGTCACCGGATCAGAGCTTACCCTGGAGGTCCGGGGCCTTTTCGGCGCCGGGAGTAACCGACTTGTACGGAACCAGTGGGTCGGCACCGCGCAGACGCGCACCGATCATCGAGGGGAAAGTGCGCACTTCGGTGTTATAGTCCTGCACCGCGGCATTGTAGTCGCGGATGGTGATGCGGATACGGTTCTCCTGCCCTTCGAGCTGGCTCTGGAGCATCTGGTAATTGGCGTTGGACTTGACCTCCGGATACGCCTCGACGCTGGCGAGCAGGCGGCCGATGCCGGCACCCAGCTGAGCCTGGGCCTGCTGGAACTCCTCCATCTTGGCGGGATCGCCCAGATCGTCGCCGCTCACCTGGATCGAGGTGGCCTTGGCGCGCGCTTCGGTGACGCCGACCAGAATGCCCTTTTCCTGCTCTGCCGCGCCCTTGGCGACGGCAGCGAGGTTGGGGACGAGGTTGGCGCGTTCCTGGAAGGCAGCCTCGACGTCGGCCCACTTGGCCTTGGCGGCTTCCTGCTTGGTCGGAACCGAGTTGAAACCACAGGCGGCGAGCGACAGGGCCGCCGCAAGTGCCAGTACGGTGCGGCCGTGACGGGCTGCGTTGGAAAGCGACATCGGCGTGATTCCTCCACTGAACCGTCGGCGCTGCCGGCGGCTTCCACGAGCGATAGATAGCGATGCCACATGACGGATCAAGCGCGGCATGTTGCAGAGGTGGAAACCGACAGGGTTAACAAACGTTTGAGGCGCAGGGTCGAGTGTGTCAAAATGCACGGCCTACCAATCCCAATCGCCGAAACAGGGACCCAAGCGCATGGCAATATTCGACGAATTCAAGAAGTTCATCGCGCGCGGCAGCGTACTCGACCTCGCGGTCGGTGTGATGATCGGCGCCGCTTTCGGCAAGATCGTGACCTCGCTCACCGAGAACGTCATCATGCCGGTGATCGGCTGGGCGTTCGGCGACATCGATTTTTCGAACTACTTCGTCCAGCTGGGTGAAGTGCCGGCCGGATATACCGGCAACGTGGGCGACTATGTCGCGCTCAAGGCCGCAGGCGTGGCCATGATCGGCTACGGTGAGTTCATCACGCAGATCGTGAACTTCCTCATTATCGCGATGGTGCTGTTCCTGCTGGTACGCTCGATCAACAAGATGGTCGAATCGGTGAAGAAGGAACAGGCCGAGGCGGATGCCACGGCTGCGGCCGCTACGCCGACCGATCCGCAGCTCGACGCGTTGAAGGACATTCTCGCGGAACTGCGCAAGAACAAGGTGTAAGCGTCAAGGGGGGGCGCAACGCTGGTTTCCCCGGTACTGCGCTCCCTTCACACGGTCACTTCACATTCACGACCAAGGCCCTATATGGGGACCTGCCGGCTTCGGTCGGATATGATGATAAATTGTTACGTACAATAGATGCAGCGGACCCGGGGGCGGTACCCGGCGGCTCCACCATCACCCGTTCCGTAAGGAACAACCCCGTTGTCGCGGGGGTGATGACGGGGCCGAACTAGGATCGACGTGTGTTGAAAAGCGTAGTTTTCATTCGGGCTGAGTAACCCGTTCAAGGCTCAAAACTCATAAGTGCCAACGACAACGACGCACTTGCTCTCGCAGCGTAATTCTAGGGGCTAACGCCCTGAAGTTACAAAGTTAGAACACGGCTGGGCCCGCCGGGTAACAGAAGGGATTCCAGGGGCCCGGGGTGAGCCTGTCAACAGAATCACCCCACCTTCCATCATCGATGTTTCGGAACGGCGCGGATGCGTTGCCGCTCTGCGTCCCTAAGCGGCTTCGCGCTCTATCATGGGGGGCGTCGGAGCTATCGGGGGTTGTCGTTCCAGCAGGGCAGCCTTTTCGAACTTGATGCAATCGAGAATCTTGGCGCCAGCCATGAACACCGCGCCGGTGCAGGCCAGGAACAGCAGCTTGCCCCCAAATCCCGGAAATCGCGTGAGATAGACGCTACCGCGCTCAACCGCGCCGAGGGCCAGCGCGTAGATGATCATGTACGCTTCCCAGTTGGTCTTGATGATAAACAGGCGACCGATCTTGCGGAGCATTTTCATCCCTTTGTTCTGGCCACCATTTAGCAACGTTCGTGCCAACCCCGCGTTCCCGCCGGGTCCGATGCTTAACGAATGCTGGAATGTAAGGGTTACCGACGGGTCCTGTAAATCCGGAGGAATCCCTGTGTCCCGGCACATGACACTATTATAACCAATGGAACCCGGACCTTGGGCGCTGTTGCCAAGCGCGCGAGGTTGCGCCATAGCCCTTCCGATCCTTCCCCAGGGCAATTTGGTAATTATCGTGACCGTTGCAGGCCGTATCCACGGCGTGCGCGTTCGCAAACCAGTGCGAGGAAGTATGACTGACAGGGTTGATCGTTCCGGGCTTCAGGTCGATGCGGAGTTGGCTAGGTTCGTCGAGGAGCAGGTGCTGCCCCCGATCGGACAGGACACCGCCGCCTTCTGGCAGGGATTTGCGCAGCTTCTGACCGTGTTCGCCCCGCGCAATCGCGCGCTGCTGGACACTCGCGATTCGCTGCAGGCACAGATTGATGCATGGCACGGCGAGCGTGCCGGCAAGCCTATCGAGCAGGGCGAGTACCAGGCATTTCTGCGCGAAATCGGCTATCTGGTGCCGGAGCCAGGCGCTTTCACCATCTCCACCACCGGCGTCGATCCTGAGATCGCGACGATGGCGGGGCCGCAACTGGTCGTGCCTGTCCTCAATGCCCGCTTCCTGCTCAATGCCGCGAATGCGCGCTGGGGTAGCCTCTACGATGCGTGGTACGGCACCGATGCGCTCGACGCCGCGCCCGCGCAAGGTCCGGGCTACGATGCGGCGCGCGGCGCAGCGGTGATTGCGGCGGGGCGTGCGTTCCTCGACCAGGCGCTGCCGCTGAAGTCCGGTTCGTGGGCCGATCTGGTGGATGTCACTGCGCTTGAACTCGCCAGTGAGGCGCAGTTCGTTGGCAAGACGGCTGGGGGCCTGTTGTTCGCGAACAATGGCCTCAACATCGAGGTCGTCATCGACGCGGCAAGCCAGGTCGGCTCGACCGACAAGGCGGGCATCTCCGATATCGTGCTGGAAGCGGCGCTGACCACCATCGTCGATCTGGAAGATTCGATCGCCGCGGTCGATGCTGCGGACAAGGTGCTGGCCTATTCCAACTGGCTCGGCATAATCCAGGGCGACCTGACCGACACCTTCCAGAAGGGCGGCAAGACGCTGACCCGTGCACTCGCTGCCGACAAGGCCATCGCTTTGCCGAGCGGGGAGGAAGCCGGTCTGCCGGGCCGTTCGCTGCTGTTCGTGCGCAATGTCGGCCACCTTATGACCAACCCGGCGATTCTGCTGCCGGACGGCTCGGAAATCCCCGAGGGCGTCATGGATGCGGTGATCACCAGCGCCATTTCGGCGCAGGACGTGAAGCGCCTGACGAAGTACGGCAACAGCCGCGAAGGCAATATCTACATCGTCAAACCCAAGATGCACGGGCCGGAGGAGTGCGCCTTCACCAACGACCTGTTCGATGCGGTGGAGGACCTGCTGGGGCTCCCGCGTGAGACGCTCAAGGTTGGCGTGATGGATGAGGAGCGCCGTACCTCGGCGAACCTCGCCGCCTGTATCCACGCGGTTCGCACCCGCATCGTCTTCATCAATACAGGTTTCCTCGACCGTACCGGCGACGAAATACACACCTCGATGCGGGCGGGGCCGATGATCCGCAAGGCGGCGATCAAGGCTTCGGCATGGATTGCAGCTTATGAAAAGCGCAACGTAGCCATCGGACTGGCGCATGGCCTTTCGGGCGCTGCGCAGATCGGCAAGGGCATGTGGGCCGCGCCGGACATGATGCGCGATATGATGGAGCAGAAGATCGGGCACCCGAAGACCGGCGCGAACACCGCCTGGGTGCCGTCGCCGACTGCCGCAACGCTCCATGCGATGCACTATCATCAGGTCGACGTTTTCGGCCTGCGCGAGGATATCGGCGCGCAGGAAGTGCCGGGACTCGACCTGCTGTTGCAGGTTCCGCTGGCGGACGGCGTGAACTGGTCCGAGGATGAGGTCCGCGAGGAACTCGACAACAATGCGCAAGGGCTGCTCGGCTACGTCGTGCGCTGGATCGACCAGGGCGTAGGCTGCTCCAAGGTGCCTGACATAAACGACGTAGGCCTGATGGAAGACCGCGCGACGCTGCGCATTTCCAGCCAGCACATGGCGAACTGGCTGCTCCACGGCGTCTGCTCGCAGGAACAGGTGATGGATTCGCTCAAGCGCATGGCGGCCAAAGTCGATGCGCAGAACGCGGGCGATCCGCTTTATGAACCAATGGCGGGCAACTGGGATACCAGCATGGCTTTCCAGGCAGGCTGCGACCTTGTGTTCAAGGGCGTGGATCAACCCAATGGCTATACCGAGCCGCTGCTCCATGCCTGGCGTCTGAAGAAGAAGGCCGCTGCCTGAACCGGCGCCTGCGCGCGTGGTACTCAATCTCCGGTCCGCTATCGGGCGGGCCGGAAATTGCCGCCGACGTGAACCCGCATTAACCGCAGAATAACTATTTGTACGTATTACGTTTTACAGCTCTGGCTAGGGAACGGCGGGCATGTTCATTCACAGGCAGCGTATGCAGGCGCGCACGGTCGTCGCGGTAAAGGCGATGATGCGCATTGGCGATCAGGTTGTGGCAGCGACGCTGACCAATGCCTCTTCGCGAGGTGTTCTTGCCCTCGTCGCTTCGCCGCCGCCGCGCGGGACGGCGATCGAACTGGACATCGGCGGGCATATCCTGAAGGGGCAGGTGCGCTGGCGGGGCGCCGACCGCTGCGGCATCGCGCTCAAGAGCGAAATCAGCGTGGCGGACCTGATCGAAGGCAACCTTGTCCCGCTTGTTTACGTGCCCGAACGCCTTTCCCGCCGAACCCCGCTCGAGATTTTCCGCGCAATGCTGGGGTGAACCTTCAGCGCGCGTCGAAGTCTTCGCGTGCGCGCTCCACCCGGTCCAAGTTGTCCGCAGCCCATACCCATACCCCGCAGAACGCCTCGCTCAGGCTCGATCCGAGCGGGGTAAGCGCGTAGTCGACGCGCGGAGGCACCACGGCATGGACGTGCCGGGTAATCATGCCGTCGCGTTCCATGCGGCGCAGGGTCTGCGTGAGCATCTTCTGGCTGATGTCAGGGACATGCCGCGCGATCTGGGTGAAGCGCTGCTCCCCGTGTTCCTCGAAGACTTCGAGGAGGATCATCGTCCACTTGTCCGCCACGCGGCCGATCAGTTCGGTGACCAGCGCCTCGACGCGCGGATCGATGGCCTCGCACTCCTGCGCTTTTGCCGAAACTTCGATCACGTCGGGCCCAATAGTCTCCATGGGATAGTCACTCTCTCTTGGGTAAGTATAAATCTTTGGGGTGCCTTCTTACCATTCGAATGTGGGGTGCTACATCAGAGGCGTCAACCAAGGAGTTCCCTCATGAAAACGACTGGAAACACCATTCTGATGACCGGCGGCGGTTCGGGCATCGGTGAGGCACTGGCGCAGCGGTTCCACGATCAGGGCAATGTCGTGATCGTCGCCGGGCGCCGGCTGGAAGCGCTGGAAGCGGCATGCAAAGGCCGTGAGAACATGCATGCCATGGCGCTCGACGTTGAAAGCGCGGGCGGCGTCGCGGCCTTCGCCGCCGAGGTTCTGGCGGACTTCCCGGCGCTCAACGTGCTCATCAACAATGCCGGGATCATGCGTTACGAGCGGCTCGACCGCGCGCGCGATCTTGGCGATGCGGAAGCAACGCTGGTGACCAATGTGTTGGGTCCGATCCGCCTGATCGATGCGCTGGTCGACCACCTTGCCGCGCAGGAGGGCAGTGCGATCGTCAACGTCACTTCGGGGCTGGCTTTCGTCCCGCTCTCGGGCACGCCGACCTACAGCGCGTCGAAGGCGGCCATGCATAGCTACACCCAGTCGCTGCGCGAGATGCTGCGCGGGCGCGTGGAGGTGATCGAACTGGCGCCGCCTGCGGTCCAGACTGACCTCACGCCGGGGCAGAGCACGCGCGAAGGCTATCAGCCGCTGGCCGAATTTTCCGATGAGGTGATGGCGCTGTTCGCGCAGGACCCGACGCCGGAGGAAATTCTCGTCGAGCGGGTCAAGCCGCTGCGTTTCAGCGAGGCGCAGGGCAGCCAGGGCGCGATCATGGCGAACCTTACGGGCGTTTCGACAAAGATGTTCGAGCAGCTCGGAATGTAAGGGGCAGGGCGCGCACCTTAACCGGTGCGCGCCCTTTCCTGTGCGGGGCTCAGTCCTCGCGCGCGTCGAAAGTGGTGTATTCGCGGCGGGTGAACAACCATTCGCCATCTACTTTCGCCAGTTCATCGACGTAGCGACCGCGCAGGCGCATGGTCTTGGACGTGGCCGGGTCCTCAAAGATTTCCGAGGTATAGGAGATTGCCGTGGCCCGGTTGCCGTCCACCCGGATTTCGCCGGGGTGGGCGACATAAACCATTGGCCGCGCGGCGCCGCCGCCAAGGCCGTAGTGCTTCATCGATTCGCTCCAGCCGGCGACGATAGCTTCCTTGCCGGTGAACCCGCCCAGGTCGGGGAATTCGGGCAGGGCCCAGAAGGCGTCCTCGGCCCAGGTCGCGGCCCAGGTTTCGACGTCGCGGGTCATCACGCCGTGGGCGTATGTGTCGAGCAGCTCGCGGATGAGGATGCGATCCTCCAGCGGTCCCGTAAATGCCATCGGTGCGTCCCTTACCAGGCGTGCTTTTCGCCGTTCCACTTGTAGAATTCGCCGGTGTCCTCGATGCCCCAGCGGTCGGTGAGGGCCATGATCGAGGAGGCGCTTTCCTGCGGGGTAATGTCGGCGCCGGGGCCGCTCATGTCGGTCGAGACGTAGCCGGGGTGGATCACGCCCACGACGATACCCCGATCTTTCAGGTCGATGGCGATCGATCGCATCATGCGATTGAGGCCGGCCTTCGCCGCCGCGTATCCCCAGTACCCGCCATAGGGCCAGGTCGAGGCGCCGAGCTGGCTGGAGAAGTTGATGACCTTGGATCCTTCGCCAAGGCGCGGTAGAAAGGCGCTGAGGACGCGCAGGGGGCCCTTCAGCATGATCTCGATCGACTGGTCGAAGTCTTCCCAGTCGATGTTTTCGAAATCGGCTTCGGCCTTACCGGTCACGCCGGCGACATTGTAGAGTATGTCGATCGGCGCATCGCCGGTCGCAGCGGCGCCCGACTTTACGGACGCGCTGTCACTCACATCCATCGCATGGACCGTCACCTTGCCGCCGGAAGAGGCCGCGAGGTCATTGAGGGCATCCGCGCCGCCGGGGTTGCGGACCAGGGCAAAGACCCGGTCGCCGCGTTCGAGGTGTTGCCTGGCCAGTTCGAACGCGATTCCGCGTGCTGCTCCGGTGATTGCCACGTTCGCCATCAGGTTTCCTTCCTTCGATTCAGTTTTCTGGGGCCTCGGACAAAGCATGAGGCCGTTTCGAATCGTTATCGCCGCCAAGTCTGGAAGAGTGGGCGCCGCAGGGACACCTGTGACTTTGGAGAGAACGGGAGGAAAGGGTAGTGCTTTCAGCGCTCCTCGCTGAGCCGCTGCATGGTGCGTGCGGCGAAATGGCGCAGGCGTTCAAGGCGCTCCCCGGTGCCGAAGACCGATGCGTGGAGCAGCATGCCCATATGGATGGCGCTGGTGAAGTCGTGCGCCAGCTTGAGGTTGTCCCAGTCCGCTTTCCACTGCGGGAAGGCTTCGATCATCTCGCTGGTCCAGACCGCGTCGTAGCGGCGCGCCGCGGGTTCGAAGATCGCGGCAAGTTCACCGTCGGTCCGGGCGGCGACTGCAAGTTCGACCCAGGCGGCGTAATCGCGCGTCTGCACCGAGCGCCAGTGCGCCTCGACCGCCATCTCGATCATTGGTTCGTCCACCCGGCGCGAAACGGCCTCGAAATAGTCGGCGAGGAAGGTGCGCATGCGGTGGTAGACGGCGTGCTCGACCACGGCCGAGACCAGTTCCATGCGCGTCTGGAAGTGATGGTGCATTGCCCCGCGTGAAACTTCGCAGGCGTTGGCGACGGCAGCCGTGGTCAGGCCGGGGTAGCCGCCCTCGACAAGGCAGTCGATCGCGGCCGACACGAGCCTTTCGCGCATCAGCGCGCTTTTGCGCTGCTGCCATTTTTCGGGTGGTTCAGCGTGCATCTCGGGCGAGAGTGCGCTGAGCATCCGGTCCTGCAGAGACTGCGCCTTCAAGTATCTCTCCCCGTTTCGAAGTCAGCGGTGCGCTTGTCGCCGCTCGCCCGAACCTAGCCAAAGTCGCAGGTGAGCAAGTGGGCCAGAAGGTAGCATAAAAAACCGGCAGTTGAGTCGGTTTATTTGCAAGCGACTGCGGATGGCCAGAGGCGCGCGAAATTGCAGACGCGCCCTGACCGGGAACGGGAGAGTTGAAAAGGCATGCCTCATTCACGCGCGAATTCCGTCCCGAGGCTTGCCCCGTGGACGCAGTGACGACGAAAGCCCGCTTCGACCTTGAGGCCGAAGTCCGCGACCTTGCCGCCCGGCGCGACATCGCCGACGCGGCGGCGCGCTACATGCGCGGGCTGGACCGGCTCGACCCCGTTCTCCAGCGCACCGCCTTCCACGATGATGCCGTTGTCGACTGCGGGCTGATGAAAGGCTCGGCGGACGAATTCGTCGATTTCGCGCAGGGCTTCCTCGCCGACATGGGCGCCACGCACCACCTGCTCGGCCAGTCGCGCATCGCGGTCACCGGCGAGACGGCCAGCGGCGAATGGTATTTCCAGGCCTGGCACTCGCTGCCGACGCCCGAAGGCGGAGTGCGCGACCTGTTCATTTCCGGGCGTTACCTCGACGAATATGCCTGCCGCGATGGCGACTGGCGCATCGTCAACCGTGTCCTCGTCACCGACTGGGTGAAGGACGATCCCGGCACGCTCGATTTCTTCGCGGCCAATCCCGGAGCGCCAAGAGGCGGCCGGCGGGGCAGCGATCCCAGCCAGTAACGATCACATAAAAAAACGCGAAATCACAGGATACCCAGCCCATGAACATCCAGACTCAGGCATCGCGCTACTCGGCCGATTTCGACATGCCGGTGCGCGGCGATCCGATCACCGCCGACCGTTACATCTCCAAGGAGTGGATGGACGGCGAGATGAAGAACCTGTGGCCCAAGGTCTGGCACCTTGGCGGCCTGATCGCCGAACTGGAGGAGCCGGGGGACATCATCCGCCACAACTTCGCCAAGGAATCGGTCATCATGGTTCGCCAGGAAGACGATTCCATCAAGGCGTTCTACAATTCCTGCCCGCACCGCGGTAACCGCCTGATCGTGGGCGAACAGGCCAGCGTTATGCGCATCACCTGCGCCTATCACAGCTGGACGTTCGACCTCGACGGTACGCTCGCCAAGGTCCAGGATCCTGACGATTTTGCGGACGGCGATCCGTGCGGGCGCCTCCACCTTTCCGAACTGCGCTGCGAGACCTGGGGCCCCTTCGTATTCTGGTGCATGGACGATGACGTCGCGCCGCTGCACGAATGGATGGCGCCGCTGCCTGAGCGGCTCAAGGGCTACGGTGTCGACAACTGGGTGCGCGTGCTCAAGGTGTCGGCGGACGCGGATTTCAACTGGAAGATCATCCGCGACAACTTCAACGAGAGCTACCACCTCCCCACTATCCACCCGGAACTGGCGACCTTCATCAACGACGGCCTGCCCGACACGCTGTTCGAGATGTACCCCTCGGGTCACAACTCGATGTGGATGAAGGGCCATCAGGCGACCACCCGCGTCGACTATCACACCAGCGAAGTCCCCGCCCCGCTGGGCGAGGCGGCGCGCGCCTGGGGCATCGATCCGGATGACTACAACGGCCGTACCGGCGACCTGCGCGAGGCCATCATCGAGGCCAAGCGCCGGCTGGGTCCGGGACGCGGCTACACCAATTACGACAACATGTCGGACCAGCAACTGGTGGACTATTTCCACTGCACCCTGTTCCCCAACCTTACCCTGACCATGAGCCCCGAGCAGCTTCAGGTCCTGCGCACCGAGCCGCACCCCACCGACCCGGAAAAGTGCGTGTTCCAGCACTGGTGCCTCTACCCGCCGGTGGAGGGCATGAAGGAGGTGTTCACGCCGCTGGGCATGTTGCCTTTCGAGCATGATGCGGTGGCGCGCCACTCGGTTTACGGCGACGGCGTTTCGGTAGGCTACGTGGCCGACCAGGACCTGTCGATCGGCACGACCCAGCAGCAGGGCCTCAATTCACGCGGGTTCAAGGGCTGCAACCTGCCGGGCCAGGAAAAGCGCGTCCAGCGCTTCCACGAACTGCTCGACGATTATGTGAAGGGTGAGATGCCGGTGGCCTGATCATGACCGAAGCCCCCACCATCCTTCAGGCGGGAGTTCCGGGCTCCCACGTCATGCAGGTCGCCTTGATGGTCGACGACATCGAGAGCGCCTGCATGAACTGGGTCCGGACCACCGGGATCGGGCCGTTTTTCCACGTCCCCCGCATCGTCCTTGAAGAGTACGACTACCGGGGGCGGGCGGCTTCGGGCCTCGATTTCTCGGTCGCCATCGCCCAGTCGGGCGGTGTGCAGATCGAGCTTGTGCAGCAGCACTGCGACAACCCTTCCGCCTACCGCGACACCATTGCCAAGGGGCAGGGCGGCTTCCACCACCTTGCCATTTACACCGGCGATTATGACACGGCCTATGCCGGATATGTGGACCAGGGCTTCGTCGCCGCGGTCGATGGCAGCTTCGGCGGTTTCCGCTTCAGCTACATCGACACCAGCGCCGCCATCGGCTGCATGATCGAACTGATCGAGGAAAACCCCCTGCAAGGAGAGTTCTTCGCGCGCATAGCCGATGGCGCGCGCGAATGGGACGGTGTGACCGATCCCATCCGCCCCGGCTTCCCCGCCGAGGCCCTATAATCGATAACCTGAGAGGATTTTCCTGAATGACCGCCTGCCCTATCGAAGATCGCCTGGCGATCCAGGACCTGCTCGTCTCCTACGCCCACGCGGTAGACAGCCTGCACGACCTCGACGGCATCTGCGCCGTGTTTGTGGAAGATGCGGTGTTCGACCTGTCCGGCATCGGTTTCCCCAGCCTCAATGGCCACGGCGAGATCCGCAAGTTCTTCGAGGACACCTTCGAGGCTATGTCGGCGCACGCGCACTACCTCACCAACTTCGCAATCACTGCTTATGACGGCGATACGGCCTCGATCCGCGCCTATGTGATCGGCATGGGCAAGTACAAGGCGGGCGGCGGGATCACCGTCAACGGACGGTATTATTTCGATGTCGTGCGCACTGCTGCAGGCTGGAAGGCCAAGCGCTACACGATGGATTTCCTCATCCCTATCGAGGGGTAACAGCTACAATGTTACCGCTTTGCCCGCCATCACGCTGAACTTGTCTCAAGTTTAGCGTGATGGCGGGTGTCAAAGACGGAGCCAATCACGTGCCCGCCAGCGTTACCCCGAAAATCTCGCGGCGCGGCAAGCCGTCTTCGGCATAGACCGGCTCGATCCCGGCGGCGGTGTAGAGCTGCACATGGAAGCCGGTCAGCTCGTACTTCTCCAGATGACTGCGCATGTCGGCATAAGGCGGATCGGCGAAGTGCTGGAGCAGGGCTTCCTCGCTGTCCCACTCTTCGTAGACGTGCATCTGCCCCGGTTCGAGGGGGTCGATCGCCCAGTTGTAGGCAGTGCAGCCCTGTTCGGCGCGGGCGGCGGCGATGTGATCGGCGCCGCCGACGATGATCTCGGCGCAGGTCCTGTCGTCGCCGGCGAAACGCAGCCAGCCAGCCACGATGATACGCATGGGGATATCCTCTCTCGGTTATGCGGGGAGAGGCTAGGATTGCCTCGGCAACTGCGCCTCTGGCACTTTGCACAGGTGCGTGCGGGGCGCCCACGCCGTTCAAGGGTAGCCGGACAAGAACAGACGACGGAGAGCGAGCGATGACGGGACGTATCGAGGGCAAGGTGGCGCTCGTTACCGGCGGGGCCTCCGGGCTGGGCGAGGCGATCGTGCGTCGCTTCGTGGCCGAGGGCGGCAACGTGCTGATCGCCGATATCGACATCGCCGCCGGCGAAGCGCTTGCCGCCGATCTGGGCGCAGCTGCTGCTTTCGCGCCGCTCGACGTTACGCAGGAAGACCAGTGGATCGCCGCCTTCGCCCGTGTCGATCAGGCTCTCGGCCGTATCGACACGCTGGTGAACTGCGCCGGAATCACCACGATCGGCTCGGTGGAGGACCTGACGTTCGAGGCTCTGCGGCACGAACTCGACATCGATCTTGGCGGTGTGTTTCTGGGCTGCAAGCACGTCATTCCGATGATGAAGCGCACGGGCGGCTCGGTCGTCAACATCGCCTCGATGGCGAGCATCCGTGCGCGCGACTACCTTGCCGCCTACAACGCGGCGAAGGCGGGCGTCACCCATATGACCAAGTCGATTGCGCTGCACTATGCCCACAAGGGTTACGGGATACGCTGCAATTCGGTGCATCCCGGCGTAATCCTGACTCCCATGCTGGAAAAGGTGATGAGGCAGTCCGATACGCCCGATGCGCTATATGCCGAATGGGTCGCCGGGCATCCGATCGGGCGGCTGGGCAGGCCCGATGAGGTGGCGGCGCTGTGCCTCTACCTCGCCAGCGACGAAAGCGCCTTCGCGACGGGGGCAGAGTTCGTGCTGGATGGCGGGTCTTCGCTTTAGCGCGGGGTGGGCGGGCTCAGCGCCTTACTTGCAGATCCGGTTCGGCCGCCGGTTCAAGTTCTCCGAGCACGCCTTTCCAGAAATGCACGATGTTCTCGGCGTTCACGCCCCAGCTGAAGCGGCTGACGTGTTCCGCCACATCGGCCTGGCTGGGCGGATTGGCGAGAATGTCGGCTACGGCCGAGGCGATGGCGTCGGGCGTACGCTCGGCAATCCGGCCGGCGCTTTCGTCGCTGACGATCTCGCGCGCGCCGCCGATGTCGGGGATAACGATGGGGGTGCCGCAGGCGAGACCTTCGATCCACACGTTGGCAAGACCCTCACTGGCGGAGGGCAGCACCAGCACGTCAGCCGCGCAAAGAACATGTGGCAGCAGTTCGTGGTCGATCAGGCCAAGGAAGTGGACGCGTTCTTCCACCCCCAGCCGCCGGGCGAGGGCTTTCAACCGCATCTCGTCCTCACCCGCACCGGCCAGCGCCAGACGCGCTTCGGGCAGGCGGGTGAGCGCCTCGATGACGATGCCCTGGCCCTTGCGCGGGATCAGCGCGCCGGGCGTTACCAGCAGCGGCCCTTCGGACCAGATCTGCAGGTTGGGCATGGCCGAAACCAGCGCACGCGCGGCGCCTCGTTCGATCGGGTGAAACTTTTCACGGTCCAGCCCGGTGTAGTGGATGTCGATGCGCTCGGCCGGCATTCCCAGCGCGATCATGTCCTCGCGCAGGGCCTGGCTGACCGCGAGCAGGCCTGCCGCCTGCGACGCTGCCTCACGCATCTGCTTCAGGGCATGGGGGCGCTGGCCCCAGAAATGGATGTCCGCGCCGCGTGACTTGATGGTCAGCGGCAGACCCAGTTCGCGCGCGATGATCGCGGCGGCGGGGCCGTCGGGGAAGAAGAACTGCGCATCGACGAGATCGAAGGGCCGCTCGGCGTGAAGGCGGCGCACCAGTGGCAGCACGGCGTGCGCGATGCGGGCCGGGTTGGTGTCCCCGCCGATCTTGGGATAGGTGGTGAACTTGGGATAATAGACCGGGAAACCAGTCGTATCGCCGACTTCGGGAATGTTCTTCAGTCGCACGTATGGCTCGCGTATCGACAGCGGCCATGGCGGCACGCCGATCGGGCTGACCACCGTCAGCTGGATATCGTCACGCGCCGCAACTGCGCGCATCTGGTTGCCCACGAAGACCCCGAACGAGGGTTTGACCGGGTTCGGAAAAAGCGTTGCGATCGAGAGGATATGCATCGAGGGGCGTGCGCCTTCAGAGTTTCCGGACAAGCATTTCAGCAACTGCCAGCCATGCGGGATGTTCCACCACCACGCGGTCCTGCCCGCTGGTCGGAGGAAGAAGCACAATGGATTCCTCGCTGCCTTCGATAAGGCGGCCGAAGGAAAAATGGCCGCCTGGACGCGGAGCCAGCACATCGCGGTTCATCAGGCGTGCGGCTTCGGCGGCGGGATACTGGCGCAGCCATACCTGGTCGTCGGCGCGGTATTCGCCGCAGGATGTCTCGACCGCCAGCACCAGCCAGGGGGTGTCCGCTGCCAGGGCGCTGGGCATAACAGCCTCGATCGGTGTGCGCAGGGCTTCAGGCCCCTTGCCCCCCAATGTCGCGACAATGCGGGCAGGTTCGGCGCCTTCGCTGCGCAGCAGGGTCTCCGGCTCCACCCCCAGCGCGGCTGCGATCCGGTTCATCCATGCCAGCGAAAGGTTGCGCATCCCGGTTTCGAGACGGCCGATGGTCTGCGCCGTTGTCTGTGGTTCGCAGGCGAGCGCAACGTCGGCGAGGGTCATGCCCTTTTGCACGCGGATGTCGCGGATGCGGTTGATCATGTTTCTGCCCCTAACCGATCTGGTTTTTCGCTTTCCTACAGGAGGAAGGGTTTGGCAAGTCTTGAGGGTATCGGGAATCACGAGGAGACGGCCATGAAACAGCAATTGATAGAGCGGGAATTGACCGCCGAAGGACCGGGGCGGGAAGCTGTCTGCGGCCGGCGGGGGCGAACGGTAACGGTGAACCTCGCCGAATCGCCGCTGACCTGGCTCCATGCGCGCGGTCATCTGTCTGATCGCCAGTTCGCAGCCGGAGAGAAACTACGCGCGGATTGGGAGCGCGCGCAATTGGCGCCGCGCGTGACGATGCGATGGGACGCTGTGCGGATGGGCGGGGGCGATGCCGGGCTGACGCCGGGTGAGCGGCAACTGGCGGCGCAGGCGCGATTCGACGGCGGCATTGCGGCGGCAGGCCCCGGTCTCTCGGACGTGCTGTGGCGCGTGGTCTGCGCGGGCGAGGGGTTACCAGCGGCGGAAAAGGCGCTCGGCTGGCCGGTTAGGAGCGGGAAGCTGGTGCTGGGCCTGGCGCTGGACCGGGTCGCCGGCTTCTACCGGGTACCGGGGGAGTAAGGCTTCGTCGTCCCGGATTTGATCCGGGACGACGAGAATTCAGCCTTCCACCTGTTCCGCCAGTTCGAGCCAGCGTTCCTCGGCGGCTTCCTTGTCGCCTTGCGCCTTCTCGATAGCGGCGGTGAGGGCGGCGAACTTCTTCGGGTCGCGGGTGTAGAGCGCGGGGTCGGCCATCGCCTGTTCGTCGCGGGCGATGGTGGCTTCCAGTTCCTCGATACGCTTGGGGAGCAGCTCGTAGTCGCGCTGGTCCTTGTACGAGAGCTTGGCCTTCTTCACGGGCATCGGCGGCGGCGCGGCGGTTTCGGCCTTGGCCTTCTTCCCCGAGGAGGCGGTGCGTTCGCGGCGCTTGGCTTCCCAGTCGGCATAGCCGCCGACGATCACGTCGATGAACCCCGACCCGTCAAGGCCGAGCGTCAGGTTGACGGTACGGTCGAGGAAGTCACGGTCGTGGCTGACGATCAGCACGGTGCCCTCGTAATCGGAAATGACTTCCTGCAGGAGGTCCAGCGTTTCCAGATCGAGGTCGTTGGTCGGCTCGTCGAGCACCAGCAGGTTCGAGGTTGTCGCAAATTCGCGCGCGAACAGCAGGCGCGAGCGTTCGCCGCCCGAAAGGGTGCCGACTTTGGCCTCGACCATGTTGGGGTCGAACAGGAAGTCCTTGAGATAACCCTGGATGTGCTTGCGCACCCCGCGCACGTCGATCCAGTCGCCGCCTTCGGCTACGACGTCGCGGATGCGCAATTCCGGCGCCATCCGGCTACGCTGCTGGTCGATCACCGTGGGGTTGAGCGTGTTGGCCAGAGTGATCTTGCCCGAATCGGGCTCCAGTTCACCCATCAGCAGCTTGAGCAGGGTGGTCTTGCCCGAACCGTTGCCGCCTACCACGCCGATGCGGTCGCCGCGCTGGATGCGCAGGCTGAAGTCCTTGATGACTGTGCGGTCTCCGAAGGACTTCGTCACCTTGTCCGCGACGATGACCGACTTAGTCTTGCTGTCGTCGGCGACCACGGCCAGCTTGGCGGCGCCTTGCGGCCCCATCATCGCGGCGCGGGTGGCGCGCATTTCCCATAGCTTGGCAAGGCGGCCCTGGTTGCGCTTGCGCCGCGCGGTGACGCCGCGTTCCAGCCAGTGGGCCTCGATCTTGAGCTTGGCGTCGAGCTTCTGGGCGGCGCGTTCTTCCTCGGCGTATACTTCGTCTTCCCAGGCGTCGTAGCCGCCGAAGCCGATGTCCTTGCGGCGCAGGCCGCCACGGTCGAGCCACAGCGTCGCATTGGTCAACCGGGTCAGGAAGGTACGGTCGTGGCTGATGACCACGAAGGCGCCGTTGTAGCGTTGCAGCCAAGATTCCAGCCAGTCGATCGCGTGGAGGTCGAGGTGGTTGGTCGGCTCGTCGAGCAGCAGCAGGTCCGGTTCGGAGGCCAGCGCGCGGCACAGCGCGGCGCGGCGGCGCTCACCGCCCGATGCGCTTGCGGCTTCGCGGGAAAGGTCGATGCCGAGCTGGTCGGCGATCGCTTCCACTTCGTGGCGCGGCGGGGCGTCGTCGCCGTGGATGGCGAAATCGAGCAGGGTGTCGAAGCCGGTGAAGAACGGGTCCTGTTCCAGCGTGACGACGCGCGTGCCCGGCTGGACCGAGCGGGTGCCCTTGTCGCCTTCCACGATCCCCGCGATCAGTTTGAGCAGCGTGGTCTTGCCGGCGCCGTTGCGGCCGATCAGAGCCAGCCGGTCACGCGGACCGACGTTGATATCGAGGTTCTGAAAGAGCCAGCCATTGCCCTGGACAAGGCCAAGGCCTTCCCAGCTTAAGATCGGTGCGGTTGCCATATGACGCGCCCCTACAGGCGGGGCAGGGGGGAGAGCAAGCGACTTGGGCGCTTGAAAAGAACGGGCTGGTGCCGACAAATCCAGCTGCGGCGAATTTGCAGACCGATGAAACGAACCTTTCGGCCACCTTCCAGCCACATTCAGGACTTGTTCAACGCGTTGGAATTAGGCACCGAAGCCGTGATGAAAAGGTTTTCCTCTCCGCTGGCCGCCCTGGCCATGCTTTCCCTCGTTGCAAGCACTCCTGCGGTCCATGCCGATTCCGGCGGCGATCAGGGCGAGGCGCGCAAGGAGCGCAAGGCGGGCAACATAATGTCGATCCGCCAGATCGAGCAGATGGTGCTGCCTCGAATGGCGGGAAAGCAGTACCTTGGCCCGGATTACGATTCTGCGGCAATGGCTTACCGACTGAAGTTCATTCAGGACGGAAAAGTCTATTTCGTCGACGTCGATGCCCGTACCGGGCGCATCATCGGCCAGAGCCGCTGACACTTTCTCGGAGGAGGGTGCGGGAACCTCGCGGGGCGGCGCCGCTTGACCCTTGCAGGCTTTCGCCCCATCTCAGGCCCGTTCATAAAGGGAGGACGATACATTGCGCATCCTGATCGTCGAGGATGAGCCCACCCTGGGCAACCAGCTCAAGACCACGCTGGAGCAGAACGGCTATGCAGTCGATCTGTCCACCGATGGCGAAGACGGGCATTTCCTCGGCTCGACCGAAGATTACGACGCGGTGATCCTCGACCTCGGCCTGCCCGAGATCGATGGACTGACCGTGCTGGGCATGTGGCGCCGCGAAGGGCGGACCTTCCCGGTCCTCGTCCTCACCGCGCGTGACAGCTGGTCGGACAAGGTTGCAGGGCTCGATGCCGGCGCCGACGACTATCTCGCCAAGCCCTTCCAGACCGAGGAACTGATCGCCCGCCTGCGCGCGCTGATCCGCCGCGCCTCGGGCAATACTTCCAGCGAGCTGACTGCGGGCGACGTTCGCCTCGACACCCGCTCGGGCCGGGTTACCCTGGCGGGCGAGCCGGTCAAGCTGACCGCGCAGGAATACAAGCTGCTGTCCTACCTGATGCACCACAAGGGCAAGGTGGTCAGCCGTACCGAACTGATCGAGCATATCTACGATCAGGATTTCGACCGCGATTCGAACACGATCGAGGTCTTCGTCACGCGCATCCGCAAGAAGCTGGGTGCCGACGTCATCACGACGATCCGCGGCCTTGGCTACAGTCTCGACGATCCCGCCCACCCCGGCCGCGGCTGAGGCCGCCGCCATGGGTGCGGCCGATCCCGGCCCGGATTCCGCTCAGGATTCCGGAACCGGCGTCGGCCTGGATGCCGATGCCGGGATACCGCGCGCGCCTCGGCCCGCCAATACGGGCTCGCTCGCTAGGCGCATGATGCTGATCGCGGCAGGGTGGATATCCTTCCTGCTGCTCGCGGGCGGACTGGCCCTCGACCATACCGTAACCGGGATCGTCACACGCAATTTCGACGAGGGCCTGAGCTACGTCCTTACCGGCATGATCGGTTCGGCTGAAATTGGTGCGGATGGGGAAGTGTTCTTCATTCGCCCGCTCGGCGACCAACGCTTCATGGAGCCCAATTCGGGCCTCTACTGGCAGATTCGCGCGAAAGGGCATGAGGATTTTCCCTCCCGCTCGCTGTGGGATCGCAGCCTTGATGTGCCCGCGGGTCACTTTGACGCCGAGCCGCACGTCTATGACAGCGACCAGTTCGCGGGCGAGCCGCTGCGCGTGCTGGAACGCTCGATCATCCTCCCCGGCAGCGATACCCAGTGGATGTTCACAGTCGCCGCCAGCCGCAAGGACCTGAACGACCAGATCAAGATGATCCGTTCGATCCTGGTCTACAGCTTCGTCGCGCTGGGGTTCGGCCTCATGCTGATGGCGGGGATGCAGACCTGGTACGGCCTGTTTCCGCTTCGCCACGTGCGCCGCGCGATCCAGAAGCTGCGCACCACCGGGGCGAGCCGGGTCAACGATCCGCTGCCCCGCGAAGTGGAGCCACTGGTCAACGAGCTGAACGCACTTCTCGCCCATACCGAGCGTCAGGCTGAGGAAGCGCGCACCCATGCCGGTAACCTCGCCCATGCACTGAAGACGCCGTTGACGGTGGTGATGAACGCGGCGACCGCCAAGTCGCCCGATCTTGCCGATACCGTAATTCGTGAGGCGGCGGTGATGCGCCGTCAGGTGGACCATCATCTTGCGCGGGCCAGGGCGGTCGGCCGCCGCGCCGTGGGCATGTCGCGGGCGGAAGTCTGGCCTAGCCTCGAAGCGGTGCTGCGCGCTGTCGAGCGGCTCTATACTCAGGCCCGCCTCGACCTTGATGGACCGCGCGACATCGTCGTTGCGATCGAGAAGCAGGACCTTGAGGAAATCCTCGGAAACCTGATCGAGAATGCGGCGAAGTACGGCGGCGGCAGCGTTTTCGTGACTGTGGATGCGGTCAAGGAGCCGCAGTTCTGCGAAATCTGGATCGAGGACGACGGCATGGGCATTCCCGAGGCTGAACGAATCCGCATCTTCGATCGCGGCGCCCGGCTCGATACCGGCAAGCCCGGCACCGGGCTTGGACTTGCCATCGTGCGCGACGTCGTGGAAATCTACGGCGGCACCGTCCATCTCGACGAGAGCGAGGATCTCGGCGGTTTGCTGGTAAAGCTCAGGCTGCCCCGTATTTCTGCCTGACGGGCCATCGCGGTCTGACGAGAGGTTCAATTTATCCGGGGGAACCGCGTGAAGGGCGGTTGTGGTTCCCGCCGTTCGTGCTCATTTGCCGCGCATTGCACACTCAGGAGTCTTCATGTCCAAGCCTATCAATGTCCCGCTCACCTCCGACGAGATCGAAATGCTGGTCGACGCGCTTGAGGTCGATCTCGAGGGTTACCTCGAATCCGCCAAGGAAGCGCGCGGCAACGGCAATCGCGAGGACGTGAAGACCTTCACCGAAGCGGCGACCCGCATCCAGACGCTGATGGCGCGCCTGCAGGAATTCGTAGCCGAGTGATTTTTAGGTTCCTCCCCGGGGCTCGCTCGGGGAGGAACAGGCTTTTTAGCCCCCGTTCTTCGCCTTCTGGTGATGGCGGATCACTTCGTCGATGATGAAGCGGATGAACTTCTCGCCGAAGTCAGGGTCGAGGTGCGCGTCTTCCGCCAAGGCGCGCAGGCGCGTGATCTGGCGCTCCTCCCGTCCGGGGTCCGAGGCGGGCAAATCGGTATGAGCCTTGTATTCACCCACAGCCTTGGTGATCCGAAAACGCTCGGCGAGCATGTGGATCAGCGCGGCATCAATATTGTCGATGCTGGCGCGGAAGCCCGCGAGTACGGGATCGGCGGTGGAGGGTTCTTGGCTCATGGACCCGCCCGCTAGCACGGCTTCGTCTGCTCTTCCAGTCGCCTCGATCCACCGGCTGATAGCGTTTGCACTTGCGTTGGCGGCTCCTTGCGCGCAATGCGCCGGACAATGAGTGCAGATGTCGTCGCCCTGCGTTCCCGCAGGCCCCAGCCTTCCCTTGCTCCCATGCTGGCGCTTACCGCTGCCGGCATGAACAGCGTCAACGCCGTCATTCTTGACCGCATGCAAAGCGAAATACCGTTGATACCGGCGTTGGCCGGGCACCTGATTTCGGGTGGCGGCAAGCGCATGCGGCCGATGCTGATGGTCGCCGCGGCGGAGTTGTGCGGTTATCAGGGAACCCGCCACCACAAGTTGGCGGCAGCTGTGGAGTTTCTCCATACGGCGACGCTGCTGCATGACGATGTGGTTGACGGATCGGACATGCGGCGTGGCAAGGCCGCTGCCAACATCGTCTTCGGCAATCCCGCGACCGTGCTGGTGGGCGATTTCCTGTTTACCCGCGCCTTCGAACTGATGGTCGAGGACGGCAGCCTCAAGGTCCTCAAGATCTTCTCCAAGGCCAGCTCGATCATCGCCGAGGGTGAGGTCGACCAGTTGACCGCCCAGCGCCGGATCGAGACGAGCGAGGAGCATTACCTCCAGATCATCGGCTCCAAGACCGCCGCGCTGTTTGCCGCCGCCACCCGCATCCCGGCGATCGTCGCTGAAAAGAGCGAGGCCGAGGAAATGGCGCTCGATGCGTTCGGGCGCAATCTGGGCATCGCGTTCCAGCTTGTCGACGATGCGATCGACTACGATTCGGAAAGCAGCGAATCAGGCAAGGATAAGGGCGACGACTTCCGCGAGGGCAAGATGACCCTGCCGGTCATCCTCGCCTATGCGCGCGGCAATGCCGAGGAACGCAAGTTCTGGGAGGACGCCATCGCCGGTTTCCGCACCGAGGACGAGGATCTTGCTCACGCGGTCGAACTTATCAATCGCCACGGCTGCGTTGAGGCCACGCGTGAACGCGCGCGCCTTTATGCCCAGCGTGCGATTGACGCGATCGCCGGTTTTCCGGCGGGCGAAGCGCGTGCGGCGATGGGTGAAGCGGTCGAATTTGCGGTCGCCCGCCGGTACTAGGCCGGTCTGCCGACCGGGCGCAGGCCCGGTTCCTGCGACAGACTGAAACAATGCTGTAATTGCGACGCGAGCCTGGCTCGCTTAAGGAGGCGCTCCATGCGCTCCGATGCCGATCGGGCAGTCACGGGTTACCAGCCCGGCTCGCCCCGCCAACGCCTGATCTCCATGCTGCTTTCGGCGGCGATCATCGTTATCGCCCTGTTGATTGCGCTTTACCAGACGACGGTGGCGCCGGCGCTGAAGAAGGCGAACAACCCGGTCACCTTCAACGTCGAGGGCGAGGATGCCGACAGCGGCGCCAAGTCACCCGACAAGGCCAAAAGCCCCAAGGCCGAAAAGACCGAGAAAGATCAGCCCAAGCAGACCGAAGTGCGGGTGGAAACTCCCGTGCCGCCGGTCGAGAAACCCAGGGAGCCGACCGAAAAGCCGGCGTTCTCGTTCCTCAAGGTGTCCCGCTCGGACATGGCGGCGGCCGATATCGGTGCGATGAAGCGCCCCGGTAACGGCGATGCGTCGCCCGGCGGTGGCAGCAACGGATCGACCTACGGACCGGGCGAGGGTCCAGGCGGCGCGGTGCTCTACAATGCCGAATGGTACAAGGAACCCAGCGATGCACAGCTGGGCGGCTATCTCAATGCCAGCGGACCGCGTCAGGGCTGGGGCATGATCGCCTGCCAGACACAGGACCATTACCGCGTCGAAAACTGCCAGATCCTGGGCGAATCGCCGCGTGGTTCCGGCTTCGGCCGCGCTGTGCTCAACGCCGCCTGGCAGTTCCAGGTCCTGCCTCCGCGCATCAACGGCAAGCAGCAGATCGGCACCTGGGTCCGCATCCGCATCGATTACGGAGCGCGTCTGGCGGGGTGATCGCCCCGGCTAAGGCGCCGGGCTGATCTAGCCCGCTGCGACCCACATCGAGGCGCCTGGCTGGGCCAGCCGCTCCAGCATGTCCTCCAGCGGCATTGGCCGGGCAATGAAGTAGCCCTGTGCCAGTGAGAAACCGGCAAGGCGGGCGCTGACCAACTGGTTCTCCGTCTCGATCCCCTCGATCACGCATTCCAGCGAGAGCGAGCGAGCAAGGTGGCGAATCGCGGTAATCAGCCGACGTCCGGCCGCTTCATCCAGCCGCACGGCGAAGCTGCGGTCGATCTTCACCATGTCGAGGGGCAACTGGTGCAGCGACGACAGGCTGGAATAGCCGGTGCCGAAATCGTCCAGCGCAATGCGTATTCCGGTTTCGCGCAGGCGTTCCAGCGTGGCGCCGGCCTTGTCCATTTCCTGGATCAGCGAGGATTCGGTGATCTCGATCAGCATGCGCCGGGGATCGCAACCCGAAGCTTCGAGGCGCGACAGCAAGGCGTCGATGGTCCCGGTATTGCCGACGTCATTGCCCGAAAGGTTGAATGACAGGCGCAGCGGCGCCGGCAGCCGCGCCAATGCATCCATGGCCTTGTCGAACAGCGTGAGCGTGACTTCGCGCGCGCGGCCGAGCCGTTCGCCAGCGGCGATCAGCATTTCCGGCGAGACATCGCCAAGACGCGGCGAATGCCAGCGCGCGAGGCATTCTACGCCGATAGGATCGAGGTCTTCGGTAGCGACGATCGGCTGGAAGACGAGCGTCAGTTCGCGCGCGAGGTCGGCGCCCTGCAGCGCGGCGTCGATCGCCTGTTCCGTGCGGATCAGTCGTTCCAGCTTGTCCGAGAACAGCACGCATTGCCCGCGCTTGTGCTTCTTGGCGTGATAGAGTGCGAAGTCGGCGCGGTCATAGAGCAAATCGGCGGTCACGGCGGTAACGGGATAAACCGAGAGGCCCGCTGAACACCCGACCGAGACAAGTGCGTCGCCGATGCGCGCCGGCTCGCGGATCGCCTTGCACAGATCGTTTGCGATCCGCTCCGCGTGCCCCGGGCCGCCCATCACGATCAGCCCGAACTCGTCGCCGCCAAGCCGCGCGACGATTGCGTCTGCCGGGCACTGGCTCATCATCCGGCTGCCGATCACCTGCAACAGGCGGTCGCCCTGGGCATGGCCATGAGTATCGTTCACCGGCTTGAAGCGGTCGAGGTCGATCAGCCCCACGCTGAACACGTCGCCCTCGCCGGACCGGGTGAGCAGGCTTTCCAGCGTCTTGAAGAAGTAGCGCCGGTTGGGCATTCCGGTCAGCGCGTCTGTCTGGGCGAGCCGGGCGTTTTCCTCGCCCAGCGCATGCGCCTGCTTGCGTTCGCAGTGCAGGTCGCGCTGGGATGTCTCCAGATCGACGAAGGAAGCGTACGACGTGCGCAGGATCTTGAGGATCACGGCGGCGACCAGCGCGATGTTTCCGGCGATGGCGATCTGTACTTCTGTGCCGTTCCAGATCGAATAGGCCAGGAACGTGCCGAGCACTGAAGCACAGACCATGACCGCGGCGTTCGGCAGGAAGCCAAGGCAGAACACGCAGCCCAGCACTGTTACCGAAATGAATACCGCAACATGGCCGTGCTCGTAGGGGCCGCCGTACTGGTCGAGCCAGAGCGCCCATCCGATGAAAGCCATCGCCATTACCGCTGCGACCGCGAACGTCTTGCGCATCCGCCTTTCGACCAAGGCGGTTTCGAGTTCGCCGGGCTTGACGGGCCTCATCCAGATGAGCGCGCGCGCGACGCAAGCGGCGAATAAAATCGCAGGTACGGAGTAGACGAGCAGCGGCGGGGCAAGCGCGCGGTGAGTGAAGGCCAGAACCGCGGCGTTTGTCAGCAGCAGCCCATACATCGGCGGTATGTGCTCACGCAGGCGCAAGTATTGCGCGACGCTGAGGGGATATTGGCCGGCGCGATGCATACTATGCGGGAACTGCGTACAGTTGAAAGGAACGGGGCGGAAAGACTGCAGTTACGTGATAAGTCTTTAGGAAGAGTGGACGTTCCGGAAAAACGGGCCCGGTCGGGCGCCAGGCTGCCGCAGGCACGGTTCGTCTCGGCGCTTTCCCACGGCGGGGGAGCGCACTAAGGCTGCGCAGGTGACTACTCTGCCCATCCACGCCGTCCTGCCCGACCTGCTTGCCGCCTTGCGCGAAACCACCGGCGCTGTGCTGATCGCGCCGCCGGGCGCGGGCAAGACCACTGCGCTCGCCCCGGCACTGCTGGGCGAGGACTGGTGTAACGGCACCGTGATCCTGCTGTCGCCCCGCCGCGTCGCCGCCCGCGCCGCGGCTGAACGCATGGCCGAGCAGCTTGGCGAACAGGCCGGCGGCACCATCGGCTACGTCACCCGCCTCGACGTGAAGCGCACCGCGCGCACGCGGGTAGTGGTGATGACCGAAGCGATCTTCGTCTCCACGATCCTGTCCGATCCCGAGCTTGCCGGCGTTTCCGCCGTGCTGTTCGACGAGGCGCACGAGCGCCACCTAGACAGCGACCTCGGCCTTGCCCTTGCCATCGAAAGCCGCGCTGTGCTGCGCGAGGACCTGCGGATCGTCGTCATGTCCGCGACCATCGACGGCACCCGCTTCGCCCGCCTGCTGGGTGAAGGCACGCCGGTGATCGAGAGTGCGGGCAAGGCCTGGCCGCTGGATTTCCGCTGGCTCGGCCATGCGGCGGAGCGGCGAATCGAGGATGCGATGGCCTCCGCCGTCCTCACCGCGTGGCGCGAGCAGGAGGGCGACGTCCTCGCCTTCCTCCCCGGCGTGCGCGAGATCGAGCGGGTGGCGGAAAGCCTTGCGCAGAAGCTGCCCTCGGCGCTGGTCCTGCCGCTCCATGGGCAATGCGAGCCGGGCGCCCAGCGCGCGGCCATCCGGCGCGACCCTGATGGACGCCGACGGATCGTGCTGGCGACCGCCATCGCCGAAACTTCGCTGACGCTGGACGGCGTTTCGGTGGTGGTCGATGCGGGCCTCTCGCGCCGGGCCGAGTTCGATAAGGCGGCGGGCGTGACCCGGCTCGTCACCCACCGCGCCAGCCGCGCCTCGGCCGCGCAGCGCGCAGGGCGTGCGGCGCGGCAGGGGCCGGGCGTCGCCTACCGCTTGTGGGAAGAAGCGGCCCACGCCGGGCGGCCCGAGTTCGATCCGCCCGAAATGCTCACCAGCGACCTGACGCCGCTGACGCTGACATTGGCGCAGTGGGGCGCGGGCGATCCCGCCGCGATGGGCTGGCTCGATACGCCGCCCGTTCCCGCGCTCGATGCGGCGCGTAGAGGGCTGGCGGTGCTTGGCGCGCTGGACGGGGAAGGGCGCATCACCGCATTTGGCCGCAAGGTCGCCAGCCTGCCGATGGACCCGGCGCAGGCCGCGATGATCCTGCGCGCGGGTGAGCATGGCGAGGCCGAAGTCGCGGCCCGGTTGGCGCTGCTGCTCCAGGAACGCGGCCTTGGCGGGCGCAGCGACGACCTTGCGCAGCGCCTCTCGCGCTGGGACGCCGACCGTTCGCCCCGCGCGCAGGCTTCGCGCAAGCTGGCGGCAGGCTGGGCGCGGCGGGCGCAGGCGCTGGTCAGCGGGCCTTCGCAGCCGGATGACGTGCCGCCCGGCGTGCTCGTCGCACTCGGCCGCCCGGACATGCTCGCGCGCCGCCGCGATGCTTCGGGCGAGACGTGGCTGAGCGCCGGGGGCAGGGGCTATGTGCTCGACCCGGCCTCCCCGCTGGCCTCGCGCGACTGGATGGTGATCGGCGATGCGCAGGGGCAGGCCAAGGGCGCCCGCATCCTTTCGGGCGCCTCGCTGGAAACGTCCGAAGTCGAGGCGTGGCTGGGCGATGCCATCGAGCGCCGCACGGTGCTGCGCTGGAACGACGACGATGCCCGCGTGGAGGCACGCCTCGAACGGCGTCTGGGCGCGATCACTCTCGCCACCGGCCCCGATCCCGCGCCGGACCCGGAGGCGATCCGCGCCTTCCTGATCGAACGTATCCGCCTTAAGGGCCTGGCCATGGTGCCGATGGGCAAGGGCGCGCATTCTTTCCTGCGCCGCGCGCGTTACGCGGGGATCGCCGCCGTTTCGGAGGAGGCTCTGCTGGCGGACCTTGAGGAATGGCTTGGCCCGCTGCTGGTCCGCCGCCTCGATGCGCTGGACGGCGCGGCGCTGTCGCAGGCCCTCCGCAACCGGCTGACCTGGGACGACCAGCAGGCGCTGGACCGCCTCGCCCCGCCGGAATTTCGCAGTCCTGCCGGCACATCCCACCCCATCGATTACGAGGACGAGGGCGGTCCCTCGGTCGAGGTCCGGGTGCAGGCGCTGTTCGGGCTGGACCGGCATCCGACATTCGGCCAGCCGCCGCTGCCCCTGCTGCTCAAGCTGACATCGCCCCCCGGCCGCCCGATCCAGACCACCCGCGACCTGCCGGGTTTCTGGCGCGGATCGTGGCGCGACGTGCAGCGCGACATGAAAGGCCGCTACCCGCGCCACCGCTGGCCGGACGAGCCGTGGAACGAAGACCCCAGCCTCAAGACCCGCAATGCATTCGAGCGCGGGCGAAATGCGTGATTCGCGCTTGATTTTCGCTGCGATTCGGGGGCAAGGCTTTGGCCCATGAGCGCACGCATCTATCAGCCGCCGAAGAACGCCATGCAGTCCGGCAAGGCGCTGCTTGACGAGTGGACCCTCGAATTCGCCCCGGCGGAAGCGAAGAAGCCCGATCCCCTGATGGGCTGGGCCGGTTCGGGCGACATGCAGCAGCAGGTCATCCTGCGTTTCCCCACCAGTGACGAAGCGAAGGCTTACGCCGACCGCTACGGTATCGAGGCGACCATTCACACCACCCCGCCGCGCCGCCTCAAGATCCAGACTTACGCCGACAACTTCCGCTGAGATAACAGTCGGTCAGGTTTGTTCGCCGCAGGGGCTGGACAAACCCGAACCGTCCCGGCATATGCCCGCCCGGGAGTCGGGTGGACGTTTTCGTCCGCCAACTTGGTCAGGTCCGGAAGGAAGCAGCCACAACGGATTGCGGCGGGTCGCCCGGCTCCTATTTCACCACATTGATGTAAGCATGGGCTGAATTTCGCGCCCCGCAGCCGCTGCTGCGCGCATTCTTTATCCACACGGTGCGAAGGCTGTGGAGGACGGCGCTTTTCCCCTGACATTCGCTGGCCCAGCCCCTAGTTTGCGCGGCGATGGACGATTCACGCGACATGTTCGGCGATACGCCCCCCTGGGACGACGACAACGAGAACCAGGACGAACCCGGTGCCGCCGAACTGGAGGCCGCCGGGCAGCAGTCGATGTTCGACGAGCCCGAGCCTGACGTCGAGCCGGCCCCCGAAGCAGAAATAGCGCCCACAGCTGCCGAACTGGAAGCGGCAGGGCAGTCTGCAATGTTCGCCGAACCTGCGGCGCCTGCCCAAGAAACCGCCAAGCCTGCGCCGGTTGCCGCGCCCGCAGCGCCTGCGCAGCCCGCCGCCGCGCAGCCCTACCGGGTGCTGGCGCGCAAATACCGTCCGCAGACTTTTGCCGAACTGATCGGGCAGGAGGCGATGGTCCAGACCCTCGCCAACGCCATCAAGCGGGACCGGCTCGCCCACGCTTTCCTGATGACCGGCGTGCGCGGGGTCGGCAAGACGTCGACCGCGCGCCTCATCGCCAAGGCCCTCAACTGCATCGGCGCCGACGGGCAGGGCGGCCCGACGATCGACCCTTGCGGTAAGTGCGAGCCTTGCGTGGCCATCGCCGAAGGCCGCCACATCGACGTGATCGAGATGGACGCCGCCAGCCACACCGGCGTCGACGATGTGCGCGAGATCATCGAGGCGGTGCGCTATTCGGCCGTCTCGGCGCGCTACAAGATCTACATCATCGACGAAGTCCACATGCTGTCTCGCAATGCTTTCAATGCCTTGCTGAAGACTCTTGAGGAACCCCCGGCGCATGTGAAGTTCCTTTTCGCCACCACCGAAGTCGACAAGCTGCCGGTCACGGTGCTGTCGCGCTGCCAGCGTTTCGACCTTCGCCGTATTCCCGCGCCCATGCTGGCGGGGCACTTCGCCTATGTCTGCAAGCAGGAAGGCGTCGAGGCGGAGGAGGAAGCGCTCGCGATGGTCGCCGCCGCTGCCGAGGGTTCGGTACGCGATGGCCTGTCGATTCTCGACCAGGCGATCGCGCATGCCGACCTCGACGGTGAAGGTCAGGTCAGCGCCGAGAAGGTACGCGACATGCTCGGCCTTTCGGACAAGAGCGTGCAGCGCGGGCTCGTCGCTGCGATCCTCGAAGGCAGGGGGCCTGAGCTCCTCGACATCGTCGCGCGCCAGTTCTCGCTTGGCGTAGAGCCGATTGCGATGATGCGCGGGCTGATGGACCTCATCCACCGCATCGCTTTGGCACAAGTCGCAGGCAATGCCTCCGATGCCCACTCGACCGAGGAGCGTGAGGCGATCGAGGGCTGGGCCAAGGGGCTCCGCGCGGGTCAACTCCACCGCCTCTGGCAACTGCTGCTCAAGGGCCATGACGAAGTGAAGTCCGCGCCTGATCCGCTGGTGGCGGCGCAGATGGCTCTGCTGCGGATCATGCACGCCTCCGACATGCCTGATCCCGGCGCGCTGGTGCGCAAACTGGAGGAGATCGCCGCGCGCGCTCCCGCCGCCGCGCCTGCGATTGAGGGCGAGGCGCCTGCGCCGGGTACGCCTCCCCCGGCAGCGATCGTGCCGCGCTGGGAAGCGCTGGTGGACGAAGTGGAGCATATCGGCGAACTGTCTACGGCCAACACCATGCGCATGCAGGTGCGCGTGGTCGAATTGACGCTGGGGCTGCTGCGCTACACCCAGCCGCCCGCGTTCAAGGAGGATATCGCTTCCATCCTGCGCGGCGGTCTGCAAGGCGCCACGGGCGAGCGTTGGCAGGTCGAGCGTGTCGATGATGCCGACGCGGATGGAGCAGCACCCACGCTGGTGGAAATCGCCGAAGTGAAGCAGGGCGCGGATGCCGAGGCCCTGCGCGCTTCGCCGCTGGTCGAGGCGACCATGGCGGCCTTTCCGGGCGCCGAATTGATTGAAGACGACCGTCCAGCCGCCATCGGCGGCGGCGGGCGCAATTGGAGACGCTGAAATGAAGTCGATGGAAGAGATGATCCAGGCCGCCCAGCAGGCCGCCGAGACCATCCAGAAGCAGATGAACGAGGCCCAGGGCAAGCTCGACCAGATGGAAGTCGAAGGGCTTTCCGGCGGCGGTCTCGTCAAGATTCGCTGCTCGGCCAAGGGTCGTGTGATCGGCGTGGCGATCGACGACAGCCTGATGCAGCCCAGCGAAAAGGGCATGCTCGAAGACCTGATCGCGGCTGCCTACAACGACGCGCGCGTCAAGGCGGACTCGGTCGCGAACGAGGAACTTGCCAAGGCGCAGTCGGGCATGGGCCTGCCGCCGGGCTTCAAGATGCCGTTCTAAGGTTTCGAGCCCCGCGCTGCGGGTTTCTGACAGGCTCGACCTGAGCGGTTTTCGGGTGAAAACGGGGCAGAGCGGGGGGCGGTTTTTCCACCTCGCTTGCCCCGGGCTTGCCGAAGAGCTGGTGCTAGCTTGAGGGCGGCGCCAACTGCCCCGGGACCCGTCCGTGACGGACGACCCCTAGATATTCCGGTTTGACTCTGCGTGTATCAAGAAGGGGCAGGGCGGGGCTTTGCACAGTCTTTAACCCACAAAAGATTGCATGGTGGTGTAAACACCCCATATCCTGAGCAAGAGCCGGGGTGCGCCGACAGGTAAGCCCGCGCGCGTGATGAATGGATATTGCCTTGAACCTGCTTCCGCTTCTGCCTCTGCGTGACATCGTCGTCTTCCCGGGCATGGTCGTGCCTCTTTTCGTCGGCCGTGAGAAATCCGTGGCCGCGCTTGAGGCGGCAATGGCCGGAAACAAGGATATTTTCCTTCTCGCACAGCTGGATCCCGGCTGCGATGATCCCGACCGGGACGACCTTTACGACACCGGCGTGGTCGCCAGCGTCCTGCAACTGCTGAAGCTGCCCGACGGCACCGTGCGCGTGCTGGTCGAAGGTCAGGACCGCGCCCGCCTCGAATCGCTGCGAACTGAGCAGACCGAAGAGGGCGAGATGCTCGTTGCCGGAGTCGAGATGATCGACCCGGTCGAGGCTGATGGCACCGAAACCGAAGCGATGATGCGCACTGTCGTCGACCAGTTCGGCGAATATGCCAAGCTCAACAAGAAACTGAGCCAGGACGCCGGTGAACAGCTGGGCGATATCGAGGATGCGGCCAAGCTGGCCGACACTGTCGCCGCGCAGCTTTCCGCCAAGGTGTCCGACAAGCAGGCCGTGCTGTCTGAGCCCGATCCGCTCAAGCGTCTTGAGATGGTCTATTCCTTCATGGAAGGCGAACTCGGCGTCCTTCAGGTGGAACGCAAGATTCGTGGCCGCGTGAAGCGCCAGATGGAAAAGACCCAGCGCGAGTATTACCTCAACGAACAGCTCAAGGCGATCCAGTCCGAGCTGGGCGGCGGTGAAGGCGATGAGGCGAACGAGCTTCAGGAACTGGCCGAGCGCATCGAAAAGACGCGCCTGTCGCGGGAAGCTAAGGAAAAGGCCATCGGCGAGCTGAAAAAGCTGCGCTCGATGCAGCCGATGAGCGCCGAGGCGACCGTCATCCGCAACTACCTTGATGTCCTGCTCGGCCTGCCCTGGGGTAAGAAGAGTAAGCTCAAGCGCGATATTTCCACCGCGCAGGACATTCTCGACGCCGATCACTACGCGCTCGACAAGGTCAAGGACCGCATCATCGAGTATCTTGCGGTGCAGGCGCGCACCAACAAGCTGAAGGGGCCGATCCTGTGTCTCGTAGGCCCGCCGGGCGTGGGCAAGACCTCGCTGGGCAAATCGATCGCCAAGGCCACGGGCCGCGAATTCATCCGCCAGTCGCTGGGCGGCGTGCGTGACGAGGCCGAGATTCGTGGTCATCGCCGCACGTATATCGGCTCGCTGCCGGGCAAGATTGTCACCAACTTGCGCAAGGCCGGCAAGTCCAACCCGCTGTTCCTGCTCGATGAGATAGACAAGCTGGGCCAGGATTTCCGCGGCGATCCGGCGTCCGCGCTGCTCGAAGTGCTCGACCCCGAACAGAACGCGAAGTTCCAGGATCACTATCTGGAACTCGACATCGACCTGTCGGACGTGATGTTCGTGTGCACCGCGAACAGCCTGAACCTGCCGCAGCCGCTGCTCGATCGTATGGAGATCATCCGTCTCGAGGGTTACACCGAGGACGAGAAGGTCGAGATCGCCGAGCGTCATCTGATCGAAAAGCAGGTTGAGGCGCATGGCCTGAAGAAGGGTGAGTTCACGCTGACCCAGGACGGCCTGCGCGATCTGATCCGGTATTATACCCGCGAGGCGGGCGTGCGTACGCTGGAGCGTGAAATCGCCCGGCTGGCGCGCAAGTCGCTGCGCCAGATCCTCGAAGGCAAAGCTACCCAAATCGTCATCACCGCCGAAAACCTTCACGATTTTGCCGGGGTCCAGAAATACCGCCACGGCATGGGCGAGGAAGAGCATCAGGTCGGTGCTGTGACGGGCCTCGCGTGGACCGAAGTGGGCGGCGAACTGCTCACGATCGAGAGCGTGACGGTGCCCGGCAAGGGCCAGATCAAGGCGACGGGCAAACTGGGCGACGTGATGAGCGAATCGATCCAAGCCGCCTTCAGCTTCGTGAAAGCGCGCTCGCCTGCCTATGGTATCAAGCCTTCGGTTATCCAGAAGAAGGACATCCATATTCACCTTCCCGAAGGTGCTGTGCCTAAGGATGGTCCTTCGGCAGGCGTCGGCATGGTCACCTCGATCGTCTCGACCTTGACCGGAGTTCCGGTGCGCAAGGACGTCGCCATGACCGGTGAAGTTACTCTGCGCGGCCGGGTGCTGCCAATAGGTGGTCTGAAGGAAAAGCTGCTTGCGGCGCTTCGCGGGGGCATCACCACGGTGCTGATCCCCGAGGAAAACCGCAAGGATCTCGCTGAAATCCCCGACAACGTGAAGGAGGGGTTGGAGATCATCCCCGTATCTCATGTCGATGAAGTGCTGGCCAAGGCCCTCACCGAACCGCTCACCGCGATTGAATGGACCGAGGCTGATGAACTGGCCGCCGCACCGGCGCCGCACGCTGCATCGACGAGTGCCACTGCGCACTGAGGCACTGTCGGGCAGTTAGGAAATTGAGGAAGGGCGCCGGGTAATCCGGCGCCCTTTGTCGTTGGGGCCGCTGCGGTGCTGTGATCGAAGCGATCCTCGCGGGCGGTCCGTTTCAGGCGGCATCCGATACGTGACTTGGCGAGACTGGAAACGAAGCTGCGTTTGCGGGTGATAAACCAAGCTGCGGCGCTGTCGGGCGATCACCTCCAAAAGAAGTTCGGGGTGGCGAATGCGGTCGGATAGTATTTTATTGAATAATAGGAATAAAAACGGCGGCGTTATTTTTCAGATGATTTATTTTGAACGCTATTTTCCATTGATTGGCAAATTTACGTAAATTGACGATTTTCGCGGTGTGAAGTAATCTGCGGGCAGCGACTTGCGGGGGCAGTAGATGGCGGGCAAAGCGGTGCAACTTGATCCGGTTCGCGGGCGGGCGCGGATCGATGTTCTCGATGTGATGCGCGGGATCGCGATCCTGGGCATTCTCTACATGAACATCCCCTTCATGGCGACGAACCCGGCGGCATGGATGGACGACATCCGCCGCCTGTCCTGGTCAGCGGCAGACAGGGCCACCTGGACGACGATCGAGGTGTTCTGGAACGGCACCCAGCGCGGTCTGTTCGAGTTCCTGTTCGGCGCCGGGGTGATGGTGTTCACGGCCAAGGCCATGCGCCCCGACGACCCGGTTGCGGTGGCGGACCTCTATTATCGCCGCAACCTTCTGCTGGTCGCTTTCGGCCTGATCGACATTTTTCTGGTCGCCTGGATTGGCGACATCCTGCTCGCCTACGGGCTTTCCGCGTTGTTCCTGTTTCCCTTCCGCAAGGCGCCGGCCAAGGTGCTGCTGGCGATGGGCATGGGCTTCGCCGCCTTCGTGGCCGTCAGCGGCGCGAGCGAGTACAGCAAGCGGATCGAGATGATCCATAAAGTCGAGTCTCTGGAGGCAAGGCAGACGCAGGGCGCGAAGCTGAACGGCGCGGACAAGAAGATCCTAGCCGACTGGCAGGAAAAGCGGGAGGCTCATGATCTTTCCAAGCCGCCGAGCAAGAAGGCGCAGGCCATGATCGATGCCGAGCGCAAGGCGCATGTCGCGGGCCCCTGGGCTTTTCTCAAAAACAACTGGGGCGTGTGGAACAAGATTTTCGGCGACGGCAACGGCACTTTCTTCACTGTGCTGGAGGCGGTCTGCGCGATGTTCATCGGCATGGCGCTGTGGAAGTGGGGTGTAATCCAGGGGGAGCGCTCGGTACGCTTCTACGCGGTGACTGCGGTCGCTGCCTATGGCCTCGGCTGCGGTCTGCGCGCGTGGGGCGTAGCGGAGATATTCGCCTTCGACCTGGCGCCCAAGCCCGGCTGGATCACCGATGAGTTCGCGCGCCTCGCGGTGACGCTGGGTCATGTTGCGCTGTTCAACCTGGCGATGAAGACGGGCGCGGGCCGTTCTTTGCTGGCGCCGTTCAAGGCGGTGGGGCGGATGGCGTTCTCGATTTACGTGCTGACCAGCGTGGTGACACTCTGGTTCATTTTCGCGCCTTGGGGACTGAACCTGTGGGACAGGTTCGGCTGGGCCCAGCTTGCCCTTGCGGCTACCGTGATCAATGTGTTCATGTTGGTGTTCGCCAATGTCTGGATGCGTTTCTTCGTCAGCGGGCCGCTGGAATGGGTTTGGCGTTCGCTGGCCTATGGCAAGCGCCAGCCATTCGCACGTCGTCCTGCCGAACCGTCCATGGGCACGCTCGCACCGGCCTGAACGAGTGGCCGATGCCGGGGCGGCGCTTGCCCTGCGCGTAGTCTGGCTGTAACCCGCCGCCTTCATACAGGCGCCATTCGTGCGCTGCTGGAAGGATATTGCCATGGGTTACCGGGTTGTCGTCGTCGGCGCGACGGGGAATGTCGGGCGCGAAATCGTCAACATCCTGGCCGAGCGCGAATTTCCCGCCGACGAGATCGCCGTGCTGGCATCGTCACGTTCGACCGGGTCTGAGATCGAGTATGGCGACACCGGCCGCATGCTGAAGGTCAAGAACCTTGAGCATTTCGATTTCACCGGGTGGGACATGGCGCTGTTTGCCGCCGGCTCCGAGGCCACCAAGGTCTATGCACCGAAGGCTGCGTCGCAGGGCTGCGTGGTGATCGACAATTCGTCGCTCTACCGCATGGACCCAGACGTGCCGCTCGTCGTGCCCGAGGTGAACCCCGATGCGATCGCCGGCTACAAGGCCCGCAATATCATCGCCAACCCCAACTGCTCCACCGCGCAGATGGTCGTGGCGCTCAAGCCGCTGCACGACAAAGCGAAAATCAAGCGCGTCGTCGTCTCGACCTACCAGTCGGTTTCCGGCGCGGGCAAGGACGGCATGGACGAACTGTTCGAGCAGAGCCGCGCGATCTTCGTGGGCGACTCGGTCGAGCCGCGCAAGTTCACCAAGCAGATCGCTTTCAACGTGATCCCGCACATCGACGTCTTCCTGGATGACGGCTCCACCAAGGAGGAGTGGAAGATGGTGGTCGAGACCAAGAAGATCCTCGATCCCAAGATCAAGGTGCAGGCAACCTGCGTGCGCGTGCCGGTCTTCGTCGGCCACTCCGAATCGCTCAACATCGAGTTCGAGGAAGAGATTTCCGCCACCGAAGCGCAGGACATCCTGCGTGAGGCGCCGGGCATCATGCTCGTCGACAAGCGCGAGGACGGCGGATACGTCACCCCGGTAGAGGCCGTGGGCGACGGTGCCACCTACATCAGCCGCGTGCGCGAGGATTCCACCGTCGAGAACGGGCTGGCGCTGTGGTGTGTTTCGGACAACCTGCGTAAGGGTGCGGCGCTCAACGCGGTGCAGATCGCGGAACTGCTGGGCCGCCGTCACCTCAAGAAGGGCTGAGTTTTCGCCGCCGGGCCGGTTGAAAAGCCGGCCCGGTGCGCGCACCTAAGCCTCTCAGCATTCATGGGAGGTTTGCGTGGACGCAGTTGAAACGAAGAAGGCGCTGGAATTGCTCGCCAGCCGCCTCACGACGCTGTCGGGCATTCTTGACAAGGCCGAAAGCGCGCCCGGCGGGGAGAGCCTCGACGAGCTGGCCGCCGCGCGCCTGGCAGAGGATATGCACCCACTGGCGTGGCAGGTCTCTGCTGTCTGCACACAGGCGCAGCAGTTCCTGGACTGGTGCCACAGCGCGGAGCAACCTAACGTGGTTAGCCCGACCACCGGATGGAGCGCGGCGCGCGCAGTGCTTTCCGATACGCTTGCCCAGGTCACTGCCGCCGCCGCCGATGGAATTGTGGCGCCGGCCGAAAAGCGCATCACGATCGCGCAGATGGGTGTTTACGTAGACCTGACGGCGCGGCGCTATCTCGACGACTGGATACTGCCCAACCTCTACTTCCACCTCAGCATCGCTTATGCGGTCCTGCGGATGAAGGGGGCGCCCCTCGGCAAGGCCGAATTTATGCAGCACATTCTGGGAGACCTCCGGCCGATCCCGGCGGAAGCGCAGGCGTGATCCAGAGCATGACGGGCGGCTGCCAATGTGGCCGCATCCGTTATACTGCACAGGTGGAGCCGGAAAAGGCTTACCTGTGCCACTGCAAGATGTGCCGCAAGGCGACCGGCGGCGTATCCATCGCCTTCGCAAATACGCCACATGACAAAGTGACATGGCACACCGAGCCGGACTGGTACCAGTCGTCGCCAATCGCGCATCGCCCGTTCTGCTCGCATTGCGGCACGCCCCTGGGTTTCGCGTTTCTTGACGGCGGCAACCTGGATCTGACGGTGGGCAGTTTCGACGATCCTTCTCCTTTTCGCCCTAGCCAGAACTACGCGACCGAAAGCATGTTGACCGCCTGGGCGGACGTGCGGCACTTGCCGGGCACCGCCAGCGCGGAAAATGCCAACGTGGTGGAACGATGGCAGGCCGCAGGGCTGGACCTGCCCGATTGACCACCCTGATTTTGAGCGAGTTTGCCAGTGACTGATGTGAAGACCGAGTTCGTCGAAGGTTTCGGCGGCGCGAAGCTGGCGGTTCATTCGCTGGGGGACACAGGCGGGCGGCCGCTGCTGCTGCTCCACGGGCTGTTCTCCAGCGCCGAGGTGAACTGGATCAAGTTCGGCAATGCCCGGATACTCGCCGACGCCGGGTTCGAGGTCTTCATGCCGGACCTGCGCGCCCATGGGCAGAGCGATGGGCCGCACGACCCGGCTGCCTATCCCGCTGACGTGCTGGTGCAGGACCTGCAGGCCGTGGTCACCGCGCTGGGCGTGCATGACTATGATCTCGGTGGTTTCTCGCTGGGCTCGCGCACGGCAGTCCGCGGCGTTCTGGCCGGCCTTGCGCCGCGCAAGCTGGTGCTGGGCGGGATGGGCTTGACCGGACTGTCGGGCTGGGCGCGACGCTCTGCGCATTTCGTGGACGCCATCGACCGCTTCGGCACCATCGAACGCGGCGACAAGGCTTTTGTCGCGCAGGCCTTCATGAAGTCGATGAAGATCGACCGCGTCGCCGCGCGGCTGCTGCTCGGTTCCGTGGACGATACTTCGGCCGATGCCATCACTCAGGTGACCATGCCGACGCTATGCGTGTGCGGCGCGGAGGATCACGACAACGGTTCGGCACAGGAACTGGCCGCAGCGCTGCCGCATGGGACTTATGCGGAAACGCCGGGCAACCACATGTCGTCTGTGACTTTCAAGGACATGGGCCGCGCGATCGCGGAGTTCCTGGCCTGAGGTTTCGGCGCCGCCCCGCGCTCCGCCTGTCCTGAGCCGGCGGGATCGCGCGTTTGGGGCGGCTGACGAAGCAGGGGGTATGCAACCTCGGTTACGCCAGTGGAAATCCGCTGGGCGCTGTTGATCTGCGGCCATTGCAGGCTAGTCTCCGGGCCATTCAAAGGCTCAGAGAGGTTCCCCCCATGGAGTTCGCTTCCACCGCGCTGGCAGCGCTTGCCGCCAGCCTGTCGTTTGCCGCCGTGCCGGCGCTTGCTCAGGGGGCGGCAGAAGAAGCGTCCGCCTATCCGATGACCGCCGAGGGCGCGGCCAAATTCGTCGCCGATGCGGAGAAGAATCTGTTCGACTTCTCGCTCGACAACAATCGCACCAACTGGGTCAACTACACTAACATCACCGAGGACACCGACGCGCTGGCCGCCAAGTCGAACGGTGACCTGACTGAAAAACAGGTTAAGTACGCAGTCGAGGCGGCGAAGTTCGCGAAGGTTTCCGGGCTGGATGCCGACGTGTCGCGCAAACTGGGCATCCTGCGGCAGGGCATCGTCCTGCCCGCGCCGACCACGCAGGGCGCAGCCGCGCAGCTCAGCGAGATCACCACGCGCATGACCTCCACTTACGGCAAGGGCAAGGGCACGCTGGATGGCAAGCCGATCAACGGCTCCGACATCGAAGAGCAGATGGGCAACGTCGAACGCACGCCTGCCGAACTGGCCGAGATGTGGACCACCTGGCATGACAACGTCGGCAAGCCGATGAAAGGCGACTACGTCAAGATGGTCGGCATCGCCAACGAGGGCGCCAAGGAACTTGGTTACGCCGACGTCGGTGCGATGTGGCGATCGGGCTACGACATGACGCCCGAGCAGTTCGCCGCCGAGACGCAGCGTCTGTGGGAGGAGACGAAGCCGCTCTACCTCGCGCTGCATACTTACGTGCGCCGCAAACTGAACGAGAAGTACGGCGATGCCGTGCAGCCGCGCACCGGCCCGATCCGCGCGGACCTGTTGGGCAACATGTGGGCGCAGGAATGGGGTAGCATCTACCCTCTCGTCGCGCCGGCCGGGGCGGGTGATCTGGGCTATGACGTGGGCGATCTGCTGAAAGCGCAGAAGAAGACGCCGGTGGATATGGTGAAAGCGGGCGAGGGGTTCTACTCGTCGCTAGGCTTCGATCCGCTGCCCGGTACGTTCTGGACCCGTTCGATGATCGTGAAGCCGGCCGACCGCGAGGTGATCTGCCATGCCTCGGCCTGGGATATCGACAACAAGGACGATATCCGCATCAAGATGTGCACCAAGGTGAATGCGGAAGATTTCACCACGATCCACCACGAACTGGGCCACAACTACTATCAGCGCGCCTATAACAAGCAGCCGTTCCTCTACCTCAATGGCGCCAACGACGGTTTTCATGAGGCGATCGGCGATTTCGTGGCGCTTTCGATCACCCCGCAATACCTCGTGCAGATCGGCCTGCTCGACAAATCACGCGTGCCCAGCGCCGACAAGGACACCGGACTGCTGCTGCGGCAGGCGATGGACAAGGTGGCGTTCCTGCCTTTCGGCCTGCTGCTCGACCGTTATCGCTGGGGTATTTTCGACGGCACCATCAAGCCCGCCGATTACAACAAGGCGTGGACGAAAATGCGCCTTGAATATCAGGGCATCACTCCGCCCTCGGCGCGGCCCGACGATGCCTTCGATGCCGGCGCCAAGTACCATATCCCCGGCAACACGCCCTACACGCGCTATTTCCTCGCCCGTATCCTGCAGTTCCAGTTCTATCAGGCTGCGTGCAAGCAGGCCGGCTGGAAAGGCCCGCTGCACCGCTGCAGCTTCTACGGCAACAAGCAGGTCGGCGCGAAGCTGAACACGATGCTGGCAATGGGCCAGTCCAAGCCCTGGCCCGAGGCGCTGAAGGTATTCACCGGCTCGCCGCAGATGAGCGCCAAGCCGATGCTGGAATACTTCGCACCGCTCAAGAAGTGGCTCGACGAGCAGAACAAGGGCGAGAAATCCGGCTGGTAGTCAGACAGGCATTTCGCCAGAACGCGAAGTCCGCAGCGTAGAAGTCTTTCACGAAGGCTTCCTGGCTCGGACTGAGCGGCGGCGGCGCAGCGGTGCTGCGGCCGTTGAGGCGGGGCAGGTCGTCCAGCCCCGCCAGTCCCACGATCTGGCCAAGCTGGTGCAGTGCTTCGTAGGGAACCAGCCGGTCGATGCGGCAGGCGCCCTCGGAGTCGGTGAGATACCAGCTTTGCGGGCGGAAGATGTGGTCGATGTCGAACGGGCTGCGCGCGCAGGCGAGATGGTCGATGGCGTCGTCGATGCCCTCGAATGCCTGATACCTCGCGTTGAAGGGCCGGGCTACGCGGCGGTCGCGGGTGCCGCCGTTGCTGGCATAGGCAAAGGCTGAAAGGAATCGCGCGATCGGGTCGCGCACGATGGCGAAGCTGGGCAGGTCGAGTACGTCAGGCGCGACCATGGCGTAATACCGCACCGTCTCGTGCTTGATCTGCTGCCCGTAAAGCTGTTCGGACACCGAAGTGCCGGCGTTCTTGGGAACATGAATGAAGAGCATCCCGCTGGCGCGAACGGCGGCGATGCGATTGCGGCGCCGGGCATTAGGACGGTAGGGAATGCGCGACCGGGCCATTCGCTCGGGAACGTCGCTGACGAGATGAACCCGGAAAGCCGATGCGATCAGGCGGTTGATGCGCGTCTTGGAAGTGGTGAACTGGTGCATGGTCGCCATGCCTATCGGCGACGTTTTGGCTGACGATTTCAGAATGTTGCAGGAGGCGGGAGAGGAAGACCTGGGGCCATCGCCCCAGACCCCTTTAATATCAGCGTCGGGCGTGCAGCGATCTTGCCCGCTCCTTGCTGCCGCAGGCTATATGTCTACCGGCGATAAGTGGGCGCGCAACGAAGCTGCACGCAGGACCTCGACATTCCCGGGGTCTGGGGCGATGGCCCCAGGTCTTCCCTCCCCCTTTAATCCCTTACCGGAACGGCGGCTCGTTGAATGCCCGCAGCTTGCGCGAGTGCAGGCGGTCGCCCTGTTCGCGCAGGAGATCGCAGGTGATCAGTCCGATCTTGAGGTGGCTCGCGATGGCCTCCTCGTAGAAACGGTTGGCTTGGCCGGGTAGCTTCAACTCGCCGTGGAGCGGCTTGTCGGAGACGCAGAGCAGAGTGCCGTAGGGTACGCGGAAGCGGTAGCCCTGGGCGCTGATCGTGGCGCTTTCCATGTCTATGCCGATGGCGCGGCTCAGCGAGAAGCGCTTGGCGGAATCGGTGTAACGCAGTTCCCAGTTGCGGTCGTCGGTGGTGACGATGGTGCCGGTGCGCATCCGCTTCTTGAGGTTCATGCCGCCGCCGCTGACCATTTCCGCTGCCTGCGCCAGTGCCATCTGTACTTCGGCAATGGCGGGGAGCGGGATTTCCGGCGGCAGGACCGGGTCGAGGACATGGTCGTCACGAAGGTAGGCATGGGCAAGGACATAGTCGCCGATGCGCTGGCTTTCGCGCAGTCCGCCGCAGTGACCGATCATCAGCCATGCCTCGGGACGCAGGACTGCAAGGTGGTCGGTGATGGTCTTGGCGTTGGAAGGGCCGACGCCGATGTTGACCAGAGTGACGCCCGAGCGGTCCTCGCGAACGAGGTGGTAGGCTGGCATCTGGTGGCGGCGCCATGCGGTGTCGGAGAGGCGCGCGCGGGCGTTGTCCACCGGGGCATCGATGTAGAGACCGCCGGCGCCCGAAAGCGCGACGTAGCCGTTCGAGCCGACCTGTTTGCCTGCCCAGTCCACGAACTCATCGACGTAGCGGTGGTAGTTGGTGAATAGGATGAATCGCTGGCAGTGTTCAGGGCTGGTGCCGGTGTAATGCGCCAGTCGTGCGAGGCTGAAGTCTGTGCGCAGGCCATCGAACAGGGCGAGGGGCTGTGGTTCGTCTTCGGCGAAGATGTGGATACCGTCGGCGATCTCGTCGCCGATCATGGCGAGGTCGGTGCTGGGGAAGTGGGTCGCCAGTTCCTGCGGCGTCACGGCGCCGACGGGGACGCCTTCGAGCACGTAGGGGAAGGGGATTTCCTGTGCCGATGCGGTGACCGTGAATTCCACCTCGTATTCGGCCTCGATCCGCCCGAGCTGGTCGGAGAGATAATCGGCGAAGAGGTGTGGGCGGGTGACCGTGGTGGCGTAGGTGCCGGGTACTTCCAGGCGGCCGAAGGCGCGCGAGGCGCTGGCGGCGCGTTCTGTGCCGCGATAGGTTATGCGCAGCTCGGGATAGGTCCAGAGGCGCTTCTCGCGGCGGTCGGCGGGGGGGAGGGTGCCGTGCTCGACAAAGGCGGTAATATCGGCCTTGAGAGTGGATACAGCGGCTTCGTAGACGCGGACCAATTCCGCGATGGTTTCGTTCATCATCTGCATGGCCATCTATTACGCAATCTTCGTTTTGGCGCAATAGGGGGCGTCCGGGGCAGGGATGTGACGGATTGGGCCTGCGGCGCGCCTAAAGCGATAACGCCAGATAGGTTACCGTCTTGCCGTTGCCGAGCAGCGCCTCGCCCAGCGGCGCAAAGCCCAGCGAGCGGTGGAAGGCTTCGGAAGCGGGGTTGGGCGGGTCGGAATTGACCTCGCATACGATGCGCTCGTGCCCGGCGGCGCGGGCTGCTGCGAAGAGGTGGGCGTAGAGCCGGCGGGCAAGGCCGCGCCCACGCGCCTCGGGCGCGGTGACGACGCGGTCGATGTAGACGAAGCTGGCGTAGCGGGCGTCGAACCAGCGGTAGTTGTCGCTGTCGTATGCGGCGCCCGGCGCGAAGGCGAGGATCATGGCGTCGATCATGCCGACCCGAGCGGCCAGGAACGCTTCTTCCACCAGCATGCCGATGCGGGCTTCGTCAGCGAAGGAAAGCTCTACGGCATGGGCGTTGTTGAGCGCCAGCATGGCGGCGCGCAAGCCTGCATCGGCGCGGTAGTCGGTGCTGGTAATGGTGGCGATCATCGATGCTGTCCTTTGGCGCAAAGGAAAAGCCCCCGCTCCACGAGGGAGCGAGGGCTTTTTATTCCTCAGGCAAAAGCCGAAGGGAAAGCTCAGGCCTGAGCTTCGCCCTCTTCGGCTTCTTCCTCGATCGCGATTTCGCCGGGTTCGGCGTTCGGATCGTAGGCTTCGGTGAAGCCCGAGACGTCCTGTTCGAACATCGCGGCCATCACGTCCACGCCCTGCGTCTGCAGCTCGGCTTCGTCGGCCGAGCGGGCGACGTTGACCTTGATGTTGACGGCAACTTCAGGGTGCAGGCTGACCTTGACGTCGAAGACGCCGAGGGTCTTGATCGGGCGTTCCAGCACGATCATGTGCTTGGCGACGTTCGCGCCGTCAGCCTTCAGGCCGTCGACGATGTCACGCACCGAAACCGAACCGTAGAGCTGGCCCGAGTTCGACGAGGCGCGGATCAGGATGATCTGCTTGCCGTCGACGTTGCCCGAATCGGCCTGAGCAGCCGCGCGGCGGTCGGCGTTGTCGGACTCGATCTTGGCGCGGTTGGCCTCGAAGACCTTCTTGTTGCGTTCGTTGGCGCGCAGGGCCTTCTTGTTGGGAAGAAGGTAGTTGCGTGCGTAACCGTCCTTAACGGAGACGACGTCGCCGATGGCGCCGAGCTTCTCGACGCGTTCCAGGAGGATGATGTCCATGGGTCAGTCCCTCCTTACTTAACGATGAAGGGCAGGAGGCCGATGTGCCGGGCGCGCTTGATCGCCTGGCTCAGCTCACGCTGCTTCTTGGCGGAAACCGCCGTGATGCGGCTGGGGACGATCTTGCCACGCTCGGACATGAAGCCCTGCAGCAGACGTACGTCCTTGTAGTCGATCTTCGGCGCGTTCTTGCCCGAGAACGGGCAGGACTTGCGGCGGCGGAAAAATGCACGTGCCATGGTGTCAGTTCCCTTCGCGTTCGCGGCGGCGAGTACGCTCGCGGTCGCTCTTGCGCATCATGACCGACGGGCCTTCTTCCTGCTCGTCGACGCGGATGGTCACGTAGCGGATGACGTCTTCGTTGATGGAGGTCTGACGCTCGAGCTCGGCGACGGTGGCGCCGTTTGCTTCGATGTTCAGCATCACGAAGTGAGCCTTGCGGTTGCGCTTGATCTTGTAGGCGAGATTCTTGAGGCCCCAGGTCTCGGTCTTGGTGACCTTGCCCTGGTTCGACTCGACGATCTCGGTGGCGGCGGCGGCAAGTGCATCGACCTGCGCCTGGCTGAGGTCCTGGCGTGCCAGGAACACGTGCTCATATAGAGCCACGGCAACTTCCTTTTCTCTGTCTAACCGATCGCTGGCTTGTCCGCGGGATTGCGGGGCCCCTCCGGCTTTCGTTTGGGTTCCCGGCGGTCTCGTGACTGCGGGGAAGGCGGGCCCTTACCGGATTCTGATAGGAATGCAAGTGCAGGGGGGCAAAAACGGCCGCCGTGCGGGAACAAAGACCTGCATGCAAAGTTGCGCAGGAGGGTAAATTTGTTGCGCACGGGAGATCACGCGTTAGCTAGGCCAATCCCCCAAGAAAACGAGTCGCCCATGAAAATCAATGTTCGCTGCGCCGTGCTGGCGCTTCTTGCAGGTGTCGCCATGCCGTTACCAGCTCTTGCCCAGGCATCAACCTCGAAGGGGGCCACCGCCGAGACGGTGACCACGCAGCTTCCCCGCAATGTTCGGCCCAGCCATTACGACGTTACCGTCACTCCCGATGCCAAGGCGCTGACTTTCGCCGGCAAGGCCGCGATCACCGTCGACGTGCTGGAGGAAACCCGCACGATCACGCTCCAGGCCGCCGATCTCTCCATCGCCAAAGCCGCGCTTTCGACAGCTGCCGGCAAGCGCATGGGCGTGCCGGCCGTCGCAATCGACGCGGCCGCGCAGACCGCTACCTTCACTTTTGCCAAGGCCATCGCGCCGGGCAGCTACGTCCTGTCGATCGACTACGCAGGCAAGATCAACACGCAGGCCTACGGCCTCTTCGCACTCGACTACAAGGCGGCGGACGGCAGCGCGAAGCGCGCTCTGTTCACCCAGTTCGAGAACTCGGACGCGCGCCGCTTCATGCCTTCGTGGGACGAGCCGTTCTACAAGGCGACCTTCAGTCTCAAGGCGGTTGTGCCCGAGGGCGAGATGGCCGTCGGCAACCTGCCTGTCGAAAGCCGCAAGAGCGCGGGCGAGGGCCTTACGCTGGTCACTTTCGGCACCAGCCCGAAGATGTCGACGTACCTGCTGTTTCTCGGTCTCGGCGATTTCGAGCGCAAGACCGTGCAGGCGGCCGGCACCGAAGTGGGCGTGCTGACCAAGCGCGGCGACCTGGCCGAGGCGGACTACGCGCTGGAGCAGTCGGCGGCGCTGCTGCCGTGGATGAACGATTATTTCGGGGTGCCCTATCCGCTGCCCAAGATGGACAATATCGCGGCGCCGGGTCGCAGCCAGTTCTTCAGTGCAATGGAGAACTGGGGCGGTATCTTCTACTTCGAGAATGCGATGCTGCTCGATCCCAAGATTGCGTCGAATTCCCTGCGCGAGCGGATCTTCACGGTGGTGGCGCACGAAATGGCGCACCAGTGGTTCGGCGATCTTGTCACGATGTCCTGGTGGGACGACCTGTGGCTGAACGAGGGCTTCGCCTCGTGGATGGAAAGCCGTGCGACCGCGCAGTTCCATCCCGAATGGAACCCGGAACTGACCGGCGTGGGATCGCGCGAACTGGCGATGGCGCAGGATGGCTATGTCACCACGCACCCGATCATCACCCCGATCAAGACGGTGGAGGAAGCCAGCCAGGCCTTCGATTCGATCACCTACTCCAAGGGCGAGGCGGTGATCCGCATGCTGGAGGCCTATGCCGGTTCCGATCAGTGGCGCACGGGCGTTCAGGCCTACATGAAGCGCTACAGGAATTCGAACACGGTCACCGATGACCTGTGGGCCGAGATGGAGAAGGCCTCGGGCAAGCCCATCGCGCTGATCGCTCATGACTTCACATTGCAGCCGGGTATCCCGTTGGTGAAGGTCTCTGCATCGTGCGCCGCCGGGCAGACCAGCCTGAGCCTGGAGCAGGGCGAGTTCACCCGTGACCGCGCCGACAAGCAGCCGCTGAAATGGCGCGTGCCGGTGCGCGCAGCAGGGCTTGACGGCGCGGCTGCCGAGACACTGCTGCAGGGCAAGGGTGCGCTCACGGTTGCCGGCTGCGGCCCGGTGGTCGTGAATGCCGGGCAGTCGGGCTATTACCGCGTGCTCTACGACGCAAAGACCTTCGCGGTTCTGGCCAAGTCGATCGCCAAGGTGCAGCCGGTCGACCAGTTGGGCATCCTCAACGATGCGGCGGCACTGGGCTATGCCGGTAACCAGCCGATGGCGAACATGCTCGACGTGGTGAAGGGCCTGCCCGCAGACGCCTCGCCGCAGGTAATGGAGCGCGCCGCCAGGGTGATCGCGGGTCTTGCTGACTATGCTCGCGGCAACGCAAAGCGTGAAGCCGCGCTGTCGCGCTTCGCCTCCGCGCGCCTGCTTCCGGTGATGCAGCGTCTGGGCTGGACCCCGCGCGCGAACGAGCCGGTGACCGAGGGCGACTTGCGCGCCGCCCTGATCGAGGTGCTGGGCGAACTGGGCGAGCCCGGCGTGCTGGCCGAAGCGCGCCGCCGCTTCGTAGCGTCGAAGACCGACGACAGCGCCATCGATCCCTCGCTGCGCGTGGCTATTCTGTCCGTGGTGGCGAAGAATGCCGATGCCCAGACCTGGGATGCGCTGCACGAACTGGCGAAGGCGGAGACTTCGGCGCAGGTCAAGACCACGCTCTATTCCCAGCTTGGCATGGCGCGCGATCCGGCGCTGGCCGACAAGGCGCTGGCGCTTTCGTTGACCGATGAGCCGAGCGTGACCACCAGCCCGGTGATCATCACGTCGGTCGCGGGAGACAACCCTGACAAGGCGTTCGACTTCGTGTCGGCCAACTACGACGCGGTTATGGCGCGTGTAGATAGCTCGGGCGCGACCCGCTACGTCGCCAAGCTGGCGCAGGGTAGTGCCGATCCGGCGATGGTCGAAAAGCTGAAGGCTTACGCGCAGGCTCACCTGCCGGCCGGCGCGCGCCGTCCGGTCGATGAGGCGGTCGCCAAAATCGAGGATCGGATCAAGGTACAGGAAACCCGCATGGGCGAGGTCGACGCCTGGCTGGCCAAGGCCGGCTACTGATCCGGCGGTGCAGGAGCGGCATCGGCTGCTCCTGCACCCACAGACAAATGCGCAAAGTTACCAGAAGGCCGCTTGCCTGATCGCGCATCGCAAGCTAACGGGCATCGGACCGGCTTCCTCGATGGGCCGGTAACGGCACGGCGGGCCTGTAGCTCAGCGGTTAGAGCTGGCCGCTCATAACGGCTAGGTCGCGGGTTCGAATCCTGCCGGGCCCACCAATGCCAGTCACCTGAGCCTTGGCGGGTGAAGGTTCATCGATACCCCGGTCGGGGAGTGGCGCAGCCCGGTAGCGCGCTTGCTTTGGGAGCAAGATGTCGCAGGTTCGAATCCTGTCTCCCCGACCAATTTCTCCCGCTTTTTCATACCATGCATCCCTATGGATGCGGTGCTGACAAATGTCAGAACGCGGCATGAAGATGGGCCTAGGTCGCGAAAATAGTTTCATTCGGCGGTGGGGAAGGTTGAGCGGGCCTGTTCGGAAAGGCTGCAGGCTTGTAGCTGCCCGTCCCGCTCGTAAGGCGGTCTTAGCCGGTTTTTTGGACCCAGCGACTGCCATTAGGTTGCCGCACGATGTCCCGGCCACAACCTTTGCACATCCTGACATACATGCTGCCGTTCCATTTATCGCTACCCTTCCGGGGCTTGTGGCGATTGAGAAGGCAGTTGAAAATTTGCAGTATCACAGCGAATTCGTATCCATGGTTTAAGCAATGGGAGGTCTCATCGCCTCCTCGATGCTTAGCCCATAGGTAAATCAGAACTCCACGTCGAGTTCCTCCATTTCCTCCGGCTCGGCTTTTGCAGCTTCCACCCATTCGCGCATCGGGGCCCATTCGGCGATCGTGCGGCAATAGGCGGAGCATTCCGGGGGCAGGGAGACTGCATAGGTCACGAATCGCGTCGTCACCGGCGCGTACATGGCATCGGCGACGGTAGGCTCCGCGCCGAACAGGAACGGGCCGCCGAAAGTCTGAAGACAATCGATCCAGATCGCCTCGATTCGCTCGATATCGGGGCGCGCGCCGGAGAAGACCGGGAATTTCTCGTGCCGCACCTTGAGGTTCATCGGCAGGGCCGAGCGCAAGTTGGTGAAGCCCGAATGAATCTCGCCCGAGATAGAGCGGCAGTGCGCCCGCGTGATCGGATCTGCGGGGAACATGCCGGCATCGGGAAACTGTTCGTTGAGGAATTCGGCGATGGCCAGCGTGTCCCATACGCTGGCGCCCCTGCAGTTGAGCCGCGGAACCAGTACCGAGGGCGAAAGCAGCAGGAGTTCGGCGCGGTTGGCGGCATCGTTGGCGACAGGTTTTTCCTCAACGTCCAGTCCGGCAAGGCGGCACAGCAGCCAGCCGCGCAGCGACCACGCGGAATAAGTCTTGCTGGAGATCGTCAGCGTAGCGCGGATTTCGCTGGCTTGTGTCATGGACCTCACTCCTGGCTTTTATGCGGGGGCACTTTCGCTTGCATCAACCTATGATGCAGCGCAGCATGAATCCAGAACCGATTGCAGCCGCCTGTTCGAATCGCGAGGGTTGCAGCGGGATCGCGGGGAATGTTGCATATGCTCTATCAGGCCTATCAGGCATATTGCGACACACTGGCACCGGCCCGGTTCGCCGCGCGCACTGCAACCAGCCTTCGAGACAAGTTCCTGGGCGGGGCCGAGAAAATGCCCTTCGCGCGGCGTCTTTTTGCGCTGGCCGAGACGTTCGAGAAATCGGCGGTCACCCATGCTCGTCCGCCTTACGCGATAGGCGAGGTCCTGTCGGGCAACATCATGACCCCGGTGGTCGAGGAAGTAGCGCTTTCACTGCCGTTCGGCGACATGCTTCATTTCGCCAAGCCCGAAGTCAGCGTGCCCCAGCCCAAGGTTCTGGTCGTGGCCCCGCTGTCGGGCCATTTCGCCACGCTGCTGCGCGGTACGGTGGAAACGCTGCTGCGCGACCATGACGTCTACATTACCGACTGGAAGAATGCGCGCGACGTGCCGCTGTCCGCCGGGGACTTCGGGCTGGACGACTACATCGACTATGTGATCCGCTTCCTGCAGGAACTGGGCGACCCGGCGGAGAAGCGCGGCGCGCATGTGCTGGCGGTGTGCCAGCCCTGTGTCCCGGTGCTCGCCGCCGTGGCGCTGATGGCGCAGGACGACGACCCCTGCCAGCCGCGCACCATGTCGCTGCTGGGCGGTCCGGTGGACGTGCGCGAATCGCCTACGGTGGTGAACGATCTTGCGAATGCGCAGACGTTCGAATGGTTTGAGAAGAACCTCATCCACACCGTGCCGTGGCGCTACAAGGGTGGGGGGCGCAAGGTGTACCCCGGATTCATCCAGCTTTCCGCTTTCATGTCGATGAATTCAGGCCGTCACTATGCCCAGTTCCGCAAGCTGTACCAGCACATCGCAAACCTCGAACAGGCCGAGGTCGACAAGATCGAGCACTTCTATGACGAGTATCTGGCCGTGCTCGACCTGACTTCCGAATTCTATCTCGAGACGATCGACAAGGTGTTCCAGAAGGCACTCCTCGCGAAAGGTGAGCTGACGCATCGGGGGCGCAAAGTGGATTGCTCGGCGATCCGCAAGACTGCGCTCCTCACCGTCGAGGGGGAGCGCGACGATATCTGCGCGGTGGGGCAGACGGCGGCGGCGCATCTCCTGTGCACCAGCCTGCGCCCGCATCTGAAGCGGCACCACCTGCAGCCGGGCGTAGGCCATTACGGCGTGTTCTCCGGCTCCAAGTGGGAGCGCGAGATCTACCCGCAGGTGCGCAACATGATCCTGGCGATGGCCTGAGGCCGACCCCAGGCTTCAGCCCGGTTTCACCGAGGCCATGATGTCGGCCACGCTGGTCGGCTTCACGCCGCGCCGCTCCAGGTGAGTGAACAGGGCGCGCCACCAGTCGTAGAGCGCGTCGAGGTCTGCCTCGTTGCGTACATAGGGTGTGTGGCCCGGCGCCAGCGAGGGGCTGTGGAACGAGAACACCAGCACGGGCAGGCCTTCATCGATGGCGATGTCTACGCCACGCAGGGCTTCTTCTGTAGTAATGCCTTCGGGCGTCAGCGGAATGCGTTCGAGCAGCCCCGCACGGGCGAGTACGCCGCGTACCTGCGGCGCACGCCAAAGGTGCGGGTAGATCACGTTGCCGACCTGCCGCAGCGGCCCCCAGTAGACCGTGGTCAGCGGTAGTTCGAGCAGGCTCTGTTCGGCATCGGTCCAGTAGGGGCGCAGCGGATGTTCGCGGTAGTTGGGGCCGCCGGCAGAGCTGTAATCCCAGTGCGCGCGCACCGACGTGTCGATAGCGATGCCGCATTCGCGCAGGATCTCGGCCGTGCGCGGGCCCAGGCCGTAGCGGCCGGCGCGGTAGATCTGCGGGGGAACGCCGAAAGCGCTCTCGATCCGGTCGCGGAGGGTGTGAAGTTTCTCGCGCTCCAGTTCGAAGGGCAGGTTGCCCGCGAAGCTGTTGAACTCGTTCACTTCCTCTACGAACGGCGGGTTGACCCAGGGGTGCAACTGTACACCGACCTCAGCGGTGCCGCGCGTCACGGCATCGCCGATCGCTTCCGGCGCGAAGGAGGAACAGGCGACCGGCCAGTCGATCAGGTACGAGGGGACGACCCCGAAGCCTTCGCAGAACTGCTGGAACTTGCGCAGCGCAGGTACGGTGACGACGCTGTGCTTCTCGCGGTCGAGCGGAGCCGACCAGTCGAACTCCTCTTCGGTGTCGACGGTTACAATGAAGCGCTGGCCGAAGTCCTTGCCGAATGAGGCAAAAGCATGCTGGCCCGGCGGCTCCAGGAGATTGGGTCCCGGCAAAAAACTTTCCCCTCTGCGGGTCGCATCCGTCAGGGTGACAGGGTCTGGAAGTGTTTTAGGGTGAAATGGTTGCCGAAGTGCTATTGCCTGCATTTACAGCGGTCAAGGCAGGCAGTGACAGGTGTAGCGCATTGTTAACGCGCTGCAGCATTCCCCCGGCTGCGGCGGCTTCGGCCATGGCGAGACGCAATGTGAAGCCGATCCCGAACATGCCGGTGGCGAGCGATTGCCCGCGTTCCCCGGCGACGGCATCGAACAGGGTATCAGGATCGCGCTCGGCCAGCACGGACGGCAGCGCGACGGCCACTTCAACCATGCCCGCGCGCATCGCCCAGGTCAGTTCGAGTGCCTCGCCCGGCGCGGTCGAGCTTGCGAGGGCTGCGAAAAGGCGCCAGATCAGGCGCTCCACTTCGGCGCGGGCCACCCGGACCGGCAGGGTGGCGGCGGAAGGATCGGACGTAAGCGCGAAGCTGCTGCCGCGCGGTTCGGTCCAGGTACGCAGCCGCGCAACGGTCTGGGCAAGAACGCGGGCAAGGTCGCACTCACCCTCGTCGAGCGGCAGTGCGCCGGTTTCCAGCTTCACCAGCCGGTCAAGTTCCTCGAAGCCGGCAAGGATGTGGGCGCAGTCCCCGGCGATGGCGGCGGCGAGGGCACGGTATTCGTGCGGCGCGGGGCCGTAGAGCTGCTGCTGGATGATTTCGGCCGCGACCTGGATGGCGTTCGCAGGGGTGCGCAGTTCGTGCAGCACTTCGCGCATACGGTCGGCTTCGGCGGTGTCGGCGCACGGCGTTGCCGGTGCAGCTACGGGCGGCGTAGGGCGGCGCAGTCGGCCGCAATAGCCGATGAAGCCACCGCCCTCGAAACGGGCGATGGCATCTACCTGCCACGCGCCGCTGACTGCCGGCGCTCCGGCGACCGCGATGCGGGCGGCGCGCAGCGGCAGGCGCTGACGCATAGCCGTGCCAAGGTCGTGAGAATTCCCGGCCCCGTCCTGCGCGGCGGGAAGGCTGAGACCGATCACCGAGGAAGCATAAGGGCCGTCCGCCCAGGCGATGCGCCCGTGGACGTCGGTGGTGAAGTCTATCGCCAGCGCCAGTCGCACCGTTGCGGGTGCGGTGTCCCCCAGCGGCAGGCGCGGCGCGTTGGCGTCGGCGCTCGTACCCACGGCGCCCTGCATTGCGCGGGCCCTGCGGAACTCCTCGATGCGCCGGACGATGGCGCCGATCCCAGCCTCGCCGGAATTGGCCCCCCCGGACCGGCTATCTCTGGAATGGTCCGCGTTGGCAGCCTTGAGTTGCACGTCCTTGTGTTGCTGCGCCGCGCGCGCCTTGGCCCACTCGCTAAGCGAGGTGGGGGCGGGCGGCTGGGCGTCCATGCCGAGCAGTTCCAGCACGTCGGCCGACATGTCCTGGTCAACGGCGATATTGCCGGTCGGGGCATTGAAGGATGCGCGCGGTTCTTCGGGAAGCGACGCTTCGGGATCGGGCTCGAATTTGAGGTCGGCGCCAAGGACCATATCCGGCGCGGCGGCTACATTTGCGGTCTGATCTTCGCATGGTCCTGGTGGCAGCGCGCGGTCGCGCACGCCCAGTCGTTCCAGCAGCGTCTCGACACGCGGCGGCAGATCGCGGCGGTGGCGTAATATCCCGCGCGCCCGCACGGGGAGGGCGGGGATCAGAGCCAGCCAGTCCTCGTCATCCAGTCGGGCGGCGCGAATCGCTGCGCAGGCGACGTCGGGTTCGGCTTCCGCCAGCCATGCCAGAAGGCGCGGGTTGGTCATCGCCTGAAGCGGTGCGCGCAGCAGGCGAGCGCGGTCGGCAGTCGGGATCTGGCGGCCCAGTTCCTGCAGCCGCGTGAAGCCGGCTTCCACGGTTTCGCTGGGTTCGCGCGGGTTCGGGGCCCGGCCGAGAATGTCGACGAGCTGCCTGAACTGGATACGCGCCAAGCCATCCCCAGAGGGCGGCAGGCGCAGAACCGTGGCAAGGCGATCGTCGAAATGCATTCAGTCTCCGGCGGTGCTGCCGTCATGGCAGACCAGTCCCTATGGACCCCCTATGTTTACTATAAGGAAAACAACAAGGGGAGAACCTCCTAGCAAACCCGTGGAGGAGAGGAAGAGGTCAGTTCGACATTGCACAGCAGGCGTTGCAAAGCGGGACGATTACGCTATGGCATAATAATATTACGGCGCACTGGCCTTTTCGATGTGTAAGTTGCAACGCGGTGATGCGAAAGCACTCCGCCGGGGAAAATTCGAATGATTAATCTCGATGAAATCGACCGTCGCCTGCTTGCCGAGTTGCAGGCCGAAGGTCGGATCACGAATGTCGAGCTGGCCCAGCGCGTCGGGCTGACCGCTCCGCCTTGCCTGCGCCGGGTGCGCAGCCTTGAGGAAGCGGGCGTGATTCAGGGCTATCACGCCGATCTCGACGCTTCCAAGCTGGGCTTCACGATCACCGTCTTCGCGCTGGTCAGCCTCAAGAGCCAGGCCGAAGAATCGCTCCGCGCCTTCGAGGACCACATGAAGGGCCTGCCCGAAGTGCGTGAGTGCCACATGCTCAACGGCGAAATAGACTTTATACTGAAGATCGTCAGCCGCGACCTGCAGAGCTTCCAGGAATTCCTCACCAGCAAGCTGACGCCTGCGCCGAACGTCGACAGCGTGAAGACGTCGCTGACGATCCGCACCGCGAAGAACATTCCGGGCGTGCCGCTGGGCTGAACGAGGAGGCGGCGATGACGAAATCCTCGCGGCGTTCGCTGCTGGTCGCGGTGGCCGTCGCATTGCTGGCGGGCAATGCCTGGTGGTTCTTCCTGCGCCCGCCCGAACCGCAGACCCCGGCGTTCGAGCTGGGCAGTACCGGCGGCCTGAGGGTTGGCGTGAATGCAGCCGATGCGGCTTCCGCGCCCTTGTTCGACCCGGTTCACGATGGCTGGACGGTCGGCACTGCCGCCGTGCGCGATTTGCGGGCGAGGGTACGCAGTTCGGCACCCGTCGACACCGCTGCCATCGTCGATTTCCTGATGGTGCGCCTGGCTGACGATGCCAACTCGGAACAGGTGCGCCGCGCTTTGCTGAGCCTCGCGCGCCAGCGGATATGTTTCGTGGCGCTGGTGGATGAGGCGGGCCTGCCGAAAGACGGCGGCTATGCAGACACTCCGGTTCACCGCATCGTCTCCGTGCGTGGAAACGACGGCGAAGTGATCGGCTGCGTGCCGGCTCAGAGCCCCGCTGCAGCCTCCAAAGCCACCATATAACTCTGCGCGCCGAAACCGGCGACGGTGCCCTTGGCGCCGATGCCGACCCAGGACTTGTGGCGGAATTCCTCGCGTGTGTGCGGATTGGAGAGGTGGACCTCTATGACCGGCACCTTGATCGAACGGATCGCATCGAGCAGCGCGATGGAGGTGTGGGTGTAGGCCCCGGCGTTCAGCAGCACTGCGTGGGCGCCGCTGTCCTGCGCTTCATGGAGCCAGTCGACCAGCGCGCCTTCATGGTTGGACTGGCGCATTTCGATACTCATGCCCAGCGCTTCACCGCGCGCGGCCAGCATGGCGCCGATATCGTCCAGCGTCTGCGAACCATAGATTTCGGGTTCGCGCTTGCCCAGCCGGTTGAGGTTGGGGCCGTTGAGCACATAGATCAGCTTGATCGCCATCGCTTCGAAATTCCCGTGATCGTCAGGCGCCGAGCTTTAGCGGGGCGACCGGCGGGCGCAAGCCGCTGCGGTCATTGCGGAGCGGGCAGGGGCGGACCGGGTGGCATGTCGGCCGGCGGCGGCGGCGGCGCCTCGGGTGCTTCGGGGGCCGGACCGCCCAGATCCTCGTTCGGGGCGCTGTCCTCGGAGCCGCCGTCGCCCGCGTAGAAGGCGGCGAGCGACTGGTCGTTGTCCTTGGCGCGTGCGGCGGATGCCTCCTGCTGGGCTTTGAGGGCGGCTGCTTCCTCGGCTGCGGTGGCCTGGGCCTGGGCGAGCTGCTTTTCCAGTTCGTCCTCGCGCGAGGAACCGCAGGCGGCAAGGGCGACGGGGAGGCAGAGAGCGGCAAGCCGCGCGGTCATGCGAAACACTCGAACGCTCCTGGGTGGTGCGGATGGGTTGGTCGTTACCCTTTAGCGTACGATGGTTAGCGTTTGCTTAGCGGTCGGACCCCCGGGTCTTGCCCCACTGGCGCATCGCCGAATATCCGAGGTAGCCGGTGCCGAACAGGGCATAGAGCGGCTCCGGGATGCCGTTGAGATAGGCGCTCATGCTTTCGCCAATGGCGCGGGCGGTGGCCGGGCTGAGTGCGCCGATCACGCCCATCGGCAGTGCCCACAAGATCATGAGATAGATGACGTAGAGAAAGCTGGGCCGTGCGCGGCTGGTCCAGGGATCGGCGGAATTGGCTTCGGCGACGATGGCCGATAGGCTGGCCTGCAGCATTTCGAGTTCCTGCGAACTCTCAAGCTTGAGTAGTTCCAGCTTGGCACGGTCGCGCGCTTCGGGGTCGGGGACGACCTTGTCGATGATGCGGGTGACGGGACCGAGCAGCGAATCAAGCAGAGCCATGAGCGAGTCCTTTCCGGTGACGGGAGTGGCTCGCAATCAAATAACCATATCGGTTCGTGTAGGAAAACGGTTTTCGGCCCTGTGGCACATATGGCAATGCCCGGCATGGCCTCGGGGGCCGCCGGGTAGTGCTTAGACGTCCGCCGGAATGGGCCGGTCGAGGTAGCTGGTATCTCCGCGCCTGCGCGCTTCCCAGGCGTTCGTCCGCTCGCGGGCGTATGTTTTCTGCACACGAACCTTGCTGATGCCATACTGCGCGGCAAGCTCGCCGAAGGTCGCGCCATCGACGACGGCGACGTATATGGCTGCATTGCGCTCGTGAGTAGGACTGGGATTTTCTGAGGCCATGGATTTGCTCACCCGTTCAGGCGGCGATCGGACGCCGCGTATATTTCGCCGCGTCCCCGGTATCTAACACAGGAGTGTCATCCAGGGGCAGGGGGATTCAGTTTCGACAATCGCAAGCCAAAGCCAGCGCTCAAATCGCGCGCGTTACCTGTCATGTGGTTGCTGATACGAAAACGCCGTCTCCTGCGCGAGGCAGGAAACGGCGGTTTTTCTTGGTCGGGACGAGAGGATTCGAACCTCCGACCCCCACACCCCCAGTGTGATGCGCTACCAGGCTGCGCTACGTCCCGACCGGAGCGCGGCCTATAGGCACGTCCTTTCAGATACGCAAGCGCCTCTTGTCAGGAATTTGCGCGCCGCGCTCTTTCTTGGTGCTTCACGGCCTCCCGTCGTGCGAGAGGAGTTTTTCATCGTGCCTGCGGGGCGCTTGAACGCGCTGCATCAGGCCCTATCTGGCTGCTTGTCGGCGGGGAAGCGCGGATGCGCGCGCGTTGCCAGCGGTGCGCTTTATTGCTAACCGCGCGCATCCGGTTGCGTCCGGCTCGGGGTTTTTTCCGACTGGATGCACGGCCGGCTGGCGCGCGATTCGCCGACAGGCACGCCGCGAAGCCGGCACGAAACAAAGAAGGCCCATCATTTCCATGCAGACCTCGATCCTCGCTCAGCTAGCCGCCGCCGCACCCGCCGGTGCGCCGCCGGCCTGGATTACGTACATGCCGTTCGTGGCCATGGCGCTGATCTTCTGGTTCCTCATCCTGCGCCCGCAGATGAAGCAGCAGAAGGAGCACAAGAACAAGCTCTCCTCGCTCAAGAAGGGCGACGAAGTGCTGACCGGCGGCGGTTTCGTCGGCAGGATCGTCAAGGTCGACGACAACTACGCCGAGGTCGAACTGGCGCAGGGCGTGAAGGTCAAGGCGCTCAAGTCGACGATCGTCGACGTGATCCCGCCGGCCGGCTCCAAGCCCGCGAACGACTGATCTGGCCGCAATTCCAGGACGCGGGTACGCCTGCGTCCCTTTGGCCCGCGTCCCTTTGGAGAGAAGCGATAGGCAATGCTTGAATTTTCCACCTGGAAGAAGGTCTGGTACTGGGGGCTGACGCTGGTCCTGTGCGCGCTTGCGCTGCCGACCTTGCTGTCCGTCACCAATATCCGCTGGCCCGAGGCGCTCCCGCACCCGAAGATCAACATGGGGCTCGACCTTGCGGGCGGCTCGCGCCTTCTGCTTGAGGCGAACCGCGACCAGGTGGTCCAGCAGCGACTGGAGGGCATGGAGGATTCGGTGCGCACCAAGCTGCGTACCGCCGAGCCGCGCATCGCCATCGGCGACGTGTCGAGCCGGGGAGGGCGCCTGTCCTTCACCGTGCGCGACAGCGCGCAGGTCGACGCGGCGCGTGAAGCGATCCTGCCCCTGACCACCGGCGCCGGCCTTTCCGGCCAGCGCGACTGGGATATTCAGGTCGTCAACGGCAACCAGTTCGTCCTCGCGCCTACCCCGGAAGGCATCGACCTTGCCGTAAGCAACGCGATGGAGACCGCGGTCGACGTCGTGCGCAAGCGTATCGACGCACTGGGCACCAAGGAGCCCGATATCCGGCGCCTCGGCGGCACCCGCATCGACGTTCAGGTTCCGGGCCTGCAGGATCCGGCGGCGCTGAAAGCGCTGCTCGGTCAGACCGCCAAGCTCGAATTCAAGCTGGTCGACGAGACCGCTGTACCCAGCGATCTGGCGCAGGGCATCGTTCCTCCGGGCGACGAGATCGTGCCTTATGCCGACGCTGGTGCTGCTGGCGGCCAGGCTCCCGTCATCGCGGTGAAGCGTCTGGGCGGCATCAAGGGTGACGAACTCACCGATGCCAAGCAGTCCTTCGAATCGAAAACCAACCAGGCAGTCGTCTCGATCACCTTCAACCAACAGGGCGGCGAGAAGTTCGCCCGGCTGACGACCGAGAACGTCAACAAGCGCTTCGCCATCATCCTCGATGGCAAGGTGCTTTCGGCTCCCAGCATCAACGAGCCGATCCTGGGCGGCAGCGCGCAGATTTCGGGCAGCTTCAACGTCCAGTCCGCCACGCAGCTCGCCATCGCGCTGCGCTCGGGTGCGCTTCCGGTTGACCTCACCGTCGTCGAAGAGCGTACCGTTGGTCCTGACCTCGGCGCCGATTCGATCAACAAGGGTGTCGTCGCGATGGGCGTCGGCACCGGCCTCCTGATGATCTTCATCCTGCTGACCTATGGCCGCTTCGGCATCTACGCCAATGTCGCGCTTGTGGTGAACGTGATGATGATCCTTGGCGTGATGGCGATGTTCGGCACCACGCTGACGCTGCCGGGCATCGCCGGCTTCGTGCTGACGATCGGCGCGGCGGTGGACGCCAACGTGCTGATCAACGAGCGTATCCGCGAGGAACGCCACCGGGGTCGGCGCGTCGTGCAGGCGGTGGAGATGGGCTACAAGGAAGCCAGTCGCGCGATTTTCGACGCGAACATCACCAACGTCATCGCCGCAGTTCTGATGGCCTACTTCGGCACCGGTCCGGTCCGCGGTTTCGCCATCGTCCTGCTGATCGGCATTGCGACTTCGGTCTTCACGGCCGTCACGCTGACCCGCATGTGGGTTGCCGGCTGGCTGCGCAAGGCGCGGCCCGCAGACCTGAACCTGTAAGGGGAGGACATATGAAGCTCCTCAAGCTCATTCCCGACAACACCAACATCCACTTCCTGAAGTGGCGTGTGCCGTTCTACGTCGTCAGCCTGCTACTGATCGTCGCTTCGATCGGACTGGTCGCCACCAAGGGCCTGAATCTGGGCGTCGACTTTGTCGGCGGCCAGGTGATGCGCGTCACTTTCGAGGGTGGCACCGATGCGCCGGTTACGCAGCTGCGCGAGGAAATCGACAAGCTGGGTTACGGCGAGCCGATCATCCAGCGTTTCGGCCAGGCGAACGAGATCTCGATCCGCATGAAGCTGCCGGTTGGCGCGGACAAGAACCCCAAGCTTGCCAATGCGATGGCGACCACGATCAAGGCCGACATCGCCAAGAACCACCCCGGCGCGAACATCGGCAGTGTCGATTCGGTGTCCGGCAAGGTCTCCGGCGAACTCGGGCGCAGCGCCATGCTGGCGCTCGGCCTGGCTGCGATTGCGGTCGCGATCTACATCTGGGTGCGCTTTGAATGGCAGTTCGGTGTGGGCGCTCTGTTCAGCCTCGTCCATGACGTGACGCTGACGCTGGGCCTGTTTGCGCTGACGCAGATGGAGTTCGACCTCAACATCGTGGCCGCGCTGCTGACGCTGATCGGTTACTCACTCAACGACACCATCGTCGTCTATGACCGCATCCGCGAGAACCTGAAGAAGTATCGCAAGATGCCGATGCCCGAGCTGCTCGACCTTTCGGTCAACGAGACTCTGGCGCGTACCATCGTGACCTCGCTGTCGATGTTGATCACCCTGCTGGCACTGCTGCTGCTGGGCCCTGACGTGATCTTCGGCTTCACCGCAGCGATCGTGCTGGGCATCTTCGTCGGCACCTACAGCTCGATCTACATGGCTGCGCCGATCCTGATCTGGCTGGGTGTGAAGCCGGACAGCTTCGTAACCACCGAGAGCGCGATCGACCGTCAGGACCGTCTCGCCCGTGAAGCGAGCGCCCCCAAAAAGGGCTGATCCGCACGCGGTCTGCGAAAAAGAAAAGGGCGGTGCATGATGCGCCGCCCTTTTTCGTTGTGGGGTGCTTTCCGTACCGGACTTGATCCGGGACGAGGTCAGCTTTTGGGTTTGGTCAGCACTTTCGCAACGCTGACGAACTCTGCCACCGACAGCGTTTCGGCGCGGCGCTGGGCGTCGATGCCCAAGCTCTCCAGCGCGTCGAGCGCGCCTGGCACGCCCTTGAGGCTCTGGCGCAGCATCTTGCGGCGCTGGCCGAACGCGGCCTCCGTCACCCGTTCCAGCACCCGCATGGAGACACCTTCAGGCGCCTCGGCAGGGGTGACGTGGACGATTGCCGACATGACTTTCGGCGCCGGGGTGAAGGCGCTGCGGTGCACCTTCATCGCCAGCTTCGCGGTGGAGCGCCACTGCGCGAGAACCGCAAGACGGCCATAGGCTGACGTGTCGGGCTCGGCGATGATGCGGCGGGCCACTTCCTCCTGGAACATCAGGGTCAGCGAAGCCCACTGCGGCGGCCAGGTTTCACCCGAAAGCCAGCCGATGAACAGCGCCGTACCGACGTTGTACGGCAGGTTGGCGACGATATGGTAAGGGCCGTCGAACAGCGAAGCCGGGGTGATCTTGAGTGCGTCGCCCTCGATAACCTTGAGCTTGCCGGGAAATGCGGCTTCGACTTCGGCGAGCGCGGGCAGGCAGCGCGTATCCATCTCGACAGCGGTAACGCTGGCACCGGCGCGCAGCAGGGCCCGCGTCAGGCCGCCGGGGCCGGGGCCCACTTCGAGGACATGCTGGTCACGGAGCGAGCTGGGGATCGCGGCGATGCGGTCCAGCAGATGCTCATCGAGCAGGAAATTCTGGCCCAGCGCCTTGGAGGCCGAAAGGCCGTGCCGGGCGATGACTTCGCGCAAGGGCGGCAGGCTGGGGGTGGGAACGGTGGTCAAAGGGCTCTCCTGGCGGCGCATTCACCCGCCATGCGGATCGCGGCGATCATGGCCCCGGCGCTGGCTTCGTGTCTGCCGGCGATGGCGAAGGCGGTGCCGTGGTCGGGCGAGGTGCGCACGATGGGCAGGCCGAGGGTGACGTTCACGCCCTGATCGAAATCCAGCGTCTTGATCGGGATCAGCGCCTGGTCATGGTACATGCACAAGGCCACGTCGTAGCGGGTTCGCTCGTGCGCGGCGAAAAGGGCATCTGCGGGATGCGGTCCGGTAATGGTCAGGCCCTCGCCGCGCAGTGCTGCGATGGCGGGGGCGATGACGTCGCGGTCTTCGGTGCCCATGCGTCCGTCCTCGCCCGCGTGGGGGTTGAGGCCGGTGATCGCGATGCGTGGGGCGGCAAGGCCGAAATCGCGGGCGAGTGTCAGGGCGACGATGCGCGCCTTGCGCTCGATCAGTTCGCGGGTGACGAGGCCGGGCACGGCGCTGAGCGCTTCGTGCACGGTCAGCGGCACAGTCCGCAGCGATGGACCGGCCAGCATCATCACCGCATCTTCGTGCGGGAGGCCGCAGGCATCGGCAAGGAATTCGGTTTGCCCGGGCTGGGTGAAGCCGACTGCGGCGAGCTTCGATTTGGCGATCGGCCCGGTAACCACCGCGCCCGCTTCCCCGGACAGCGCCAGCTGAGCGGCGCGCGTGAGCGAATGGAGCGCGAGGCGGGCGCCGTCGATGGTCGGCTCGCCGAACGAGGGTGCGCAGTCCTCGTCGCCGAGGACGGGCAGGGCGGCGGCGAATGTCGCAATCGCGCCCTGCGGTTCGGTAATGCGGGTTATCGCGAGGTCGAGGCCGCGCGAGGCGGCGGCGGCGCGCAGAACCGCGGCGCCGCCGACGACGAAGAACGGGGCGAGCCCCTGTTCTTCGCGCCGGACCCATGCCTCGACTATCACTTCGGGCGCGATGCCCGCAGGGTCGCCCAGGGAAATGGCGAGCGGGGCCGCCACTGTCATGTCAGCCGCCCCGCTGCGAAGATCAATTGTATTCGATGATTGCGTCACGGCGCAGGTCGCGCAGGTAGGTCTGCGCGCGCTTGTTGACGCGGTCGTCCTCGAGCTGGGCCTGCAGCTGTTCGAAGCTGGGACCGTCGTTGACCTGCGGATCATCGCGGCCGCAGAGCATGAGGATGCGAATGCCCTCGTCGAGCGAGCCGAACGGGGGCAGCGTTTCGCCGGGTGACAGCTGAAGGATAGAGGTCTGGATTTGGGCTGGCAGGTCGCGTGCCTTGACCTGATCGTTGGTCACGACTTGGGCGCCAAGACCCGTTGCCACCTTGTCGACATCGCCGCAGCCCTTGGCCGCCTTGATGCCGGCGGCGAAGGATTCGGCGCGCTTGCCGGCCTCAGCCTCGCTGACGCCCTTGGGGAAGGGCAGCGAGATCTGCTTGAGCGAAAGGATCGCATCGCGCGGATCGGCGGTGAGGACCTGGCGCTTGTCGATCAGGTAGAGGATGTCGAAACCGCCGGGTACTTCGACCGGGCCGACCAGCTGGCCGGTTTCCAGGTCACGCGCGACGACCTGCAGTTCGCTCGGAAGCTGGGCGAGGCGGACCCAGCCCAGGTCGCCGCCGACCGATGCGGTTGTGGCTTCCGAATACTGGCGGGCATACGCAACGAAGCTGCCGCCCGAACGCAGCTGCTGGACGATCTTCGTGGCGTTCTCGTAGACCTGCTGGCGTGCATCCGGCGCGGCCGACATGTAGATCTCTCCGAGGCGGTATTCCTCGGTGCCCTTGGCAGCCTTCAGGCGGGAGAGGTTCTCGTTCACCTCGTCGTCGGAGACGTTGATGAAGGGCTGGACGTTGCGCTGGAGCAGGTTCTGCCACGACAGTTCGCCGCGAATCTGGCGCTTCAGCGATTCCGGCGAGGAGCCGACGCGCTTGAGGTAGGCGTCCATCGCGCTGACGTTCTGATTGAAGTTCTGCTGCGCCACGCGGGCGTAGGACTGGTCGACCTGGGCGTCGGCTACAGAAACGTCGGCAGCCTTGGCTTCCTGGATCTGCAACGTCTCGTCGATGAGGTTGCGCAGGATCTGCAGGCGCAGGCGCTTCATTTCCTCGTCGTCGATCTTGCCCTGGTTAGCCGCGACGATGAGCGCCAGTCGCTGGTCGACATCGGTGCCGGTGATCACGTCGCCGTTCACCACGGCCGTCGCGCGGCGCACGTTGGGGTTATCGTTGCCGAAAATCTTCACGTCGTCAGGGATGACGATCTCGCCCTGCGGCGCAGACTGCGCCTGAACCGTGCCGGCGCCGAGCGCCGACGCGAGTGCGGCCAGGCTGCCGACGGAAAGGAATGCTCGCCTGATGAAACTGCTGCGCCTGGTCTGGCTGAGCGTATTGACTGCTTGCACCGTGATTTCAATCCCGTCTTCGACCGGCCAAAGCCGGATCATCCCGGGCAGGTGCCCTGCTGGAGCTGCCTGCCGTATCGTATCGCGTACCTGCTCCCCACGTGCCCCGGGGCGGCTTAACTGAAAATGAGCACACCCGATAGCGGCTTTGCTCGGGAGTGCCAATGTTTCCGGCACGTACATCGGAGGATGCTGTCGGCGGCTTCGGCAAGCTTGGCCCGCGCGGCTTCACGACGCCGGGCCCCTTTCCCGCTTAGTGTGCCCCGATGTTCTTCAAGGCGAAGCCTAGCTGGAACGAATCGCCCCGCTTCACGTCGCCCAGCGCCACATAATCACGCCGCCAGGTAAGCGAAATCTGGATGCAGTCGTCCTCGTAAGCGGCGCCGAGGCGGGTGCGCAGCGGCTGGAAGCCGTTCGAGCCGTTGTCGGGGTCCTCTTTGCGGGAGGTCATGTTGACGACCGCCGAGCCGAACATCGACCAATACCGGGCAAACGCGATGCGGCCCGCGGCCCGCAGTTCCTCGCGGTCCTGGAGATCTTCGATTTCCTCGGAAATGTCGCGGTTCAGCTTGGTGTAGCCGATTTCCAGGTAGGAGCGGGTGTTGCCGATGACCGCGTCGAATTCGTTGCGGCGGATGGCAAGGGTGTCCTTGTCGACGCGGAAGCGGTGCACGAAGTTGATGGCATCGCGGTAACGTATCTCGGTGCGGCCGACGATGTCCGAGGTCTTGTTGGCAAGGCCGGTGCCGTCGGGCAGCACGGTCTCGCGGTTGGTCAGGCGCACCGACTGGCCGACGGTGGACTTGATCCGCCAGCGCGACCGCTCGAACTGCCAGTCGAACCCATACGTGAAGCGCACGCCGTCCTCGACCCGGTCGTAACCGGGGAAGCGGTTGAGCGAGAACAGGTTGCCGGTGTCCAGTTCGATCGCGCGCGAATCCTCGTTGGGAATCGCCAGGTTCCTGATTTTTGGGCTGGCAACGACCTGGAAGCGCGGGGTCAGCACTTGCGTGCCGCCGAAGACCTGGCCCACGAACGGCCATTTCACGTCGACGGCGGCCGTGGCGATGCCGCGTCCCTGCCATCCGGCCGTGCCTCGATAGAGCACCGTGTCGGTGTCGAGGTTATCGTCGGAATGATAGACGTCGCCGCGCACGAGGCCGGTCAGCGTCACTTCCTGCCCCATGCCGGTCAGCTTGCGCAGCGACCACTGCCCGCTGGCGAAGGCGCGCTGGGTGTCCTGACCGTCGGAGCGGGTAATGGACAGCGTATTGGCCTGAATTTCGAATTTGCCGCCCAGCAGCGGGTCATCGATGCGGCGGCGATAGTCGATCACCGGCAGGGCGACCGGGATCTGCCCCTGCACGCGGTCTGCCTGCATGGTCTGCGTCGTATAGCCGGCGATGGAAAAATAGCTGTCGTCGTCGATCCGCTCGATCTCGATCGCCGAGCGCAGGCGATCGTCGCGGCTGAGATCGTAGCGGCGCAGGAACGTGCGGTCAGTCGCGCGGCGGATCGAGCCGGTCACGCTCCAGTTGTCGTCGAGTTGCAGGCGGCCGTTGGCGAAGATGTAGCCGCGAAACGCGCGCTTGCCATCGGGGCTGGTAATGTCCGTGCCGCCGGCGATGGGGATTCTGCTGCTGGAGGTCGCGTAGCCGGTAATCTGGTACGCGCTCCTGTCGGTCAGCGCGCGGTACTGCAGCGAGGCCATCGGCGCAGCCTGTGTATAGGCAGAAAGCGTGCCGGTAAGGTCGCGGTTCTCGGCGATCTTCCAGAAGTAGGACTGCGCCAGCTCGATGCCGTTCGACGGGCTGGAGCGGATGTCCGGGATCAGGAAGCCGGAAACGGAGCCGCCGTCCGTGCCGATGGTAAGCCCGAGCAGGGGCAGCTGGACGAAGCCGAACAGTTCGATCCGCGCATCCTTGAAATGGACGCGCTTTTTTTCTTCGGAATAGACCACCTGCTTGGCGACGATTCGCCAGGACGGCTTCTTGGGACAGCCTTCGTCGTCGGTGACATCGCAGCCGGTATAGGCCGCCTGATTGAGGATGACGTCGCCATTGGCGATCCGCTCACCCTTGAGTGCGGCCAAACGCCCGCCTTCGCGCATGACGAGAAGCAGGTTCTCCATCATGCCCGTCTTGAGCTGGTCGGTCAGTTCGACCTGTTCGGTGTAAAGCTGGTTGCCGTCCTGATCGACGAGGCGCACGTTGCCAGTGGCCAGAATTTTACCGCTTTTGCGGTCCCAGGTGACCTTGTCCGATCGGACGGACTGGGCCTGCCCCTTTTCGTCGCGGCGACGCAGTACGACATTGCCGGTCGCGGTGACCAGTTCGCTATTCTGTTCGTACTGAACGTCGTCCGCCTCGAAGGCGACCGGCTCCGCTTCGGCGGTGGCAGGCGGCGGTGCGGGGGGCTGGCCTACCATCGGGCCGGTGTCGACCTGACGCGAAACGTCCTGGGCCAGGGCCGTGCCGGGCAAAGCCGTGTAAAAGACGGGTGCAGCAGCGATGCCCAAAGCCAGCGCGCGCAGGGAAAGAGGGCGCAAGCGGCGGACCTTGAGACGGATCGGGGCTTGCAGCGGGTTCTGCACGGCAGGGAGCATGGGTTGCCTATCGCATCGCCTGTGCCTAACTGCAATCCAGTCATGCGGTGAAGCGCACAAGATCAGCGTTTCACCGGGGAAATCCAGGAGAATCCATGAAGATCCAGTTCCTTGGCGCGGCAATTGCCCCCAATGCCCGTCTCGTTGCCCGCTTCGTCAACCAGGACGCGCTGCCGGCCGACCTTGAGCCGGTGCTGGCCGAAGGCGCGAAGATGGCACGGTTTTCCGGTAAGGCGGGCCAGGTCTTCGAGGGATTCGCCGAGCGCGGTGGCAACGTCGTGCGCGCGGCGCTGGCCGGCATCGGCGAGGCTTCGGCCAAGGACCGCAAGGGTGCGATCGAGCGTGCGGGCGCCAATGTCGTCGCCAAGTACCTGACAAGCGGCGAGACTGCGCTGACGCTGGACCTGAGCGGCGCGGGTCTCACCGCTGAGGAAGCGGCCGGCGCGCTGCTGGGCGCGGTGCTGCGTTCGTGGCGCCATGACGTCTATCGCACAAAGCTGGGCGCGGATGCCAAGCCCAGCCTCACCGAAATTTCCGTGGTCGGCGCGCCGGAAGGCACCGAGGCCGCCTGGGAAATCGAGCAGGCCATCGGGCAGGGCGTGTCCTTTACCCGCGAACTCGTCACCGAGCCCGCCAACATCATCTACCCCGAGAGCTTTGTGGAGCGCTGCAAGGCGCGCATGGCAGGCACCGGCCTCAATATCCGCGTCCTTGACGACAAGGAAATGGCTGCGCTCGGCATGGGCTCGCTGCTCGGCGTGGCGCAGGGCTCCGTTCGCCCTGCACGTATCCTCGTCATGGAGTGGCTGGGCGGGACCGAGGGCGAGAAGCCCGTGGCCTTCGTCGGCAAGGGCGTGACCTTCGACACCGGCGGCATCTCGATCAAGCCGGCCGGCGGCATGGAAGACATGAAGTGGGACATGGGCGGCGCCGGCGCGGTTGCCGGTACGATGCTCGCGCTCGCGCTGCGCAAGGCCAAGGCCAACGTGATCGGCGTCTGCGGCCTCGTCGAGAATATGCCCGACGGTAACGCCCAGCGCCCGGGTGACGTCGTTACCTCGATGTCGGGTCAGACCATCGAAGTCATCAACACCGACGCCGAAGGCCGCCTCGTCCTGTGCGACGCACTGACCTGGGTGCAGCGCGAATACAGTCCCGCCAAGGTCATCGACCTTGCCACGCTGACCGGTGCGATCATCCTTAGCCTCGCGCATGAATATGCCGGCCTGTTCTCTAACGACGATGCGCTTGCAGCCGAACTGAACGCTGCCGGTGACGCTTCGGGTGATCGCCTGTGGCGCATGCCGATGGGTTCGGCCTATGACAAGATGATCGACAGCCCGATCGCCGACATCAAGAACGTTGGCCCGCGCTTCGGCGGCTCGATCACTGCGGCGCAGTTCCTGCTGCGCTTCATCGAGAACGACACCCCCTGGGCGCACCTCGACATTGCCGGCACCGTATGGACCGACAAGGCCGGCGCCACCTGGGACAAGGGCGCGACCGGCTTCGGCGTGCGCCTGCTCGACCGTTTCGTGCGCGATACGCTGGAAGCGTGAGCGAAGAAGGGTCGCAGCTCGTGCGCGTGGACTTCTACCAGCTGAGCCGCGACCCCGCCGAGGCGGCCTTGCCGCTGATCGCGCGCAAGGTGCTTTCGGACGGCGGGCGCCTGCTCGTCGTTTCGGGCAACGAGGGTCAGCGCGAGCGGATTTCGCGCGCACTGTGGTCGCTCGGGCCCGAGACGTTCCTTGCCAATGGGCATGCCGGGCAAGGGAGCGAGGATCGCCAGCCGATCCTCATCTCCGACAAGCCCGAACCGACCAATGGTGCGGCGTTTCTCGCCATCGCCGATGGCAAGTGGTGCGAGGGCGCATCGCCCTTCGCGCGCACGTTCTATCTGTTCGACGACGAGACCGTGCAGCAAGCGCGGCAGGTCTGGCGAGAACTGCGCACCCGCGAGGGAGTGGAACACTTCTACTGGAAGCAGGAAGGCGGGCGCTGGGTTCAGGCGGGATGACCGAGGTGGCTTCGACAGGCTCGGCCTGAGCGGATCGCGGAAACCGCCTTCAATCCAATGCAGCCTTGGGACAGGTATTTCCTTCTCAAACCCCGCTCACGCCGAGGTTGTCGAAGTAAGCTCCGGCCGGCGCTCCAGCGAAGCATGCACCCACCCGACGACGCCATGCTTGCCGCCCTCGGCAAAGCCCGCTAGGGGCGCGCCCAACAATTCACACTTTCCCATTTCGCAAGGAACAGTTCCATGTCGGTCACCCGCACCTTTTCGATCATCAAGCCCGACGCAACCCGCCGTAACCTGACCGGTGCCGTGACCAAGATGCTCGAGGAAGCCGGCCTGCGCGTCGTCGCTTCCAAGCGCATCCAGATGTCCAAGGAGCAGGCTGAGGGCTTCTACGCCGTTCACGCCGAGCGTCCCTTCTTCGGTGACCTCGTCTCGTTCATGATCTCGGGCCCGGTCGTGGTTCAGGTCCTCGAGGGTGAAGACGCCGTGAAGCGCAACCGCGATATCATGGGCGCCACCAACCCCGAGAACGCCGATGCCGGCACGATCCGCAAGGAACTGGCCGAATCGATCGAGGCCAACTCGGTCCACGGTTCGGACTCGGAAGAGAACGCAGCGATCGAGATCGCCTACTTCTTCAAGCCGGAAGAACTGGTGGGCTGATTACCCCACTTGAATTGCGGGGGTTAATTCTTCGCAACAAGGATGAAGGTCGCCGGTTTCGGCGGCCTTTTTCTTTGGCGCGACTCGCAAGCACGCCTAGCGTCGCCGCCCACGGGAGGGGCCGCGCGCCTCGTTGCAGGATTTAGCGTTTCAATGACCAGGACCATTCTGATTGCCGCAGTCATCTCGTTTCTGGGCGCGGTCCTGGCATCCCGGGTGGCCAACACCACGGACACGGTAATGCCGTTCGGCACGTCGGACGCACAGGCTGCAACCACTTCGTACTAAGAATACGTTGCAGAACTGCCCCGATATCGGGACGGCGCTGCCAGCCCTGTCATTTGGGTTTGATCCACTCTGGATCGCTGCTGTACTATGCTTCGCAAAAGGAGAGCGGCAATGCAGGACATGGGCGAGACGGGCGAAAGCTGCCCTTTCGAATTCAACTTCGATGAAAAGAGCTTCAAGATCGGCGACACCGTGAGCTTTCGCGTCAACGGCAGCCTCGAAGGCTTTCCATTCGTGGGCACTCTGGTCGAAGTGCACGACGATCATGTCCTGATCGCCGGCGATCCGCAGGACCCGGCCAAATACTATCGCGGCACGCGTGAAAGCCGGCCCCAGGTGGAATATACCGAAGTCTGAGCCGGTACAGGCTCAGAACTCGTCGGCGGCATCCAGCAGCGAAGTCAGCTTCTTGGGTGCCACGGTGCGCCATGAACGGCACAGCCAGTCGCGAATGGCGTCCCAGTCGGTATCGCCCAGGTCAAGGCGGATGCCGATCCAGCCGTCGCCGAAATAGGCGGGGCGGTAGTAGCGATCCATGTCCTGTTCGATAAGCATGGCCTGTTCGTCAGACCCGCTGGTCTTGACGAGCAGCGCCACGCGGCCGTCACCGTGATGATCGGCACTGACATAGGCGAACTTCTTGCCTTTCACGATGCCGAAGCACGCCATGCCATGGCTGACGGTTTCCTCTGCCTCGGGCATTTCCATCGCCCGTTCGCGCACGCGTTCAAGCAGCCATTCGGGGCTGGTTTCCCGCGTGACGAGACTGGCAAGGCAGCGCGAATAGAGCTGGTGCTCGGCGATCAGCACGCGGGCGGCAAGGGTGTCTGCTGTGTCGCCGGGCAGGATCGCAACCGGGGTCTGCCCAAGCACCGGACCATCGTCCAGTTCGGCGGTGACGAGGTGGATGCTGACGCCGCCATGGCTGTCGCCCGCCTCGATCGCGCGGTCGTGGGTGTGCAGGCCGGTGTACTTGGGCAGAAGCGAAGGGTGGATGTTGACCATCCGGCCTTCCCACTTGCCCACGAATTCCGCCGTCAGGATGCGCATGTAACCGGCCAGCGCCACCCATGCGGCGCCGCTGGCACGGATCGCCGCATCCATCGCGGCGTCATGTTCGGGGCGCTTCATGCCCTTGTGGCTGAGCGCGAAGGTGGCCACGCCTTCCGCCTCGGCGAGCGCCAAGCCCCTGGCTTCAGGATCGTTGGCCGCGACCAGCACGATCTCATAAGGGCAGTCGGCCGCGCGGCTGGCATAGAGCAGCGCGGCCATGTTGGTGCCGCTGCCCGAGATCAGGACGGCGACTTTGGCCTTGTTAGCCAAGGTGCACGGCTTCCCACGGTTCGCGTGCCGACCAGGTCTCGATCGAACCGGTGACGGTGCAGCCCTTTTCGCCGGCCTCGATGGTGCCGATGGTGAAGACGGTTTCGCCCGCCGCTTCGAGATCGGCCTTGAGCGAGGCGACTTCGTCCGCTGCGACAGCCAGAACCATGCCGACGCCGCAGTTGAAGGTGCGCGCCATCTCGCCCGGCTCGATGTGGCCCTGCGCCTGCAGGAACGCCATCAGGCGCGGCTGGGGCCACGCATCTGCGTCGATTCGCGCATGCAGGCCCTTGGGTAGCACGCGGGGAATATTCTCCAGCAGACCGCCGCCGGTGATGTGGGCGAGGGCGTGGATGCGGGCTGGCTTTCCGTCCTTTGGGCGAACGAAAGGCAGCAGGCTCTTCACATAGATGCGCGTGGGCGCGATGAGGGCGTCGATCAGCAGTACTTCGGGGTCGAACAGGGCAGGTCGGTTCAGCTTCCAGCCCTTGTCCTCGGCAAGGCGGCGCACCAGCGAGTAGCCGTTCGAGTGAACGCCCGAGGAAGCGAGGCCCAGCAGCACGTCGCCTTCGGCCACCTTGTCGCCGGTCAGCTGCTCGCCGCGCTCTACCGCGCCGACGCAGAAGCCTGCGAGGTCGTAGTCGCCGGCGGCATACATGCCGGGCATTTCAGCGGTTTCGCCGCCGATCAGGGCGCAGCCCGAAATCTTGCAGCCATCGGCGATGCTGGCGACGACTCGCTCTGCGACGCCGTTTTCCAGCTTGCCGGTGGCGAAATAGTCGAGGAAGAACAGCGGCTCGGCGCCCTGCACGATAAGGTCGTTGACGCACATGGCGACGAGATCGATGCCGATCTGGTCATGGCGATCATGGTCGATGGCCAGCTTGACCTTGGTGCCGACGCCGTCGTTGGCGGCGACCAGCAACGGGTCCTTATAACCGGCTGCACGCGGATCGAAGAAGCCGCCGAAGCCGCCAAGCTCCGCGTCTGCGCCGGGGCGGGCGGTGGATTTCGCGAGCGGGGCGATGGCCTTGACCAGCGCATTTCCGGCCGCGATCGAGACGCCGGCCTGCTCGTAGCTATAGCTCTTCTGAGAGTTATCGTCGGACATTGGGCGCGCCTAGCGCTTTGTGACTTGGATTTCCATCGCCGTTTGGGCAAAAGGCCCACGGTTTCGACAGATGGCGTACACGATTTCCCCAAAAACCCCGCGGCCTGCCCGCATTAGTCCGATGGGGCGCAAGGCGCTGGTCATTGGCGGCGTAGCTGCGCTTGCGCTCTGCGCAGTCGGTATCGGGATTGGCGGCGCGCGACTCGCCGCCCAGATCGAGGGCGATCGCGGTATCGCTCCGCTCGCCAATTCCGAGGACATCCAGGTCAACGGCATCGAGGTGGACGTTACCGGGAAAACCGGGGCGGAAGCGCGGCTTGCCGGCTGGAAACAGGCGGAAAAGGAAGCCTGGAAGAAGCTGGGCGGCCCGGACATGCCGGTCGAATCGATCGATGCCATGGTCTCCTCGGTGGTCATCGGCCACGAGCAGGTCGGCCCGCGTCGGTACATGGCGACGCTGGGTGTGATCTTCGACAAGGCCAAGGCGGGGCAATATGTAGGCAGCGGTGCGGGCACCGGCCCGCGCTCGGCGCCGCTGCTGCTGCTGCCGGTTCTTCAGTCGGGCGGCGTGCGTCAGGTTTTTGAGGTTCGCGGACCCTGGCAGAAGGCCTGGGCGGAGTTCCAGGCAGCGGCGAGCCCGGTCGATTACGTGCGTCCGGCCGGGACAGGCGGCGAATCGCTTGTTCTCACCGCTGGCCAGCAAGGCCGCCGCAGCCGCCTCTGGTGGCGCACGGTGCTGGGCCAGTTCGACGCTTCCGACGTGGTCAGCCCCGTCGCGCGGCTGGAGCGCCAGTGGCCTGGTGGCCCGATCAACGGCACGTTCACGGCCCGCTACGGCCCCGACAACAAGTTCCTCGACAGCTTCACGATGACGGCGGCAAGCGAACAGGACCTGCCGCGCATGCTCGACCAGGCGGTGACGCGGGTTGACGGGCTTTACCGCGATGCGCTTTCGCAGGGCGTGCTTCAGCCCGATCCGACGATCAATGCCGGCGGCGTCGCGCTCGACCGTGCGTTCGAGGAACTGCGCCAGAAGCTGATGCCCAAGGGCGACGATCTGCCCGCCGTGCCCGTTCCTCAGCCCACCCCGACCATTCGCGCCGAGGATGTCAGCGGCGCCCCGGCCGAGACCGTCACGGTCCAGTTCGCCACGCCCGATGCGGCGGCGGTGGATGCGGCGCTGGCTGCCGTTCGCGGGGTGCCCGGCGTTCAGGGCGCGGCGACCGTCAGCCTTGCCATCGGCGGCACTTCAGTCATGCGCGTTACCGCTGCGGGCGGCTCCGAACGCATCGCTTCGGCCTTGCGTGCGCAGGGCTGGAAGGTGTCGAGCGGGGGCGGCGCGCTCAGGATCAGCCGCTAAGGCTGCACCCGGTTATGAGGCAGATCGCCCTTCCGCTGTCAGCTGCGAGCGACAGCCCGCCGCGCATTGTCGTGGCCGCCGCCAATTCCGGTGTGGTCGACGCATTGCTGGAGCCCGGCAGCTGGCCGTTCCGTACCGCGATTCTGTCCGGGCCGGCGCGTTCCGGCAAATCGCTGCTGGCGCGCTGGTTCGCCGAATCGGGCGCGGGCGATGCCATCGACGATGCCCACCTCATGGACGAGGACGCGCTGTTCCACCGCTGGAACCGGGCGCAGGAAAACGGCCGCCCGCTGCTGATCGTCGCCCAAAACCGCTTCGCGCCCGGAACCGGTGACGGTGAAGGTGTCGGGGATGAGGCGCGCTGGCGGGTGACCTTGCCCGACTTGTCCTCTCGGCTGGGTGCAGCGCTCGATCTGGAGATCGGCGAGCCGGACGATGCCATGCTGGCCGGGCTTATCGAGATCCACGCCGAGATGCGCGGACTCATCCTCGATGAAACGGCGATTCAGTATCTTGCAGGACGGTGTGAGCGTAGCCATCTGGGCGTCGAACGTCTGGTCGCCGCCATCGACCGGCTCAGTCTTGAGCGTAAGGTTGCCCCTACCATGGCAATCTGGCGCGACGCCCTGATTGAGACTAAAGGCGGCGATATCAGGGAGCCGTGAGGGCGTACCTGTTGCAGGGTAGTTGCAAACCGATCCGATTGATGGGAGATTCGGGTAATGCTGGGTGATATTGTCCGCTACCTGGATTCCGTCGTCGCACGTGATCCTGCGCCGCGTTCGCGGTGGGAAGTCCTTTTGTATCCCGGCGTCTGGGCCGTATTCTGGCACCGGATAGCCCATGCGCTGTTCCAGGCAGACCTGTTCTTCCTGGCGCGCGTGGTGAACCACCTTTCGCGCTTCCTGACCGCGATCGACATCCATCCGGGCGCGACCATCGGCAAGAACTTCTTCATCGACCACGGCTTTACCGTCATCGGTGAAACCGCGATCATTGGTGACAATGTGACGATCTACCAGTGCGTGACGCTGGGCGGGTCCAACCCCACCAATGGCGTCGGCGGCAAGCGCCATCCGACTTTGCTCGACAACGTGATCGTCGGTTCGGGCGCGCAGATCATCGGCCCCGTCACGATTGGCAAGCGTGCGCGCATCGGCGCCAGCGCCGTGGTTACCGAGGACGTGCCCGAAGGCGCGACCATGATCGGCGTCAAGGCCCGCTCCACGCTGGTCAAGGCAGAGACTTACGCCAAGGAATTCATGCCCTACGGCACGCCCTGCAAGGAGCCGTGCGAGCCGGTGGGCAACCAGCGCGTCGACGAACTGGAAGAGCAGGTCGCCCTGCTGCGCTCGCAGGTGGAATCGCTTCTGGCAGCGCGCGAGCATGAGATCCGCAAGGTCGAACGGGCAGGCGAATCGGTGCTCAAGGGTCTTTGAACCGCATGGCGGCAGGCCCTCAGGGCGGCGGTTCCGCTACCGGCAGCGTCGTTCCCTTTCCCGGTGGCGGTGCGCTTCAGGTCGGTTTCGACCGGCTCGAACTCCAGCGCATTCTCGATCTTTACGGCCGCATGGTCGCTGCCGGAATGTGGCGCGACTATGCGATGGACTTCGCCCGCGATGCCGCCAGCTTCTGCGCGTTCCGCCGCGCTGCCGAGCGTCCCCAGGCTCGAATCGAGAAACGCCCGGCGCTTCGGGGCAAGCAAGGCATGTGGACGCTGTTCGGCGAAGTTGGCCAGGTCCTCAAGCGCGGGCACGACTTGTCCAATGTCCTCAGCCCGCTGGAGCGCAAACTGCTCAAGATCGTCGAAGACTGAAGATCGCGGGCGCCTGGTGATTGCGGCCGGTTATTTTTTCGCGTTGAAATCTTCCTGTTAAATAGCACGGACAGACCGCCATCATGCGCAAGATTTCCCTTATCCTCGCCGCGGCCTCGTTGTCGCTGATGCAGTCTCCGGCCGTTCATGCGCAGGGCATGCCCGGAGGCATGGATGGGGGCATGGGAGGCGGAATGGGAGGCATGGGCGGTGGTCCCGGCGGCGAGGACGATGGGCCGGGCGGCGGAAAGCCATCCGCGCCGCGTCCGCCCAAGCCGGTGAAGCGCAAGCAGTTCGACAAGATCGTCACCGCCATGTTCCGTGAGGCCGATGCCAACAAGGACGGCACGGTCACCATCGACGAGCTTCACGCGGTCGTCGATGCACGGCGCGAAGCCACCATCCACACCCGTTTCGAGGCGGTGGACAGCAATCGCGACGGCAGCATCTCCCCAGCCGAATTCATGGCGTGGCAGAAGCGGATGGGATCGGTCGCCTCCAGCGATGCGAACGCCTTCGGGGACCGTAACGGGCCGATCCCCGACGCCATCGTGGCGACCAGTGACAATCCCGACGATTTCGTGCTGGTCCAGATGATCGAGCCGCTGAACGGCGCGACGATCGCGCGCGCCAACACCAATTACGATGCCGGTGTAAGCCTGGAGGAACTGCTGGCCTACGAAGGCAAGCACTTCGACGAGGCCGATAAGGACCATGACGGCGAGTTGAGCATGGATGAACTGCGCCCCGCAGGTGGTCCGGGCAAGGGGCCGGGCCGCGGTGCTCCCGGAGGCGCGGGTGGTCCGCCGCCGTGCCGGCCGGGCCAGAACTGCTAAGGGCAGTCGTCAGAGCAAGCATGAAGCCGTCGTCCCGGACTCGACCCGGGACGACGATATCCCCAGACGCTCCCTCTACATCTTCGTTAGCATCGAAAGAGCGTGCTGCGCCTGCTCCATGCCGTTTTCGAAGACGTGGTCGCCCTTGCGGTCGGCAATACGCGGCCAGGCTGCGGCGATGTCCTCGGCGGTGCGGTGGCCTTCGGGCAGGAGAATGCCGTCGTTGACGGTGATCCAGGCGCCTTGGATAACGCCGCCGCCTGCCGCCACGATCGCATCCGTCGGCGCATCCTTCGAAACGAGGAAGACCGCCGCAGGCGCGACGTTGCCGGGCTCGAAGGCCTTGTAGGCCTCTTCGGGAAAGATGTCGGCGGTCATGCGGGTGCCTGCGGTAGGTGCGATCGAATTGACGCGGATGCCGTATTTCGCGCCTTCGAGCCGAAGCGTGCGGGCAAGGCCCAGAACGCCGGCTTTCGCCGCACCGTAATTTGCCTGCCCGAAATTGCCGCCCAGCCCGGTCGACGAGGTGGTCATCAGGACGCGGCCGTAGTTCTGCTCGCGCATCGTGTCCCACACCGCCTTGGTGGCGAAGGCGCTGCCCAGCAAATGGACGCGCACGACCAGTTCGAAATCGGCCGGGTCCATCTTGGCGAAGGTTCTGTCGCGCAGGATACCGGCGTTGTTGATGAGGACGTGGACGGCGCCCCAGGCCTCTTTCGCGCGGGCGGCCATGGCTTCCATCTGGGCATAGTCGGAAACGTCGCCGCCATCCGCCATCGCCTCGCCGCCGGCTTCGCGGATTTCCTCGACGACGGCGAGGGCGGCGTCGGAGTTGCCGGTTCCGTCGCGCGCCGCGCCCAGATCGTTGACCACCACTTTCGCGCCGCGCCGGGCGAGATCCAGCGCATAGGCGCGGCCTAGCCCGGTTCCGGCGCCGGTGACCACTGCAACCTGTCCGGCAAAGGAAATGGTCATTGGACTTGGAACTCCGCTTCGGCGCAGGGCTGCGACCGCCCCTCGCAGATGGCAGGTTGGGCGGGGTGGTTCAATCTCGCGCGCCCGATCTGGTGCATTTCCGGGGCATTGCCGGGACATTCCTGGCCGATCGCGTAACAGCGTGACTTGCCCCGGCGACGCTGGGGAGTCATAGGCGCTCCCAACGAATCTGCGCCCGCAAAGCGAAAGGCCCTTCAGATGAAAGTCCGCGTCCACGTCAGCCTTAAGCCCGGCGTCCTCGATCCGCAGGGCCGTGCGATCCACCATTCGCTCGAAGGCCTCGGCTTTGCCGGCGTCAACGACGTGCGCGCCGGCCGCCTGTTCGAGCTGGACGTCGCCGAGACCGTTACCGACGAAGCGATCGACGACATGTGTCGCAAGCTCCTCGCTAACATGGTGATCGAGAACTACCGCATCGAGAAGGTGGCCGCCTGATGGCTTTCACTTCCGCCGTCATCACCTTCCCGGGCTCGAACTGCGACCGCGACATGGCGGTGGCGCTGGAGAAGGTCTCGGGCACAGCGCCCCACCGCGTCTGGCACGGCGACAGCCAACTGCCCGAGGGACTGGACTTCATCGCCGTTCCCGGCGGGTTCTCCTACGGCGACTACCTGCGCTGCGGCGCTATCGCCTCGCGCTCGCCGATCATGCAGGCGGTGATCGCCGCTGCGGAGCGCGGGGTGCCGGTGCTGGGCGTGTGCAACGGTTTCCAGGTGCTGACCGAAAGCGGCCTTCTGCCCGGCGCGCTTCTGCGCAATGCGGGTCTGAACTTCGTCTGCCGCGAAGTCAGCCTCGAAGTCGCCAATGCGCAGTCGCTGTTCACCTCCGCCTACGATGCCGGACAGGTAATCCGCGTTCCCGTGGCGCATCACGATGGCAACTACTTCGCCGACGACGCCACGCTCGACCGTCTCGAGGGGGAGGGCCGCGTAGCCTTCCGCTATGCCGAGGAGGTCAACGGTTCAGCCCGCTCGATCGCAGGCCTGCTCAACGCGGCCGGCAACGTGCTGGGCATGATGCCGCACCCTGAGCGCGCGATCGAGGACACCCACGGCGGCACCGACGGGCGCGGCCTGTTCGAAAGCGCGATTCGGGGCCTCGTCGGGGCCTGATCGCCTTCGTTCGCGCTGCGGACGATGCCTCTCACAATGAAAAGCCCTCGGGATTGTCTCCCGAGGGCTTTTCATTTGTGCAACCGCCGGGCCGAGGTCAGCCCGGCTTGGGTGCGCCCATCAGCCGCTTGGCCAGCAGCAGCTTGAACAGCCCGAAGCCGACTAGGCCGACCATCGCGGTTCCTGCGTGAAGCAGCCAGAACTGCGTGGTGGGCATCGTCTCGAACAGGGTGCCGATCTTGCCGACTGCCAGGTTCGCGCCGAAGAACGCCAGATAATAGATTCCCACGATCGAGGCATTGAGCGCGCGCGGCGCCAGCCGGGTGAACAGGGCCAGGCTTACCGGGAGCAGATGCGCGAAGCCGATCGAATTCACGAGGTGGAACATCACCGGCCAGAACAGGCCGATCTTGCCCGTCCCCTGCGTCAGCGCCGCCATGTAGAGGCACAGTGCGCCACCGACGATGAACACGCAGCCCAGGATCATCTTGCCCAGTTCGTCCGGTTCCTTCCCGGTGCGCTTGCCGACGAAGGCCCAGAACGCGGCAACGGCCACGAGCATCGAGAAGCTGAGCGTCGCGTCCAGAGTAATCATCCAGCTGGTGGGCAGGGTTGTGCCCATGAAAGTCAGCTGGAACTGCTGGTCGGCCCAGACGAGGTAGGCGTTGAAGATCTGCTGGTTGACCAGAAGCGAGAGGCCGAGGATCGGCACCAGCACCAGAACGGCGGCCAGGCGCGCACCGTCACCGGGCTCGAAGCGGGGACGCGGCTGAGACGATTTCACGGTCCTGGGCCTGTCCGCCGGCAGCCAGGGGCGTGCGGCGAGGTAGATAAGCAGGCCGATCACCATGACCACTCCGGCGGCGCCGAAGCCCCAGTGCCAGCCGATCTTCTCGCCCAGGGTGCCGGAGATCAGCGGTGCGGCGATCACCGAGACGTTGATGAAGATGTAGAAGATCTGGAACGCCATGGCGCGGCGGATGTCGTTAGCGGCATAGAGTTCGCCCACCTGGCTGGCGATGTTGCCCTTGAACAGACCCACACCGATGACCAGCGAAAGCAGGGCCAGCAGGAAGGCGCCCTCGAATGCCATCAGGAAATGGCCGAGCGACATGATGACCGCGCCCGCGATCAGCGCCGCGCGGCGGCCCAGCAGCAGGTCGGCGAGCAGACCGCCGAGGATTGGCGTCAGGTAGACCAGCGCGGTGTACGTCCCGAAAATTTCCGAGGCGAGCGGCTGGCCTTCAAGGCCCGAGAACAGGTGGGTTTTCAGCCACTCCAGTCCGATCACGCTTTCCTGCCGGCCGGGCACCAGCAGATACTTGACCATGTAAAGCGTCAGCAGCGTCTGCATCGAGTAGTACGAGAACCGTTCGCACCCCTCCACCACGCCGAGATAACCCAGTCCTTTGGGGTGTCCGAGGAAGGCGCGGTCGTTCCGCGCGGCCTCCTCGGGGAAATCGAGTTTAGGTGTCGCTTCGGCTGCTGTCATGGATGAGGTGACTTTCTCGGCCCGTAATTATCTTGTCGCGATGCGCAATCGCGGTGCGTGGGCGAGCAATGTCACGTCGATGTAATGCCGTCAATTTTCGATATGACCCGCACCGGTAAGGCGGCAGACCCCGACAAAGCCTGCCGCCTCCGGTACGCTCCGGGGGATTCACGCGGAGCGTAACGGCCCCCCGGCCGTGCTGTAACGCGACAGAATCGAGGAACCCATACAAGGAACGGGCATGGGCCGAATGGCGTTCCCGCACTGAGGGCACCCGTCGCCCTCAGGCAACGGCGCGCCGCTTTGCTGCGGTTCAGGCCGGGCGCGCCAGTTCCTCGTCGAGGAAAGCGGCGACGTCGTCCAGCGAGACTTGCTTGTCGAGATAGGTCTGGCCGATGCCCTTGAGCAGCAGGAAGGGCAGGGTGCCGGCGTCCATCTTCTTGTCGTGCAGCATGTGCCGCACCAGGCCGGCGCCGTCGCAGTCCATGCCGAGGGCGGGAAGGCTTGCGGGGAGGCCTATTTCGGCAATATGCCGGGCGACGTGCTCTGCCGTGGCGTGCGGCATCAGTTCGCGACGGGCGGAGTAGCGTGCGGCCAGAACCATGCCCAGCGCCACGCCCTCGCCGTGCAGCAGGCGCGAAGAGAAACCGGTTTCGGCTTCCAGCGCGTGGCCGAACGTGTGGCCGAGGTTGAGCAGGGCGCGGCGGCCCGTCGTCTCGAACTCGTCCTCGGCGACGATGCGAGCCTTGGACGCCACCGAATGGGCAACCGCATATTCGCGAAGGGCGCCGTCACCAGCGATCATCTTTGCGGCATTGGCATCGCACCAGCCGAAGAAATCGGCATCGTCGATCAGGCCGTACTTCACTACTTCGGCATAGCCCGCGAGCAGTTCGCGCGTCGGCAGGGTATCCAGCACCGAAAGGTCGGCCAGCACCAGCGAAGGCTGATGGAAGGCTCCGACGAGGTTCTTGCCGGCAGGAGTATTGATAGCGGTCTTGCCGCCGACGCTCGAATCGACCTGCGCAAGCAAGGTCGTCGGCACCTGGATGAAGTGGCAGCCGCGCTTCAGCACGGAGGCGCAAAAACCGGTGAGGTCGCCGATGACGCCGCCGCCCAGCGCGATGATATGGTCGCCGCGCTCCACTTCAAGGGCCAGCAGCCAGTTCACCGTGGCGGCCAGTTCTTCCCACGACTTGGTCTTTTCGCCGGGGGGCAGGATGCGCCAGTGCGGTTCGTGGCCATTATCGCGCAAGGATGCCTCGACCACAGCGCCCCAGGCGGCGTGGACGTTGGAATCGGTGATGATCGGTACGCCGCGCTTGCGCAGTCTGCCCCGGCAATTGGGCACAAGTTCGGCCAGCAGGCCAGCGGCCACGCGCACTTCGTAAGGGCGCGATGCGATATCGACGGGGATCACAGCCATTGCGAAATTCCCTGGAGAACCTTGTTGATCGTCTGGACGTGCGGCCCGCTGCCACTCGTCACGTGAATAGGTGCCTGGGCGTAATGCGGCGCGCGTTCATCGCGCAGGCGGCCGAGGATTTCACGAGGATCACCGTCGCGCAGCAGCGGGCGGTTTTCCTTGCGCGCGGTACGCTCGACCAGGGTATCGACTTCGCTGTCGAGCCAGATGGTGATCGCCTTGTCGAGGATCAGCGCGCGGGTTTCGGCATTGCAGAAGGCACCGCCGCCGGTGGCGATCACGATTCGCGGCTTGCCCGCATTCGCGCGCTCGGTGACGAGGCGGGTGATCACCCGGCGCTCGCCGTCGCGGAAATAGTCTTCGCCGTAAGTGTCGAAGATTTCGGGGATCGTCATCTGCGCCGAACGCTCGATCTCGTCGTCGGCATCGACGAAGGGGCAGTCGATCAGGGTGGCGAGCCGTTTGCCCACGCTCGACTTGCCGACGCCCATCATGCCTACCAGCACGATCGGGCGGTCGATACGGCGGGCGAGCGCCGCAATTTCCTGCGCGGAAAACCGGGTCTGTTGAACGTCCATTGCCCGACCGCCTATAGTTGCGCTAGGTCGCAGCGCAAGCACGGTTAAGATCGGGCATGATGAAGGAAGACGAGTGACGATCATGAAGCGCAGGCGCAGGCTTGCAGGAGCAATCGCCATCGCCGTTCCGCTCGCCGTGGTTGCCCTGGGCGTTGCCGCATGGAGGGATGCGGGCGTCCAGCCCGTGGCGGACCAGACTATTTCCGTTCCCCTGCCGGAGCTTGCGAAATGAGGGCGGTCTACCTTCTCGCAGGCGCCGCGCTGGCGCTGACCTCGGTCTGGGTCGCGGCGCAGGACGCGCCCGAATCGCTGCTTCCCAAGATGTTCGACGAGCCGGCGCCGACAGCTTCGCGAACCGCCGCGCCGCGCCCTGCAGCGCCGCGCCCGGTGGTGCCCGGCAGCGCGCCGTCGTCGGCACCGCGTGCGGTCTCGACGCCGGTGGTGCAGGCAGTCCCCACCGGTACGCCGCAAACCACGGCGCTGGAGCCGGCCCCGGATCAGGGGACGCTGACGCGCGTGCCCACGCTCGACGAACTGGCGCGCATGTCGCCGGAGGATTTCGAGGCGCTGCTTGGCAGCAAGATCGTGATCGACATGCCGCCGCAGGCGCGCCGTTCGGTCAACGAGGCCGGCTTGCTGGGCGAGGACGAGGGCGGCTTGGCTCTCGATTCGCTGGCAATCCAGAACGGCCGCCTCATCCAGGTCGCGCTTTCGGGTAACCGCGGTGCGCTCGTTTCGCGCTGGGGACACATCCTGCTGCGCCGCGCACTGGCTTCGCGTCTGCAGCCGCCGCGCGGGATGAGCGCGCAGGATTTCCTGGCGCTGCGCGTCTCGCTGCTGCTGCGCATGGGCGAAACCGATGCCGCGCGTGCCGTCCTGCAGGACATGGATATCGCAGACTACAACCCGGCTATCGGCGCGGTAGTGCTCGACGTCTATTCGAAAAACGCCGACTTCACCGGCATGTGCCCTGTCATGGCGACGCAGGGTTCGCTGCGCGAAGACCCCGCCTGGGGCGTCACCCGCACCATCTGCGATGCTTTCCGGGGCAACAGCACTGCCTCGATCTCGCGGCTGGAGCGTGACCGCAATCGCGGGACGATGGACCAGATCGACATGCTGCTCGCGCAGAAATACGCGGGCGCCGCCGGCAAGTCTCGCCGAGCAGTGACGATCGAGTGGGACAAGGTTACCGGTCTGACGTCCTGGCGCTATGGCCTTGCGATCGGTGTCGGGCTGGAGCCGCCTGCTACGCTGATGGCGAGCGCGGGGCCGTCCTATGACTATGTCACCGCACTGGCGCCAATGGTGGGCCTTGCCCGCCGTGCCGCGGCGGCGGACCGCGCTGCGGCGGCGGGCGTGCTGTCGAATGCGGCGATGGTCGACCTCTATTCGCAGATATACGCCGATCCGGACGTGACCGGCGAATGGCAGGACCGGGCCGAATCCCTGCGTGATGCCTATACTCAGGAAGACCCGGCTGCGCGCCTTGCAGCGATGCAGGCGCTGTGGAACGTCAGCGGGCCGCTGAAGTATTCGCGCGAAGTGCTGACGGCCGCTGCCGCTGCGCGCATGGCGCCCAGCGCGGCGCTGGCTGACAGCGCGCCATCGCTGATCGCCTCGATGCTGGCGGCGGGTTACGATGCCAATGCACTGCGCTGGGCCAATGTGGTCAATGCCGGTTCGCGCGGCTGGGGGATGCTGGTCCTGGCAGCGCCAGGGCGTGGACCGACGGTCGATTCGGGTACGGTCAGCACTTATGTCGACGACGATGACAGCGTGAACAAGCGCCGGTCGGCCTTCCTCGTTGCGGGGCTCGCGGGCCTCGGCCGGATAGACGGCGGGGAGGCGGAGCGTGTTTCGGGCGAAACCGGTGCCAGCATCGGCGGAACCACCCGCTGGACCCAGGCGATCGACAGTGCGGCGCGGCGCGGCGATGCCGCCAGCGTGGTACTGCTCGCCGGATTCGGCATGCAGGGCGACGACTGGCAGCGCATGACGCCGCGCTTCCTGTTCCACATCGTCTCGGCCCTGCGCGAAGTCGGTCTCGATGCCGAAGCCCGGATGATCGCTGCCGAAGCGGTGGCGCGGGTCTGAACGAGTGACGGGAGAGGATCTCCCCGAACGCTTTCTTGCCATGCTGGCCGCCGAGCGCGGCGCGGCGGCGAACACTCTGGCCGCCTATCGCCGCGATCTGGAAGCGGCGCGCGAAGTGCTTGGCGATGTCGCGGCGGCGCAGCCTGACGAGCTGGAACGGCTCGGTTCGGCGTGGAGTCAGCTTGCAGCCTCCAGTCTTGCGCGGCGCTGTTCGGCTTTGCGCCAGTTCTACGGTTTCCTGATCGACGAAGGTCTGCGCGCCGACGATCCATCGCCCGCTTTGCCGCGCCCGCGGACCCGCCGGCCTCTGCCGCGCCTGCTCAGCCATGAGGAGGTGGAGCGTTTCCTCGCCACCGCCGACGAGGATGCGGTCAGTGAACGCCCCGATGCCGTGCGGCTGCTGGCGCTGCTCGAAATGCTCTATGGTTCGGGTCTGCGTGCGACGGAGCTGGTGTCGCTGCCGCTGACTGCGGTGCCGCGCGATGCGCCTTTCCTCTACGTCACCGGCAAGGGCGGGCAGCAGCGCATGGTGCCGGTGAGCACCCGCGCGCGGGCCGTTTTGTCGCGCTGGCTTTTGGTGCGCAAGGGCACCTCGCGGTACCTGTTCCCGTCGAGCGGGGCGAGCGGTCACCTGACCCGGGTGCGGCTGTTCCAATTGCTGCGGGCACTGGCGGCGCGGTCCGGGATCGATCCCGAGCGTGTTTCGCCGCACGTGCTGCGTCATGCCTTCGCCACGCACCTGCTGGAAGGCGGGGCGGATCTTCGCGTGTTGCAGATGCTGCTGGGCCACGCGGATATCGCGACGACCCAGATCTACACCCATGTCGACAGCGCGCGATTGGTCGCGTTGGTCAATTCGCGCCATCCGCTGGCGGGCGGCACGGCGCGGTAGGGGGCGGAACAAGGCATCTGTCGCCTCGTTCCTCGACATGGGAAGAATACTTGAGAGCCAACGCGAAACGGCGACGTTTCGTGCAGGGAAGGGAAGCGACATGGCCATCAATTCGAAACGAGCCTCGAAAACAGTGCTGCGCGGGGCTACGGCGCTGGGCGCGTTGGGCCTGCTGGTTACGCTGACGGGACCGGCACCGCTGGATGCGCAGGCTGCCAAGGCAGCCAAAGTTTATGCCATCAGTGCTACCGACAAGGCGCAGGGCGCCAAGGCCCACCCGGAACTGCTGGCCGAGTTTGGCGGAGCGGTCACGGGTACGCAGGCCAGCTATGTCGAGCAGGTCGGCAAGAAGATCGCGCTGCAGTCGGGACTGTCGAACACGGCCGGCGACTTCACGGTGACGCTGCTCAATTCGCCGGTGAACAACGCTTTCGCCATTCCCGGCGGGTATGTCTACGTGACGCGCCAGCTGACCGCGCTGATGAACAACGAGGCGGAACTCGCCGGCGTGCTGGGGCATGAGGTCGGCCACGTTGCCGCGCGTCATTCGGCGCAGCGGCAGAAAGCGGCGCAGCGCAACCAGATCATCGGCCTTCTCGGCTCCGTGCTTGCAGGGGCGGTGCTGGGCGACAATGCCTTCGGGCAGCTTGGCCAGAAGGTCTTTTCGCAAGGCTCACAGCTGCTGACGCTCAAGTTCTCGCGCTCGCAGGAACTGCAGGCGGACCAGCTGGGCATTACCTACCTGAAGCGCGCGGGCTACGATCCACGGTCCATGGCGACAGTGCTGGAAAGCCTGGCGCGGCAGAATGCCCTGGAAGCGCAGCTGCGCGGCGGAACAAGCGAGACCCCGGAATGGGCCTCCACCCACCCCGATCCCGCGTCACGCGTGCGCACGGCGATGACGTATGCCGGCAATTCGGCGACGGGCACGACGAATCGCGATGCGTTCCTCACCCGAATCGACGGTCTGGTCTATGGCGACGATCCCAAGCAGGGTGTGGTCGACGGCCGCAAGTACACGCATCCGGTGCTGCGTTTCGCCTTCGATGCGCCCGATGGCTTCTTCATGGTCAACGGCACCAGTTCGGTGTCGATCACCGGAACTTCGGGCAAGGCGCAATTTTCCGGCGGGAAGCTCAGCGGGACTCTCGATTCGTACATCGGCACGGTCTTCGCCGGGCTAACCGAATCGAATCAGGCGCGAATTACGCCCACCGCCATCGAGAAGACGACGGTGAACGGCATTCCGGCTGCCTACGGGACGGCGCGGGTACAGTCTTCGAGCGGCACGGTCGACGTGGTGGTCTTCGCCTACGACTTCGGAAACGGGCGGGCCTATCACTTCGTGGCGCTGGCGCAGCAGGGAGGGGCAGACGTCTTTACCCCGATGTTCCGCTCGCTGCGGCGCATTTCCGCCGCTGATGCCGGCAGTGTGAAGCCCCGTTTGCTCGATGTGGTTACTGTAAAGGCAGGCGACACCGTGCAGTCTTTGGCGGCGAAAATGGCTTATTCCGACGCGCGGGCGGACCGTTTTCTGGTGCTGAACGGGCTTCAGGCGGATTCGAAACTGACGCCGGGCCAGAAGGTGAAGCTCGTTACCTACTGAGCAGGCGCGGTTTTCCGGCGTTCAATGAATGTGTGGCAGGCAAACGAAAAGGGCGGCAGGTTTCCCTGCCGCCCTCGAATTCATGTAATCGCCAGTAATCGGCTATTACTTGATGCCTTCAGACATCTTCGACGAAGTCTTGTTGAAGGTCGACATCAGCTGCGAACCCATGCCCTGCATGGCGGCGATAGCGGCAACTGCGATAAGAGCGGCGATCAGGCCGTACTCAATTGCAGTGGCGCCCTTTTCGTTACGGCGCAGCTTGGCGAGAAACTTCATGAATTGTCTCCTGATAAAGCAGTCTAGTGTACCCGGTCCGCCTCGCTTCAGTCTCTCTTCTGCGCCTTGGACAGCTTGTTATTTACAGTGCAATGATTGACAAAGGTTTAAGCTAGATTGTTCTGTGTTTGCGGTGAGTTCAATTTTGCGCCTGTGCTGCCGCGGACTTCGCTGCAACGTCTGTCCACAACTGCACGGTCTGGGTGGCCGTTGCCTGGATGGCGATGAGGACGATGAGGACGATGAATGCGAGGATCAGCCCGTATTCGACCGAGGATGTGCCGCGTTCGCTTTTCGTGATCGTTGATAGGATGCGCAGCAGCAGCATGTTCACCGTATAATTCCCGCTAGTGGACGCCGGCATCGCACCGGTGCGTTAAATTGCCTTTAAGGCTGGAGGTTCGACTGCAAGATTTTCCGACACCGATGCTGGTGGTCGCCGTGGCGCTTACGGCAGGCGATGGCACCGTACTTATGCAGCAGCGCGATTTCGGGGCCGTGCATGGCGGCTTATGGGAATTTCCCGGCGGCAAGGTCGATCCGGGCGAAACGCCTGAGCAGGCGGCTGTCCGCGAACTGTCCGAGGAACTGGGCATTACGCTGAACATCCCCGCGCTGGAGGCGGTAAGCTTTGCCAGCGGGCATACGGTGCCGGTGAAGCAAGGCGGCAAAGGGCCGTCACGCCCGCTGGTCATACTCCTTTATGCGTGCCGCACGTGGCAGGGCGTGCCGAGCGCCCTGGAGGCGGCCGAGCTGGCGTGGCTGGCGCCGGGGGCGATCGCTGCGCTGTCGATGCCGCCTCTAGATTATCCGCTTGCCGAGGCGCTGAAGCGCTACCTTTCCGCCGGCTAACGCATTTTCCTGACGGAAGGTGCGATATAGGCGTTGACCGCATCCGATTCCCTTCCTAAAGGGCCACCTCCAACGCACCCATAGCTCAGCTGGATAGAGCATCAGACTACGAATCTGAGGGTCGGGCGTTCGAATCGCTCTGGGTGCACCACTTTCCCTTCTGGGGTTTGCGGTACATTTTGTGTGTTGGAAAAATGGTACTGTGCACCCATAGCTCAGCTGGATAGAGCATCAGACTACGAATCTGAGGGTCGGGCGTTCGAATCGCTCTGGGTGCACCACCATTACAAAGAAACCCCGCCACTGGCGGGGTTTTTCATTTCAGCACCGGGTTCAGATAGCCGTCTCGCGGCCTCCCGTTTGAGGCAGCCTTGCGCCTCAGGCCGTCGATGCCGGGGCAGGCGGCTTTGCGGTGAAACCGCGCGACAGGCCGTGATACAGCTTTTCCCGGCAAACCAGCGTGCTGACGGCGTCGGCGATGATCGCAGTGAGGAACAGTGGCACGATCATGCCCCGGCTTGCGGTCGTTTCCATCAGGATAATCACGGCAGTGAGCGGCGCGCGCGTCACGCCCACGAAGTATCCGGTCATGCCCAGCAACACTACTGCGGGCATGGGATCGTCGGGGAAGACATAGGACAGCAGCTGCCCGAATCCGGCGCCGACGGAAAGCGAGGGGGCGAAAATGCCTCCAGGTGCCCCTGAAACGGCCGTGGCGGCGGTGGCGAGGAACTTTGCAGGGCCGAACCAGGCGGAGGCGCCGTCCTGTCCTTCGATCATGGCGCGGGTGGTTTCGTAGCCGGTGCCCCAGGTCGAACCGCCGCTCAGGATACCGACGACCGCGACGATCAGTCCGCATACGACGGCGGCTGTGACCGGGCGGCTGCGGACCGCGAGGAACCACGGGTGGGCGCTGCGGGCGAAGCCGAGCAGGGTGCGCGAAAACATGCCGCCCAGAACGCCGCCGAAGATGCCTGCGATCGGCGCTACGACTACGACCGAGCCGATCACCAGGGTCTGGTGCATCGCGCCGAAGTACACGTAATCGCCTGCGATGCTGAGGCTGACGAGGCCCGAAACGACGACGGCGGCCATGACCAGCACTGCAACCCGCTGCTCGAATGCGGCGGCAAGTTCCTCGATCGCGAAGGCCACGCCCGCCAGCGGGGTGTTGAAGGCTGCAGCGACACCGGCCGCGCCGCCCGCGATGAGTACGCCCGACGTGACGGGGACGCGAAATACCCGGTGTAACGCGACCATGACAGCCGCGCTGACCTGCACCGTAGGCCCTTCGCGGCCGACTGAACCGCCGCCCAGCAGCATCGTCACCGTCAGCAGCAGCTTGGCGATGGCCGTGCGCATCGAGAGCATAGGCGTACGTGCAAGATCGAGGTCCTGTCCTGCCGCCATGACCTGCGGAATGCCCGACCCACGTGCGGCAGGCGTCCAGCGCTGGGTGATCAGCACCACCGCGCCGAAGACTAGAGGGGTGAGCACCAGCGGGGCGTAAGGATGGACGTGGACGAACTGGAGGAAGATTTTCTGCGCACTGTCGCCCGCCCAGGCGAAAAGGATGGCGATGAGGCCCAGCAGGACCGCACCTATGCCTGTCGCCGCACGGCGACGCGCAAGATCAAGCGATCCGTCGATGCCGGGGACGGCGAGGAAGAAGGCTCGGGCGCGTTCCGGAAGGGTCAAGATGGGTTCGCTCGCTGTTCAGGCGACGCGGCCGCGCGCGTCTTTGGAAGGGCTTGCGCACCCATTGGGGCAGCAATACCGGGTGTTGCAAGGCGAATTCCCGGTTCGCGCGTGACTTTGCCAAATGGCGGCAGTGCTGCACGCACTACTAAAAAAGGGCCGGGAGGCGACTTTACGTCGCGTCCCGGCCCCATTTCACCGCACTCGCAAGCGCGATGGGAAGCAGGCCTGGTTTACTGGCCGGCGCTGTCGGTGGCGGCAGCGGCGCCGCTTGCGGCTGCGCCAGCATCGGTGCTGGCCTGGGCCGAACCGGCTGCCTGGGTCGCCTTGGCGAAGTCTGCCGCGGTCATGCCGAGCGCAAGCGAACCGTCGGTGCCAAGGCCGATGTACGACTTCTTGAGCGCGGCAGCCGAACCGTTGCTCAGCGCGACGGTGACGTTGTCACCTTCGACCTTGGAGACGGTGCCGATGACGACGCCGTCGCTGCTCTTGATCGGCGCATCGGCGACGATGGCAGCATCCTTGGCGGCCGTGTTCTCAGCCTTGGCGCCGTTCACGGCGGCTTCGAGCTGCGCCTTGTTCATGCCGATCGTCAGACCCTTTTCGCGGGCGACGAAGGCGCTGGTGGGCAGGCCGGCGCGTGCGGTGCCGGTGGAGACCGTCACGACGTCGCCCTGGATTGCTTCTACGGTGCCCACTTCGCCGCCCTCTGCGTCGAAGACCTTGGCACCAACCTTCGGCGTGGCCGAGGCTGCTGCTGCTGCCGGGGCTGCCTGTGCCATTGCAGCCGCGGGAACGAGGCTGGCAGCGGCAATCGCGGCGGCAATGATGGTTTTCTTCATGGCGTACTCCTTCTTGACGGGGCCGTGGGAGGGCGGCCCCGGGACAGACCCCCTGTCAGGGGCGTGAAAGGCGGTCCGGGACAACGATGAAGACCCGGACACGGACCCCTCCGACATGGCCGGGCCCGCCGCCGCGACAAATATCGCGGGTCGGCGGATGGGGTGGTGGAAGACTATAGGGAGGCGAATGCGCTGCCGGGTGAACGGTTGCCGAAACAAGGGGCGAATCGCCCCGTAGACGCGATGAACGGCCGCTACCTTGTGGAAAATTCGCGGTTTTCAGCCAATTCTGATGCGTTTGTAGCTCTCATCCTCGGGGAATCGCCCACCGGGTTTGGCCATGATGCCGAGCATTCCCTGCGACCAGTCGGCAGAATCCGGATACTGGCGGAACCAGTCTGTCACCACGAAACGTTTCGCGATGCGCCATTCGTCGCCGCGTCTGTGAAAGGTGTCGAGATAGCGCCCGGCGGCGATCACATCCGACTTCGAACCGTCCGGCAGATTGATCCGATGGATGCCGTGAAAGCACGATTCCGCATCGGCCTCGTCGCCGCGCACTTCGACAAGCACATTGCCGATGAGATGCATGGTCTGGTCCATGGCGCCCATGATCGGGAATGACCATGCGATGAAGGCTTCGGCATTGCCGGTGAAGCCCATGTGTTCGTCCAGGCAGTCCGGCCAGTAGGCCGAGCGGACCATGTCGGCGTCGAGCCGGTCGACCCCGCGCGCATAGCGGTAGAGGCACTCCCGGATAGCCTCGCGGTCGGCCAGTTCGCCGATGATCCGGCTCAGGCTTGTCGTCATCGCCTTGTGGCCATTGTTGGGCTCCGCTCCCGGTTATCGTTCCGCGGCAGGATTGTCCGGGCGGCAAGCTCAGGCAATCGCCGCGATGCGAGATCGCCGCTGCAGGCAATTCAGCCTTCAGTGTACCGCCAACTTTTGTGTGCCAAAGGGAACATTAGCGGGGTTCGGCGTTTGATCGCGCGTGGTGGAAGTTCCAACAAGGCTATCGATGAATCAGGTTGCGACGGAGGGGGACCTTGCGCGGGCGGGTTCCGGCGAGGAAGATCGCGTGATGCAGCACACCGAGGGGGTATCGCCCTCGGTGTGGCGCTATGTCATGGCGCGGCGGGCGCATGTCGTCATCGACGCGGCCGACTATTTCGAAGTGATCCGCGAGGTGATGGATGAGGCGCAGCAGCGCATCTTCATGGTCGGCTGGGACTTCGATTCGCGGATACTTTTGACATCCGGCAGGCGCTGGTGGCAGCGCGGCCGGCAACGGAAATTCCCTGCGCGCCTCGGTTCTTTCATGCTGTGGCTGGTGAACCGCAAGCCGCAACTGGAGATCCTGCTGCTGAAATGGAACTTCGCGGTGGTGAAGTACATGTTCCGCGGCACCATGCTGTTCGACCTGGCACGCTGGGCAAAGCATCCCCGCATCGACTTCAAGTTCGATTCCGCGCACCCGGTCGGTTGCAGCCATCACCAGAAGATCGTCGTGGTCGACGATGTCGTCGCGGCTTGTGGCGGGATCGACATGACCTCGGACCGCTGGGACACGCCCGATCATATTCCCAAGGACCCGCGCCGCCGCCGACCGACCGGACATCTCTATGGTCCCTGGCACGACGTCACCATGCTGCTGGAAGGCGAAGTGGCCGCCGCGCTGGGCGAGCTTGGCCGCGAGCGCTGGAAGGTTGCCGGCGGGGACGAGCTTGCTCCTTGCCGCCCGCAGCAGCAATCGCCGTGGCCCGCCAGCCTGCGTCCCGAATTCGAGAATGTCGAAGTCGGCATCGCCCGCACCCGCGCCGAATACGGTGACTGCCCGCAGATCAGCGAGATCGAGCAGCTCTTCGTCGAGCAAATCCGCCGCGCCAGACGCTTCATCTATGCAGAGACGCAGTACTTCGCCTCGCGCGCCATTGCCGAGGCCATCTGCGAGCGGTTGCTGGAGGACGAGCCGCCCGAGTTCTTCATCGTCAACCCGGTCACCGCCGACGGCTGGCTGGAGCAGCAGGCGATGGACACGGCCCGCGTCGAACTGGTCGAGACGCTGCAGAAGGCAGATCATTCCGGCCGTTTCCGTATCTTCACGCCTTCGGCCTCGGACGGCACGCCGATCTATGTCCATGCCAAGCTGACGATCGTCGACGACGAGATTTTGCGCGTGGGTTCGGCCAACATGAACAACCGTTCGATGGGGCTGGACAGCGAGTGCGATGTCTTCATCGACGCCGCGCGTCCGGCCAATGCGCATGTGGGCGATACGATCACCAAATTGCGCATCCGCCTGCTGGCCGAGCATTGCGGTATTGCCGAAGCCGAAGTCGCGGCGGGGATCGAGCGTCACGGTTCGATGGCGGCAATGGTCGACACGCTCAATCGGGCGACACCGCGTACCGGCAAATATCTCGAACCGTTGCCCTTGAAACAGTTGTCGGAAGCTGAAAGAGCAATCGGCAAGAGCGGGGTGCTTGATCCGGAACGCCCCGGCGAAATGTTCGAGCCTATCGAGCGACGTGGGTTGTTCCGGCGCAACGGACGGCTGATGCGTATGCGCCTGATGAAGAGATTGAAAAGGAACAAGAGGGATGAGCAGTCTGGTCGGTCACGACGAGGATGATCTGCAGGATGGGTCGCCCGGAAAGCCCGCAGTCCCCGGACATGTACAGGACGCCATCCGCACGCTGATCGAGTGGGCGGGCGACGACCCTACGCGCGAGGGCCTGATCGATACGCCCAAGCGCGTGGCGCGGGCCTGGCTCGAATATTGCCAGGGATATCAGGAAGATCCGGCTGCCCACCTGAGCCGCATCTTTGAGGAAGTGGGCGGATACGACGAAGTCGTGCTGCTCAAGGACATTCCGTTCCAGTCGCACTGCGAACATCACATGGCGCCGATCATCGGCAAGGCGGCGATCGCCTATCTGCCGCGCAACCATGTGGTGGGCATTTCCAAGCTTGCGCGCGTGCTGCACGGCTTTGCGCGCCGATTGCAGATCCAGGAACGCCTGACCGCCGAAGTGGCGCAGTGCATCTGGCAGCACCTCAAGCCTCAGGGCGTGGCGGTGGTGATCGAGGCCAACCATGCCTGCATGACCGCTCGGGGCGTGCGCACGCCGGGCGTGGGCATGATCACCAGTCGGATGATGGGCACATTCCTTGAGGATGAGCGTTCCCGCAAGGAAGTGCTCAGCCTGATGGGGTACTGATCGGATAATACTGATTGGACAAAGAGGACGTGATGGGACAGGCGCAGGTTCTGGAAGGTGGTTGCCGCTGCGGGCAGGTGCGCTTCCAGTTGACTGCGCTGCCCCTGATCGAAAGCCTGTGCCACTGCTCGGGCTGCAAGCGGATGACCGCAAGCGCGTTCTCGACGACGATTTCCATCCCCACAGCCGGGTTCGAACTGGTTTCGGGAGAGCCCGAGATCGGCGGCCTTCACGGCGATGAGGCGCAGCACCACCATTGTCCCTGGTGCAAGTCCTGGGTTTTTACCAAGGTCGATCCGGCGATGGGTTTCATCAACGTGCGCGCAACGCTGCTCGACGATCCGCGCGCTTTCTCTCCCTATGTGGAGATGCAGGCGGCCGAGAAACTGCCTTGGCTTCATACCCAGGTGGAGCGCCGCTACGACCGTTTTCCGCGGCTGGACGAATATCCAGAACTCATCGCCGGCTACGCCGCATGGCGGGCGGAGAGGTGACGCCGGCCGTGAGAGAACCTGCGATCTGATTGTTCCCGCGATCTCCCCGAACGGGGCGGACAAGAGAATTGGAATAGTCCTACAAGGGGGCTTGAACGCGCTCGCGACTGCGGCAAGAGACGCATGTTTTCGCGGGCGTACAGGCAGATGATCGACCACATTCACAGCACACAGGGCAGAAAGGTGAACGCAGCAGGCATACTGCTGGCGTGGGTCCCCGCCGTCATGCTGCTGGCGCTGCTGCTGCGCACCGTGTGGGACGTTGATATCTTCTGGCAACTCAAGCTGGGGGAACTGATCCTCGACCGCGCTGGCCCGGTCTCGCGTGAGCCTTTCTCGGCGCTGCATCTGGATGAGCCACTGCCGTCAGTGGCCTGGGCCGGGCAGGCGTTGATGGCGCTGGCGCGGCGGGTCGGCGGCTGGAACCTGCTACGCGTGGTGGACGCGATGTGCTGGCTCGGAGGGTTCTGGGCGGTGGCCGCCGCCTGCCGCCTGCGCGGTGCAGCGATGTCGGCGATCATGCTGGCGCTGGTCCTGACGTTCATAGCCGCACTGCCGACCGCGAGCATCAGGCCGCAGAGCTTTGCATGCCTGTGCTTCGGGCTGCTGCTGGCCTTGCAGCGGCTGGGACTGCGCCCTCTGCTGACGATCGCGCTGGGCGGTCCACTGCTGGTGGCGTGGCAGAACCTGCACCCGTCGGTCAGCGTGGGCGTCATCGCAATGGGGCTGGCGGCCTTGCCGGGCTGGCTCGCCTGGCTAACTGGCCGCAGCCGCAGCTTGCCGGTAGCGCCGACCGCGCTGGCGGTAATCGGCGTGGCAGCGGTCTTCGCGACGCCTGACGGCATTTCGATCATCCAGACCTCCGCGACCAATGCCGAAGCCAGCATCGCCATCGGCGCTAGCGAGTGGCTGCCGCTTTGGATTTCGGGCAATCGCTCGAATGCGGTGCCGGTGCTGGTGACGGTCTTGCTGGCGGCGCGGCTGGTCATGGCCGATCGCAGGCGCATCGATGCAAGCGAACTGGCGGTGGCGATCGGCCTGCTGCTGATGACGGTGACGGCCTATCGATTCGTGCTGTTCTGGGCGGTGGCGATGGTTCCGGTGATCGCGCGCGCAGGCGCCAGGCCGGATGACAAAGGCGGTGTCAGCACAGGAATCGGCGTAGCAATGGTCGTTGTCCCGATCCTCCTCGTCGCCTTGTTCGCGCCGCTGCTGGCGCCCACGCGCTTCGCTGCGACCTTGCCGTTGGCCGCCGTGGAGCGGCTGCGCAAAGAAGGCGTGCAGGGCACGGTCTACGGCGACTTCCCGTTCGGTGGAGCGATCATCGATGCCGGCTATCCGGCATGGCATGTCGCCTACGACGGGCGCTATTACCGCTACTCGCGCAAGGAATGGCAGTACAACGGAGGGATCGAGAACGGCATCGTCCCACTGGTAGACGTGGTGCACAAATGGCAACCGGCCGCCTTCATCCTCGACGAGAAGCACAATGCCCCGCTTGCCGGGGAACTGGCCCATAGCCGCGAGTGGCGGCGTATATGGGCGCAGGACGGCATCGTCGTCTACGTACCCCGGCGGCGCTGAGGCTCAGCCGCCGCGCGTCACCGGGATCAGCGCGCCGCTGATCGCGCGCGCATTGTCCGAAGCGAGAAAGCCGATGACATCGGCAATGGCAGCAGGCTGCACCCAGGTCGAGAAATCGGCATCGGGCATATCGGCCCGGTTTACCGGAGTGTCGATCGTGCTGGGCAGGATCGCATTGACGGTGACGGCGGTGCCCGCCAGTTCCTCGGCCAGCGCTTCGGTCAGGCGGTGGACGCCCGATTTCGATGCCGCATAGGCGCCCATTCCGGCCCCCGCCTTGTTCGCAGCGCCCGCGCCGATGTTGACGATGCGTCCCGCCGCAGAACCCTTGAGCGCGGGCAGAGCAAGTTGGGTGATCGTGGCCGCAGTCAGCAGGTTCATCGACTGCATCCGCGCCCATGCATCGATCGAGCCGCCTTCCAGCGTCTCCCAGGTGAAGCCTCCGGCGACGTTGACCAGCACGTCGATGCCGCCATGCGTCGCCTTGACCTTGTCCAGAGCAGCCCTAGTGGAGGCCGCGTCGGTCAGGTCGACCCCGCCGATGTCGAGCGTGCCGGGAAGGGCGCTTTTCGCTTTGGGCGCGAAGTCGATCCGCGCCACCTTGTCGCCGTCTTTCGCGAAGGCTTGCGCCACCGCCTGGCCGAGGAAGCCGAAACCACCGGTGACGATAACCGAACGTGCCATATGCTGTTTCCCGAAGTGCGCCTGTGAAGACAGGGGCCTGTGAACCTGTTCAGCAGTGCTAACTTGGGTGCAAGTGGCGGACAAGCCGGGCAGGGCCTTCCAACGCCCCCCCGATGGCTGCGCCAGATGCGAAAAGGGCGGCCCTTCCCGAAGGAAAGGCCGCCCTCTTGCAGTCAACCGGCCCTGACGATCAGAGCTGGCCGAGCATATAGTCGGCAGAAGAAACCTCGAACGTGCCAGGAGCCTCGACGTTGATCTGCTCGACGACGCCGTCGTTGACGACCATCGAGAAGCGCTGGCCGCGCGTGCCCATGCCGAAGCCCGAACCGTCCATGACCAGGTCCACGGCCTTGGCGAAGTCGGCATTGCCGTCGGCCAGCATAGTCACGTCCGACGAGCCCGAGGCCTTGCCCCAGGCGCCCATCACGAAAGCGTCATTGACGGCGGTGCAGGCGATTTCGTCGATGCCCTTGGCCTTGAGATCAGCCGCCTTGTCGACGAAGCCCGGGAGGTGCTTGGCCGAGCAGGTCGGCGTGAAGGCGCCGGGGACGGAGAACAGCGCAACCTTGCGGCCTGCGAAGAAGTCCGCGCTCTGAACCGGCTCGGGACCGCCTTCGCCGACCTTGATGAACTTGATGTCGGGCAGCTTGTCTCCAACGGCGATGGTCATGAATTCGTCCTTTCGTTCACGGGGAATAGCGTCGCGGGAGATATAGGGCGGCACGGTGCTGCGGCAACGCCTGGCCGAAGGGAAATTCACGTCGTTGCTTCGCGGTGGACAATCTGTGCTCCGACTCGGGTGAAGCGTCGGGATTCGCAGGACGGGTGCGAAGGCGTGCAGAGCACGTTGTGTTCAGAACTTTGCTTTCCCGGCCGTTAGGACGCGTGAACAATCCATGGCAGCGGTCACTAGTGAGCGCTGAAAGGCGCTGTATGTGGCAAATTTATCCCCAAAGCCTTTGGGCCGCATAGTAAATTTCGGTTCAGTATGCCTTTTCAGATCTGGGTAAATGCAATCGTTGTCATCTTTGTCTCGCGGGTATTAACTTGCGGGGACAACGGCAAAATGTGCAATTCTGAACATAAGGGTAAAAGGTGGTTTTCGGCGGCTGCGGCGATGGCTTGCGGCCTGGGTCTGGCTCAAGGCCTGACAACACCCGCCCATGCAGAGGCGGGCGACGCGCAGAAGCTGCGCCGGATGGACATCATGCTGATGGTCACCGGCCTTCGCTGCCGCACCACAGCGGATAATTTCATGGAGGACTATGGCCGCTTCACCAGCAGCCACATGGCCGAACTCAATGAAGCGAACGGTGAACTGCGCGCTCAACTCGCCGTAGAGGCGGGCGAGGAGGGCGCGGTCAAGGCGCTCGACAAGATGAGCGTCGTCATGGCCAATGAATATGGCGCCGGGCACCCTTGGCTCTCGTGCCACGAACTGCACCAGGTGGCGCAGGGGCTGGCGAGCGTGCAGGGGCACGAGACGCTGGTGGAAGTGGCCGGTCAGCTTCTTGAACGCCAGCCGCGCCCGCTGCTCGCACTCGCGGGACGCTGAGATCGGGCTGGGTTGAAGCGTTGTACGAACGCGCTGCGGCAATCATATAAAGATATCTTTATATTTGCCACCGGCGGGTGGAAACGATAGGGAAGCGTCATTGTCGGCGCTGCGCTCGGGGTTCGTCCCTTGTGCGGCGCCGACGTGACAAACCCCAGGAGCTTTCCCTTGGCCACTGCCTCGACCGCCATTCAAGACTACGTGATCGCCGACCTGTCGCTTGCCGACTTCGGCCGCACCGAAATCGACATCGCCGAAACCGAGATGCCGGGCCTGATGGCCCTGCGCGCCGAATTCGGCGACAGCAAGCCGCTCAAGGGCGCGCGCATCACCGGTTCGCTGCACATGACGATCCAGACCGCCGTGCTGATCGAGACGCTCGTCGCGCTCGGCGCCGAAGTGCGCTGGGCCACCTGCAACATCTTCTCGACGCAGGACCACGCCGCTGCTGCCATCGCTGCTGCGGGCATCCCGGTCTACGCGATCAAGGGTGAATCGCTTTCCGATTACTGGGACTACGTCGGCAAGATCTTCGACTGGGCGACCGACGAGAACCCCGATCTCACCGCCAACCTGATCCTCGACGATGGCGGCGATGCCACCATGTTCGCGCTCTGGGGCGCACGCGTCGAAGCCGGCGAGACCCTGTTCGAGCCTTCGAACGCCGAGGAAATCGAGTTCGTGCGCGCGCTGAACGCTTTCCTCAAGGCGCGTCCGGGCTACCTGACCGCTTCGGTCAAGGCGATCATGGGCGTTTCGGAAGAGACCACCACCGGCGTTCACCGCCTTTACCACCTCGCCAAGGAAGGCAAGCTGCCGTTCCCCGCGATCAACGTGAACGACAGCGTCACCAAGTCGAAGTTCGACAACCTCTACGGTTGCCGTGAATCGCTGGTCGACGCGATCCGCCGCGCCACCGACGTGATGCTGGCCGGCAAGGTCGCCTGCGTCGCCGGCTTCGGCGATGTCGGCAAGGGTTCGGCCGCTTCGCTGCGTAACGGCGGCGCCCGCGTTCTCGTCACCGAAGTCGATCCGATCTGCGCGCTGCAGGCGGCGATGGAAGGCTACGAGGTCGTCACGATGGAAGACGCCGTCACGCGCGCCGACATCTTCGTGACCGCCACCGGCAACGAAGCCGTCATCACCGGCGAACACATGGCCGCGATGAAGGACAAGGCGATCGTGTCCAACATCGGCCACTTCGACAGCGAGATCCAGATCTCGGCACTCGACAACTACGAGTGGAAGGAAGTGAAGCCGGGCACCGATCTCGTCACGTTCCCGGACGGCAAGCAGATCATCATCCTCGCCAAGGGCCGTCTGGTGAACCTGGGCTGCGCCACCGGCCACCCCAGCTTCGTGATGTCCGCCAGCTTCACCAACCAGACGCTGGCCCAGATCGAACTGTTCACCAAGAGCGCCGAGTACGAGAACCGCGTCTACGTGCTGCCCAAGCACCTCGACGAAAAGGTCGCCGCGCTCCACCTTGAAAAGCTGGGCGTGAAGCTGACCGTGCTGTCCAAGAAGCAGGCCGACTACATCGGCGTGCCCGAGGCCGGCCCGTTCAAGCCGGACCACTACCGCTACTGATCGGTTTTCGATCTGATTGACAGAGGGGCGCGTTCGCAAGGATGCGCCCCTTTTTCGTGGGAGAGTGCGCTCGCTGCCTTTGAAGCCGTGCTGTCAAAACCTCACCGTTCAACTAACCGAAGCGGGGCGTGACCCTATAGGTCTCCCGCGTAAGACTTCGTTTGCGTGCGCATGGAGCAGCCGGAACTCTTCGCGCGAATGCTGATTGTTTAGTTAAGTTCTTGCACTGGAATTATTTTTTTGGCAGGCGCGTAATTGCATTGGGGGCAATGTCCAGATTTTCAGGTTATGCAACGCGGGGCCGGGCCTCCGCTTGCCCCTTTTGTCCACTTGCGATCGATTGGGTCGCGCGGAGAATTGGGAATGCGCAAGGTCGTCTCGGTTTTTACTTGTGTAGTTTTGAGTAGCTGCGGTGGAGAATCAGATGATTCAACGCCGGTTGCCCCTGTTCCCGTCGTGCCGACACTGGCTGTCACGCTGGCACCGTCTGCTTCAAGCCAGGCTGCGACCGAGGAAAATTCCGTTGCGTCCTTTACTCTTGATGCGACCTATTCCGGCAGTTCGACCGACGCCATAGTTCCGGTTCTCAGTTTCGACGCCGCGCTTCTTTCCCTTGATGGAAGCGTTGTGCAGTCGGGAAACAAGTTCACCGCGAACTTCAAGACCGTCAGCGGCCTTTCCGCAGCGGTTCACAAGGCGACTGTCGCGTTCAAACTTTGCAAGGAAGCGGGGTGCGCCACGGTCTACCCTGGTTCGACCCAGAGCTTCGACTATACACTTGACGTGAAATTCTCTGATTGGACGACCCGTCAGCGTAATCCGTCGCATAACGGTTATGTTCATGCGACATTCGATCCGGCAAAGATCGTGAAAGTTTGGCAATACGCGCCTTCGGCCACGCAAGGCTTCCGGGAAGTGGCGGCAAAGGCTGGAACGATCTACTCCACCAGAATCGCCTCCGACGGTTCAAGCGTTGCAGTGGCTCTGGACGCATCTTCGGGCGCTGAAAGGTGGCACTACAGCCTCGGCAATGTCTCCAATGCCAGTGGTCCTGCGCTCTCTGATGGCGAAGTGTTGTTTTCCACGATGTTCACATCGTCAGGTAATAATCCGCTGGTGGTGCTCGACGCCGCGAGCGGACAGTTCAAGCGTAACTTGATATTTGCCGCACAGTGGTCGACCTTCGCCCAGCCAACCGTATATGATGACAGCGCCTACATCGCTTCTGGGTACTACGGAAACGAGGTCTATGCCTGGAATTTCAAGGCGGGCACTCAAACATGGCAAACTAGCGGATCGGGTGGCAACTCGTGGGACGGCGAAGCGCCGGCGGTCGATGCCAGGTATCTGTATTATTATTCGGGCAACCTCGATGTGATCGACAGGGTGACCGGCGCCATCGTCAAGTCCATCGACGATCCATTCTGGCAATGGAATGGGTATTCTTACGGCGGCACGCCGATGATTGGTTCGGACAACCATGTGGTTGCCTATTCCGGCAACGGACAGGGTACATATTCGATTTCTTTCCCCCTGGTCAGCTACGATATTGCAAAAGGGGCCTATCGCTGGCGGACGGCAAGCGGCTACACCGTCATCCCGGCGGTTGGTAAAGGCGTTGTCTATGCCGCAAGCAACCAAGTGTTGGAATTCGACGCGATCGACGAGGAGACCGGCGCCGTTAAATGGGCCTGGCCCTTGCCAGCAGGAGAGAAGTTTACCGGCAATATCGTCGTGACCGACACACTGGCCTTCGTCAGCACCGATGCTGGGGTCTATGCGATCGACCTCACCAGCCATGCAACGGCCTGGTCCGCGAGAACGCCCGGTCTGTTGGCGATCACGCCTGACGCACAACTGGTTGTGAGTTCCCCGAGTTCGGGCATGATCATAGCCTATTCCTTGCGCTAAAGGGCAAATCAGCCCCTTGTCTGAATGGGAGCGGGCGGCCAGCCTCGCCCGCTCCAACAGGGTGACAGGGCGTGTTGCACCCGCGCAGCCCATCCGCCACAGCCGAGTGCAGGGGGCGGGGTATCGGGCCGGCGCTTTTCGCGCTTCCGGAGCAATCTGGCGCAACAGTTTCCCCTTTGACGATGCCGTAGCAAGCCACCGCGCTCGGCAAGCAGCAGGTTTCTGAAATACAGGCCGAGCCGGGCTGCGCGCCGCTACCCGGATATTCGCAAGCGACTACGGGCTACGATACCCGCGTCCTTGCAAGGACGCTCCCGGCGTCGGCCCGATGTTCGTTTTCAGCTGCTTGATTTCCCCCGTGCATCATGCCGCTTTTGCTGGCTGGTGATTTCGTGTGGCAATTCGGGCGCGCGTATCTACCAGAATCGCGCCATCCCCCATTGTCAGCACCCGCGGGGCGCAGCATAGCCTTGCGCAATGGAATTCTCCCGCTTCCTGCCCGTTCTGATCGGCCTGCTGCTCGGCGCCTGGACCATGGCTGCCGCCTGGGCCGTGCTGGCCGCCCGCGCTCGCCAGAACCGCGCCGAACACCAGCTTCGTTCCGCCCGCCGTCTTGGCCGCATGGTCGAGGAATCGCCGGCGCTGCCGCTGCTGGTGCGCACCGACGGCCGGATCGAGGCCAGCCCGCGCCTTGGCCAGTGGCTGGGGCTGGACGGGGTGCCGCAATATCTCTCCGAACTCGATGGAAACGGGAAGGGCCTGCCTGCCGAGAAGCTGGCCGAACTGACCGAAGCGGTGCGCCGCTGCCAGAAGACCGCCGCGCCATTCCGCATGGTGGCGACGCCCCACGGATCGAGCCGCAGCCTGGCCCTGCGCGGTCACCTTGCCGACCCGCAGGTGTCCCCTGGCGGCGCGGCGATGGTCTGGGTGTTCGACTTCAGCGACAGCGAGACCGAACTCACCCGCCTGCGCGATGAAGCCGCCCGCGCGCGCGGCGATTTCCACGCGCTCGTCTCGCTGATCGAGGCCGCGCCGATGCCGATGTGGTTCCGCCGCCCGGACGGCGAACTGCAACTGGTCAACCACGCCTATGTCGCCGCCGTGGGCGCCGAAAGCGCCGATGCGGTGGTCGCCAAGGGTACCGAACTGATCGAGGCGGTGGACGGCATCGCCCCCGGGCACGTCGCGCGTCAGGCGATGGAAAAGGGCATCCCTATCGAGCGCATCGTCTCCACCACCATCGACGGCCAGCGCCGCGCCCTGCGCGTCAGCGATCTGCCGCTGGGCGAGGACGGCGTGGCGGGCTACGCGGTGGACATCGAAGACCTTGAGGAAATGTCGCGCTCGTTCCGCGCCTTCCGCGAGGCGCAGCGCGCGCTGCTCGACCAGCTTTCCGCCGGCGTCGCCCAGTTCGACGCCAAGCGCCGCCTGACGTTCGCCAACCAGCCGTTCCAGCGCCTCTTCAAGCTCGATGGCCGCATCCTGGTCGATCCACCCGCGTTCGAGCGCCTGCTCGATGCCGCGCGCGATGCCGGCCGCGTACCCGAGGCGCGCGACTTCCCGGCATGGCGGCGCGAGAAGGCCGCCTGGTTTTCCGCCGGCAGTACGCAGGAGGAGCCGTGGGCGCTGGCGGATGGCACGCATTTGCGCATCGTCGCCCAGCCGGTCCCCGATGGCGGCTTGCTGCTGATCGTCGAGGATCGCACCGAACAGCTGCGCCTTTCCGCCATGCGCGACACTCTGCTGCGCACCCGCACAGCCACGTTCGACAGCCTGTTCGAATCGATCGCCGTCTTTGCGCCCGATGGCCGGATGCAGATCTGGAACCGCCGTTTCGCCGCCGATTGGGGGCTGGACAGCGATTTCCTCGACACCCACCCGCATATCGAAGCGCTGCTGCGCAAGATCGCCCCGCGCCTGAAGCGCCCGGTGGAGGCGGAGACGGTCGGCAACGTCGTACGGGCCGCGACGCTCGACCGCACGCAGACCGGCGGGCGCATCGCGCTGGCGGACGGGCGGATGCTGGAATTTGCCGGCGTGCCGTTGCCCGATGGCAATGGCCTGCTGGCGGTGCTGGACATCACCGATTCGCAAAAGGCCGAGGACGCCCTGCGCGAAAGCAACGCCGCGCTGATAGAGGCCGATGCAATCAAGACCCGCTTCCTTGGCAACATGAGCAAGGAACTGCGCACCCCGCTGACCTCGATCGGTGGCTTTGCCGAGATGCTGGAGATCGGCCTCGGCGGCGATCTCAGCGATGCGGGCAAGGACTATGTCGGCTCGATCATCACCGCCTCGGCGCAGTTGGGCGAACATATCGACAGCCTGCTCGACCTTTCGCAGAGCGAAGCGGGCTTGCTCCCGCTCAAGCTGGAAGAGATCGACCCGATGCCTTTCGTGCGCACCGTGGTCGAGGAACGGGCAGGGCGGCTGCAGAAGGCGGGGCTGACGCTGGACCTGCAGGCCAATGGCCTGATGCGCCCGCTAGTGGCCGACCGCCGCCGGCTGGCGCGCGCCATCGGCCACATCGTCGACAACGCCATCGCCGCCTCGCCGCGCGGGGCACGCGTGCTGGTCCATGTCTCGCGCCGCAAGTCGGCTGCGGGGGAGGATGTCGTGCGGATCGTGGTGCAGGACAAGGGCGCCGGGCTCGACAGCCGCAGCCTGGCCCGCGCGCTTGACGGCATGAAGGTGAGCGCGGACGGCAAGAGCGTGGATCGCCGACAGGGCCTTGGCCTGCCGCTCGCCCGCCAGTTGGTGGAGGCCCACGGCGGATCGCTGCGCCTCGCGTCCGAGCCGGGCAAGGGCACCAGTGCGATCATTGAATTGCCATGATCGCGCTGCCTGATCTCGCCGCGATGGACCGCCTTGGCCGTGCGATTGCGCAGGAACTGCGCGCCGGGGATGTCATCGCGCTGACCGGCGGGCTTGGCGCGGGCAAGACCACGCTGGCGCGCTCGATCATCGCCGGACTTGGCCATGACGGCGAGGTGCCGTCGCCCAGTTTCTCCATCATCGAGCCTTACGATCCGCCGGCCGTCCGCCTGCCGCTGGTCCACGCCGACTTCTACCGCCTGAAGCACCCGGACGAGGCGCAGGAAATCGGCCTGGACGATTACCGCAGCGGCGCGGCTCTCATCGCCGAGTGGCCCGATCACGCCGGCGGCTTCGCACATGAGCCGGGCTGCCTTTCAATCACGCTGGAAGTTGCGGAAGAGGGCAGGATCGCCATTGTCGAAGGTGGGCCAGATTGGCTAGGGCGGATGCCACGATGACGCAGAACACTGTCCCTTTGCCCGCCACGTCCCTGCCCGAGGGCGTCGACGCTTTCCTCGCCGCCGCCGGTTGGGGCGCTGCCGAGGTGGAGCCATTGCCCGGCGACGCCTCGTTCCGGCGCTATTTCCGCGTGCGCAAGGCCAGCGGCGAAACCGCCATGCTGATGGACGCACCGCCGCCCAACGAAGACCCGGAACCGTACCTGCGCGCGGCGCACTGGCTCGACGCCAACGGCATGCGCGCGCCGCACATCCTGGCCGAGAACGCCGTGCGCGGCCTCGTTCTGATCGAGGACTTCGGCGAGGCGCGGATGCGCGACTATCTCGATCAGTGGCCGGCCGACGAGCCTGCGATTTATGCCGCAGCCGTCGATGCGCTGACCAGGCTGCACCAGCTGCCGCCAGGGCCCTTCCGCGACTATTCGATGAGCGAGTACCAGCGCGAGGTGCGTCTGTTCATCGACTGGTACTGCACCGCGCAGAACCTTTACGTCGATGTCGCCGGTTTTGTTTCGGCTTGGGAGTCGGTCATGGCCGAACTGCTCGGCCGCCAGCGCCAGAGCGGCGTCACCGTGCTGCGTGATTATCACGCCGAGAATATCATGCTGCTCGGCAGCCTGGAGAAGCAGGGCCTGCTCGATTTCCAGGACGCGCTGGTGGGGCACCCGGCTTACGACCTCGTCTCGCTGCTGCAGGACGCGCGCCGCGATGTCTCGCCTGAGCTGGAGGCGCAGATGTTCGACCATTATGTGCGTGGGTCCGGCGCTGATGCCGACATGTTCCTGGCCGATTATGCGCGCCTTGGTGCGCAGCGTAACGTCAAGATCATCGGCATCTTCGTGCGCCTGTGGCGCCGCGACGGCAAGCCGCGCTACCTCGACCTGATCCCGCGCGTATGGGCCATGCTGGAGCGTGATCTCGCCCACCCGGCGCTGGGGCCGGTCGCGGCGTGGTTCGATGCAAATATTCCGGCAACCTTGCGCGATGCCGACGGGGGCACCTTCGAGCGATGAGTGACAAGCCGCTCGCCAGCGACACGGCGATGATCCTGGCCGCAGGGCTGGGCAAGCGCATGCGTCCGCTCACCGCCAGCCAGCCCAAGCCGCTGGTGCGCGTGGCCGGCAAGTCACTGATCGACCATGCGCTGGACAAGGTCGGCAGTGCCGGCATCGCCCATGCGGTGGTCAATGCCCACTACATGGCCGATGCGCTGGAAGGCCACCTGAAGGTGCGCAAGACCGCGCCGCAGGTCACCCTGTCTGACGAGCGCGAGCAGCTGCTGGAAACCGGCGGCGGCATGGTGCGCGCGGCCTCGCTGATGCCCGATCCGTTCTTCTGCCTCAACAGCGACAACATCTGGCTCGACGGCCCCAGCGATGTCTTCGCCGAACTGTCGCAGGGCTGGGACGCTGAGCGCATGGACGCGCTGCTGCTGATGGTGCCGCACACCCGTGCGTTTCATTACCGGGGCGAGGGCGATTTCCACCTCGATCCGAACGGCAAGGTCACCCGCCGCCGTCCGGGCCGGGTCGCGCCGTTCATCTACACCGGCATCCAGATCGTATCGAAGCGCTTGCTGCGCGATGCGCCCGAGGGTCCGTTCTCGACCAACCTGCTGTGGAGCCGCGCGATCGAGGAAGGCCGCCTCTACGGCATCTCGCATATGGGCCTGTGGTTCGAAGTGGGTGAACCCGCAGCGATCAAGCCCACCGAGGAATGGCTGACGCGTGCCTGACAGGGCGCCCATCGGTAAAGGTGGCCCCCAAGTCTACTCGATTGCTGCCCATCGCGGTTTTGCCGATGCCTTGGTAGCTGGCCTCGTGCCGCGTTACACGCAAGGCGAGCTTGGTCTTGCGCGGCTGACGTTGCTGTTGCCGAGCCGCCGCACCGTACGCACGATGACCGAGGCGTTCGTGCGTCATTCCGGCACCGGCCTGCTGCTGCCGCGCATGGTGGTGGTGGGCGACCTTGATCTGGACGAGACGCTTGGCCCGCTGCTCGATCCTCTGGGCGCGGCGGATATTCCGCCTGCTGCGGACCCGACACGACGCTGGCTGCGGCTGGCCCATTACTTGCGCGAAGTCGAAGGCGATGCTGCGGGGAAAGGCGCGGCATTGCTGCGACGCGCCTGGGAAATCGGGCGCACGATGGACCGCCTTCTGGCCGAGGGCATCGCCCCGATCGACCTGCTGTCCGACCGCGTAATCGGCATCGTGGGCGAGATGGCGGGCCACTGGACCGACAATACCCGCACCTTCCTGATGGTGCAGCAGCACTGGATCGCCGAACTCGCATCACGCGGGGAAATCGACGCGCCGGAACGCCGCAACCGCCTGTTCGATCACGCCGCCGCGCGCTGGGCGCAAAACCCGCCTGCATGGCCCGTCGTGGCAGCCGGCGTGACGGGCGCATCGCCTGCCCTCGCGAAATTGCTGCGGGTGGTGAGCGAGATGGAGCAGGGCAGCGTCGTTCTGCCCGATCTCGACCTGTCACTCGATGCGGAGGTCTGGGACGAACTCGGCACTGCGGGCAATCCGGCGCAGTATGATGACCCGCCGTTCGGCCGCGGCGATGCGGTGACGCACCCGCAGTACCACCTGAAACTGCTGCTAAACCGCATGGATCTGCGGCGCGACGAAGTGCAGGCCTGGCACCGCTCCGGCCCCGCTGCCGCCCCGCCAGAGCGCCGCCGGGTGATCTCCAACCTGTTCCTGCCGCCGCGCGCATCTGCGGCGTGGGTTGATCTTCCCGCCGAACATCGCCGCCTTTCCGGCGTGCGCCTGATGGAAAGCACCCACCCCGGCGAGGAGGCGCAGGCCATCGCAGTGCTGATGCGCGAGGCGCTGGAAACGCCTGAGCGCCGCGTCGCCCTGATCTCGCCGGACCGGGGCCTCGCCGCGCGCGTCGTGGCGCATCTGGAACGCTGGGGCATCGCCGCCGACGACACCGCCGGTCGGCCCCTGCCGCAGACTGCCGCCGGGCGGCTCATGCTGCTGCTGGCGGAAGTGGTGGCCGAGCAGGCCGCGCCGGTGCCATTGATCGCGCTGCTGGTCCATCCGCTGGCGGGGGCAGGCGAACGCCGCCCGCGCTGGCTGGAGAATGCGCGGCGGCTGGACCTTGCGCTGCGGGGGCCGCGCCCCGGCGTCGGCCTCGCGCCGGTGGCCGCCAAGGCGCAGGAGGCGAAGCTGGGCGACTGGTGGGGTGAGGTGGAAACGCTGCTCACTCCGCTGTTCGCGCTGAGCGATGCCGAGCCGCTGGAAAAGCTGCTCGAGATGCTGGCCGATGCGGCGGAGGCAATGTGCGGCGAGACGGTGTGGAGCGGAGCGGACGGCCGCGCGCTGGGCGCTTTCGTTGAGGAACTGCGCGATGCCGCTGGGGCGGCGGGAACGCTGCTCGATCCGCGTGAACTGCACGCCGTGCTGCGCGATGCGATGGACCGCGCCTCGGTGCGTCCGCCCTGGGGCGGGCACCCGCGCGTCTCGATCTACGGCTTGCTCGAAGCGCGCATGAGCCGCGCCGATCTGGTCATCTGCGGCGGGCTTGTCGAGGGTGTCTGGCCGGCCAGCCCGGCGCAGGATTCGTTGCTGCCGCCTGCCGTGCTGCGCGCGCTTGGCGTGCCCGGCGCGGACTTCCGCATCGGCCTTGCCGCGCACGATCTGGCCGCAGCATTGGGCGCGCCGGAGGTTGTGCTGAGCTGGGCGCAAAGGGACGAGGGCGGCCCGGTGATCCCCTCGCGCTTCGTGCTGCGGGTGCGCGCGATGCTGGGCGACCAGCTGGGCCGCCACCTTGAGGGCGAGGCCGTCCGTCTGGCCCGGCTGATCGACGATGCCCCGGCGGTTCTCGCGCACCCGCGCCCGCAGCCGGAACCCTCGGCGGAGCAGCGGCGTGTCGATCTTTCGGTGACCGGACTCGACCGTCTTCGCGGCGATCCCTACCAGTTCTACGCCAGCGCGATCCTGGGCCTGCGCAGCCTCGACGGTCTCGATGCCGAGCCGAGCGCGGCGTGGAAGGGCGAAGTGGCGCACCTCATCATGGAGCTGTGGCACCGCGCCGGCGAGCCGGAAGGCGGCCTTCACGCCATCGCCCAGCAGGTGCTGACCGACCAGAACGCCCACCCGCTGATGCGCGCGTTGTGGTGGCCGCGCCTCTCCGCCGCGCTGGAGACGTTCGAGCGCAAGATCATCGCCGCCAAGGCTGCCGGGCGCGAAGTCCTCGCGGTGGAGGCATGGGGCGACATGCAGCACCGCGAAGTGCGCATCCACGGCCGCGCCGACCGGCTCGACCGGCGCGAGGACGGCACCCTTGCCGTGGTCGATTACAAGACCGGCCAGCCGCCGACCGGGCGGCGCGTGCAGGAAGGCTTTGCGCTGCAGCTTGGCCTTGTCGCGCTGATTGCAGAGGCGGGCGGGTTCGAAGGGGTTTCGGGCAAGGCCGAGGGTTTCGAATACTGGTCGATGGGCAAGGCCAAGGACGGCGCGATGGGCTATGAATTCGAACCCGTGCTGGAGGGCCGCAAGAAGTCCGGCATCCCGCGCGAGGACTTCCTGCCCGAGACGATGCGCTACCTGAACGACGCGCTGGACCGCTGGATTCTGGGCGCCGAGGCCTTCACCGCAAGGCTGAACCCGGAACTGGGCAGTTATGCCGATTACGACCAGTTGATGCGACTGGACGAGTGGATCACGACGCTGGGCGGCAGCACGGCGCATGGCGGGGAGAACGCGGCATGAGCGGCCCGGCAACCGTCCATCCGCTGCACGGGAACCAGATGCTTGCGGTCGATCCGCAGGAGACGGTGTGGCTTTCCGCCTCGGCGGGCACGGGCAAGACGCAGGTGCTGTCCTCACGCGTGCTGCGGCTTTTGCTGCAACCGGGCGTCGAGCCATCGCAGGTCCTGTGCCTCACTTTCACCAAGGCGGGCGCGACCGAGATGGCTGCGCGCATTAACGGCACGCTGGCCGAATGGGTGCGGCTGGACGACACAGCGCTGGGGATGCGGCTGGCTGCCATCGGGGCGACCGCCAGCGCCGAGAGCAAGGCGCGTGCGCGCACGCTGTTCGCCTCTGTGCTCGACAGTCCGGGCGGGGGGCTGCGGATCGACACGATCCATGCCTTCTCGCAGTGGCTGCTGGCGACGTTCCCGCAGGAAGCCGATCTCATTCCCGGCAGTCGCCCGATGGAGGAGCGCGAGCGCGACCTGCTGGCCCGGCAGGTTCTGGCAGATCTGCTGGTGAATGCGCAGGATGATCCGCTGGGCGACCCGACTTTGCTGCGCGCGGTGGAAGGGCTGTCGCTGCGGCATGGCCCTGACGCCGTGCTCGGGTTCCTGCTGCGCTGCGCCTCCGCGCGCTCGGCGTGGTTCGGGCCTGGCGGCTGGCAGGCGGGCGATATGCGCGCGAATGTGCTGCGGCTGGTCGGCCTGTCACCCGAGGCAGACCGTGACTGGCTTGCCGGTCAATGCGCCGATGCTGCGTTCGATGTCGCCTCGCTGCGTCGCTGCATGGAGGTGAACCACCAGTGGGGCACCAAGACCGGGCTTGGCGCGGTCGATGCGATCAGTGAATGGTTGCTGGGCGACGCTGCGCAGCGACTGGCCGGGCTGGACGCGCTGACCGGCGTGTTCCTGACGCAGAAGGGTGAGCCCAAGGCGAGCAAGTCTCAGGACAAGATCGACCCTGCCTATCCCGAATACTGCGCCCGCGTGGTCGAGCGCATCGGCGCGATCCGCAGTGCGCGGGGCCTGCTGGACCTTGCCGACCGGCTGGTCCCGGCGCTGCGGCTGGGCCGGGCTTTCGCGATCGCCTGGGACGAGGCGAAGCAGCGCGAGGGGCTGATCGATTTCGACGACCAGATCCGCCGCGCCGCCGATCTGCTGGGCAATCGTGAGCAGGCGGACTGGATCCGCTACAAGCTGGACCGGCGGTTCGACCATATCCTCGTTGACGAAGCGCAGGATACCAATGCTGCGCAGTGGGATATCATCTTCGCCATGGCGGGCGAGTTCTGGGCCGGCCTTGGCCAGCATGAGGGGCGCGGGGATGGCGGCGATGCGGGCCGCGCCGGTGAACTGATGCGCACGCTGTTCGTCGTGGGCGATTACAAGCAGGCGATCTTCCGTTTTCAGGGCACCAGCCCCGAGAACTTCCGCCGCGCCGCCGACCGCGTGCGGCGTGAGATGGGCGAGGCGGCGCAGAACGCGCAGATGCTGCGCAGCAACTTTACCCCGCGCAATCTGCTGGAACTCGGGCTGGATCGTTCCTTCCGCACGGCGCAGACGGTGCTGGATTTCGTGGACGAGGCGATCGTCGGCATCGGTCACGCAAACTTCGGGCTGGATGCACCGCCCGGACGGCACGAAGGGCAGGACCGCAAGGGCTACGTCGCGCTATGGCGGCCGGTCAGTGATGCCTCGGATGGCGAGGACGAGGGCGCAGGCGAGGAAGATGGCGAGGACGGCACCGCGCCGAACTGGCTGTCGCGCCCTGACCGGCAGATGGCCGAGCGCATCGCGCTTCAGGTCCGTGAATGGCTCGACCCGCACGGCCCCGGCCTGACGCTGGTCAAGAGTGCGCCGCGCCGCGCGGGTGCGGGCGATATTATGGTGCTGGTGCGCCAGCGCAAGGAACTGGCCGGATTGATCGTCGCCCGGCTCCATGCGGCAGGGGTGCCGGTGGCGGGCGTCGACCGCCTGCGGCTGGGCGCGCCGCTGGCGGTCAAGGATCTGGTCGCAGCGCTGCGTTTCGCAGTGCAGCCACTCGACGATCTCAACCTTGCCGGGCTACTGGTTTCGCCGCTGGTGGGGTGGAGCCAGGAGCAGCTTCTGGCCCATGCCTATCGTCCGAAATATACGCCTTTGTGGGAACACATGCGCCGCTCGCGCGAGCCTGAGGTGGCTGCCGTAATGGCGCAGCTGGTCGATCTCCTCGGGCGCGCCGATTTCAATCCGCCGCAGGACCTGCTGCACTGGCTGCTGGTAGGCCCTTGGCAGGGACGGCGCCGGCTGGTTGCGCGGCTGGGCAGCGAAGCGAACGATCCGATCGACGAGCTACTCAATGCGGCGAAAGCTTACGTCGTCACCGATACGCCCAGCCTTGCCGGCTTTCTCGCGTGGTTCGATGCCGGTGACGGCGAACTGAAGCGCGAGGCTGACAATGCCGCAGGTCTGGTGCGGGTGATGACGGTGCATGGCTCGAAGGGCCTGCAAGCGCCGATCGTGATCCTTGCCGACGCCACAAGCAATCCCGATAACGCACGCGAACGCGGCATGGACCTGCCCGACCCTGTCAATGCGGCGCGGACCATTCCGCTACCGCCGCTGTCGAAAGACGAAAAGCAGGGCCGCATTGCCGAGCATATCGAGGATGCTCGCAGCGCTGATGAGCAGGAGCACTGGCGGCTCCTCTACGTCGCGATGACTCGCGCCGAGGAAGCGCTGTTCGTGGGCGGGGCACTGGGGCCGAAGGACCGCGAGGGGCCGAGCCCGAAAAGCTGGTATGCGCGCCTGCGCGACGTGTTCCCTGAAGGGGCCGAGGTTGCCGATCCGATATGGGGCGCGCGGTGTGAGCACGGCGGTCTGGCGGCACCGGTCGCGGTGAAGGCCGCTGCGGCGCAGCTCGACTTGCGCGATCCGCTACCGGTCTGGCTGGAGCGTGGCCCCCCCGCCGAACCGCGTCCGCCGCGCCCGCTTGCACCTTCCGCGCTGGGCGAGGAAGACGCGCCCGACCCGCCGTTTCCGCCGGGAGCGGGGCGCGATGCTGCCCGGCGTGGTACGTTGGTGCACAAGCTGCTCGAACGTTTGCCCGAAGTGGCCCCGGATATGCGCGAAAGCGCCGGTTCGGCCTGGTTGGCGCGCCATGCTGCCGACCTTGACGAGGAGGACCGCGCGGCCTTGCTGGCAAGCGCGATGGCGGTATTGGGTAACCCGGATTGGGCAGATCTCTTTGCACCCGATAGTCTTGCCGAAGTGCCGGTGGCGGCAGTCGTGGGCGGGCAGGTAGTTGCCGGTACGATCGACCGCCTGGTGATCGAGCCGACGCGCATCCGCCTTGTCGACTACAAGAGTGCGCGGCGCCCGCCAGAGGGTCTGGACAAGGTGCCGAAAGGCGTGCTGCGTCAGATGGGCGCCTACGCTGCCGCGCTGGAAGCGACGTTTCCGGGGCGAGACGTCGAAGTGGCGCTGCTCTACACTGCGGTGCCGCTGCTGATCGAAGTCCCGGCCGGGGTTCTGGCACTGCACAAGCCGGACTTGACGGTGCGCGCGTAAAGCTTTCATGCGCGCGGCGTTGCGTCCGCGCGTTTCATCCCTAGATTGCTCATCACTTTATTCCCCCCGACACATTTCCCAGGAGCTATTCGATGTCCACCATTGCCGTTACCGACGCCAGCTTCGAGGACGACGTCCTCAAGTCCGACAAGCCCGTCCTCGTGGATTTCTGGGCCGATTGGTGCGGTCCGTGCAAGATGATCGGCCCGGCTCTCGAAGAGATCGGCGAAGAACTTGCCGACAAGGTGACCATCGCCAAGATGGATATCATGGCCAACACCGGCATTCCGGCGCAGATCGGCGTGAAGTCGATCCCGCTGCTGGTGCTGTTCAAGGACGGCCAGCCGGTCGCGCAGAAGCTGGGCGCTGCGCCCAAGAACGCGCTCAAGGGCTGGCTCGAAGCCGAACTTTGATTTGCTGAGCTGACCGCTTCGGTCAGGTGAAAGGCCCCTACCGCGCGCGCGGTGGGGGCTTTTTCTTTGTGCTGAAAGTCCCGACCGCTTCGGAGGAGGGGGGGAAGATTAGCCGATCCTTGCGACGATTTCCGCGAAACCGTCCCATAGCGCCGGGCTCGATGCGCCGATAAGGTCGCGGCGTTCGTATTCGTCGGCGCGGTAGGCGCTGCCGTCGGGGCGGGCGGCCTTGCCACCGGCCTCGTTGAGCAGCAGCACGCCCGCTGCGTGGTCCCAGGGCAGGGTGCGGTTGAAGACTGAAATGTCGTTCGTGCCCAGCAGGAGGCGCGGGTACTGCTCGGCGGCGCAGCGCGGAATGTCGACAAGGCGGTAGTGCGGGGCGATGTGGGTGAGCACTTTTTCACGCGCCCCGTCATCGAGGAAGATCGTCGAAATGGCCGCGACCGGCGGGTGTTCGCCGGTAGTGCGGGCGGTGATACGCGTGCCGTCGATCCAGGCGCCGGTGCCGAGGCCGGCTTGGCAAAAGCGGCCGGTGAGGCAGTCGAGAATCCAGCCGCCGAGGATTTCGCCCCTGTCCGCCAGCGCCACGATCACGCCGAAGGGCGGCTTGCCGGCAGCGAAGTTGTTGGTGCCGTCCACCGGATCGACGATCCAGCACAAGCCGTCCTTCAGGCGCTCCATCACCGAGGCATCCTCGAACACGGCTTCCTCGCCGACTACCGAGGCTTCGGGCAGCAGGGCGGAGAGGCGCTCGGTCAGCAGGGCTTCGGCTTCGTGGTCGGCGATGGTGACGACGTCGTCGGCCGCCTTGTTGTCGATCTCGCTGGCCGTAAGCGACTGGTAGTGCGGCAGGATCGCACTCTCGCTCGCCTCGCGCATTATGGCTTCGACGGCGGCGTGAAGGGCGGGCGTTATCACGTCAGCGGGATCATCACTTGCGCGGCAAAGCCGGGGCGTTTGCATAGCCGGGCATACCAGTCGGCAACGGCTGGGAACTCCGGCTTTTCGAAGGGAAGGCTGAACCATGTATAGGCATAGACGCCCATGGGAATGTCGCCGATGCCGAACGTGTTACCCGACAGCCATGGCTTTTCCGTCAGATATTTGTCCAGCACTGCCATGTGGCGGGCGCAGGTTGCCACGTCGCGGGCGATGACTTCGTGGTTCCAGTTCTCGCGCGGGGTGCGGGCGTGGCTGAGGAAGGGCACGCGCTGAGCGTCGGCATAGGCGAACTGCCAGTCCATCCAGCGGTCGGCCAGCGCGCGGTCGATGGGATCGCGCGGGAACCAGCGCTCGCCGCCGTATTCCGCCGCCATGTAGCGCAGGATGGCGTTCGATTCCCACAGCACAACCTTGCCGTCTTCGATCATCGGGATCAGGCGGTTGGGGTTCTTGGCGAGATAGTCGTCGGTGTAGCCGAACTGGCCGCCGATATCGTTGCGCACGTACTTGAGACCCAGTTCCTCGGCAAACCAGGCGACCTTCTTGACGTTGTGGGAGTTCAGTCGCCCCCAGAGCGTGAATATGGGAGAGGCCATTTCAGCTCCGGTAATCAGCGTTGATCGAAATGTAGCCGTGCGTCAGGTCGCAGGTCCACACGGTCGCGCTGCCGTCGCCAAGCCCCAGGTCGACCTCGATCGAGATGTCATGGCCCTTGAGATGCGCGGTAACGGGGGCTTCGTCGTAGTCGGCCAGTGGCAGGCCCTCTCGCGCGGCCCAGGTGCCGCCGAAACCGATGGACAGCCTGTCGCGGTCGGCCGGTTCGCCTGCCTTGCCTACGGCCATGACGACGCGGCCCCAGTTGGCGTCCTCGCCGGCGATGGCGGTCTTGACCAGCGGTGAGTTGGCGATGGCCATGCCGACCTTGCGCGCGCTCTCGTCCGAGACGGCGCCGGTAACGGCCACCGCAATGAACTTCTGCGCGCCTTCGCCATCACGCACGACGAGGTGGGCGAGCTGGCGGCACACGTCATGGACGGCGGCGGCGAAAGCGTGGGCGCCATCGCTCTGGAACGAGGTGAGCGGGGCGTTGCCGGCCTTGCCGGTGGCGAAGGCCAGCACGGTGTCGCTGGTCGAGGTGTCCGAATCGACGGTGATGCACGAGAACGTGCGCAGGTTCGCAGCGGAAAGGCAGGCCTGCAGGAACGCCGGCTCCACAGCCGCGTCGGTGAACAGGTAGCCCAGCATCGTCGCCATGTCGGGCGCGATCATGCCAGAGCCCTTGATGATGGCGCTGATCGTTACCTTGGTATCGCCGATCATCGCGGTCGCCGTCGCGCCTTTGGCAAAGGTGTCGGTGGTGGCGATGGTATTGGCGGCTTCTTCCCAGGTGCAGGGCCGGGCGGTGAACGCCTTTTCAACGCCCTCGCGCGCCTTATCCTTGGGGAGCGGCACGCCGATTACGCCGGTAGAAGATACGAACACCTGCTCGCGCGCGCAGCCGATATGCGCAGCGACCTGGTCCATGATCTGCTCCACCGCCTCGCGGCCGCGGTAGCCGGTGAAGGCGTTGGAATTGCCGGCATTGACCACCAGCGCGCGGGCACGGCCCTGCGTCGCGTTGTCACGGCCCAGTTCAACTTCGCTCGAACAGCACAGGTTCCTGGTGAAGACACCCGCGACGGCGGTGCCTTCCTCGAACGTGACGTATGTGAGGTCGCAGCGGCCCCAGTCCTTGTAGCCGGCGCGCACGACATGCGGCGTCACGCCCGCGATCGCGGGCAGGGCGGGAAAGGGCGAGGCGAGCGGGGAGACGGGGTAGGCCATGGCGGGCTGGGTAACGCATGGTTGTGACAGGTCAAGCGTCGGCGACGGCTCCGCCTGCCGAGTTTGCGAGACGTCGCTTTCTGAAGGCGGCCAACTGCGGGCCGGCAAAGGCCAACGCGGCCGATACGGCAATCGCCGCAGCAACGCCGAAAGCGCGCCCGGTCTCGTTGCCCAGTTCGTCGGCGATGCGCAGGATCGGGAAATGGACCGCGTAGAGGGGGAAGGAAATCGCGCCCAGCGCCGTCAGCAATCGCTCGGCCGAGGGAGGTGGTATTACGGCTCCGGCAGCCATCCAGAACAGCGCGGGGAAGATAGCAAGGATGACCATCAGATCGCCTGCCCAAACCGGTGCCGGCAGGAACGGCAGGGCGGTTGTCACGGCAAGGGGCGCAAGCAGGGCGATGCGCCAGTCTGCCGGGATACGGGTACTGCGGACACGCCAGATGCGGGCGAAGACGATGCCGAGCGTATAAGACCATCCCGCGCGCAGCAGGCCCGTCGGGAGCTGCCAGATGCCGGCGCCCAGGTTGCCCTCGCCCGCCCGGATCATCATCGCGGCCATGCCCGCCGCGCAGGCTCCGGCGAAAAGCAGCAGTATGCGCGCCGGGATACGGTGCAGCCAGCGCGCATGAACCCCGTTCGCGACCAGTTCGACCATCAGCGACCATTGCGGCGGATTGAGCGGAAACATCATCGTCATCGGCAACGGGATCAATGTCGCCGAAACCACGAAGGATAGGAGGAAGGCTATGGGCTTATAGTCTTGCCCGTGGACGGCGAGCACCCCGAGCAGTGACCCGGTTGCGACCAGCGGCAGAAACCGACGCAGGCGTTGACGCAGAAAGGTGCCGACGCGCAGTTCCGGTCCGAAGCGGGCGTCGAAAGCAAGCGTCAGTACGAAACCCGAAAGCAGGAAGAACAAGTCCACGAACAGGTATCCGCGTGAGAAGATGACGCCCGGACCGGCCAGTTCTGCATGAAACAGGACCACGCCGATGGCGGCGATACCGCGCATCCCGTCGAGCAGCACGAGGCGCTTCGATCGTTCGTGCATCATGTTCGCCCCCCTTTCACACCTGCGTGTCTAGCGCAAACAGGGTGAATAAGTGGTAAGCAGCGCAGGCGCGGCGGCACCGCGCGAGTGTCCTGCGAGGTTGGGCGACATTGCCGTCGTCGCTTTTCCTTGCGCTTATCCGGCCTCTACTGTGGACAGGTCGAGGACTCGTCCTTATCTGCTCTGTCATGGCTCATCGCCTGCTCTTGACCCTGCTTGCCCTGCTGACGGGCCTTGCCGCGCAGATCGGCCCTGTCGACGCGTGTGCGTCGCGGGTGGCAAGCGTGCAGGTGGCGACGCCGCGTGAAGTGGCGGCGATCAAGGCGCCCCGCGCACCCGTTGCATTGGCGCAATTGCCCGAACCGGGCCTGCGCAATACCCGGCTCCATGCCCCGCCGCGTATCGCTGCGCCGGTTCCGGTTGCCGTGGCGACAGTTCTTACCGGGATAGACCGCGCGCGCGAATAACGCGCTGCGCTTGCAACTCTTCGCGTTCTCGCGAGCTTTTGACGCGCCCGGGCCATGCCCCGGCTGCGCGCACCTTCGATTTTACGCATTCACGAAAAACAGGGATTTCCCGCCATGCTCGGCGCACTCGTCAAGTCCATCTTCGGCTCGTCCAACGAGCGTTACGTCAAGTCGCTCGACAAGGTCGTCGCGCAGATCAACGCCTTCGAACCGGCAATCGAAGCCCTCAGCGACGAGGAGCTTTCTGCCCAGACGATCAAGTTCCGCGAGATGCTCGCGAACGGCTCGACCCTCGACGATCTCCTGCCCGAGGCCTTCGCCACAGTGCGCGAAACTTCGCGCCGCGTGTTCGGCATGCGCCACTTCGACGTCCAGCTGATCGGCGGCATGGTCCTGCACCGCGGCGAAATCGCCGAGATGCGCACGGGTGAGGGCAAAACCCTCGTCGCCACCACCGCGACCTACCTCAACGCGCTGGAAGGCAAGGGCGTCCACGTCGTCACCGTGAACGATTACCTCGCCCGCCGCGACGCCGAGCAGATGGAGCGCGTCCACGGGTTCCTCGGCCTGACCGTCGGCGTGATCGTGCCCAACCTCAACGAATTCGAGCGCCGCGAGGCCTACGCAGCCGACATCACCTACGGTACGAACAACGAATTCGGCTTCGACTATCTGCGCGACAACATGAAGCACGAGCGCAGCCAGATGGTGCAGCGTCCCTTCAATTACGCGATCGTCGACGAGGTCGATTCGATCCTGATCGACGAGGCCCGCACGCCGCTGATCATCTCCGGCCCGACGGACGACAAGTCGGACCTTTACCTCCAGGTCGACGTGCTGGTTAAGCAGCTGGTCCCCGAGGACTATGAGGCGGACGAGAAGACCAAGAACATCAGCCTGACCGAGGACGGTGTCGAAAAGGCCGAGCGCATGCTCGAAGCCGCCGGCCTGCTTGAAGGCTCGAACCTCTACGACGTCGAAAACACGCAGGTGGTTCACCACCTCGACCAGAGCCTCAAGGCCGTGGTCATGTTCAAGCGCGACACCGACTATATCGTCAAGGACGAGAAGGTCGTCATCATCGACGAGTTCACCGGACGCATGATGGACGGTCGTCGCTGGTCGAACGGCCTGCACCAGGCCGTCGAGGCCAAGGAAGGCGTGCGCATCGAGCCCGAGAACCAGACGCTGGCTTCGATCACCTTCCAGAACTACTTCCGCATGTATCCCAAGCTTTCGGGCATGACCGGCACCGCCGCGACCGAAGCAGGCGAATTCTACGACATCTACAAGATGAACGTCGTCACCATTCCCACCAACGTGCCCGTGATGCGCGTCGACGAGGAAGACGAGTTCTACAAGAACACGGTGGACAAGTTCGCCGCCATCGCCAAGCTCATCCGCACCAAGTACGAAACCGGCCAGCCGGTCCTGGTCGGCACCGTTTCCATCGAGAAGTCGGAACTGCTGTCGGACTTCCTCAACAAGGAAGGCGTGAAGCACTCGGTCCTCAACGCCCGTTTCCACGAGATGGAAGCGCATATCGTCGCTCAGGCCGGCAGCCTCGGTGCGGTGACGATCGCCACCAACATGGCGGGCCGCGGCACCGACATTCAGCTGGGCGGTAACGTGGAATTCCGCGTTGAGGACGAACTGCGCGACATGCCGGAAGGCCCCGAGCGCGATGCCGCCGTGGCCAAGATCAAGGCCGAGGTTGGTGAGCAGAAGCGCCTCGTCCTCGAAGCCGGCGGCCTTTGCGTCATCGGCACCGAGCGCCATGAAAGCCGCCGCATCGACAACCAGCTGCGCGGTCGTTCGGGCCGCCAGGGCGATCCGGGGCTCTCGAAGTTCTACCTCTGCCTCGAGGACGACCTCCTGCGCATCTTCGGCCCCGACACGTTGTTCTCCAAGATGATGAACAACAACCTCGCGGACGGCGAGGCGATCGGCTCCAAGTGGCTGTCCAAGGCCATCGAGACCGCCCAGAAGAAGGTCGAGGCGCGCAACTATGAAGTGCGCAAGCAGGTCGTCGAATACGACGACGTGATGAACGACCAGCGCAAGGTCATTTACGAACAGCGTTCGGACATCATGGACGCCGAGACCGTGGACGACGTCGTCGTCGATATGCGCAACGACACCATCAACGCCCTGATCGCCGACGCCTGCCCGCCGGGCTCCTACCCAGAGCACTGGAAGATCGAGGAGCTAAAGGAAAAGGCGAAGGACATCCTCAATGTCGATGCGCCGATCGAAGCGTGGGTCGAAGAGGACGGGATCGATCCCGAGGTGGTGGAAACGCGCATCTCGGACATCGCCGAAGCGCAGATGAACGAGAAGATGTCGCAGGACGATCCGGCGATCTGGCGGCAGGTGGAAAAGTCGATCCTGCTCGATCGTCTTGACCACTACTGGAAGGAGCACCTCGCCACGCTCGACGCGCTGCGCCAGGTGGTGTTCCTGCGCGCTTATGCGCAGAAGCAGCCGATCAACGAATACAAGCAGGAAGCCTTCAGCCTGTTCGAGCGCATGCTGGAGACGATCCGCGAGGATGTGACCCGCATCATCTCGGTCAGCGAACTGCGCATGCCCGAGCCCGCGCAGCTGCCCGAACTGCCCGACTTCCTGACCGGCCACATCGATCCCTTCACCGGCCTCGACAATTCCGAAGACGGCGACGGCTCCTCGCTGAACCCGGCGCTGTTCGGCTCGCTCGCCGGTAGCCCGCAGGGCTTCATCGAGCAGGGTGCCAGTGGCCATGATGGCGCCGAGCAGGCGGGCAACCCGTTTGCCGACCTGCCGATCAGCCGCAATGCACCGTGCCCTTGCGGTTCAGGCAACAAGTACAAGCATTGCCACGGCGCGCTCGTCTAAAAGTACAAGAGTAAACGAAAGGGCGCTGCCTGTGCTTCAGCCGGGCGGCGCCTTTTTCGTAGGTGGTGTGGAATTTGGGATCGAAGCCGGTTTCACCTACGGCGTCGAAGCCCTGCGTCCCGGGCCCGCAAGTCAGGCCGCGATCAGCCCGGCCTCGATTGCAGCGCGCACGCCTTCGGGCCATTCGACCGGGCGATGGCTGTCGAGGTCCATGCACACCAGCACGACCTGCGCGTGCAGTCGTTCGCGGCCTTCGCCGGTGAATACCACGGAGATTCCGCAGGACGTGCGGCCGAGGCGCCGGGGGGTAATGATGATCTCCAGCCGGTCGCCAAGGCGGCTCGGCGAGACGAATTCGGTTTCCAGCTTTACGGTCGGCACGCCGATGCGGCGCTCAAGATGCATCGCCGCGAAATCCATACCCAGATCCTGCTCGAACCAGTCCTCGACCGCGCCGTTCAGCATTTCGAAGTAGCGGGGGTAGAAGACGATTCCCGCCGGGTCGACATCGGCGAAGCGCACCTGGGCGCGGGTGGTGAAAGGCATCTTGGCTATCCTAGGCGATGGATGACTTGAGCTGCGTCAGCAGGTCGAGGAGGTGGCGCTGGCTGCTTTCCGGAAACTCGGCGAGCGCTTCGCGGACCCAGCCGTGATGCGCTTCGGCCAGCGCAACGAACTGGGCGCGGCCCTGCTGTGTCAGAGACACGATTGCCGAGCGGCCGTCGTCCGGGGCCGGGCGCGAATTAACGAAACCCTGCTCCTGTAGCTGACGAACGATGGCGGTCACATTGCCGTTCGAGACCAGCAGCGCGCGCGACAGTTCGCCCATGCGCAAGCCGTCCGGCGCTCGGTCCAGCGTTGCCAGAATGTCGAAGCGGGGCAGGGTGGTGCCGAACTGATCCTCGAAATTGCGGCGCAGGCGCTTCTCGATGATCTTCGCGCAGTCCAGCAGGCGTACCCAGACGCGTAAGTCCAGGGTGCTTGCAGATGCAGGTTTATCGGACTCGGCCATCGCCTCGAAAGCTCCTTTTTCGGGAGGTTCCATAGCGCCCGGGGCGAACATGTCGATTCCTGCAAGTGACATTTAGCGGACCATACCGCGACCGATCCGCCACCTTCGCACAGGGCTGGAAACTGTACGATGACGACGAAACTGGTCGAGGAAGGTTTTCCCGGGTTTCAGGTCCGGGCCCCTTCCGCCTTCTGGTACGCGGCGCGCAGGGCCATCGCCTGGCCCGTGCGATAAGGCGCCGGCACCGGCTGTTCCTCATATCCGGCGGAGGCGGCGGCGCGCAGCGTCCACACCGGGTCGAACAGGTGTGTGCGGCCCAGCGCGACGAGATCGGCACGCCCGGCGGTCAGGATGGAGTTGACCTGATCGGCGTCGGCAATGTTGCCGACGGCGATGGTTGGTACCTGCGCCTCATTGCGAATCTGGTCGGCGAAGGGGGTCTGGAACATGCGGCCGTAAACGGGGCGCCCCTCGGGCGCGGTCTCGCCGGCAGACACGTCGACGATATCGACGCCCGCTTCGCGCAATGCCCGCGCGATCTCGACCGCCTCGCCGGGCGTGACGCCGGCTTCCCCGACCCAGTCGTTGGCGGAGATGCGCACGGCCAGCGGCTTGCCTTCGGGCCATGCGGCGCGCACGGCTGCGATGACGCGCAGCGGGAAACGCATCCGGTTGTGGAGGGTGCCGCCGAACTCGTCGTCGCGGGCGTTCATGACCGGGGTGATGAAGCTGGAGAGCAGGTTGCCGTGGCCGGCCTGCACTTCGAGCATGTCGAAACCGGCTTTGTCGGCGCGCAGGGCAGCGGCGACGAACTGCTGGACGATCATGTCCATCTTGCGGGCGTCGAGTGCCTTGGGTACCGTGCCGCCCTTGCGCCATGGCTGCGCGCTGGCCGAGACGGTGGGCCAGGGCGCATCCAGCGACACATCGTAGGCGATGTCTTCGCCCGGAACCTTGCAGGCCGCGCGCGCGCCGGAGTGACCGATCTGCGCGCAGGTCTTCGCGGCCGAGTGCTGGTGGGCGAACTCGTTGAAGGCGGACCAGCGCTCGACCTGACCGTCATGCCAAAGGCCGGGGCAGGCGGGGGTGGCGCGCCCTTCAGGGCCGACGGCCAGCAGTTCGGTGACGACGAGGCCAGCCCCGCCCAGCGCGCGGGCGCCGTAGTGAACCGAATGGAAGTCCGTCGCATAGCCGCCCGTGTCAGCGCTATACGTCAGCATCGGCGGCATGACCACGCGGTTGGGTACTGTCAGCCCGCGCAGGGTATACGGCGTGAACATCGGCTGCACCGGGGTGTTACGCCCCTCGTTGCCGCTCCAGAACCAACGCTCCAGTCCTGCCAGCCAGGCGGGGTCGCGCAGGCGCAGGTTTTCGTGGCTGACGCGCTGCGAGCGGGTCATCAGCGAGTAGGCGAACTGCGGCAGGTCGAAACCGAGGTATCGGTCGAGAGTCTCGAACCATTCTGTGGAGTTGCGCGCAGAGTTCTGAATTTTGAGGACCTCGACGTGCCGTTCCGCTTGATATTCGGCAAGCGCACCGGCCAGTTCCTCGCGTCCGGTGATGCCGGGACGGTCGAGAACCTGCGCCAGCTTGATCGCATCTTCGAGCGCCAGCTTGGTGCCCGAACCGATCGAGAAGTGCGCGGTATGCGCAGCGTCGCCCAGCAGCACTACGTTGTCGAACGACCACTGGCGGCAGATCACGCGGCGGAAGTTGATCCATGCAGCTGAACCGCGCAGGTGCGTTGCGTTGGTGATGAGCGGATGGCCATCCAGGTGGCGGGCGAAGATCTTCTCGCAGAACGCGATCGAATCGGCCTGCTCCATCTTGTCGAGGCCAAGACCTTCCCACGTCTCGGGCGAGCATTCGACGATGAAGGTCGAGTGCGTGGCGTCGAAGCGGTAGGCATGCGCCCAGATCCAGCCGTGGTCGGTCTTCTCGAAGATGAAGGCGAAGGCGTCGAACAGCTTGGTGGTGCCCAGCCACGAGAACTTGTTGCGCTTGGTGTCGATGTCGACATCGAATTTTTCAGCATTCGCGGTGCGGACCATCGAATTGATGCCATCGGCCGCCACGATCAGGTCGAAGTCGGAATAGGCTGAAAGGTCGTCACTGAATTGCGTCTCGAAGTGCATTACCACGCCCAGTTCGGCCGCGCGGGACTGCAGGATCTGCAGTAGGTGCTTGCGGCCGATGCCGATAAAACCATGGCCAGAGGAGGTGACGGTGTTTTCGCCCACGCTCACGTCGATGTCGTCCCAGTGGGCGAAGCTGTCGGTGATGGTTGCTGCGCTGACGGGATCGTTGACTTCCAGGTTTGCCAGCGTCTGGTCTGAGAACACCACACCCCAGCCGAACGTGTCGCCGGAGCGGTTGCGCTCGAAGACATGAATTTCGTGAGCCGGGTCGCGCAGCTTCATCGAGATCGCGAAGTAGATACCGGCAGGTCCGCCGCCGAGACAGGCAATGCGCATGGAAGCCCTCCTAAGAATGCTTCAGGCCTAAACTAATATGGTTGCACGTGCAAGTTTAATCCTCCCCAAGCCGGGGAGGAAGTTCAATCAGTCCAGGTTGTCGTGGAGGCGGCTGAGCATATCCAGCATTCGCGTGAAATCCGTCGCTGAGAAGCCGCGGATGATCTTCTCATACAAAGGCGCCGTCACCAGACGTGCTGCCGCCAGCTTCTCACGCCCCTCTTCCGTCAGGGCGATCTCGGTCACGCGGCCGTCGGTATCGCTCGGGGCAGTGGCCACGAGGCCAGCCTTGGACATGCGCTCGACGATACGCATCATTGTCGAGAGGTTGATGACCGCCGACTTGGCGACCTGACCAATGGCGAGCGGGGCGTGCTCGCCCAGGATCATCAGAACGCGCCATGTCGGGATGTCGATCCCGATGCCGCGCAGCTCCGACTCGATCGCCACGTTGTACCGGCTCGCTGCCCGGTTGAGCAGGTAGAAGGGGTAGGCATCGAGGCGGAAATCTTCCGACCCGGGGTTACCAAAAGGGCGCAAATCCTCGCTCATCCCAAGCTCCAGACGGGTCTCCCGCCATTCCATGACATTTTAGTTGCATATGCAACTTAATCGGATAGTCTTCGCGTAATGGTCCGAAAAGGAGCCCAAGTCCATGACAGACGTTCTTGCTACCTTCGCACAGGCACTCGTCGCCGGTAACATCACCGTTGTCGACCTTACCCAGACTCTTTCCGAAGACACCCCGCTGCTGGTGCTGCCCGAGCCTTTCGGCCAGACCGCCGCATTCTCGCGCGAGGAAATCTCGCGCTATGACGAGCGCGGCGTTGCCTGGCACTGGAACAACTTCACCGTGGGTGAGCATACCGGCACGCATTTCGATGCACCGGTGCACTGGGTTTCGGGGAAGGACCTGGCCGACAACACTGTCGATCTGGTGCCTGCGCAGAAGCTGGTCGCGCCTGCCGTCGTCCTGGATTTTTCCGCCGAATGCGCTGCCGATGCCGATTTCCTGCTCAAGGCCGAACACATCAAGGCCTGGGAAGAAGTGCACGGCGCCATCCCCGCCGGCGCCTGGGTGCTGTTCCGTACCGACTGGTCGAAGCGCGACGTCGATGGCTATACCAACCGCCGCGAGGACGGTGCGCATACGCCCGGCCCCGACGCCTGCGCGATCCGCTACATCGTCGAGGAGCGCGACGTGCTGGGCTTCGGCGTCGAGACGATCGGCACCGACGCGGGACAGGCATTCCTGCTCGACCCGATGTATCCGGCGCACACGCTTCTTCACGCTGCAGGCAAGTATGGCCTCCAGTGCCTTGAAAACCTGGACAAACTGCCCGCGACCGGCGCGGTGGTGATCGCTGCTCCGCTCAAGATCCTGGGCGGTTCGGGCAGTCCGCTGCGCGTCCTCGCGCTCGTCTCGGAGTAAAAACCGATGGCGGAGCGTTCCTTCAAGAAGGAAGTCACCAAGCTGACCGCGGGTGAGGGCGAGACCTTCACCGGCGAGGGCATCCTGGCGGTTACCAAGGCGCTGTTGCAGTCCGGCGTCGCTTATGTCGGCGGCTATCAGGGCTCGCCGATCAGCCACCTGATGGACGTCTTCGCCGACGCCAACGACCTGCTGGAAAGCCTCGGCGTCCATTTCGAGGCCAGCGCCTCGGAAGCGACGGCGGCGGCGATGCTGGCGGCTTCGGTCAACTACCCCCTGCGCGGCGCCGTCGCGTGGAAGTCGGTGGTGGGCACCAACGTGGCATCGGATGCGCTGTCGAACGTCGCCTCGGGCGGCGTCACCGGCGGCGCGCTCATCATCGTGGGCGAAGACTACGGCGAGGGTTCCTCGATCATGCAGGAGCGCACCCACGCCTTCGCGATGAAGTCGCAGATGTGGCTGATCGATCCGCGTCCGAACCTGCCCAGCATCGTCGATTCGGTAGAGCAGGCGTTCCGGCTTTCCGAAGCCTCGAACACCCCGGTCATGCTGCAGCTACGCGTGCGCTCGTGCCACATGACCGGCTCGTTCGTGGCCAAGGACAACGTGCGCCCGCCGCTGACCGTGGGCGAGGCCGCTGCCCATCCGGTGCGCGATACCGACCGCATCGTGCTGCCGCCGGCGAACTTTCTCCACGAAGTCGAGAAGATCGAGAAGCGCTGGCCCGCAGGCATCGCCTATGTCCGCGACAACAAGCTGAACGAGTGGTTCGGCCCGGAAGAGACCGGCGAAGGCATTGGCCTGATCGTTCAGGGCGGCCTTTACAACAACGTCAACCGCGCGATGGAACTGATCGGGCTGGCCGACGCCTATGGCGAAAGCAAGCTGCCGATCTACTGCATGAACGTGGCCTACCCGGTGATCCCCGAGGAAGTCGCGGACTTCTGCCGGAACAAGAGCGCCGTCCTCATCCTCGAGGAAGGCCAGCCGGAGTTCATCGAGCATGAACTGAACACGCTGGTCCGCCGCGCAGGGCTCGACACCCGGATCGTCGGCAAGGACACCATGCCGCGTTCGGGCGAGTATACCGCGGAGGTGATCCGCAAGGGTCTTGCCAAGTTCCTCGCCGACCATGCGCCGGCGCTGGCGCCCGAACTGGAAGCGGCGAACCCGCTGCCGGCTCCGGTCGCCAAGGAAATCCCGCAGCGCCCCGCCGGTTTCTGCACCGGCTGCCCCGAACGTCCGATCTTCACCGCGATGAAGCTGGTCGAGCGCGAGCTGGGTCCGACGCACGTTTCGGCGGACATCGGCTGCCACCTGTTCTCGATCCTGCCGCCCTTCAACATCGGCAATACGACGATGGGCTACGGGCTCGGCGCGGCGGGCGCATCGGCGTTCAAGCCCAAGGAAGGGGAAGGCTCCAAGCGCTCCATCGCCATCATGGGCGACGGCGGTTTCTGGCATAACGGCCTGACGTCCGGCATCGGCAACGCGGTGTTCAACAAGGACGACGGCGTCACCATCATCATCGACAACGGCTATTCCGCCGCGACCGGCGGCCAGGATATCCTCTCCTCCCGCGCGGACAACAAGAACCGCGTGACCCGTAACCTCATCACCAAGGCCGTGCGCGGCGTCGGTGCGAAATGGGTCCGCGAGACGACGCGGACCTACGACATACCCAAGATGCGCGACATGCTGCGCGAGGCACTGACCACTCCTGAAAAGGGGCCGAAGGTCATCGTCGCGCAGTCCGAATGCATGCTCAACCTGCAGCGCCGCGACAAGAAGGTGAAGGCCGCCGCGCTGAAGGCCGGCAAGCGCGTGGTGCGCGAACGCTTCGGTGTCGACAGCGATACCTGCACCGGCGACCATAGCTGCATCCGCCTGTCGGGCTGCCCTTCGCTGACGATCAAGCCCAATCCCGATCCGCTGCGGCAGGACCCGGTGGCGCATGTCGAAAACTCCTGCGTGGGCTGCGGCCTGTGCGGAGAGGTCAGCCATGCGGCCGTGCTGTGCCCCAGTTTCTACCGCGCGCATATCGTCGCCAATCCGGGCAGGTTCGAGAGGTTCAAGGCAAAGATCAGCGGCGCGATCATCGCGCGCTGGCAGGCAGGCGCCGAGCGTGAGCGTATGGCACGCGCGTTCTGAAAATGACGTCGTCCCAGACTTGATATGGGACGACGAAAAAACAAATCTCCTGATGCGAGACATTACCATGACCACCGCTCCCAACCAGAACCGCCTCACCATCGCCATCCTCGCCCTGGGCGGACAGGGCGGCGGCGTGCTGGCCGACTGGATCCAGGAAGTCGCCCGCGCCGAGGGCTGGATGGCACAGGGCACTTCGGTTCCCGGCGTCGCGCAGCGCACCGGCTCGACCGTCTATTACGTCGAACTTGCGAAGCCTGACGGTTCGGGCCGCCTGCCGGTCATGGCGCAGATGCCGATGCCGGGCGATGTCGACGTGGTGGTCGCCTCGGAACTGATGGAGACGGGCCGTGCGCTGCTACGCGGATTCTCAACTGCCCAGCGCACCACGCTGATCGGCTCGACTCACCGCATCTACGCCATCGGGGAAAAGCAGGCGATGGGCGACGGGCGCGGTAACGGCGAGAAGATCATCGAGGCCGCACACCAGCGCTCCAAACGCTTCGTCGGTTTCGACATGGAAGCGGCGACCGAGCGCTCAGGCAGCGTCATCAGCGCGATCATGTTCGGCGCACTGGCGGGCAGCGGCGCGCTGCCGTTTCCGACCGAGACGTTCCGCAAGGCCATCGAACACAGCGGCATCGCGGTAAAAAGCAACCTCAAGGGCTTCCAGGAAGGTTTCGACCTGGCGCAAGCCCCGGTCGCCACGCCGGTCGAGGACGTCCACGAAGTTCCGGTTCCCACCACGGTCCGAGGCCGCGAACTGGCTGCGCGCATCACTGCCGAGCTGCCGGTCCCCGCGCATGTCAACGCGCTGCACGGCGTCGCCAAGCTGATGGACTATCAGGACGGCGACTACGCCGCGCTTTACCTCGACCGTCTGGCAACCGTTGCCGCGCTCGACGCCGCGCCGTTCGAGATGACGGCCGAGGCCGCGCGCCACCTCGCGCTGTGGATGGGCTATGAGGACACCATCCGGGTCGCCGATCTAAAAACGCGCGGCAGCCGCATCGCCCGTGTGCGCGGCGAGGTGAAGGCGCAGGATGACCAGATCCTTTCGATTACGGAATTCATGCACCCGCGCCTGCAGGAAGTGTGCGAGACGCTGCCCGCCGGGATCGGCCGCAGGATACTCGGTAGCAAGCGCATGACGGACCTGCTGGGGCGCTTCTTCACGCAAGGCCGCCACGTCGAGACGACCGGCCTGCGCTGGTTCCTGGCACTACGCGCGCTGGCGAAGATGCGCGGGATGCGCCCGCGTTCGCTGCGCTACATCGAGGAGCAGGAGCGCATCGAGCAGTGGCTCGAACTGGTCCGCAGCGAGGCCCCCTGCGACCTTGCCGTCGCGCTGGAGCTGGTCAAGTGCCAGCGCCTGATCAAGGGTTACGGCGACACTTTCGAGCGGGGCCTTGCGAATTATGAGCGCATCGTTGCCGAACACCGCCGTGCCCCGCGCGGTGCGAGTGAAATACGCCGTCTGCGCGATCTTGCTCTGGCGGATGACAAATCGGTCGCGTTCGTCGAGGCGCTCGCCAGCTGACTATTGGGCTGCCGAGATAAAAAGCCTTGTCGCTCCTGCCATTGCGGGGACGGCGGGGGTTGCCGTCGGTGCCGAAGATATGGCTGCACCCAATCATCTGAAGTATGGAGAGATTTCAGTTCGACGCCTGTGGTTCCGCGGCAGGCGGGGGCGGAATATCGACCTTGATCTCCACCCGCCGGTTCTTTGTCCGGCCTTCCAGATCGTCGCTGCCATCGAGCTTGCGGTTAGGCGCGATGGGGCGGCTTTCGCCCAGCGCGATCACGGTGATCCGGCTTTTCGCCACGCCCTTGCTTTCGAGATAGTCACGCGCAGCTTCAGCGCGGCGGCGCGAGGCGGCGAGATTTTCCGCATCGGAACCGCGTGAATCGCTGTGGCCCCAGATCGTGATCGGGCCGCCGGTCAGGAAAGTCGGCCTTGTCATCAATCCGTCGATCAGCGCGGTGCCTGCCGCGTCCGGCCTGGCGCCCTTGGCCGGGTAGGGGATCACCAGTTGGATAGGCCCCAGCAGCGGCGCCTCGACCGTGCCGGCGTCCACCTCGGCGCGGATGATCGATTTCTTGACGATGGTATCGTCGGCTTCCGGCTCTGCCATGACGCTGCCCTGCGCATCGGTGGAGGCTGCTTCGGACGCTTCGCCGCTCGTGGGTTGGCCGGGTTGGCAGCCAGCCAGCAGCAGCGGCGCTGCGACGAGCGCGGCAGGCACCAGAGCGGAGGGAATTGCGGGCAGACGTCTCATGCATTCGCCTCCTTCTGCGGGGATTGGCGGGGAGTGTCGGGCTCGCCGTGGCGGGACGGGCCATAGGAAACGACCACGTCGCCCGGCTGCGGTGCCGGGCGCGAGGCGTGGGTAAAGAAGCGGATCTTGCCGTCCTTGCGCAACACGAACAGCATGTCCGCTTCGTTCGAAAGCGCGGCCTGCGCATCGGCGAAATCGAACTGGTCGCTGATGCGGGTCTTGCGGAAGGTCCAGCCCGCCGCCTCGCGCTCCATGATCTCGGTGACGCCGTGACCGGAGCCGAACATGGCGCGGCCGCGCAGCGCCTCGGGCAGGCTGCGATGGTCCTCGTCGTCGCCCATACCGCCCAACTGGTAAACCGAATCGCGGCCGATGTCGGGCGCGAACTCGCTGCAGACGAGGGCGTTGTAGGCCTCGTTTTCGGTCGTCGCGACGAGAACCTGGAACTGGGTGAGGTCGAGCCGTTCTTCCGTTGCCTCGGCCAGGATTTCGCCGTGATAGGTGGAGATACCGGCCTGGCGCGCGCCGGAAAGGCGCTGCCAGCTGTTGTCCGCGATCATTACGGGCAGGTCGAGTTGACTTAGCTGCCGGGCGAGAGACAGGCTCCACGAGGTGCTGCCGACGATCAGCAGCCCTTTCTGTGGCGCCCCGGTTACGCCCAGCCAGCGGGCCACGTAGCGGATGCTGAAGCCGTGAGCGATGATCGTGGCGATCACTACCGAGAACGACAGCGTCACCAGAATCGAGCCGTCGCCGTAGCCAAGTTGGTCGAGCCGAAGCGCAAAAAGACCTGAAACGGCGACTGCAACGACGCCGCGCGGCGCGATCCAGGCGATCAGCAGGCGCTCTTTCCACGGAATCTTGCTGAATGCGAGGCTCACCAGAACGGTCGCCGGGCGGACCAGGAACAGCAGCGCGAGCAGGAAGGCGATGAAGCGCCATTCGAACTGGCGAAGCACATCGAGGTTGAGCGAAGCCGACAGCAGCACGAAGACGCCCGAAATCAGGAGAACGGTGATGTTCTCCTTGAACGGATGGATATCGCGCAGGGAATCGAGCCGCATGTTGGCGATGGCGATGCCCATCACGGTCACGGCCAGAAGGCCGGTTTCCTGCTGGATCAGGTTCGACAGCACAAACGTGCTGATAACCGCGACCAGCAGCACCGGGGCCTTGAGGTATTCCGGCACATGTCCGCGCGGAAAGGCCCAGGCGATGGCCTTGGCGACAAGGTAGCCGATCAGTCCGGCCACCGCGGCGGCGGCCAGCAACGAGGCCAGTACCGCTATCAGGGTGCCGCCTTCGCCTGAACGGCGCAGGTATTCATAGGTAACGACCGCGCAGAGGGCGCCGAAGGGATCGTTGACGATCGCTTCCCACTTGAGGATCGCTCGCGGCCTGGGGGCGACATTGCTTTGGCGCAGCAGGGGGATGACGACCGTGGGACCGGTCACCACGAGAATGCCGGCGAAGAGGATCGCCACCGGCCAGACCAGCCCGGCCACGTAATAGCAAGCGATCGCGCCGAGCACCCATCCGAGCGGGATGCCGATCAGCATTAATCGCGCAACGGCCCCATCGGTCTTGCGCAATTCGCGGAAATTGAGGCTGAGGCCGCCCTCGAACAGGATCAGCGCCACCGCCACGGAAACCATCGGTTCCAGCAGGTTGCCGAAGGTGTGCTCGGGTATGACGAGACCCGTGATGGGCCCGGCGATCACACCGGCGGCCAGCATGAGGGCGATGGCGGGCCAGCCGGTACGCCATGCGATCCACTGCGCGCCGATCCCGAGAATGCCGATCAGCGCGAAGACGAGGGCTTGTTGCTCCATATGAAGGGCTTAACCAACAATCCCGCGAAAGGTAACCTGCGGCGGCGACCTTTCTACAGGTGGATCGTCAGAGCCGGTCGAATACCGAGCCCATGCGCGGGCTGAACAGGCGCTCATAGGTGCGTAGCAGGTGCGTGTCGGTCATCGCGGCGACGTAATCGCAGATCACCCGCAGGTCGCCGTCGGCGGCATCGAGACGGTCTCGCTCATCGCGCGGGAGCAGGCGCTTAGGGTCGGCCGCTAGCGCCTCGAAAACGGCGACGACCATCGCCTGCCCCTTGAATTCCAGTTGCTGGACTTCGGGGCTTTCGATGACTTCGCGCACGACAAAGCCCTTCAGCACATCGAGAAAATCGCGGCGCGGGCCGGAGAGCGCCACGCGCCAGCGCAGCAGCGGTTCGCGAAAGCCCTTCTTCTCTACGTAATGTGCGCCGGTCAGGAAATGGTGGACGAGGCGACTGACGAAGCGCTTGCGGCTGTTGGCGCCGCCGAACAGTCTCTCGACCATGTGCGAGAAGACGTCGTTCTCGCTCTCGCCGGGGTACTTTTCCTTGAGCGCGTCGAGGAACGAGGCGCATCGCCCCTCAATTGCGGCGGTGAAGGTGTCCTTGGTGACTAGACCCAGGGCGATGGCGTCCTCAAGATCATGGACGCCGTAAGCGATGTCGTCGGCGACGTCCATGATCGTGCAGTCTAGCGACTTGTGCAGCGTGCGCGCGTGCTTGCCGGGCACCGTCTCAAGCGTCTGGAATTTGGCGCGTTCAGCGGGGGAGAGCGGGGCGAGTATCCAGTCAACCACGTCCTGCTCGCTGTCGAAGTGGCACTTGGGCGGCTTGCAGGCGCGGGGATCGAGCACGCGGATAGTCGAGGGGCCGTCCAGCAGCCGGGGCGCGATGTCCGCGTTTCGGGCGGCGGACCAGGGCGCGGGATACTTGAGCACGCCCAGAAGGGTACGGCGGCACAGGTTGGCGCCCGCATTGGCAGAGAAAGTCTCCAGCCGGGCGAGGATGCGCAGGGTCTGGCCGTTGCCCTCGAACCCGCCGTCGTTTCGCATGCAATAGTTGAGCGCCACTTCGCCGCCGTGGCCGAACGGCGGGTGGCCGAAGTCGTGGGTGCAGCCGATCGCGTGGATCAGGCTGCGATCGGGCAGGAGCGGGGCGGCGGCGTGGTCGGGAAAGGACTTGGCCAGTTGCCGTGCCAGTCCACCGGCGATCTGCGCGACTTCGAGCGAGTGGGTCAGGCGAGTGCGGTAGAAATCGCTGTCGCCCAGATTGAGGATCTGGGTCTTGCCCTGGAGGCGGCGGAACGAGGCGGAGTGGATGACGCGGGCATAGTCGATGTCGCCGTCTTCGCGGGCATCTTCCGCCTGGGGATTCCAGTTCTCGCGGCGCGCGTGCCAACTCATGCATTCACCATGCACCGACTATTCCAGCTGGCGGGGCGCAGGGCAAGGGTGCTTGCCGTGGATATACCGGCATGATCTTGCGAATGGGTTGAACACAAAACCCCGCCGTCCTCGTGTGAGGGCAACGGGGTTTGTCTTCTTGTGAGTGGAACGTCTGGGATGCGGCGGGCCTGACAGGCCGCCGCATTCCCTACGTCCTTACTTTGTCTCGGGTGCGAGCCCGCGTGCTTCCAGCATCGGTTCGACTTCCGGATCATGGCCGGTGAAATCGCGGAACAACTGCGCGAAGTCCTTGGTGTGGCCCTGGCCCAGGAACGACTTGCGGATGTGGTCGCCGTTGGCGCGGGTCATGCCGCCGTTCTTTTCCACCCAATCCCAGCCGTCATGGGCCAGCATCTCGGTCCAGATGTACGAGTAGTACCCGGAGGCGTAGCCGTTGTCCCAGATATGGCGGAAGTACGGCGTCTTGTAGCGCGGCGGGATGAGATCCGTGGAAAGGCCCGTGGCGGCCAGTGCCTTGGCTTCGAACGCCATCGGCGGCTGCGCCGCCTCCTCGGGGGAGAGCTTGTGCCACTCGATATCGAGCATCGCCGCTTCCAGCGTTTCGCCAAGCCCGAGGCCCTGGTTGAAGGTTTTCGCCGCCTTGATCTTGGCGACCAGTTCGGCCGGGATCGTGGCGCCGGTCTGGTAGTGCTTGGCGTAGTGGTTCAGCACGGCGGGCAGGGTAGCGAAGTTCTCGTTGAACTGGCTGGGGAATTCCACGAAGTCGCGCGCGGTGTTGGTGCCCGACAGCGAGGGATACTTCTGACTGGCGAAGAAGCCGTGCAGCGCATGGCCGAATTCGTGGAACATCGTCTCCACATCGTCGAAGCTGGCAAGCGCGGGCTGGCCCTCCGCGGGCGGGGCGATGTTCAGAGTGTTCGAGATGACCGGCTTTTCACCGCGCAGGTAGGACTGCTCGACAAAGTTGTTCATCCAGGCGCCGCCCTTCTTGTTCGACCGGGCGAAGGGGTCGAAGTAGAAGATTGCGAGTTCGCTACCATCGGCGTCGAGCACTTCGTAGGCGCGCATTGTCGGATGGTAGACGGGCAGATCGGTGCGGCGCTTGAAGGTCAGGCCATACGTCTGGTTGGCGGCGTAGAACACGCCGTCCTCCAGCGTGCGCCAGACGTCGAAGTACGGCTTGATCTGGCTCTCGTCGAGGTCGTACTTCGCCTTGCGGACCTTCTCCGCGTAGTAGGACCAGTCCCACGCCTCCAGTTTGATGTTCTGGCCTTCCGCCTTGGCAGCGGCCTCAAGCATTCCGGCCTCACGGTCCTGCGTGGCGCGCAGGGCGGGAACGAAGCCGTTCATGAACTCCATCGCCTTGGCCGGCGTCTTCACCATGCGGTCATACATCTGGTACGTCGCGAAGTCGGGCTTGCCCATCAGCTTCGCCTTCTTCGCGCGCAGCGTGGCCATCTGCGTGACCATGCCTGTGGTGTCGTACTGGTCGCCGCCCGAGGTGCGGTTGATGCTGGCTTCCCACAGGGCCTTGCGGCTGGCGCGGTTGGTCAGGCTGGTGAGCGCGGCCTGCTGGGTGGTGTTCCCCAGCGCCAGCATGAACTTGCCCGGCTTGCCCTTTTCAGCCGCGAGCTTTGCGGCGGCGGCGATCTCGGCAGGGGAGAGGCCCGCAAGCTGTGCCTCCGTGTCGAACACAGGGGCCTTGGCTGCGGTGGCTGCGGTCAACTTTTGAGAGAACGCGGTTTCGAGCTTGGCGATCTCAAGGTTCATGGCCTTAAGCTCGGTCTTCTGCGCAGGCGTGAGCAGCGCGCCGCGATGGACGAATTCGTCGTACGTGGTCGCCAGCAGCATGGCGTCTTCGCCCGTCAGCGCCTTTCCGGCGGCGCTGTCGTGTACGGCCTTGACGCGGGCGAACAGCGCCGGGTCGAGATAGATGTCATCGTTGAGTGTGGAAATTTGCGGGCTGACCGCAGTATCGACGGCGTCGAGCGTATCGTTGGTGTTGGCCGAAGTGAGCTGGCCGAAGGTGTTGTAGGCCCGGCTGAGCAATTGCCCGGTCCGTTCTTTCGCGACGATCGTGTTCTCGAAAGTGGGCTTGGCCTTGTTTGCGGCGATGGCCTTGATCTCGGCGCGCTTGGCAGCGATGCCGGCCTCGATTGCGGGCTGCCAGTCGCTGTCCTTGTAGGCGGGGAAGTTCGGCGCTTGGAAGGGCAGGGTGCTCGGCTGGGCGAACGGGCCGGTGTAGGCCGGGGTAGCCGCAGCCGTCTTTTCCTTGGCAAGTGCCGTCATCGGAAATCCTCCAAGCAGGCCGGCACCGAGAACGAGGGGGGCGGCGGCGGCCATGAGCCGGGTCTTCATGTAACGTCTCTCCTGCCTTCGGCTACCCGTGCAACGGCATGGCGCGGTGCCTGAAAGTGGCAACGTGCCCTGCGACCGGCCGGGCGCCGGGGTGGTCAATGTGCAGGTTTCAAGCCGAGAAAACGGGCACTTGCAAGAACAAGTCGGCGCCGGGGAGAACGGTTGCGCAATCTGCAGGCAGCCGTTGGCCGATCACCCGCGAATCCGGCCCGGCGCGCAATCAAATTTCGGCGCGCCGGTCTGCGGCTGCCTCCGGCCGAGTTACAACAACTGGCGGGAGGATGTGCGAAGGGCGTCCCGGGGCGTCGTGCCAAGCCCTGCGGCGGACAGGCGCCCGACCTCGGCCATGGCGGCAAGGGCGAGCGGGTCCATGCCCTTGGTATCGCGCGCGGTCTGAAGATAGCAGGCGACGATGAGCGGCGTGGCCTTCGCCGGTCCGCCGAAGGCCAGGTCGACGTAAGTCTGCTGCCCTTTACTGATGCCGGTTCCGGTCTTGTCTCCCGAAATCCAGTCAGCCGGGAAGCCTGAGCGAAGGCGGTCGCTGCCGGTCTCCACCTCGATCATCCAGCTTTTCAGGGTCCCGCGCCCTTGCGGCGACAGCCGGTCGCCAAGCAGCAGACGGGCTACGGTCGCAGCCATTGCCGCCGGGGTAGTCGTATCGAATTCGGATCCGGCCGGTATCTGGTTGAGTTCCGGCTCGTAGCGGTCGAGCCGGCTGACCGTATCGCCCAGCGAACGCCAGAAGTGTGTCAGCTGCACCGGGCCGCCGAACCGGCGCAGCAGCACGTTGGCCGCGGTATTGTCGCTCGTCACCAGCGTGGCATGGGCAAGTGCTTTCACCGGGAGGCCGCCGTCCACCGCGCCGGAGGTGACCGGGCTGTGCGACAGCAGGTCCTGAGCCGACCAGCGCAGGACTTCGTCGAGGTCGATTTCGCCTCGCTCTGCCCCGGCCAGTACCATCGCCGCCAGCGACATCTTGAACGAGCTGCAATGGGCGAAGCGTTCGTTTTCGCGCCAGCCGACACCGCTACCGCGCGCCGGGTCCAGTATATAGGCTCCCAGACGCCCGCCGGCCCGTGCCTCGATGGCCCGCAGGGCGTCGACCGCGTCTTTGTCGATATCGGTTTTTGCGATGGTGGTTGATTCGTGCCGTGCGCAGGCAGTCATCAGTACAGCCATGGCCCCTGCCAGCGCACTTCGTCGATCCAGCATTGAAAAACCTCCCGTTTCCCTGTGATGTCAGGTGTGATGCGGGGCATTCTGGCCTTTGCTTGACCGATCGGGCAAACGATGGTTTCTGAGGTGTGTCCCTAGATATTCTTGGAGCGAGTATGGATATCAAAGCGCTCTCGCTCAACACGTTGCGCGCATTTGAAGCCGCCGCCCGGCACCTCAATTTTACCCGCGCGGCAGACGAACTGTGTGTAACGCAGGCCGCCGTCAGCCAGCAGGTGAAGATGCTGGAAATCCATATTGGAAAAGCGCTGTTCCGCCGAACCACCCGTGGACTGGTACTGAGCGACGAGGGCGCCTTGCTGGCCCCGGTGGTGACTGATGCGCTGGCGCGGGTCAGCGGCGCGCTTGCTGTCGTCAGCGGCGCAGGCGCGCGCGAGGTCCTGACCGTAGGCGTGGTCGGCACTTTCGCGCTGAGCTTCCTGATGGAGCGGCTGCCGGAATTTCAGGCGCTGCACCCGGGCATCGACGTGCGCCTGCTGACCAACAACAACACCGTCGATTTGTGGGCCGAGAGCCTCGATCTGGCGATCCGCTTCGGCGACGGCGGCTGGCACGGGGTCAGCGCGCAACTGCTGATGCCCGCGCCAATGACGCCGATGTGCAGTCCGGCAATCGCCAGCCGCCTCTCGCGCCTCGGCGATTTCGGGCGCTTGCCGCTGCTACGCTCCTATCGCCTGCAGGACTGGCCCGCCTGGTTCGCCGCTGCAGGAGTAACTGGCGTACCCGCCAATGGCCCGATATTCGATGCCTCGCACCTGATGGCTATGGCTGCGATCCGGGGCATGGGCGCCGCGCTGCTGCCATTGGCGATGTTCGAGCGGGAACGTTCAAACGGACAACTCGTCAATCCCTTCGATGTCGTAGTGGACCGGGGCGGTTATTGGCTTACCCGCCTGTCCTCGCGCCCGGTTTCGGCTGCGATGTCGGCATTCTCGGAATGGCTGCTGGATGCGACTGGTGAGGGCGGCGGATGCGGGTGAGCGCATCTTGGCTCGGCCATGCTGGTGAAAGTGCCCGAGCTTTGCGAAGGTAAGCCTCGGGCCAGTTTCCTGGCATCGTAATTACGACCCAAGGGACACAGCCGGCTGATAGTCACGCCGATTCCCCATGGTATCCCGCGAGCATGGTATGAAAATTATTCTGCTTGGCAGCTGCGCGTAATAAAAGTGCGCGTTCGTTCATGCTCCGCGCGGCAGCGAGAAAGTCTTCGCAAAAATATCGAGAAGGCTGAGCGATGGCCAGACTATTGGTTTGGAAAATGTCGGTGAGCGCCAGTGCCGGCGGTCTCGCGATCAAAGTTGCCGCGAAGGACCGAATGACTCACCGGTTTTCAAGGTGAGACAGATCACACCCCGAAGGGATTGATAATGCCGGTCTATTTGGAAAAATTGGCTCCCTGAGTAGGATTCGAACCTACGGCCATTCGATTAACAGTCGAATGCTCTACCGCTGAGCTATCAGGGAGCGGCCCGGCAATGTCACCACCGCTGGGCAGGGGTGCGCCTATAACAGCGCCAGAAAGATTGGCAACCCCGAAGGGTCAGAAATTTGCTCGTCGAGGCAGAATTTTTGATCAATTTTTCAAGACCCACGCAAACCTGCGGGTTAGACCTGAAATTGCTCGGCAAATATGCGTTCTTCCAGTGTGAAGCCGGGGTCGAACAGCAGCGTCAGTTCCTTCTCCGCCGAGGCGACGATGCGCACTGTGGCGACGTCGCGCACTTCCTTTTGGTCGGCGACGGCGGCGACGGGGCGCTTGCCGGGTTCGCGGATGTGGAATTCCACCTCCGCGCTCTCGGGCAGGATCGCGCCTTTCCAGCGGCGTGGGCGGAAGGGGCTCAGTGGGGTCATCGCCAGCATGCGCGAGCCCAGGGGCAGAATCGGGCCGTTGGCGGACAGGTTGTAGGCCGTCGAGCCCACCGGGGTCGCAACGAGAATGCCGTCCCCCGCCAGTTCCTCCATGCGCACACGGCCATTGATGCGGATTTCGACTTTCGCGGTCTGGCGCGTCTCGCGCAGCAGCGAGACTTCGTTGATCGCGTAATAGCTGTATTCGCGCCCATCTCGCCCGGTGGCGTGCATGATAAGGGGGCGGACGGGGACTCCATGCGCCTCTGCTACGCGGCGGGCGATCGGCACGTCGTCGTGCGGGCCGTTCATCAGGAAGCCCACTGTGCCCAGATTCATGCCGTAGACCGGCTTGATCGGATAACTGTCGAGCATCTCGTGCAGGACATGCAACAGGAAACCGTCACCCCCCAGTACGACCAGCACGTCGGCCTCCTCGGGAGATACCCAGGCGTGCGATTCGCGGAGCGCCGCGGCGCCGGCCTGCGCCTTGGCGCTGTCCGACACGATCAGCGCCAGTTTCGCATCCATGCTCACTTGTATCTCCGGCGTACGATTGCGTCCAATTCCGGGACCGGGGCTGTCGAATTTTGAAAGGTTTTGCAAGGCCTTTGGGTTATGGCGGCTCGATGGGCGTAAAACGAGACGATCAGGTTCACAAAGGTCCCAAGAGCATAGCTGCCAAAGGGATAGCCGCCAAAGGGATCACGGACCGCCTTACCGGCATTCCGGGAATAGAGGCGGTGCATGACCGCGTCGCCGCCTGGCGCCAAGATCCTGTGCTTATGCCGCACATGGCGCACGTCCACGCCATGTTGCTCAGCCTGCGCCGCCTTGATGCGATCAACATGGCTTACGGCGCTGCCGCTGGTGACGGCGCGCTGGAAGAAGTCGCTGCGCGCATCGGCCATTTCGCCGAAGAGGAACTCGACGGACCCTGGCTGCTCGCCCGCGCCGGGGGCGGCAGCTTCCTCCTTGTCGCCAACGAAGCCTGTAGCCGCGAACGCTGGCAGCTTGTCGCCGACCAGCTTGCCGACATGATCGCGCGGCCTATCCCGATCTCCACCGGCATTCTGCGCCTGTCCCCACGCGTGGCGCTGATCCGGGCGCTGACCGGCGAAAGCGTTGAATCGATGCTCGACCGTCTCGGTCATGCGCTGGGCGACGCGCATGAACAGCATGGGTCGCGCCTGGCGTGGGCGGACGGCGAAGTTACGCCGCCGGGCCGTTCGGCCCAGCAATTGGAAGCCGACCTCCTTATCGCCATCGACAATGACGAGATCGAGGTGCTGTTCCAGCCCCAGTTCGATTTGACAGACGACAGCCTCACCGGCGCGGAAGCCCTCGCGCGGTGGAACCACCCGCAGCTGGGCCGCATCGGAGCCGGTGCGCTGTTCGCCATTGCCGAACGGGCGGATTATGTCGGCCCCTTGTCACGTCATATCGCCCACAAGGCCATGTGGGCGGCCAAGGAATGGCCGGGGAACCTGCGTCTCTCTATCAACGTGACGGCGGCGGACCTGGCGTTCGGCAGCTACACCCGCCAGATGCTCGACCTTGTGCGCGAAAGCGGGTTCCCGCCGCGCCGCCTGACGCTGGAAGTGACCGAACAGACGTTGATTGGTGACATCACGCTGGCCGCGCAAACGATGGCGGAGTTTTCCGCGCAGGGCATTCGCATCGCGCTGGACGACTTCGGAGCGGGGTTCTGCAACTTCCGCTATCTCAAGGTCCTGCCGATCCATTACCTGAAGCTCGACCGCTCGATGATCGACGGGATCACCACAGACCGCCGCGACGTGGCGGTGCTGCGCGCGATCGTGGCGATGGCGCGGGCGCTGGACCTTCAGGTGATCGCCGAGGGGATCGAGGAAGAAGGCCAGCGCGTTGTCGCGGCGCGCGAGGGGTGCGCTTATTTTCAGGGGTTCCTGCGGGCGCAGCCGATGAGTGCGGCTATGTTCGACAAACTGGCGCGGGCGGAAGAAGCTAAGGAAGCAAGCAGGGGAGCATAGCCCCCCTGCACCCCCGGGAATGTCGAGGTCACGCGCGTAGATACGTTTCCGCGCCCACTTCGAGCCGGGAGACATAAAGCCTGCGGCAGCAAGGAGCGCACAGCGCCGCTGCACGAACAACGACGACATTAATGGGGGTGCAGGGGGGCTATGCTCCCCTGCTCCTACTCTTGTCCCTTGCGCGCAACCGCGCTGAGACCCTTGGTCAGTTGCAGCAATCCGTTCAACCTGCTCTTGGGATCGCCCCACGCGCGCTGCAGAACCAGCTTGTTGTCCGGGCGCAGCTTGATGGCGCCCTGCAGCCTGTCCGCGTAGGCGATGAGGCCTTCCGGGTTGGGGAAGCTGTCGTTGTGGAAGCTGACCAGCGTGCCGCGCGGGCCGACGTCGATCTTGGCGATGTGCGCCTCAATGGCCTGCCGCTTGATCTGGATGAGCTGGACGAGGTTTGCCGTCGGCTGCGGCAGAGGACCGAAGCGGTCGATCATCTCGGCTGAGAGCGATTCGATCTCGGCGCGCGAATCCGCGTCGTTGAGGCGGCGGTAGAGCGCCATGCGCACCGCGAGGTCGGGGACGTATTCCTCCGGGATCATGATCGGGGCTTCGACCGTGATCTGCGGAGACAGACCGCTGGTGTCCTTCTCCAGCCCGACGCCGCCGGCGCGGGCGGCAAGGATCGCGTCTTCCAACATCGACTGGTATAGTTCGAAACCGACTTCGCGGATGTGGCCCGACTGTTCGTCGCCAAGGAGATTACCGGCACCGCGAATGTCGAGATCGTGGCTGGCCAGCTGGAAGCCTGCGCCCAGCGAATCGAGGTCGCCCAGCACTTTGAGGCGCTTCTCTGAAACTTCGCTCAAGGCCTGGCCGGGCGGCGTGGTCAGGTAGGCATAGGCGCGCAGTTTCGAACGCCCGACGCGGCCGCGCAGCTGGTAGAGCTGGGCCAGGCCGAAGCGGTCGGCGCGGTGGATGATGATGGTGTTGGCGCGCGGAATGTCGATCCCTGATTCCACGATCGTGGTGGAGAGCAGCACCTCGTACTTGCCCTCGTAGAAGGCGCTCATGCGTTCTTCCACGTCGCCCGCTGACATCTGGCCGTGCGCGGAGATGACCTTCACTTCGGGGACGTTCTTGCTCAGCCAGTCCTCGACTTCGGCCATGTCGGCGATGCGGGGGACGACGATGAAGCTCTGTCCGCCGCGGTGGTGTTCGCGCAGCAAAGCCTCGCGCATCACCATTTCGTCCCATTCCATCACATAGGTGCGCACCGCGAGGCGGTCGACCGGCGGGGTCTGGATGGTGGAAAGTTCGCGCAGGCCCGACATCGCCATCTGCAGCGTGCGCGGGATCGGCGTGGCGGTAAGCGTCAGGACGTGGACGTCGGCGCGCAGCTGTTTCAGCTTTTCCTTGTGGTTGACGCCGAAGCGCTGTTCCTCGTCGACGATGACGAGGCCGAGGCGCTTGAAGTTCACCGTCTTGGACAGGATCGCATGGGTGCCGCAAACGACGTCCATCGTGCCGTCGGAAAGCCCGTCGCGGGTGGCCTTGGCCTCCTTTTCGGGGACGAGGCGCGAGAGGCGGCCGACGTTGAGCGGGAAGCCGGCGAAGCGGTCTGCGAACCCGGAATAGTGCTGGCGGGCGAGCAGGGTGGTCGGCGCCACGACGGCGACCTGCTGGCCGGCCATGGCAGCCACGAAGGCGGCACGCAGTGCCACCTCGGTCTTGCCGAAACCGACGTCCCCGCAGACGAGGCGGTCCATCGGCTTGCCGCTGGCAAGGTCTTCCAGCGTGTCGCCGATGGCGGCTTCCTGGTCTTCGGTTTCCTGCCAGGGGAAGCGGTCGATGAACTGGTTGAAGCTGGATTCCTCGGCCACGAGTGCCGGGGCGACGCGCAGGGCGCGCTCGGCGGCGGTCTTCATCAGCTCGCCGGCGATCTCGCGGATGCGTTCCTTCAGCTTGGCGCGGCGTTTCTGCCATGCCTCGCCGCCCAGCTTGTCGAGCACGGCGCCTTCGCTTTCGCTGCCGTATCGCGAGAGGACGTCGAGGTTCTCGACCGGGATGTAGAGCTTGTCGCCGCCCGAGTAAGTCAGCATCACGCAGTCGTGCGGGGACTTGCCGACCGGGATCGACTGCAGGCCCTCGTAACGGCCGATGCCGTGGTCCATGTGGACGATCAGGTCGCCGGGCGTCAGCGCCGCCAGTTCAGCGAGGAAGGCGTCGGAGTCCTTCTTGCGCTTCTTGCGGCGGACAAGGCGGTCGCCAAGGATATCCTGCTCGGTGATGACCTCGACCGACTGGTTCGAGAACCCGGTTTCGAGCGGCAGCACCAGCGCGGCGGAGCGGCCCTGAACGGCAAGGCCCAGCGCTTCCTGCCAGGTATCGGCAAGACGCGGTTCGGGGCCCTGTCCCTCACCCAAGATCGAGGCGAGGCGGGCGCGGCTGCCAGTGGAGTAGGCGGCGAGGATCGCCTTGCGGCCCGACTTGGCAACGGCCTGAAGATGTTTGGCGGCGGCTTCGTAGGCATTGTCGCCGCGCGCGCGTTCGGGCGTGAAATCGCGGGCGTTGCCGAAGCCGAAGTCGATGACCTTGGCGGATTCGGGCTGGGCGAAAGGATCGGCGCGGTGAACCGGCAGCGCGGTGACGGCGAAGTCGAATTCTTCGCGGTTCAGGTAGAGCGAATCGATCCGCAGCGGGCGGTAGGAACCGGCCTTCTGTCCCGAGGTTTCGGTGCGCGCCCGGTGATAGTCGGCGATATCGGTGAAACGCTCGTCGACCGCGCCGAGGGCCGGGCTGTCGATGATGACAAGGTCGTCGTCGGCCAGATGGTCGAATAGGGTGACCAGCCGGTCCTCGAACAGGGGCAGCCAGTGTTCCATGCCGGCAAGGCGGCGCCCGTCGCTGACCGCCTGATATAGCGGATCGGCGGTGGCGTTGGCGCCGAACATCTCGCGGTAGCGGCTGCGGAAGCGTTTGACGGTGTCGTCGTCCAGCAGCGCTTCGCTCGCCGGCAGCAGCAGGTGATCGGGCACGGTGCCGGTGGAGCGCTGGGTGCCGGTGTCGAACAGGCGCAGCGTTTCCAGCTCGTCGCCGAAGAAGTCGAGGCGCAGGCCGCCTTCGAGACCTGAGGGCACGATGTCGAAGATCGAGCCACGCACGGCGAATTCGCCTGCGTCGATCGCGGTGTCGGTGCGCTGGTAGCCCTGACGGCGCAGCAGCGCGATCAGGCTTTCGTGGCCCACTTCCATGCCGGGCTTCAGCAGCCGCACCGATTCGCGAATGCGGAACGGGGTGAGCACGCGCTGGAGCAGGGCGTTCGTCGTGGTGACGAGAAGCTGCGGGCCGCTGCGTTTCAGTTGCAGCCGGTGCAGCGCGGCAAGGCGCCGCGCGCTGACCGAAAGCGCCGGGCTGGCGCGGTCGTAGGGCAGGCAGTCCCACGCCGGAAACTCGATGACGTCGAGTTCGGGCGCGAAGAACTGCGCCGCCTCGGCGACAGCGCGCATCGCTGCCTCGTTGTCGGCGACGAAGACGGCGCGCCCGCTGTTTTTGGCGCTGTCGGCAGCGCGGGCGAGGTCGGCCATGACCAGCGGCTGGGAGCCACGCGTCACCGAAGCCAGCGTCAGCGGCGTCGTGGCGGAGAGGATGCGGGAAAAATCAGTCATGCGGGATGCGTGGCGGGATATGCGGCACCGGCGGGAAATACAATCATATTGAGGCGCCGACATGTCACTGCGGTTGGTCATGTTGCGAGTTGCGTTGGGGATTGCAGCTTGCAACGGTGCATCCTGAAATTGATCCGCCCTTGTCTCGTCATCGCTGCCTTAACGGGAATGACGACGGGTTTATCGGCGGGCAAACGGATCAGGGAGGCGATATGGCTGCAATCGACAGGCTGGACGGCAAGCGCGTTCTCATAACCGGCGCATCGAGTGGGCTTGGCCGGCACTTTGCGGGCGTTCTTGCCGGTGCGGGGGCCGAGGTCATTCTTGCCGCCCGACGGATGGAAGCGCTGGAGGAACTGGCGGCCGAGATCGGTGCGGCAGCGTCTACAATGCAGATAGACGTCACCGATCCCGTGAGCATTCAGGCGGCGCTGGCGCAAGTCGGCTCGGTCGACGTGCTGGTGAACAATGCGGGGGTTTCGGGCGCTCATGCCCTGCTTGATGTGAGCGTGGAGGAGTACGATCACATCATGTCCGCGAACCTGCGCGGTGCTTTCCTCGTCGCCACGGAGGCAGCGCGAGGGATGCACGGCGCAGGCAAGGGAGGGGCGATCGTCAACGTCGCCTCGATCCTCGGGCTGCGGCAAGGCGGGCAACTTACGGTCTATGCGATGAGCAAGGCCGGAATTGTGCAGATGACGAAGCAGATGGGGCTGGAACTGGCGCGCTATGGCATCCGCGTGAATGCCCTGGCGCCGGGCTACTTCGCCACCGACATGAACCGCGATTTTCTGGACAGCAAATTAGGTGAGGCGATGGCTCGGCGGATTCCGCAGCGCCGATTCGGCAACTTCAAGGACCTCGACGGGCCGCTGTTGCTGCTGTGCTCGGAAGCGTCGCGCTATATGACCGGCGTAGTCATCCCGGTCGACGGCGGGCATGTACTCAGCGCGTTATGACGGGAAGGATTTTGTGCTTCCCGTCCGCGCTTGATCCTCAGGCGGCGCGCTTCAGTTCTTCGACCAGAGGCGCTGCACGATCGAAGGCAGGCTTCTTCTCGGCGAAAGCGGGCATATAGCGCTCGGCGACGACAACATCGCTGCGGAAGGCAAAACGGACAGCCACGGGGGAGAGAAACGAAAACATAGAAACCTCAAGGATAAACTTTGCTGCATCGCAGCATCGCCGGAGCCTATGACGTTCCGAGGTTCGTATCGCAAATGCACGGTAGTATACCGCAGTTGCACAAAACGCGCCGATTGCTTGCGAAAGGCGCGCTCCTCCCCAAGACAAGCTCGGGGAGGAATTCAGGTCAGTCGCGGGGGATCACCACGTAGTCGAGTTGCATCATGCGCTCCACCAGCGCGCCGCGATATTCCTCGGGAATGCTCAGGGTGCCGAGCGCCCAGCCCATGATATCGACGTCTTCCTCGTCGATCATTTTTTCGAACAGAACGATCTCTTCTTCCGACCATTCGGCGTGAAAGCGGTCGAAGAAGCAGCCGATCATGTAGTCGGCCTCGCGGGTGCCGCGGTGCCAGGCGCGGAACTTCAGACGGGCGAGGCGGGGCGATAATACGGTCATGACCGCGCCGTTACAGCGCGGCGCGGTCATGAGCAAGATTCGCGGGAATAAGGTGGCGCTCAGCCGTGCAGCACGCGGATGATCTCGGCGCTGGGCCGTCCGGTCAGGGTCTTGGGCACTTCGCCGACCAGCACATCCTTGAGCTGCTTGTGATAATGCCGGCGCATCTCGCCCAGCGAGCGTGGATCCGCCACGACCACAAGCTGCTCGATCTCGCGCGACAGCACCTGTTCGTTGAGCCAGCCCGTTACCGCTGCGACATGAGCGGCTTCGTCGAGACCGTCACGGCTGCCGTCGCCGGTGCGAGCCTGATGGCGGGTCTGGCCGTCGGTCTTGCGGTTTCCGGCGCTGAAATTCGTGGCTTCGAGGGTCGGCGCTTCCATCGAGGTCAGCTTCGGCTCGGCTTCGGCGCCCGAGTTGCGATAAAGTTCGAAGTTCTCTCCGTCGACGATCGCGAACACGGTTCCGTGGGGCAAGAGCATGGGCTTCTCCTTGGTTTTTGGTGCATGCTTGAAAATTGCCAACGGACCGATGTGGAGGGGTGTTCCATGCTGTCTGGTGAAACGGTGCACAGTCGCGCTAAGAGGCGCGCATGCGGCCCGAAGCGCTCAATTCCCTGTTCGTCGAAACCGATGCCCTCGATGGCGTGGGGCCTAAACTCCGGCGTCCGCTGGAGAAACTGGGCCTCACCCGGATTCGCGACCTTGCCTATCACCTGCCCGACCGCTTCGTGGAGCGCCGCGCCATCGCCAATCTCGACGAGGCGGGGGTAGGCGAGAACGTCATTATCGCGCTGACCCCGCGCGAACATCGCTCGCCCAGCGGACGCGGTCCTTTTCGCGTGATGGCGGAAGATGCGGTCGGTAACATATGCACGATCACCTACTTCGGCCGGGCTTCCTATACCGCGAAGAAGCAACTCCCGGTGGGTGAACTGCGCTGGGTGGCGGGCCGGATCGACCAGTACGGCCAGATGCTCCAGATCGTGCACCCCGAGCATGTCTCGGAGGATTCTGCCGCCCCAATCGGCAAGCTGTGCGAGCCGATCTATCCTTTGTCGGAAGGGATGACGCAGGGACGCATCGGCGCGTTGGTGGCGCAGGCGCTCAAGGGGCTGCCCGAGCTTCCCGAATGGATCGAGCATGGCCTGATGGCCCAGAAGGACTGGCCCGCATGGCGCGAGGCGCTGGGCGAGGCGCACCGGGGCGTCAATGCGCCCGCGCGCGACCGGTTGGCCTATGACGAACTGTTCGCCAATGCGCTGGCGCTCATGCTGGTGCGCGAAAGCAACCGCTCGCAGCGCGGCACGCCGCTGGTGGGCGATGGAACCTTGCGCGCAAAACTGCGCCTGCCGTTTGCGCTGACCGGCGCACAGGTACGCTCCATCGCCGAGATCGAGGGCGACCTTGCGCAGCCCTCGCCGATGCTGCGGCTGCTGCAGGGCGATGTGGGGTCGGGCAAGACGGTGGTGGCGCTGTCCTCGCTGCTGATCGCGGTGGAGGCCGGAGCGCAGGGCGCGCTGCTGGCGCCGACCGAAATCCTCGCCCGCCAGCACTACGAGACGCTGTCCCGGATGCTGCAGGGCACCGGGGTGGAGATCGCGTTGCTCACCGGCCGGGACAAGGGCAAGGCCCGCGAAGCGATCCTGATGGGGTTGCTGGACGGCTCAATCCAGATCGTCGTGGGCACCCATGCGATCTTCCAGGACAGCGTGGCCTATCGCAATCTCGCGCTGGTGGTGATCGACGAACAGCACCGCTTCGGTGTCGGCCAGCGGCTGATGCTGGCGCGCAAGGGCCGCCGCGCGCCGCATACGCTGGCGATGACGGCAACGCCGATCCCGCGCACGCTGACTTTGGCGCAATACGGCGAAATGGAGGTTTCCAAGCTCGACGAACTGCCGCCGGGTCGTCAGGCGATCGATACCCGCGTGATCTCGGTCGAGCGGATGGACGATGTCATCGGCGGCATCGCTCGCCACATCGAGACCGGGCAGCAGGCCTACTGGGTCTGCCCGATGGTCAATGAGAACGAAAACGAAGACCTCGCCGCCGCCGAGGCGCGCTATGCCGCGCTTAAGGAGCGATTCGGCGATACCGTGGCGCTGGTCCACGGCCAGCTTCGCCCCGAGGCCAAGGACGCCGCGATGGAGCGATTCGCGCGCGGTGAGGCCAGCCTGCTGGTGGCGACCACGGTGATCGAGGTCGGCGTCGACGTGCCCAATTCCACGTTGATGGTGATCGAGCAGGCGGAACGCTTCGGCCTGGCCCAGCTTCACCAGTTGCGCGGGCGCGTGGGGCGCGGGTCGGAGAAGTCCACCTGCCTGCTGCTGCGCGGTACCCAGATGTCCGAAACCGCGCGCCAGCGGCTTGCCCTAATGCGCGAGACGCAGGACGGTTTTCGTCTTGCCGAGGAGGACCTGCAACTGCGCGGCGGCGGCGAACTGCTCGGCACCCGGCAGTCGGGTGATACGCCGTTCCGCATCGCCAGCCTGGAGCAGATCCAGAAGCTGCTCCCGCTCGCTCACGACGATGCGCGCCTGCTGATCGAACGCGACGGCGGCCTTGCCGGTCCACGCGGAGAGGCGGCGCGGTTGCTGCTTTATCTGTTCGAGCGCGACTGGGGCGTGCAGCTGCTGCGCTCGGGCTGAGCCTGTCCCAACCGGCAGCTGCGCTTGACTGATCGGGAGAGCGGCTTGCGGCCCCCATGCCTCGACTGGTATTACCGACCCTGCAAAAACCGATAAATCGGTCGGACCGCAGGGAGAGTGGCCGTTGAACCATGAAGAACAAAAGGCCGGTGAGGCCGGGCAGGAAGAACCGCACGCGCCGCGCCTTTATCGGAGGGTCGCTGCAGCGCTGATGGAGGAAGTGCGGGCAGGACGCTATCCGGTCGGCGCAAGGATGCCGGCGGAACGTGAACTGGCCGTGCTCATGGGCGTCAGCCGCCCGATCGTGCGCGAGGCGCTGCTGGCGCTGGAAGTGATGGGCGTGGTCGAAGTGCGGATCGGGTCCGGGGCCTATGTCCTGCGTCAGCCGGACGATGAGCCGCCAGTGGCCGACGCGGCGGCGGTGACACCGATCGAACTCGCCCAGGCGCGTCTCATCTTCGAGGGCGAGGCGGCCTCTCTGGCGGCGACCAACATCAGCGACGAGGAACTCCTTCGTCTCGACCAAGCGGTGGCCGATATGCGGCGGGAGGACGGCAGTTTCGAGGACTGGGAGGCCGCGCTCACCGTTTTCCACACGACCCTGGCGCAGGCCACCCGCAACATCGCCGTGGAACGCGGCGTGCGCGACTTGTGGGACATGCGCTCGCGCTCGCCGGAGTGTCGCCGGATGCTGGAGGATGCGCGCAACCACAACTATCGCCACAGTCTGGAGCAGCACATCGAGATTCTCGCGGCGCTGCATGCACGGGACGCGGTAAGGGCGCGGGCGGCGGTGCGGATGCATCTGGAAGGCTCGATCAACCACGTCCTGATGGCGATCGAAGAACGCGCGGTTTCGGACGCGCGGGCGCGTGTGGCGGAAATTCGGGCTCGCTATTTCGCTGGCGGGTCGGTGTAGACCGGACGCTGAAACGACAAAGGGCGCGTCCCGAGAGACGCGCCCTTTGCGAATAAATGGTCGGGGAAAGAGGATTCGAACCTCCGGCCCCTGCCTCCCGAAGACAGTGCTCTACCAGGCTGAGCTATTCCCCGACCGGAGGGGCGATCCGAAGACCGCCCTGGGCAGGAGCGCGCCTATATAGGGCGACTCCGGGGGTGGCAAGAGGGCTTTGTGGATTTTGTTGCCGAGATTGCAAAATCCTCGGAAATCCGCCGTTTGTGTGGGGGCAGGTGGCTTTTGGCAGGGGCCTTTGGAAGGCTGATTCTGGATAAAAACAGCATAAAGTGTCGGTTGAACCGCGCTTCTGCCGAGCCTGTCCCAGCTCCCCAGGCATGGTGCCGCCGGGGACCAATACCGCAACCGTCTTCCCCTGCGCGGCCCGGAGCGATAGGTTTTCCCGCATGACTACGACCACGTTTAACGCAGACCCCGCTTTCACCGCCGCGCAGACGCCGCATTGGGAGCGCCAGTACCTCGACCTCATGCGCCGCATCTGGACCGAGGGCGACGAGCGTGTAGACCGTACCGGCGTGGGCACCAGATCGGTCTTCGGGGCGACGATCCGCTTCGACATGTCGGGCGGGGCGATGCCGCTGCTCACCACCAAGCGCGTCTACTGGAAGACCGCGACGCGCGAACTGCTGTGGTTCCTCACCGGCGAGACCAACATCCGCGCTCTTTGCGCGCAGGGCGTGGAAATCTGGACCGACTGGCCGCTGGATCGCTATCGCCGCGAAACCGGCCATCAGATCGAGCGCAGGGACTTCTCCGCGCGAATCGTCGCCGATGAAGCCTTTGCCCTCCAGTGGGGTGGTCTGGGTCCGGTCTATGGCAAGCAGTGGGTCGACTGGCCGACATATGAGCCGGCGGGTGAGGGTCTGTTCCGCAGCGGGCCCGGCATCAATCAGGTCACGCAGGTGATCGATAGCCTCAAGGCCAATCCAGGCAGCCGCCGCCACATTATCGAAGGCTGGAACGTCGCCGAACTGGATGCGATGGCGCTGCCGCCGTGCCACAAGACCTATCAGTTCCATGTCGCGGACGGACGGCTATCGTGCCTGCTTTATCAACGCAGCTGCGACCTGGGTCTGGGATTTGCGTTTAACATGTGGTCGCTGGCACTGCTGACCCGCATGATCGCGCAGCAATGCAACCTTGAACCCGGTGAGGCCGTTTGGACAGGCGGCGATGTCCATTTGTACCTCAACCATGCGCCGCTGGTCGAAGAACAGCTTGCGCGCGAGCCTTCCGGCGAAGCCCATATGTCGATCCTGCGCCGTCCCGATTCGATGTTCGACTACCGGATCGAGGACTTCGAAGTGGCCGGATATGCACCCCAGGCGCATATCGCCGCGCCGGTTGCGGTCTGAATTGACATTGCTGAAACTTGAAATATTATGACCGAACCGTAGAATTTTGATACTCAAAGTTCTCGCGGCCGCACACTGGCGGGAGAGCATGATAATGGCCGAAGGCCCCGTTGAAAAAGGCGTCGTGCGCGGCAATCTGCCGCCGCTCGAGCTCTATGTACCCGAGCCGAAATACCGGCCCGGCGACGTCGTCGATTATTCGCATTTGCCGGTGCCGCCTGCCGGCCTGCTGGCCCGTCCCGACGAGGCCTGCCCGGCCAGCGAGACATGGCCGCTGACCCTCGACATGGTCCGCGTGCTGGACGAGGATGACAAGGCCGTCGGCGCGTGGAACCCCGGTCTCGATCCCGAGACGCTGCGCCGGATGCTGCGCACGATGGCGCTGACCCGCGCCTTCGACGACAGGATGTACCGCAGTCAGCGGCAGGGCAAGACCAGCTTCTACATGAAGTGCACCGGCGAGGAGGCGATCTCGGTTGCCTGCGCCATGGCGCTGGCGGGCGACGACATGGTGTTCCCCAGCTATCGTCAGCAGGGCATCCTGATCTCGCGCGGCTATCCTCTGGTCGACATGATCAACCAGATCTATTCGAACCGCGCCGACCCTCTGAAGGGCCGCCAGTTGCCGATCATGTATTCGGCCAAGGACTACGGGTTCTTCTCTATCTCCGGCAACCTTGCCACGCAGTTCCCGCAGGCGGTGGGCTGGGCAATGGCCAGCGCGATCAAGGGCGACACCCGCATCGCCACCGCTTTCATCGGCGAGGGATCGAGCGCGGAAGGCGACTTCCACGCGGCGATGACCTTCGCTGCGGTCTACAATGCGCCGGTCGTGCTCCACGTCGTCAACAACCAGTGGGCGATCTCCAGCTTCTCCGGCTTTGCCGGGGCGGAGCGCACGACCTTCGCCGCGCGCGCCACAGGCTACGGCATTGCCGGGCTGCGGGTCGACGGCAACGATGCGCTGGCGGTCTATGCGGCGATGGAGTGGGCCGCCAACCGCGCCCGCGCCAATCAAGGCCCGACCCTGATCGAGCACTTCACCTACCGCGCCGAGGGCCACTCCACCTCGGACGATCCATCCGCCTACCGCTCGGCGCAGGAGCGCGAGGAATGGCCCTTGGGCGATCCGATCATGCGCCTCAAGAAGCACCTGATCGCCCTTGGCGAATGGTCAGAGGAGCAGCAGGAGACGATGGACCGGGAACTGGTGGAGCAGGTCAAGGTCGCCACGAAGGACGCCGAGAAGAACGGCATCCTCGGCCACGGCATGCACCACCCGTTCCACACGATGTTCGAGGACGTCTTCGAGGAACTACCTTGGCACCTTGAGGAACAGGCCGCTCAGGCCATGCGCGAACGCGGCATAAAATGGCCGGAATGGAAGGAGCGGGACGATGCTTGAGGAGAAGCCCGTGACCGACACGCAAACGCAGGCACCCTCGCGCCAGATGAACATGATCGAGGCGATCAACGACGCGCTGGGCGTCATGATGGCCCGTGATCCCGATATCGTCATCCTGGGCGAGGATGTGGGCTATTTCGGAGGCGTCTTCCGCGCCACCGCGGGCCTGCAGAAGAAGTTCGGCCGCAACCGCGTGTTCGATGCGCCGATCAACGAATGCGGCATCATCGGCGCGGCGGTGGGCATGGCTGCCTATGGCCTGCGCCCGGTGCCGGAAATCCAGTTCGCGGACTATATCTACCCCGGCCTCGACCAGCTCGTGTCCGAGGCAGCGCGTATGCGCTACCGTTCGGCGGGTGAGTTCACTGCGCCGATCACGATCCGCTCGCCCTTCGGCGGCGGTATCTTCGGAGGGCAAACCCACAGCCAGAGCCCAGAGGCGATGTTCACCCATGTCGCCGGCCTCAAGACCGTCATCCCTGCCACGCCCTATGACGCCAAAGGCCTGCTGATCGCCGCGATCGAGGACAATGACCCGGTCATGTTCTTCGAGCCGAAGCGCATCTACAACGGCCCCTTCGGCGGCGACTACGACAAGCCGTCGCGCACCTGGAAGGGCCACCCCGGCGGCGAAGTGCCCGAGGGGTATTACAAAATCCCGCTCGGCAAGGCGCGCATCGTGCGCGAGGGCGAGGCGCTGACGGTGCTGGCCTACGGCACGATGATTCACGTCGCCGAAGCGGTGCTGGCCGACAAGGGTATCGACGCCGAAATCATCGACCTGCGCAGTCTTGTTCCGCTGGACATAGAGACTGTGGAAAAGTCTGTGCAGAAGACGGGCAAATGTCTGGTGATACACGAGGCGACTCGCACTTCCGGCTTCGGCGCCGAACTCGTGACGCTCGTGCAGGAGCGCTGCTTCTACCATCTCGAAGCGCCGGTCGAGCGCGTGACCGGGTTCGACACGCCTTATCCGCACAGCCTCGAGTGGGCCTATTTTCCCGGTCCCGTTCGCATCGGCGAAGCGGTCGACCGTCTGATGAAGGACTGATCCGATGGGACGTTATGTTTTCACGCTTCCCGATATCGGGGAAGGCATTGCCGAGGCCGAAATCGTCGCCTGGCACGTCAAGGTCGGGGATACGGTCGAGGAAGATGGCCGCCTTGCCGACATGATGACGGACAAGGCCACGGTTGAGATGGAAAGCCCGGTTTCGGGCGTGGTCGTCGAAGTGGCAGGGGCGGAGGGCGATGTGATCGCCATCGGCTCGGCGCTGGTCGTGATCGAGGTTGAGGGTCTGGCGGAGGAGGGCGGTCATGCGCCGTCTCCGAAGGCTGCCGTGGTCGAGGAACGGATCGAGGCGGAGACGCCCGCTGCGGCTGGTGCTTCGACAGGCTCAGCGCAAGCGGACGTTGTCGTAGAACCCGCTCCGGCCCCAAAACCCACCCCCGCTCAGGCTGAGCCTGTCGAAGTCCGCACGCCCACCCCGGCGGCTAAGGTTCTCGCCAGCCCCGCAGTCCGCCAGCGCGCGAAAGACCTGAGCATAGACCTTGCCGAAGTCCGCCCGGCGGAAGACGGCCGCCTGCGCCATGCCGATCTCGACGCATTCCTGTCCTACAATGCCAGCGGCGGTTTCCAGCCTGCGGGATTGAAGGGCAAGGACGAGCAGGTCCGCGTCATCGGCCTGCGCCGCCGCATCGCCGAGAACATGGCGGCGTCCAAGCGCAACATCCCCCACTTCGCCTATGTCGAGGAATTCGACGTCACGGCGTTGGAGGAAACCCGCGCCCAGCTCAATGCAGGACGCGGAGAGCGCCCCAAGCTGACGATGCTGCCGTTCCTGATCTCGGCGATCTGCAAGCTGCTGCCGAAGTACCCGATGCTCAACGCGCATTATGACGATGAGGCGGGCGTGGTGACGCGTTACGGCTCGGTGCATCTGGGCATAGCGGCGCAGACGCCCGGCGGCCTCATGGTCCCGGTGATCCGCGATGCGCAGAGCCGCAACCTATGGCAGCTTGCCGCCGAGATCACCCGCCTCGCGCAGGCTGCGCGCGATGGGTCGGCAAAATCTTCCGAGCTTTCGGGCTCGACGATTACCGTCACCTCGCTCGGCCCCATGGGCGGTGTGGCGACGACGCCGGTGATCAACCGTCCGGAAGTCGCCATCATCGGCCCCAATCGCATCGTAGAGCGGCCGATGTTCGTGAAAGACGCCAGCGGCGTGGAGCGCATCGAGAAGCGCAAGATCATGAACATATCGATGAGCTGCGACCACCGCGTGGTCGACGGCTGGGACGCTGCCAGCTTCGCGCAGGACCTCAAGAAACTGATCGAGGCGCCGGCGCTCATTCTCGCCGGATAAAGCGAGCAGGACATGGACCGGGAACCGCGCGGGGACGAATATATCGCCGCTGCTTCGCTCCTGGTCCGTGTGCTGCTGTAAAACTTGCGTGGCGGGGGAATCGCTCCCGGAAGGGTACGGCCCGGGGCGCGCGCAATTGGCCAGGTCAGATCGTCCTGTTCGAGCAGCGGGCCGGTGATGCGCAATCGACCGCGATGCTGCATGATGGCTGCGACCGAATCGTGGGGAGCAAACCATGAGCCGAGACGCGCGTGTCGACGACTATATCGCCAGGTCGGCGGATTTTGCCCGCCCTATCCTCGAACATCTACGGGAACTTGCCCACCGCGCGCTTCCAGGCGCTGAAGAGGCGATCAAGTGGGGCATGCCGCACTTTCTGGTAAGCGGCAAGAACGTTGCTGGCATGGCTGCGTTCAAGGCCCACTGCACGTTCGTCATCCACGGCGATGGGCGTCAAGGCGATGCGATGGGGCAGTTCGGACGCATCACAGCTCTTTCTGACCTGCCCGGCGAATCGGATCTCGCGCAGAAGTTGCAGGCGGCGCAGGCCCGTGTCGAGGTTACGGGGACGGCCCGAAAGCCGGGAAAGCCTCACAAACCCAAACCCGAAATTGCCATGCCGGAAGATTTTGCTGCGGCGCTCGCTGCGGTTCCGGCGGCGCTTGAGGCTTTCGGCGCCTTCACCCCGGCGCAGCAGCGCGACTATCTAGAATGGATCACCGAGGCCAAGGCACCCGCTACGCGCGGTAGGCGCATGGCCCAGTCAGTCGAATGGGTGGCAGAGGGCAAGAAGCGCAACTGGAAGTACGAGAAGTGCTGATGCGAGTCGGCGCCCAATCATGACCGCACTATACCGCTATAGGCGATCTGCCCCCGCCCTCGCGCTGCGCTGCTGGCAGGGATGCGCCAGCGCACATGCGTGACGTCCTCGGCCGTCGCCTGCCGGGTTCCCATGCGCAGGTTCTCCAGGCGACCCCAGGAGCGACCTCCGTTCACAGAGACTTCCTGCATGTCGCTGGCGCTGCGCTGGTAGGCAAGTCGCGCGGGTAGGGGGTTGGTGAGGACGAAACCCCCGTCACCGCCCATCCTGTACCATGTCACCACCGTGAATACCTGGTCGCCCCGCGCAAGCGCGCTGGCGGGTTCGAGGCTGCGGTCGCTGCCCGGTGCGATGCGCTCGATGAAGACAGCGCTGTATGTGGCTACTGCAGGGCCGCTCTGCGCGAGCGCGGCGGCGGACGGGGCGGATGCGATCGCAAGCGAGACAGCCGCAACAAGTTGCTTGTTCAGGTTCACTATAGAAGCCTCAGGCTGTCCAGTCGCGGCAGGGGCACAGCATTCCCCGCACTTGCCAGGATAGGGTTAATCGCCGTTGGCCATGATCAAACGGCGCTCGTTCGGGGCCCGTTTGCGGGGGCGTTGAAAAAAGTCCAAAAGGCTCTGGCAAGGCGGTTGACAGCCCCCGGTGGCTGGCCTAGTGGCGGCGCTCCCAAGCGGACGCAACCGCCGCAAAGTACGCGGGTGTAGCTCAGTTGGTTAGAGTGCCGGCCTGTCACGCCGGAGGTCGCGGGTTCGAGCCCCGTCACTCGCGCCACTTGGGATCTTTCCTTTCGGGGAAAGATACATTCCATGCCTCTGACAAGGCTTGGAATTTCCGGGAAGCCGGAAGCATATTCAAGGCTGAGTTCTTCTTGGCCTTTTCATCGCTGCGCGGGTGTAGCTCAGTTGGTTAGAGTGCCGGCCTGTCACGCCGGAGGTCGCGGGTTCGAGCCCCGTCACTCGCGCCACTTCTCTTAAAGAGAAGTGGTAACCGCACAGGATGAAGATGAGGCCGGGCTTAGTCCCGGCCTTTTTCGTTTCAGCAAAATATAATCGTGCCGGGCGGCGTTAGTACGTTCTCGGCCTGCATCAATGCGCGCAGGTGAAAACCCGTCGGCGCGTAACAGCGCTGGTCGCTTCGCCAGGTTCGCAATTACGAAAGGGTTTGTAGAGCGAGTCGCATGGACTGGCTCCTGCAGGTCCTACTTCGAGGCCTTCTCCGCCGGAGCGCTCCAGTGGCCGGTTTCCATCCACATCAGGTATCGCCGCAGGGGCATGATCCAGACGATCCCGAGCGCCACGTAAATGGGCGTCTGGGCGAGCGCGTTCCACTCACCGATCAGCGGAGGGACAAGGATGGCGACGGCGATTCCGTAAACCATCAGTGCGAGTACCAGCGCAAGGACGCCTATCGGTATCCGCCAGGTCGGGGTCTCGCGCATCAGGTTCTCTCCAGCGGCTGCACTTCGTAGATCCGCGTCGGTGTCACCACTGCGGCGAGGGCGCGGTCATGGCTTTCGACGGGAAGTTCCTCGGCGATCTGGCAATCCCAGGCAAGGCCGATTGCCGGTACGTCCGGATGCGCCGCGAGCCAGCGATCGTAATGCCCGCCGCCCTGGCCAAGCCGGTGCCCGCCCGCAGTAAAGGCCAGCAGCGGCACCACGACGAGGTTGGGGGTCGCAGCCTCGCTGCCCTTGCCCGGTTGCAGCGCGCGCCATGGGCCGGCCTTGAGCTGGCTTTCGTCCCATGGATTGGCCCAAATGCGAAATTCCATCGGACTCCCGCGCGAGGCAAACCAGGGCAGGGCGACCTGCCGGCCGTTCTCGGCCAGCCAGCGTGCCCAGCCGAGCGCGGAAGCCTCGGACCCCGCGGGGTGATAGACGCCCACGGTCGCGCTTTCGGGGATGATCTCCACCAGAGGGGCGGGCGGCCTGCTCAGCATGAGGGCGCGCAGGCCCGCCGGCAGTGTATCGACATGCTCTGCGCGGGCCTGGCGATAGCTCCGCCTGAGGGCGGCCTTTTTGTCAGCGAACTGAATGGGATCAGAAGAAATGGGGGGTGACGGGTCCACCATGGGTCGTTTCCTAGAAATCCTCTGACGCGTTTGACGTCAGGTGGGAACCATGTGCGTCGGACCAGGATCCGGGCAGGGACAGCCCCCAAAGGATTTGCTTATAGCCTCAGGGATGTTCGAACGGCACGTGCCGGGCAGATCCCGTCACGCACCTATCTAGGCGCTTGCGGCGTTACTCTCAAGGAGAGAAGCAAGATTTTCGACCTGCGATGCGATCCTGCCCAGCCTTTCGGTGAAATCGGCCGAGATTTCCGCCGTTTTCGGGCGTTTTCGCAGTTCGTCGAGTTCATCTGCCATCATTAGTGCGGCGAACAGCAGCATGCGCGTCTCGGTCTGGCCTTCGGCGCCGGAGGCCGCTGCCTTTTCGTCGATCAGCCGGCCCAGGCGGGTGACATGCTTTTCCTCACCGTCCGCGCAGGCCAGTGTGAAGCTGCGACCGCCGACCGAAAGGGTGACGTTGCCCATATCAGCGGTTGCCCTTGCTTGCGAGCAGTTCGTCCAGCCCGGCAAGCGACTGGGCGACGCAGGCCTTGAGATCGTCGTGGCGGCGGCGCAGGTCTGCGTCCTCACCGGCCTTGATGTGGTGTGCGGCGCCTTGGATACGCGCCAGTGCTAGCTCGATCCGGTCGAGCGCCAGCAGGGCAGGAGCCTCGTTCATCCAGTCTCGCTGGTCGCATAGTGGTCAACTGGCAAGCACTTGTGCGGCGTTGTTCACAATCTTGTCACTTGCATCGGCTCGATTGGTGCCTGACATGCGACGGGCCGCCCGTGACCTGCGGTTATTATACGGCCGGGCGTGGAATCTGCCCCGGCTCGCGGGAATTGGGGCGGTAAACTTGACGCGCCGCCGCCTCTCCCTAAAGGGGGTCGCAAGTTACGAATCGTCCCATAAACTTCGCCTACCCGGAGCTGATCCATGACCCTTTCTTCCGACCGTCTCGCGCCGATGGCCAACGCCATCAGGGCACTGTCGATGGATGCGGTTCAGGCTGCCAACAGCGGCCACCCGGGCATGCCGATGGGCATGGCGGACGTCGCTACCGTGCTGTTCGCGAAGTTCCTCAAGTTCGACCCCGCAGCCCCCAAGTGGGCTGACCGCGATCGCTTCGTGCTGTCGGCCGGTCACGGTTCGATGCTCATCTACTCGCTGCTGCACCTCACCGGCTACGCCAGCCCCTCGCTGGATGACATACGCAACTTCCGCCAGATGGGTTCGGTCTGCGCCGGCCATCCCGAGAACTTCCTGATCGAAGGCGTGGAATGCACCACCGGCCCGCTGGGTCAGGGCGTGGCGATGGCCGTCGGCATGGCGATGGCAGAGCGTCATCTCAACGCCACCTTCGGCGACGATCTGGTCGACCACAATACCTGGGTGATCGCCGGCGACGGCTGCCTCATGGAAGGCATCAACCACGAGGCGATCGGCCTTGCCGGTACGCTGAAGCTGGGCCGTCTCAAGGTCCTGTGGGACAATAACAAGATCACCATCGACGGCGACACTTCGCTGTCGACCACCGAAGACATCGCTGCACGCTACCGCGCTTCGGGCTGGGACGTGTTCGACTGCGACGGCCATGACTTCGCCGACATCGAGCGTGCTCTGGCCGAGGCCGCTGCATCGGACAAGCCGAGCCTCGTTTCCTGCCGCACGCTGATCGGCAAGGGCGCTCCGAACAAGCAGGGCGGTCACGACGTTCACGGCTCGCCGCTGGGCGCGGCTGAGATCGAAGCCGCGCGCGAATACCTCGGCTGGACATCCGCTCCCTTCGAGATCCCCGCCGAGATCATGGCCGATTGGCGTTCGCTGGGCGAAAAGGGCGCTGCCACCCACGCCGAGTGGGATGCGCGCGCCGCCGCCAACGACAAGGCGGGTGAATTCAGCCGCCGCATGGCCGGCGAGCTTCCCGAAATGGACGGCATTCGTGCGGCGCTGGCCGAGTGGGTTGCCGGCGACGCCAATGTCGCCACCCGCAAGGCATCGGAGAACTGGCTGAACGTACTGGCCCCGGCGATCCCGGAAATGGTCGGCGGTTCGGCCGATCTCACCGGCTCGAACAACACCAAGGCCAAGTGCCAGGCGCCGTTCAACCCCGAGGATTACTCGGGCCGCTACGTCTATTACGGTATCCGTGAATTCGGCATGGCCGCCGCGATGAACGGTATGGCGCTGCACGGCGGCGTGATCCCTTACGGCGGCACCTTCCTGATCTTCTCGGACTACTGCCGCAATGCGATCCGTCTCTCGGCGCTGCAGCAGACCCGCGCTATCTATGTGCTGACGCATGACAGCATCGGCCTTGGCGAAGACGGCCCGACCCACCAGCCGGTCGAGCATGTCATGTCGATGCGCCTGATCCCCAACCTCTACGTGTTCCGCCCGGCAGATGCCGTGGAAACCGCCGAGTGCTGGACCATCGCCCTGGAATCCAAGGAAACCCCTTCGGTTCTCGCGCTGACCCGCCAGAACCTGCCGCAGCTGCGCACTTCGGGCGATATGCTGTCGGCGCGCGGTGCCTACACGCTGCGCAGCGCTGAAGGAGACCGCAAGGTTATCCTCATCGCCACCGGCTCGGAAGTCGAACTGGCGGTCAGGGTTCAGGGCGAATTGCAGGCACAGGGCATCGGCGCCGATGTCGTCTCGATGCCGTGCATGGAACTGTTCGCGGCGCAGGACGAAGCCTATCAGCGCGAAGTTCTGCCCAACGATCCCGCAGTTCTGCGCGTTTCGATCGAGGCCGGCGTCACGCAGGGCTGGGAACGTTACACCGCCTTCAGCCGCAATGGCGGCCTGAACATTGGCCTGGACCGCTTCGGCGCATCCGCCCCCGCCAAGGTTCTGTTCGAGCGTTTCGGCTTCACCGCCGAAGCCATCGTGCCCAAGATTCTGGAAAAGCTCAGCACCTAAGAGGAGATTAGGATTATGGCGATCAAGGTTGCGATCAACGGTTTCGGACGTATCGGGCGCAATGTCGCCCGCGCCATTCTCGAGCGTACCGACCATGACCTCGAACTGGTGTCGATCAACGATCTAGCCAGCGCCAAGGCCAATGCTCTCCTGTTCAAGCGCGACAGCGTTCACGGTGCGTTTGCGGGCACCGTCGAAGTTGACGGCGACGACCTGGTCGTCAACGGCAAGCGCATCAAGGTGACCGCCGAGCGCGATCCCGCGAACCTGCCGCATGCCGCCAACGGCATCGACATCGCGCTGGAATGCACCGGCTTCTTCGCCGACAAGGCATCTGCCTCGAAGCACATCGAAGCAGGCGCCAAGCGCGTGCTGATCTCGGCTCCGGCCAAGGGCGCGGACCTTACCGTCGTCTACGGCGTGAACCACGACAAGCTGACCGCCGACCACCTGGTCGTCTCGAATGCGTCGTGCACCACCAACTGCCTGGCGCCCTTCGCCAAGGTCCTGCACGAAGCCATCGGCATCGAGCGCGGCCTGATGACGACGATCCACTCGTACACCAACGACCAGAAGATCCTCGATCAGATCCACTCCGACCCGCGCCGTTCGCGCGCTGCCGCGATGAACATGATCCCGACCAGCACCGGCGCCGCCGTTGCCGTTGGCCTCGTGCTCCCGGATCTGGCCGGTAAGCTCGACGGTTCGTCGATCCGCGTGCCGACCCCGAACGTCTCGGTCGTCGACCTGACCTTCGTGCCGAGCCGCGACACCACGCTTGAAGAAGTGAACTCGCTTCTGAAGGCCGCTGCCGAAGGCGAACTGAAGGGTGTTCTCGGCTACACCGACGAGCCGCTGGTTTCGATCGACTTCAACCACGACGCGCACTCGTCGACCATCGACAGCCTCGAGACCTCGGTTCTCGAAGGCAAGCTGGTGCGCGTGCTTTCGTGGTACGACAACGAGTGGGGCTTCTCCAACCGCATGGTCGACACGGCCGGCGTGATGGGCGGCCTGCTCTGATAAACCCGGCGGCGACTGGCCCAACAAAGGGCCTGTACGCCGCCGTTGTACCTGCCGCCGCGGGAGTCCTCTAAGGACTTTCGCGGCGCGGTGCGTCCGGAGCCCGCGATCCGCCGGGCGCAGGACGTGAAGATGCAAAGATCGCCGTGGGCGACGAGATAAGGATCGAGAGATGAGCGCTTTCAAGACCTTGGACGACCTTGGTGACGTAAATGGCAAGGTCGCGCTCGTGCGCGTCGACCTGAACCTGCCGATGCAGGACGGCGCCGTCACCGATGACACCCGCATTCGCGCTGCGCTCCCGACGATCCTCGAACTGTCCGGGAAGGGCGCCAAGGTCCTGCTGCTGGCACACTTCGGCCGTCCCAAGGGCGAGCGTTCGTCCACGATGTCGCTGTCGATGGTGGTCGGCGCGGTCGAGAAAGCGCTTGGCAAGGAAGTGATGTTCGTGCCCGAGATTGCCGGTCCGGTGGTCGCACAGTCGGTCGGCATCCTGCGGGCCGGCGACATCGCCATCCTTGAGAACACGCGCTTCTGGAAGGGTGAGGAAAAGAACGACCCCGAACTGGCGCAGGCGATTGCCGCCAACGCCGACTTCTATGTCAACGACGCGTTCTCCGCCGCTCACCGCGCTCACGCCACGACCGAAGGCCTTGCCCGCGTGCTGCCCGCTTACGCCGGCCGTTCGATGCAGGCCGAACTGGAAGCGCTCGACAAGGCGCTGGGCAGCCCCGAGAAGCCGGTGGCGGCCGTTGTCGGCGGCGCCAAGGTTTCCTCCAAGCTCGAAGTGCTCAAGCACCTCGTCACCATGGTCGATCACCTCATCATCGGCGGCGGCATGGCCAACACTTTCCTCGCCGCCAAGGGCGTGGACGTGGGCAAGTCGCTTTGCGAGCATGACCTGACGGATATCGCCAACGAAATCCTCGCCACGGCCGATGCCTCAGGCTGCACCGTGCACCTTCCCTACGACGTGGTTGTCTCGAAGGAATTCGCGGCTAACCCGCCGTCCCTGCGCACCTGCAACGTTCACGAAGTCGAAGCCGACGAGATGATCCTCGACGCTGGACCGGCCGCTGCCGAAACGCTGGGCGATGTGCTCAAGAACTGCCGAACCCTGGTGTGGAACGGCCCGCTCGGCGCGTTCGAGATGGCGCCTTTCGATGCTGCCACTGTCGCTCTCGCCAAGACGGCTGCAGCGCTGACGGCCGAAGGTTCGCTGGTTTCGGTTGCAGGCGGCGGCGATACCGTTGCGGCACTCAACCATGCTGGCGCGGCGCAGGACTTCACGTATATCTCGACTGCGGGCGGCGCCTTCCTTGAATGGATGGAAGGCAAGGAACTGCCCGGCGTCGCAGCGCTTTCGGCCTGAGCCGGGACTGACGGGACGACGATGGATGCGGCGCGCATGACCCAACGTGACCATGCTAGGCCGCATCCGGCCGTTCCGCCCTGGGAAGGGCGCCACGTCACGCTCGACGGTATGCGCGGGATCGCCGCGCTTGCCGTGGCGCTGTTTCACTACAACATCTCGGAGGCCCCGCATGGTTATGTCGCGGTGGACTTCTTCTTCGCGCTGTCCGGCTTCGTACTCTGCAAGACCTACCTGCCGCGCTGGCAGGCGGGGCTGACCACCTGGGCGTTCATGAAGCAGCGGGTGATCCGGCTCTATCCGCTGTTCCTTGTCGGCATCGTCGTCACCACGCTTTCGGCGATATCGAACCATTTTACCGGGCAGGGCAATTTGTACAGCTATGGGATGATGGCGCGGGCGCTGCCGTTCAACCTGCTTATGCTGCCCTCGCCGGTGACGAACACGCTGTTTCCGCTCAACGTGCCGGCATGGTCGCTGTTCTTCGAACTGGTGGCGAACCTGGGCCTTGTGCTGCTGCTGTTCCGGCTGCCGCGGATCGCCTTGCTGGCAGTAGCGCTTGCGGCGGCGTGGTGGTTCTCGCTGGCCGTGCTGGAGAACGATGGCGGCAACATCGGCGCGGTATGGCACCAGCTCGGCATTTCGATGGTGCGCACGACCATGTCGTTCACTGCCGGCGTCCTGCTGGCACGGTTTCCGGTGCCGACGATCCGTCCTGCCGGGTGGATGGGCCTCGCCTGTCTCGCTGCCATCGCGGCGATGCTGATGCTCGACATCGAGGGGGTTCCCGATGCGTACTACGACCTTGCCTGCAGCATTGTCGTCTCGCCGCTGCTCGTCTGGTTCGGCGCGCGCTGCGAGCCGCCGCGCGCCCTTGCACCGATCGCCTGGTTTCTGGGGGAGGTATCCTACGCGGTCTACGCGGTGCACTGGGCGCTGATGGAGCCGTTGCGCTACTTCAAGGATGATCTTGGCTACAACCCCGTGTTGATGGGCGCCATTTATCTTGCGTGTTGCGTCGCTCTGGCTTGGGCGGCCGTGCGCTGGGTCGACGGGCCGATGCGCCGGAAGATCGGCACCATGCTGCGTGAAAGGGCGAGCCGCGCCCCATCGCTGGAGGGGAGCGCCGCACCGAACTAAGTCATGCCGCAGTTGCGACATAAGGGGTCGCGGCGTAGGCTCGAATTCAAGTGCTGAACAACTCAGGAGGAGAAACCATGCAGTATTCAGACATGACCGCCAAGATGGCAGACGGCGACGGATTTATCGCCGCGCTCGACCAGAGTGGCGGTTCCACCCCCAAGGCCCTCAAGGGTTACGGGATCGAGGACGATGCCTGGTCGAGCGAGGAGGAGATGTTCGGCCTGATCCACGAAATGCGTGCGCGGATCATTTCATCGCCCGTCTTCACCGGCGAAAAGGTCATCGGTGCCATCCTGTTCGAGCGGACCATGGACGGCCTTGTCAACGGCGTACCGACCCCCGAGGCGCTGCTCGCCAAGGGCATCGTGCCTTTCATCAAGATCGACAAGGGTCTTGAAGACGAAGCCGACGGCTGCCAGCTCATGAAGCCGAATCCCACGCTCGACGGACTGCTTGCGCGTTCGAAGAAGCTTGGCGTGTTCGGCACCAAGGAGCGTTCGGTCATCAACTCGGCCAATGCAGCCGGCATCGCCGCCGTCGCCAAGCAGCAGTTCGAGATCGGCCTGCAGGTCCTGAGCCACGAGATGATGCCGATCATCGAGCCCGAAGTGAACATCAAGAGCGAGACGCGCGCTGAGTGCGATGCGATCCTGCGTGATGAGATCCTCAAGAATCTCGACGCTCTGCCTGAGGGCAAGCAGGTCATGCTCAAGCTCTCGCTGCCGGTGGTGCCGGGTACGTTCGACGCACTGGTCGCGCATCCCAAGGTGCTGCGCGTCGTCGCGCTGTCGGGCGGCTATGCGCGTCCCGAGGCTTGCGCAGAACTGGCGAAGAACAAGGGCATCATCGCCAGCTTCAGCCGCGCGCTGCTGTCGGACCTGCGCTCGCAGATGAGCGATGCCGAGTTCAACGCCTCGCTCGGCGAAGCGATCGACGCGATCTACGCCGGCTCTACCCAGAAGGCGGAAGCGGCAGCTGCCGCCTGATCTTCAGGTTGATATGAAAGGGAAAAGGCGGTGCCGGGGGGCGCCGCCTTTTCTTTTGGGGGGGTCAATAACCGCCCATGAAGCGGAATCCGAAGCGGTAATCCGAGGCTCTCACCGTGCCGTTGTTCGCTGCACCCGCGACCTTGTCCGGGCGCACCTCGACCAGTTCGAGGGTGCCATCAGCCACGGTGATCGGCTTGCCAGAAGTGATCTCGACTTCGCCGCCGCGCCCGTTGTCGATCCGCAGGCGCAGGCGCAGCTGTCCGCCCCAGACGCAGCGGGCGTTCATCGGACAGCGGCTGTCTTCCAGCACTGCCAGCGGCGTCACGCGAGGCCCGTCCACCGTCACCGTCTGGCCCAGCGCGGCAAACGTCAGCGGTGCGCCGGTTCCCGCTGCGGGCAATTCTGACGGATAGGGCTGTGCGGGCGCCGGAGGCGGGGTCTGAGTGGGCGCCTGAGCCATCGGGGCGGGCTCGGGGTAATTGCTTGGCGCGGGCTGGGGATAGCTTGTCGGCGCCACCTGGGGATAGGCTGCAGGCACCCGAGATGGGTCAGCCGGCGGGATCACGGTGCAGCCGGCAAGCGCCATTGCTGCGGTGAGGGCGGCGGCCAAGGGCTTGATGGCCGATGACTTCAGACGCGCCGGGACGCTGTGGGAGTTCGGGGCGCTAAGTTTCATGGCGGCCATGCAACACGCCCTTGCCTGAATGGTTCCCGAACATGGACGGTTCCGGGCGGGGATGTCGCCAGAACGCTTGGCGCGGCGGCTGCGCAAGGCTAGAGCGCGCAGATGACCGATGAAATCCCTCGCGAACCCACGCAGCTTTACCTGATCTCGCCGCTCGACGTCGGCGGGGTCTTCGCCGATCGGCTTGCCCGCGCGCTTGATGCCGGGCCTGTCGCGGCGTTCCAGTTTCGCGTCAAGGACGTGGACCAGCACGAAGCCGCAAGGCTCGGCGAACCGCTGCGCCGCATCTGCGCCGACCGCGACGTGGCCTTCATCGTCAATGATTCGGTTGCCCTGGCCAAGCGCCTCGCGGCGGACGGCGTGCATCTCGGGCAGGACGACGATTCAATCGAGGAAGCGCGCGGCGAACTGGGCCGCGACGCGCAGATCGGCGTCACCTGCCACGACAGCCGCCACTTCGCTATGGAAGCGGGGGATGCCGGGGCAGACTACGTGGCGTTCGGCGCGTTCTACCCGACCACTACGAAGGAAACCAAGCATGTTGCCGGGCTGGAACTGCTGGAATGGTGGCAGGGCATTTTCGAAATTCCCTGCGTCGCCATCGGCGGCGTGACGCCTGAGAACTGCGTGCCCCTGGTGCGCGCGGGCGCGGACTTCCTGGCGGTGTCGGCCGCCGTGTGGAATGGCGATGAGGAAGCCGCCGTTCGCGCCTTCAACGCAGCGATCGCGGGCGAGTTCTGAGTTTCCGGGGATCGGTGACCGCTCCGCCCGAATTGGGGTGGTCCCGAACCCGCGTGTCTGGTCAATTGTCCCGGATCGCGTTCCTAACCCAGCAACGCGCGCGTCGCTGCGATGATTGGCACCAGCCGTTCTGCCGGGCCGATACCGGCAGCGGCCTTGGCAACTTCCGGCACTTCCAGACCGACCAGACTACCGGCCGGGATGGCGGCGAGGAAATCGGCCAGTGGCAGGTCGCCTTCGCCCGGTCCCAGCCGTTCCTCGCGCGCTTCCAGGCCATAGTCCGCGACGCGCGCCGGCATGGGCACGTCGCATAGCTGCACATAGCCGATGCGGGACGGATCGGCAGCGGCCAGTTCGCCGAGCGTGCTGCCGCCCCGGAAGAAGTGCATCGCATCGACCAGCACCCGCGCATTTTCCGCTCCGCATTCATCGACGAAGGCCAGTGCCTGCGCGAACGAGGCAGGCGGCATCAGCGGCAGGAACTCTACCGTCGCCAGCATTCCGCGTTCACCGGCCATCTCGGCGAAGCGGGCGAAAGGTTCGGGCGAAGCGGCCATGTTCACTGCGTTGACCACCGGCGTGCCAAGCTGCGCAAACAAGTCGAGCATGGCCGAGAAACCATCGCCGTCCAGCCCTTCGCGAACGAGGAAGCCTTCGCCCAGCGCCACGCTTACCCCGGTATCGGCCATTGCGTTCAGCGTTTCGCGGCGCAGCGCCGCGTCCGCCAGCAGGTCCCAGCCGGGATAGCCGTGAGGGTTCCCGGTGATCGGCCGGGGGCCGAGGCCGATGCGTGTGACGCCGAGGTCCGCCGCCAGTCGGACGAAATCGACCGGCGGCAGTCCGAGGACGCTGATGAACTCTATGGCGATGCAATCGGCGTGACCCGGCATCAGAAGTCGATTCGGGCGATGACTTCCTCGCCAAACTTCTGCGCCTGTTCGAGGTATTCGGTGCGCGTCTCGGTGTAGATCGTCGCCCCGGAGCCGTCGACGCCGAGCGACTTTAGGTTGGCGAAGTGGTCCAGCGCTTCCTGTGCGTTCCAGCCGGCCTTCACCGAATAGGTGGAAGAGGCGATGACCTTGGGCGGCACTTCGCGGCCCACTTTCACGCAGTGTTCGGCCATGTAGGCGATGGCGGCAAGGATGTCCTCGTCGCCTTCGAGATTGGCAGTGCGGGCGGTGTCGGTGATGGCCTTGGGGACGAAGAAGGGATGCCACGCGTCGCCCAGTTCCACCGCCCGGCGCAGGGCGCGCTTCGAGTTTCCGCCCACCAGCAGCGGCGGGTGCGGCGTCTGGACCGGGGTGGGCAGCACGCGGTTGCCCAGCGCGGTGTAGCCGTTGCCTTCGAACGTGAAATCCTCACCGGTCCAGGCCAGTTTCATGGCCTTCATGTATTCGTCCATGATGTCGTTGCGGCTGTCGAAATCGACGCCGAGCGCCTTGTATTCCGCCTTCATGTAGCCCGCCCCCAGGCCGAGGATCACGCGCCCGCCGGTGAAGTGGTCTAGGCTGGAGACCGCCCGGGCAGTGATGAACGGGTTGCGGTAGGGCAGGACGAGAATATTGGTCTGCAGCCGCAAGGTGGTCGTCGCCGCGCCCAGCATCGAGAGCATCACGAACGGATCCTGCGCATAGTGCCCGCCGTTATCGAGCCAGCGCGAGGACGGCACCGGATGGTCCGTGACGGTGCCCGCGTAGAAGCCGGCCGCTTCGACCGCCTTCGCGATCTGGTGCAGCGCTTCCATGGTGCCCCACTCGGCAGGCTTGTCGATGTGGTCGAAAGGCAGGCTGGTGCTGAGGGTGAAGGTCATCGCTCTCTCTCGTTATTCCGTGATTTCCGGGGGAAGGACCCACTTGTCACCGCGGTCGCGCACCCAGCCGCCCGAGGCCCAGGAGCCGCCGTCGACGGGGATGATCGTGCCGGTGACGTAACTTGCCATGGGCGAGGCGAGGAACACCGCGACACGGCCGCATTCCTCGTCGATCCCGGCGCGGCCTGCGGGGATGCGTTTGCGGATGCCTTCGATTTGAGCCGGGCTGGGCTGATGCCATGCGGCTTCATCGACCGGCCCGGTGAACTGGCCGCGGGTGCCGGGCGTGACCGTGTAGTCGGGCGCGATGGCGTTCACGCGGATGCCGTGTTCGGCGAATTCGAGGGCGAGGGTGCGGGTCAGATTGTTGATACCCGCCTTGCACGCGGCGTAGACGGCGTATCCGGGCGCGGCGCGGCTGGCTTCTATGCTGGTGACATTGACGATCGCTCCCCCGCGCCCACCTGCGATCATAAACGGCACGGCGGCCTGCGTCGCGGCGAGGTTGCTGACGAGGTTGAGGTCGATGTGCCGCCGCCAGTTTTTCTCGGCGAGGTCGAGGAAGCTGCGCCGGGTGACGCCGCCGGCGTTGTTGACCAGAATGTCGAGACGGCCGAAGGTATCCGCGGCGCTTGCGATGGCGGCCTGCAGCGCCTCCACGTCCATGACGTTGCCGGGTATGCACAGGGCGCGGCGGCCACGTTCCTCGACCATTCGGGCGACCTGTTCGCAGCGTTCGGGCACGGCCTCGATGATGGCGACATCGGCGCCCATGTCGGCCATGCACAGCGCGGTGGCACGGCCGATGCCGCCGCCGCCGCCGGTCACGAAGGCCACCTGGCCGGTAAGATCGATGTCGCTTGCCTGCACGATCCCTCTTTCCCCGTGCGGTGCCGTTCTCGGCATCCGCTCGCCTCAGGTCATGAGGCTGAACAAGTGGGCAGCATTAGCCAGATCGCATGGCTCGTCTATGTCTTTTGCGAGGCCGTCAGCGATGATCGTCACCGCGCTGAGGCCCAGCGTTTGTGCGGCTTCGCGGTGCAGAGCGGCGCTGTTCGTGCCGTAGTGGAAGCTAAACCCTGCCGCCTCGGGCAAGGGCAGTGAAAGCGCATTGGTGCCGCTTCCGTGCCGATCGGGGGCGATGCCGATGGTCCCGGGCGGAAGTTCTGCCAGCCGGACGATTTCCTCTGCCTGAAGGCAGGGCAGGTCGGCGGCGATCACGATCAGGCGCGAGGGCGCACCGGGCACCTGCGCTATCACCGCGAGGGCGTGGCCCAGTGCCGCGTTGAGCCCGCCGTCCGGTTCCTCGATCCGTTCGATGTTTGCGCCGACACCCGAACGCTGCGGTCCTACGACCACCGTGCGCCCGACCGTCTCCCCCGCCGCCCGCACCACATGTCCGAGCATCGCCTCGACCAGCCTGTCGCGTTCGTCCGCGCGAAGCTCGCCTGCGAGGCGGGTCTTGCCCGCGCCGCGCGCCTTGATCGGGATCAGCGCCCAGATGCTGGCGGGCAAGATGCTCACGGGATCGCGGGGGCCTGAGCAAGGTTGGTGAAGCGAATGCCGGCACCGTCTGCCTTGTAGGTCTTGTTCATGTAGATGAGGATCGAGGTCAGCGCCTCAGCCGCCGCCGAATTGGCGAGCGCACCGCCCGAGAGCCCGCGAATGCCCATGCCGGGGCACAGTTCTACCACTGTCTTGCGCGCCTCGACGTCGTCCGAGAACACCAGCACGTCGCAGTCGATCGCGTGGTCGGAATCGAGGTGGTGCGCAGAAACGTTGTGGAACGCCGTGACCAGCCGCACATCCGGGCCTAGGTGCTCACGCGCCTGCAAGGCGGCGCTGCCCTCGGAGGGAAGCTGAACGCGCATGACCTTGGGCGGAACCAGGGGCACGGTGGTATCGACCACTACAGCCTGCCCCACGCGGTCCCTGATCTGGGCCAGGGTATCGGCCTGCGAGGCGTGCGGTACGGCGACGATCACCACGTCCTTGCCCTCGGCCGCATCGGCGTTGGCCGCGAAACCAGCTGCGCCCAGTTCCTGCGCCGTGACCTGGGCCTTTTCCGCCGAGCGCGAGCCTATGGTCACATCGTGTCCGGCCGCCACCAGCCTGCGCGCCAGACCCTTGCCGAGCGCGCCCGTGCCGCCAATCACCGCGATTGCTACCATTTCGATTATCTCCCCCGCGAATTCTCGGGTCTTGTGATTGTCGTTGTCGGCGGCGGACGTAAGGTGCCGTTCGGGAGAACACGATGAACACCGCAATTCCAGAACTTACCGTGCGGCCGCTCGCCGGGTTGCCCATGTTCGCCTCCGGGCAGTCGATTGCGCAAGCGATTTGCACCGCGCTCGCGGCTTCCGGGGACGGCTTACGCGGCGGCGATATCTGTGTGATCGCGCAGAAGATCGTGTCCAAGAGCGAAGGACGCACCATCGACCTCGCCGCACTGGCGCCGGGTACGGCAGCGCAGGAACTAGCCGCGCGCACCGGGCGGGAAGCTGAGATGGCGCAGGCGATCCTGGACGAAAGCGCCGAGATCATGCGCCCACACCCCGCCGCAATCATCGCGCGGCACAAGACCGGGCATGTACTTGCCAATGCCGGGATCGACGCCAGCAACGTCGAGGGAGGGGATGCCGGCACAGTGCTGCTCTGGCCGGTCGATCCCGATGCCTCAGCGCGGGCGATCCGCAGCGAATTGCAGGAAGCCTGCGGTGTGCAGGTGGCCGTCGTCATCGCAGATTCCATGGGCCGGGCATGGCGCATCGGCACGGTGGGCACGGCCATCGGATGTGCTGGCATCACTGTGCTGGAGGATCGGCGGGGCAGGGCGGTGGATCTCTATGGCCGCACTTTGCAGGCGACCGTGATCGCGGTCGCGGATTCGGTCGCCGCTATGGCGGCGCTTGCGATGGGTGAGGGGGACGAAGGCACGCCTGTTGCGCTCGTGCGCGGCGCGGCGCGCTGGACCTGCGAGGAAGACGGACCCGGCGCAGCCTCGGGGCTGCGGCCCATTGAACAGGATATGTTCCGATGACGAAGAAGCACGTTCTGGCGCTTTCAGGCGGGGTGGGCGGAGCCAAGCTGGCGGCCGGCCTCGCGGCGGTACTCGCGCCGGAGGACCTGACAATAATCGTCAATACCGGCGACGATTTCGAGCATCTGGGTCTGACGATCTGCCCCGATATCGACTCCGTGACGTATGCGCTTGCCGGGCTGAACGACACGGTGCGCGGCTGGGGCGTGAAAGGCGAAACGTGGCAAACGATGGCAATGCTTCGCGGTCTTGGCGAGGCGGACTGGTTCAACCTTGGCGACCGCGACATGGGGATGCACATCGCTCGCTCGTGGCGGCTGCGCGAAGGTGAAACGCTCTCGCAGGTGACTGCCCGTCTGACTTGCAACCTCGGTATCGCACACGCGATAGTTCCTATGAGTGACGCGCCTTTGCGTACGCAGGTGGGCACTGACGAAGGGTGGCTGGACTTTCAGCGCTACTTCGTTGCCGAGCAGTGCCGACCGGTCGCTACGGGGGTGCGTTTCGAGGGTGCGCCCGGTGCCACGCCGTCGCCGGCCTTCGCAGCAGCATTGGCGCGTGAAGACCTTGGCGCAATCGTCATTTGCCCCTCGAATCCGTACCTCAGCGTCGATCCGATCCTTAGCGTGGACGGGGTGCGAGAGGCTTTGGCGCAGCGCCGGGTGCCGCTCGTCGCAGTGTCGCCACTGGTTGGGGGAACCTCGCTAAAAGGGCCACTCGCCAAGCTGCTGGGAGAGCTTGGCAAGCCGGTCAGCAATGCCTCGATCGCCGATCACTACGGCGATCTTCTCGACCATCTGGTGATCGATGCGGGCGACGCGGGCGATGAGGGGGGCTTGCGAGCCCGGGGCCTTTGCGTCACCGTTACCCCAACAGTCATGTGCGGGGCCGAGGATCGGGAGCGGCTTGCGCGCGTAGCACTGACCGCAGCCCGTATCGAAACAGGATGACCATGGCTCGCGACGACGAAGCGCTGAAAACCCGACTCCTCTCCACGCCGCTGGACGATCTGCTGGCTGAGGCCCGCACCCGGCGCGATACGCGTGCCGGGCCGCTGACACCCGCGCGGATGACGTATTCGCCCAAGGTCTTCATCCCGCTGACGCGCCTCTGCGCGGATGTGTGCCACTACTGCACCTTCGCGACCACGCCCTCTCGGTTGGCCGCCCCCTACCTCACCGAGGAAGAGGTGCTGGAGATCGCGCGTGCCGGGGCGGCGGCGGGGTGCAAGGAGGCCCTGTTCACCCTCGGCGATGCGCCCGAGCGGCGCTACGCGGCAGCGCGCGAATGGCTGGCCGATCATGGTTTTGCCCGCACCATCGATTACGTGCGCCACTGCGCGGCAATGGTGATCAGGGAAACCGGCCTGCTGCCGCACATCAATGCCGGTGTGCTGGACGAGGACGACTGGCGGATGCTGCGCCCGGTTGCGGCTTCTGTCGGGCTGATGCTGGAGAGCACGTCAAATCGCCTGATGGACAAGGGCATGTGCCACCACGGCTCGCCCGACAAGGTGCCGGCGGTGCGCCTGGCCTCGCTGGTAGCGGCGGGCCGGGCGGGGGTGCCGACGACGAGCGGCGTCCTCATCGGCATCGGTGAAACGGCGGAGGAACGCGTCGAGGCGCTGTTCGCCCTGCGTGACCTGCACTTGAGTCATGGGCACCTGCAGGAAGTGATCGTACAGAATTTCTGCCCCAAGCCCGGCACGAAGATGTCCGGCGCGGTGGAGGCGAGCGAGGCGGATTTCCTGCGCACCATCGCGGCCGCGCGCATCGTGTTGCCCGCAGATGTTTCCGTGCAGGCTCCGCCCAACCTCAACGACGAACGCCTGTGCGAACTGATCGATGCCGGGATCGACGACTGGGGCGGCATCTCCCCGGTAACGCAGGATCACGTCAATCCCGAGGCCGCCTGGCCCGAGATCGCGCGCCTCGAAGCCATCTGCGCCCGCGCCGGAATGCCGCTGGTGGAGCGGCTGACCGTTTACCCGCGCTTCATCGCGGAAGACGGTTGGCTGGACCCGGCGATCCGCCCCGCCGTGCTGCGTCTTGCCGACGCCGAAGGGCTGGGCCGTGACAGCCGCTGGAGCCCCGGCATGGCCCAGCCCGTGCCCGGCAGTGTTCACGCGCCTCTGGGGCGGCGTTATGAGGGCCCGGTCGCCAGCCGCATCCACCGTATCCTCGACCGTGCTGCGGGCGGCGGCGGGATCGGCGAGGACGACATCACGGCGCTTTTCGCGGCCCGTGGCGGCGCGGCGCAGGCGGTGGTCGAGGCGGCTGATGCGCTACGGGCAGAGGTCAACGGCGAGGTCGTGACTTACGTCGTCAATCGCAACATCAACTACACCAACATCTGCACCCACTCCTGCTCGTTCTGCGCCTTCAGCAAGACCAGCAGCAAGGGCGGTTTCCGCGACAAACCCTACAACCTCGACCTCTCCGAAATCGCGTCCCGTGCCCGTGAGGCGGTGGAACGCGGAGCGACCGAGGTGTGCCTGCAGGGCGGCATCCACCCCAGCTATACCGGCGACACGTACCTTGCGATCCTGCGCGCAGTGAAGGATGCCTGCCCGGACCTGCACGTCCATGCGTTCTCGCCGCTCGAAGTGAGCCAAGGCGCGCGCACGCTGGGAATGCCGGTTTCGGACTACCTGGCGCGCCTGCGTGATGCGGGGCTCGGCTCGTTGCCGGGCACGGCGGCGGAAATCCTGTGCGACGATATCCGCGCGCAAATCTGCCCGGACAAGCTGACGACCGGCGAATGGCTCGACGTGGTTGGGTCGGCGCACCGGGTGGGGCTGCCGACCACATCGACGATCATGTTCGGGCACCTCGAAAGCCCTCGCCACTGGGCGCGGCACCTGGCTGAACTGCGTCGCCTACAACTCGATACCGGCGGGATCACCGAATTCGTGCCGCTGCCGCTGGTCCACATGGAAGCGCCGTTCTACCGCAAGGGGCAGAGCCGCAAGGGGCCGACCTGGCGCGAGGCGGTGATGATGCACGCAGTGGCGCGGCTGGCGTTGCACGGCGCGATTTCGTCGATCCAGGTGTCGTGGTGCAAGCTGGGCATGGACGGCGCGGCGGCGGTGCTGGCGGCGGGCGCCAACGACCTCGGCGGGGTGCTGATGGACGAAAGCATCAGCCGCGCGGCCGGCGCTTCGCATGGGCAACTGGCAGACGTGGCGGATATGCGCAGCGCAGCGGAAAGCGTGGGGCGCAAGCTGCGTCAGAGAACGACGCTGTACAAGAATGTGGTTGCCGACGAGATGGCTTGATTGGAAGCGCGCATACACCCGTCATCCCAGCGAAGGCCGGGATGACGGGTGTATGCTTTAGGTGATAGCGAACCATGCGCCTTGCCAGTTGTCACAGCCTTTGCAGGGATGACGATGTAGCTCGCAGGTCGAACGTATTCTCACATCGCCCGGATATGCTGCCACATCGGCTCAGGCATCCAGGTATATTCGATGTAGTGCCCGAACACCTTGCGGGCATCTAGGTACAGGAACTTCAGCCCGCCCTCCGGTTCGCCGGTAAGGTCGCGCTCCATTGCCACGGGGAAATCCTGTGCGTCGACGCGGGCGCGGAAGTCCTCCCAGTCGGGCACGCGGAAGCATATGTGGTGGAAGCGCAAGGGGCCGCCGTTCGAGAGGCAGTTGGCGTAAATGCCGACCTCGTCGATCTCGTTCTCGATCAGCTCGTATTGCAGCTCGCCGATCCAGATGAAGCAGATGCGGCCCTTCTGCCGCCTGGGGCCCGACGGCGTCATCACCGTCTGGTCGACGGGGATGATAACCGGTTCCCTGGTCATGCCGCGGCCCCGGAACAGGTCTACGCCCGCTTCGATGTCATCGCACATGTAGGCGTTCTGGTAGTGGATGCCTTCGAGCATTTCAGCCCTCCCGCGCGATGTCGTAGCGCGACAGGTAGCGTTCGAACATCGGCTCCAGCTCTGCCTTGGTCAGGCCGTATTGCGCCAGCTTGTATTCGTGGCGGCCGAACTTGTCCTGCGGGTTGTCGTCCACCCACTTCTGCACGCCGGCCTCGGCACCGGCGGTCCATTCGTCGCCGAGCTGGGCGTAGACCTTCTTTGTCGCGCCTACCGGGTCGGCCACGAGATCGGCGTAGTGAACGTCGATGATCTTGTCCTCGCCGAACTTGTCGCGGAAATCCATGATGCGGTTGGCGTGCTCCGCCGCCTGCCAGGGGTAGTCTGCCTTGAGCCATTCGGCGTCGATCCGGCCCATATGCGCCTGATGGCTGAGCGAGATGATCGAGCACAGCGAGCCGGTCGCGGTGAAAGGATCGCGGTGGGTCCAGATCACGCGGGCGTCGGGATAGACCTTGAAGATCGTCTCCAGCCACAGCGCATGGCTGGGCTTCTTGACGTTCCAGACGCCGCCGGTGTGGTGCTGCAGCACCTGCAGGAACTTCTTGTGGTACTCATAGGCGCTGGTCATGTCGCATGAGAAGATGAAATCCTTGTAGGCGGGCAGCTTGCCCTTGGACTCGATCATCAGCGTCTTGAAATCGTGCGCCATGAAGAACACGCATTCGTTGGGATAGACCGCCGAGCCGCGATAATACTTGGCCATGCCGGGGTTGGCTTCCAGTGCGGCTTTCTCCTGCGCCAGACGGCCCACTGCGCGCGGATCGGTGGTGAGCAGCGCGTCAGAGGCGACCGGCGGCACCGGATCGTCGATCTCCCATGTCAGCGGCGAACGACGCGTGGGGTCGGCTGCGAGCAGGTTCGACATCAGCGTGGTGCCGGTGCGGGGCACGCCCATGACGAAGACGGGGCGTTCCACCGGGCGGTCCAGCACCTCGGGATTATCGCGCAAATACTGCGATACCTTGAGGCGGCCGCGCAGGTAGTGGAGCGTGTCGTTTCGCGCGCGGGCAATGCCGCCTTCGCTCATCCAGCCCTTGGCGATGCCCTCGTTGAACGAGGCCGTGAAGGCATCGAGGCCCTCGCGGTAGGTGTCGCTGTCGAAGGCATCGATGCCGGTTTCAGCCATCGCCTGTTCGATGAGCGCATCGGCGACGAGTTGGTCGGTTACGGTGCTTGCCATGTGGTTGTCCTCTTCCCGGCGCGGCCGCTTGGGCAGCCGTTCATGGGGCAAGGATAGCGCGCCGTGGCCAAGGCTTGGCAATGCATATGGCCTGCGAGATCGGGACGTAGTGTAGAGTTCCGGTCAAGACCGACGCTCGCGGTCATCCCTGCCTTCGAAGCAATGCCGAAATCAGGCCAGCACTCGGCCCTGCCGCTGGCGGAAGGTGCTGGGACTGGCGCCTACCGAACGGCGAAACGCGAAAGTGAAGCTGGAAGGCGAGGCGAAGCCCATCGAAAAGGCGATGGTCTTTACGCTTTCGCCCTCCATCAACAGGCGCTTTGCGGCTTCCATGCGGCGCTGCTCGATATAGTCGCCGATCGAGCAGGCGCGGCTGACCCTGAAGCCGCGCGTCAATTGACGCACGGACAGTGCGCAAAGCGCCGCCAGTTCCTCCAGTCCCGGCGCGCTGAGATCGTCGGCGAGGCGCTCGTCGATCAGCCGGAGACGCCAGCCGGAAAGGCCGCCCGTCATCGGCCGCTCCGCCACTTCAAGGCAATGACGGCCCAGTTCGATCGCCAGTTCGCACCCCAGGAACCCCAGCATCTTGTGCGCCGCGAGGCCGGGGTGGCGCACTTCGGCGGTGATGCGGAACAGCAGCGCCCGCATTTGCGCGCTGGATATATCGAGCGCGGCGGCAAGGTGCGGATCGTCCCAGGTCAGCTCGCGCCCCAGCAATTCATGCACCAGCCCGGAGTCGATGGTACAGATCAGTGAGGCCTGCCGCCCACTGCCGCCTTTCACGAACAGTTCTTCGCCGGGAGGGAGCACGAAGACGTCGCCCAGACGCTCCAGTCGGTGAGGGCCCCAGCGGTGGCGATAACCGCCGCGCGATTGCAGCGGGCGCGGCGTCAGGCACATGTTGACATGGTATCCCTGGCCCACTGCATGGCGGCTGTCGGTCGGTTCGGGGATGTCGAAGCGCACGATCTCGGCACGCACGCCATCCGTTTCGAGATGTGCATCGATGCACATCGTTGGGCGCACAGCCTCGTTTGCAGTCATGCCTCCTGCCTCCCTCGGCGTGTATGGGGTGAATGTGTCCCGGACGCTATCTTAGGGCTGAAACTCTATGCCCCGCGCCCTTGCCGGACAAGCCGCCGGCGAGGAACATCGCGGCCACGAAAGCATAGCGAAAAAGCCGTGCGACTGGGATCGAGGGAAAAATTGATGGCGACGGGCCTTTTCGACTGCACGGGCAAAGTGACGGTAGTGACCGGCGGCAATGGGGGCATCGGCTTCGGCTTCGCCATGGGCGTCGCCAAAATGGGCGGCGACGTGGCGATCTGGGCCCGCAACGCCGAGAAAAGCGCCAAGGCCAAGGCGGAGCTTGAGGCTGCGGGCGCGGGCAAGGTGATCGCCTATCAGGTCGACGTTTCCGAGGAGGCGAACATCGTGGCCGGCTTCGCGCAGGTCATGGCGGACTTCGGCCGCGTCGACTGCGTTTTCGCCAATTCGGGGGCGTCCCCGCGCTACAACTCGGTCTTCGATATGCCGACAGAGCACTGGTACGAATTTCAGAAAACCGCGCTGCACGGCGCTTTCTTTACTCTGCGCGAAGGCGCGCGGCTGATGAAGGAGCGCGTGGAAGCGGGCGATGAAACTGGCGGCTCGCTGGTCGCCTGCGGTTCGCTCTCGCTGTTCCAGGGGCTGCCGGGCAAGATGGAGTATGCCTCGTCCAAGGCGGCCGTGGCGGCGGCAATCCGCTGTCTTGCAGTCGAACTCGCGCCCCTGGGCATCCGCGCCAACGTGGTTGCGCCGGGCCTCATCATCACGCCGATGATGGGAGAGGGCCCCCGCGCCGATGCCGTCGCCCAGCACTTCGCGCCGACGATCCCGATGAAGCGCACCGGCCGTCCGGCCGATTTCGAGGGCATCGGCGCTTACCTGTGCTCGGACGCCAGCAGCTTCATGACGGGCGAAACCATCGCGATCGACGGTGGATACATGGTGCGGCCGTAACGGCGCCGATTGACGAGAACGTGAGAGGAGAGAAGCGATGAAGCGACTGAACATTCACGGCGTCGGCGATGTCCGCCTCGATACATACGAGCGGCCCGAGGCCGGTCCCAACGACGTCGTCGTGCGGATGAAGTCGGTGGGCATCTGCGGCAGCGACCTGTCCTATATCAAGATCGGCGGAATGCCTGCCGAGCCGGGCGGGCAGACGGCGCTGGGCCATGAAGGCGCGGGCGAAGTGCTTCAGGTCGGCTCCGGTGTCAGCGGCATTGCCGTGGGCGATGCGGTGATCGTCAATCCGATGATGACCCCCAGCAACATCGGCTCGGGCGGCCCGGAAGGCGCCTTCACCGAGGAACTGCTGGTACGCGAGGCGCAGCTGGGCATATCGATCCTGCCGATCCCGGAAGGCGTCGATTTCGATGTCGCCGCGATGTGCGAGCCGCTGGCGGTCGCCATGCACGGCGTGAACCGCGCCGAGGTGAAGCCGGGCGACAAGGTCGTGGTGTTCGGCTGCGGTCCGATTGGCCTCGGCATGTTACTATGGCTGAAAGACCGGGGCATCACCGATGTCGTGGCGCTGGACCTCTCGGAAGAGCGGCTGGAACGCGCGCGTGCCATCGGCGTGCAGGCCGCGCTGGACCCGAGCAAGGTGGACCTGCGCGCGGAACTGGCGAGGCTGCACGGCGAAGTGCCCAGCTTCAATCGTGTGGGCGTTGGCACCGATGCCTTCATCGATGCGGCAGGCGCGCCGCACATCCTGACGCAGGTCATCATGATGGCCAAGTTCCACGCCCGGCTAGTGATTACGGCGGCCTACATGAAGCCCATCGAGTTCCCGGTCGGCCGCATGTTGACCAGCGAGATGACCATCACCACGGCGGTCGGTTATCCCACTGAAATGCCCGACGTGATCGCCGCGATGCCGCGCCTCAAGGATCAGATAGCGGCAATGATAAGCCACAAGCTGCCCTTTGGCGACGTGCTGCACGGGTTGGAAATCGCCGCGACGCCGCAGTCGGCGAAAGTCATGATACAGTTCGAGGAAGCCTGACATGAGTGAGACCAAGGAATCTGCCCCGAAGCTGGCCGACCTCGTTCGTTCGGGAGACGAGCAGGTGGAGGCGATCGCCGTCACCGACTTCATTTTCCAAGCCAACGACATCTCCAACGCCTATCTCGTCACCACCGGCGAGGGGGACGTGATGATCAACACCGGCTTCATGGACAATGCCGAGCGGACCCGGCGTCTGCTGACACCGCACCGCACCGGGCCGCTGGCCTTCGTGATGCTCACGCAGAGCCACGCCGATCACTACGGCGGCCTACCCGAATTCGTCGAGGAGGGCACGCAGGTCATCGGCGGACCCGGCTTCAACGAAGCGCTGGCGGACATGAACGGCCTTCAGTCGTTCTTCGGGCCCAGGAGCGGAAAGCTCTGGGGCTCCACCCTCAAGCGCGGCTCCGCGCCCAAGGCACCGCCGCATGTCGAGCCGGATATTCTCGTCGACCGCCGCCTGACGGTGGAACTGGGTGGGCGCACTTTCGAGCTGATCTCTACCCCTGAGGGCGAGACGATCGACAGCCTCACGGTGTGGATGCCGAAGGAAAAGATCGCCTTCACTGGCAATGTCTTCGGGCCGGTGTGGCTTTCGATGCCATTCCTCAATACCCTGCGCGGCGACAAGCCGCGACTGGTGCGCAATTACCTGAAATCGCTTGAGACGGTGCGCGCGCTCGGGGCTGAGATCATCGTTACTGGGCACGGCGAGGCAATTCGGGGCAAGGAGCGCATCCGCGACGATCTCGACAAGCTGCACGCCGCCGTCAGCTATGTGCGCGACTATACGCTGGACGGCATGAAGGCAGGCAAGGACGTGCATGCCCTGATGCGCGAATTCGCGTGGCCGGAAGGGCTGCAGATCGGCGAATTCCACGGCAAGGGCAGCTGGGCGGTCAAGTCGATCTGGCGTGAATATTCGGGCTGGCTGCACTACGAGGACGGCACTACCGCGCTCTACGGGGTGCCGCGCAGCAGCGTCGATGCGGACTTGGCCGAACTGGCGGGCGGCGCGGCGAAACTGGCCGAGCGTGCGCAGGCAAAGCTAGATGCCGGCGCGGCGCTGGAGGCGGTTCACCTGACCGACATCGCCCTCAATGCCGAGCCGGGTAATGCGCAGGCGCTTACGGTTCGCAAGGCCGCGCATGAAGCGCTGCTCGCGGCCAGCGGGGGCAAGAACCTCTCCGAGACGATGTGGCTGCGTTCCGAAATCGCTGCCATGGAGGTGAAGCTGGGCGGCTGAGTCGAACTGTCGCCCCGGATCAGGTCCGGGGCGACGATCGGCTGGGCAGCTCAGCCTTAATCGGTATCGATCATGCCCTTTTGCCCCGGCCCGCCGCTTACCGCCAGCGTCTCGCCGGTGATGTAACTCGCCGCGTCGCTGGCGAGGAAGACTACGGCCTGGGCGATCTCCTCGGGCTTGCCGGGGCGGCCCAGGGCAAAGGCCGTGGTCGCCGAGCCTAGTGCGTCGAAGCCGGTCTTGGCCCAGCTTTTCTGCGCGAGTTCGGTGGCGATCATGCCGGGCGCCACACAGTTGACGCGCACGCCCGCGCCGCCCCATTCCGCCGCCGCGACCTTGGTGAACATCTGCAACCCTGCTTTCGCTGCCGAATAGGCGCCGCAGCCCGGCGTACCTGTCAGCCCCGCTTGCGACGAGATGTTCACCACAGCCCCGTTGCCGCTCGCCTTCAGGTGCGGAAAGGCCGCGTGCGCGCAGTAGAACGCGGCGTTGAGATTGAGAGCGATGTCTTTGTCCCAAAGCGCAGGCGGCATTTTCGCGAACCCGGAATAGCTCGATCGCCCCGCGTTGTTGACGAGGATGTCGAGCCGCCCGAACCGTTCGACCGCCCCGTCGACGAGCGCCTGCGCGGCCTGCGGATCGGTGACGTTGGTGGGGAGGATTTCCACCCGGCGCCCCGTCTCGGCGCGGATGGAAGCGGCGGCATCTTCAAGCGCCTCTACGCGCCGCGCCGCCAGCACAAGGTCGGCACCGCGCTTCGCCATCAGCATCGCGATTGCTTTGCCGATGCCGGTGCCGCCGCCGGTCACCACGGCTATGCGGCCAGTTAGGTCGAATCCGTCGAGCATTTTTCTCTCCTCCTGCACCGTACTTGCCGGCTCTGGCAGCGTCGGCGCGATATCGCCGGTCCGCGGGCGAAGAGCCTTGGCAATTCGCCGCGCAGCCGTTTCTAACTGCCCCGGAATGCAGCGCCGATCAGCGCGGGCATCGTCTGGGGGATGGTCGGGAAGACTAACCCGATGAGGCTCGCATTGGATAGTAAGTGCTATCTATAATCGGCACAACGATACGAATGGGAGCGGATGGAATGAGCACGCACGATATTCTGGACCTTGGCGGACAAGTCGCCGTCGTCACCGGCGCGGGACAGAACGCGGGGCGCGGCATCGCGCTCGAACTGGCGCGGCACAATGCAGGGGGCATTGCCGTTAACGACTTCGTACCCGAACGTGCAGAGGCGGTGGCCGAAGAGATCCGCGCAACCGGCGTTCCCGCGCTAGCGGTGCCCTTCGATGTGGGCGATCTCGACGCTATCAAGGCAGCTGATGCCGCGATCAAGGACAAGCTGGGGGCCGCGACGATCCTTGTGAACAACGCCGGCATGGCCGGGCCGGGGGGCTCGCTGCGCCCGACGCTGAACTTCTGGGAGGAAGACCCGGCGGCCTGGGACCGTTACCTGCGCACCAACCTCTACGGCGTCTACAACGCCTGCTTCGCATTCATCCCTAACATGGTGGCGGCGAAGCGGGGGCGGATCGTGACCATCGTGTCGGATTCCGGCCGCGTGGGTGAACCGAAGCTGGCGGTCTACGCTTCGGCCAAGGCGGGCGCGCAAGGCTTCGTGCGCTCGATCGCCAAGGAACTGGGGCGCTATAATGTGACCTCGAACGCGGTGTCGCTGTCTTCGTTGATGCCCGACATGCCCGAGGATAAGCTGGCCGAACTGATGGCCAGCGATCACGCCAAGGCGCAGTTGGCGCGTTACACCATCCGCCGTTACGGCAAATCGGCCGATGTCGCCGGGCTTGTGACGTTCCTGTGCTCCGACGCGGCGGAATGGATCACCGGGCAGACTTACCCGCTCAACGGCGGCTACGCGCCTTCGATGTAAATACACCTCCGCCCGCTCAGCCTGAGCTTGTCGGCGGTCACGAGAGGGGGGCCATCGTTCGACAGGCTTGGGATGAGCGGAGCGGGGTGTTCGCGGGGCATGGTGTCGCTGGCCCGATCAGGCCGTGACCTCGCGCGTCTCGCTCCCCAGCCATTGGCGGACCACGAGGTAGCGGCCATGGAGCGCTCCGCGATCCTGGATGCCGAAGCCGAGCAGGGTGCCTTCGCAGCCCTCGGCGGCGGGGAGCCACTTCACCTGTTCCAGTCCGATGCGGACGCCTTCGCGCGAAAGGTCGGTAGCGCGGGCCAGACCCTCGGCAACAAGGCGGCCCAGGTCATGCCCCTTGGCGACGGCGAGCGCCTGCTGGCGCGGTGCACCAAGCAGCGCCATCTGCGCCTGCAGGGTGCTGTTCGAGTCTGAATGCATGTCGATGTAGAACCAGCCGTCGCAGTCGTGCGCGAAAGTGCCATGATAGCCGCGCAGGCCCGCTGTGTTCATGATGTTCGGCCCCGGCCATGCGCAGGACGAGAGTGCCTTCGCCACTGCGGGCGCAGAGACGCCAAGGCCGAGATAGACCACGCCGTCCGGCCCGCCTTCCAGCAGGGCGTCAACCAGCGCAGAGGCATCGTCGGTGAGGGGGGACATACCCTCTTTCGCGATGATCTCGATGCCGAGGATGCGCGCTTCGCTTTCGAGATATTTGAGGTGCCGTGTCCCGATCGGCGAGATGTCGTAGGCGACGGCCAGGCGGCGGCAGCCCAGTATCGCCATGTGCCGCGCGATCACCAGCGATTCGTCCTCATGGCTGCCGACCTGATGATGGAACATGTAGCGGCCCCGCGCGCGCTCGGCCCCGGCCCAATTGATGGTGGGGATGCGCAACTGTTCGGCCAGCGGCGTGGCCACCAGCGCATTGTCGCCAATGGCCGGGCCGACGATGAGGCTGACGCCCGCGTCGGCCAGTTGGCGATAGGCGGTCTCCACCGCCTCGGCCGTGCCCGAGGGCAGGCCCAGGCCATAGGCGTGGATGAACTCCACTGCGGCGGGGAAGCGGCCCGCTTCGTGCAGGGCTGCTATTTCCCGCTCAAGCCAGCCAGTGACGTCGCCGGGAACAGGGGCACTGTCGTCCAGATCGGAGAAGTCGGCCATGTCGTTGAGAATGCCGACTTTTACGATTTCTGGCATGGATGTCCTCCGGGCGCGGCCCCCGGCGCGCACGATTGCCGCCGCATACCGCGCCCGCGCCTAGCAATGAGCCAGCAGGCAAAAGGATGCATGGCGGCAGCGTGAAACGCTGCGGAGCGTGTCCGTCAGCCGCGCACACCCCGCGCGAACAGTTTCTGCGTACAGACCGCGTAACTTGGATCGCGCTCGGCAAGGCCAAGCAGTCCGCCGCCTTCGAAGGGCCGTCGCAGCTTGAAGTCGTAGGTCACGACGCGCTTGGCAAACCGCCAGCGGCCATCCGGGCTGCGGCGGTAGTTGTCGACGTAGCGCACCGCCATGAAGTCTTCTTCGCTGCTGCCTTCACGGCCCGGGATCAGGTGGTAGGCAAGCGCATATACCTCTCCGCTGGCTTCGTCGCCATCGACCGCGATCAGGTGGTTGCATACGTGGTGGCCCGAGTATGGCATGTACGGAAATGCGCGCTCGATGAAGTCGCAGTATTCCGGCGCGGGCCCGTCGAAGCTGTCGCCGTGGCTGTCGGTGGCGTCTTCGGTGTAGAGATCGCGCAGCAGGGCGATGTCCTGCCGGTCGATCGCGCGTGAATAGAGCAGTACCAGCTCGCGGATCGCATCTTTGTCTATCAGCGCCTGAAGCGCGGTTTCGTCGATGGCCATCGTCATTATCCTTTCCCAGTAATCAGAGTAGCGCGCCGCCGTCGACGGGGTAGACCTGTCCGGTGATGAAGCTCGCCCGGCCCGAGGCCAGGAAGGCTACCATCGCCGCCATTTCTTCCGGTGAGGCGAAGGGCTTGCCGACGAAAGTCCGGCGCTGGCGGATCGCGCGGTCTTCCTCGCTCACGCTGGCCGCCCCTTTCGAGAACAGGCCAGTCTCGGGATTGAAGCGGCTGCCCTGGCTCACGCTCGCGGGGTCGGTAGGGATCGTTGCGTAGGGGGCGATGGCGTTCACGCGGATGCCGTGGCGGCCGACCTCCTTGGCCAGCACCACGGTGAAGCTGTGCACCGCGCCCTTGGCGGCGGAATAGACCGGCAGCATGTAATCGCCCACAAGCGCGGCCGTGGAGCCGACGTTGACGATCGCGCCGGCCCTCTGCGCGATCATGCCGGGCAGGGCGGCATGGGTCATGCGCAGCACGGTGCCGAAGTTGAGGTCGATGTCGGCCATCCACTTGGCCGGATCGGAATCGACGAACAGCCCCTGGTCGACATTGCCGCCGACGTTGTTCACCAGCACTGCAAGGGGGCCGAGCCGATCGGCGGCCTCCAGCACTTTCGCGGGCGATGCAGGGTCGAGCAGGTCGGCGGCGACGAACACGGCATCGGTGGCGCCGCGCGCCCGGCAATCGTCGACCAGCCTGGCGCCTGCCTGGACGTCACGCCCGACGAGGACCAGGATCGCGCCTTCTGCCGCAAGGTCTAACGCTACGGCGCGGCCGATATTGGCGGTTGCGCCAGTGACTATGGCGACTTTGCCGCCCAGTTGAAGATCCATGGCCTGCTCCCGGCTTTTTGTCCTGCCGTGGAGCTATGTCAGGGCGTGTGCGGGGGCAAACCGCCCCCGCGATCAGCGCGTCAGTTGTGCGCGGAGAGGACGCAGCGCATTTCGCCGTCGCTGCCGTCGGCCTTCACCTGGCGCAGGAAGTTGGAGGAAATGCGGTGCAGCTTCAGGCCCTTGTGCTTGCCGCCGGTCATCGTCACCCGGTCTCCCACCAAGAGGTAGCTGCCGCGAATGCCCCCGGCCTTGTAGCTGGACGAATTGACGATGCGGAATTCATACTCGGGCACCAGCTTGCCCGGAGCGCCTCCGGCGTCGCCCGGCAGTTCGCAGGTATAAGTGCCGATCGGTAGGGTCGAGATCGGGCCGCCCGGAACCGGCGGGGGGGGCGACGCATCGGCGGCGCATCCACTACTCGCAAGCAGCAGAACTGCGGCGACGAGGCCTGAGGGAAGGGCGAGCGGAGTTCGGCTGGCGATGCGGATCATGGCGATTGGCTAGCATCGGCGCGAAGCAATTGCCATGCTTCGCTGCCTCGTCTAAGGGCGCAGGCTTTCCAAGGGACGTATCGTCGTCGTGAACGGCAGCGGCCCGTCCCTCAAGCTCTTTCGCATCGAAGGCACGAAACATGAAGATCAGCGGCGTCGATATCCGTCCCGGCAATATCCTTGAATACGAAAAGGGCATCTGGAAGGTCGCAAAGACGCAGCACACCCAGCCCGGCAAGGGCGGTGCCTTCATGCAGGTCGAGATGAAGAACCTCATCGACGGCCGCAAGACCAACGTGCGCTTCCGCAGCGCCGACACGGTCGAGCGCGTGCGCCTCGACACCAAGGACTTCCAGTTCCTCTATGCAGAGGGCGAGGACCTCGTGTTCATGGACACCGAAACCTACGAGCAGATCTCGCTCCCTGCAGACCTTCTGGGTGAGGCCGCCGCGTTCCTCCAGGACGGCATGCAGGTAAATCTCGAAATGTGGGAAGAGCGCCCGATCTCGGTGCAGCTGCCCGAGCAGGTCGAGGCCACCATCGTCGAAGCCGACGCCGTGGTGAAGGGCCAGACCGCCTCTTCCAGCTTCAAGCCCGCGATTCTCGACAATGGCGTTCGGGTGATGGTGCCGCCGCATATCGGCAGCGGGACGCGCATCATCGTCGACGTCTACGAGAAGTCCTATGTAAAGAAGGCTGACTGATGCGCGCACTTTTCCTTGCCCTCGCCGCGACCGGACTGGTCGCTGGCGGTGTTCCGGCCCTGGCCGCACCTGCCAAGAAAGCCGCTCCCGCGAACAAGGCCGCTGCTATGGCTCCGGCTGCGGGCGCGCAGGCTACCCAGTCCGAGCACGCTGTCCTTTACCTCAAGGTACTGATCAGCGCGCTGCAGTCCGACCAGGTCAAGGAAGAGGCGAAGTCCGCGCTTGTCGGCTGCCTTTACGAGAACTCGCTGGGCAAGATCAGCGAAGGCATGGACAAGGTCATCGCCGAAAACGCCGACAAGGTTCAGCGCGACAAGCCGGCAGAGGTCTTCGCGGTTCTCGCGGCGGTCTGCGGTTACAAGGGTGATCCCACCCAGCCGCCGCCGGCCAACCCGACCAACGGTCGATAATTTCAGCATTATTCGGGGCCGGTACGGGTCACCGGACACCGGGCCGGACATCGGGCCGGATACAGGAGCGAAAGTAAGATCATGGCCGCCATTTCCGGTCTAATCCGCGTCATCGAGAAGGCCGCCCGCAAGGCCGGCAGCCGTCTGCGCCGCGATTTCGGTGAAATCGAGCATCTGCAGGTCAGCCGCAAGGGTCCTGCAGATTTCGTCTCGAAGGCCGATCAGGCTTCCGAGCGCACGATCTGGGACGAGCTGCGCGCCGCGCGGCCCGACTGGGGCTACCTGTTCGAGGAAGCCGGCGAGATCGAGGGCGATCCGCGCATGCCGCGTTTCATCGTCGATCCGCTCGACGGTACCACCAACTTCCTCCACGGCATCCCGCACTTCGCGATTTCGATCGCGGTGCAGGAGCCGCGCCTCGACGGCAACGGCTGGGGCGAAGTAACGGCGGGTCTGATCTACAACCCGGTCACCGACGAGAGCTACTGGGCCGAGAAGGCACGCGGCGCCTGGTTGCAGGATCGCCGCCTGCGCGTCTCCTCGCGCCGTCACCTCGACGAGAGCGTGATCGCCACCGGCATTCCCTTTGCCGGTCACGGCGACCCGGGCCAGTGGACCAAGATCTACCACGCGCTCGCCCCGCAGGTAGCCGGCATCCGCCGCTTCGGCTCGGCCGCACTGGACCTCGCATGGGTGGCCTCGGGCCGCTACGAAGGTTTCTGGGAAGCTGATCTCAAGCCCTGGGACACGGCTGCAGGCTGCCTCCTCGTGCGTGAGGCCGGCGGTTTCGTATCCGACTGGAAGGGCCGCACCGGACCTTACCACGACACTGAGATCCTCGCCGGCAACGACGCACTGCACTCGCGCCTGCACAAGCTGGTGGCGAACGCTCTCAAGTAATAGGCCCTGCGCCGTTCGGGCATGAACCCGGGCGGAGAGGTCCAATTTCAAAAAACGCCGTCCCGGATCAAGTCCGGGGCGGCGTTTTTGATTCGCCGCAGGTTTCATTCGCTTCGTCGCAGCGAGAACGTCAGTCTCTGAACTGAAACGCAACTGACGCGGTAGTTTCCGCAAGTGGTGTTATGACGTTGGGCCATGGAACGCCCTGACCTTCGTCACCATGCCCCCCGTCGATGCGCCCTGGTGCTGGCCTGCGCTGCGGTGCCGGTGCCCGCCATGGCCGAGGCTCCCATGGAAGATGGTTTCGATCTTCGTGCGGTGGCCGGACGCGCTTTACCGGCGGCTCGGCGAGTGATTCGCTCACAGGCTTTGGGCACCGATTCCATCCCGATCATGCGCGAGAAAGTGAAGCTGCGGCTGACCTATCAACCCGGCGAAGAAGGGCCGCGCTTCGAGATCGGTACTTTGGGCTCGCGCAAGGGCGTCATGAAGTCTCGTTTGGTCCATGTTGCGATGGATTGGTCTTTTTGACGCGGACGGGCTTGAACCGCATCGAAGGCACGTCTAAGCGTCCCCGGCTTGTCCGTGCCCCTGTGGCGGAATGGTAGACGCGAACGACTCAAAATCGTTTGTCGAAAGGCGTGCCCGTTCGAGTCGGGCCAGGGGCACCAATCTTTCGCCGACTAAGGCGTCTGGAAGATCGAGACGACGAAAAGGACCAGCACGGTTCCTACGGCGGTGGCGGCAAGCCACTGCGCGGCCGGGTAGGCGGCGATGGTCCTGACCAGCGCCCATGCAACCACGCCAGCGAGAACGCTCCCCGGCATTATTCCCGCGATGAAGCCCCAGGCGGAGATCGCCCCGACCAGCACCATAGCGAATACGGCGACGGGAAAGAAGCTGGTCAGCGCGGTGCGCAGGCCTCGAATGGCTGCTGCCAGCGAGAATCTGGCGGTGCGATTCGGTAGCTTTGTCGAATATCCTTCAGCCATTTCCGCCTCGCGTTATCGAACGATTGGCAGGCTAGGTCTGACTTGCGGGAAAGGCCAGTCGCTGCCGCCGAAGCGGCTTTGGAGCAGGGCCTGCTGAAGTAGGAGGCGCCGGGCGACGATGCGTTTGGCGGAAGCTGGGGCGCTCTTTCAGTTCAGTCCGGAAAGCCAATCCGCGATCATCGCGCGTCCAGCCGCCACGGCGCCGGGGCCGAGTTCGTCATGGGCATCGCGCAGCGCGTTCGGGCAGCCGCCCGCTTCCACCACGGCTTCCGGCCACTGGTCCATCCAGGCGTCGAAGCGGGGGTCCTCGCCCATCTCAGCGTGGAACTGGAGCGCCAGCAGGTTCGCGCCGCGCCGGAATGCCTGATGCTCGTAGAGCGTGCTGGAGGCCAGCAGGTCCACGCCCTCGGGCCGGGTGAAAGTGTCGCCGTGCCAATGCAGTACGGGGACCTCGCGGACATGGCGCAGAGGGCCGTCGGCAGCGTGTCCATGCACCTCGACCGGATGGAAACCAACTTCCTTGGCCGGGCCCGGATAAACCTGTGCGCCCAGGGCGCTTGCCATCATCTGGGCACCGAAACAGACACCCAGTGTCGGCCGGTCCGCCTCCAGCCGCAGGACGAGGCGGCGCAGCTGGCAGGTGATCCAGGGGTGACGATCCTGTTCGTAGACGCCCATCGGCCCACCCATCATGATGAGCAGGTCCGGCTCGCGCAGGTCGAGCGTTGCGAATTCCGGGTCGTTCACGTCAATGCGCGATACTGCATATCCCGCGTCCTCGATGGGCTGGCGGTAACCGGCGACCCCTTCGTGGGGAACGTGGCGGATGATGAGAGCTGTCTTCACGTAAAGGCCAGTCTTACACAAGTTTTCTGAACGGGCGACATCGAACCTGAGACTTCCGATGTCGCCCTGAGGCGTTACAGGCCGAGCCGCAACCAGAAGTCGCCGGCACTGCGGATCGCAGCGCCGGCACTGCCGGGTGTCGGCTCGAAACTGGCGCGCCAGGAAGGGTGTGTGGAGCGCAGGCTCGCCGCGGGCCTTGCACGCAGCACGGCTGAAGTAGTGGGAGGAAGGGCATCGAGCATTTCGTATCTCCTAACGGGAGGCACGAAGCCGGCGTTGTCGCCTTGGTTTCGTGCGCTTTAGCGGTTGATGACGCGGAGCAAGCTGACAGGATCAAATGCCGCGGAAGCGAAAGGCGGACCCTTCGTTCGAGAACCAATCTATGCAATCGGTTGAGAATGTCCATTCAGGGCTTTCTATCGCCCCTGCGAGAAAAACTTGGCCACTTCCCCGGCAGCCCGCCTTACCCACCTTCGGCGATTGCCGGACCGGGATGCTTGACGTAGCCTGCGGTCATGCGTGTCCCATTGCTCACTCTCGCCAGCGCCGTGATCGGCCTTCCACTCTCCGTTCAGGCGCAGACTGTCGCAGACAGCGTTTCGCGCGATATGCCGGGGCTGATGGAGATCTACCGCGATTTCCACGCCAATCCGGAACTCAGCTTTCAGGAAGTGCGTAGCCCAAAGATCATGGCCGATGCTGCACGCAAGGCTGGTTTCACGGTGACCGAGAAAGTGGGCAAGACCGGCATCGTCGCGGTGCTGAAGAACGGGGCAGGGCCAACGGTCCTGATCCGCGCCGACATGGACGGCTTGCCGGTGACCGAACAGACCGGCCTGCCTTTCGCCTCGACCAAGCGCGGCATATCGCTCGCCGGGGTTGAAAGCGGGATCATGCACGCCTGTGGCCACGATACGCACATGACCAGTTGGATCGAGACCGCCCGCCTGCTGGCAGCGCGCAAGGGTGAGTGGTCCGGCACGCTCGTGATGATCGGCCAGCCTGCCGAGGAAGCGGGCTCTGGCGCGCTGGCGATGCTTGAGGACGGTCTCTACACCCGCTTTCCCAAGCCCGACTACACGCTGGCCTTTCACGATACGCCGGAACTGCCTGCGGGCGTCGTCGGCGCGGCGAAGGGCTGGGCGCTCGCCAACGTCGACAGCGTCGATATCGTGGTGAAGGGCGTGGGCGGGCACGGCGCCTATCCGCATACCACGCGCGATCCCATCGTGCTGGCCAGCGCTATCGTCATGAAGCTGCAGACGCTGGTCAGTCGTGAGACGAACCCGGTCGATCCGGTGGTGGTGACAGTGGGCTCGTTCCATTCCGGCACCCGGCACAACATCATCTCCGACGAGGCGCGGCTGCAACTCACCGTGCGCAGTTACTCGGATGAGACGCGTGAGCGGCTGCTGGAAGGCATCCGCCGGATCGCGCGCGGCGAGGCGATCGCCTCCGGCATCGCCGAAGACCAGATGCCGGTGGTCACCGTCAAGGAACCCCATACCCGCGCCACCTGGAACACGCCCGAGTTCACCGACGAGGCGGTAGCGGATCTAAAGGCACGGTTAGGTGCGGATAAGGTCGTGTTCACGCCATCGGTCATGGGCGGCGAGGATTTCGGCGAATTCCGCCGCGCGGACGAAGAGCATATCAAATCGCTGATTCTGTGGGTTGGCGGTGCGGACCCGGCAAAGCTGGCGGCGGCTAAGGCGGGAGGACCTCCGATGCCTTCGCTCCACAGCCCATTCTGGGCGCCGGAGGCAGACAAGGTGATCGGCTCGGCCTCGCAGGCACTTACACTGACGGCGCTGCGGCTCATGCCGAAGTAAGCGCCGGCTATGAGAGCGAACGCAAGAGGGCGAGTGTAAGGCGCGCCGACATCGCTGCCCTTGAACGCCCTGTCGAAACGGGGCCGGCTTTCCGCATGTGTGCTATTGCGCTGTTAAGGTAACCGACAGTTAAAGCCTTTGCACTAGGCCGTCATGCAAGGCCGGTATTCGGCTGCGAAGGATGGCACCAGCGACGATGATTCGTCTGTTCAAACATTACATTCCGCACGCGGTCGTCCTGCTCTGGCTGGTCGACGTGCTGCTTCTGGCGATTGCCAACGAGACATCGTGGCGTCTGCGCTCGGAGCAGATCGGCATCGACGCCGGCGCGATCGTCGACCGGCTTGGCGCTCACGCCGCTTTTGCGGCAGTGATCTCGCTCTCGATGATCTCGGTCGGCGTTTACGGGGGCGAGGCGCTGCGCTCCAAGCGGTTCGCCGCCGCGCGCCTGCTGGTTGCCATTTCGCTGGGTGTGATCGCGCTGTCCTTTGCGGATTTCCTTGTCGGCGGGCAGAACTTCTGGCGCTCGACACTGGCCTATTCGATGGCCTTCGCGATTGTGCTGCTGATCCTGAACCGTCTGATTCTTGGAGCTTTTCTTGGAACCAGTTCGTTCCGTCGCCGTGTCCTCGTGCTTGGCGCGGGTGAGCGGGCGCAGCGCCTGCGGGTGCTGGGCGAACGTCCCGAGAGCGGGTTTGCTATCGTCGGTTACGTCACCATGAGCGAGAGCCAGCCGGTGGTCGAAGAAGCGATATCGCGCGGGGCGATCCACAACCTCACCCGGTATGTCGAGAACCTCGGCGTCAGCGAAGTTGTGCTTGCACTGGAAGAGCGCCGCAACGCGCTGCCGCTCAAGGACCTGCTGCGGATCAAGACCGCAGGCGTGCACGTCAACGAATTCTCCAGCTTCCTCGAGCGCGAGACCGGCCGCGTCGATCTCGACACCGTCAATCCCAGCTGGCTGATCTTCTCCGACGGATTCTCGTCCGGCCGAGCGATTTCCAGCGCATCCAAGCGCGTGTTCGACATTGCCGTCAGCGCGCTGCTGCTGATCGTCACCGCGCCGGTCATCGTGCTTTTCGCGCTGCTGGTGAAGATCGATAGCAAGGGCCCCGCTTTCTACCGCCAGCCGCGCGTCGGCCTGTTTGGTGAATGCTTCGACGTCGTCAAGCTGCGCTCCATGCGCACCGATGCCGAAGTGGCGGGCGCGCAGTGGGCCTCCAAGGACGACCCGCGCGTGACCCGCATCGGCAAATTTATCCGCAAGGTGCGCATCGACGAACTGCCGCAGGCCTGGACCGTCCTCAAGGGCGAGATGAGCTTCGTCGGCCCGCGTCCCGAGCGTCCCGAATTTGTCGCCGACCTTGAAGAACAGCTTCGCTACTATGCGGAGCGGCACATGGTGAAGCCGGGCATCACCGGCTGGGCGCAGATCAACTATCCCTACGGCGCCTCGATCGAGGATTCGCGGCACAAGCTCGAATACGATCTTTACTACGCCAAGAACTACACGCCGTTCCTCGACCTGCTCATCATCCTGCAGACGCTGCGCGTCGTGCTGTGGAGCGAAGGCGCGCGCTGATGATCGCAGGGCCCGAAGCCGTGTGGACGACCATCGGAGTCGCTTTCGATCTGACCGGAGCGATCGCGCTGGCGAGCGTGGCGATCTGGTTGGCCACCCGCCGCGACCGTTTCGGTCGCGCGGGGACGGCGGTGGTCATCGCACTTTTGCTTACAGCCTTGTGGAGCCTTGCCGGCGCCGCGGCGACCGCCTCGCCCGCAGCCATCTTCGCGCCTTCACTGGCTGAGAGCGCGCGCAATCTGGGCTGGCTGGTGGTTACCTACCGCCTCTTCGCCAGCGACGGGCGCCATGCCAGCCTGGCCCCGATCCGCCCTGTGATCTTCGTGCTCGCCTTCGTCGAGCTGCTACATCTGGGCGTCGACTATGGCCTTTCGCGCCTGACGGTGGACCGCGATGTCCTGCGCGTTGCGTTCGAGTTCAACGTGATGTTCCGCCTGCTGGTGACGGTCGGCGGGCTGGTGCTGGTCCACAACCTCTACGCAGGTGCACCGCGCGAATCGCGGGCGGCACTGCGCTGGCCGGCGGTCGGGCTTGCCGCGCTCTGGGCCTTTGACCTCAACCTTTACACGATCGCCTACCTTGCGGGCAGTTGGCCTTATGAGATCGCCGCGCTGCGCGGTATTGCCACAGCTGCGTTGGCGGCCTGCATCGCCATCGCGGCGGCTGGAAACCGGAACGACCTGCGCCTTCGACCCTCGCGCGCGGTGACGTTCCAGACTTTCTCCCTGCTTGTGATCGGCGTCTACCTCGTCGGCATGGTCGCGGTGGGGCAGTGGCTTTCCTATGCGGGCGGCAACTTCGCACGTCTGATCGAGCTGACGTTCCTGACAATGGCGAGCGCGCTGGCGCTTGTGGTGTTGCCCTCGCGCCGGGTGCGCGCCTGGCTCAAGGTCATGCTTGCCAAGCACTTCTTCCAGCACCGCTACGACTACCGCGAGGAGTGGCTGCGCTTCACCCGCACCATCGGCAGTGGCGGCGAGGAATCGCTCCCGCTGGGCGAGCGCGTGGTGCAGTCCATCGCCGACGTGTTCGAAAGTCCCGCAGGCCTGCTTCTGACACCCGGCGACCAGGGCGAACTGACCCTCGCCGCGCGCTGGAACTGGGCGGAGATTGAGGTTCCTTCGGTCGCCATCCCGCTGCGCGGCCTCGGCCATTTCGAGCGTACCGGCTACATTTGCGACCTGGACGAAGTGCGCGGCAGCGCCGCAGCCGACAACCTCGGCAGCGAGTGGGAAAACGACGTCCCGCGCTGGCTGATCGAGCATCCGCGTGCCTGGGCGATGATCCCGCTGGTCCACTATGAGCGCCTTGTCGGCATGGTGGTGCTGGCCCGCCCGCAGCTGGCCCGCAAGTTCGACTGGGAGGATTTCGACCTCCTGCGCGTCATAGGCCAGCAGGTGGCCAGCTACCTCGCGGAGAATTCGAGCCAGCTTGCCCTTGCCGAATCCGCGCGTTTCGAGGACTTTCACCGCCGCATCGCCTTCGTGATGCACGACATCAAGAACCTTGCCAGCCAGTTCAGCCTGCTCGCCCGCAATGCTGAACTCCATGCTGAAAAGCCGGCTTTCCGCGCCGACATGCTGGTGACGCTGCGCAATTCGTCGGACAAGCTCAACGCCCTTCTGGCCCGCCTTTCGCGCTATGGTTCCGGCGGCGTCGACAAGCTGGAGCCGGTGCCGGCGGCCGAAGTGCTTTCGGTGGTGATGGAGCGTTTCCGCGCCACTCCGCAGGTGGTGCTGGCCGAAACGCGCGTTGCCGTCATCACCGCCAACCGCCATTCGCTGGAACAGGTGCTGATGCATCTGGTCCAGAACGCTATCGACGCCAGTGGGCCGGAAAGTCCGGTCTTCGTCTCGCTTTCGATAGACGGGCTCAATGCGCGTTTCGAAGTGCTCGATTCCGGCAGCGGCATGAGCGCCGACTTCGTCCGCAACCGCCTGTTCAAACCCTTCGTCTCGACCAAGACCGGCGGCTTCGGCATCGGGGCTTTCGAGGCCCGTGAGCTGGTGCGGGGGATGCGCGGACGGCTCGACGTCGAATCGCGCGAAGGGCTTGGCTCGCGCTTCGTGGTGCGCCTGCCGCTCGCCGCCGCCAGCGATATTTACCAGACCCTCGCCTCCCACGACCAGAAGGTAGCGTGATGACCGATACCGCCGCCGTCCGTCTGCCCAAGCTGCTTATCGTCGAGGACGATGCGGGCCTTCAGGCGCAGCTCAAGTGGGCCTACGAGGATTTCGAGGTCTTTGTCGCCGGTGACCGTGCCAGCGCCATTGCCCTGCTGCGTTCGGAAATGCCCGACGTAGTGACGCTCGACCTTGGCCTGCCGCCAGACCCGGACGGCACCACCGAGGGTTTCGCCGTCCTTGACGAGATCATGGCGCTCAAGCCTGATACCAAGGTCGTCGTCGCATCCGGCCACGGCGCGCGGGAAAGCGCGTTGCAGGCCATCGCCCACGGCGCATACGACTTCTACCAGAAGCCTGTCGACATCGACACGCTGGGCCTCATCGTGCGCCGGGCGTTGCAACTCCACCGGCTGGAGGAGGAAAACCGCCGCCTCGCCGGAAAGGTCGAGAAGGACGAGAAAGTCCTGGGCCGGATGATTACCGCCGCGCCCGAGATGGTCCGCGTGGCACGCACGATCGAGCGGGTGGCCAATACCAATGTCTCGGTCATGCTGCTGGGCGCCAGCGGCACCGGCAAGGAACTGCTGGCGCGCGGCCTGCATGACGCCAGCGGCCGCGCCAAGCGGGAGTTCGTCGCCATCAACTGCGCCGCGATTCCCGAGAACCTGCTCGAAAGCGAGCTGTTCGGGCACGAGAAGGGCGCTTTTACCGGCGCTGTGAAGACGACGCATGGCAAGATCGAGCAGGCCGCAGGGGGCACCCTGTTCCTCGACGAAGTGGGCGACATTCCGCTTCAGCTACAGGTCAAGTTGCTGCGCTTCCTGCAGGAGCGCGTGATCGAGCGTGTCGGCAGCCGCGAATCGATCCCCGTCGACACCCGCATCGTCTGCGCCACGCACCAGGATCTTGAGGCGATGATCGCCGAAGGGCGGTTCCGCGAGGATCTCTATTACCGCCTTGCCGAGATCGTCGTGCGTATTCCCAGCCTTGCCGAGCGGCCGGGCGATCCCACGCTGCTCGCGAAGGCTTTCCTCAACCGATACGCCAAGGAAATGAACCCGCGCGTACGCGGCTTCGCTGCCGATGGGCTTGCCGCGATCGATGCCTGGGGCTGGCCGGGCAATGTGCGCGAACTGGAAAACCGGGTGAAGCGCGCGGTCATCATGGCCGACGAGAAACTGGTCAGCGCCGCCGATCTCGACCTTGCCGAGCCCGACGAACAGGTGGTCAACGCGCTCAACCTCAAGACCGCCCGCGAGCAGTCGGACCGCAAGGTTATTCGCCATGCCCTGGCCCGTAGCGAGGGGAATATCTCCAGCACGGCCAAGATGCTCGGGATCAGCCGCCCCACGCTCTATGACCTGCTCAAGCAGTACGATCTCCAGTCCTGACCCTGCCGGGCGCGGGAAGCGCAGGGGAGCCGGATGGCTGGGCGTTTCGGCGCTCGTCCCGTTGCTGTGCCTCGTCGCCCTGTTCACCGGCCTCAACGCACAGCCCGCGCATGGTGAGCGGCCGCAGCGCGAAGTGCTGGTTGAGCAGGCGGCGAAAGCCCTTGCACGCGGCGACGGTATCGACGCCGAGGCAAAACTGAAGGCCGCGCTGGTACGCGGGGCGACCGGCCCTGACATCAGCGCGATGATGGGGCAGGCGCTGATGGCGCAAGGCCGGCGCGACCGCGCGCGGCCATGGCTGGTGCCGGGCCGTTTCTCGCCAGCCACGGCTGCCATCGGGTGGCGCACGCTGGGCCTGCTGGAGCGGCTGGACGGCAATCTGCCCGCGTCTGGCCGCGCCTATGACAGGGCGCTGGCGATCATTCCGAAGGACGCCTCGCTCTGGGTCGAGATCGGGCATCTGCGGTATGCGGGCGGAGAGCACCGCCTTGCCATCGATGCGGCGGAACACGCCCTCGTGCTCGATCCCGGCTCCGTGCGTGCGCTGGAATTTCGCGGGCAGCTGGTGCGTGACCGCTATGGCCTGCTGGCCGCGATTCCGTGGTTCGAACAGGCCATAATACGCGACCCCAAAGATGTGTCGGTCCTGCTGGAATACGCCGCGACACTGGGTGAACTGGGCCATGCCACCGAATGCCTGACGGTGACGCGCAGGGTCCTGCAACTCAGCCCGAAGAACCCGCGGGCCTATTATCTGCAGGCCGCGCTGGCGGCGCGCGCTGGGAATTACAATCTCGCCCGCCGTCTGCTGGCGCGCACCAGGGGCAAGCTGGACGGCCAGCCCGGCGTGCAGATGCTGCGCGGCGTGGTGGAAATCGCGGCGGGCAACCCTGCCGCCGCATCCGAGGCGCTTGAGGCTGTGCTGCGCGCAAGGCCTGACAATCGGCGGGCCCGTGATCTGCTTGCGCGCGCCATCGGCATGGGCCACCAGTATCGCTATGCCACTTTGCGGTTTGCCGAGGATATCGCCAGCGACGAGGCGTCGCCTTACGTCCTGACGATGGTCGCACGGGCCTGGGAGGTCCTTGGCGATCGCCAGCGCGCGGGCGAACTGCTCGACCATGCTGCGCGCCCGTCTGTGGCGGCACTGCGCATCCTTGGAGATGCGGGGCGGATCGGTGAGCTATTGGAGCTTGGCCAGAACGGGGCGGCGCAGGGCGCGGCGGAAGCGGCGCGCAAATCGGACCCCGGCTTTTACGACGCACAGGCGCTTGCGGGCGATGTTCAGCTGGCGCTGGGGCGCGGCGCAGAGGCTCAGGCACGCTATGTTCTTGCGACCGAGATCCGCATGTCCGACAGCCTGTTCCAGCGCCGCTTCGCTGCCTATGCCATGGCACGCGACTTGCGCGGCGGGCGCGATCTTGTCGAAGGATACTTGCGGCAGAACCCCACCAGCCGGCCTGCGCTACGCGCTGCCGCGCAGTTGTCGATCGGTGAGGGCGATCTTGGCCGCGCCCGCGCTATCCTTTCATGGCTGCGCGACAATGGCGGCGAGGGCGACGTAGAGTTGCTGTCTGACCTTGCGATGGCGCAGGCAGGGACCGGAGACCTTGAAGCCGCGCGCGACAGTGCGCTGGCCGCCTACCGGCTGCAACGCGCCAGCCCCTTGGCGACCCAGGCGCTGGGATATAGCTATGCCATGCTGGACAGCCAGCCCGATGAGGCGCGCGCTTTGCTGGACAAGGCGCAGGCGATTGCCGGCGATACCCCCTTGATCGCGGACGCACGCAAGCGGTTGCGAGTGAAGAGCTGACCGGCCCTGCCAGCGGTCCCGGATCAGGTCCGGGACCGCAGCACTTATTTCGGCTGGTAGGTCTGCTCGATACCGGGGAAGCTGCGGTCGCGCACTTCGGCGGCATAGTGCGCCGCTGCTTCCGAAACGAGGGAGGCCATGTCGGCATAGCGCTTCACGAAGCGGGGTACGCGCTCGAACATGCCGAGCATGTCTTCGGTAACCAGCACCTGCCCGTCGCACTGCGCTGAACCACCGATGCCGATGGTGGGGCAGGAAATGGCCTGCGTGGCCGCGATGGCGATGGGCTCGACCACGCCCTCGATGACGATGGAGAACGCGCCCGCATCGTCGAGCGCCTTGGCATCGGCGACGATCTTCGCAGCCTCGGCATCGCTGCGGCCCCGCGCATTGTAGCCGCCCAGAACGTTCACCGCCTGGGGGGTGAGGCCGATATGGCCCATAACCGGAATGCCGCGCTCGCCCAGGAATCGCACGGTTTCCGCCATCGCTACACCGCCTTCGAGTTTTACGCCCGCGCAGCCGGTTTCCTTGAGCAGCCGGGCGGCGTTCTCGAATGCCTGCTGCGGCGATTGCTCATACGAGCCAAACGGCATGTCGACGATCACCGCCGCGTGATAGCTGCCGCGCACCACGGCAGCGCCGTGGGCGATCATCATTTCCAGCGTGACCGGCACGCTGGAGGGCAGCCCGTAGATCACCTGGCCCAGGCTATCGCCCACCAGCAGCAGGTCGCAGTGTTCGTCGAGGAGCTGTGCCTGCCGCGCCGTATAGGCCGTGAGCATGACGATGGGCTCCGCGGTGACGCCGTCCTTCTTGCGCCGGCGAATGGCCGGAACCGTCAGGCGCTTCATCGGCGCGGGCGTGGGATTGGCGCGGCTGGTCGCGGTGTCGAGTTGGAAGGTCGTGGACATGCCCGGCTTGTAGCGTCGGCCTGCGCGCCGGCAAACCCCTTTGAAGGGGAACATTCTGGCCAAAAGGGGGTAATATCGTTGCGAAGCTGGGGAAGCTGCGGCGGTTGGCCCTTGCCAAGAGCCTGCTAGTCGTTAGCTTCCGGCACTCGCAAATTCGGGGGTCCACGAATGTTCGGACGCGTTAAGCCGCTCGACGCCATTTTGGCGACGGCTGAAAAGAAATCACTTCACCGGTCCCTGGGCGCCTTCCAGTTGACCATGCTGGGCATCGGGGCCGTTATCGGCACCGGCATCTTCGTTCTTACCGCCGAGGCCGCGCAGAAGGCGGGGCCAGGCATGATGCTGTCCTTCGTCATCGCCGGCGTCGTATGCGCTGTGGCAGCACTCTGTTACGCCGAGATGGCGGCGATGGTGCCCGTTTCCGGCTCTGCCTATACCTACAGCTACGCCGTCATGGGGGAAATGGTGGCTTGGATGGTCGGCTGGGCGCTGATCCTGGAGTACGCCATTGCCGCAGGCGCGGTTTCGGTCGGGTGGTCGGGCTATTTCATCGGCTGGCTCAACACCAGTTTCAACATCGACATCCCGCTGGAACTGGTGCGCGGCCCCTTCGACGGCGGCATCATCAACCTGCCGGCGATGATGATCGCGGCCTGCGTCACCGCACTGCTGATCAAGGGCACCAAGGAAAGCGCCACCGTTAACGCGGTCCTGGTGGGCATCAAGATCCTTGCGCTCACCTTCTTCGTCTTCCTGACGATCCCGGTGATCAAGAGCGGCCAGTTCACGCCGTTCGCACCGCTCGGGTTTGCCGGCATCTCTGGTGCGGCGGCCTCCATTTTCTTCGCCTACGTTGGTTTCGACGCGGTTTCGACCGCTGCCGAAGAAACCAAGAACCCGCAGCGCAACATGCCGATCGGCCTGATCGGCAGCCTTGCGATCTGCACGGTCTTCTACATGCTGGTGGCGGCCGGCGTGATCGGCACCGTCGGCGCGCAGCCGGTCTTCGGCCCCGGCGGCGAGGTGCTCTCGCCCGGAACCCCGGCTCTGGCCCAGGCCTGCTCGGCCATCCACGACAACGCTGTGGTGTGTTCCAAGGAAGCCCTGGCCTGGACGCTGCGTCAGGTGAACTACCCGTTCGTCGGCTGGCTGGTCGGTGCGGCGGCGATCATCGCGCTGCCTTCGGTCATCCTGATGATGATGTTCGGCCAGACCCGCATCTTCTTCGTGATGAGCCGCGACGGGCTGCTGCCGGAGTTCTTCTCCAGGGTTCACCCTCGCTATCACACGCCGCACGTCATCACTCTGCTGACGGGTGTGTTCGTCGCGATTTTCGCCGCATTCTTCCCGGTGGGCCTGCTGGCCGACGTGTCCAATTCGGGCACGCTGTTCGCTTTCGCCGCCGTGTCGATCGCGGTGATGGTGCTGCGCCGCACCGATCCCACCCGCAAGCGTCCGTTCCGCACGCCTGCGGTTATGTTCACGGCGCCGCTGGCGATCTTAGGCTGTATCTACCTGTTCTTCAGCCTTTCGCTCCACACGATCGCGCTGTTCGTGGGCTGGGCGATCCTCGGTCTTATCGTCTACTATGCCTACAGCCGTAGCCGCAGCCATGTCGGGCGCGGCCTCGTCGAGGTGCATGAGGTCGACGCCGACGCCCCCCCGCCGGTCGTCTGACGCCGCCGAGACGTCAAGAAAACGAAGGGGGGCGCCAAGCGCTCCCCTTTTTTTGTCCGCAGGATATGCCGGAATTATCCACAGGCTTGGCGGTTCGCCATCATCACCGCGAGCAACATGACACGGCGCTAACGCCCGCTTAACCGCAGGGTGAGACACTCGAAGTGGAACTGGGAAGTCTACCGAGGTGCAATGCCATGGCTTTCGTGAAGGCCCTGATACCGGGAGCGCTGCTGACCTGGATCGTCTCGGGCATATTGGGTTCGAACGGATCGCACGGCGGAATGCTGGCGATCGAGCATGTCAGCTTGCAGGGGCACGGGTTTTACTGGTCCTGGTCGCTGTTCCTGGCGGCAACCGGGTTGGCCTGGGCGATCTTTGCGATGCTGGACTCCTGAAACGATTTACTGTCGCGCGGCTTGTTCGTGCATGGCTTTTCCTCCGCTCGACCGCATCGTCCTTACCATTTTTCTGGCCGGGTGCCTGTTCATCGCTGGTCGGGCATGGCTGCGCGACCATCCGGAATACGATCCCTGGGCGCCGCTCGCGCTCGACGACCCACCGGGCTGGGCGACCGAGCACAAGCTGGCGGCACTACGCAGCGACAAGGCGCAGTGCCGCGCTTTCCTGGCGCGCAGCGGGATCGATGTCACGGCGCTCCCGCCGGAGGGCGAGGGGGCGTGCCACAGGGCTGACCGCAAGACTCTTGCTGCTCCGGCCCACCTTGATGTCATATTGCGGCCAGCGGGCGCCCAGGCGACCTGCGGGGTCGATGCAGGGCTGGCCTGGTGGCTGCGCCACGGTGTCCAGCCTGCCGCGGAGGAGACCTTCGGACAGGCGGTAGTGCGGATCGAGCATCTGGGCACGGCCAACTGCCGCCGGATCGGCGGCGGCGAGCAAGGCAACTGGAGCGAACATGCGCGCGGTAATGCGATCGACATCGCGGCCTTTGTTTTCGCCGATGGGCGGCGGGTCACCGTACTGCGGGACTGGAAGGCCTCGGGAACCTCTGACGAGGAGGCATCCGCTTTCCTCCACATGGTGCGCGACAGCGCCTGTACGAGCTTCTCGACGGTCCTGTCGCCCGACTACAACGCAGCCCACGCGGATCACCTGCATCTGGATCAGGCAAGTCGCACCCAAGGCTGGAGTGCCTGCAGGTGACTTTTATATCGATGAAATTGTGCCCGCCTAAGGCTGGTGCAAATGCTGACCTCTAAGACAATCGAACCCGTGTTCCAGCCGCGAGAGGGCCTGAAATTGGCTCCATACACATCTCAGCCTGCGCGAATTTGAGCACATATTTGATGGTTTGATAGAGGAAGGTTCGGCGAAGGCTGGTGCCGAAACCAAAACTGTACGGACAAGGTTTCCGGAACGCCTTCGTTGGCGTTGATCGAACCTTCTGAGAGATCCAAAATCACTGATATTTTGGCTCTCTCAGAAGGCGGTCGATCGCTTGGCCGGGACGTGCTTTCCTCTTCGGCTCAGAGCCATGCAGATGCCTCCGGTCCCGCTGCATTACGGCGAGGAGTAGTTCTCGTTACTATCCCCCCGTATCCGCTCGTCAGGTGCCGAAGTGGTACTTTAGGCGCAGGCCGTACATGCGTGGCTCACCCACCGATGCGGTTTCAAACCCGACTTCCGGTGAGCCGAGGCCAGCTGCGAAGCTGTAATACTTTTTCTTGGTCACGTTTGTCGCGAACAGGGAAAGGTCGATCGGTGCGCCGGCGATCGAATCCCATCCGAAGTTCAGGTTCAGCAGTCCGAGCGAGGGCAGGGTGCTGAAAGCGGCGAGGGCCGGGTTGGGGTTCTCGCGGTCGATATAGTTGACCAGCATCTTGGTGCGGTAGGTGTACGCCACGCCGAAGGAGATCCGGCCTATGCTTTCGTTCAGAGGCAGGGTGTAGTTCGCCGAGACGGTGAACTTGTGCTTGGGCGAGAGGACTTCAGGATCGCCCACTTCGAACGGGGCGGCGAGGGTGAAGTTCGGATCGGTGTAAGTGTAAAGAGCCTCCGGGACTGATTTGATCTCGGTATGGAGGTATGTGTAGCTGCCCGAGAGCGCGAGGCCCTCGAACGGATTGATCGTTGCCTCTGCCTCGAGTCCGTAGATTTCGGACTTGCCGGAGTTGACCGGCGCCGCCGTCGATGCCTGGCCGCTGCCCGGGACGGCATTGAAGCCGACCTGAAGCTGTTGGTGGGCGAAGTCGTTATAGAACGCGGCCAAGTTGAAAGTGCCGTTGACCGCGCCGTAGAAGCTGCTTTTGAAGCCCAGTTCGAAGCTGTCGACCTTTTCCGGTGCGACCAGATTCAGCGGCGCGGCGACGTTTGCCGCGATGGTGGCGGCGCGGTAGCCCCGGGCGTACTTGGCGTAGACCATCGCGTCTGGCGTCAGGTTGTAGTCCAGGTCGATGAGCCAGGTCGGCTTGCTCGACTTCTGGCGCAGCGTTGTTACGCAGCCGTTCGCGATCGCCGTTGGGTCGGTACACCGCGGGTTGGGTGCGCCGGGCAGCGCGGGGAAAAGGCCGTACGCGGGCGGATAGTTCAGCGTATAGGTCTGGCGCAGACTGGAATTGCGCTGCTTGTCCCAGGTGTAGCGGAGGCCGCCGGTCAGCTTGAGCTGGCTGGTCAGTGAATAAGTTGCCTGTGCGTAGAGGCCGTAATCCTGGAAGAAGGTCTTGCCTACCGTGTAGTTGACCGAGCCGACGTGGATCGGCGGTACCAGCGCCGGATTTCCGCCCGTCGCGATGGCCTGTTGCACCGCGCCCAGATAGGTGAGGAAACCGATCGGGTCATTGCACTGGAAGTTCGCCCCCTGGTCTGTGCACGAGGCGAGGAAGGGCGATTGGCTGCCTGCAGACCCCAGCGGATTGCTGATCTCGGCATAGGCGCCGACCTGCCAGTTTAGGCGATTGTCCATCGCCTTGCCCTGAATCTGCAGTTCGTCGGTGAAAGTGTACTGGTTGGCCGTCTTGAGACCGGGCGGGGGCGAAATCTGCGTAAAGGGAACGTGGTAGGTGCCGATCGGCAGCGCCCCGCCGGTGAGCGCGCCGAAGTCGATGATCGCGTCGACCCCGAACTGGGGCGCGTTCATCGTTTGCTTGTACTCGGCGTAGCTTGCGATGTTCTTGACGGTCACGTTGTCGGAGGCGTGCCAGGTGGTGTTGTTGATCACCTGCCACTGATCGATCTTGGAATACGAGTTCGCGAGCGGATTGATGACGTTATAGAAACCCGTGCCCTGCCGCGCGATCTGGCTCGCAAAGAGGCCCCCCAGTCCCTCGGTCGGGTCCACCGCAACCAGTTTCGTGATCGGTCCGTGGGTGTCGGAGTGGACGTAAGAGGCGATCAGGTAGTTCTCGATATCGGGTGTCAGGTCAGCAACCACGCTGAGGCGCAACGCGTAGTAATCTACATCGTTGAAGTCCTTCGGGCCGATGCCGCTCTGGTTCTTGAGGTAGCCGTCGCGGACCATGCGATCGCCCGAGAGGCGGACCTTGAAAGTATCCGCCAGCGGGATGTTGATCGCGCCCTGGACACGGCGCGTGTCGTAGTTGCCGATCGTGCCTTCGACGTAGCCTTCCAGCACGCTTGTCGGTTTTTGAGGGACGAGCAACACAGCGCCGCCGGTGGTGTTGCGGCCGAACAGCGTCCCCTGTGGACCTTTGAGCACCTGAACGTTCTGCAGGTCGAAGAACGCGCCCGGCAGCACGCCGTCACCTGTGGGGAGGCCGTTGGAGGCCCCGCGCGGGGTCACGACTTCGGCGAAGTAGGTTCCCACCGACGGCAGCGTGCCAATGTCCTGTGCGAAGCCGCGGATGGCGAAGGTGGTGTTCTCCGAGCCGAAGTTGCTGTTCGAGGACAGCGACGGCGTATACGTCGCCAGGTCGCCGGCGTTCACCACGTTGCGGGCGGACAGTTGCTCCTGATTGAAGACGGTGATCGAGATCGGCACGTCCTGGAGGCGTTCCTCGCTGCGACGTGCGGTGACGATGATGTCGTTGCTGCCGATACTGGCCCTGGCGGTATCGCGGGAAGCATCCTGTGCAAAAGCGGGCGCGGCGCAAGCTAGTGAACTCGTCGCAAGCAGAACTATGCGTAGCTGGACGGATTTCATCGTCTCTCTCTCCCTCAAAAGCGGCGCCGTCGTCGTTAGCTTCGGATCTGAAACGCCGTTTTCCGCATGTTGATATGAATTAGCATGGCTCGCAATGCTTTGCTGTTCGCGCAGTGCATGCGGCGCTGAGGAACTGCCAGATGAAGAGAATGGCGAAATATCGCGATATTTTAAGGATGATGGCGTCGCGAAATAGTGTTTCTGGTGGGAAACACGATATCGTCGGAGGGATATCCGGCGGCGAGCACGGATGTACGATGCGTCGCTCAGTCCTGCTGCTTCAGTAAATGGCTGATTGGCCTTGCCACAGCATGGGCATCGCGCCGCGCCGCCGTCTCTCTGCCGTCGGTAATCGATGGCTTGAGGCAGTGAAAAATAAGGGGAGGTTGATTCGCGTCCAGAGAAGCACTTCGGCATCCTGGTCAACGCACATCCGGGTATTCAGGGGTTGTTTGGCATTCTCTGCCGGTAAGCATCACAGTGCTTGAAAAAATGGTGACCCCTACGAGAATCGAACTCGTGTTTCAGCCGTGAGAGGGCCGCGTCCTAACCGCTAGACGAAGGGGCCATGAAGCCATTTTCGGTTTACCACACCATCCTGAAGAATGGTGACCCCTACGGGAATCGAACCCGTGTTTCAGCCGTGAAAGGGCCGCGTCCTAACCGCTAGACGAAGGGGCCATACCGGGTTGCGCCGGAGGCAGGACCGGCCCTCTACCGGGGGTCGGTAGAGTGGTCAATCCCTAGTTTGAGAAAAAATTCATATCGCCTTTTCAATCGCAGAAAGCGGCGTCATCGAGGTGCAGCTCCGCCTGCGGACGGCTACCCCAATCATCGATCTTCGCGCGTCCTGCCAGCCAAAGCCGGCGCCCCTGCGAGGCATGGAGGAGCGCCTGTCCCATTTCGCTTTCGGCCGAGCGGAACGCCATTGCCTTGAAACGGCCGCCGTCCGGACCGGAGACGATCAGGCGCAAGTGGTCCGCGCCCACCACGTCGGCCTTGATGATACGTACGGGGCCAACGGCGACGCGCGGGCCGGGCCAGCCCATGCCGTAGGGACCGGCGCTCTCCAGCGTCTCTATCAGGGATGGCGTGAGGCCGCCGGGATTGAGGGCAAGGTCGAGCAGCATCGACTGGCTGGTACTCGCGCGTGAGACATCCGCGGCAAGCCGCTCGTCCAGCCAATCCGACAGGGCATCGAGCTTTCCGGGTGCGATCGTCAGGCCGGCGGCCATGGCGTGGCCGCCGCCGGCCACCAGCAGGTCCATTTCGCGCGCGGCGATGATCGCGGCGCCCAGGTCCACGCCCGAGATCGAGCGGCCCGATCCCTTGCCGTTGCCGGCGTCGTCCGCGCCCATCGCGATGACGAGAGTGGGCTTCCCGGTTTTTTCCTTGATGCGGCCCGCGACGATGCCGATCACGCCCGGATGCCAGCCTTCGCCGGCCACGACGATCACCGAGCGGTTGTGCTGGCGGTCCAGCTGCATCTCGGCCATTTCCTGCACCGCCTGCTCGATGCCCCGGCGCTCGTCATTGAGGCGGGAGAGCTGGGCGGCGATGTCCTTGGCCTCGTCGGCGTCGGTGGAGGTCAGCAGGCGCACGCCGAGCGTCGATTCGCCCACGCGCCCGCCCGCATTGATGCGCGGTCCCAGCGCAAAGCCGAGATCGCTGCACGAAGGCGCACGGCCCAGCCGGCTGGCGTCGATCAGGGCCGACATTCCTATGTTGTCGCGCTTGGCCATCACCTTGAGGCCCTGCGCCACGAACGCGCGGTTGAGACCGTGCAGCGCGGCGACATCTGCCACCGTGCCCAGCGCCACGAGGTCGAGCAGGGCGAACAGGTCCGGCTCGCGGCGGTTTGCGAAGAAGCCGCGCCCGCGCAGGGTGCGCACGGTCGCCACCGCGAGAAGGAAGGCGACGCCGACCGCCGCGAGGTGGCCATGGGATGCGGCCAGTTCGTCCTCGTCGAGACGGTTGGGATTGACCAGCGCGGCGGCGCGGGGGAGTTGGGGGGAGCACTTGTGATGGTCGACCACAATCACGTCGACGCCGGCCTGGTGCGCCATCTCCAGCGCCTCGAACGCCATCGCGCCGCAGTCTACGGTGACGATGAGGCTTGAACCCTCGCCGGCGATGCGCACCAGCGCCTCGCCGGAGGGGCCGTAGCCTTCGAGGAGGCGGTCGGGGATGTAGTAGCGTCCCTCCTGCCCCAGATCGCGCAGCAGCAGCAGGAGCAACGCCGCGCTGGTCGCCCCGTCGACGTCGTAGTCGCCGTAGACGGTGACCGTCTCGCCGGCCATCACCGCCTGGGTGAGCCGGTCGGCGGCGGCGTCCATGTCGCGGAAAGCGGACGGGTTGGGCAGAAATTCGCGCAGGGATGGATTGCGATGGCGTGCCAGGTCGTCACGCGCGACGCCGCGCGAAAGCAGGAGCTGGGTGACGATATCGTCCTCCAACCCGCCGGGACCGTCGCTCAGGTCCATGTTGCCACCGCGCCAGCGCCAGGCCTTGCCTGTCAGCGAGCGATCGATTCCGAAAACGGAAGCAGATCGTGATTCCATGGCCCGCGTTACTCCAGGTGGTCCCCCGCGTGAAGGGCTGGCACCGGGCCGCTCCCCGCATTTCGCCGCCGATTTAGAGCCAAATTCTTGTCGGCCACGGTGGCATGCCGGAAGGTATTGGTGGCATGAGGAGTACAGGCAACAAGGACTGCTGATTCTTTGCTCGTAATTCTCTGGCACAGCCGTACCGGCGCCGCCCGCGCCATGGCCGAGGCAATCTACGCCGGAGCGGGCGATCATGCGCGGTTGATCGCGGCAGGCGCCGCCGTGTCCAATGACCTGCTGGCGGCTGGGGGGTATGTCTTCGTCTGCCCGGAAAACCTGGGCTCGATGACCGGCATGATGAAAGAGATGTTCGACCGGTGTTATTATCCGCTGCTCGGCCGGATCGAGGGGCGTCCTTATGCAACGGCCATTGCGGCGGGATCGGACGGGCGCGGCGCGCAGGCACAGATCGACCGTATCGTCACCGGCTGGCGTCTGCGGCGCGTGGCGGAGCCGCTGATCGTCAATCTGGGCGCGCAGGAGCCTGAGGCGATACTGGCGCAAAAACACGTCCCGCAGGAACAGCTGCAGGACTGCATGGACATCGGTGCGGCGCTGGCAGAGGGCCTTGCGCTCGGCATATTCTGAAGGGAGATGCTCAGTGCTAAACGGACTCGACGCTGCGCCGCGAATGGTGCCTAGTCGTCTGCGCGAGACACTCAAGCTGGAGCACAAGGTGTTGGCCCATTCCTTTCAGCAGAGCGGTACCCGGCAGCTGGCCGATGTCGGAGGCGCTGGCCTGTCCCTGTTGTTCCGGCCCGGGACAAGGCCCGGCGCGCAGGATATCGCGCGGCTCATCGAATCCTCGCACGCGGCGGGGTTGTTGGCGCGGGTCAGCCATATGCCCGCACCGGAGGAGGGCTGGCTGGAACTGCTGGCGAGCGGCCTGACGTTCGACATGCGGGGGCTTGCCCCGGCGGCGCCAGTGCCAATCACCACGCCTGGATACATGTACGGCTTTGAGGGCGAGGACGGTATGGACGGCCTATGCGAGGCCGTCGAACTCCTGCCTTCGGGCCATATCGCCGCAGGGGGTACGCTACAGCCGGTGCTGCGGACATTGATGGGGCTGGCGGCCGACCTTGCTCTCAACTTGCCGGTGGCGGGGGTTGCGTGGGCGCCCGCACAGACGCTTATGGAGCCGCGTTACTTCTCGCGCATGGTGCTGGGCTGGCTGTCGGGCGGCGCATTTCCCGCGCTGGGTCTGACCACGCTGGTACGCGGGGCTGACGGAAGCATTGCCAGCCAGGGCCTCGCTCATTTCACCGGCCAGGAGATGCAGATGGAGGGCAGGGCAGGGGAAAGCCCCGCCGATACCGTCAAGCTCGCGATTCGGGTGGTGGACCATCTCGTGCGGCAGGGACGTATCGCAGAGCCGCTGCGGATCGGGACCGGGCCCGGCGCGCTGCTGGCCGAGCCATCGCAAGTCGGCAATCTGGTGTTGGTCTGGAGAGAGGCGCTGTAGCTTTCCGGGACCTGGGGCCTGAGATCCCGCCTTTCCTTTCGCGCTGTCAATCGCAACGACCGGCCGGGCTACGACCCGGGATTGCAACGGCATCACCTGCTGCCACGCCAATTGCTCGGCAATGGCGCTTTTGCGCGCATGTTCGCGAGCATCGGTGGTGAGCGATATCGTTTCGAGGATTTTCGCGAGAATGGCCTTCTGCTCCCCTGTGACGAGCCGGCGGCGCTTCGCATGGGCCTGCCGCTGCATCGGGGGCCGCATCGGCTTTACAGCCAGTTGGTGATCGAGCGGGTGGGCCAGATCGAGGCGGCGTGGTCGGCGATGCGCGCCGCCGATCCGTCGGGTGCGGCGCTGCAGGCACATATGCGGCTCGACCTGCTTCAGCGCGCTCTACGGCGATATCTGCTCGACGGGCGGCGCCGCCGGTTGCGGCTCAACCGGTGCGACCCGCTGGGCGCGGGTGTCGATTTCACTGAACTCGATGCGATGGCCGATGCCCTTTGGGGTTCGACCCGTGTGGTGACCACGCCGCGCGTTGCTCTGGTTCAGCCCACGGCGGCGCTCATGCCGGTGCGGGCGCGCAGTTCGTCCTTTGCCGACTGATACTGCGCCGCCAGTGTCGCCACCCGGTCTGCCACCGGCTCTACGGCGTGAACGGCGGCAATGCCTTGTCCGGCGCCCCAGATGTCTTTCCAGGCCTTGGCGTCCATGTTGCCGCCGGACGCGAAGCTCATCTGGCTCTTGTCGCCATCGGGCAGGTTGTCCGGGTCCATGCCGGCTGCGACGATCGAGGGGCGCAGGTAATTGCCGTGGACCCCGGTGAATAGGTTGGAATTGACGATGTCGGCTGCGCCTCCCGCGACGATGGCCTGCTTGTAGCCATCGACGGCATTGGCTTCGGGCGTGGCGATCCAGGGCGTGCCGATATAGGCGAAGTCCGCCCCCATCGCCTGCGCCGCCAGGATTGACCGGCCGCAGGCGATTGCGCCGGACAGCGCCACTGGCCCGTCGAACCAGGCACGGATTTCCTGCATCAGCGCGAAAGGCGATTGCGACCCGGCATGCCCGCCGGCTCCGGCGGCGACGGCGATGAGGCCATCAGCGCCCTTGGCGACGGCCTTGCGGGCAAACGTATCGTCGATGACGTCATGGAGCACCTTGCCGCCCCAGCCGTGCACGGCAGCGTTCACATCCTCGCGCGCGCCCAGCGAGGTGATTACCAGCGGCACCTTCCACTTTTCCAGCAGGGCGAGGTCTTCCTCAAGCCGATTGTTGGTGCGGTGGACGATGAGGTTCACGGCGAAGGGGACGCCGCATCCCTGCGTTGCCTCGGTGATCTGGTGCAGCCATTCGTCGAGCTGGCTTGCCGGCCGGGCGTTGAGCGCGGGGAAGCTGCCGACCACGCCGGCGCGTACCTGCGCGATCACCAGATCCGGGTTCGAGACGATGAACATGGGGGCCGCGATCACGGGAAGGCGCAACGACTGGAACAGCGCGGGCAGGGGCATCTCGTCTCCGTTTAATCGTTCGATTAAATTGGGGCATAATCGCGTGGGCGGCGCCTGTCGAGAGAAAGCCGGCATACCGCCACGGCGTTGACGTTGGCTGGCTGCGCAAATCGGCGTGACCTCACCGGAGGGCTGAAATAGACACCGCTGTCTATTAGTGGTGGCCGCACCGATGCGGCACCGTATCGGAAAGAGGATCACCCACAATGTCGGAAGTGGCGCAGCAGGAGTTCGATTGCTCGGACATCGACCAGTACCTCGGTAAAGTCATCGACAGTTCCCCGATCCGCGAGCCGCTCGGCAACAACGATATCCGCCGCTGGGTACAGGCGATGCACTACCCCAACCTTGCGCATTTCGACCCGGCCTATGCCGCCGCAAGCCGCTGGGGCAAGCTGGTCGCGCCGCAGAGCTTCCCGATCGTGATGGACGACAGCCACGGCACGTCGTCCTCGTGCATGGGCCGCATCGCCGAATCGCATCTGCTTTTCGGCGGGGACGAGTTCTGGCACTATGGCCCGCGCGTATTCGGCGGCGATGTGATCAGCAACGAGCGCATCCCTTACGACTATACCGTCAAGCAGACCGGCTTTGGTCCTACCTGCTTCCAGCGCGGCGATAACTACTACCGCAACCAGAACGGCGAACTGATCGCCAAGCAGCGCTCGACTGCGATCCGCTACCGTGCGGCCGCGGGTGGCGATACCGTCAACACCGCCGAGTTCGAAGAGCCTGAGTGGACGGATGCCGAACTGGCACAGCTGGAGGAACGCAAGTTCGCCTGGGTGCAGATGCTGCACGATCTGGGCCACGGAGAGCGCTGGTGGGACGAGGTCAATGTAGGAGACCAACTGCCGGAGCGCGTGTTCGGGCCGCATACCGTTGCCAGCTTCGCCACCGAATGGCGCTCGTATCTCTTCACCGTCTGGGGCACGCTCGACCGGCGCCAGATCGATCTGGAAGCGCTTGGCTTTACCAAGGAAATGGCGGGGCATGAGAACGATCCGGTGATGGAGCGGATCAATCCGGCCATCACCGATGGCGCTTATTACGGCCCTTCGCGCGGGCATCTGTTCCCCAAGTATGCCCGCAAGATCGGCATGCCGCGCGCTTATGGTTACGGCGCCTCCATGGGCGCTTGGGTTACCGATTACCTTGCCGGCTGGGCGGGCGAGTGGGGCATGGTGGTTCACTCCACCGCCAACTACCGCGGGCCTGCACTTTCGGGCGACGTAACGATCCAGACCGCCGAAGTCGTCGACAAGATGGTCGATGATGAAGGGCGTCACATCATCCAGGTCAAGCACCTCATGCAGAACCAGAAGGGCGTGAAAATGTGCCTGGGTCTTGCCGAGATCGAGTTGCCCAAAAAGCCGGGGTGATTGCGGCACAGGCGGCATGAAAGGAAAAGGGGCGCTGCGAGGCGCCCCTTTTTTATGCGATTGCCCGTCAGGCGTGGTGAGGAGCGATCACCTTGCGCTCGTATAGGCGCACCAGCGCCAGCGCAGTCAGGGCCACCATCACGCCCAGAATCATGTCGATCAGGTAATGCGTGCCTTCGACCGGGGTGGAGAGCAGCATTGCTGCGTTCATCAGTGTGACCGGCCAGCGCAAGGAAGGACAGCGCCAGCCCGCCACGATGTAAAGCACGGCCGCCGCCGTGTGGAAGCTGGGCGCGGACACGATGCCGCGCAACTGCCCCAGATCGACGATATGGACGCTATGCGCCCGCAGCGCCGGGAGCAGGCCGGACTGCCAAAGCTCGCTTTCGGGCATGTAGTGGATCTGCTCATGCCAGAGATGCGAAAAGGGTCCGACCGCCGGCATCAGGGTAAAGGCGGCCAGCGTGATGATCGATGCCACCCAGAATCCGGCGATGAACCTGTAGGCACGCTCATGCTGCCCGGACCGGGCGGCGGACCACAAGAGCAGCACCGGAGTCAGGTATATGCTGCGGTAGGCAATGGTCCCCAGCGCCTGCAGCACCGGATATTCGGCGACGATGCGATACCAATGGACCCAGTCGAATCCCATGGCCTCGTCGATGGCCTGCAGGGTAACGTCCGCATAGCCGTGCGTCAGGGCGGCAACGGGGTAGCTTGCAGATGCGCCTATCAGCGTGACGGTTGTGAAGATCGCGACGTATTCGCTGAAATGGGCCACTGGTACGGCGTGGCGCCATGTCGCGCGCGGTAAACCAAATCGCAGCGCAATGGCGATCAGCCCGGCTGCGTAGTAAGGCACGTTGCCCTGTCCCAGCGGATCGATGTGCAACTGGGCCAGATGGAGCAGCGTGGACAGCAGCCCGAGGCTTAGCAGCAGGGCGATCAGCAGGTGGCGCCGGATCACGGGGCCTGACTGACGTACGGCAACCAGCGCGGGAGTCAGGATTTCGGGGTGATTCGCCTGTCCGGCAACCACTGCCGTGGCTGTCGTGGCCCAGGACGGCCGCATCGATGGCATTGCGTGATATCCAGAAGGGTGTGTTGGAGGCCGATGCGGCAGGAAAGACGACGTAGAGCCCGAATCCCGGTTAAGCTCGGATGAACGCGATAGCGGGAGGCGGGGTGTCTTGTCACGCATTCCACGTGTGCCATGGATGGACATGTAATCGGGATCGCAGCCGTGATCCGAAGCTGACCGTTGCTACCCGCTTGAGTGCGATAAAGGGTCCAGCCTTTGCAGGCTGAACCCTTGTTTCTAGAAGATTTTCTTAAAAGCGTCAGGCCGCGTTGGCGGCGCTCAGCACGGCGCGGACGCTGGCGGTGGCGACGTCCTCGTCGATGCCCACGCCCCATACTGTGCGGCCGTCCGGCAACACGCATTCGACGTAAGCTGCAGCCCGCGCATCGGTGCTCTTGCCCATCGAGTGCTCGGCATAGTCACGCACATCGAGGCGCACGCCGAAGCTCTCGGCAATCGTCGCCGTGACGGACGAGATCAGGCCGTTGCCCTTGCCCGAAACCGACTGCTCCTTGCCGTCGACACCGATCTTGCCGGCGAAGACACGGGCGCCGTCGGCAGCGCGGCCTTCATCCCAGTCGTTCAGCTGGAAGCGCTGTCCGTCCTCGAGGCGGTAGGCCTTCTGGAACACGTTCCAGATATCGGCGGCCTGCAGTTCGCGGCCCAGTTCGTCGGCCAGTTCCTGCACATGCTTGGAGAAGTGGGCCTGCATCCGCTTGGGCAGCTTCAGGCCCTGGTCCTGCTCGATCACCCAGGCGAAACCGCCCTTGCCCGACTGCGAGTTGACGCGGATCACCGCCTCGTAGTCACGGCCCAGGTCTGCCGGGTCGATGGGCAGGTAAGGCACGGCCCACATTTCGTCGTTGCGCGTTTCCTGCGCGGCGAAGCCCTTCTTGATCGCGTCCTGATGCGAGCCGGAAAACGCGGTGAAGACCAGTTCGCCGCCATAGGGATGACGCTCTGCGACCTTGAGCTGGTTGCAGTATTCTACAGTCTGGATGACTTCGTCGATATTCGAGAAGTCCAGCTCGGGATCGACGCCCTGAGTGTACATGTTCAGCGCCACGGTGACGAGGCAGCAGTTGCCCGTCCGCTCGCCGTTGCCGAACAGGCAGCCTTCGACGCGGTCGGCGCCGGCCATCAGGCCCAGCTCCGCTGCCGCCACGCCGGTGCCCCGGTCGTTGTGGGTGTGCAGCGAAATCACCGCGCTCTCGCGGTTGGGCAGGTTGCGGCAGAAATATTCGATCTGGTCGGCGTAGATGTTGGGCGTCGCCGCTTCGACCGTCGCCGGCAGGTTGAGGATGATCGGGTTCTCCGGCGTGGGCTGGAGAATGTTCATCACCGCCTCGCAGCACTCGATCGAGAAATCGAGTTCGGCGGTCGAGAAAGTCTCAGGGCTATACTCGAAGTGCCACCTGGTCTGCGGGTACTTGGCCGCCTGATCGCGCAAGGCCTTGGCGCCGTTTTCCGCGATCGCGCGGATTTCGTGCTTTTCCATGCCGAATACGACGGTGCGCCACAGCGGCGAAACTGCGTTGTAGAGATGGACGATCGCGGCGTGGACACCGGCCAGGCTCTCGAACGTGCGCTCGATCAGATCGGCGCGCGACTGGGTCAGCACCTGGACCAGCACGTCCTCGGGGATGCGGTTATTGTCGACGAGGCCGCGGATGAAATCGAATTCGGTCGCGCCGGCGCTGGGGAAACCGACTTCGATTTCCTTGAGGCCGACATTGACCAGCAGGTCGAAGAAGCGGGTCTTCTTCTCTGCGCCCATCGGATCGATCAGGGCCTGGTTGCCGTCGCGCAGATCGGTCGAGAGCCAGCGCGGGGCTTTCGTGATGACCTGCGAAGGCCACTGGCGGTTTTCCAGCTGGATCTGCGGGAAAGGGCGGTACTTGACCGAAGGGTCTTTCAGCATAGTCATGAATTTAACTCGCTCGGATAATTCGTCTGCAATTCCTGGTGAGGTCGTCAGGTCCCTTGAGCGCCGAGCGCGTCGCAGGTCGACGCGTCACCTCACGCCCAAGGGCGGATAAGTCGCAGGGTAAGGCCGAGACGGAGAGTCATGCCGCAGCCTATGGGCACATGCTGCGGCGATGTAAAGGGGGTTTAGGGCCAGACGCGCTCAGGTGCAGCTCAGGCCAGTGATGATGCCTTTTGCGTCGACGGCGATATTCAGGCGATCCGGGCGGTAATCCATCGTCATTGCCGAATCCGGCTTCAGAACGCGGATCGGCTTGTCGCCGCGCCATGCGGTGATCGACGCAATGACGTCGTCGCTGGCCTTTCGCCCTACGTAACCGGCAAGCTGGTCCGCGCCGCAACCTGGCTCCATTTCGGTGGCGGGGGGCGCAGATGCCTCAGGCGGAGGGGTTTGCGCGGAACAGGCGCCAAGCGCGGCGGCGACGACGGCGGGCAGGGCGAAAATCTTGGTTCGGGACATGGCACTCTCCTAGCTGCTGCACTTAGCCTAGGGAAGCTGAACCCAGGCTGGGCGCGCTATTGCCCGCAGCCGCTGAATACCGTGTGCATCTGCCTGCCGTTGTGATCGTAGAGGGGAAAGCGCCAGGATTGGCGGCAATGCTTCAGGTACTCTTCGACCATGGCGACGTTGGCCTCGTTCAGGGGCCGCGAAACGAGCGGGATCTGCGCCACCACCGTCTCCGGCCGCGCGGCGAGAATGCGGTGCATCTGCTTCCCCTCGTCAAGCCCGGTCCATTCGCGGCCTTCGAATAGGTGCGGCGAAAAGGCGAGCGGGCTGAGCGGATCGGCGCCGATCTTGGAGTAGAGATAGTTCGATCCCCCCCATACCAGAAGGCGCTTGTGGGGCGTGACTGCGCTCAGGTAGTCGACCAGCGCATTTGCGGCGGGGCGGGCGTGCCAGCGGTCCTCGATGCGGAACGTGCCGGCCAGCACCAGGCTCAACCCGACGATGGCCATCAGCCCCGGCCAGACGGGTCTGCGATGCGCGAAATAGCCCGCGCAAAGGATCGCCAGCGGCGCCAGCGCGGACTGTGCATAATGAACGTAGAGGTTTGGGAACGTGAAGATCAGCGCCAGCGCCACTAGTCCCCAGAGCGCGATCAGGCGCACGATCGCCCGTCGTTCCGGCGCCGCGCCGCGCAGGGCGTGCATGCCTATACCGGCGAAGAAGAGCGGAATGCCGAGCATCCCGGCCATGACGAACATCGACTTCACGCGGATTATCTGGTCGGCATAACCGCGCTGGAAATTGGATGTGACCATCGCGTTCCACAGATCGGGGAAGTGGCCGTTGGCCCAGTAGAACAGGCCGGTAGCCAGCATCGGCAAGGCGCCGGCCAGTGCCAGAATGCCCGCCTTCCATGCGATGGATAGCGGCGTGCATCCGGCGCGGGCGAGCAGCACGATCACAGTCAGGCCGAACAGCGTGCCCTCGAAGACCACCGCCTGCTTGATGGCGATGGCGAGCCCCGCGCAGAAGAAGCCCAGGACCAGCCCGGCATCGATCCTGCCGCGCGCCAGAAGGGCAAATCGCGAAACCAGCAGCCACACAGCAGCAATGAGGAGGCTGTTGAAAAAGACGCCTGCTTCCAGATTGTCGCCCTCGAAACGGCTGAGCAGCGCGAGGTAGGCGATGCCCGAAAGCATGGCGCTGCCCGGCGGCGCGATCAGGTGAGCGAGGCGGTTGACGCCGTAAGCCCCCAGCGCGGCAGACAGCGTGGCCACCAGTTGATAGGCGAGCATGGTCGGTGAGACCAAGGCGATCACCGTAAAGATCAGGTAGAGCAGCGGCCCCTTGCGGTCCCAGATATCAACGTAAAGCAGGTCGCCGTGAAGCATCCGCTCGCCGACGAGCGCGTAGAACTGATCGTCCACGCCGAAATTCCACTCGCCGTAAGCCGGGCAGCGGATCAGGACGGCGAAGGTGAGCAGGCAGGCGAACTGCACGAGACGGCTGGCATCGAGCTTACGCAAGAATCGGGCCCAGGCATTCGGCCAGAATGCCGGACCGGTTTCCCGCGTCATCGTCGCTGTCGTCATCTTGGCCCTCGCGTTTCCGCGTCGGGTCTTAGCCAAGGTACGGTTAATAAACCGGAAAGCAAAAAGGGCGCCACCGGTTTTCCGGAGACGCCCTTTTTTAATATCGAGAGGTCGATTTAACCGTCGACGTGCTCTGCAAGCACGGTCAGGCCTGCATCGCCCACTTCGGCGAAACCGCCGGTGATGCGGATCTCTTCAGGCGCGCCGTTCTCGGTCTTGTAGATCTTGAGAGCGCCGTCCTTGATCGTCGACATGAAGGGCGCATGGCCCGCGAGCACGCCGAACTCGCCTTCCGTACCGGGGACGACCACCATGTGGACCTCCTCGGAACGAACCAGCTTCGCAGGCGTGACGAGTTCGAAGTGCAGGGGCATCAGATCAGGCGTCCTCAGCCAGCTTCTTGGCCTTGGCAACGGCTTCGTCGATGCCGCCAACCATGTAGAAGGCTGCTTCCGGGAGGTGGTCGTACTCACCGTCGACGACGGCCTTGAACGACTTCACGGTGTCTTCCAGCTGCACGAACTTGCCCGAGATGCCGGTGAAGACTTCCGCGACATGGAACGGCTGCGAAAGGAACTTCTGGATCTTGCGGGCGCGGGCGACGGTGAGCTTATCTTCTTCAGAAAGCTCGTCCATGCCCAGGATCGCGATGATGTCCTGAAGCGACTTGTACTTCTGCAGGGTTTCCTGGACGCGGCGGGCGGTCTGGTAGTGCACGTCGCCGACGACGCGCGGTTCCAGAACGCGCGAGGTCGAGTCGAGCGGGTCGACTGCCGGGTAGATGCCCAGCTCCGAGATTGCGCGGTTCAGCGTGGTCGTTGCGTCAAGGTGAGCGAACGAAGCGGCAGGCGCAGGGTCGGTAAGATCGTCCGCGGGAACGTAGATCGCCTGAACCGAGGTGATCGAACCCTTGGTGGTCGAGGTGATGCGCTCCTGCAGCTGGCCCATGTCGGTCGACAGGGTCGGCTGATAGCCCACTGCCGAAGGAATACGGCCCAGCAGAGCCGACACTTCGGCACCGGCCTGGGTGAAGCGGAAGATGTTGTCGACGAAGAACAGGACGTCCTGGCCTTCCTGGTCGCGGAAGTACTCGGCCATGGTCAGACCCGACAGAGCAACGCGTGCGCGGGCGCCCGGGGGCTCGTTCATCTGGCCGAATACCAGCGCAACCTTGGAACCTTCCGAGGTGGCGTTGCCTTCGGCGTCCTTGGCGATAACGCCAGCGTCGAGGAACTCGTGGTAAAGGTCGTTGCCCTCGCGGGTACGCTCACCCACGCCTGCGAAGACCGAAACGCCGCCGTGGCCCTTGGCGATGTTGTTGATCAGTTCCTGAATGAGAACCGTCTTGCCCACGCCAGCGCCGCCGAACAGGCCGATCTTGCCGCCCTTGGCGTAAGGGGCGAGAAGGTCGATGACCTTGATGCCGGTGACCAGGATCGCCGCTTCGGTCGACTGCTCGATGAAAGGAGGAGCCTCGGCGTGGATCGGGGCGAACATGTCCGAACCGATCGGGCCACGCTCGTCGATGGGATCGCCCACGACGTTCATGATGCGGCCAAGCGTCTTGGGGCCGACCGGCACCGAGATCTGCTTGCCGGTGCTGCGCACGGCGTGGCCGCGCGTCAGGCCGTCGGTGCCGTCCATGGCGATGGTGCGGACGGTGTTCTCGCCCAGGTGCTGGGCGACTTCGAGGACCAGCTTCTGGCCGTTGTTCTCGGTCTCGAGAGCCGAGAGAATGGCGGGCAGTTCGCCTTCGAAGGTCACGTCGACGACAGCGCCGATGACCTGGCTGATCTTGCCGGTAGTGGTGAGGTTGAGCACGGGTGCGGTGGCCATTTTGATGTCCTTGCCTGCGGTTTCTTAGAGCGCTTCCGCGCCCGCGATGATTTCGACGAGTTCTGTGGTGATCGCAGCCTGGCGGGTGCGGTTGTATACGATGGTCAGCTTCTTGATAAGGTCACCCGCGTTGCGAGTGGCGTTGTCCATGGCCGTCATCGATGCACCCTGTTCGGATGCCGCGTTCTCCAGCAGCGCGCCGAAGAGCTGGGTCTTCAGGTAGCGCGGCAGCAGCGCGGCGAGGATTTCCTCCTCGTCGGGCTCGTATTCGGTGACGGCATCAGACGTCAGAGAGCCGGAGTCCATTGACGCCTTGGGAGCGGGCACCGGGATGATCTGCTGATCCGTGGGTTCCTGCACGAGGGCCGAGCGGAACTTCGCGTAGAACAGGTGCGCTACGTCGAACTTGCCGGCTTCGTACATCGCGACCAGTTCGTCGGCGACGCGCTCGGCTTCGTTGAAGCCGGGGTAGCGCACGTCCGAGGTGTCGAACATGTGGGCGATCTGGTCGGGGTATTCGCGCCGGATCACCGGGCGACCCTTGCGGCCGACGAGGTAGAACAGGACGGTCTTGCCCTGTGCTTCCAGTTCCTGCGCCTTGACGCGGGCTGCCTTGACGATGTTGGCATTGAACGCGCCGCACAGGCCCTTGTCGGAGTTGGCGACGACGAGCAGGTGCACCTTGTCGCTGCCGGTTCCGGCGAGCAACTTGGGGCTGTTCTCGGAGACCGTGATCTTCGAGGCGAGCGAGGCCATCACCTGCGCCAGACGCGTCGCATAAGGGCGCGCGTCCTCGGCGGCAGCCTGTGCCTTGCGCAGCTTGGCCGCGGCGACCATCTGCTTGGCCTTGGTGATCTTCTGGGTCGACTTGACCGAGTTGATGCGGCCCTTGAGTTCCTTGAGCGAAGCCACTCGTTGTTCCCCGATTACCGCCCCGGCCGTCCTGTCGAACAGGCCGGGGTATGGTTATTTACTTACGCGAACTGCTTGGCGAAGGCGTCAAGCGCGGCCTTGGCCTTGCTCTTTGCTTCGTCACCGAAGTCCTTGGTGGTGCGGATCAGCGCCAGGACGTCAGCATGCTCGCTGTGCATGTAGGTGAGCATCTCGGCTTCGTAGGTCGTGACCTTGTCCACCGGAAGCGCGTCGAGGTAGCCGTTGGTGCCGGCGAAGATCGATAGCGTCTGCTCTTCGAAGGCGAGCGGCGAGAACTGCTTCTGCTTGAGAAGCTCGGTCAGGCGCGCGCCGCGGTTGAGCAGCTTCTGGGTCGAGGCGTCGAGGTCCGAACCGAATTGCGCGAAGGCAGCCATTTCGCGGTACTGGGCCAGCTCCAGCTTGATCGAGCCGGCGACCTTCTTCATCGCCTTGGTCTGGGCTGCACCGCCGACGCGCGACACCGACAGACCGACGTTGATGGCCGGACGGATGCCCTGGTAGAACAGGCCGGTTTCAAGGAAGATCTGGCCGTCGGTGATCGAGATCACGTTGGTCGGGATGTAGGCCGAAACGTCGCCCGCCTGGGTTTCGATGATCGGCAGGGCGGTCAGCGAACCGGCGCCCTGTTCGTCGTTCATCTTCGCAGCGCGCTCGAGCAGGCGGCTGTGGAGATAGAACACGTCACCGGGGTAGGCTTCGCGGCCCGGAGGACGACGCAGCAGCAGCGACATCTGGCGGTAGGCGACGGCCTGCTTGGAAAGGTCGTCGTACACGATGACTGCGTGCATGGCGTTGTCGCGGAAGAACTCGCCCATCGCGGCGCCGGTGTAGGGAGCGAGGTACTGCAGCGGAGCGGGCTCCGAAGCGGTTGCGGCGATGACGATGGAGTATTCCATCGCGCCGTTCTCTTCCAGCTGACGAACGATCTGCGCAACGGTCGAGCGCTTCTGGCCGACGGCAACGTAGATGCAGTAGAGCTTCTTGCTCTCGTCCGTGCCGGCGTTCGCTTCCTTCTGGTTGATGAAGGTGTCGATGGCGACGGCGGTCTTGCCGGTCTGGCGGTCACCGATGATGAGTTCGCGCTGGCCGCGGCCGACGGGAACGAGCGCGTCGATGGCCTTGAGGCCGGTCTGCACGGGCTCATGCACCGACTTGCGCGGGATGATGCCGGGAGCCTTGGCTTCGACGCGGGCACGCTTTTCAGCAACGATCGGGCCCTTGCCGTCGATCGGGTTGCCCAGCGCGTCGACGACGCGGCCCAGCAGGCCCTTGCCGACGGGAACGTCGACGATGGTGCCGGTGCGCTTGACGACGTCACCTTCCTTGATCTCGGCGTCCGAGCCGAAGATCACGACGCCGACGTTGTCGGCCTCGAGGTTGAGGGCCATGCCCTGAACGCCGTTCGAGAATTCGACCATTTCGCCGGCCTGGACGTTGTCGAGGCCGTGAATGCGGGCGATGCCATCGCCGACCGACAGAACCGAACCAACTTCCGAAACCTGAGCCTCGGTGCCGAAGCTGGCGATCTGGTCCTTGATGACCTTCGAGATTTCTGCTGCGCGGATATCCATTGTTCTGCCTTTCTTAGCCCTTCATGGCCTGGGCGAGCGAATTGAGACGGGTGCGGATCGAGCTGTCGATGCGCTTGGACCCGATGGTGACGACGAGGCCACCGAGGAGTTCCGGATCGACGCTGGTCCTGATCTTGACGGAGCGGCCTTCGCGCACTTCCAGCTTCTTGCGCAGCTGTTCGACCTGTTCGTCGGAGAGCGCATGGGCGGAAGTGACTTCAGCGGTCGCCTCACCGCGCTGTGCAGCGGCGATCGCAGCGAAGGCGCGGATAATTTCGGGCAGGGCCGAGAGGCGGCGGTTGTTGGCCAGCACGCCCACGAAGTTTTTCGTCAGCGGCGACAGGCCGAGCACGCCGGCCACGCTGTCCATCGCAGCAGCGGCTGCGGTACGGCTGATCTGCGGATTGCGAATCAGGCCCGCGAAGTCCGAGCTTTCCTTGATCGCCTGGCCGATCGCCTCGAGGTCGTTCTCAACCGCCGAGATGGTGCCGTTTTCGCTAGCAAGATCAAACAGCGCCGAAGCGTAGCGACCTTGCAAGCTGGCTTTGATGCCCCCGGAATTCTCCACGCGCGTCCTATCCTTACATCGAGTGGGCGGGCCACTTGGGGGCGCATAGCAACAGCGTGCTCCCCCAGCCCGCAGACGGGGCGCGCATAGCGACGATACTGTCATGATGCAAGGTGCCCCTTGGTCGCTGGGGACAAACGACAGGTCTCCGGTTTAAAAGCAACAGGCGGGAAGCCTCTGGAATCCGGGCGGTGCAATGAGCGTCGTGAATTCGTAGAGGAGATTTTCCAATGGCCTATCGAATCGCCGGCCTGCCGCGCGGCGCCTTCGCGCAGTATTACGGCAAGACCGCAGAAGAACTTGGGCGCATGGGTGCGAAACGGGTTTTTGCCGACGCGGATCGCGGCTTTCCCTGCCGCGTCAGTCTGGACGATGCAAAGGAGGGGGAGGGCCTGATCCTGCTGAACTTCATCAGTCACGACGTCACCAATCCGTGCCGCAGCGCCTATGCGATATATATCCGGGAGAACGCGGAGCAGGCGCCGGCTTTCGTCGATTGCCTGCCGCCGGTCTTCGCGGAAAGGCCATTGTCGCTGCGCGGGTTCGATGCGGAGGGCATGCTGCATGCGGCGAGTCTTGCCGAACCGGAGCAGGCGGACGATGCCATCCGTGCCTTGCTGGCGATACCCGAGGTCGCTTGCATCCATGCCCACAATGCGGCCTATGGATGCTTCGCGGCGCGCATCGAGCGCCATGGAGACGGACTGTGAAGCCCGAACGTATCGAGGTTGGCGAAAGCGTAAGCGACGAGCGGGCGTGGCAGGCCGTGCTCGCCCGCGACCGCGCTTTCGACGGCCGCTTCGTCACCGGCGTGCTGTCGACAGGTATATATTGCCGCCCGTCCTGTTCGGCCCGGCATCCCCGGCGGGAGAACGTGCGCTTCTTTCATGACCCGGAGCAGGCGGAAGGGGCAGGTTTGCGTGCCTGTCTGCGCTGCCGGCCCGGCGATCTTGCGCGGGACGAGGAAGCGGTGGCGCGGGCGCTTGGCGCTCTGGCCGATGTCGGACAGGCGCCGTCGCTGGCGCAGTTGGCGGACGAGGTAGGCTATAGTCCCACCCATTTTCAGCGCGTGTTCAAACGCGCCGTTGGGCTTTCTCCGGCCGAATACCTGCGCGCGCGCCGGGCCGAGCGGGCAGGGGAGGCGCTTAGTGAAGGCATTAGCGTTACCGAGGCAATCTATGAAGCAGGCTACGGCGCGCCTTCGCGTTTCTACGAGGCGAGCCGGGTGAGGATGGGCATGACGCCGTCCGCATGGCGTGACGGCGGCAGCGGTGCAGTGATCCGCTGGTCGGTGGTGCCCACAAGCCTTGGCGAAATGCTGGTCGCTGCTACCGACAAAGGCGTATGCCGTCTGTCCTTCGCGGAAGGGCGCGAGGATCTGGCCGCGCGCTTCCCCAAGGCAGAATTGATCGAGGGAGGCGATGGTTTCGCGGCCCTGCTGGCGGATGTTGTCGGCGCGGTGGAGAAGCCGGGCGATTCCCGGATCATCCCGCTCGATGTGCAGGGCACGGCTTTTCAGGAAGCGGTGTGGCGCGAATTGCAGCACATCCCCCTGGGCGAAACGCGCACTTACGCCCAGATCGCTGCCGCCATCGGCAAGCCCGGCGCGGTGCGCGCGGCAGGTTCGGCCAACGGGGCGAACAACGTGGCGGTGCTGATCCCCTGCCACCGGGTCGTCCGTTCCGACGGCACAGTCGGCGGTTATGCATACGGCGAGGCGATCAAACGCGAATTGCTGCGGCGCGAACAGGCAGGGGAATGACGACAACCGAGGCCAGCCTACTGGACGCCGCGGATAAAGCGCCGCCGGGACGCCTGCGCCGGTTCATGGCGCATCCCTTGGCGCTGTTGCCGCTTGGCGTCTTCATCGTGGCCGTGGGGGCAACTCTGCCTGCCATTGTACTCAAGCTTCTTTTGCCGGGCGGTGCATCCATATTTGCGGCACTGAGCGGCCTTGTGACCGGCGCTTGCAGCCTTCTCGCCTACTTTGCTTTTCGCCGCTGGGTGGAGCGGGTGCCGCGCGAGCCTGCACGGCCTGGGCGCGCGGTGCGCGAAATGGCTGTCGGAGCTTTGGGAGGGGCAGCCCTGTTCGCCCTGATAACCGGCATAGTGGCCCTGCTCGGCGGGTTTTCGGTGACGGGGCTGCGCGGTATCGGTGATCTGTGGGCCTGGCTCGGGATCGCGTTCTTTAGCGGGATGGTCGAGGAAGCGTTGTTTCGCGGTGTCATTCAGCGCCAGATCGAAGCGATGTTCGGGACATGGGCGGCCCTTGCGGCGACTTCGGCGTTCTTCGGTCTGGCGCATCTGACGAATCCGGGCGCGAGCCTGTTCGCCGCGTTCGCCATCGCCTGCGAGGCGGGCATCCTGCTGGGCTCAGCCTATCTGGTGACGCGCAGGTTATGGGCGCCGATCGGCCTCCATATGGCCTGGAATTTCACCCAGGGATGGGTTTTTTCGATCCCCGTATCTGGCGGAAAGCCTCCCGTCGGCCTGCTGGAAACTCGGCTTACCGGGCCGGAATGGCTCACCGGCGGCGCCTTCGGGCTGGAGGCTTCGGCCGTGGCGCTGGTCGTGGCGAGCAGCGCGGGCGTCGTTCTGTTGATCCACGCCTATCGCCAGGGCCGGTTTCTGCCGTCGCGCTGGAAGAGAACCCCGGCCTAGACGAACGAATAAGGGTCGATGTCGATATTCACCCGCACCCCGCGCGGGAATTCGAGCGGCTCGAGCCATTCGCGCAATGTCTTCTGCAATTCTGCCGAGCGCCGCGCGTTGATGAGCAGGCGGAAGCGGTGGCGTCCGCGCAGCAGCGACAGGGGGGCGGGCGCCGGGCCCAGCACCAGCATGTCCGGCAGGTTGGGCGCAGTGCCTCCGATGGCTCGGGCTGCGGAGAGCGCTTCGGACTGATCCTCACTGCTGACGATGATCGCCGCCCAGCGCCCGAACGGCGGCGCGCCTGCATCGCGGCGGGCCTCGGTCTCGGCGGCGTAGAAGGCATCGCGGTCGCCATTGGCGAGGGCTTGTATCACCGAGGCTTCGGGGTGGCGGGTCTGGATCAGCACTTCGCCCGGTTTCGCCCCGCGCCCGGCACGCCCGGCAACCTGCGCGACCTGCTGATAGGTGCGCTCCGCCGCCCGCAAATCCCCGCCTTCGAGGCCGAGATCGGCGTCGACCACGCCCACCAGCGTCAGTTCGGGAAAGTGGTAGCCCTTGGTGACGAGCTGGGTGCCGATGATGATGTCGATCGCGCGCCCTTCCGCCATGGCAACGAAATCGCCGATCGCCTCGGGCGTGTTCATCGTGTCCGAGGTCACCAGCGCGGTGCGCGCCTCGGGCAGGATTTCCGCCACTTCGTCGGCGATGCGCTCCACGCCGGGACCACAGGCGACGAGGCAGTCACCGGTGCTGCATTCGGGGCAGGCCTCAGGCACGGGCACTTCATGGCCGCAGTGGTGGCAGGCCAGCCGCTTGGAAAAGCGATGCTCCACCAGCCAGGCCGTGCAGTTGGGGCACTGGAAGCGGAAGCCGCAGTGGCGGCACAGCGTCAGCGGAGCATAGCCGCGCCGGTTGAGGAACAGCAGCGACTGTTCGCCCTTGGCCAGCCGGTCCTTCATCGCCTCGACCAGCCGGGGCGCGAGCCAGCGGCCGCGTTCGGGCACTTCGGCGCGCAGGTCGAGAATCTGGATGTCCGGCAGCTGCGCGCCGCCGTAGCGCCCGGCAAGGTCGATCTTGCGGTACACCCCCGCCTCGGCCAGCTGCATCGATTCGAGCGCGGGGGTGGCGCTGGCGAGGACGACCGGAATCTTCTCGAACTTTGCGCGCATCACCGCTACATCGCGGGCGTTGTAGCGCACCCCGTCGTCCTGCTTGAACGAGATTTCGTGGGCCTCGTCGACCACGATCAGGCCCAGGTTCGCATAAGGCAGGAACAGCGCCGAGCGCGCACCTACAACGACCTGAGCGCTACCCTGGACGACCGCGCGCCACGCGCGTCGCCGTTCGCTGGACTTGAGCGAGGAGTGCCAGAGCACCGGCTGCACGCCGAATCGGTGTTCGAACCGGCGCAGGAAATTTTCGGTCAGCGCGATCTCGGGCAGCAGCACCAGCACTTGGCGGCCTTCGCGGATCGCCTCGGCCACACCTTCGAAATAGCATTCGGTCTTGCCCGATCCGGTGACTCCGTCGAGCAGGAAGGGGGCGAATTTACGCGCCGTGACGGCGCTGACGAAAATGTCGGCGGCCGCGCGCTGTTCATCGTTGAGCTGGGGCACCGCGAATTCCGGGCGGGCAGCGGGGTAAGGCCGGTCGAGGTCCACCACCACCGGCTCCAGCAGCCCCGCGCCGACCATCCCGCGCAGCACGCCTTCGGACACGCTGGCCAGTTCCGCCAGTTCGCGGATCGAGGCCTGCTCATGCTGCAGGGCGTCGAGCGCGGCGGCCCGCTGGGGCGTGAGGCGTGCCGGTTCGGTGCCCGTCAGCCGGTATTCGGTCGTGGTTCCGCCGCCGCGCAGCGCCGCCATGCTGCCGAGCGCCATGCGGGCGACCGAGGACAGCGGTGCGCAGTAATAGTCCGCCGTCCACTCAATCAACCGCCGCAGCCGGTCGGGGATGGGCGGGGCGGGCATGACCTCCAGCAAAGGTCGCAGTTTCGATTCAGGCACTTCCTTGCCGCTGAGGCGTTCAGGCTCCCAGACGATGCCCAGCACCTGCCGCGGTCCGAGCGGCGCGACGACGATCGATCCGAATTCTATCGTCATCCCTTCCGGTACGCGATAGTCGAGGACACCGAGAGCGGCGTTGAAGACAAGGAGTCGGACACGTTTCATCTGGTGCTCATATAGGCACTGGCGGATTGGCTCGTGAAGGAGTGGAAGATGCGCAATTGGGGATCGGGCGTGGATGGAATGCCGGAAGACGATTTTATCGAGATTCTGATGACCCCCGCCGGCATGGCGCAGGGCGTAAGCCGCCGGTCCGTGGTTGCGGGTATTCTGGCAACGGGTGCGCTGCTGGCGCTGCCGGGCTGCGCAACGATGGGCAGGCCCAGCACCACGGACGTTATCCAGCGTTTGCTCACGCTTTCCAGCCAGCGCGCCTTTGCGCGGCTGACCCAGCCCGACGGTTTCTGGGACAGCGCCGTGGCCCGAATCGACATGCCGGTGCTGTTCGGACGCTCAGGTTCGGTGGCCGCGAAAATTCTGAAATCGCCGCTGTTCCGTGAGAAGTTGCAGCATGAACTGAACAACATCGCCGAGGACGGCGCCCGCATCGCCGCGCCGCTGGTCAACGATGCGGTGCGCAGGCTGACCGTCAGCGATGCGCTGGCGCTGCTGCGCGGCGGCAGTACCGCGGCGACCACTTATCTGCGCCAGTCCATGGGCCCTTCGCTGGTCAATGCGATGATCCCCGAGCTGGGCCGGGTGATGAGCGTGGCGGACGATCCGATTCTTTCTCAGGCACTTACGGCGCTCACCGGGGTGAACATCACGGACGCCGCCCATGCTCTCGCGCTCGGGGCGGACAATGCCATCTGGTACGAGATCGGCGCGCAGGAAGGTGAAATCCGCGCCAACCCGGCTGCAACCAACGATCCGGTGCTGATCGCGGCGCTAAGGCTGCTGTAGGCGCCCCGGCGCGACGGCACTGGCCCCGGCGCCAGCCTTTCCCTATAGGGGCGGCCAGAATCGCTGCCCCTATAGGACAACGCACCATGAAGTTCTTCGTCGACACCGCCGATATCGCCGACATTAAGGAGCTTGCCGACACCGGCCTGCTCGACGGCGTGACCACCAACCCCTCGATCATCGCCAAGTCGGGCCGTGACTTCATGGAAGTGACGCGCGAAATCTGCGGCATCGTCGATGGCCCGGTCAGCGCCGAAGTCGTCGCGCTCGACCATGCCGGTATGATGCGCGAGGCCGAAGTGCTGCGCAAGATCGCCGACAACGTCTGCATCAAGGTGCCGCTCACCATCGACGGCCTCAAGACCTGCAAGGCGCTCACCGGCGAAGGCACCATGGTCAACGTGACGCTGTGCTTTTCGGCCAACCAGGCGCTGCTCGCCGCCAAGGCCGGCGCGACGTTCATCTCGCCCTTTATCGGCCGCCACGACGACAACGGCTTCGACGGCATCGATCTGATCAGCGACATCCGCCTGATCTACGACAACTACGCCTACGAGACGCAGATCCTGGCCGCCTCGATCCGCCACGGCGTTCACGTCCTGCAGTGCGCCAAGATCGGTGCCGACGTGATGACTGCGCCGCCGGCCGTCATCAAGGGTTTGTTCAAGCACATCCTGACCGACAAGGGCATCGAAGGCTTCATGGCCGACTGGGCCAAGACCGGCCAGTCGATCTGATCCTGATACGCCGGATATTCAACCTATCCGGCACCATAGCGCCCCGTCACCCCGAACTTGTTTCTGGGTGACGGGTGAGTGCCAGATTGTGCACGGTCCCCGGCGAATTACCGCGGCCCTGACACATCGCTCATTTGAGCCGCGCGCCGTCATGCGCTAGCTGGGGTGCATGTCCGACGAATCTCCCGCAGACCGCTTCAAGTCCGTCCTCACCGGCGCCTCCCGCGCCATTGCGCAGGATACGGAGGTAGAGGTCAACTGGACGGCCGACGCGCCCAGTTCCACCGGCACCACCTTTCGCGTGCCGATGCCGGGCCGCAGCCTGCCCCGCGCCGCCGCCATGCAGGCCCGCGGCTATGCTGACAGCTTCGCGCTGAAACTGCGTCACCACGACGACAAGCTGCACATGCGCAAGGCCCCGTCCGAGCCTTCGGCCCGCGCTGCCTACGACGCGGTCGAGGCCGTGCGCTACGAGGCGCTTGGCGCCAATGCCTACGCGGGCATGGCCGATAACCTCGACGCCGCGCTGATGGCGCGCATCGCATCGGACCCGATTTCCCGCGCCGATACGCCTGACGCGGTGCCGATCCCGGCCGCGCTGGCGCTGCTGCTCCGCGAAAAGCTGACCGGCCAACCGATCCCCGAGGTCGCCGTCCCCGGCGTGGACATGGTCCGTAAGTGGATAGAGCAGAAGGCCGGCAAGGACTTCGATGCGCTGGCCAATTCGCTGGAGGACCAGAAGGCGTTCCAGTCGCTCTCGCTCGACATGCTCCAGCACCTCGAACTGACCCGTTCCGAGGAAGTTCCGCAGGAACCCAACGATGCCGACGACATGGACGGCGACGAGGAGACCGAGGAACAGGAAGACGGCGGCGAGCAGGGTCAGGACCAGAACCCCGCCGAAATGGCCGCCGAACCCTCCTCCGGCGAGGATGAAGGCGAAAGCGAATCGGAAGGCGAGACGTCCGACGACATGGACGAAGGCGACGAGGGCCAGGAAGGCGACGAGGGGATGCTCCCCGTGCGTCCCAACCGTCCCTGGACCGACATCCCCGACAGCTTCGACTACAAGGTCTTCACCGAGGCATTCGACGAAGTCGTCGGCGCTTCCGACCTGTGCGACGAGGAAGAACTGACGCGCCTGCGCGCCTATCTCGATGCGCAGCTCAAGGGCCTGCAGGGCGTGGTGACGCGCCTTGCGAACCGCCTGCAGCGCCGCCTGATGGCGCAGCAGAACCGCTCGTGGGACTTCGATCAGGAGGAAGGCCTGATCGACGCGGCAAGGCTGGCCCGCGTGGTCGTCTCGCCGGGGCAGTCGCTGTCCTACAAGGTCGAGCGCGACGTCGAGTTCAAGGACACCGTCGTCACCCTGCTGCTCGACAATTCCGGCTCGATGCGCGGGCGTCCGATCTCGATTGCCGCGATCAGCGCCGATGTACTCGCGCGCACGCTGGAGCGCTGCGGCGTCAAGGTAGAGATCCTCGGCTTTACCACCCGCGCCTGGAAGGGCGGACAGGGCCGCGAAGCGTGGCTGGCCAGCGGCAAGCCCGCGCATCCGGGCCGCCTCAACGACCTTCGCCACATCATCTACAAGAAGGCCGACGAGCCGTGGCGCCGGGCCAAGAAGAACCTTGGCCTGATGATGCGCGAAGGCCTGCTGAAGGAAAACATCGACGGCGAAGCGCTGCTGTGGGCGCATAGCCGGATGCTTGCCCGGCATGAGGACCGCCGCATCCTGATGGTCATCTCCGACGGTGCGCCGGTGGACGATTCCACCCTCTCGGTGAACTCCGCCGGCTACCTTGAAGCGCACCTGCGCCGGGTGATCGAATGGATCGAATCGAAGTCGCCGGTGCAACTGGTGGCCATCGGCATCGGCCACGACGTGACCCGCTACTACCGCCGCGCCGTGACGATCATGGATGCCGAACAGCTCGGCGGTACGATGATCGAACAGCTGGCCGGACTGTTCGAGGAGGAGTGAGCGGCGGCGCGGCTTGACTGCGCCGCTTCGCCGCTTATGCGCCAACGCCTATGACCGACGCATCCAACCTGACGCTGTTCAACAGCCTGACCCGCCAGCTTGAGCCGTTCAAGCCCGTCCATCAGGGCGAGGCGCGCGTCTACACCTGCGGGCCAACGGTCTACAACTATCCCCACATCGGGAACATGCGCGCCTACGTCTTTGCCGACGTGCTGGGGCGGACGCTGAGCCACAAGGGCTACAAGCTAACCCACGTCATCAACATCACCGACGTCGGCCACCTGACCGACGACGCCGATGCCGGCGAGGACAAGATGGAGAAAATGGCGCGCGTGGCTGCGGAGTCGATCTGGGATATCGCCGCGCACTACACGCAGGCCTACTGGGCCGACATCGCCGCGCTCAATATCCGGCAGCCTGCGAAGTGGTCGATCGCCACCGATTACGTACCTCAAATGATCGAGTTCGCCGAGAAGATCGCGCCAAGCCACTGTTATGAAATAGAAAGTGGTCTTTACTTCGACGTCTCGACCGTCGCCGACTACGGCCGCCTTGCGCGCGCGGTGACGGACGAGGGCGAGGGTCGCATCGAGGCTGTCGACGGCAAGCGCAACGCAGCCGACTTCGCGATCTGGCGCAAGACCCCTGCGGGTGAGAAGCGCCAGATGGAGTGGGATTCGCCCTGGGGCCCCGGCGCTCCCGGTTGGCACCTCGAATGCTCGGTGATGAGCGGCGACCTGCTTGGCTTCCCATTCGATATCCACACCGGCGGCATCGATCACCGCGAAATCCACCACCCCAACGAGATCGCCCAGAACCAGGCGTTCTGCTGCACCAATGGCCTCGACGTTCCCGCAAATTCGGGAGCCAAGGTGTGGATGCACAACAATTTTCTTGTCGAACGCTCAGGTAAGATGAGCAAGTCGTCGGGCGAATTCCTGCGATTGCAGCTGTTGATCGACGAGGGTTATCACCCCCTCGGCTACCGCATGATGTGCCTTCAGGCGCATTACCGCAGCGAGCTGGAATTCAGCTGGGAAGGCCTTGCCGCCGCGCTCGTGCGGCTCAAGCGCATGATCATCGTGGCCGAGCGTCTTGCGGGCGTGGAAGCTGGCGATGCTGCTCATCCGAAGCTTGCGCCGATGCTCGAAACTTTCGAGAAGGCGATTGGCGAGGACCTGAACACTGCCATCGCGCTCACCGCGCTGGAGGAAGTGCTTGCCGCCAAGAAGGTCGATCCGTCGGCCAAGCGCGCCGCAGTCGAGGCGATGGACGCGGTGCTGGGCCTCGACCTGTTCGGCACTTCGCGCGCCGACCTGCGCCTGCGTCCCAACACGGCTGAGATCACCGAAGCAGAGATCGAGGACGTGCTGGCGCGCCGCAAGCAGGCCCGCGCCGAGAAAGATTTCGCGACCTCCGATGTTCTGCGCGACGAACTTGCTGCCAGGGGCGTCGATGCCATGGACGGCGATCCGCTCGGCTGGGAGTGGAAGCTGGGCTAAAGATCCCCGGCGCGGCGATGCGCGGGACGGCAGGCTTGATGCGAAAGACGCTCTTGTAACAGCCGGTTACCACGCCAAGTTTGGGCCTTTGCCGTTCAGCGGAGCTGCCCATGACCGTCGCCGTTCTCAACGCCCTTTCGCGCCCCTTACTCGAGGGCAAGCTGCCTGAGGGTGTCGAGCCTTTGTGGTTCAACGATACCGATGAACTCATGGCTCTGGCGCCGCGCGCGGAAGTGGCGTGGCTCGACATGATAAAACCGCCCGTCGCTGCCGAGGCGATTGCTCTTATGGATGGCCTGAAGTGGTACAACGCCATGTCCTCCGGCGTGGATTGGCTGCCGCTGGCGATCTTCCGTGAGCGCGGGACGGCGCTCACCAATGGTGCGGGCATTCACGCCCAGACGGTTTCCGAATATGCGGTCATGGGCATGCTGACGATGGCCAAGGGCTGGCGTGAAGTCGTGCGGGCGCAGGACCGGCATGAATGGCTGATGGAGCCTCCCGGCAAGCGCGAACTGCTGGATGCCGAAGTGCTGGTGATCGGCGCGGGCGAGATCGGCTCGCGCATCGCCGAGATGCTTCGTGTGTTCGGGGCCAAGGTTACGAGTGCGCGGCGGCGGCCCGGTCCGGCTGACCTTGGCCAGGACGAATGGCAGGGCGCGCTGGGTCGGTTCGACTGGGTGATCCTGATCGTGCCCTCCACGCCAGAGACCACCGGCATGTTCGGCGCAGGCCAGTTCGCCGCGATGAAGCCGGGGGCGAGCCTGCTCAACTTCGCACGCGGCACGGTCCTCGATCAGGATGCGCTGCTGGCGGCGATCGATTCGGGGCATCTGGGCGGCGCATTCCTCGACGTCACAACGCCCGAGCCGCTTCCGTCCGACCATCCGCTGTGGAGGCGTGAGAACGTGCACATCTCGATGCACCTGTCGGGCCGCTCGCAGGATGCACTGCTGGCGCGGGGGACAGCGCGGTTCCTTGGCAATCTCGAGCGCTATTGTCGTGGTGAGGCGCTCGAACATCAGGTCGACCTTTCGCAAGGCTACTGAGGCAGCAATACTGATCCCGGGGGGCATTCTTCGGGTGTACGCGCGCGCCTGTTCCTATTAGTTTTGTCAGGAGGCTATCGAATTCATCAGGGAGAGGCCCGGGGCAAATCGCGTATCAGCCTCGGGAGCAACCGGCCGCACTGTATAGGCCGGCAACGAAATGTGGGGAAAGCGGATCATGGCTGAGAGCGACAAGCGCAAGGCATCGGACTTGTTTATCGAATGTCTGGAGCAGGAAGGTGTCGAATACATCTTCGGTGTTCCGGGCGAGGAAAACCTCGATTTTCTCGATTCGCTTTCGCGCTCCAAGCAGATCAAGCTGATCCTGACCCGGCACGAGCAGGGCGCCGGTTTCATGGCGGCGACGTATGGACGGCACACCGGCAAGGCGGGCGTCTGCCTCTCGACCCTGGGGCCGGGCGCGACGAACTTCGTGACGGCGGCCGCCTATGCGACGCTGGGCGGCATGCCGATGTTGATGATCACCGGCCAGAAGCCGATCAAGAAGTCCAAGCAGGGCCGCTTCCAGATCCTCGACGTGGTTTCGATGATGCAGCCGATCACGAAGTATGCGCACCAGATGGCGTCGTCTGACAACATCCCGAGCCGCGTGCGTGAGGCGTTCCGCATTGCCGAGGAAGAAAAGCCCGGCGCCACCCACATCGAACTGCCGGAGGATATCGCCGACGAGCACACCGATTCGCGTCCGGTGCCGCGCTCGATTGTGCGTCGCCCCACGGCGGACGTGAAGTCGATCGTGCAGGCGGTCGATGCGCTGCAGAAGGCGAAGCGGCCGGTGCTAGTGATCGGTGCGGGTGCCAACCGCAAGATGACCAGCAAGATGCTGGGCGAATTCGTCGAGAAGACCGGCATCCCGTTCCTCACCACGCAGCTGGGCAAGGGCGTGATCGACGAACGTCACCCCAGGTTCCTCGGCTGCGCGGCGCTGTCCTCGGGCGATTTCGTGCACCGCGCGATCGAAGATGCCGACTGCATCGTCAACATCGGACACGACGTGATCGAAAAGCCGCCGTTCTTCATGACCAACGACGGGTCGAGGGATGACCGCACCGTCATCCACGTCTCGACCAAGACGGCTGAGGTCGATCCGGTGTACTTCCCGCATATCGAGGTGATCGGCGATATCGCCAACGCCATGTGGCAGCTCAAGGAAGCCATCACCCCGTCGGAAAAATGGAATTTCGATGCGATGCTGCGCTATCGCCAGGCCGAGGTGGAGCACACCGCGAAGCTGGCCGCTGACGAGCGTTTTCCGATCTTCCCGCCCCACGCGGTCGAGCAAGTGCGCGGCGCGCTGCCCGACGATGCGATCATCTGTCTCGACAACGGGATCTACAAGATCTGGTTCGCGCGCGGCTACTCGGCGCGGGGCCGTAACACGGTCCTGCTCGACAATGCGCTGGCGACGATGGGAGCAGGGCTGCCCTCCGCCATGGCGAGCGCGATGGTCTATCCGGGGCGCAAGGTGCTGGCGGTCTGCGGAGACGGCGGCTTCATGATGAACAGCCAGGAAGTGGAGACGGCGGTGCGCCTCGGTCTCGACCTGACGGTGCTGATCCTGAACGACAATGCCTACGGCATGATCCGCTGGAAGCAGGCGAACATGGGCTTTGCCGATTTTGGCTTGTCTTACGGCAATCCTGATTTCGTCAAGTATGCTGAGGCTTATGGCGCCAACGGTTACCGCGTGGAAAGCTCGGGGCACTTGAAGGAACTGCTCGCCCATTGCCGGGATACGCCGGGCGTGCACATCATCGACTGCCCGGTCGATTATTCCGAGAACGACAGCATCCTCAACACCGAGATCAAGGAAATGTCGCGGGCCCTCTGAGGCTACGGGATCGGCTGCAACAACAAGGCTCGTCATCCCGTGAAGGGATGACGGGCCTTTTTTTCGTGCTTCGGGCCTGACGCCGCTGCGCCTGATCGTGCGGCCTTTTCAGCAGTCTTCGAGGAGTAGCAGCTGCGCCTCTACGGTCATGCGCGGATGCGGGGCGAGGTGGTGTTCCACCGCGATCACCGCAGCGTCCGCTACGAGCTGGCCGACGATGGTGAACTCGTGCTCGGGCAGGGCGGCAACGTATGCCTCGCCGTGCAAGATTCCTTCCACACCATTAAATTCCAGAACGATAACGTGCCGCGATCCGGTGAACGTCGCGCTCGACCACGCCTTTTCGGTGTGCAGCAGGAACTGCGCTGAGCCGCCGGCCAGCTGCAGCATTTCCGCGAGCAGGCGCAGCCATGGGCCGCGCTGGGGGCGTGCCGGTGCAACGGGCGATTCGTCGTCCTGGCGCAGGTCGTGGGGGGAGGGGGTGCGAAGGGTATTACAGGGCATGGCGGTCCTCGATCGATCCGGTGTGATAGGTGTTCATGAACTGCTCGACGCGCGCGGCGGTCTGTTCGCGGGGCAGCCGGCCATTGCGCAGATCTGCCACGAACCGCGGGTCTTGGGCGGCAAGGCGCCCGAATTTGGTCCAAGGCATTTGTGTCTTGCGCAGGAAGCGCTCGATCTTGCGCAGGAGCATCCTGGCAGGTCCTTTCTGTAGGATTCGACTCTATGTTCACATTATGTTCCAGCTGAAATCCTACTTGTCTAGGAAATTTCCTACGATTATAGTTACAAGATGGAAATTGATCCTGCCCGCCGCCGCTTGCTGGAACTGGCTGACGAACGCCGGGTCAGCTTGACGCGGCTTTCGCAAATGCTGGGGAAAAATCCGAGCTATCTTCAGCAATTTGTACGGAAAGGTAGCCCCCGCCGGTTGGAAGAGCAGGACCGGGGAATGCTCGCGCGTTTCTTCGGAGTCGGTGAAGATGAGCTGGGCAGGGTGAAGGAAAATTCCTACGCCGTTGCGGCTGTGCCGAAGAAATCCGAATGGGCCGACGTTCCGCGTCTGGCCATCGGCGCCTCGGCTGGGCCGGGCTCCCTCGCGGATGGCGAGACGGTGTTCGATACCATCCGGTTTTCGAATCGCTGGCTGCGCACGATGGGGCTGCAGCCCGGCAACCTGTCGACCATCGTCGTGAGCGGCGATTCGATGGAGCCGACTTTGCGTGACGGCGACGAAATTCTGGTCGATCGGACGCTGCGGCCCCGCCGCGACGGAATCCATGTCGTGCGGCTGGGCGACGGCCTGCTGGTCAAGCGGCTCGATACCGCTCGTTCCGGGGTTATCGTGCTGATCAGCGATAACGCTGCCTACCCGCCGGTCGAATGTGTGCCGCAGGACGTGGAAATCATCGGCCGGGTGGTGTGGAAGGGCGGACGAATCTAGGCCGGTTGCAATCGGGCGGTAGTGCGGCCATTTTTGCGAGCATGACCGAAAACACCGACACTGCCGTCAAGCAGGCCCCCGCCCGGCAAGCGATGCGGGTGGGCATCATCCCCGTGACCCCGCTGCAGCAGAACTGCTCGCTCCTGTGGTGCACGGCCACGATGCGCGGCGCGCTTGTCGATCCGGGCGGCGACCTGCCAAAGCTGAAGCAGGCGATCGAGAAGACCGGCGTCACGATCGAGAAGATTCTCGTTACTCATGGCCATCTCGATCACTGTGGCCAGGCGGGTGTGCTTGCCAAGGAACTCGGCGTTCCGATCGAAGGACCGCACGAGGAGGACCGCTTCTGGATCGCACAGCTTAGCGACGACGGTCCGCGCTGGAACATGGAGGCCTTTACCTTCGAGCCCGACCGCTGGCTGGAGGATGGCGACAAGGTGACCGTCGGCGAACTGGAGCTCGACGTCGTCCACTGTCCCGGGCACACGCCGGGGCACGTTGTATTCCACCACGGGCCGAGCCGTTTTGCGATGGTCGGCGACGTTTTGTTCCAGGGCGGTATCGGCCGCTGGGACTTCCCGCGCGGGAACCTCGATGATCTTGTCGATTCGATCACGCAGAAGCTCTGGCCGCTGGGCGACGATGTGACCTTCGTGCCTGGGCATGGGCCCGTCAGTACATTCGGACAGGAACGCCGGACGAATCCTTATGTCAGCGACGATGCACTCGATGGGCGTCGGCCGGGGCAGGGCCTTTACGGATAAGATGCGTCATCCCGGACTTCCGGCCTTTGGTGTAGGGGCCGGGATGACGCTTATAATCCTTCAGAAGCGCCCCAGCGCGATCAGTATGGCCATCGCCGACAGGCCCAGCAGTACCAGCACGGTGGTGATGAACCCGATTGCGCGCAGCGGCGACTGCTCGGCCTTGTCCATCCCGAAGGCATGGGCGATGCGTGCCAACATGTAGAGCGAGCCGACGACCGCGAGCCAGGTGCCGCCCTTGCCGGTCATTTCGATCGCAGCGATGAGAATCAGTACGAAAGGCGTATTCTCTACGTAGTTCGAATGAGCGCGCATGCGCTGCAAAAGAATCGGGTTGCCGCCATCGCCGTGCCATACTTTACTGCCAAAGCGGACCTTGCCGGTGCGGACCGCGAGCCAGAAGTTTAGCACGGCTGCCGCTGCCGCAAGGCTCAGGGTGGTCTGCAGAATCATCTAATGGTGCTCCGGGTAGGCCGAATGTCGGCTTGGGCTCGTTCGTGGTTGTCATGAGCGAGGGAGTAACGGGTTGCAACTCGCCTGAAATGAGGTATAGGCGCGCCTTCGCAAGCCGCCATGTCCGACTTCGGCCATTGGCGGCGTTTTTTACAGAACAGCAGTTCCAGGAACAGGTGCCGAAATGGCTGTCCCTAAAAGAAAAGTTTCCCCTTCCCGCCGCGGTATGCGTCGTAGCCATGACGCGCTTACGGTCGCAGCATTCCATGAGTGCTCGAACTGCGGCGAACTGAAGCGTCCGCACAACCTGTGCGGTGCTTGCGGTCACTACAACGGTCGTGAAATCGTCGCGGTCGAAGTTTAAAGACACCTGACGAATTTCGGAGAGAGCCCATGAGTTTGCCGCGTATCGCCATTGACGCGATGGGCGGTGACGAGGGCGTGCGTGTCATGATCGACGGCGCCGCACTCGCGCGCCGCCGGCACGACCGTTTCAAGTTCCTGCTTGTGGGTGATGAGACGCGGATTAAAGCCGCGCTCGAATCGCATCCCAACTTGCGGGCCAGCTCCGAGATCCTTCATACCGAAGGCGTCATCAGCGGCGAGGACAAGCCGAGCCAGGCCTTGCGGCGTGCCAAGGGTACGTCGATGGGCAAGGCCATCGAAGCGGTCAAGCTCGGCAATGCCGGCGCGGCCGTAAGTGCCGGCAATACCGGCGCGTTGATGGCCATCGCAAAGCTCTCGCTGCGTACGATGCCTGGTATCGATCGTCCCGCGCTAGCAGCCTTGCTGCCGTCGCTGGGCGACAGTGATGTCGTCATGCTCGACCTTGGTGCGAACACCGAGTGCGACAGCCGTAACCTGGTCCAGTTCGCGGTGATGGGCGCTGCCTATTCCCGTATTGCGACCGGGCGTGAACAGCCGCGCGTGCGGCTGCTCAACATCGGCAGCGAAGAAATCAAGGGCACCGACGAGGTGCGCGATGCCGCCGCCATTCTCAGGCGTGCGGCCGGCGACCTGTCGATGTCGTTCGACGGCTTCACCGAGGCGGACAAGATCTGCCGCGGTGAGGTCGATGTCGTCGTGACCGATGGTTTCTCCGGCAATGTCGCCCTGAAGGCGGTCGAGGGCACGGCGCGATTCGTGGCCGACCTGTTGAAGCGTGGCTTCTCCAGTTCGCTGCGTTCGAAGATCGGCTTCCTGATCTCGAAACCGGCGACCGAGCTGCTCAAGTATCATCTCGATCCCAACAATCACAATGGCGCGGTCTTCCTTGGCCTCAACGGCATTGTCGTGAAGAGCCACGGTAGCGCCAACGCTGCCGGAGTGGCCAATGCCGTGGCGGTCACCGCGCGGCTCCTGGAGGAAAACGTGACAGAGCGCATCACCGCCGACCTTGCCCGCCTGGGAGGGTCGACCTTGCGTATGCCACGTGTCCAGGAAGAAAGCGCCTGATGCTACGTTCGGTCCTGATCGGAACCGGCTCGGCGCTTCCGCGCCAGGCTGTCAGCAACGCCGAACTCGCAACGCGGGTCGACACCACCGATGAGTGGATCGTCGAGCGTACCGGCATCACCAACCGCTACATCGCCGCGCCGGACGAAACCACGTCCAGCCTTGCCACCGAGGCAGGCCGCAAGGCGATCGAGGCCGCGGGAATCGATGCGGCGTCGATCGATCTCATCGTGCTCGCCACCGCGACGCCCGATCAGACCTTCCCGGCCAGCGCCACGATCGTCCAGCGCAACCTGGGTTGCCGCGCGGGCGGCATCGCCTTCGATGTTGCCGCTGTATGCTCGGGCTTTCTCTATGCCATGGGCGTCGCCGATTCGATGCTGCGCACAGGCATGGCCAGGCGCGCGCTCGTAATCGGTTCGGAAACCTTCAGCCGCATCCTCGACTGGGAAGATCGCACGACTTGCGTCCTTTTCGGCGATGGCGCCGGCGCTATTGTTCTTGAAGCGCAGGAACAGGAGGGTGAAAACCCCCGGGGTATCCTAGCCACCCGTCTTCACGCTGACGGCGCGCACAACCAGTTACTCTTCGTCGACGGTGGTCCTTCGACCACCGGAACGGTCGGCAAGCTGCGTATGAAAGGCCGCGAGGTTTTTCGCCACGCTGTCGTCAATCTCGCCGAGGTTCTACGCGAAGTCCTTGATGAAGTTGGACTTTCCACCAACGACATCGACTGGCTGGTACCCCACCAGGCCAATGCGCGCATTCTCGATGCGACCGCGAGGAAGCTCAACATGCCTGCCGAGAAGGTGGTCATGACGGTCGGTCAGCACGCCAACACCTCGGCCGCTTCGGTCCCCCTCGCTCTGGACCAGGCGGTCCGCGACGGGCGCATCAAGGTCGGTGATTTGGTCATGCTTGAGGCCATGGGTGGCGGATTTACGTGGGGTGCAAGCCTGATTCGGGTCTAATGGTTGCCTGAATTGGTCCAGTTGCGTTCAATATTGGACGCAGCATTGCTTTCTTCGCGGTTTTTCATATTATCACTGCATCAGCGCACGAAGGGGATGCGGGCTTGATGCGCTCAACAGATACTTTGACCAGGGCAGAGATCGCCGAAGCCATTCACAAGAAACTGGGCATATCCAGGGCGGAGTCGCTTGCCATGGTGGAGTCGATCCTCCAGCAGATGTGCTCGGCTCTCAGCAATGGCGAGAACGTCAAGATCTCGGGCTTCGGGACCTTCCTGCTTCGCGACAAGGGCGAACGGGTCGGCCGTAATCCCAAGACCGGCGTGGAAGTGCCGATCACGCCAAGGCGCGTGATGACCTTCCGGGCCAGCCAGATGTTGAAGGACCGTATCGCCCAGGATTGAAGGGAAAACCCTTCGGGATAAGGCAGGTATGAGCGTTTCAGACACCCAGGCAGACCAGGTTTCCAGCGACACGGGCCGCGGTGTTGTGCCGATATTCGACGACGGCAAGGACCCCGGAGCGCTGCGCACCATTGGTGAGGTCGGCAAGGCTCTGGGAATTCGCCCCCATGTTCTGCGCTACTGGGAAGAACAGTTTTCCGCCCTCAGCCCGATCAAGCGCAGCGGTTCGCGCCGGTATTACCGGCCCGAGGACGTGGCGCTGATCGCCCAGATCGACCATCTCGTCCACCGCGAGGGCTATACACTACGCGGCGCTGAGAAAGTCATCGCGGACAAGTTATTGCAGTCAGATGCAAGTATTCCGCAAGCCGTTCCCGAAGTTGCTACCAAGTCGGTCGACGAAGAGTTCTTTGGGAAACTTGCTGCGATTCGCGCCGAACTCGCTGCGGGGCTGGCCGTAGCCTAAACGGCTCGGTTGCCGGCCTGCGATGCGGGCAAGTGAATGCAGCCATATCCAACTGACCCGTTGATCTGTATGCGCCATGGACGCCTTGGATGGCGGGTGGCCCGGCGTGCGGTAGCGCGCCGGATCTGCCTGACCACCTGTCGCTCCTTTCCCCGCTGGCCGGGGCCGAACCAGAAGGTCGCTGCCGAAGTCTCATGGAAGTGAATGTACCCACTCTCGCCGATCTTGGCTGGAAGCCGGTTTTCAGCGCGCAGGTTTCGGCCGAGGAAGACCAGCAATGCCAGCCGGTTCGTGTCATGGCCGTGTACCGCGGCATGATCGCGGTTGCGGGCGAGGAACTGGAGGCCATGATTCCCCCCCGCATTTCCGATTCTCAGGGCGAGGAAGATCGCCCCACGGTCGGCGACTGGCTGCTCATCGACCGGGAGAGCCGGGAAGTGATGCGTATCCTTACCCGCGTGAACCTGTTCAAGCGTCCCGCGCCGGGTCACGGCCGCAGCATTCAGCTCATCGCCGCCAACGTCGATACGCTTTTCATCGTCGCCTCCTGCAACCAGGATTTCAGTGTTCCGAGGCTGGAGCGTTATCTGGTTCTGGCGCGCGAAGTCGGGGTGACGCCGGTCGTGGTGCTCACCAAGATTGACCTTACCGATGAGCCCGAGGCGTTTCGCGAGGCTGCGCGCGAATTGCAGCCTGGTCTTCAGGTCGAGCTGGTCAATGCGCGCGATCCCGCGAGCGTGGCCCGCCTTGCCGGTCGCTGCGGGCTTGGCGAGACGGTTGCGCTGCTGGGTTCGTCGGGTGTGGGTAAGTCCACGCTGGTCAACACGCTGCGCGGTTCTGACAGTATTCTGACCCAGGAAGTACGCGAAATCGACGGCAAGGGTCGGCACACGACCACCGTGCGCGAGATGCATCGGCTAAATCAGGGGGGCTGGCTGATGGACACCCCCGGCATGCGCGAATTCCAGATCTCGGACGCGACCTCCGGGATTGCCGAAGTGTTCGACGACATCGTCGCCCTGACGCTGGAATGCCGCTTCACCAACTGCAGCCACGAGGCCGAGCCGGGATGCGCCATTCAGGCGGCCCTGGCGCAGGGCACGCTGACAGTCACCCGCCTCGAGCGATGGCGCAAGCTGTCTGCCGAGGACATCGTCAATACCGACAGCCTGGCGGAGCGGCGCAGCCGCACGCGGGGCACCGGAAAAAGGAAATAACGTATGGCTGATCTATATTTGAAGGCGCTGCAATCCGAGCGCAAGAGTCTCTGGGCCGCCTGCCGCCTGAAGGGCCTTGCCAAGGGCACGCCCGAGCGGCTCAGGATCGAGGAACTGGACAAGCTGCTGGCCGAGCACAAGGCCAAGAAGGCGGGTTGAACCCCGCCTGTTCAGTCGTTCAGGTTAGGCCCGAGCGAAGGGTCGAGATCGCGCGGGCGGATAAGATGGACGAGCCGCCCGCAGTTTTCGCCCAGATCGGCCCAGTTCTCGATATCGAGCTGGACCACGGCGTAGGCCGCGGTGGGAAACTTGTCCTCCACCACGTCGCGCATCGGGCTTGAGCCGTCGTCGGGCACGAGGTCGAAGATCAGGTCTTCCAGCCCCGGGTTGTGCCCCACCAGCAGGATCGAGCGCGGATTTTCATCCTGCTCGCGCAGCACGTCCATCAGCGTTGCCGAATTGGCTAGGTAGATGCGCCGGTCCCAGGTGATTGGCGGGGTTTCGCCTGCGGCCTCCCCGGCCAGCTCGATGGTCTGGGTTACGCGCACGGCGGGGGATGCGAGGATACGCTTCCAGCCGACCAGATTCTCCCGCCCATAATCGCGGATGTGCTTGCCCATGACGCCCGCGCCGACCCGGCCACGCTTGTTCAGCGGACGGTCGAAGTCACGCAAGCGCGCGTCGTTCCAGTCCGATTTGGCGTGGCGGAAAATGCCCAGGGTCTTCATGATTGCGAACCAGTTCCTGCAGCGGGGGGGTCAGAACAGCGGCGAGGTATCTTCGGCCGGGACGGCCGGTGCCCCTGAAGCATGGGCGGCCACGCGATGTAAAGCCTCCTCCAGCGAAATCCGCCGGATCGGGGTTCCTTGCGGGAACGCGGAGAGCAGGCGCGAGGGAAACGCGGGCGAGAGCACCACGAAATGGCCATGATCCTCGCGGCTGCGGATCAGGCGCCCGAAGGCCTGCGCCAGCTTCGCGCGGATGAGCGAATCGTCGTAGGCACTGCCCCCGTTCGCCAGCCGCCGTGCGCGGTGGAGGATCGAGGGGCGCGGCCAGGGCACCTGTTCCATCACGACGAGCCGCAGCGAATGGCCGGGCACGTCCACCCCGTCGCGCAGGGCGTCGGTGCCCAGCAGCGATGCGGCGGGATCGTCGCGGAAAATGTCAACCAGCGTGCCGGTGTCGATCGGGTCGACATGCTGGGCGTAAAGCGGCAGTCCGCCACGCGCGAGGCGGTCGGCGATGCGGCCGTGTACTGCCCGCAGGCGGCGGATCGCGGTGAACAGGCCCAGTGCGCCGCCCTGCGAAGCCTCGATAAGGCGGCCATAAGCCCCCGCTAACGCAGGGATATCGCCCTTGGGCACATCGGTTACGATCAGCACTTCGGCCTGCGCGGCATAGTCGAACGGGCTTTGGTGCGCGGACAGGCGCGGCGCCACGTCGATCTGCGCAGCGCCCGATTTGGCCACTGCCTTGTCCCAGTTCTGCCCGTCGCGCAGCGTGGCCGACGTCAGCATCACGCCGTGGGCGGGTTCGAGTACCACTTTGGCGAAAGGCTTCATTGGGTCGAGCCAGCGGCGATGGATGCCGATGTCGTATTCCCGCGCCTCGGAGCGGTCCACCGCCAGCCAGTCGACGAATTCGGGATCGGCCGCGCCGCCCAGCCGGTTGAGCAGCGATTCCCACGCGGCGAGGGTGTCGACGCGCCATGTCAGCGAATGACGGGCACCTTCCAGCCGCGCGCGGCCGGGGCCGTCGAGCCAGTCTGGCGGTTCTTCCAGCAGGGCTTCCAGCCTCATGCCGAGGCGGATCAGCGGTTGGCGCAGTTCCACCAGCGCCATGCGCGCGGCCTGCGACACTTCGACGAAAGCGCCCTCCAGCCCGGCCGCCTCGGTTTCCAGCGCATAGCCAGCGTCCTGCCCGCCGCTTTCGTCGCGGGCGTAGACGGTGGCGCGCACGGCCGAGAGCAGTTCCTCCAGCGGGCCGGAGGCGGCGTTTTCGGCCAGACGCTGCATCCAGCCGTCGCCGGGAAGGGCTTCTGCGGCGGCGCGGGCATCGGTGATGGCCTTGCCGCCGACCTCGTCATAGCTGGCGATGTCGGCGAGGCGCGCGGCTAGGCCCCGGCGGCGGCCGCGTGCGTTCTTTTCCGGGCCGATCACCCAGCGCCGCAGTTCGATCGCCTCGGCCCCGGTGAGGGCAGCGGCAAAGGTCGAATCGGCGGCGTCGAAGACGTGGTGGCCCTCGTCGAAGACGATGCGGGTGGGGCGTGATGCGGGATCGCGGCCGCGCGCGGCATTGACCATGACCAGCGCGTGATTGCCGATCACCAGGTCGGCGCCGATGCTGGCGCGGGTGGCGCGCTCGATGAAGCATTTGCGGTAGTGCGGACAGCCAGCATAGACGCATTCGCCGCGCTGGTCGGTGAGCGAGGCGATGCCGCGCTGGCGAAACAGCGTGCCCAGCCAGCCCGGCAGGTCGCCGCCGATCATGTCGCCGTCGCGGCTATAGGCGGCCCAGCGCGCTACCAGCTGCGCCAGGATCGCTGCGCGGCCCTGATAGCCGCCTTGCAGCGCATCCTCCAGATTGAGCAGGCACAGGTAATTCTCGCGGCCCTTGCGCACCACGACCGGGCGGGTGCCGTCGGCGCGGCGTTCCGGCCAGGCCCGGCGGCTTTCCTGCCGAAGCTGGCGTTGCAGCGCCTTGGTATAAGTGGAAACCCATACCGTGCCGCCGGACTGCTCGGTCCACAGCGAGGTGGGGGCGAGGTAGCCCAGCGTCTTGCCGATGCCGGTGCCGGCCTGCGCCAGCAGGACATGCGGGCGGCCAGACCGTTCGCGCGGGGCGAAGGCGTGGGCGGCCTCGGCGGCGTAGGCGCGCTGGCCGGGGCGCTGTTCGGCGCTCGATCCGGTCAACTGCGCCAGCCGGGCCAGCACGGCCTCGTCCTCCAGCACGATCTGGCGGGGCTGCGCGGGTTCGGGGCTTTCCTCCCATTCGGGCAGACGGGTGAACAGCCAGCGCTCGGCGCGTTCCGGGCGGCGGACGCGGGGGGAGAGCAGGGTGGACCACGGCCAGCGCATCTTGGTGAGCGATTGCAGTGCGGTCCATGCGCCCTCGCGCTCGGGCCACGCATCGCTTTCGCACATTTCGAGCAGGGCTCCGGCTGCTTCCTGCAGCAGGCGGGGCACGTCGGGGTCTCCGGTCGGCTCGGTCAGGCCCAGCGCGTGGGCGAGGCCCTTGGGCGTGGGCACCACGAAGCGCGCCGGGTGGATGAAGGCGTAAAGTTCCAGCAGGTCCAGCCCGGCGAGGTCGGGATAGCCCAGCCGCGTCGCCAGCAGCGGGGCGTTGAGGATGAGCTGCGGCGTATCGGCCGCCACCGTCACTGCCTCGCCCTTGGAGATCGTGCGCGTAGATTCGCCATCGCGCCGCCAGCAACCGCTGTGACTGGCATGAAGGGCAGGGAGGGACAGCGCGGCCATGGCCCCGTCTTAGGGACGACGAGGCAGGTTGGAAACGGCGGGTCCGGGGATGCTCACGCAAAAATTACAGGGGGATACATTTTTGGCCCTTGTATGAGATCATTCTAGATATATCTTAGAGCCATCATGAAGAATATGGAACGCAAGATGAGAAACGAAGACAACACACAGGAGCGCGGTCACGGACGTGGTCGCAGGGGCCGCGGCTTCGGTCATGGGCGTGGACACGGATTCGACCGTGAAGCGGTGATGGCGGCTATGATGGCCAGGGCGGAGGACGGCGTGGACGAAGTCCGCGCGGTGCTGGGCCGGCGCGGCAAGCATGCCATGGTGCGCGGCCTGATGGGCGCCGGTGCTTTCGGCGGACGCGGCGGGTTCGGGGAAGGCTTCCCCGGCGGGCGCGGCGGTTGGGGCATGGGGCCGGGTGGTCCGGGTGGTGGCCGCGATGGCGGCGGTCGTGGTGGCCCCGGTGGTGGGCGGCGCAAGCGCCTGTTCGACCAGGCCGAGCTGCAGACCCTGCTCCTTGCGCTGATCGCGGAAAGCCCGCGTCACGGCTACGACCTGATCCGTGAGATCGAGGCGCTTTCGGGCGGCGACTATGCGCCCAGCCCCGGCGTGGTCTACCCCGCGCTGACTTATATGGAGGAATCGGGCCTGATCGCGCCGGTCGCGGACGGCACTTCGCGCAAGGCTTTCGAGGTTACCGATGAAGGCCGCGTCAAGGTCGAGGCGGACAGCGCCAAGGCGGCCGAACTCAAGGAGCGCCTCACCGCACTTGCCGCCCAGCGGGACAAGGTTGACCCTGCCCCGGTGCGCCGCGCCATGCATGCGCTCAAGACCGCGATGTTCGACCGCCTCTCGCAGGACGGCGCGGACCGCGAACTGGTCCTCAAGGTGGCCGATGCCATCGACGAGGCCACCCGCAAGATCGAAAGGATCGAGGGATGAACACTATCGAAGCGAACGTGAAGACGGCCAGCGGCGGCAAGTACGTCAAGCAGCTGTGCAACCACTGGAGTCACAAGCTGGAGACGCAGGTGGAGGGGGATACCGGAACGGTCACTTTCCCTACCGCCGTCGCCACCATGGCAGCGGACGATAGCGGCATCGCCATTGCCATCACCGGCGCGGACAGTGACGAGGTGGAGAAACTGACCGGCGTTGTGGCCAACCACATCGACCGCTTCGCCTTCCGCGAAGCGCCGCTCACGTATGAGTGGTCCTGGCGCGAGGGCTAAGGCCGCAGTTCCTCCCCGGCCAGCTCGGGGAGGAATGCACTCCACCCTTGCGAAAATCGCGCATTTCGCCAATGAGCGCGGCCATGACTGAAAATGCCCTGATCGAAGCCGCACGCGTATCCAAGGCCTGGCCCTTCCAGGAGGCGCAGAAGCTGCTCAAGCGTTATCCTCAGGGTAAGCGCGACGAGCAGGGCAACCTTGTGCCCGTGCTGTTCGAGACCGGCTACGGCCCATCGGGCCTGCCGCATATCGGCACTTTCCAGGAAGTTCTGCGCACCACGCTGGTGCGCCGCGCCTATGAGGCGCTGACCGGCGGCGCGCCGACGCGCCTTGTCGCCTTCTCGGACGACATGGACGGGCTACGCAAGGTTCCCGATAACCTCCCCAACGGCGATCTGCTGCGCGCCAACCTTGGCAAGCCGCTCAGCCGCATCCCCGATCCGTTCGGCACGCACGAGAGCTTTGCGCATCACAACAATGCAATGCTGCGCGACTTCCTAGACCGTTTTGGCTTCGACTATGAATTCGTCTCGGCCAGCGACCGTTACAATTCGGGCGGCTTCGATGCCGCGATGAGCAACGTTCTGGCCCATTACAAAGGCATCATGGGCGTCATGCTGCCGACCCTGCGCGAAGAGCGCCGCAAGACCTATTCGCCGGTCCTGCCGGTCTCGCCCACCAGCGGCGTGGTCCTTCAGGTTCCGGTCGAGGTGCTCGACGCCGCCACCGGCATGATCCGCTTTACCGACGAGAACGGCACTGTCATCGAGCAGACCGCGTTCGGCGGTCAGGCCAAGCTGCAGTGGAAGGTCGACTGGGCGATGCGCTGGTACGCGCTCGGCGTCGATTACGAGATGTGCGGCAAGGATCTGACCGATTCGGTCACCCAGTCGGGCAAGATCGTCCAGATCCTTGGCGGCAAGCGGCCGGAAGGCCTGATCTACGAACTGTTCCTCGATGAGAACGGCGAGAAGATATCCAAGTCCAAGGGCAACGGCCTGACCATCGACCAGTGGCTGACCTATGGCACCGAGGATTCCCTCGGCTTCTACCTGTTCCGCGAACCCAAGAGCGCCAAGCAGCTCCATGTGGGCGTGATCCCCAAGGCTGTCGACGAATACTGGCAGTTTAGGGGCAACCTGGCAGGGCAGGCGCTCGACAAGCAGCTGGGCAACCCGGTCTGGCACCTGCTGCGGACCAATGGCGACAAGCCGGGTGCGGGCGATACCCTGCCGGTTACATTCGCGCTTCTGCTCAACCTCGTGGGCGTGCTGGGCGCGGACGCGACGGCGGAGCAGGTGTGGTCGTATCTCGGCAATTACGTAGCCGACGCCAATCCCGAGGCGCACCCCGCGCTGGCGGACATGGTGCGCGCCGCGCTCGCGACCAACCGCGACTTCATCGCGCCGACCCTTAAGCGCCGCGCTCCGTCCGCGAACGAGGCTGAGGCGCTGAAGGCTCTCGACGCGCAGCTTGCGGCGGCCGGGGCCGATGTCACCGCCGAAGACCTGCAGAACGCCGTATACGAAATCGGCAAGAACGAGGCTTACGGCTTCGAGACCCTGCGCGACTGGTTCAAAGCGCTTTACGAAACCCTGCTCGGTTCGTCGCAGGGGCCGCGTATGGGCAGCTTTATTGCCCTTTACGGCGTGCCCGAAACGCGCAAGCTGATCGCCGAGGCGCTGGCGGCATAAGCGGTCAGGTACGGATCTGGCGAGGCCCGATGCACAAGACGTCCCGGACACCCGAAGAACTCTGCGAGGAACTGCTCGGCCGCACGCTGGCGGATGTGGACCACGAGGAGCGGCGGGTTCTGGAACGGATTGCGTCAGGCATCCTGATGGGCCCGGACGCGCAGGAGGAAGCGGCGCTTCACGCCACTTTCGCCGACAAGCTGGCTGACCGCGTGGCGGCCGTCGGCGGCTCGTGGGGCTTCATCATCGCTTTTGGCGTGGTGCTGTTCGGCTGGATGCTGGTCAACAGCAGCGCTTTTGAGATGTTCGGCCTGCATCCCTTCGATGCCTACCCCTACATCTTCCTCAACCTGATGCTGTCGACGCTGGCCGCAATCCAGGCTCCCGTCATCATGATGAGCCAGAACCGCGCGTCGGACAAGGATCGCATCGCCGCCCGCCACGATTACGAGGTCAACTTGCGTACCCAGCTGGAGATCATCCGGCTGCACAAGCGTATGGATCACCTGTTCGAACTTCTCGCCGCGCGCTCCTCGGCCAAGGGCGGCGACGAAACCTGAGCGATCCAGAGGTCGACCACCGTTTCCAGAACCGGCAGGGGCAGGGAACCATATCCCAGCACGGCGGCATGGAAGCCGCGAATGTCGAAGCGGTCCCCCAGCATCGCCCGCGCCTTGGCCTGCAGGCGCTGGATGGTGAGGGCGCCGATCTTGTACGACAGTGCCTGCGCCGGCATCGCGATATAGCGATCGACTTCGGTCTGGGCATCGCTGCGGCCCATGCCTGAATTGGCCAGCATGTAGTCGATTGCCTCGGAGCGCGACCAACCCTGCGCATGGATGCCGGTATCAACCACCAGACGCATCGCTCGCAGCATCTCGTCGTCGAGCGTGCCCCAGTGCTGCAGCGGGTCGGCGTAGAGGCCCATCGGATATCCCAGAGTCTCGGCATAGAGCGCCCAGCCTTCGACGAAGGCGCTGTTGTCGCCGTAACGCTGGAATGGCGGCAGGTCGGCATTGGCGCGTGCCAGGGTGATCTGGAGGTGATGGCCGGGCACGGCTTCGTGAAGGTAGAGCGTGGTCATGCCGCTGAGAAAGCGGTGCGGCAGGTCGTAAGTGTTGAAGAAGAACACGCCGGGGCGGCCGCGCTCGGGTGAGCCTTCGGCATAGGAGCCGCCGGCCTCGTAGCGGCCGCGGTAGACGGGGTAGGGCTCGATCAGCAGCGGGGCGGCGGGACCTTGCGCGAAGTAGCGCGGCAGGGCGGCGTCCACTTCGCGGCCGATGCGCGCGAAGCCCTGGGCCAGTTGCTCGGCGGACTTCGGATGAAAGCGGGGATCGCTTCGCAGCCGGTCGAAGAAGGCGCCAAGATCGCCGGTGCCGCCCAGTTCGCGCTGCACCCCTTCCATCTCGCGGCGGATGCGCGCGACTTCGGAGAGGCCGAGCCTGTGCACTTCTCCCGGGTCAAGCGGAAGCGTCGTTTCGCGGTGGATCAGCACGCGGTAGAGCTGCGCGCCGCCCTTCATCTGAGACAGGCCCACGCTGCCGGGTGCGGCAGGCAGGTATTCTTCCGCAAGGAACGTGCGCAGGCGGCGGTATGCGGGCAGCACCTGATCGTGCAGGGCGGCTGTGAACGCGGTGCGCAGGGCATCGCGCCGGCTTTCGGACACCGTCTCCGGGAACTGGTTCAGCGGCTGCAGAAACGGCGAGTCTGTGCCGCTGCGGGCAAGGATCGCGTCGATCTGGGCGATCATGTTCTCTACCGTCAGGCGCGGTTCGATAACCTGGCTGGCCAGCCCTTCGCGAAAACGCTGGATCGCATTGTCCAGCATTTGCGGAAATACGCGGTAAAGCGCGAGGGCACGCGCGTAGTCGTCCTCATCGGCATAGGCGATGACGCCCCCGGGGGCGATGAGCGAGGGAAACTCGACATGGAGGCCGCCGAAGTGGTTGAACGGACGCACATCCGTCAGCGCGCGCACTTCGGGCCGCAGCGCGGTCAGTTCCTCGTCCTTGAGGGCGGCGAAGACGTCATAGGAAATCTGCAGGTCGGCCGGCAGGTCGGAGCGGTGGATCGTCGCCAGTGTGTCCCGGCTGCGGCGTGCGGAGGTCAGCTGGTCGCGTGCGAGGGCATCGGTGTAGATGCGGGCAAGGTCGGCGATGTCCTCGTTATCGCCGCGATAGAGGGCGGCCAGAGGGTCGAGCGTGTCTTCCCTGGCGGCATCATCGACGAAGAGGTCTCGCAGGCGGCTGGCCTGGCTCTCGGCGCTGGCAGGGGCCTCTGCGGCGACCTGAGGGGCAATCGCGAGCGCACCCGTTGCCATTAGCGCCGCAGCCGCGCTGGCGAGGGCCAGTTTCGCGATCTCCGGACCTGTCCGCCCCATCATTGCCAGGTGCGGGCCCGGAACCACTTGGTGACGACGTATTTCACGCCCCGCACCACCGGCCTGGCGGCGTGCAGGGTCCAGGGGTTGGGCGCGCCGCAGGGCTGGGCGTTGTTCCACAGCAGCAGCGTGCCTGCGCGCGGGGGGATGTTTAGTTCCATGCGGGGGAAGTCGGTCAGGCCGCCTTCGTCGACGGCGTTGAGATAGACCATGGCGGTCCAGCTGCGCTGCCCGCCGCAAAGCTTTTCGCGTGGCCAGTAGTGCGAGCCGGTGTCGAACCAGTCGCAATGCTCGCGGAAGTACTGCCCGCGTTGATAGCGCTGCCCCTGAGGGGATTCCCCGCAGGCGGAAGCGATGCCGGTCAAGATGGAAATGCGCACCTCCAGGTCCTGCACACAGGTGTCCATGGCGTCGAGGTCGCCTGAGAAGCTGGTCCGGTAGTCGGGCCAGTCGGCACCGTCAATGAGGCTGGAGGGGCAGGCCACGGCATCGATCGCGGCCATCAGGTGGATGCAGGCAAGGACCGGCAGGAAATCGTCGATTGCGTAGATTTCCGCGCGTTCGTCCGGAAGGCGGCGCACGCAGGGTTCACCGGCGAGCCGTTCGCGAACGCTGGCGCCTATCCGGGCGAGGGCCTTGCGGTCGGGATGGGCAGGCATCGTCATCTGCCGGGCAGACTACCTGCCATACCCTGCAGATCAATTGCCAGCCCTGCCGCAGCTGGTGAAAAGTATTCTGCGGAGGTTTTCTAGAGAAAACCCCCAGGTTCATCGAACCTGAGGGTTTTGGTCTTCGGTTTTTCCAGGCGTTTTACCAGAAGAAGTCGTAGATCACGTCGACCACTTCGCCGCTGTAGATGTCCACCAGCAGCACGTCGTCGTAATAGCGGACCCAGCGATAGGGACCGTAGACTTCCGGCAGGCGGTACTGCCACGGGTCGTTCACCCAGTAGCGGTTGCCATAGAACATCGACCCCAGCGAGAAGCCGATGCCCACGCGCCGGTACGAGTAGTTCTGGTAAGGCGAGTAGTAGCGGCCGATCTGGTAGGTTGAGCGATTGCGGCTGCGATAGCTCTGCCAGTCATAGCGGTTGTCGCGCCGCCAGCTGTTGCGGTCCCAGTTACGGTTCTGGTTGTTGCCATTGCCGCGCCACCGGTCGTTGTCAGCGCGTCGGTCGTTATTGCCCTGCCAGCCCGAGCCGCGGTTGTTGTTGTTGCCCTGCCACGACGAGCCACGGTCACGATTGTCATCGCGGCGGTCATTGTTACCCTGCCACGAGGAACCGCGGTCGCGGTTGTCGCCGCGGCCGTTGTTACGGTCGCCGCCGCGATCCACGCGGACATTGCCTTGCGGCGGGTTGTTTCGGCTCACCGGCTCGCCGTTACGGGTGCCGCCAGCCCAACCGGGGAGGTTGCGGCGGATTTCGTTGGGGCTTGCCTGCTGGCCCTGCGGTCGCTGCTGCTGGCGTTCCACCTGCTGCTGCGGCTGGGGGCGGCCTTCGTTACCGCGCCAGTTGCCACGCTGGCCGTCGTTTCCACGTGCCTGAGGTTGGCCCTGAGGCTGGGGCTGGGAACGCGCAGCTTCGCGCTGCGCGCGCATCTGAGCGTTCTGGTTCATGCGCGGTGCTTGCTGCTGCTGCTGCTGCGCCGGTGCGGCGCGCTGGGAGCGTTCACCGCGCTCGCCGTCGTCGGGCTTGGCGAAACCTGGTGTCGACATCCCCGTGACAGCCAGCGCCATGGCGCCGGCCGTGAACAGTACACCTGCTTTTATCTTTATAGTTCTTGCCATTGTTCCGGTCTCCAAAACCGAATTCGCCGGACGGCGATCGCGGCTCATCGTGGACTAACTGGTAACGTATCACCGCTGTCGCGAACGTTAACCGCTATGTTGCTCGCCGTTCATTTTCATTGAGGTCGAAATGAACAGGCCGCCGTCCCGGTTCCGGAACGGCGGCCTGTTTCATGTGGCGGAAAGCGCGGGGTGAGCCGCGCTTCCGGTCAGCGCGTCAGCTTCTTGTAGGCCAGCGCGGTCGGACGGTCGGCAGCGTCACCCAGACGGCGGCGCTTGTCTTCCTCGTAGGCGGCGAAGTTGCCTTCGAACCATTCGACGTGGCTGTTGCCCTCGAAGGCGAGGATGTGGGTGGCGAGACGATCGAGGAAGAAGCGATCGTGGCTGATAACCACGGCGCAGCCCGCGAAGTTCTCGATGGCTTCTTCCAGCGCGCCCAGCGTTTCGACGTCGAGATCGTTGGTCGGTTCGTCGAGCAGCAGGACGTTGCCGCCCAGCTTGAGCATCTTGGCCATGTGGACGCGGTTGCGTTCACCGCCCGAGAGCTTGCCGACGTTCTTCTGCTGGTCGGCGCCCTTGAAGTTGAACGCGCCCACATAAGCGCGCGTCGACATCTCGTGCTTGTTCACGGTCATGTAGTCGGCGCCCTCGGACACTTCCTCCCAGACGTTCTTCTTGGGATCGAGGTGGTCGCGGCTCTGGTCTACGAAGCCGAGGTGGACGGTCGAGCCCATCTCGATCGAGCCGGAGTCCGGGGTTTCCTTGCCGGTAATCAGCTTGAACAGCGTGGATTTACCCGCGCCGTTCGGGCCGATCACACCGACGATGCCGCCCGGCGGCAGGATGAACGAGAGGTTCTCGAACAACAGCTTGTCGCCGTAAGCCTTGGACACGTCCTTGACCTCGATGACCTTGCCGCCGAGGCGCTCGGGCACCTGGATGACGATCTGGGCCTTGCCGGGCTTGCGACCGGCCTGGGCATCCTGAAGCTGCTCGAACTTGCGGATACGCGCCTTGGACTTGGTCTGGCGCGCGGCCGGGGTCTGGCGAATCCACTCGAGTTCTTCCTTGAGCGCCTTGGCGCGGCCGGATTCCTCGCGGTCTTCCTGGTCCATGCGCTTGGACTTCTTCTCGAGGTAGGTCGAGTAGTTGCCCTCGTAAGGGAAGTACTTTCCGCGATCGAGTTCCAGGATCCAGCCCACCACGTTGTCGAGGAAGTAGCGATCGTGGGTGATCATCAGCACCGCGCCCGCGTATTCCTTGAGGTGGTTTTCCAGCCATTCGACGGATTCGGCGTCGAGGTGGTTGGTCGGTTCGTCGAGCAGCAGGATCGAGGGCTTCTGGATCAGCAGCCGGGTCAGCGCAACGCGGCGCTTTTCACCGCCGGAGAGGCTTTCCACCGGCCAGTCGCCCGGCGGGCAGCGCAGCGCTTCCATCGCGATTTCGAGTTGGTTGTCCAGCGTCCAGCCGTCGACGGCGTCGATCTTGCCTTGCAGGTCGCCCATTTCCTCCATCAGCGCGTCGAAATCGACGTCTTCCGGCGGATCGCCCATGATGTTGGAGATCTCGTTGAAACGGTCGACGAGGTCGGCGGTTTCGCGCGCGCCGTCCTTGACGTTTTCCAGCACCGACTTGGTCGGGTCCAGCTCTGGTTCCTGCTCCAGATAGCCGACGGTGATGTTCTCACCGGCCCAGGCTTCGCCGGTGAAGTCGGTGTCGATGCCGGCCATGATCTTGATAAGCGTGGATTTACCCGCGCCGTTGGGGCCGACGATGCCGATCTTGGCACCCTGGTAGAACTGCAGCGAGATGTCGCTGAGTACCGGCTTGGGAGCGCCGGTGAAGGTCTTGGTCATGCCCTTCATGACGTATGCGTATTGGGCGGCCATGGGCGTCCTTTGGATGGAAGAATACGGGTAAGGGAGTTCTTGGCAACGGCCCTTACAGGCCCGGACATGCGCCCGCAAGATGGGCGGGCATCGAGCAGGCCCCGGTTCAGCCGCGACGGCGCAGGGCTTCGACCAGTTGGCGGACAAGGCGAGGCAGGAAGGCCAGCCCGGCGGTCACCATGGGCACGCAAAGGATCGCCCAGTAGAAATTCACCGGCCGCGCAAACCCGGCAAGCAGGACCACGATAGCGCCAAGCCAGGGCAGGGCGATCCGCGCCAGCGGGGCAGGCGCACCGAGGAAGCCCGCCAGAGCAAGGAAGGCGACAAGGTAGGACAGCGGCGGCGGCAGGAGGTTGATGAGCGTGACGTCCACGATGTCGCGCAAAGGCGCCGCAGGGCCACGCATCCCGCCCCACCCTTGCGAGAGTGCATCACCCGGCAGTGAGAGCGGGGTGACGGCAAGTTTATGCAGATAGAGCGCCAGGGCATAGGCAGCGAGCAGGGCGAGCCAAGCCGCGGCCTCGCGCCTCCTGCCATCCCGCAAGGCCCAGAATGCGGCGATGGGTACGAAGGGCAGAGCCAGTTCGCGGATCGCCAGCGCGGAGGCGATGGCGAGAAGCGCGGGGACCCACAGGCCGCGCGCCAGAAGTGCCGTCGCCAGCGCGACGAGGACGCCGGCCCACAATTCATGGGTCACCACCAGGTTTGCGCTGGCCACCATGGCGCCGCCGATAAGGACCAGCAGTGTTGCGCCCACCCGCTCGGCAGCGTTGACCAATGGGCGCAGCATCGCGAACCAGGCGAGGGAGGTGATCGTCAGCAGCGCACCCAGCAGCAGGTGCGCCGTCTTCAGCCCCAGCGCGGCCTCGATCCAGGCGAGGGTCGGGAGGCGGACGGTCACGAAAGGGCTGGTCGGAAAGCCGTGGAGGCGGTGCAGGCGGGTAGCGGCGTGGTAATAGTCCTCGCCGCCGCTCACTGCCTGAGCGATGTCGACGTAGAGCTTCACGTCGGAGTACGTCCCGGTGCCGGTGATCGCAGCGCCGCCTGGCTCGGCGCGGATCGTCAGGGACAGCGCCGCCAGCACCACCAGCCCGACAAAAACGAAAAGGGCCTGGAGGCGGGTGAGCGAGGCAAACATGGCGCGGTTGTGTTCGCTTGGACGGCCAGCTGCAAGTGGCCCACCGACCGCTTTTCCACACCGACGCGTGAGGCATTTAACCGCTGCTTGGCAGGACCTTGCTGCTCGGTTAGCACCTGCAACATGAGCATTGTCACCAAGCCCCGCCCGCCCGTCGCTTTCGGCCTCGCCGCCGCCGCGCTTTCGATTGCCGTCCCGGCTTTTGCCACGCCCGTTCAAGGCTCCGGTGTCGCCTGGGACATCGTTGAGGGGCTGACCACCGAGATCGGCCCGCGTCCCGCCGGTTCCTCTGCCGAGGACCGGGCGCGGGACTGGGGCGCGGAAAAGCTCAGGGCGCTCGGCTTCCAGAAGGTCGCGGTCGAGGAATTCAAGACGCTCGCCTGGACACGCGGGCCCGAGAGCGCGGCCCTGACCGCGCCTTATGCCCAGCCCCTTGCGATCACGGCGCTGGGCTTTTCGGTGCCCACCCCCAAGGGCGGGCTGAAGGCGGAGTTGGTCTATTTCCCCACGCTCGCCGCGCTGGAGAGCGCGCCTGATGGCTCGCTCAAGGGCAAGGTCGCCTTCATCGACCATGCCATGCGGGCGGCGCAGGATGGCTCGGGATATGGCCCTTATGGCAACGTGCGCAGGCAGGGGCCGACCATCGCCTCGCGCAAGGGAGCGGCCGGGGTCGTCATCCGTTCGGCGGGCACCGACAGCCACCGCAATCCGCATACTGGGGTTACGACATTCGCCAAGGACGTAACGCCGATCCCTTCGGGCGCGGTCTCCAACCCCGATGCCGACCTCATCGCCCGAACGGCTGCGCGCGGCAAGCCGATGGCGATCGACCTGACGCTGATGGGCAAGCCCTTTCCCGATGCGACTTCGGGCAACGTGGTGGCCGAACTACCGGGCCGCGATCCTTCGCTGCCGATCATCGTCGTCGCCTGCCACCTTGATTCCTGGGACCTTGGCACCGGCGCGGTGGACGATGCCTCGGGCTGTGCGATCGTGACCGCAGCGGCGCTGGCGGCCAGCAAGGACGGGCAGGCCTTGCGCACGATCCGCGTGCTATGGTCCGGCAACGAGGAGATGGGCCTCTCCGGCGGCGGCGGCGAGCATTACGTCAGGCTGCACGGGGGCGAGCCCCACGCGATGGCGATGGAAAGCGACTTCGGCGCCGACAAGGTGTGGCAGGTGAAGTTCAACACCGCGCCCGGCGACAAGGCACTGGCAGACAAGGTGAAGGCCGCACTGTGGCCGATGGGCATCGTGCCCCATGAAGGCGCTGCCGACGGCGGCGAGGACGTCTCCGCGATCATCAAAGCGCAAAACCTCGCGGTGATCGACCTTGGGCAGGACGGGATGCATTACTTCGACCTGCATCACACGCCCGATGATACGCTCGACAAGGTCGATCCATTGGCGCTTCAGCAGAACGTCGATGCCTGGGCGGCAGTGCTTAAGGTAGTGGCGAACGAGGCAGGGCCGATCGGCAAGGTTACGGCGAAAGCGGAATAGGCGGGCGTTTCGTCTGATTTGAAGGAAGCGGAGGGCCGTGCAGTGGAGGCCCCCCGCTTCATTTCTAACCGGCCGCCGCGATCCTCTGCGCCACGGAAACAAGCCGCTTCGCCTGCTCGAGGTGCAGCAGCTCGGTCATCTTGCCATCGACGCGGATCGCGCCCTTGCCCTGGTTCTCGGGCAGGGTGAACGCCTCGATCACGGTCTGCGCCCAGGCGAGGTCGTCCTCTCCGGGCGAGAATATCGTGTTGCACGGATCGACCTGCGCCGGGTGGATCAGGCTCTTGCCGTCGAAGCCGAACAGCAGCCCCTGCCGCGCTTCGGCGGAGAAGAGATCCAGATCGCGGAACTCGTTGCAAACACCGTCGAGCACCGCGATGCCGTGGGCCCGCGCGGCAGCAACCGCCATCGACAGCAACGGCAGGAACGGCGTGCGCTCCGGTGTCAACTGAGCGCGCATTTCCTTGGCGAGGTCGTTGGTCCCCATGATCCACAGCGACAGGCGGCTGGAATGGGCCATCGCCGCGATCGGCTCCAGCGCGAACACGCTCGCGCAGGTCTCGATCATCGCCCAGAGCTGCATCGAGGAAGGCGCTGCGGATAGCGCCACTTCGTAACGGGCGATGTCCTGCGGGCTGTTGACCTTGGGCACCAGCACCGCGTCGGCTTTCGAGCCAGCGATGGCGGCAAGGTCTGCGGCGCCCCATTCCGTGTCGATGCCATTGGCGCGGATAGCGACCTCGCGGTGGCCGAAGCCGCCTTCTTCGATTGCAGCGACGGCGGCGGCGCGCGCCTCTGCCTTGGATTCGGGTGCAACCGCGTCCTCAAGGTCGAGGATCACCACGTCGCAGGGCAGGGTGCGGGCCTTGGCAATGGCCTTGGCGTTGGAGGCAGGCAGATAGAGCGCGCTGCGGCGGGGACGGTCGGCTGGGGTCATGCAGGCAGGTTCCCAAGATCAAGAATGTCGCCGCTTCCGTGCGGCTGCCAGGGCGGCCGGTCAAGCGCAAGCGGCTCGGTTGATCTCGGCCTGCCGGTGCTCTCCGGGGTTTCCTCTAATCCTAAAGTCTAATTGCAATCGATTTAACGCAACCTATTTTCCCGCTGTCGCAAGTGATCGCCGCGTATAGCGGTCACGGCGCGGAGAGGTTTCCCTCGCTTTTCTCGCGCAGACTTGCGGCAATAGCCCTTCGTGGGTCGCACCTGTCGCCCCGTGACCCGCTCCGTCAAGGAACGGGCGCGGGGCGAAGTTTACTCAGGCGTCGACGCTTTCAAGCATCCGTTCGCTTTCGCGCCAGAGCCGTGCCGCGGCCTCGTCGTCCAGCGCCTGCGGGGCGGCTTCTTCTTCCGCGAGGTCGTAGAAATAGCGCCCACCGTGTTTCCCCGCATCGGGTGCGGTTGCCAGCCACACGATCGTGCGGGCGGGCTGCTCGGGCGTGATGAGGTTCTGCGTTGCCATGTAGGCCTGCAGCGAGGCTTCGCCGTGGCTGGAGAAATTGGACCCGACTTTGCCCGGATGCATCGCCTGGGCAACGATCCCGCGCCCTTCCACCCTGCGGTTGAGTTCTCGCGTGAACAGCAGGTTGGCCAGCTTGGCCTGGCAATAGGCCGGGCCGGCGGCGAAGTCATCGCGCATCATCAGATCATCCCAGTGCATTGCGGAACACTGCATGTGCCCGAGGGATGAAACGGCGATCACGCGCACTGTGCCCGGCGCGGAAGTCTCGCTCGCCCGTTCCAGCAACGGCATGAGTTCGCGCGTGAGCAGGAACGGTGCGAGGTGGTTGGCGGCAAAAGTCCACTCCAGCCCCTCGGACGAAGTATAAAGGCCATCGCGCAAGCCGCCTGCGTTGTTGACGAGGACGTGAACCCGGTCCGTCAGTTGGGCGATCTCTGCGGCGACGCGGCGCACGTCGGCCATCTCGGCAAAATCGCCGCGCAGGAAGTCGACGCGTCCGCCGGGAGGGGCGAGGGCGCGCAGGGAGGCTTCGGCGGCCGCGCTCCGTTCGGGATCGCGTCCGGTGCCGATGACGTGCCAACCCATGCGGGCGAATGCCTCGGCGCTGGCCTTGCCGATGCCGGAACTGGCGCCGGTGACGACGACGCAGCGCTGGACGGGGGAATGCGAATCGGGAGCAGTCATTTCAGATATCCTCCGGTTGTCAGTGTATTCGCGCGTCCGTTTGCCGGATCGCGCCCGATGGCGAGTTATCTTGGCTCGGCGCCCTTCAGGAACAGGTCTATCGCAAAGCGCACCCGCCGGTCGATATCCTCGCGTCCGAGCGAATTGCCGGAGAGGATGAAGCGTACCGGGCCGCTGACCACCATGCTCATGAACACGTTGGCCGCAAGTAGCGGGTCGTCGATGGCAAGGCGTCCCGCGCGCGTCTCCTCGACAAGTATTTCCGACAGGAAACGCACCGTCGGCAGGGCGGCGATGTCGTAATAAGTCTGGAAGATGTCTGGGAAGCGGTAGGATTCGGTGTTGATGATCCGCTGCAGCTTCGCGCCGGAGGTCTCGGCCACAAGGCCTATGCGCAGCATCGCTATGGCGACCAGCGTTTCTTCCAGATTGTCCCCGCGCGTTGCCGCGATCACTTCCGGCGTTACGGCGCGGGCTTCGGTGCCGTGGCGGATGGCTGCGCGGAAAAGGGCGGTCTTGTCGGGAAAGCGCGCGTAGACGGTGCGCTTGGTCATGTTCACGTCGGCGGCGATGGCCTCGATGGTGGCGCCTTCGTATCCCTTGTCCAGAAAGTGTTCGAGTGCGGTTTCGAGCAGGGCGACCTGACGGGCCTGTGCCTGCTGGCGGGTGGGCCGTCCGGCACGGATGGGAGATTCGTCGAGCATCGCCCCAGTGGAAACGATTTGGCTTGCGCCGCCAAGCCTCTCGTGAATAATGATACGCATAAGGTGTTATTAATCGAGTCGCGCCGAACTGTCCAGTAGACTGGCAGGCGAACGCGGCCTCCTGGAGAGGATACGAGCCGATGGGCGCTGCTGCCGAAAAACTCATGGCCCTGGTGGCCGATCCCGAACGTTTCTCGTTCTCTGCCGACGAACTGCGCGAGACGCAGGTGGCTGCACTGGACGAGCGGTTTCAGGAACGCCGCGGCAGCATCAAGCTGCTTGGCCTGCGCGCCAGGGATGCCGGACTGGAGAAAATCGCAAAGATCGCCGACATGGTGTCGATCCTGTTCCCGCACACCGCCTACAAGTCCTACCCCGAAAGCTACCTCATGGATGAGCGCTGGGACCGCCTGACCAAGTGGCTGGGCACGGTCTCGCCCCATCCGATAGAGGGCGTGTCGCTCGAGGGGATAGAGGGTATCGACGACTGGATCGCGCGGCTGGCTGAAAAAGGCTATTTCATCTCGTGCTCCAGCGGGACGACGGGCAAGTCCGCCATGCTGATCGCCTCGCAGAAGGACATGGACTGGTCGAAGATCGACACCGTCAACGTGTTCTCCTGGGGTTCGGGCGTGGCGGCTGCGCGGGACCGTCTGATCGTCGGCTGCGCGCCGGTCGCCACGGTGCCCAAGAATGCGACGATCGCAAAAGCGCAGTACGACGCTTTCGCCAATCCCGAGTGGCCGCGCTGGAACTACCCGGTGCCGCCGATCACGGTCGGCTCGCTGACCTCGATGGTGGTCATGCGCAAGAAGATCGCCGAAGGTACTGCCCGGCCGGACGAGATCGCCGCTTTCGAGGAAACCTCGGCGCAGCGCGGTAAGGCTGTCGCGGACGCGATCCCCGCGACCGCGCAGTTCATCATCGAGAACCGTCACCGCAAGCTCCAGCTTTCGGGCCTGTGGAGCGGCTTGTGGGCTGTGGCCAAGGCAGTGCGCGATGCCGGGTACGGGCGCGAGGATTTCGATCCCGACAACTCCATCTATGTCGGGGGCGGGCTCAAGCGGGCCCAGCTTCCCGCCGATTATCAGGATTACGTGTTCGACACGTTCAACATTCCGGCGGACCGGCATTTCCAGAACTATTCGATGCAGGAACTGAACTCCGGCATGCCCAAGTGCCGTGAGGGCGGGCGCTATCACGTGCCGCCGTGGATCGTGCCGATCCTGCTCGACAAGTCCGGCGATGCGGCGCTGGATCACACCGCCGGCGAGATGGAAGGCCGCGCTGCGTTTTTCGATCTCTCGCTCGACGGACGCTGGGGCGGGGTGATTACCGGCGACAGGATCAGCCTCGATTACGGTCCTTGCGCCTGCGGCAACCATGGACCTTCGATCCGCGATAACATCGCCCGCTATGCGGACCTGGAAGGCGACGACAAGATCGGCTGTGCGGGCACTGTCGACGCTTATGTACGAGGTGTGGCATGAACGAAATCACCCAGGCGAAGCCCGCCGATGACCTAGTCTCGGCTCCGTTCTTCCTCCGCGGCGAGGTGCTGCACGGCACCGACATCATACAGACCTCGCGCGACCTTGGTGTGACCTTCGCCACGCCGAGGATACCCTTCGACCGAGCGGTGCCGCCGCGCACCGAAGTGCCGCCGCTGCTCAACGTGCCGCTTGCCGAGATCATCGACTTTCTCGTCGAGACCGGTCAGCGGCTGGTCGCCCCTGACAACGACCATATGCAGGAATGCATCGAGCGGATGTGCCGCACCCACATCCTGCCCCGCGCCGTCGTCGAGAATACCGCCCGCCACGCGGCAGCCTATCTCGACAAGCGCGTGCTCATGGCCGAGGTGGCGCAGAACTTCCCCGATCCCCGCGCGCTCGACGAATGGGTGCCCAAGGAGGACTTCACCGGCCGTCGCAGCTTCGTGCGCGCCTTCGCGCCGCGCCTTATCCACGTCCTGCCCGGTAACTCGCCCGGCGTCGCGGTGAAGTCCGTGGCGCAAGGGGCGATGGTGAAGGCAGTCAATCTGTTCAAGATGAGCAGCGCCGATCCCTTCACCATGGTCGCCATCCTGCGCACCATGGCAGATATGGACCCGAACCACCCGATCGTGCGCTCGATGTCGGCGGTCTACTGGCGCGGCGGCGATGATGCGACCGAGCGGGTGCTCTACCGCCCGCAGTATTTCGACAAGATCGTCGCATGGGGCGGCGGCGATGCGATCAACAACGTCATCAAGTACCTAGGCCCCGGTTTCCAGTTGGTCTCGTTCGATCCCAAGACCTCGATCTCGATGATCGGCCGCGAGGCGCTGGTCGATGAGGCAACCATCGAGCGCGTGGCGGACTTGTGCTCGGCCGACGTGATGACCCTCAACCAGGAAGCCTGCGTGGCCAGTCGCTTCCAGTTCGTGGAAGGCGACGAGGCCCAGGTCGACCGCTTCTGCGAGCGCCTGCAGTACCACATCGCCCGCCGCGCGGCCGAGAGCGGCGATGTCCGCCCGCTCGACATCGACATGCGCGAGGCGGTCGAGATGATGAGCATGATGGATGACGAATTCGGCGTCTGGGGCAAGACCGATGGCAAGGGCCTCGTGGTACGCTCCGACGAGCCGGTGGACTTCCATCCGATCAACAAGACCGCCAACGTGGTGCGGGTTGATAACCTCGACGATGCGGTGAAGTGGATCAACGTGGCGACCCAGACGGTGGGCTTCTATCCCTTTGATCGCATGGCGGACTACCGCGACCGGCTGGCAGCGGGCGGCGCCCAGCGCATCGTCCATATCGGCGAGGCGGGGCCATCGACCATCGGCAATCCCCACGATGCGATGTACCCGCTGCACCGCTTCGTCCACTGGATGGCGCATGAGGACGGACGAGGGGATACTTCAATGGCTCAGGCGTGAGGGCCTTCGGCAGCCTCAGCATGACCGGGGGAGGGGGCGCCCCTCCGATCCGGCCGGGCCTGCCGAAGCTTCATACCGGCCATGCCAACATCGCCGACACGGATTGTCGATCCACGGGCAGGCGGGGTGCTTGCCTGCCCCGGCCAGTGCGCTACCCATCGTGCAAATGCCCGGTCGCGTGCGGAACAGAACGTGCGGGCCGTTTGAGAAATATCCCGGAGGATCACCAGTACCATGGCCGTTGAAATCCTGCTCCCGAAAATCGGTTTCTCCATGCAGGAGGGCCAGGTCGCCGAATGGCTCGCCAAGGACGGCGACTCGGTGAGCGAGGGGCAGCCGCTGTTCTCCCTCGAAGCAGACAAGTCGACCAACGAGGTAGAGGCGCCTGCAACGGGCACGCTCAAGATCGTCGGCCAGGTCGGCGAAACTTACGAAGTCGGCACGGTGCTCGGTTACATCGAGTGATCCTGCTCATTCGGCTGGACAGCGCCGCGCTGTCCAGCCAGATTGCGCAAATGCTCAAGACCTTCCTTGCCCCGCTCGCCGCTGCGACTCTCATGCTCGCGCCCGGTATCGCCAGTGCCAGTCTGCCGGTTGGCGCGAAGGCCCCGGAATTCGTCACCAAGGGGGCGAAGGGCGGCAAGGTCATGGGCTTCGACCTGAAGCAGGCGCTCAAGCGCGGGCCGGTCGTGCTCTATTTCTACCCGAAGGCATTTACGCAGGGCTGCACGCTGGAGGCTCACGCCTTCGCCGAGGCTTCGGACGATTTCGCCAAGGCCGGTGCGTCGGTCGTGGGCATGTCGGCGGATGATCTGCCGACCCTTCAGAAATTCTCGACCGAGGCCTGCCGCGACAAGTTCGCGGTTGCCATCGCGACGCCCAAAATCATCAAGGACTACGACGTCGCCCTCAAGCGCGACGGTGCTCCGGCCGGGATGACCGACCGCACCAGCTACGTCATCGCCCGGGACGGGCGGATCACCATGGTCCATTCCGAACTCGACTACCGCGATCACGTCAAGCTTACACTCGAAGCGGTACAAAAGCTCAGGAAGTAACAAGCTTCTCCCGCCCCGGATATGTTTGCCATGGCGCAGACCGGGGCGTCGGGGACGGCGTAATCGTTCCCGCTCACTTGCGCGCTTGAACATCACCCCCATCACCGGGTAATAGCGCCGCCTTCCAGCGCGCGGATATCTCCGCGCGCTTTACATACGCCGCTTCCGCGTTATGCGCACGGCGTAGCAGTTTCGTTGGAGAATTCCCCATGCGTGCCGAAGGGCAGGCCCACATAGCGCGTATCGAGAAGGCCCTCGCGCTGGTCCGCAAGTTCCTCGACTGGGACCGCGCCCTGCGCCGGTTCGACGAGCTGAACGCACGCGTCGAGGATCCGACTCTCTGGGACAAGCCCAAGGAGGCCGAGGCGGTCATGAAGGAGCGCCGCCGGTTGGAGGCCTCGATCGGGACCGTCAACGAGATCAGCGCCGAGATGGCCGACGCCGCCGAATTCGTCGAACTTGGCGAGATGGAAGGCGACGAGGACACCATCAAGGAAGGCCTCGCCACGCTTTCTGCGCTGGCCGACCGCGCCGATGCCGACAAGATTCAGGCGCTGCTCGGCGGCGAAGCGGACAGCAACGATACCTACCTCGAAGTCCATGCGGGCGCGGGCGGTACGGAAAGCCAGGACTGGGCCGAAATCCTCCAGCGCATGTACACCCGCTGGGCGGAACGCCGGGGCTACAAGGTCGAACTGGTCGACTACCATTCAGGCGAATCCGCCGGCATCAAGAGCTGCACGCTGCTCATCAAGGGCGAGAATGCCTATGGCTATGCCAAGACCGAAAGCGGTGTCCACCGCCTGGTCCGCATCAGCCCGTATGACAGCGCGGCGCGGCGCCACACCAGCTTCTCGTCGGTGTGGGTCTACCCGGTGATCGACGATACTTTCGAGATCGACATCAACCCGTCGGACCTGAAGATCGATACGTACCGCGCTTCGGGAGCGGGCGGGCAGCACGTCAACACCACCGATTCGGCGGTGCGTATCACCCACCAGCCGTCCGGCATCATCGTCGCCAGCCAGATCGACCGTTCTCAGCACAAGAACCGCGAAATCGCCATGGGCATGCTCAAGGCGCGCATGTTCGAGGCCGAGATGCGCCGCCGCGAGGAAGCCGCTAGCGCCGAGCATGCCAGCAAGAGCGACATCGGCTGGGGCCACCAGATCCGCTCCTACGTGCTGCAGCCCTATCAGCAGGTGAAGGACCTGCGCACGGGCTATGTCTCGACCGCGCCGGACGATGTGCTCGACGGCGAACTCGATCCGTTCATGGCCGCTGCGCTCTCGCAGCGGGTCACCGGTGAGAAGGTCGACGTCGAGGACGTAGACTGATCCAGCCATTCTGAACCATTTGGGCGTCCCGCCGCGAGACGGGGCGTCCGGTTCATGCTGCCTCAAGGGTTTTGCCAACGTGACCTCGAGTCGCTAAGGGGCCGCATGTTTCGCGCCCGTCCCTTCGTTCCCGCTATTCTGGCCCTGGCGCTTGCCGCCTGCCAGCAGCCTGCCGTCAACGACGGCCGGGCCGAGAGCGCGCGCGCATTTCCAGTGGCCGACCGTCCGGTTTCCAGGGTCGGGGCCAATACTTTCGCATCCGAAGCCCAGCGCGACAGCGTGAATGAGGCGGACACCGTCATGGACCTGTCGGGCATCGCACCGGGCATGAGCGTGGCCGATCTCGGCGCGGGTGAGGGTTATTACACTGTCCGCATGGCCCAGCGCGTAGGCCGGCACGGGCGGGTGCTGGCCGAGGATATCAGCCCGGCCGCCAATGAGCGGCTGGCCGCGCGCGTCATGCGCGAAGGGATCGACAACGTATCGATCAAGCTGGGCAAACCGGACGATCCGAGTTTGCCGCGCGGCAGTTTCGATCGTATATTACTGGTCCACATGTACCACGAGGTTTCCGAGCCCTACGCGTTCCTGTGGCGGATGCGCCCGGCGCTGCGTCCGGGCGGACGGATCATCGTGGTCGACGTCGACAAGCCCACCGACACGCACGGCATCGCGCCGTCGCTGCTGTTCTGTGAATTCGCCTCGGTGGGCTTTCGTTTGACGGAATTTGTTCGTAAGCCGGAACTGCAAGGATATTACGCGCAGTTCGAGGCCGTGGGCACACGGCCCAAACCGGCCAACATCAAACCTTGCCGCATAGCGGGCGAGGCGCCGCCGAAAACTGACGGATCGCAGGGCTGAGCGCCACGCTCGGGAAAGACGAAAGAGAAGATGGGTTTCAAGGGTCTAAAGCCGATTCTGTACGGCGGTCGCGAAGTGTGGCCACTGGTCGAAGGTGGCAAGGGCGTTTCCGCCAGCAATCACATGAGTTCCGGCGCCTGGGCGGCGGCAGGCGGCATCGGCACAGTCAGCGCGGTTAATGCGGACAGCTACGATGCCGAGGGCAAGATCGTGCCCCAGATCTACAATGCGCTCACGCGCAAGGATCGCCACAAGGAACTGATCGACTATGCCATCGATGGCGCGGTCGAGCAGGTGCGCCGCGCCTACGAGATTTCGGGCGGCAATGGTGCGATCAACATCAACGTGCTGTGGGAAATGGGCGGCGCGCAGCCGATCCTCGAAGGTGTGCTTGAGCAGACCCGCGGCATGGTCACCGGCGTCACCTGCGGCGCGGGCATGCCCTACAAGCTGTCCGAGATCGCGGCACGCTACGACGTCAACTATCTGCCGATCGTCAGTTCCGCTCGCGCCTTCCGCGCGCTGTGGAAGCGTGCCTATCACAAGGTCGCTCATTTGCTGGGTGCGGTGGTCTATGAAGACCCCTGGCTCGCCGGCGGGCATAATGGCCTGTCGAACGCTGAAGATCCGCTCAAGCCGGAAGATCCGTATCCCCGCGTCAAGGCGCTGCGCGACACCATGCGCACCGAGGGCGTGCCGGACAGCGTGCCGATCGTCATGGCCGGCGGTGTGTGGTTCCTGCGTGACTGGGAGAACTGGATCGACAACCCGGAATTGGGCTCGATCGCGTTCCAGTACGGCACTCGCCCGCTGCTGACGCACGAAAGCCCCATTCCTATGCAGTGGAAGGATGCTCTGCGCGAACTGGAGCCGGGTGACGTTCTGCTGCACCGCTTCTCGCCGACGGGATTCTACTCCTCGGCCGTGCGCAACCCGTTCCTGCGCAATCTCGAAGCGCGTTCGGAGCGCCAGATTCCCTACTCCAAGGTCGAAGCTGGTGTGCATACCGTACGTCTCGACGTCGGGGTGAAGGGCAAGAACTTCTGGGTCGCCCCGAAGGACCTCGACCGCGCTCGCGCATGGTCGGCGCAGGGCCACACGGACGGCCTGCGTACGCCTGACGACACCATTATCTTCGTCAGCCCGCAAGAGCGCGACGTGATCCGCAAGGACCAGGCAGACTGCATGGGCTGCCTTTCGCACTGCGGTTTCTCGTCGTGGAAGGACCATGACGACTACACCACCGGCCGCCTCGCCGATCCGCGCAGCTTCTGCATTCAGAAGACCCTGCAGGACATCGCCCACGATGGCGCCATTGACGAGAACCTGATGTTCGCAGGCCACGCGGCCTACAAGTTCAAGCAGGACCCCTTCTATTCCAACGGTTTCACGCCGACGGTGAAGGAACTGGTCGACCGCATCCTGACCGGCGACTGATCGCCAGCATCAGGAAAAGGTTTCAGGCGGCCGGCGCGGATTTTTCCGTGCTGGCCGTTTTTGTTTGTGCGGGCGCGGAGGCGGGCACTTCCTCCGGGGCCGGGCCGAAACGGTTCGGGCCCCTGTTGCCAGGCCATGCCAGCATAGCGGCGAATACGGCGACGGCGGGAATCGTCGCCAGCCAGTCGATATAGCTGAGCCCGCTTTCGATGGCGCTGCGCAGGGGCCAGCCTGCGGTCAGGCCAATGAGGTCGAGCAGCAGGGTGCGACCGATCAGGATCAGCAGCGGCAGGCTCCACCAGCCGCTATGCCCGAAATCGTGAAGGCGCCGCACACTGAGCGCGAATAGCGTGGCCGAAATCAAGCACACTGCGGCCAACATGATCGCATCGGCAATCGCCGGGGGTGCAAACCAGCTTGAGCTCCAGTGGGCCACCACGAGAGGCAATTGCGAGAGCACCAGGTAAACCAGAAACTCGCTGCGGGAGGCGCGGCTGCGGAAATCGAGCGTGCGCAGTGCGGTGCGGCCAGCTTGCCGGAAATAGCCCTTCATATTCCCATATCTTGTGTGAAGTAACTGAGTGTCAATCGAAATCCCAGGCCCGCTCGCCGTGTGTGGAAGCGTCGAGACCCTCTCGCTCGGCATCTTCGGAGACGCGCATCGGGAAGGCGAGCGATGTCATGAGGGCGAGAATCACGGTGCCCACAACCGACCATACGATCACCACGGCAAGCCCGATGCCCTGGGCCACCACTTGCGCGATCGGGTTCATGTCCTCCCCGTAGCCGACACCGCCGAGACGCTGCGACAGGAAGACGGCAAGCAGCAGCGATCCCAGCATTCCGCAAACGCCGTGGACCGCAAAAATGCCCAGCGAATCGTCGATCTTGAGCGTTCGCCGGACGAACTGCATCGCGAAATACGCGGCGCCGGCACCAACGATCCCGAACAGGATCGCCGCGCCGGGAGAAATGAAGCCGGCTGCCGGGCTCACCGCGGCGATACCGGCGACGGCGCCGATGGCAAAGCCGGTGCCGCTGGGTTTGCCTAGCGCGATACGCTCGACCAGCAGCCAGCTGAGGGCAGCGGATGCGGCGGCGATGTGCGCGGTGATGATCGCGGCGGCAGCGTCGTCGCTGGCGGTCAGCGCCGAACCGCCGCTCAGCGCCAGCGAGGCGATCCACAGCAATGCCGCGCCGCCGATCGTCAGTGCAGGGCTATGTGCGGCCGCGCGGCCTGCCGACGCTCCCGTCAACGCCCCTTTGCGCCGTCCCAGCATGATCGCGACGACCAGCGCCGAGACGCCCGCGCTGGTGTGGATGACGATGCCTCCCGCCCAGTCGAGTGTGCCGACGCCCTGCGCCAGCCATCCGCCGCCCCATATCCAGTGCGCGATCGGTGCGTAGACGACGAGACTCCACAGGCCCGCAAAAACGAGCGCCCAGCCAAATCGTGCCCGCTCGGCCCAGGCACCTGCCATGAGAGCGGGGGCAAGCGCCGCGAAAGCCATCTGGAACAGAGCGAAGGCGCTTTCGGGCACACCGGTTCCGATGCGGACATTGCCCAGGTTGATCAGCATCCAGGCATTGCCCGTGCCGAGCCATCCGCTGCCCACGTCGCCGAAGCCGAGGGTGTAGCCGACGATGATCCACAGGGTCGACACCAGCGCGAAGATCGCGCCGATCTGGGTCAGCACCGAGACGACATTCTTGCGGCGCACCCGCCCGCTGTAAAACAACGCCAGGCCCGGCAGCGCCAGCAGAGCCAGCACGCAGGCGCCCAGCAGCCATGCGGTGTCTCCGGCTTCGGCCACGTCGATCCTGCCATCCTGCGCCAGCGCGGAAGCGGGCAGCAGGGCGGCAGTAATGGCGGTGAATGGCAGCAGGCGCTGCTGGATCATCGGTATTTTATCCCCCTGAGGTACTGCGGCGAATACCTGTGAATTACTTTACGCTCGGTTAGATTGGGAAATTAAACCGAGACAAGCATTTGCCGCGGCGCTTCGGCCGGAATTTGCGCATGGGCGTTAGCGTTCATGGTAATTCGGGCAGCACCATGTCATGCGGGCGGTGGCCGTCGACCCAGAAGCGGATGTTGGCGATAAGCCGTTCGCCCGCCGCCCCGCGCCCTTCGTAAGTGGCGCTGCCGAGGTGGGGCAGGGCAACGAGGCCGGGCAGCTCGAACAGGCGTGGGTCCACTTGCGGCTCGCGGGCGAAGACGTCCAGTCCGGCGCCTGCGATCCTTTCCTCCGCCAGGGCTGCGATCAGAGCCTCCTCGTCGATCAGCTGGCCGCGTCCGGTGTTCACGAGGCAGGCGCCCGGTTTCATGAGGGCGATCCGGCGCGCATTCATCAGGTGCACGGTTTCCGGTCCGGCCGGGCAGTGGAAGGTGAGGATGTCGGCCTCGGCGATCAGGGTGTCGAGGTCCGGCACATGGCGGGCGGCAAACATGTTCTCGATCGCACCGGGCAGACGGTGGCGGTTGTGGTAGCGGATATCCATGCCGAAGGCGCGGGCGCGGTGGGCCACGGCCTGACCGATGCGGCCCATACCGACGATCCCCAGCGTCTTGCCGCCCAGCGCATGACCCAGCATGACGGCGGGCCCCCAGCCGGTCCACTTGCCCTCACGCAGGATCTCCGCATTTTCGCTGAAGCGGCGCGAGACGAGAATGATGAGCGCCAGCGTCAGGTCGGCGGTATCGTCGGTGAAGACGCCGGGGGTATTGGTCACCATGATGCGGTGGGAGCGGGCCGCGGCTACGTCGATATGCTCGGTGCCGGCGCCGAAGCTGGCGATCATGCCAAGGCGGGCGCCCGGCTCCCCGGTGGCGCCTGCGATCATCGCCGCATCGATGGTGTCGGTCACGGTGGGCACCAGCACGTCGCAATCGCGCATCGCCGCTTCCAGCTCGGCACGGGTCATCGGGATGTCCTGGGCGTTCAGCACCACGTCGAAAAGCTCGGCCATCCGCGCCTCGACGGACGGCAGGAGCCGGCGCGTGACGATCACCCGGGGGCGCGACGGGATCGGACGGAAGGTTTCGCTGTGCTGGGTCATGGACAAGGGGGCTATGCCTTCCACAGGGTCGGGGTCAAGAAGCCTTGATGGGGCGTCGCGCCGCGCGGTATGAGCTGGTGTGATGAACGCCTGCAAACTCCTCCTGCCGCTGCTCGCCCTGGGCATTGCCGTAGCCATTCCCGCTCGCGCTGCGGACGACGACAAGGTGCCATACTGGGCTTCGGTCGATACCGATATCGCCAACCTGCGGGTGGGCCCGGGCGATTCGTACCGGATCGACTGGGTCTACCGCCGCCCGCACCTGCCGGTGAAAGTCCTGCGCCGGGAAGGGCCATGGCGCCTGATCGAGGACCCGGACGGCGCAAAGGGCTGGATGCGCGATCTGCTGCTCTCCCGCCAGCGCGCCGGGCTGGTCAAGGACGGCGGCCTGATCGAGATGCACGCAGAAGGCAGTAGCACCTCGCCGATGCTCTGGCGCATCGAGCCGGGCGTGGTCGGTAAGCTGGGTGCATGCAAGGACGGTTGGTGCGGCTTCGATACCGACGGTCACAAGGGCTTCGTGCGCGAGGAAGCGGTGTGGGGCACCGGTGCGCCCTGAGGCGCCACACGGGCAGCCCTCTGCAGGCCGCTGCCCCTATCGTCATCCCGGCGAAGGCTGGGACAGCTATCTCCAAACGAGGCGGCTGAGGGTCTAGCGCAAGTCCCGCGCCCAAACGAAAACCCCCGCCGGCAAGGGCGGGGGTTTCGCATTGTCCGGCTCGGACGACCGATCAGACCAGTTCGACCGCCACCGCAGTCGCTTCGCCGCCGCCGATGCAGAGCGACGCGACGCCCTTCTTCAGGCCCTTGTCCTTCAGCGCGTTGATGAGCGTCACGATGATGCGTGTGCCCGAGGCGCCGATCGGGTGACCCAGCGCGGTGGCGCCGCCGTGGATGTTCACCTTATCGTGCGGGATGCCGAGATCGTGCATCGCGAACATCGCGACGCAGGCGAAAGCCTCGTTCACTTCGAACAGGTCGACGTCGGAGAGCTGCCAGCCCACCTTGTCCATCAGCTTGGTGATCGCGCCGACGGGAGCGGTAGTGAACTTGGCGGGCTCCTGTGCATGGGCCGAGACGCCGACGACCGTGGCAAGCGGGGTCAGGCCCTTGGCTTCGGCCACGCTCTTGCGGGTCAGCACGACCGCTGCTGCGCCGTCCGAGATCGAGCTGGAACTGGCGGCGGTGATGGTGCCGTCCTTGGCGAAGGCGGCGCGCAGCGTTTTGATCTTATCGGGGTTGCCCTTGCCCGGCTGCTCGTCGGTATCGACGATCACTTCGCCCTTGCGGGTCTTGACCGTCACGGGGACGACTTCGTTCTTGAAGGCGCCGCTGGCGACGGCTTCCTGCGCGCGGCGGAGCGACTCGATAGAGTATTCGTCCTGACCTTCGCGGGTCAGCTGGTACTCGTCGGCGGTGACCTGGGCGAAGGAGCCCATCGAGCCGCCTTCATAGGCATCTTCCAGACCGTCGAGGAACATGTGATCGTAGATCGTATCATGGCCGGCGCGGGCGCCCGAGCGGTGCTTCTTCGACAGGTACGGCGCGTTGGTCATCGATTCCATGCCGCCGGCGATGACGACATCGAGCGAGCCCGACGCCAAAGCCTCGGCGCCCATGATGACCGTCTGCATGCCAGAGCCGCAGACCTTGTTGACCGTCGTCGCCTGGACCGACTTGGGCAGCCCGGCCTTGATCGCAGCCTGGCGGGCAGGGGCCTGGCCCAGGCCTGCCGGCAGGACGCAGCCCATATAAATGCGCTCGATGTCCTCACCGGCGACTCCGGCGCGCTCAACTGCGGCCTTGACGGCAGTGGCGCCGAGGTCCGTCGCCGAAACGTCGGCGAAAACGCCTTGCAGGCCGCCCATCGGGGTGCGTGCGTAACTCAGGATGACGATGGGATCGGATGCGGAAATCTGGGCCATTGATATGCCTTTCGCACTGGAATCTGAAAGCGATTGACGCTCGGATAATGTTGCGATGCGTCAATTGCAATGATGCGACGCATTCGTGACAACGTCGCGGCAGTCTTCATCGCCCCGCCGCGTTTATAGCGGCTATCTGCACCGCCATCGAACCAACATGGGAGCGGGCTGCGTATTGCCAAGAGATATCGCGAACGTTTCGCAATAATTAACGTGCTTGATTGCGTAAATCGACAGGCGATTGCGCAAACCGGCAGGGTCGCTGCTTTATCTGCGAAATCCCGCGGGTGAGGGCCTTCCCGTGTTGCAATGCAATGCAAATGGGCGGATTTATGCAACCGGACACCTTGCCTGCGGGGTAGGGCTGGCCTAAGAGCGCGCCAACTTGATGGCTCGGCCCATGACCTTTTGCCGAGTCCGTCAGCGTCGCATCCGGTAATGAGGCAAGAGACCATTGACCGATCTGTCACAATACCTGCCGATCCTGATATTCATCGTGATCGCGGTGGGACTGTCATCCGTTATCGTGTTCCTGCCGATGGGCGTCGCCCGCCTGACCGGCACGCATCAGCCCAGCGCTGACAAGAACAGCGAATACGAGTGTGGCTTCCCCGCCTTCGAGGATCCGCGCAGCCAGTTCGACGTCCGCTTCTATCTGGTCGCGATCCTGTTCATCGTATTCGATCTGGAAGCCGCGTTCCTGTTCCCCTGGGCTGTCTCGCTCAAGTTCACCGGCTGGGCCGGCTGGCTGACGATGATGGTGTTCCTGGCGGAACTGGCCATCGGCCTCGCCTATGCATGGAAGAAGGGAGCTCTGGACTGGGAATGAGCACGCTCGTAAACAGCGCGGGTCAGCCTCTGGCCCCGACTTCGCCGGTCGGCGGCGCCATCACGGCGCCCGACCAGTCGTTCTTCAAGGACCTCAACCAGGAAGTGTCCGACAAGGGCTTCCTCGTCACCAGCACCGAGGAACTGTTCCAGTGGGCCCGCACCGGCTCGCTGTGGTGGATGACCTTCGGTCTCGCGTGCTGCGCGGTCGAGATGATCCACGTCAACATGCCTCGCTACGACATGGAGCGCTTCGGCGCCGCGCCGCGCGCTTCCCCGCGCCAGTCGGACGTGATGATCGTGGCCGGTACGCTGTGCAACAAGATGGCTCCGGCGCTCCGCAAGGTCTACGACCAGATGTCGGAACCCAAGTACGTCATCTCGATGGGTAGCTGTGCCAATGGCGGCGGCTACTATCACTACAGTTACTCGGTCGTGCGCGGCTGCGACCGGATCGTGCCGGTGGACATCTACGTGCCGGGTTGCCCGCCGACAGCGGAAGCGCTGCTCTATGGTGTGATGCAGCTTCAGCGTAAGATCCGCCGCGTGGGCACTGTCGAGAGGTAAGGACAAGATGCCCGTTCTGCATTCCGCTCCGAAGATCGCGTCCAACGAGGGCGTCCTCGACGCTCTTGTCGCCGCTCTTGGCTCGATGGTCGTGGCCTCGAAGGAGGAGTACGGCGAGATCGTACTCACCGTCGCACGCTCCGAGATCGAGAACGCCCTGCGCGCGCTGCGCGACGAGCACGGCTACCAGCAGCTCATGGAGATGGCAGGGGTAGACTACCCCTCGCGCGCCGAGCGCTTCGATGTCGTCTACATGTTGCTCTCGGTGACGAAGAACCATCGCCTGATGGTGAAGGTCAACGCCGCCGAAAACACCCCGGTGCCGACCGTGACCACGCTGTGGCCCAACGCCGGCTGGCTGGAACGCGAAGTGTTCGACATGTACGGCGTGATTTTCGCCGGCAACCCGGACCTGCGCCGCATCCTCACCGACTATGGCTTTGAGGGGCACCCGTTCCGCAAGGACTTCCCGCTGACCGGCTATGTCGAACTGCGTTACTCGGAAGAGGACAAGCGCGTCGTCTACGAGCCGGTAAAGCTGGCTCAGGACCTGCGCAGCTTTGACTTCATGAGCCCGTGGGAAGGCGCCGACTACATCCTTCCGGGTGACGAGAAGGCCGCCGAAACACCTGCGCCGCCGCCCGTTGCCACGCCCAAGGCTACTGAAACCAAGGCCGATACCGGCGCTGGGGACAAGGCGAACGAGAAGGCTGCCGAGAAGTCCGAGAAGGGAGACGCCAAATGAGCATGCAGCTTGAGACGTCGCCCACCACCGGCGACGAGGTCATCACCAACTACACGATCAACTTCGGCCCCCAGCACCCTGCAGCGCACGGCGTTCTGCGTATGGTCATGGAGCTGGACGGCGAGATCATCGAGCGGATCGATCCGCACGTCGGCCTGCTTCACCGTGGCACCGAAAAGCTGATCGAGCACAAGACCTACCTCCAGGCGCTCCCGTATTTCGACCGTCTGGATTACTGCTCGCCGCTGGGCATGGAGCATTCCTACGTTCTCGCGATCGAGAAGCTGCTCAATCTGGAAGTGCCCTTGCGCGGCCAGTATCTGCGCGTGCTGTTCGCCGAGCTGACCCGCATCTGCAACCACATGATGAACATGGGTTCGCACATCATGGACATCGGCGCGATGACGCCGAACCTGTGGCTGTTCGAAGTGCGCGAGGATTGCCTCAACTTCTTCGAGCGCGCTTCCGGCGCGCGCATGCACTCGGCCTGGTTCCGCCCCGGCGGCGTCCACCAGGATGTGCCGCTCAAGCTGCTGACCGACATCGCCGACTGGCTCGATACGCGTCTGCCCGAACTGTTTGGCGATGCGCTCAGCCTGGTGGTCGACAACCGCATTTTCAAGCAGCGCAATGTCGACATCGCGGTCGTTTCCAAGGAAGACGCGCTGGCATGGGGCTTCTCCGGTCCGATGATCCGCGCTGCGGGCATCCCCTGGGACATCCGCAAGAGCCAGCCTTACGACGTCTATGACCGTATGGACTTCGAGATCCCGGTCGGCACCAACTCGGACTGCTACGACCGCTTCATGGTCCGCGCCGAGGAAGTGCGTCAGTCGATCAAGATCATGAAGCAGTGCCTGCGCGACATGCCTGAAGGTCCGGTGGCTTCCACCGACCGCAAGGTCTCGCCGCCCAAGCGCGCCGAGATGAAAAGCTCGATGGAATCGCTGATCCATCACTTCAAGCTCTACACCGAAGGCTTCCACGTTCCGGCCGGCGAAGTTTACGTCGCCACAGAAAGCCCCAAGGGCGAATTCGGCGTCTATCTGGTGTCGGACGGCTCCAACAAGCCGTACCGCTGCAAGATCCGCCCGACCGCGTTCAGCCATCTTCAGGCGATGGACTTCATGTCCAAGGGGCACATGCTGCCTGACGCCACCGCGATCCTGGGCGCCATGGATATCGTGTTCGGGGAGTGCGACCGTTGAGCAATCTTGATACCGCCAAGGCCATGATTGCCGCCTACAATGCCCAGGACGTCGATCTCTACGTGTCGTTCATGACCGACGACGCCTGCGAAGCGAACTACCGCGGGGCAGTAGCTCGCGAGGGCAAGGAAGGCACGCGTTCGGGGCTTGCCGCCGCATTCGTGCGCTGGCCCGAAAACAACGCTCAGATCGTCGAGGCTTCGCAGATCGGCAGCTATGTGCTGATGCGCGAACATGTGACGCGCGGCCCTGCAACCGATGGTTCGGAACTGGTCGAGCCGTTCGACGTCGTCGCCGTCTACACGTTCGAGGGCGACAAGTGCGCCCGCGTCGAGTTCATTCGCTAAAGGAGCGGGACCGATGGTGAAGTTCAACACAGTCGAGATGATCCGCATCTGGGCGAGCCTGACGGGCGTGTTTCTCGTCTGTCTCTACTTCGCGGTGCTGTGGGCGGGGATCGAACCCTCGCCGATGATCGCGATGTTGGCCACCGCCATCGGCGGCTTTGAAATTTTCTTTTTCGGCCAGGATCAGTGGCTGAAGCGCAGAGGTAAGCATGGCTGACCGCTATATCGAACCCGATACGCCCGAACTGCGGGCCCGTTGGGGCAATTTCACCTGGACCGAGGCCAATGCGGCCAAGGCGAAGGAAGTTGTCGCACGTTACCCCGAAGGGCGTCAGCGCTCTGCGGTGATGCCGCTCCTCGACCTGGCCCAGCGCCAGGTGGGTGCAGAACTAAACACGCAAGGCTGGCTGCCGATCCCGGTGATGGAATTCCTCGCCGAATATCTGTCGATGCCGGTCATTCGCGTGGTCGAGGTCGCCTCATTCTACACGATGTACAACATCGCGCCGATCGGCCGGTTCCACGTGCAGGTCTGCGGCACCACGCCGTGCATGCTGCGCGGTTCGGACGACATCATCGCGGCGTGCAAGTCGCGCGGGATGAAGAAAGGCCACATCACCGGCGACGGCATGTGGTCGTTCACCGAGGTTGAGTGCATGGGCAACTGCGCATCGGCGCCGATGGTCCAGATCAACGACGACAACTACGAGGACCTGACGGCAGAGCGCATGGACGCCGTGCTTGATGCGCTGGCTCGCGGCGAAAGCCCCAAGGCCGGCACGCAGGACCCGGCGCGCCACACCGTCGAACCCGTGGGCGAGCCGACCAACCTGGCGGCGATGGTCACGGCAAACCATGACTACCGGAGTGAGTGGTAATGGCTCTCGCGGATAAGGACCGCATCTTCACGAACCTCTATGGCTATCAGCCGTGGAATCTGAAGGAAGCGCAGGCGCGCGGCGCCTGGGACAACACCAAAGCCCTGATCGAGCGCGGCAACGCGGCCATCATCGACGAGATGAAGGCTTCGGGCCTGCGTGGGCGCGGCGGCGCGGGTTTCCCAACCGGCATGAAGTGGTCCTTCATGCCCAAGCAGCCTCCGCTCGACCAGAATGGCAATCCGAAGCCCAGCTTCCTTGTCATCAATGCCGACGAATCCGAGCCTGGTTCGTGCAAGGATCGCGAGATCATGCGCCACGATCCGCACCTCCTGCTCGAAGGCGCGCTGGTCGCGGGCTTCGCGATGGGTGCGCGCGCGGCCTACATCTACATTCGCGGCGAATACATCCGCGAGGCAGAGACCCTCTTCGCCGCGCGTGACGAGGCTTACGCCGCCGGTCTGCTGGGCAAGAATGCCTGCGGTTCAGGGTACGATTTCGACGTCTTCGTCCACCGCGGCGCGGGCGCCTACATCTGCGGCGAAGAAACCGCAATGATCGAGAGCCTGGAAGGCAAGAAGGGCCAGCCCCGTCTCAAGCCTCCGTTCCCGGCCGGCGCGGGCCTCTATGGCTGCCCGACCACGGTGAACAACGTGGAATCGATCGCGGTCGCCCCGACCATCCTGCGCCGCGGCGCGGCGTGGTTCTCGTCCTTCGGGCGCGAGAACAACAAGGGCACCAAGCTCTTCCAGATCAGCGGGCACGTGAACCGTCCCTGCGTGGTCGAGGAAGAGATGTCGATCCCGTTCAGCGAGCTGATCGAGCGTCACTGCGGCGGTATTCGCGGCGGCAAGGACAACCTGCTGGCGGTGATCCCCGGCGGTTCGTCGGTCCCGCTGGTTCCGGCGTCCGATATATGGGACGCCCCTATGGACTTCGACGGCCTTAAGGCTGTCGGGTCGGGCCTCGGCACCGCTGCGGTCATCGTCATGGACAAGTCCACCGACATCGTGCGCGCCATCAGCCGGATCTCGTACTTCTACAAGCATGAGAGCTGCGGCCAGTGCACGCCGTGCCGTGAAGGCACGGGCTGGATGTGGCGCGTGATGGAGCGCCTGCGTACCGGCGACGCTCATGTCGATGAAATCGACATGCTCCAGCAGGTGACCAAGCAGGTCGAAGGCCACACCATCTGCGCTCTGGGCGACGCTGCGGCGTGGCCGATCCAGGGCCTCATCAAGCACTTCCGCCCCGAGATCGAGCGCCGCATCGAAGCGCGCTCAGGCTCGCTGCAAGAGGCTGCCGAATAATGCCGAAGGTAAAAGTAGACGGCGTCGAACTCGAAGTACCTGCCGGCGCGACCGTGCTGCAGGCCTGCGAGTTGGCCGGCAAGGAAATCCCGCGCTTCTGCTATCACGAGCGGCTGAGCATCGCCGGCAACTGCCGCATGTGCCTGGTCGAAGTGAAGCCCGGACCGCCCAAACCCCAGGCTTCGTGCGCGCTTCCGGCAGCCGAAGGCCAGGAAATCCGCACCGATTCCGAGATGGTTAAGAAGGCGCGGGAAGGGGTGATGGAGTTCCTCCTCATCAACCACCCGCTCGACTGCCCGATCTGCGATCAGGGCGGCGAATGCGACCTGCAGGACCAGTCGGTGGCCTATGGTCGCGGCGGCTCGCGCTACCACGAGCACAAGCGCGCGGTGACCGAGAAGTACATGGGCCCGCTCATCAAGACCACGATGACGCGCTGCATCCACTGCACCCGCTGCGTGCGCTTCTCCGAAGAAGTCGCCGGCGTGGACGAGATCGGCGCGCTTTATCGCGGCGAATCGATGCAGATCACGACGTATCTGGAGAAGGCTGCTCACCATGAGATGAGCGCCAACGTGATCGACCTCTGCCCGGTCGGCGCGCTCACCAGCCGTCCTTACGCGTTCGAGGCGCGTCCCTGGGAACTGAAGAAGACGCTCGGCATCGACGTTTCGGACGCGACCGGCGCCAACATCCGCATCGACAGCCGTGGCCGCGAAGTGCTGCGCGCACTTCCGCGCAACAACGACGACGTCAACGAGGAATGGATCAGCGACAAGGCGCGCTATCAGGTCGACGGCCTGACGAAGCGCCGCCTCGACAAGCCGTACCTGCGCCGCGACGGCAAGCTCGTCCAGGCCACATGGAACGAGGCGTTTGCCGCGATCGCCACGCTTAACCCGGGTAATTCGATCGCTGCCATCGCCGGCGACATGGTCGATTGCGAGACGATGTTTGCCGCCAGGGCGCTCGTCGGTGCGCTTGGCTCGACGCTCCTCGAAGGTCGCCAGACCGGCATGGACTACGACACGTCCAGCCTCGCGGCCGTCAACTTCAACACCACGCTGAACGGCATCGAGACCGCCGACGCGATCCTGATCGTCGGCTCGATGGTCCGCTGGGAAGCACCCACCGTCAACGTCCGCCTGCGCAAGGCGGTCAAGCGCGGCGCCAAGGTGTTCTTGGTAGGCCCGGAGTGGGAAACCACCTTCGGCGGCGAATTCCTCGGTGATGATCTTTCGGCGCTCGGCAACTTGCCGCAGCACGTCGCGGATGCACTCTCGGGCGCCAAGCGTCCGGCGGTGATCCTGGGCGGCGCGGCGCTGGGACGCGGCGGTCTCGAAGCGGCTCTGGCCCTTTCGGCCCAGTTTAACCTCGTGCGCACGCTCGAGGACGGTTCGGCCTGGAACGGCTTCAACGTCCTGCATATGGCGGCATCGCGCATGGGCGGCCTCATGCTCGGCTACGCGCAGAAGGGCGGCATCGCCGACCTCGTCGCCGCCAAGCCCAAGGTGCTCATCTCGCTCGGCGCCGACGAAGTCGACTATGCGAAGTTTGCAGGTTCGATGATCGTCTACATCGGTCACCACGGTGACAAGGCGGCTCACTCTGCCGACGTCGTGCTGCCCGCCTCGGCCTATACCGAAAAGGCCGGCACTTACGTCAACACTGAAGGCCGTGTGCAGTTCGCCGACAAGGCGGTCTTCGCTCCGGGCGATGCGCGTGAAGACTGGACGATCCTGCGTGCGCTGGCCGACGCTTTCGGCGTCTCGGTCGGGTTCGACAGCTTCGATGCACTGCGCGGTGCAATGGTCGCTGCGGTTCCTGCACTTGGCACCGAGGGCCTCGCGGACTACGGAAGCGCCCTGCCTGCGGGCGGCGGTTCTCCGGTCGGCGCAATCGCCTATCCGATCAAGGACTTCTACATGACCAACCCCGTCGCTCGCGCCAGCGAGACGATGCAGCGCTGTTCGGCTGAACTGCTGCACGGCGTGGACTTCGCGGAGGCGGCGGAATGACTTCGTTCTTCCAGTCCCTCGGGATGACCCATGACTGGGCGTGGTTCGTTTCGACGATCTGCGGTATCCTGCTGATCGCGCTGCCGCTGATGCTCAGCGTTGCGATGATCATCTACGCCGATCGGAAGATTTGGGCTGCCATGGCGCTGCGCCGTGGTCCCAACGTCGTCGGCCCCTTTGGTCTGCTGCAGTCCTTCGCGGACGGCCTCAAGGTTTTCCTGCAGGAAACCATCGTTCCTTCGGCTGCGAACAAGGGCCTGTTCCTGATCGCGCCGGTGCTGACCTTCAGTCTCGCGCTGCTGGCCTGGGCGGTGATCCCCTTCAACGGCGGCGCGATCCTCGCGGACATCAACATCGGTCTGCTCTACGTTCTCGCGATCAGTTCGCTGGGCGTATACGGCACGATCATGGCGGGCTGGGCTTCGAATTCGAAGTACCCGTTCTTCTCGGCGATGCGTGCTTCGGCGCAGATGATCTCCTATGAAGTCTCGATCGGCTTCATCCTGATCTGCGTCGTCCTGTGGTCGGGTACGTTCAATATGAACGGCATCGTCCTGGCGCAGAAGGGCCACGTCTTCGGCATCATCAACGGCTTCGTCGCGAACCCGCTGCTGTTCCCGATGTGGGTGATGTTCCTGATTTCGAGCCTTGCGGAAACGCAGCGCGCGCCGTTCGACCTTACCGAAGCGGAATCCGAACTCGTCGCCGGTTACCAGACCGAGTATTCGTCGATGGCTTTCGCCGCCTACTGGCTGGGCGAATATGCCAACGTGCTGCTGATGTGCGCACTTAACGCAACATTGTTCTGGGGTGGCTGGCTGCCGCCGCTCGACATCCCCGTTCTGTACCTCGTGCCGGGCTTCATCTGGTTCCTGCTCAAGGTGCTGTTCTTCTTCTTCGTGTTCAGCTGGGTCAAGGCGACGGTTCCCCGTTACCGCTATGACCAACTGATGCGCCTGGGCTGGAAGGTCTTCCTGCCCGTATCGCTGCTGTTCGTTGTCATCGTCAGCGGCTACCTCATGGCAACCGGACACTTCGCATGACCGTCGCACATCTCATCAAGAGCTTCACGCTCTGGGAGTTCGTGAAGGCGCACTGGCTGACCCTGAAGTATTTCTTCAGGCCCAAGGCGACCATCAACTATCCGTTCGAGAAGAACCCGCTTTCGCCCCGCTTCCGCGGTGAGCACGCCCTGCGCCGTTATCCCAACGGCGAGGAACGCTGCATCGCCTGCAAGCTTTGCGAGGCGATCTGTCCGGCGCAGGCCATCACCATCGAGGCGGCTCCCCGCGTCGACGGTTCGCGCCGTACCACGCGCTACGACATCGACATGACGAAGTGCATCTACTGCGGTTTCTGCCAAGAGGCCTGTCCGGTGGACGCGATCGTCGAGGGGCCGAACTTCGAATACGCGACTGAAACGCGCGAAGAACTGCTCTACGACAAGGCCAAGCTGCTGGCGAACGGGGACAAGTGGGAGCGGGCTATCGCCGCGAACCTTGAAGCCGATGCGCCGTACCGTTAACCGGCACGCGCAAGGAAACGGGCTTCCATGATACACGTAATCGCCTTCTATCTCTTCGCGGTGATGACCGTCGCTTCCGGCGCGATCACCATTCTGTCGCGTAACCCGGTGCACTCGGTTCTCTGGCTGATCCTGGCGTTCTTCAACGCCGCTGGCCTTATGATCCTCGTGGGTGCCGAGTTCATCGCGATGCTCCTCGTCATCGTCTATGTGGGCGCTGTCGCGGTGCTGTTCCTGTTCGTCGTCATGATGCTCGACATCGACTTCGCCGAACTGCGGGCCGGCTTCGTGCGCTATTTCCCGTTCGGCGCGCTGGTCGCCATCGTGCTGCTGGCCGAAATGGTTTTGGGCATCGGCGCTTACCGTGCCGGTTCGCTGACCCTCGGCACGCCGAATGGCACCGCCGCAACGCCCGCGGGCGCTTCGAACATCGAGGCGATCGGCGCGCTGCTCTACAGCCGCTATCTGTTCCTTTTCGAAGCAGCGGGCATCATCCTGCTCGTCGCAATGATCGGCGCCATCGTCCTGACGCACCGTCAGCGCGGCGGAACGCGCGGCCAGAACGTCGACAAGCAGAACCGTCGCCGTCCCGAAGAGGCGACCTTCAACGTCAAGCCTGAAGTGGGCAAGGGGGTCCAGCTGTGATCGGCGTAGAACACTATGTCGTGGTGAGTTCGATCCTCTTCGTGCTCGGCGTGCTCGGCATTTTCATCAACCGCAAGAACGTCATCGTCATCCTGATGTCGATCGAATTGATCCTGCTTGCGGTGAACATCAATCTCGTCGCGTTCAGCGCCTTCCTGCACGACCTTACTGGCCAGATCTTCGCCATGTTCGTGCTGACGGTGGCTGCCGGCGAGGCCGCAGTGGGGCTTGCTATCCTCGTGATCTATTTCCGTGGCCGCGGCACCATTGCCGTCGACGACGTCAACCGGATGAAGGGATAAGGCCTTGCAGTCGATTCTCATCATCGTCTTCCTGCCGCTTCTGGCGTCGATCCTGGCCGGGTTCGCGAACAAGTCGTTCGGTTTCGGCCTGCCCAAGGTTCTGACCACCGGCGCGCTGTTCATCGCCTGCGGCCTGTCTTGGCCGATCTTCATCAGCTTCCTCAGCGGTAACGCCGAGGCCACTGTCGTCCCCGTTCTCAAGTGGGTGGCATCGGGCTCGATGACCTTCGACTGGGCGCTGCGGGTGGACACGCTGACGGCAGTAATGCTCGTCGTCATCACCTCGGTTTCCGCGCTCGTGCACCTCTATTCGTGGGGCTACATGAGCGAGGAAGCGGATCAGCCGCGCTTCTTCGCGTATCTGTCGCTGTTCACTTTCGCCATGCTCATGCTGGTGACGGCGGACAACCTGGTGCAGATGTTCTTCGGTTGGGAAGGCGTGGGCCTTGCCTCGTACCTTCTGATCGGTTTCTGGTTCCGCAAGCCTTCGGCAGGCGCCGCCGCGATCAAGGCCTTCGTGGTCAACCGCGTGGGCGACCTCGGCTTCATGCTCGGTATCTTCGCGACGTTCCTGGTGTTCGGAACCGTTTCGATCCCGGCGATCCTCGAAGCGGCGCCTTCCATGGCGGGTTCGACGATCGGCTTCCTGGGCATGCGCTTCGAAACGATGACGGTCATCTGCCTGCTGCTGTTCATCGGCGCGATGGGCAAGTCCGCCCAGCTCGGCCTGCACACCTGGCTGCCGGACGCGATGGAAGGCCCGACGCCTGTTTCGGCGCTGATCCACGCGGCGACCATGGTCACCGCCGGCGTCTTCATGGTTTGCCGTCTTTCGCCGATGTTCGAGCAGAGCGAGACCGCGATGCATGTCATCGCCGTGATCGGTGCCTGCACCTGCTTCTTTGCCGCCACCGTTGGCTGCACGCAGTGGGACATCAAGCGCGTCATCGCCTATTCGACCTGCTCGCAGCTCGGCTACATGTTCTTCGCCGCCGGCGTCGGCGCTTATGGCGCAGCTATGTTCCACCTGTTCACGCACGCTTTCTTCAAGGCGCTGCTGTTCCTCGGCGCCGGTTCGGTCATCCACTCGATGCACCACGAACAGGACATGCGCTTCTACGGCAACCTGCGTAAGCATATCCCGATTACCTTTTGGACGATGACGGCGGGAACGCTGGCCATCACCGGCGTCGGCATTGCCGGGGTCGCGGGCTTCGCGGGCTTCTACTCGAAGGATGCGATCCTCGAGGCAGCATTCGGTTCGGGCACTCCGGTCGGCTCGTTCGCCTTCTGGATGGGCATCTTCGCCGCGCTGATGACCAGCTTCTACTCCTGGCGCCTGGTTTTCCTGACCTTCTTTGGCAAGCCGCGCTGGATTCAGTCAGAACACATCCAGCACGCGGTTCATGACGCGCACGGCCATGGGCATGATGATCATGCTCACGACGCGAACGCTCATGATAACCATGCGCATGACGACGACGCCCACGCACCGGCAGACATCGGTTCGCGCGGCCCGGACTACGCTGCACACGGCGACGGCACGGGTGGCTACCACCCGCACGAAAGCCCGCTGGTAATGCTGGTTCCGCTGCTGATCCTCGCCGTGGGTGCAGTTGCTGCCGGGTTCGTCTTCAACCATGCCTTCGTTTCCGAAGGTGAGGGCGAGTTCTGGAAGGGGGCTCTGGTGTTCCACGAACACCTGATCCACGCCATGCACGGCGTGCCAACCTGGGTGAAGTGGACGCCGTTCACGGCTATGGCCATCGGTTTCGTGATCGCCTGGTACGGCTACATCAAGAACCTCTCGTTCCCCAAGGCAGTCGCCGCACAGCTCGGACCGGTCTACACCTTCGTGTACCGCAAGTGGATGTTCGACGAATTGTACAACGCCATCTTCGTCCGTCCCGCCTTCTGGCTCGGACAGGTGTTCTGGAAGGTTCTCGACATTGGCGTCATCGACCGCTTCGGTCCTGACGGCGCCGCTTGGGTAGTGTCCAAGGGGTCGACTTACGCGCAGAAGGTCCAGTCGGGCTATCTGTACAGCTATGCTCTTGTGATGCTGCTGGGCCTTGTCGGCGCCATCAGCTGGGTGATCGCGGGATAAGATGATGAGTGGTTTTCCCATCCTCAGCCTGATGCTGGCCGTGCCGCTAATCGGCGCACTGGCCTGCCTCTTCCTCGAAGCGAAAGCGGCGCGCAGCGTCGCGTTGATCGCAACCCTGGTGGACTTCGCCCTCGGCGTCGTCCTCTGGATGAACTTCGACGTGGGCGGTGCCCAGTGGCAGTTCACGGAGCGTCTCGAAATCTTCTCGGGCTTCTCCTGGGCCCTGGGCATAGACGGCATCGCACTGCTGCTGATCATGCTCTCGGTCTTCCTCATGCCGATCTGCATCGGCGCGAGCTGGAATTCGATCGAGAAGCGGGTCGGCGAATACATGGCTGCGTTCCTGCTCGTCGAAACGCTGATGATCGGCGTTTTCGCGGCCCAGGACATCTTCCTGTTCTACATGTTCTTCGAAGCCGGCCTGATCCCGATGTATCTGATCATTGGTATCTGGGGCGGCGCCGACAGGATCTACGCCAGCTACAAGTTCTTCCTCTACACGCTGCTCGGCTCGGTGCTGATGCTGGTCGCCATGCTGTGGATGGTCCACACCGCCGGCACCACTGACGTACCTACACTGATGGCCTATGACTTCGACCCGCAGGTGCAGACCTGGTTGTGGCTCGCATTCTTCGCCAGCTTCGCGGTGAAGATGCCGATGTGGCCGGTCCACACTTGGCTTCCGGCGGCGCACGTTCAGGCGCCGACGGGCGGCTCGGTCATCCTGGCCGGCGTCCTGCTGAAGATGGGTGGTTACGGCTTCATCCGCTTTTCGCTGCCGATGTTCCCTGAAGCCTCGGCGTACTTTGCGCCGTTGATCTGGGGCCTGTCGATGGCCGCGGTGGTCATCACTTCGCTGATCGCGCTCGTGCAGAGCGATATGAAGAAGCTGATCGCCTATTCCTCGGTCGCTCACATGGCGATCGTGACGATCGGCCTGTTCGCCTTCAACAAGCAGGGCCTCGAAGGCTCGATGATGGTCATGCTCAGCCACGGCCTCGTTGCCGGTGCGCTGTTCCTCTGCGTCGGCGTCATCTACGACCGGCTCCACACGCGCGAGATCAGCCGTTACGGCGGTCTTGCCATCAACATGCCGCGTTACGCGCTGTTCTTCATGCTTTTCACGATGGCCTCGATAGGTCTTCCGGGCACCAGCGGTTTCGTCGGCGAATTCCTGAGCCTTGGTGGCATCTACCAGGTATCGACGTGGGCGGCGCTGATCTGCACCACCGGTATCATCTTGGGTGCTGCCTACATGCTCTACCTTTATCGCCGGGTCGCCTTCGGTGATCAGAAAAACGCCGATGCCGCTGCTATGCCGGACCTCGACCTGCGTGAACTGCTGATGGTGGTTCCGCTGGGCCTCGCGGTCCTGTGGATGGGTGTATACCCTGAGAGCTTCCTCGCTCCGATGCGCGCCGACATCGCCGCGCTCGATGCCCGCCTCGCCCGTGCGAAGCCGGCAGGGGACAGCGCGCCGACAATTGGAAAAGCTAAGCCTGCGCACGAAGAATCCGCTGCGCACGGGGGGTCACACTGATGGACTGGTCGCAGTCGCTGCGCCTGATCGCGCCGGAAGAAACGCTAAGCATTGCAGGCCTCGTCCTGCTCCTGATCGCTGCCTGGGGCGGTGACAAGGCAAGTCGCCTGATCTCGATTCTCGCCGTCACGGTGCTGGTCGGGGCCATGGCGCTCGTCGCACCTGCTCTTTGCAGCAGTGCGATGGGGCCCGATACTTCGGCCTTTTTCGGCCAGTATCACGCCGATGCTTTCTCTAGCTACGCCAAGATCCTGATCTATCTCTCTGCGGCCGCTACTCTGGTGATCGCGCCGGCTTTCTTTGAACGCCTCGGCGCCATGCGGGCCGAATTCCCAGTGCTTGTAATCTTCGCGGCGCTGGGCATGGGGCTAATGGTCTCGGCCACCGATCTGATCACGCTCTACATCGGCCTCGAGATGAACTCGCTGGCAGCTTATGTCCTCGCGGCATTCCTGCGTACCGATGGGCGTTCGGCTGAAGCAGGCCTCAAGTACTTCGTACTGGGCGCGCTGGCCTCGGGCATTCTGCTGTTCGGTATGAGCCTGACGTATGGCTTTACCGGCACCACCTCGTTCAGTGGTATCAACGCCGCAGTTGCGGGCGGTCTGTCGCATGGCGCCCTGTTTGGCATCATCTTCATGCTGGCAGGTCTGGCCTTCAAGATCAGCGCCGTGCCGTTCCACATGTGGACGCCCGACGTTTATGAAGGTGCACCGGCTCCGGTGACGATGTTCTTCGCCTCGGCTCCCAAGGTCGCGGCGCTGGGCCTGACCATGCGGGTGCTGCTCGACGCTTTTGGTGAGCAGGCGCAGGCCTGGCAGCAGATCGTCGTCTTCCTTGCGCTGGCTTCCATCGTTGTTGGCGCAGTGGGTGCCATCGGTCAGAAGAACATCAAGCGCCTGATGGCCTATTCGTCGATCAACAACGTCGGCTTCATGCTGGTCGGGCTTGCCGCCGCGAACCAGCAGGGCGCTGCCGCCATGCTGTTCTACCTGACGATCTACGTCGCCATGACGCTGGGCGGCTTCGCGGCCATCCTGATGCTCAAGGACGAAGACGGCAACACGGTTGAGGAAATCGCGAGCCTCGCCGGTCTGTCGCGCACCCGTCCGGGGCTGGCGCTCGGCCTGGCGATCATCATGTTCAGCCTTGCCGGTATTCCGCCGCTCTTCGGCTTCTGGGGCAAGTTCCTTGTCTTCCAGGCTGCTGTTGATGCTGGCATGATGCCGCTGGCCGCCATCGGTTTCGCAGCTTCGGTGATCGGCGCCTTCTACTACCTAAAGGTCGTCAAGGTCATGTACTTCGACGAACCGGTCGATGTGGTGAAGGGTGAGAGCGATGTTTGGCACAAGGCGATCCTTGTGGTTTCCTGCCTGTTCATCTCGCCGCTCGGCTACCTTCTGACCAAGTGGCTGAGCGCGCTGGCCGCGACCGCAGCGACGGCACTGTTCTTCGCGTCTTGATCCATACCGTCGCGGAAACCGGGTCCACCAACGCAGATCTGGTGGCCCGGATTTCGGGCGGGGACTACCTGCCCGAAGGCGATTGGCTGATCGCTGATCGACAGACTGCAGGTAAGGGCCGCCTCGGTCGCGCATGGAACGATGGCTCCGGCAATTTCATGGGGTCGACTGCGGTGCGTCTCGCACCCGGCGATCCCTCGCCGGCCAGCTTGGCTCTGCTGACAGGCCTCGCAGTTCACGAGGCGCTGTCCGTATTTGTGCCTGAGGGCAGGGACCTTCTGCTGAAGTGGCCCAACGACCTCCTGCTGGGCGGCGGCAAGGTTGCCGGCATCCTGCTGGAAATGACCGGCGGGGTCGTCATCGTCGGCATTGGCGTGAACCTGGCCAACGCTCCGGCAATCCAGGGCCGCCAGGTCGCAAAACTTACCGAATACGGTCCTGCGCCGTCCCGCGATGATTTCGCCGGGGCGCTGGCCTCTGCTTTCAACATCGAACTGCAGCGTTGGCGCTCGGTCGGCCTTGCCCCGCTCCTGCGTCGCTGGCAGAGTGCCGCGCATCCCAAGGGAACGCCGCTGACGGTGCTGCCGCCCGGAGAGGACGCGGTACATGGCACTTTCGCTGGGCTGGCCGATGACGGAAACCTCCGTCTCGCCCTGGCGGATGGTTCGGTCCGCACGATCCACGCCGGCGATGTCCTGCTCGCGCAGACCTGAGTGTTGAGGAACGATACGTCTCATGCTGCTCGCAATTGACGCCGGCAATACCAATGTCGTCTTCGCCCTGCTCGATGGCCGCGCCATCCGGGGACGCTGGCGCATCGCCACCGATCCGCGCCGCACTGGCGACGAATATGCGGTATGGCTGATGCAGCTCCTCGCCATTCGCGGCGTCGAGGCCAAGGCGATCGACAAGATCATCATCTCTACCGTGGTGCCGCGCGCGCTTCACAATCTGGAGATTCTCGCGCGCCACTACTTCGATGTCGAGCCGCTACTGGCAGGGCAGGGTAAGGCAGATTACGCCATCGATATCGATGTGGACGAGCCTCGTTCGCTGGGCGCTGACCGCGCGGTGAATGCGATTGCCGCCCATGCCAAGCACGCGGGCGACCTGATCGTCGTCGATTTCGGCACCGCCACGACATTCGACGTGATCGACTTCAACGGCGCCTACAAGGGCGGCATTATCGCCCCCGGCATCAACCTCTCGCTCGACGCGCTGGTGGGGAATACCGCCAAGCTGCCGCGCATCGCGATCGAGGTGCCCAAGACCGACAGCGTCGTTGGCCGCAACACCGAAGACCAGATGCTCATTGGGGTATTCTGGGGTTATGTCGCGATGATGGAGGGCCTGATCGCCCGCATCCGCGCTGAAATCGGTCGTCCGGCCAAAGTCATCGCCACCGGCGGGCTCGCCGTTCTGTTTGACGAAGCAACCACCATATTTGACGCGGTCGATCCCGACCTCACAATCGATGGCCTCGCCATCCTCGCGCAAAGGGCCGCATCTAAGTGATTCCAGGTAATGAACTGCTGTTCTGTGCGCTCGGCGGCTCGGGCGAGATCGGCATGAACGTCAATCTCTACGGCTGCCAGGGCAAGTGGCTTATGGTCGATCTCGGCATGACCTTCTCGGGCAACGAATACCCCGGCGTCGACCTCGTTTTCGCCGACCTCGAATTTATCGAGAACGAGCGCGAGAACCTGCTCGGCATCGTCCTGACCCACGCGCATGAGGACCACATCGGCGCGGTCCCCTATTTTGCGCAGGAACTGGGAGTTCCGCTCTATGCGACCCCGTTCACCGCCAAGCTGGTCGCGGCCAAGCTGGAAGAGGCGGGCATCCTCGACGAAATCGAGCTGAATGTAGTCGACGACCTCGAAAATTTCGACCTTGGCCCGTTCGGCATACGCTACGTTCCGCTGGCGCACTCGATCGCTGAGGGCAATGCGCTGGTAATCGAGACGCCTTATGGCCGCATTTTCCACACCGGCGACTGGAAGCTCGACGACGAGCCTCAGGTAGGGACCCCGGCGACGCAGGCGGAACTGACCGCCATCGGCGACGAAGGCGTGCTCGCGCTGGTCTGCGATTCCACCAACGTCTTCAACCCTGAAGCTTCGGGTTCCGAAGGCGAAGTCTATCGCGGGCTGCTGGCCGAAGTGAAGCGCCACAAGGGGCGCCGCGTAGTGGTGACGACTTTCGCCTCGAACGTCGCGCGCCTGCAAACGCTGGGCGACGTCGCGAAGAAGACGGGACGTCAGCTTTGCGTCGCCGGCCGTTCGCTGGACCGTATCATTGCGGTGGGCAAGTCCTGCGGGTATCTCAAGGACCTGCCGGAACTGATCGACGTGGATACGGCGATGGGCCTGCCCAACGGTGAAGTCTTGATCGTCGCCACCGGCGGGCAGGGGGAGCCGCGTGCGGCGCTGGCCCGCATTGCCGACGGTAATCACCCGATCAAGCTCGAAAAGGGCGACGTGGTGCTGTTCTCCAGCCGTCAGATTCCGGGTAACGAAATCCAGATCGGCCGCATCCAGAACCGCCTCGCGGACTTGGGCATCGTCGTCGTCACCGACCGGCAGAGCCCGATCCATGTTTCCGGCCACCCGGGCCGCCCGGAACTGGAGGCGCTCTATTCCTGGCTACGTCCGCAGATCCTGATGCCTGTACACGGCGAAATTCGCCACATGAAGGAGCAGGCGCGCCTCGGCATTGCCGTCGGGATTCCCAAGGCGATCTTCCAGAAGAACGGCGATCTCGTGCGTCTAGCGCCCAACCGTCCCGGCAAGTTCGGGGAAGTTCATGCAGGACGCCTGCTGCTTGACGGTGACATTATTTCGCCGGCCAACGGAGAGGCCATCGTCATGCGCCGGCGTATTGCCTCCAACGGCGTCGTGTCGGTGGCGGCTGACCGCAAGGGCCATGTCGAAGTATCGGCACTGGGTCTGCCGCTGGACGAAGACTACGACCAGTTCGTAGCGGAAGCCAAAAAGGACATCGCTGACGCTTTGGGCCGCGCCAAGAAGGCTGATCGGGCGGTACGAGTCGAAGCTGCGCGCCTAGCTGCTCGCCGCGCCGCTACGCGTTGGTCGGGCAAGAAGCCGCAGGTCCAGATCCTGCTGCTGGAGGATTGACGCGAAATGGCGATGAACTGGACCTCGATGATCGCGATCTACACCCTGTTCTGGGTGCTCAGTGCGTTCCTGGTCATGCCCTTTGGCCTGCGCACGCCGGACGAAGTGGAGGGCCACGAGGTCCAGAAAGGACATGCGACCAGCGCGCCGGTGAACTTTCGGCCCAAGCTGATCGCGATGCGCGCTACGGTGTTGGCGCTCGTCCTGTTCGGCGCCTACTACGTGAATTACGCCGAGCAGTGGATCACGACAGACGACCTCAACTTCTTCGGCAAGCCGCCGGTGGACGATCTGGGGTACTGACCCGCCGGCGCGGGCCACCCCGGCGGTGGCCCGCTATGAAATGCGAGGGGCCGATGCCAGCGGCCCCTCGTCGTCACGTTCTAAACCCAATATTTCAACTCCCCATTGGCGCGAGTTCCAGCACGGCGACGTTCCCGCCTCTGGTGAACCATGCGTTATTGCGCGCAGCTTCGGCGCGCATTTCGGCGCTCTTCCGCTGCAGTTCGTCAATAGAATCGGCGAAGAGCACACGAACAATGAACTTTTGATTGTTCGAGAGGCCAGTTGGCAGCGGATAAAGCGTGGCAATGCGTTTCACCGCCCGCATCGTTGCGTAATCGAGGTCGTTATGGCCAGATGATTTCTGAATTTCGATCCCCTCCGGCGCACCTGTTTCGCCGCAGTTGAACTTCACAGCCACCACTCCGGTATGGTCGGGCATCCCGCTGATGCTCGACGGATATCGCAGCTTTTGGTTCAAACTCTTGAATACTTTCGACGACCACGCTTCCAGTGAGGGCGAGACGACGACAATGGCATTGCCGTGCGTTGGCTCGGTGGAAGCAAAAGCGGGGCCAGATGACAGCATACTCAATGCCGAGACGGCCAGAATAATTTGACGTTGCATTTCAGTGACCTCCCAAAGTAGCGCCATTGGCAAACTTCGAGGAATGGCGCAGTTACCATGACTGTTAGTGTCAATAGTATGGTCGACTCTTGTTGTTGGAGTCGTTGGCGACCGCGCTGCTGATTGGACCTGCTGACAAAAAGAGTCTACATCTTCAAAACAACTGTGGGTCGTTAATTAAGCAACGCGATGAAACTGCGCCGATGTTTTTTGACATCTTGCAGGGCTAGGGACTGCACAAGCAAAGCGGGCTCTGACTTTCAGCTATTCATGAAGCCCGTGCTCGGCCGACGAATGCTAAAGCATAGCAAAAACGCTCTATCGGTAGCCGGATAAAGGCGCGGGAGCGCGAGGGCATTGCCCTCGCACCCTCCGTTCAACGTCTCAGCTGCGCAGACGCTCGATACCCTGGGCCAGCGCCACATATAGCTTGCCCATATCCGAGGACAGCAATGTCACACCCAGCGCATTGCCATCGCGGGTGGAGAGGACCTGTCGCAGAATCGCCTCGAAGTCGTGAATGTAGCGGCTGACGTTGGCGCGGAAAGCCTCGTCGCGTTCGAAGACTTGCTGGATCGCCTTGGCCTCGCCTGCGTCGAGCAGGCTGACTGCGCGGCGGGTGAAGATGCCGCGGTCGCCGCGCAGGTAGGCTGCCCAGGCAGTGTCGGCGATGTCGCTGGACAGAACCGAGGCGATGTCGATCGCGTTCGAATTGAGCGACTCTGTGATGACCGCGACGCGGCGGGAGAAGTCGTTATCGACCTGTTCCTCGGCGCGGCGGCGCGCTTCGGTAATGCGGCCTTCGAGATTGCCGACGAGTTCGTCGACCTTGGCGACCTGCTCGCGCAGTTGCCCCGTCGCTTCACGGGTGACCCCGGCAGAGTGGGCGACCGCCTGTTCCAGCTGGCCGGAAATCTCAGCCACCTTGTTGCGCATGGCTTTGTCGATGGCCGAGGCGCTTTCCGTGGCCAGGGCCTGCGCGACGTGAGCGATGCGGTTGGTGCTGTCGTCTTCGATCGCGGCGACGGCTTCGATCAGGCTGTTGTCGAGTGCGGCGATTGCCTCACTGAGCACGCCGCCCGCCTTGTCGGCAGCGGTCTGGGTGGCCTGGTCGATCTCGGCAACGGTGGTGCGCAGGCCGGTGAAGAGTATCGCATGGTCGGCAGCATGTGCCGAGATATCTGCCTGCGCCTGCGATAGCCCGGTCATCAACATGTCGAGGTTGCGGCCCGAAGCGTCGATCCCGGATGCCACGTTTTCGCCGCCCTGTGCGGACAGGTGGAGCTGCGTGATCACGGCGCCAAGCCCTTCCCGCAGACGTGTGAGACGGTCTTCGGACACGGCGAGCGCTTCGGGTAGGGCGCTGTGCGTCTGGCTGGCGCTCGACTGGATCAGTTCCAAGAGGCGCACACTGTCGCCTGTCAGCTTTTCGACGTCGCCGTCAGTGGCTGTCAGGGTGGCGCGTGCGGCGGTAAGGCGCTGGGTCAGGGTGCCCAGGCTGGCGGTCAGGCGGCTTTCCGCTTCGCCGGTATGGTGGGCGATAGCCTCAAGCCGGGCTTCGAACTGCGACAGCTCGCCAGTTACGGCAGATGCGCGCTCGGCAAGCGTCGAGGCCTGGATGCGGTGACGTTCGAGGCGCTCGGCGATGGTGCCGTCGAGTTCACCCAGCATGTGGTCGATGCGGGCGATGGCATGGCGTTCCTGCTCGATCTGGCGAGACTGGCGGTCCTCGGCCTCCATCGACAGACGCTCGGCCCGCAGGCCGATCGATTCGTCGACCTGGCGTGCTTCTGCCGCGATCGCCGCGATGCGGGCGGCGAGGGCGTCGATAGCGGTCTGCTGGGCCGTCGAAATGGCCTGGGTGGTAGCCGCCTGTTCCTGGGAAAGCCCCGCCAGTGCGGTGCGAAGCGCTTCGCCGGCACGGTCCTCGGCCTCGCGCAGGGCGCGGCTGACAACATCGCTTTCGTCGCGCAAAGCAACAAGGCGGGCGCGCAGTGAGGTCAGGCTCTCCGCCTCGTGGCGGTCCAGTTGGTTGCCGGTCGCGTCGATTTCGTCCGCAAGTGCTTTGGCACGGGTGCGAATCGCGGCCAGCGCTTCCACTTCATGGCCGTCGAGGCGGGTGCGGAAGTCTTCGCTGCGCTCGGCCAGTTCTGCGAAGCGGGCGGAGGCCACGAGGTCGATTTGCTCGCACTGGCGGGTGAATCCGTCCAGCGTTTCGCCTACCTGCTCTCGGAGCATCGCGACCTGCCGGGTGCTGGCCGAGCCGAATTCGTTTAGGCGATTGAAGCCGGACACCATGTCCTCAAGCTGGGCGTGAGCGGTACGGCCGGCATTCGCGATGTTGTTGGTGACGTCTTTGGCGGAGCTGGCGATGACCGGGAGCTGGCCGCGCAGCTTCTCCATGTTCTCCAGCGCGGCGTTGCTCACGGTGCTGATCGAATCGACGCGCAGGCCGTTTTCGCGCACCAGTTCCTGCAGTCGCTCTGCATTGTGAGAGAGCCGCTCGGCGGCGACGCGACCCAGCGATTCGAGATCGCGCGACTGCGATGCGATAAATTCGCGCGCGAGGCTAAGCTCGCGATTGACCGTGGTCAGGCGCCGTTCGAGCAGCGCGGACTCGCTCGACAGGGTGCGGGCGATGTCGCCGAAGCGGCGGCCTTCGCGGGTGCTATGACGCATGACTAGCAGCCAGACGAGGCCGACCAGCAGGACCGGCGCGCACCATTGGGTTACGAGCGCCGGAACCTGGGCGAGGGGTAGCCCGGCTCTGAACGCCGGTAGCAGCGCGGCGAAGAACAACACGGTCCACGCCACAACGACTGCGCCTGCCAGGGCTGGCATGACGGGTATGCGCGATGTGGGAGGTGGCGGCAAAACGTCCTCTTCCTCGGCTGCAACCCAGGCGTCATCCCAGTTTTCCTGCGGTAAAGTTCCGGATGCGGCGTCGACGGGCCTGTCGGTATCGGCTCCCGGATTCTCGCCTCCGGAATTCTTGCCGCTGCCTGCACCTAGTGCGAAGATCCTGTTTTCCCCAACCATCGGGGCAGGATATCACGTGGCGAGCCGCAATAAACCCCACCTTCATCGCGATTGGCAGTTTTCCGGGGCATAGCGGTAAAACGAACGGAAAACCGGGACGAATGTTGCCAATACGTTAGGTGCAGCGCGGAAAACCGTTTCGCAGCCGGAGAGGCCGCTCGATGACCCCAACTCCGACGAAGGCCGGACTGGTGGAGCGGTTGCGTGATGCGGATCAAAACAGCCAGCAGCGTATCATGGGAAGCCGGATATTCTGTGAAGCTGCCGACCTCATCGAGAGCCAGGCCGCTGAGATAGCGAGGCTGCGGGAGGCGCTGCGAGGCTGCTATGCGGCGACAAACGCCCGCGCTGTCCGGGGGCGCGATCACGTCCCGTCGATGCGAGAGGAACAAAAGGCGATGTTGGAGGCGCTTAAGGCCCTCGCCGCCGCTGGCCTTGAAATCAAGGAGACGCCCGATGGCGAGTGAACTAGCGCAGGAAGTGGCAATCGTTCAGTCCGACCGTGACGCAGCGGCTTGGAGCGCTGAGCAGGCTGGGTTTACGGCAGAAGCCGAAGCGATCAAATCTGGCGACAGGGATCATCTGCGCAGGGTCAGGTCGTTCGCCCGGTATCGTAACCAACTCTGCGGACTGTGCGGCGGGACTGGTGAAGTCGGCGGTGAATACGGGCTTACCCCCTCGCACTGCGAATGCCGATATGAAGCCACCCCCGCGAGCCCGCTGCCTCCCGCCGAGGGGGATGGGGAGTAGACGGCAACTCGTTGCGCCGTGGATTCGCTTCATTTTGTCAGGAGATACAGGAGCAATTCATCCGCACCTGCCTTTCTACCCAGATTATGGAGGTCTTGATGAAATTACTGAAGCTATCTCTCGCCGTTGCATTGGCGTTCACTGGCGTTGGCATGACGGCTACCGCCGAGGCGCACCCGCGCGACCGTCATCATGTCGAGCATCGCCGCGACTACCGGGATCACCGCCGCTACGAACGTCCCCGCCACCGTGATGATCGCCGCTGGCGCAGTAACCATCGCCGCTGCTGGACCGAATGGCGCCACCATCGCAAGATTCGAGTTTGCCGCTGATCTGAGCATCGGGGAGCGTCGTCATCTTTGCCACGCTCCTCCTTGCCCCCCCGGCCTGATTCGGTAATTTCACCCAGTTAATTTGCGGTAGCCGGCATGCGCGGCAAAGTGCCGAGCATGATCTTTGCCTGGCTACTCAATTTCGCCACATCCCGTTTCCGCAGTCCGCCATGTCTAGCCGGGCTCGCGGATTGCACACCGCGTGTCAGGTGCGCCGAGTGCTGGGCAGACACCTTCGTGTGAGGCGCTTTGGCCCGTTCGACGTGTTCCTTGGCATGGTGGCGTTCTACCTCGTTGCATTTCGCATCTGGATCTAGCTGCCGAGGTTGGGGGCGGGCATCAGGAGTTGAGGCCTATCGCTTTTCCTCTCGCCAAGTGCGTTTCAGCCTGACTGCGCAAGTTGGGTTAGGTTCTGCCGTCCCAAAAGCTTGGATATTCGCGCTCCTGACCGTGCGTGAATTTGGCAAGGTTATGGATAAATTAATGTATCGTCGCCAGTTTTACCGCACAAACAGGGGGTGAATATGAAGTTCGTTGCAATTTTGACCGTCGCTATTCTTGCCGGATCGGTTCCGGCTATCGCTCACGAATCTGTCGAGGCGGTTAAGCCCAAGCCGGCGGCGCCGCAGGGCCAGCAGTCGCAACAGCCCCAGACGCCGCAGCACAGCGGTGGTACAGATGCCAACGGTTGCCACACCAACCATTCGACCGGCGTATACCATTGCCATAGGCCGAAGTAAGCTGACCCGCGCCCGGCCGTGAGTGGCTGCAAGGTCTTGATCTTGCCGGGCGTGCAATTTCGGGCCACTGGCCCTGATGCCTATTATCCTAGCCGCCGCAGCAGCGGCTCTCTGCATCGCATCCATCCATGACGGGGATACCGTCCGCCTCTGCGATGGGGAGCGGGTGCGCTTACTCAACATCGACGCCCCGGAACTGGCAGGGTCGCCGCGGTGCAGTGCCAAGAGCCGGGCGCGCCTGGAGGGTTCAGACAATCCATCTTGGTGCGATTTTAAGACCGGGATCGAGAGCCGGGATCAGTTGCGGGCATTCCTCGCGGCGGGTCCAGCGATGATACATCGGTCCGGTACTGATCGATACGGAAGGACGCTGGCGCGGCTGTCGGTAAACGGCAAGGACGCTGGGGAGTACCTGATCAGGCGAGGATTGGCTCGGCCTTGGCGGAAGTAGGGATTGCCTTACTCGCCAGAACGAATGCACTCCGCGAGCTATTCATTCCTATGCAGTTAAGTAGCGTCTGGCAGCATTCGCGACATTTCGACGTAATCCTTCATGCAGTTGGAAACTGCTGCATAGCCAGCTTTCGTCAGCTCAAGATTTGCGCGTCTTCCATCTTTTGCATCTTCGTAGCGCTGCAATAGGCCGCGGTTTTCAAGTACTGTGATCCATCGGAGAGCCGTCGTCGGGGGAGCGCAAGCGCCGATACATGCGCTTGTGATGCTGGTTTGCTTGCCATCAACTTGTCGTACATACAGGTCGAGCATCATGTCCCATGCTGGCTCCCCCATCAGGTTTTTATCCAAGTGGCGATCGCGCTTTCGCCGACTTGCATAAATGTTGGCAGCCATCCTCTTCAATTCGGAAGGGGTAGGGTCGTTTCCGGGGTTTTTGTAAGTCGCTGCGACTGTTTCCCTGCTTTCATACTTGGAAAGCATGGCGAGCGCTTGAGTGAGCTGGGCGGCTTGAATTGAAAGTTGTTCTAGAATTTCCTGCTGCAGAGCGGGGTCGGGCTGCTCGCCCGAAAATGTCTTCACGCTTTGCATCGCCATCTGCTCCGAATCATCATTATTAATTTGATGATCTGTGTATTCACTGAGTGAGCATGCGCAGCATTAACGGTGTGAAATAATTGTGAAGATCACCGTCATAATGGAGATAATTTTATGATCGATCACGATTGACTCGACGTGGTCTGACGTCGCGACACATAGCTATGGCCTATCAATCATTCCGCGTAGTGCGTCCAATCCAGCCTGTACGTGGACAGCGGCCAGCTCCAACTTGAGTGCGTCGAGTTCAGCAAGGACCTCTTCCAGTTTGGCGACAACTTCGCGGATTTCTTTAACGATCATCATGTTCAACCTGATTGCGGGCCTTTGCTTGCCATGCATGTTAACAGATTTTCATACTGGATTATACGTAATAAAAATCGGGATTGTCAGAACCTGGAGATAGCGAATTCGACGCAGATAGGGTGCTCGTTGCCCTTACGATCAGAGTTGCTCGCCTATCTGAATAGGAGGTTCACTTTAGAACAGCCTATTTTCGTGAGAAGGCACCTTTGTAAGCGGTTTGAACCAAGGCTCATCGGTCCGGTCCACCACCAGCGGCCCATCCCACGTTCGCAGCAGCTCGAAAGCCTCGTCTGGTGACCCCTCGGTCCACCGCGCCCAGTCCTCGCGCCGTAGAATCGTCGGCATCCGGTCATGCACGTCAGACATCTGCTCGCAGCCGTCGACCATGACCATCGAATAGGCCTCGCCCCACTCGTCGGTCGGCCGCCAGATCCCCGCGGCGATGAATACCTCTTCCCCCGGCAGCGAGTACCAGGTGCGGGTGTTGCGCCGGTCCTGGCCCTCTGGCTCGCACCACTGCGTCACCGGGATCAGGCAGCGTCGATCGCGGAAGCTGTCCCGCCAGATCGGGTAGCGCCGCAGGTTGTCATCGCGGGCATTGTTGACGGGTGAGGGTTTGAGCGGCTTGCCCGTCTTCTTGCTCACGGCGTGGCGCGGGAAGCCCCAAGACATTGCTCGCAGGGTGCCGCCTTCGATGACCAGGCCGGGATAGCCGGGCCACACCTCGGCCGCGAAGTTCGCGCCGGGGGTGAAGGCCTTGCCGAACAGCTTGGCGACCTCAGCACCCTTGGCGTTCATGCGGTAGAGGTTGCACATGCCGCATCATGTGCTGCCGACGATCGCGCTGTCAAACGGACTCGCCTCGGCACTGTGTTCCATTTATGTTCTCACTTGTGATAGTGATTCGGAGCCCCTGATGAAATGGTCGGAAGGCGGCTTCATGGTCCCGACCGACATCTTCGAGGCGGCGACCCTGCATTACTCGGTGATGGCGGTTTGCGCGTGCCAGCATAGCGCCAGGTTCGAAACCAAAACGCTGTGGTGGCACTTCAAGCGCCGCAGCTGGGATGATCGCCTTGGCCCTGCGAGGCAGCGGTTTTGGTGCCGGGTCTGCCGGTCGAAACTGCGCAAGAAGGTGCGGCCTGAGAGGCTTGAGTTTGTGGCCTGGGCGAAAGGTGATTTCGAACTGGCATGGCCCGACGAACGGACATGGAAGGAAGCGGTGAGGCGGGTGCGATGACGCGGCAATCCGCACTCCGCACCCGCTTCCTGCGCCGATGGAGCCCCGGCGGTCGCGCTCACTTAGATATCGAGGTTCCGCCGTTCGATTTCCGCAAGCACCGCTGCTTCAACGTCGGTGAGATTTTCACTGTCCGTCACCGCATCCCATTCATCGTGCAGTTGCTCGTCCGTCATCCCGGCCGCAATTTCTTCAGCCGTTATGGCGTCAACCTCAGGATGCTCATGCGGGGTATCTTCGGTCATATCGCTCTCCCGGCCAGTGTTCTGCATACTCTGGCCCTGGTTGATGAACGCTGATAACTGCGGTTGGTTCGCTCGCGGATTGCGAAACCGGCTGCTGCATCCCTATTCGGAGCTGGCCTACGTGCGAGTAGCAGACCCATCATGCGCAGCCAGCGGCCGGCCTTTGCGGATTTGGAACCGGGCCAACCTTTCAACCATGATCTGCGTCATCCGGTTCTTTGCCGCATCCCGCTTCAGGCCGTCCTTGCCGGCGAACGCTTGAACCAGGCTACGGGGCATCTGTCCGAGCAGGAAGGCGATCAGGAATCCCAGCTCCTCCTCGGATACGTCGCAAGGGTATTCCTCTTCCGGCACCCGCATCGTCAAATCTCCATATGAGAACAAATATGGAACATGCTATGGCGTGATCAGATGATTCGCAGAAGGGCTTTCCTATGACCGGTCTCTCGAAAATGGATTTTAACGACACCGCTGCGGCTGCCGAGGCGATCCCGTTTGGCCGCTGGGTTCTCCAGCAGACTGAGCGCGGCGGCTTTCTGGGGGAACTGGCGAAGGCCGCGAAGGCTGACCGGGCGTTCCCGAAAGACGGCGACCCGGAGGCCGTGCGCAAGCGGATCAGCGAGCAGGGCGCCGACCCCGATATGCACGAGGCGTTGGACGATGCCGAGCTGGACTGGAAGGCTTATTGAGGGCAGGCGATGCCGGGCATGCCAGTGCGCTCATAGAACCGGCATAGCCTGACCCCAGCGGCGCGCACCCGGTCGCCCCATGCCTCGATGCTGGCGTTATAGCGGGCATCGGCATTTGGATCAGTGAGGATCGCGGCTGTTGGGGCGGGCTTGGCCTCGGTAGCGGCCTCAACATCCTCGCGGGCCGGGTAGGTTCCGGTGGTCTTGCAGGCGGTGAGCAGCAGCACCATTGCGGCGACCATAGCGAACTTCGATGCCTTGTCTTGGGTCACTGGCACACCTCCCGATAAGCCGCGCTCTCCGTCATCCCGGCCTGCTTGAGCCGCGCGCAGTTCAGCGCCCGGTTCTGCGGCGCGACCGTGGCGCGGGCTTCCGGCGGTTTCGCTGCCTCCGATGCCTCGGCCTTAGCAATGGCCGTCTCGCGCTCCTGGCTGACGATAAGCCCGGTCATGGCGTCTGCGGCGCGTTCTTCGGCAGACTTCTCCCGCGCGCCGGATGCGGCTGCCTCGCGCTTGTCGTCGTAGCGCTCGATCACGCGCGCATCATAGGTTCTCACCGCCCACCAGACCAGCAGGACAGCAGCCACCGCGAGAACGACATAGGCCAAGGCCCGGTGCAGCCGCTCGGGAATGCCGATGCGCACGAGGAGCGGGGCGACGAAGGCGATCACAGCGCGGGCTCCTTCGCAGCCGGATCAGCCGGGGGTGAGTTCGCCAGGCTGGCTCCCATGCGATCGACACTGCGCTGCGTCCACCGCTCCTTGATGGCGCCGACGATTAGCGTCAGCACAACCAGGTAGGCGGACGGATCGAACGAGTGATCTGCCGTCGCGCGCCAGATGCCGATGCACATGGCGATGAACACCCCGCCAGCGATGAAGGTCAGCAGGCCGATCTCGCTGACATGATCGGACGGGGCTTTCATGCCATCGCCGCCGCGAGCTTGGTGTGGTACGAATAGCGCTCGTATCCGGTGCCGTTGTAAGCGCGAGCGAAGGCCCGGCAGTCATCGGGATCGCCGCTCAAGGAGCGAAGTTCATCGGTCAGCCCGAACGCCTCAATATAGCGGGCTAGTAACTCGTAATGAGCCGCTTCTTCCGCAACGGTGGAGAATGCTAGCTCATACGGCCCGACATAGCCCAGCTTCGACCAGTGCAGGCCCAGAACCTGGAACTTGCCCCACGAGCAGCTGGCGAACGCGGCATCAGGGTCTTTGCTGCACGCCGCGCCCAGCTTGTCCCAGCTATCCTCGCTGTAACCACCTGCCTGCGCCTGGCTGAATGCTGCCGGTGAGAACTTGCCCTCGGTCTGCCGGTGGAACAGGTGCCGCTCGAACAGGATCTTGGGGCGACCGTTCTTGTCGTAGGCCGCGCCGCCGCTCTCTACGGCCGACACGGCGCGCATCTGCTTGAGTGAGCAGCCGAGACGCGAGGCGAACGCGGTCATGTCCGCGGCGTTCACCGCCGGTGCGTTGATGTTGGTGAAGCGGGAGCGCAGGGCTTCCCGGCTGATCGGCCCGAACAGGCCATCAGCTTTCACGCCCAGCGTGGTCTGCAGCTTGCGAACATCCATCACTCGTCTCCTCTGTCGGTGCCGTGCAACCGACCCATGTCAGCCTTGGCGTTCTCGGCCGCGAGCAGCCGGGCCGCGTCCTGCCGCTTCCGCCCCATCTTCGCGGCGTCGTCGATCAGGCTGCCAACCACCCATTCGAAGGCCTGCATCAGTAATCCGGCCAGCGTCTTGATCGTGCGCACACCGCCGAACGCGATGCCGAACGCGATGATCGCGGCGCCAAGCGGATCGAGGTGCAGCTTGCGGACCGCGAAGGCCGCGAACAGCGCGCCGCCGCCACCGATGAGCAGTGAGACGACGAAAGCCCGGCGGATGTCGCGGAAGGGGCGCTGCTGCTCGACCATGACGCCGATGATCGCCAGCCACCCGGTGACCAAGCCAAAGGCGATCCCGGCATATAGCGGATCGACGGCCCCCAGCGGAGCAGTGAGCAATGCAGGGGCGTACTTTGCCGAGACTTCACCGCGCATCATCCACCCGCTGTTGCGATCGTGGCGAACCAGACCGCGAGAAACCATGTCATCGCCATGCCGGCGATCCACCAGCGGCCACGCGCGAAGGCGACTGCCGCCAGCCAGGAGCCGAGCCCGGCCACCGTCCACGTCGCAGCGAGGATCTGCCGGACGGATACCGTATCGACCCCGAAGCCCGGCACGCGGCTCGTAAGGGGTAGGACCAGCCCGGCGACGAAGCTGAACACGAGGAAGCACAGCAGCGCCGCGCCGCCAAGCATCAGGGGGACTTGCGGCACCGGCACATCAGCGTGGCCGCCAGTGACCCGCACCTTGAAGATCGCCCACAGCTTGCGAGCCAAAGGCACAGCACCGAATGGCGCGCCGACCATTGCCCACCAGCGCATTACGTCGGCCCAGTGGTCGGCGGTGGTGAGGGTCATGCCATCACGGTCCTGGTCAGCTCACGCCCGATCGCCGCGTGCTCCCTGATGCCGGGGTGGTTGTTGCGGTTCGCCGCGCACCGATCTGCCGGTGCCACGCCCAGCGCACTGGAGAAGCGGGTGTCGTAGAGCGGCACGCTGGGCTGAAACGCCACTCCTGAGTATTCTGCGGCACGGCGCAGAGCCCGATTCGTCAACTCCCAGCCCGTGAGGACAGACGCGCTGTTCTTGTACTCCGCGCCCATCACGATGCATTCGGTGCCCGCCGCCTTCGCTGCGTCGATCGCGATGAGCATGTTCGCCTCGGTGGTGGCCGAGGCATACTCGTTCATGCCCATATGGAAGACGATCAGGTCGGGCGCGAGCGCGACGGCAGCAGTCATCCATGGTGACGCGGCGCCGGCGCTGACCAGCCCGGCCGACGACTGCCCGCTGATCGCGAAGTTGTCGTAGAACAGGTCAGCTCCCAGGGTATACCCGGTATCGTCGAGCGCGTTGACCAGCTCCCACATGAACCCGAACTTTGTGTGGATCTGACCCGCACCGTCATTGGCCCGGCCAAGCTGGGTGGAGGTGTAGAGAGGAAGCGCATCGACCACATCGTTGCCTGCGCCGGGCGGTGTGCCGATAGCATCGCGCAGGTAGTGGAGGGAGGCTGAAATCGGCGCTGCCGCAGCGTCGCGATAGATGCCATTCGGAGCCGCCTGCATTGCAGCAAGCGACACTTCGGAAGCGATAGCCTGGATGCTGTCGCCCACGCTGACGATGCGGATAGGTGCGCCCTTGGCGATCTTCGCGCGGAATTTGCGCAGGCAGTTCCGGGCGCGGGTTCGATCCTGTCCGACTTGGGTTGCAATGGTTCGGTCGATGCCGTCGAAGAGGTTCCACACCGGCACGGCGACAATAGCCGCGCTGCTCACCCGAAGATTCGCAATAGGCACCCGGCTTGCTGCGCCGATGGCTGGGATGAACTCGTAGGCATCAGTCGCGCGCTCGGTCCCGGCCGTCACGCCGAAAGCCTTCGTTTCCGCGTCGATCCACAGCACGTCATATCGGACGAGGGAGCCCGCAGGAGCGGCAATCGTGCGGGTGTCAGTGAAGGCCGCTTCCGCGCCGTCGCGCCCGTACTTGATCCTCGTTGCGACGGACAGGCCGGTGGGAGTAACTGCCGCCTCGGTGATGCGGTCCGCATAGTAGGTGCCGGTTGCACGAGCGAGGGCCGCAGCCGTCACCGCGACCGTTGAAATGTTGTACTGGACCTCAAGGCGCAGGGCGGTGATGACCGTGCCAGGGGCTGCGGTTGCCGGGGTGTTGCCCGTGACGCTGTACCAGCCCGCGCCATCCGCAGTAGTAGCGGTCGAATAGGTGAACAGGCCCGGCCCATAGATCGAAAATAGATCGCCTGCCTGGACTGGGATCGACGACCCGAACGAGAACGACTGCAAGCCCGTCGCGGCTGTGGTGAACGTGTATTGCGCAGTTTTCGTGAGCGTTCCCGAAACCAGCGTGTAGCGCCCGATCGTGATGGTCCCGGCTGCCTTCACGAAAATCTTGATCGTGGCGAGGTAGCCATCGGTGGGGGCCGGTGTCGCCTGCACATAGGTCGCTGGCGTACTGGTCGATGTCACGGTGCCGTCGATCGGGTCGACTGGGCGACCGACCTGCGCCGACCCGAGCAATGCAGCCACCGCAGGGGAAAATCCGGCCACGGTATCGGAAAGCGCGTTGAACGCCGTTGCCGTCACGGCCAGCGAATAGCTGACCAGGTTGAACTGCACCTCAAGGCGAACGTTGGTCGTCACTGCCCCAGCGGATCCGGAGGCGGGCGAAGCGCCGGTCAAGGCGTACCAACCAGAGCCGTCCGCAACTGCAGCCGTGAAGGTCCAAAGCCCTGGCCCGTGGATAGACAGTAGTTCGCCAGCCTGCACCGGGACGGTGGTGCCGAGGCTGAAGGTTTGCAGGCCGGTAGCTGAAGCGGCGAAGGTGTATGTGGCAACGCGCGTCAGAGTGCCCGCGGACAGCGTGTACCGTCCAATGGTGATCGTGCCGGCGGCCTTCACGAACAGCTTCACCGACTGGAGATAGCCGGTCGCCGCAACGGCGTTCGCCATCACGTAAGTGGCAGGCGAAGAGGTTGACGTTGGGCTGCCGTCGATAGGATTCGCTGGCCTGCCGATCTGGGCGGCGATCACATTCGATTGCGCCACCATGTAGTCGCTCAGGACGTTGGCGAACGCTTGGGCGAGGGCTGCAGACGAGGCCGCGCTGTTCGCGGCTGTTTGTGCCAGAACGACCAGCGGCTGCACCACCGACGCCACGCCCGCATAGAAGCCCTGCGCCAGCCTGGCGGCGCCCGAAACGTATTCATATACCCCGTTCGCCGCATCCGAGGCCGAGCCATTGTTGTTGTTGACGTAGACCAGCTTGGAACGGTTGTCGGGCGTCGCGTAGAACGTGTCTCGGGCGCCGGTGGTCGCGAGGATGGTCAGGCCGGCCGCCGCGCTACCGATCGAGGTGTCGAGCAGGACGCCGACTGCGCGGATCAGAGCTTTCGACGGCCAATAGGGGCCGGTCGCGGGGATGCCTGCCGTCTGGTAGTCGCGGAAGGCCTCTGCGAACTTGTCGGCAATCGTGCCCATCAGGTGTAGCTCCCGGTCATGTCTTCGACGAAGCGGACAGAGCCGGTGGCGAATTTGGGATTGCTCAATGGTGCGCTCATCTGGCCCTCGACATGCGCCACGAAGCGCGGGTTATTGAAGTCGACGGGGGTGCCGGCATTCACGGCCTCCCGAAGAGGCGTGTGGAATTGGATCGTGGCGGAGGTGGCGGTCTGGTCGATGATCGCGCCGACTTGGTAGGCACGCTCGCGCCACGTATCGTGCACGATGGTGAAACGCTCACCGCCGATCAGGGGTTTGCCAAGCGTGGTGATGGCCAACTTGATCGTGGTGGCCCGCAGCGGGGCGTTCTCCGCGATGAACACCTCGCAATCGCCCTGGGTGTATAGCGTGTCATCGTCGAAGCCGGTGCCGTCCGAGTGGGGTACACGGAAGCGCTTTCCTATGGGCTGGTGCCGGGCATCGCAGATCGGGAAGATGAAGGGATCGATGCCGCCTCCGGTCGCCGAGTTGAACGCGCGCCAGGCCATGATTTTTTCGGGCTTGTGGAGCGCGATGCCGTCCGCGTTGGCGTACCAGTACCCGCCGCCGTCCGTCGCGATGCGGTCCTCGATGTTCGATAGCGACCGCCCGCCCGAGATCGATGCCGTGAGGATATCGACGTCCTTGGCGAAGATGCCGAAAAAACACGTAGGGAAGACGAGAAGAGCCATAGGCTCGACCCCACCACGCCGGACGGCTTCGCTCTACGGACGGCCTACTGCTCGATGATCAGGACATTCGACGTCGCGCCGACCAGCAGCGTCACCGCGCCCGTAAGCAAGCCGGCTTGGTCGACCTTCACCTGAGCCTGCGTCAGGGTTGTCGTGCCGGTAACGACCGATCGTGTCGCGCCAGATATGACGGCAGTGGTGGCGGGCAGGGGGATGACTTGGGGAATGGCGGTGAAGCCGTAGGGGGTGAGGTTGAAGGTCGCGATACCGCTGGCGTTGGTCACTGCCGACATCGGGAAAACCCGCTTGATGGCATTGAAGTTGAACGCAAGCGCCTTGGTCGCAACATACCCAGTCGCGCCGATGTACATGCCGGTGGCCGGCTTGGTGCCTTCGCCGCCGGTCCAGTCGACAACCTTGATCAGCGTCCGGGTGCCGTCAGCCTCGCCAGCAAGGATGGGCGTCCAACCATCGTTGCCTTCGGGCCCTGCCACGGTCGATGGCGCGCCGGCCGCGCCAGGTGCACCAGGGTCGCCCTTGTCCGCCACGAACGGTTGAAGCTTGCCGCCCTGCGTCAATGCGCCGCCCACCACGTTCATCTTCACTGCCATCAGGTCACCGATGCGCTCTGCGGGCCGGTTGGCGTGGCGGCTACGCCTGCCGAGCTATAAGCCCTGGTCCAATAGAAATAGGTTCCCGCCGCCACGGTATCAGTGATCTGCTGCACCTGCCCGAGGCCGCCGGTGATATCGCCGCTGATGAGCGTCGCCGCGCCGAATACGTTGGTCGTGCCCCGATAGACGCGGGTGTAGGAAAAGTTGCTTGAGGTCGGGTTCCGCCATGCGACGGTGGCCGAGCCAGCGGCGCCGGTGGCGGTAAGCTCGGTCGACGGGGAAGGGGCAAGTGTGGCTGTGCTCGTGCTAACCGTTGTCGTGGGCGCCCATTCCGATATCCGCCCATCACCCGTTGAATAGGCGACTGACACATCCACGCCGATGTTCACCGGGATGCCGGGCAGGATGAGCAGCGCCGCCGGGCCGGGATCGATGTCGGTGTACTCCTGCTCGATCCAACTGACGTCGGTAGTGGCGCGCCAACGGGCGTACCAAGTGATGTCGTCGCGGTCGTAACCCTCGACCAGGATGCGGACACGCGCGCCGGTACCGCCTGAATCCAGTTCGGGCGTAGCGGTAGTGATGGTCGGTGTTTCGAGGGGCTCCGGGGCTACGCGGTTGCCTACCGGGGCGGGGTTGCCTTCCTCGGTGGCCGGGTTCCAGGCGTCTACATTCGGATCTGCCTTGATCCAATCGAAGGTCACCCCGCCGGTGGTGAGGTTGCGGCGAAGGCGAACAATTTCGGCAGTGCCCGAGAAGAACACTGCGCCGGCTTCCTCGATATGAAGCGGAATGAACCGCTTGCCGCGAATCTTGCGCCCGGCGATTGTGGTTGTGACAGACCCTCGGTTGGGCGCCATGGTCTTTGCCATCAGACGCTTGGCCAGGCGGCGGGCCTGGCCATGACTTGGGACGGCGTTTTCGAGAGGTGTTGTTTTTAGCTCCCCATCGGCGAAAATCGCGTCTTCATCTCGCCATGAGGTGGCGTCCACCGTCGTGTAATCGTGGTCGGCCGACAGGTAGGAAACCGCGATCTCGTTCGACTGGTCTTCGTCGACAATCCCATAGTCCCACGAATATGAGACGATCTCATCCGGGCCGATCAGGTCGGCAGGATCAGGATCAACATATCGGCCCGACCAAGCGACCAAGGCGCCATCGGAGCGCGGGGCGATAAATCCGTCCCATGCCGCCAGCAGGTTCCCGATAGTGGCCTTGTGGGTGTCGGTGTGCTTGTGGGCTAGCGCAACACGGTAGCGCTTCTCAGTGCCGCCAGCTTTGAGCGGTACCGCGACGTCGCAGTCGTTAGCAGCTGCGGTCCAGGAACCCAGCGTGGGAGCGAAGTGCGTTTCCCAGTCTTTATAGGCCCGCGTCATGTAATAATGCGCGGTGCAAAGCGCGGCGTTGTCGCTGAACCTCCAAGTCGATGGATCGGAGGCGCTTTGGGTCACATCCCGCCAGTCGAAGACACGCTGCGCCTGCACGACAAGGGAGAGCTGGTTCGCATCGGGGCCGCCCTGAGGATACACGTCGTTGAAATTCTTCTGCTTCACCGGCTTGGAGATCATGCAACCGGTCACCACGCCGTCGCCGCGGTGATTGTTGGTCCAGATGCCAGGTAGGCGCGTGATCAGTTCGGAAAATGCCGTTTCTGTTGCCAACCCGAGGCGCGTTCCGATGCGCACAGTGTCGCCGTCCCCGAACTCCTTATCCTGGGGGAGGACGAAGCCGGCGCCATTCAGCGTGATGCGCTTGTCGCCGAGATAGCGGAACAGGATGGAATCGATCCGGCCGTCATGGAATGCCCAGGCGTCGACGGCGAACCCGTCTGCGTTGGTGTCGTAGAGCATGTATGCCCCGTAGAGCCGCACGGTGCCGTAGGCAGAGATGCGAGGGGGCAGGGCGGTCTTAATCGAGCGCTCCTGCTGCTCTGGCTTCGGTCCCTTGGGCTTGTACAAGGTGGCGAGGGCAAGCGCGGCTGCAGCGGCGACAGGCTGGCCGCCGGGAATGAATACTGCCACGACCGCGACGACCTGAAGGACGAGACGGCCCAGGTCTTTATCGATGATGCTGAGGGGCGAAACGATCGCGCGGGCTACGCCGGCCATCAGGGCCTCCAGATCATGAGGGGGGCGCCGACACCGAACATAGTGCCCAGCTTATGAACAGAGGCCCAGCGCTGGCCGGTCCAGATGCCAGTGGTCTCGTCGGTACCGTCATCGGTAGGAACCGAGATGATCGCCACATCGCCGGGGAGCGGGGCTTCAACCCTCGGCAGGCCGACGGCATCCATTCCGCGCGCCCATAGGGCAAGCAGGCCTCCCCCGCGCCCGATGACTACCTGCGCCTCGCGCTCACTGCCGTAGGCGATGCCGGTGGCCGCCATGGGCGACGCATGGCCCAAGCCGACCAGATAGCGGTCGAGCCATCGAGAACAGTCATGCTGCCGGAAATCCCACGGGGGGCAGGGCGCGCGAAGAAATTCACCCAGCGTCATTTCGGCCCGAACTTCCGGGTCGTGCCCTGATTGATGCCGGCCACATTGCTGAAAATCGCATCGGTTGGCGACCGGCGACGCTGATCCTGGTCGGTGAAGTAAGACATCGGCGCGCGCGAACGGTTCGTGTCTTCAGTGCCGATCGACAGCGTTATCGTGCGGGTGCGAGAGCCATTATCGCCGTCCTCGCTGCTGACCGTCAGCTTGTCGGCGCGAAACACGGCCTCATATTCCACTTCGACCAGCTGCCAGTTCTGATCGAACCGGATCGTGACGAAATGCACTCGGGCGTTGCGGATGGTCGCAGCGTCTTCGAGGGCCAGTGCGACGAGGTCCGAAGATACACCCGACAGCTGGATGTCGATGCGTTCCGCGGTGAAGTTGATGCCCTGCTCAAAGTCCGGTGCTGTGAGCAGCTGACCAGCGCCAAGGTAGAGTGCCGGGGCCGTCTCTACGATGTCGGGCGGGACGATAAGATCGCCCACGCCGCCCCACAGGCGCGCCACGGGATCGGTCTCGATACGAAGGGCAAAGCTTTCACGAAGACGCATGCTCAGCCCTTCAGCTGGTTGTATTTGCTGAGGGTGGGGGGCACTGAGCGTTGGCCTTGCGCGAACGATGCACCTGCCGCACGGGTGGCGCTCTGATCCGAGATGCGCTGCATGTCCGCGTAGAGTTCGGCGGTGACGACAGGGGCGTTGAGGTTGAACTGCGGTGCGCTGATAATGGTGTTGCCGCCGCTGTTGCCCTTTAGGCGGTGGTTTGGAACAATGACGCCGTTCTGCTGCGGGACGAACATTTCCTCGCCGCTCTCGCCGACCTTATACGCCCTGCCAGCTGTGACAGGGCCGCCGATAGCGCGGCCTGGTGTTGATCCACTCCCGATGAACGACTTTCCGAAATTAACGAGGCTGCCAAGGAACCCGCCACCGCCGCTACCGGCCCCCTTCAATGCTTCCGCAAGCGGCTTCATGATCACGTCTTCGATAAACATGTTGAGCAGGCCAGCGATCAGCGGGTCCTTGACGCCGAGGCGCTTCTGGATGGCGCCCGAAATGCTATCGCGCACGCTGTTCAACTCATCGACGACGTAGGATTCTACGAGGTCTTTCGTTTCGCCAGCATCCCGGTCCAGCCTGTCGCGGTATGCTTCCAATGGTGATTGGTTCGACCGCGTGGCAATGGCCTTCCGGCCCGACGTGATCTCGGCCTGAGCGTCGAGCGCCACCTGGGCGCGTTTGCCGGCCGCCGAGTTGGCGCCTTCCAGATCGATGATCGCCTGCAGCTGGGCGCGCTGATAGCGGTCTTCAAGCTCGATCGATGCTAGGGCAAGGCGCTTCCGTTCCGCGCTGCTGTCCGCGAGGTCGTACTGATTACGAAGCACTTCCTGCTGCGCGCGGAACTGCTCGTCAGCAAGGTCCGCAGCTTCGCGGGCCTGCTCGGTCGCCTTATCAAGATCAACCTTGCGCTGCAGTAGTCCGCGCGAGACAGTGATGTCGCCGCTGTCGGGCGCGTCGGGGCCGTAGAGGCGCTCGATCGCTGCAATCGCCTCCTTATTGCCCTTCGCCTCCTTGATCCGCTGGGCCTTTTCTTCAGCAAGGATCTGATCTTGGAGTTCGGCGCGGGCCTCTGCCGTGGTGGCAAGGTCGAGACGGGCCTGTAGTTCTTCCAAGCGGAGACGGGCTAGATCGCGCTCGGTGTTGTCGACGGGGGGTTTGGTTGCCCTCGTTTTGGCCTTTTTCTTCGGATCATCTTCGGTGGGCGCCGACGGGCCAGGGCGATCCGATACGATATCGATGCCCTTGCGGCTTGCTTCTTGAAGCGCCCGTTCTTGGCGGTCGAGCTGGGCGCGCTGCTGGTTGATGAGGTCTAGAGAGGCTTTGTCCTGCGCGGTATAGTCGCCGCTCGTGGATGGCCGAGCGGCAACGCCACCGCCGCCCCCTGGCGTATAGGCAACCGTCGAGTAGGAGCGGGTGCGGCGCTCACCCTCGATCTGCTTTTCTTGGCGATCAAGGCGGCCGCGTTCTTTTCTAAGTTCGACAGTCTCCAGCGCGATCAAGGTCTGTGTTGCATGCGCCGCGTTCGAAGCGGCGATCGTTAGGGCGTCAGCGAGGGTCTTCACCTTGCCAGTCGCGATCAATGCTGCGCGCCCCGTTCCCTCAATTGCGGAGGTCGCATGGCCAAGGCGGGACTCAAAGAGGTCTGCCTTGGCCGCAGCTTCCTCGGTTGTCCTTGCGAGATCGGCAACGCGCTGGTCCGCCTCTGCGGTCTTCGACCCGAGGTAAACGATGGCGGCGCCGAGAGCCAAAACCGCCGCCCCCAGCGGCCCACCGATCACCGCCAACAAACCGGCCCCGGCGCGAGCAGCCACGCCCTGCGCGACGGCGAGATTGGTGACGGATGCGGTGGCGATGCGCGCAGCCGAAGCCTCGCCAAGTAGCGCCACGTTCGCTTGATAGGTTGCGCTGGCCAGTGCCTCCGTGGTCAGGGTCAAGCGGACATTCGCCGCAGACAGGGCAATCGTCGACACGGCAGAGCCCACCAGTGCGCTGAGGTACTTCACGCCCAACACAGCTGCGATCACGGCCAAGGACTTGGAGACCGTATCGAGGTTATTCGCGAGCGCCTGAAGGCCCGATGCAATCGCTCCTGCCGCGCCACTGGTCGACGCAGCCCCTCCGACGAACTCGATAAGGCGGTTGTTGAGCGCTGTGAAGGCGCCCTCAAGCGTCAGTGTGGCAGTGGACGCCTTACCCTCGATTACTTGCGCCCCGGCAAGAATGGCTTGGAAGAATTCTTGAGACGTGACCTTTCCGTCGTAGACGGCGGCGCGCAGTTTCTGGACTGATCCGCCGTACTTTTCCGATGCGGCTGCCGCTTCCAGCAAGGGGCGCAGGCCACCTTCATTGATCTGCGCCCACTCTTCGGCTTGGAGCTTGCCGTTGCCGAAAGCCTGTACAAGACCCAAGACCGCGCCCGACGCTTCCGCTGAACTCTTGCCCGTGACGATCAGTGATTGCGCCACCTCCTTGTTGATCGTCAGAATTTGCGCTTGGCTGGCGCCGAGCTCCTTTCCGACCTGAGAGAGGTTGCCGTACAAGTCGGCCAGCGTGTTCACACTCACGCCATACTCGCCGCCGAGGTCGAGAAGCTGACCTTGGACTTTGAGAAGGTTCTCGCCCTCCAGCCCAGCGACCTTGAGACTATTTTGGAGGCGAGTGTAATCGTCGGACAGCTTCATGACCTGGCTGGCGCCGAACAAGGCAGCGAGGCCCTTGAAGGCATTTGCCATCACACCAGTTGAGGCAGAAACCTGCCGTTCCAGCGCCTCCATCTGGCGTTGCTGCGCCTTGGTCACGCGCTCGAACGTCGCCGCCGAACGCCGAAGGTCCGCCTCGTACTTGCCGACGCGGGCTTCGAACTCGACGATCACTTCATCTGCAGTTGGCATGGACCTGGTTGGCCATGCGCCTTAGTGATGCGCTACGGACGGACTACAGCGCTGGAGGACTGATGCGGATTTGGGTGCTGGGGCTGGTTGCAATTCTGGGGAGTTGCTCGTCGTCGGAACAACGAGAAGCGGATCGCGCGAAGGCGGTGATCGCAGGCAAGCTCAAAGACCCAGAAAGTGCCAAATTCACTGACGTGAAAGTGCTATTCGGCACGGTTTGCGGGATGGTAAACGGCCGCAACTCTTTTGGCGCGTATTCCGGCGCGGAGAGATTCGCAGGCAACGGATCGTCAACACGGCTACGAAGCGAGGCCGAGAACGCTGATTCCTTGCTTTCAGGGACGCCAGCGGGTGAATCTTACCGCCCAACAGAATGGTTCGATAAATCGTGGGATCGGTGCCAGCAAAAAGGAATTGCTGTAAAGTAGGGCGGCCCCGTAGAGCCGCACCCTCAATTCAGCACCCGAACCCCGCGGGCCTCAAGCGCCTCGCGCCGCCGTTCCGTTTCCTCGATCGACGGCGGCTCCGGCTGTTCATCACCGGTCTTATGCGCCTGCTCCCAATTGTGGAGCACCGCCTGATATTCGTAGAGGGTGAGCCGCTTCGCCTCAGACGGCTGCATGCCGCCCATCATCGCGCAGTTCGCGAGGATCTGGCCTAGGTCGATGCGGTCAGATCCGCTTCCGGTTCGGCCTTTTTTTTTGAGCCATCGACCTGCGCCGGCTCGTAGCCCTGCATGAAGGTGTGCAGCACCGTGCGGGCCAGCGTCCAGCTTTCGACGAACGGTCGGGCAGAATCGCCGGTGACATACCGCTTCATGAGCCGTTCGACGATCACCGGCTTGCATTCAACCGCCTGGCCGTCGACCTCACCACCGGCGCCGCCAAGAAGCCCCTGGCGGATAATCTCGGACACGTCGGCAAGATGGGCCTGCCCGATCATGACGCGCTCGTAGATCGCTTGAATGCCAGCGTCGGCTTTGCGCTCGATCTCAGCGCAGGAAGCCCACGGCAGCTTGAAATCGTAGCTGCCGTCAGCCCAGTCGAGCGTCACATGGTCCTGCATCAGTCTGCGTCGGCCCAGACAAGGCGGCCGGCGGCGGTGATGGTGATGCTGGCCTGCGTCCATTCACCGTCGTTGCCGGTGATCTCGAACGACGAGATGAAGCCAGGGCCCTGCCAATGGCCAGCGTCGACGGCGGCAGCAGGCGCGCCGGGCTCATCGAGGGCGAAGCGCCAGTTTTGGTCTTGCCCCATCAGTCCGCGAATAGCAGCCATTTGCGCCCGGTTGTACAGGCCCGAGCCGGTGATCGACCAGTCCTGAGCGCCGACGGAGCGGATGACTTCGCCAGCGTCTTCAGGATCTTCGCAGTCGTAATCGGTCAGCTCGAACGCGTTGGCATAGGTGATGGTGATGCCGCGCGTGTTGATGCCGCAGAGTTGGGTGAAAATCTCCGGCGCTGCGCCGTCGCCGAACATGATGTCGGCATAGTTGCCCTTCACCCGCGCTGCATATGCCATGTCGAAATCCTTGATCGGTGAACTTTGCGCGACATTGCGGCGCGCGCGGTTCCCGCTCTACGGACGGCTAGAGTTGCTCGACGGCGGTAAAGGTGAACTGCACCAGGCCGTGCCATAGGTCGGGCTCGTCCGTGCTTTCCAGCATCTGCGTACGGTCGACATAGCAGTCGGGCAGGGCGTCGAGCACATCAGCGATCGCGGCCATTGCCAGTTCGCAATAGGTCTTGGGATCTGGAATGGTCGCAGTTCGGCCTACCCAGGCATGATAGGCGCCGGATACTGCGCCGCCGCGCCAGCATGATGCGCGCACTGGCTCGGTCGATTCTGCGCCGTAGCGGCCGAATGGCTTCACTGGGTTGTTCGGGGTCTTCGAAGGGTAGAGCTGCGCTGCCGGGATAAGCGCGATGACAGTCACGTCAGCCTGGATCGCGTCGAGGATCGTTTGCCGGGCGATCAGTGTCGGGCTGATCGTCATTCGCTGGCATCAGGTACGACGGGAAGGTCATCGCCGACCCCAGCGCCCACATCAGATCGCCGTTCATCCCACCCAAGCTCTCGTCGACCCGCATCAGGACCGCGTCCAGCCACTCGCCCAGTCGATTTACGTCGAGCCGTTTTCCCATCGCCACCACGGGTAGCAGGTTCGGCGGACTCTGTCGCCTTACCCTTGGCTATAGCTGCGTCGCGAACCTCCGGTTTGACAGTGCAGGTCTGCCCGGCTCGGAAGTGCGTCACAGCGCGCGAGGGCCAACGATGGTTGTAGTCGGCCGTGAAGGTGATGCGGCGGGTCATGGCGAGATAGGGCAGGTTGCGGCGCCAATGCGCTACGGACGGGCTACAGCTTGCCGCCGCGATTGATGCGGCGCACGCCAGCCTTTGCCAGTTTGTCGACGGCCTTTTTGACCTTGGTTGCCGCCGGTCGCATGAAGGGACGCTCAACGATCTTGTCGTCACCGAACTCCAGGCGAACGGCATATGGCGCATCGGCGATCGACTGCGCGGTCAGCGGCCCGGTCTTCTCGACGTGTACGGACCTGTCCAAGACATGGGTATCTGAGTTGGGAGCCTCGAATGGCTTGGATGCAACGTGGTTCTTGCCCGACACCGCGCCCGTTGTGATGCTGATGGCCGCCTCGATCGCGTGCATGTCGGCAAGGGTGTAGATGAGCTTGCTGGCTTCTTTGCGCATGCCCAGCGTCATGTTGCGGAGGCGTTTTAGGTGGGCATCCCTCCCAGTGAACTTAGCCATCGGTCGCCGCCTATCGTTTCACCGAAAGCGGAAATATTGATCGAGTGAATTGAAGATCATACGGACGGCGGGGCGGCTGTCGCGAACCGCCCCACGCATAGATATTATTGAAGCAGCGACGAATTCATAAGCGAAGGCGTTCTGCTTTTTTCCAGGACGTTCGCCGTCGCCGCAGCAGGGACGACTGGAGGAGCTGCCGGCGCGGCGACATCCACGGTTGGCACGATTTGAGCGGCGCCAATTTCTGCTGTCGGGATCGCTGCCGCCTCGATGGGCTTGAAGAGAGGCGCGGGCGTCCCCGGCTTGGCGACCTGGAATGTGAACGGGTAGGCGATGCCGTTCCAATTCACCGTCATCGTGACCTGGGCGGGCAGGGCGGTGAGCTTCACCTTTTCGAAGACGATCATGCCAGCGTAGCTTTCGCCTGGCGACACGGTTGTCATCTGGATCACGTCCTCGCCTAGCTCCTCAAGCTTCTGGTCAAGGCGGCTTTGGATGGTAGCGATGCCTATTCCAGTGCCGGCCGCGATCGCCGTCGCCTGTATCTGTCCCGCTACCGATGGCGCGCTGTAGACGTGGTGGTAGGCGCCGCGTGGAGTGTAGAGGGTGCTGCGATAGGTGTCCCGCTGCGAAGCTGCCGCTGCTGCGCCCAAGCCGCCGACAGCCGCAAGGCCGATCTGCGTCCACATCGCGCGGCTTTTGGCCTTCTTCTCCAATGTGTCCACCGTCATAGCCGCGACGGTTACACCATTCGACGTGAGCGTGAAGCTGGTGACATCGAGGTTGGCGCTTTGCTTGCCGTCGTTGAAAACGGCCACGTTGAAGGCCAAGCTGCCGTGATCGATCGGCGCTGGGCGGACCTGTACGGACCCCCCGACGGATACCTGATCAACCGTCGGCACGCCGTGATTGTAGCGGATCGATTCTTCCGCCGTTTGGATAGGCTGGATGAGCAATTTCGGCGCTGCCATGGCCTGCCCGCCAAGCGCACAAAAAATCACAGGCGTAATCGCCCCGAAAACGTATCTCATATGAAGCCCCCGCTTACGTTGATTCGCTCGCTTACCGGGGCGGTCTATGGATCAACTGTATTTAAACAACGATAAATGGGTTCTAGTTGGACTGAACATTATTACAGGTATGCTCAGTGTCAGGCCCTCCGCCCCCTGCAAACCCAGTGACTGGCGGCCGCATCCAGCTCAGCTGCCATCAGCCGATACCGCACGCCCTTGACGCTGATCTCATGGTCCGAGGTGATCTCGCCCACGCCGACGGCCAGAACGATAACCCGGCAATCACCTTCGGCGAAACCATCGGCCCGCCGCATCGCATCGGTCGCAGCGTCTACCTGGGCCTTGCACGGCGTATCGCCGCCTTCGTATCCGGTGATGGTGCCGCCCGGCCCGTAGATCGGCTCACCAGTGCCAGCATGGAGCGTGGCGGGCAGGTAGATGCCCGAGAACGCAGCGTTGAAGATGGAGGCAAGGCCCCCGTCGAGAAGCCCCATGTCACCAGTTCCTGCCGAATGCGGCGATGCAGGGCAGGGTGCCGGTCGATGATACGATAGGGCCGGCGACACAGGAGCCCAGCATGGGCCACAGTTCGATGCCGTAGCTGGTGGTAGCCCAGTCGCCACCTGACGAGGATGCCGCGTTGTCGAAGCGCTCTAGGCTGAGCGAACCTGACTTCATCGACTTGAAGCCCGACGCGCCCTGAGCCGCCATTTGCGCGTCGGTGCCGGTGCCGATGCCCGCCTTGGTGAGCAGGTGCGCGATCGCGAGCATGACGGCGGTGTTCATACCGTCAGCCAGGCATCCCTCAAGGTGGCCGATGCGCCGGACGGCCTCAGTCGACCAGTGGGCGTACGCCGGCTCGGTGACGTCGGCGAAGAGGGGGTAGATCGCGATGAAGTCGGTGCGGGTGGGCGGCGTGTAGGCCATAAGTCAGTCCTTCTTCGGACGGCCGGGTCCCTTTACCTCGGCGACCTCATACATCCCGGCGCCGCGAAGGGCTTCCAGGTATTCCGGTTCAAACTTGCCCTTCACCGACCCCATTGCGGGCAGTCGCTTGACCCCCTCCAACGATTCCAGATCCTGGGGCGAGTTCGTCAGGTTTTTGATTTCGTGCATTCAGCCGCTCCAACGAAAAGGCCCGCCCGGTTAAAGGCGGGCCTCGGATATTTTAGGCTCCGACCGATCAGGCCGGAACGGGCGTGACCGCATCGCCGTAGCTGATCGCGTTCGGGCGCATGATATCGAGCGGACCCGTGCGGGCGATACCGGGGACCGTGAAGTTCAGCGGGCCATCCTGGTAGACCGGGAGGAAGCGATAGGGCATCGGCATCCACAGCTTGAGCATGTCGGGATCGTTGCGATAGGCGACTGCGCGCCCGCCGCCGGCGATACCCACCGTAGCCTTGTTCTTCAGTTCATCGAGCGAACGGATGACGAGCTGCTGACCGGTGCGGCGCGTGTACTCGTTGTTCGCCATGATGTACTGCATGATCGACAGGTTGGGGCTGGTCACGCCGTAGGGAGTGGCGACCATGTAATCGAGCGCGGCGTCGGGCAGCAGCAGCGTATTCTTGATGACGCGGCCCGGGCCGGGCGCGCCCAGCAGCAGGATATTCACGTCCCGGACGATCTGAACAGCGGTTTTGTTGCCAACCGGGGCGGTTGCCGGACCGGTGACCCATACTGACGTGCCGTCAGTGCCATCGGCAGGCAGCGCAATTGGGGTGACGTAGCTGCTGTTGACCAAACCGGTCCAGCCCTTCACGGCAGAGCCGATCAGCAGGTTGTCCCACATGAACACCTGAGAACCGAAGCGAGCGGCGCCCGCCTTGCGCTCGGTCAGCGGGTAACCCTGAAACTGCGCCTTGCCCAGCTCCTCGACGTTCCACTGGTAGCCGATGGCGTACATGTCGAAGTCGATACCGACCTTGTTCAGGTTTACTTCGGCGAGGGGGATGTCCTTGGCGGAACCCGACTGCCATTCGGCTTTGCCCACCTTGTCGCCGATGAGCGTATCAACGCCGCTCACCCATTCGGGCAGGCTGGTGTCGACGGTCACGAGAGAGGCGATATCCATTTCGGGATATTCGATCTCGTAGACGCGTGCGTTGACGATCCGGCTTGCCTGGGTGGCGAAGCTGAAGACCTGCGCCGCGTCCTGCATATTGATGTTCATCTATAGGACTCCGATTACGCGGCGGGCGGGATGCGACGAACGCGGATGGGGACAATGCCGCCGGCCGACACCGTGGCGTCGAACTCGGCGTTCGGGATGAGGGTGTTGCTGCCAGCGGTGCTGGTGTAGCCCTTATTGGCGGCGTTCCAGTACACCGGCGTGCGCTTGGTGCAGGTCTGGTAGGCGCCGCCGCCGATCACACCGCTTTCGCAGGCGGGCATGTTGGCGTTGATCGGGAACACCCCGGCCTCGGTGCAGTCCGGGGTCCATTCGGTGATGCCGCGGAACTTGCCGGTGGTGAATGGGGCGGCCTGTTCACCGGTGGTGCCGTCCTGGACAGGCTCGCCGATGCCGATTCCGGCAACCTGCGCGAGGCAGGTGATGGTGTTCCACTCTTCCATGTTGACGCGGCGACCCTTGGCGTAGGGCGCGGGGCGATCGGTGAAGACAGTCTGAAGCGGGGGCATGGTTCGATCCTCCTTATGCGGCCTTGCCGGTCAGGCGACCGACCATGCGGGTGTAAGCGGCGTCTTCGGCTTGGATTGCGGCGTCACCAACGCTCTGCAGCCCGCCTTTGAAGGCTGAGGCATCGAAGGCCTCGACCTTGGCGTCCTTGGTCAGCACGGCGAACGAGGCTGCGATCTGGTCGCCGGTCCAACCCTTTGCAGTGTCACCCATTTTGGCGTCGACGACGGACTTCATGATGGCCTCGCCGTCGGCGTCTTCGGCGAACGTGACACCCAGCGCCTTGGCCTTCCCGCAAACGCCCGCGTAGGCCTTCGCAGCATCACGCAGCTTGGCCGGGGTCATGGCAGCGTCAGCCAGCTTCTGGGTGAGGGTGGCGATCTCGGTATCCTTGGTGGCTACGGCGGTGGCCGTGGTCGCGAGGTTCGTTTCCGCCGCGGTCGCGCGGGTCTGCGCATCCGCCAGCTTGGTGTTGAGCGCATCGACTGCGATCCGAACGGCCTCACCGTTGGTCGCATCGACTTCGGCGTCGCCGATCTTGATCTTCATCGTAGGCTTCTCCGGGGGCGTGCGTTCGTCGCTGATTTTGAGTTCCGGCCCGCCCCGTGCGGCCGGCACTGCGGCGATATGGTTGATGCGGATATCGCGCTGCACAGCGTCGTAGGCTTCGCCATCGGCAGAAGTGCCGGGCGTCCAGTCGAGCGTGCAGGTGTAGCCCATCGAGAGTTGCTTGTGGCTGGTGCGGACCTTCTCGACCGCAGCAGCGTCACGCACGATCAGCGGAACGCGAACGAACTCGCCGTCGCGGGCGATATCGCCGTTGATCTCGCCCACACCATGGCGCTTCCAGTTGGAGGCATCGACCATTTCGGCGGGGTGGTTGATGGTGACGGGTGCGGCTGCGAACGACGCTAGGCTGTCGCGGCTAAACACCTCGTCAGCTGGGCGATACACCCGCACGACACTGCCCTTGAACGTGTCGGGGGCGCCGGCTTCGGAAGGACTGTAGGTCTGGATGCCGACGCGAGCACCGCGCACATCGGCGACGAGGCTTCCATCCGCACAGATGCGGGCGATTGCGGTTGCGGCGAGAGTGTCAGTTAGCTGCACCATCCCGGCGTTGTGCGTGCGATGCGTGGGCAGCTCTACGGACGGTAGCTAAATCCCAAGTTCACCCATCAGCGGCAAATAAGCCTGGGCCCTACAGCCGCAATAAGGCTGCTCTCCGGGGAAGTCCCCACGCGCCACTGTCTCGCCGGCCATTTTCGACCCATCGGCGTTGACCTGCTTGCCCGATGCGCGATCATAGATATTGCCATTGCGGTGGAGGTGAGGCTGGCGTGGGTGCAGCTTGCCACTGTGCCGCCAGCGGAACAGATCGATGCCTGCCTCCGCCTGGCGCTCGCGGTCTAGCGCGGCCGAGAGCTTCGAATTCTGATCCGAGGCGATCCGCACCGATCGATCACGGGCAAGACCGGTCGCCTCGCGGATTTCCTTCGCCACTTCATGCGCAGGTTGCCGCTCTTGGTAGCCCTTGAACACCGCGTCCGCGATCCGCCCGCGCGCTTGGTCGCTCACGTTCCGAACCAAGGCGACATTGCGGTCGAGGAACACGTCGAGCGTCTCCTGGACCTCGTAGCCGCTCAACACCATGGACAAGTCAATGTCGGTGGACGACTTTACCGCGGCGGCCCAGCGCGAACGATGGACCTGCTCAGCACGGACGATCCAGCCACGCAAACCGGATGTGAACTCGGCGATCAGGCGGGTAACGACGTTGCCAGCCTCCTCGATGGCGCTGGTCTGGTCGGCGGGTGCGTCGGTTGTCAGTCCGCCGGTGTAGCCCCGCAGAATAGCGTCAGGGGCCCACGCTTTCAGGACGGCGAGGTAGAGGCTCGCCAGATCCTGCTCAGGGCCGCGCGCCGGCTCGACAGGGCGAACGGTGATGTCGCGCCGGATGCCTTTCGCGCGGGCCATGGTGGCGAGGTCGTAGGGCATTACTCAGCCGCACGGGCGGGCTCGGGGCTCGCGCTCGGAGCCCGCGTCGTGGGAGATATAGGATCAGCCTCCTTTCCGCCGTTGGTAGGAACTATGCCAAGGTCAGCGCCGTCATCGTCAGGCAATTCCTCGCCCGCCGCTTCGGCTTCCTCGATCGCCTCCTTGAGGCCGGGCCAGCGTCCGCTCTCGATCATTCGGCCTTGCACGGCCTTGGAGAGCGCGCTTTCGGGGATCAGCCCCGCCCCAACGATCTTGGATACGGAATCCATCTCCTTGTTCTCGATGTCGGCCTCGTCCTTCTCCGACAGATGCTGGAGAGGCGAGAACTTCCACGACAGATCGTCCGGCACGCCCGCACTGGGCATGACCACGGCGTCGAGTTGGTCGAGGGCAGGGCGCAGTTCGCTTTCCTGCCGCGATGCCACTGCTTGGAAGTAGTTGCGCTCGTCGCCTTCACCCGTGGCGTTCATGCCGTCTGGCGACTTCCCGAGCAGCCGCGTCGCCGGAATGTCGGCGGCACCAGCCACAAGGCCCATCAGCGTGGTGATCATGTCCTTGGCGCCGGCGAAATTGAGCGTGCGCGTTTCCCACGCGTCGTCAGCATCGAGGCTGATCGACCGATGGATGGACTTCTCCTGCGTAGCCAGATCGATGCGCTTGCGAATCTTCGCATCGCCGCCCGGCTGCACCAGCGTCTCAGCCAGCTTGGCGAACTTGAACACGTCCACCTTGGCCTCGTCGATGAGGCTGGCGAAGCCGGATGTCGCGCTGGTGGCGTTCTGCACCGCCTCGTTCACGACCTGCACCACGCTGTCGCCCCAGAACCTATCGTCCCAGTTCGTGAAGTGCATGCTAGGGACCATGAGGCCCTTGAAGAAGATGAGGCGGGTGCGGTGGATGAGGGGCCGCGCGGCGGTGTTTAGGCGGAAATCCACCGGCTCGTCGAAGAAGGGGCTCAGCACGTCATCGTCGGCTATGCCCAGCGTCAGCTGCGAGCGGTAGAGCGGGACGAGGTTCTCGATCTGCTCCGGCTTGATGGTCGCCGGCAATGGCCGGGATGGATCATCGCCCAGGTTGATGAACAGGGCGCCGCCACCAAGCCGGCCAAGGATGCGCGCCTGCCGGACCTTCGCCCACAGGTCGATGCGCTTTTCCTCGGCCTCGATCTTCGCAATCAGTTCATCGTCGGCATCCCAGTCCCTGCCGGCGCGGGTTTCGTCCTGGGCGGGAATGTCCACGATCTGTCGGACCAGCCATGATGACCGATAGGCCGCCTCGATCTGCTGGGCGGGCATGGACATGCCGTGCCAGAAGTTGTGCGTGGATCGATCCACCGACGTGCCGCGCCCCGTCAGGACATTTGCGAGGCCGTCTTGCGTCGGCACCGGCATGACCGAATGGCCATCGAACACGAAGCCCGGCTTGGGGCGGACATTGCGGACGCGAACGTTGGACATGGCGCCGACATGACGGCTCGGGGGCATCGAATGCTACGGACGCAATTAGCACTGGCTGTCGTCAGGATTCCTCCACAAGATGCGGAAATTTGCGGTTTGCCCTGCATTCGCGATCAATGGTCCGCTCGCAGGACTGTGATGGACATCAACTTGTATCCAGTGAAGTGGGCTTGGAGTAGCTGGGCAATGCGTTTGTACGCCACCCAAGTCCACGCTTCCGATTTTAGCAGCCGGCTGCACTCTATTAAAAAGGTCTATGTCTATACTGAAAGAAACATGGTGATTACGATCCTTAATCAGGCTCGCACTTGTGGATGCGACAGATCGGTCGGGGTTTTCGTGTAATAGGGTGCAAATCCTACCCAACAACATCACGCCACCATCGGGGTGGGCGAGAAGGATATCATCAGAATCAGTACAATAGGTGGGGTCACCTGATTTCGTGATTGCTAGTCGTCCAGGCAAAATTCCCGGACTGCCTACCGACAGAATATTTGGATTTTGCTGGGCTGACGCTATATTCTGAAATATGGAAAGCTGTGCCAACAGACAAGCGATGAACACTTTTCTCATATCGCCACTCCGAGAGGGATATTAATATGAGCGCATAGTATCGATCGGAAAGCCAGTACTATAATGTAGTAGTATGTTTACAGCACGTCAAAAGCCGAAGCTTGGCGCAACGAGACAATTTCGAACGCTCGCGAGGTGGCATCCGCCTCGTCATCATGCTTCGCCACCGGGAAGCCCTCAAGCGCAGTGAACCACCCGTCATTCCACGGACCGCGCAACACATCGACGTTTCCGGCCTCTGCCTGAGCCGAGAACGGGCCGAAGCGCGTCACCTTGTCGCCCGTCTCAGTGGATGACCGCACATTGTAACCGCTCAGCATCTTGATCAGCTGGGCGACTTGGCTCTTGCCCGCCTGTCCGGGGTCCTGAGGTAGTGATATCTCGACGTGATGCCCGTCCTCGGAGGCGGTGTTCAGGATGAACCGTTCCACACCGGCCGGGGTAGTCTGCGTCTTCCGGCAATCGACCACGATGTAGCGGCCGTCGGGGGAACGTCCGATCTTCGTCGAGGCGGTTGCGTCCGGGTCGGGGTTGTCCGGCGTGGGCGGGGTGGCCGCAAGATCGTAGCCGCGCCCCCACACCGTGCCCGCCGGTACTGCATCGACCACCCGGCACCAGGCGCGCTGGAAGTACAAGCCAGCGGCCGGCCTGATCTTCCAGTTGCCGCCCAACAGGCGCTCACGCTCGACCAGGGGCAGGGCGAGCAGCGACGCCATGTAGCCGGGGTCGGCCGCCATCAGCGCCTTGTTGTCGGTCAACTTGGCCGGGATGAACGTCAGCGACTTCGCCGGGATCGGCACGCTTTCGCCCGCCTCGTTGAGCATGGTGTACTGCTCAAGCTCGGCGGGGGTGTCAGCCCAGCGCAGGTCCTCGCCGACGCGAACGAACCACCTCAGCTTGCCGGCGCGCTCGGGGATGGGCAGGCCGGTGTCCTGGTTGATCCACCATGCGATGAGCCCAGCGACCCAGCTGTCCGCATCAGGGTTGCAGGTCGCGCGGATGTAGGGCCGCACGCCGCACATCGAGCGGTTGCGGCTGACCATGTACCAGAACTGGGTAGGCGTGAAGTGCGTCAGCTCGTCGAAGCAGATGAGCGGGATCTGCGAGCCCTGCCAGTTGAAGCGGGTCTTATCGTGCTCCAGGTGGGCGAAGCTGACCGATGCGCCGGACGGGAACGACCATGACAGCGTGTGTTCTTTAGGGTCGGCGCCGATCTGCGGGTACAGGACCGCGCTTTCATCCCACAGGCCACCCTCGTTGCGGATTTGCACGGTGGAGCGACGGAAGAACACCGCGCCGAAGCCGCCGTTGCTGACGTGGCGCAGGGGCTCCATGAGCAGGCCCCACGTCTTCCCGCCGCCTGCACCGCCGCCGTAGATGGCAATGTCGGCAGGCGATGACAGAAACGCGGTCTGCGGGCCGGGCTGGGGCTTGATCGTCTCGGCGGTGATCGCCGGGCCGCCGTTGTGTCCTATGCCAGGGGTAATCGTGGTGTGGGCGTTCACAGTTGGATGAGGCCGTTCCGTAGCAGGTGAGCAGCCTTTCGCAGGTATGCGACGTGTTCGCCCTCGGCGCTGTCGCTCGGCAGCAGGCGTTCGATCATGCGCGCAGCCGTCGCTTCGCCGCTCGATGCGAAACAATCTCCGTATATGCACTCCCCAGCCATCGAACAGTCGCCCGACGCGTTGCGACACCTCAGCATGGCTGCTGAAAAACGATCATCTGACGACGTGTGCTGCAGGTCTATTTCGCGGGGTCGTCGGGTCACCCATCCCTCCCATTATCCGGCAGCGCGAAGATCGCCACGGCCGGCGCTGCGGCGGGCAAATCCTTCCCGTCCTTGCCGGTCAGTTCGCGCCGGTTGGTGTAGGCGTTGCCCATCTCTTCGGCGGCCTGCTTGTGCAGCTGTGCCGCCAGCGGGAAGTTGCCCTTGCGCTCGGCGGCCTGCGCCATGCGATGCAACGCCCGTAGCCGGGTGGATCGGTGCGCGATCGGAATGTGAGACGAATCCTCGGTGAACGCTTTGCGGGCAGCATCGAACATCACACGCCACTTCTCGGACAGATTGCGCCCGGCGTGCTTGGTCGGGTCATATGTCTGGATGGCCTGCGGGGTCAGTTCGATCCCGAATTCATCCTTGAGCGCGGTAGCAACCTGCGAGGGCGTATCGAACGACGCTAGGGCCTGAATTACATAGGCTTTCACCTGGTCCGTCATTGCCTTGTTGCGGGCACCCATTTCAAGCAACCTTCAATGAGCAGGTGCCGCAGACACCGGCGATCGACGCGCGCCCAATGGTCGGCCCCGCCTTCGCAGCATCAACCATTGCCGACACGCCAGCGGCTTCGGCCCCGTACCGGGCGACCACGCCGACGAACTCTTCCACGTCGTGGCCGCGCATGATGAGGATCGGCTTGCCCGTGTCCTTGTTGAAGGCGGGCATGCCGTACTGGTCGAGCTTCTGGGCGCAGTGGTACAGCTCGTGCTCCACCAGAGCGCAGAACGAAGGATCATCCATCCCGGCCGCTGCCGGCGCGCTGAACGTCAGCAGGAAGTCGGGCACGCCGTCGAACCAGTCGGTGATCTGCTGGACCGCGCGGGCACGCTGCCACTTGCCCATTGCCATCGGCGGCATGAGTTCGGCCTGGCCGATGACGGCGCGCATCTGCCGGCTGTTGTCGCAGTTGGTCCATAGGACCCCGAGGTCGGCATCCCGCAGGTGGGCATGCTCGGGGTTGTAGAGCGGGCTGGCCTCGTCGAGGAACGTGGCGCGGATCCAGGCGAGGACATCCGGGGCGGGCTCGAACCGGTCCATCATCTCGATCTCGTAGAACGTTGCGAGGTCGTGGGGTGGGTATGGCCTCACCGCCCCTTCCTCCGAGCCTGCACCACGCGTTGGGCCTTCGCCTCCGCCAACCATGCCTTGCGGGCGTCAGTCAGCTGCACCGGGCCGCCAGCCTCCGCGATCCACCTCTGGATCACTTCCCGCCGCGCGCCGTAAACGCGCTCTACCCCACGCCACCCCTGTTCGATGAAACGCTTGCGAAATCCCTCGGGCAGCGGGGGGAACCGGCCAGTGATGATCAAGGTTCGATCTCCTCGCCCTCGGCCTCTGCCACCATCTGGGCGAACTCGACACGGACGGTACGGGGCATGCGGTTGTAGAGGTGGATAAGGCTGGTGCACTGGCTGTCCTCGTCGGCGGGCTGGCGGGGGGCGAGGGACATTTGAGCGTGCATGGCCTCGTACTTGATCTCGCGGGCGCCGGTCTTCTTCTCCGCTGCCTTGGCGAGCAGCTTGCGGGCTTCACCGTGCGGCAGGCTGGCAAGCACCGCGTAATGGTCGAACGATAGCCCGAGGCTGCGTTCATCGGCAGGGAACACCTCGGCGACGCGTGCGATGGCGTCGAGCTTGCGCGGGTCCTCCAGCATGTCCGGCAGGGCAAGCGCCATCTGCTCGGCGAACACGGTGTCCGTCTTGGCGCGGGCGCGGCCATAGGCGTACCAGTCAGCAGCCTGCCACTTCGTCTCCCGGTCCTTGCGCATCAGGTCGGCGCCGATGGCCAGCCAGTCGGTGCAGGCGAGGTCTGGCGGGAGGGTCAGGCTCGGCCCCGCCTCAATCACGGTGATCGCGTTCATGCGGAGGCTCCCGTTGATCCAATCCCCGCCTCAGCGAGATAAGCCGGATGCACATCAGGATACGCCCCAGCAGCATAATTCTGCGCCATCTCAGCGCGGCTCATCCCGTTGACCATGTGCCCGATGAGCTTGCCGCTGCCTTCGCCGGCTTTGGCGCGGGGGAGGGGTGTGTTGGTGAAGAGGTCGGTCATGCCTTTTCTCGCTGCCAACCTAAGGGGGAGAAAATCCCTGATGGATTTTCCCCCTTTAGGGGGGGGCTAACCTCCGCAACTTCCGCCCACGGTTTTCTGCGGGTTACAGGGGTCAACTTCCGCAACCTCCGCAGACTTCCGGGATGGCGGATTTCCGCCGTTTTTTGAATATTTGCGGAGGTTGCGGAAGTCCGAAAACGGAACCTCCGCAGAACCTCCGCAAGTGCACTATTGCACACAAAAACCATGATCAGTTCCCCCACCGGATTGTGCTGATGACCCTCAATCCGAACTTCTTGTTGCGGCGATCGTACTCTTCCAGAGTGAGGTGCCCGCTCTCGAGCCACGCCTCGATATGCTCCTTCCACGCCTTCTCAGAGCCGCCGAGGCGCTTCGTGAAGATGGATGGGGCATAGCGTCCGTCGCTGCGCGTCTGGGTCTTGTTGGAGAGCGCTTTGCCCTCCGACCACGCGCCCGTAAGCAGACCAAAAGCCTGGTCGATCGCTTCATACGAAAGGTGATCCGCTTCCGGCGCAGCGGCCTGCAGCGGGATCAGAGTGCTGACCTCATCGCCGTCTTCACTGTTCCACTTGTATTGCTCGAGGCGCAGATAGACGGGCTGGAATTCCTCCGCGTCCTTCTGCTTCTCGCACTTCAGGGTGATGCGCTCACCGTCCTTGGTAAGGCGCATGGTGGCGTCACAGGCGCCCAGCAGCACGGTAGAGCCGCGCATGCCCCGATCCTTGTCCTTGCCGCTGTGGTGGACGCCCAGTACGGCCCCGCCGCAGTGCGCCCGCACCTCGTCGCACGCCTTGACGAACGCGGACATGGTGTCCTGCCCGTTCTCGTCCTGCCCGGCGATCGCGCGGGAGATCGTGTCTATGACGACCAGGCCGATGTCGAACCCGGCGCGGCGCTTTGCTTCGTCGATGGTGCGAATGAGCTTGGCCCGCTCGCTGGGCTCCATGAACTGCACTGCAACAGGCAGCAGCATGAACGGCGCATCGTCCCAATCGGCGCCGTGCTTCATGCGCCAGCCAGCTACACGCTTGCCGATACCCCGCGCGCCTTCGCCAGCGATATAGAGGACGCCGACTCGCTTTGTGGGCGCGCCGTGCCAGTCGTGGCCGAGCGCGATCCGAAGACCCATATCAAGCGCGATGAAGCTCTTACCTGTGCCGGGGTCGCCGTAGATGGTGGTCAGGCCGTCTTCGCTGATGACTTCGTGCACCAGCCACTTGGGCGGCGGCAGCGCTTCCAGCTCGGTCAGGTTGAGAAGCTGGAATGTGTCCGAGGCATCTCCTTCCGGGGGCGCTGCGGCCTCGGCCGCAGGCTCAGAACCCTCGGAATAATAATCCGGCATGTCATAGACCGGCTCGCCCGTCTCAGGGTCATACTCGGGCTCAAGATCGGCCGCGTAGCTGTAGCGCTCCGGCTGCGGGCCAGCGGCTTTGCGCTCGGCGTGCAGCTGGCGGTGCGCGGCCTTGTGGTCGCCCTTGTGGTCGAAGTGCACGAACAGGTCGTAGGCATCGCCGAAGCAACCGGACTTGCAGCGCGCACCGACACCAGCGGCAGCATCCGACATCGACAGGCTGACCCACGCGTCACCCATGATCCGGGTTGCGTAGCTGTCACCTTCCTGGTGCGGAGAGCGCCAGTCCTCGCCGTGGCGCGGGCTCTGCTTGTAGCCGTAGACCTCGAGCAAGTTGGCGATGGAATTGGAGCGGTTGAACTCCTCCATCACCGAAATACCGTCATTGTCGGCACGCGGGCGCTGTGCCTTGCGGGCCTCGGCATCGCGGCGCATCATCTCGCGCGCCTTGTCGTCCTCGGCGCGCTTGTGCCTGATCGCCGCTACGCCAGCGCCGACCGCGCCGCGATCGAGAGACAGGCCGGGCGCGTTCGTGCCGCTGTGCTTGCGCTCGTAGTAAAGGGGATCGCCGCTGCCATCCCGGAGCGGTTCGCCCGAGTTATGTTCTGCCGGGACGTTGGGGAGGAATACGGGCTGGCCGGCGCGATCCATCGCCCGGTCCATCGGCACGCCGCTGACCTCCATGAAGTTGAAGAAGGCGTTCTGTGCGTCGTGCCAGTCATCGAATCCGACAACCTGCTCGAGCGGCAGAACGACGCGCCACCGCTTGTTTCCGGGGCGCGAGTTGGCCGTCGAATAGATCAGCCACGCCGCGTCCCGCGCAAAGCCGCGCACCAGCGTTTCGATGTGCTCGAGCGGATGTTCGCCCTTATCCACATCGCCGCAAAGGGCCACGAACTCACCCTTGGCGCGCTGCACCGCATGGGAGCGCCCATCGAAGTCGTGGTAGGATGATGGCAGGAAGCCCAGGCACTTGTCCTTGGCCTTGTCGGCCGGCTTCATGTGGAAGACCTCGGCCAGCGTCACAGTGCCGTAGTCTTCACCCGTGTTGATGTGCGTATCCGCTTGCCCAGCGAAGACCATGACTGGGCGGCGGTTCCACTGCGGGCCTACCGCGGCGAGGGGCGACGTGCTCATGCGGCCTCTAGCCCCAGGGCCATGACCAGCACCCGCGTCTCGAAAGGCGCCAGGAGGCCATGTTCATATGCGATCATGATGCGCTCTTTCATGTCGGTCTTGTCGGTGACGGATGTGATCCCAAGCTCCGCAGCGCGATCGAGCAGCTTGACCGGATCGAAACTCGGTGAAGATGCGCCGCGCGTGCGAGTGGGATCGACAGTCACGCCGTGACATGCCCCCTGATTGGTGCGCCCAGACTGGCCATCCAGTCGAAGGCGGACTTGCCCGAAAAGAAGCACGCGACCTTGTGGCCCTTGCGGACCATCGCGTTGCCCCAATCGATTTGCGCCTGTGAGAGTTTGCCGGGGCGACCGTTGCTGTCGTAGCCCTTGAACTCGATCCAGCAGACCGACACATCGCAGTCGGGCAACGTGCTGGCGTCGATGCCCCACGCACAGGTCATGTCGAACACGCCAGCAGTAAGGCCTTCCTTGCGTGCCTGATGCTGGGCCTTGAACCCGCGCTTCGCCGCATTCGGGTTGGCATACGACATCACCGCCGGCGCGAGGTTCGACAGGTACTTGCGGAACATCACCTGGCGGTCGATCTCAGCGAGATCCTTGCGGCCATCCGGCGCTTCCACGGGGAACAGCGGGGCCTCGTCGAGCGGCGTTTCGAGATGCGCGAAAGCGTTCATGACCGCATCATCCGGCGCTGCTGCTCGGCCTCCAACATCGGAGCCACGATTTGCACAGGAACACCGTGAATCCGCGATAGCTCGGCAGCGTCGAGATCATCGACAGAACGGCGCAAAACAAGCAGTTGGAACAGGGCGGACTTGCGGTCCTCCTTGGTTCGCGGCGCCTTTTTATGCTGCTGCATCCCCATGTTGAACCCCGAGGTCAAAACGGGATCTCGTCGTCGAGGTCGTCGCCAAATCCGCCTGATGTTGCGGTTGAAGCCGATGGTGAAGCGGAGCGGGCCGAAGAACTGCTATCGCCACCGGGCCGTGCGCCGCCCTCCGACTTCGCGCCGTCGAGCATAGTGAGCACGCCGTTCATACCGCCGACGCTTATCTCGGTGCTGTAGCGGTCGTTACCGCTCTGGTCCTGCCACTTGCGGGTGCGCAGCTGGCCTTCGATGTAGACCTTGGAGCCCTTCTTGAGGAACCGCTCGGCGATCCCTACCAAGCCGTCGCTATTGATGACGACCGAGTGCCATTCGGTTTTTTCCTTGCGCTCGCCAGTCGCCTTGTCTTTCCAGCTTTCCGATGTGGCGATGCGCAGGTTGCAGATGCGCCCGCCGTTCTGGAACGACTTGACCTCGGGATCGGCACCGAGATTGCCCACGATGATACACTTGTTGACTGAGCCGGCCATATCAGGCTGCCTTTCGAATGAGGTTGGGATAGGTCGCGGCTACAGCGCGCATGAAATCGCGGTTCGCCCGCTCCATGCTCTCGGCGTAGGCATTGCTCTGGAGTTTCCAGCAGATCGGCGCAGGACCGGGCCGCAGGTAGTCGGCGCGCATGAGGCGGATCGTTTGGATGGTCGGCGCCCAGTTGAACTCGCCGAGGACGGCGCGGCGAACGCGCTCGGGGTCGTCGATGTACTGGACAAGGACGCGGGCCATCGATGTGGGGGAGCGGTGGGCTTCGAGCATCACGCAGCCGCCTTCACAGCAGTCAGCCGCGCCCGCAGAGCCGCTTCCTCACCGGGCCCGATCTCGCGCCCTGCCTCGCTGCCAGGATGATGGGCGCGACCTTTCATCGCCAGCCACTCGTGGAACTGCGCCTCGGTGTCGTCGAGGTCCACGCCTTCGGGCACGCGCACGATGACGCAGCCAACCGGCAGCAGCATGGAAAGCAGATCGTCGGGGATCGCCTTGCCTTCGGTCAGCGCATAGATTGCCGCAGCCGGCAGCATGACCGGACGCGCGGCGCCCTCCTGCGGGAAGTACGTCAGCAGCGTGGGGTACGGAATGCCAGAGTCGAACCCGACAGCCTTCAGAGCGATACCGCGGCGATCCAGCTCCCGGCGAATGGCTGCCTGGCGAGCACGAACGATCTCGTTTGCGTCACTGATGATCATATTGCACCTGCGAAGTATGAAGAGCGGCATGAGGACCGCGATCAAAGGAAAGGCCCGAGCCGCCGCCAGGGGGAGAGAGCTGCGGCTCGGGCACGACCGGCTGAGCGCCGGGCGTAAGGATGGGGTGGCCGGGGCGTGGTTGGACGCTCCCGGCCTGCTCGGTGCGACCCGAGGGAAACTTTGCGGTCAGCTCGCGCTCGATGCGGCGGGCTTCCTTGCGGGGGAGGGGGATGCCGAGGACGCGCACGGGATCGGCGAAAGGGTCCGCGTCCAGTGCAGCGGTGACGCGGGCGAGGTCTGCGCGGGTGGCGAACATTTAGGCGGCTCCCTGCAAGAACATGTCGCCTTGGCGCTGGGCATCCTCGATGCGGCGGCAGGCGATGTCGAAGTAGGCGGGGTCGATCTCGGCGCCGACGAACGCGCGCCCTTCCTGCATGCAGGCAACGCCAGTGCTCCCGGAACCCATGAATGGGTCGCAGATGACACCTGCGGGCAGGCTCTGCAGCAGGATGCGCAACAGCCCTACAGGCTTCTCGTTCGGGTGCTGTCGACCGTTCTTCGCCATCGATTGAACCGGAGGGTGATAGACGACCGCACCTTTATCGCGGGTGCCGACAAAGCCGCCAGCATCGCCCATCGCGTAAATCTCTTCGGTGGTCGGCTTCCACGGCAGGCGCAGGTCGCCCATGCCGAGCGCCGGGCCTTTGTCCCAGATCAGCGTCATGCGATGATGCGGCGGCAGCGAAGCCTTGCGGGACCCGAACATCAAGCAGGGCAGGTGACAAAACACATTGGCGATCGCATCGCGCACGTCGCAATTCTCGTCGCTGGCGATTGCTCGACCACCGGCCCACAACTCGTCTGTGGCATAGCCGCTCTTGTAGTTGATACCGAATGGCGGATCGCTCAGAACGGCGACAGGCTGGGCGTTAAACATCACCTCAAGTGCGTCGTGCCCCCGGCAATCCCCCAGATACAGCGTTGCACGCCCGATATGCTCAATACGCATAACCTACCCCCTCCCAGCCAGCACAAGGCCAGCGCGAAGGCACAGCGCCATGTTGAGCAGGAGAATGGCGTGGGCGGTGAGGCGGCGGGGTGCGCTCATGCTGCGGCGCCGGTCTGGCGGGCGGAGTTCAACGCCAGTGTCCAGCCAAGCCAGTCAGCTGGCTTCACTGCACCGCCAGTTGCCTGCTCGATGTCGATCTGAGATTGAAGGGACGGAACCTTGTCGCCGCGCGCCCAATGACGCACACTCCAAGCACTCATTCCCTTGTCGGAGGCGAAATCCTCTGCGGTCAGTTGCCGTTCGGAGAGGAACTTGCGAAGCGGGGTGTCTGTCATGATGAACCGGAACGTACCTTGTCAGGGTACACTCTGCAACCCTTAATGTACCCCACGGCGGTTCTCGACTTGTCCCTTGAGCCGGGACAATTTCCACGCATGGAAAATCGCCTCGCTCACATCAGGAAAAAAGCCGGCTATTCTCAGCAGAAGCTAGGCGAGTTGCTCAACTCAGGGCGCTCGACAGTGACGAAGCTGGAGCGCGGCGAGATCCCGATGAGCGATCGGTGGCTTGATCGTCTCACCCAAATCCTCAATTGTTCTCCATCGGACATCCTAGGAGAGCAAGTGCCTGTTGTTGGTAGGATTGGTGCTGGCGGTACGGTTGTTTTTGACGATCTCGGCTTCGATGAGATGGTGCCGCGCCCGCCGGAAACCCCGGGCGAATTGATTGGCCTGGAGGTTCATGGGGAATCCATGCTCCCGAAGTTCGACCCAGGCGATATCATCTATATCAGCCGCGACCACGATGGCGTCGAGCCTCAGGATATCGGGGCGATCTGCGCTTGCCGGCTTACCACGGGCGAGACCTATCTGAAGCAGCTGCTCAAGGGCAGTGGGCATGGCCTGTTCACGCTCCGGTCGTACAATGCGGCAGACATGGAAGACTGCGAACTGGTCTGGGCCACGCCGATCCGGGCGATTACGCCTAAGCATGCACGGCGGTATAATTGATGCTTTCTATGGCTCGCAGCGACGTAGGGGGCTGAACAAATGTCGATCAACGAAGAAGTATACGCACAGCCTGCGGAGAAGCGCGACGTTGGGGGACTAGCCATCAATGGTGCTGTGGCCCTCTTTGCTATCGCGGACGCCCTTCTTGCGATTCAGGGCGGGGAAAAACCGACAGATGTTCAAATTGCAAAAATACGGGAATGCGCGACTAATTTCGCTGAACGGTTCAACCGCCTGTCCGGATGGGTGGACGAATGACAACGGTTGACGAAACACGCAGGGCGGCGTGGTCGAAGATGCAAGCTGACTCTGACGGCCGTCGCGGCCCCTTGAATCCACCCCCTCCCGGTGGCACATCAGGCGGCATGACCGATGATGCCCTTAAGCCACGCGTGGACTTTCTGCATACGGCTTTTCTGTGGCTAGCTGGCGCGCTCGTGACCGCTCTTGTCACTATCGTTGTTCTCAACCTGACTCTTGCAAGCTCGGCTAATGTTCGCACTGACCGATTGATCGAGAACATATCTCTGATCAACCGCCAGGCAGGCGAGCAGGGAACTAAAATGGATGAGGCAAATAGGCGGCTTGATAGGATCGAAGCGAAGTTAGATCGACTTTTGGACCAGCGTCAAAAGTAGGCTAGGGCCTGACAATTGCCACATCAGCCTCGCTTCGGCGGGGCTTTTTCTTGCCCGGCGTCCGCCGACATGAGTTGTTTCCTACACGCCAATGAGTTGCCAACGTACCCTAGGTGATTCGTAAAAGGTGGTGACACGTACCTTGTAAGGGTACATTTATTTTGTTGACACGTACCTTGTGAGGGTACACTAAGGTTTCCAACAGGCCACCCCGGCCTAGGAGATCGGCACAGTGTCAGTCACCACGAAATTTCCGGAAGGTCCTTGGCTATTTGAGCCGCATGGCGCTTTCCGCACCAACGTAGCCGGCGAAGAATGGCCCCTCGGCTATATCTCAGCTGGCGCTGGTAATCCCATCTTCGCGCTGCATGAAGTAGTCGGCGAGTTCGCGGCCCGCGACCTCGCTTCGGCAGCGCTTAAGGCTGCCGCCGCGCCTGAGCTTTACGAAGCGCTGGCCGAGGCCAAGGGGCTCGCCGACATGGCGGTCATGTCTGATGACAGCGATGGCACGCCGTCCGACGACCAAAAGGCGCTCATTGCACTGAGGGCCAAGATCGACGCCGCCCTCACCAAGGCGACCGCAGCATGAACATGTTCGCCCCCTCCTTCCTCGCGCAGGAAACCGAGCAGGCGCTGGCGGCGAAGGCTGCTGACGTTGCTGGCATTGCCCCCCTCGGCCTGTCCGACATCGCCATTGCCTCCATCGTCGGTGAGGACGCGGCTTACGAAGCGCGCGCTCTCGACCGGGGCTGGCTCAAGCCCGGCGAAAGCTACGGCTACAAGGCGATCTTCCGCAGCCTGACCACGGGCGCGCCGACGAACGAGAGCCCGACCCACCGGAACCGTATCGACGCGCTGATTGCCGCTCACACCAACACCACTCCGGGCCTTCTGTTCGAGCGGATCGAGGTTGTGCGGACGGCTTTTGCGGGGAGGGCTGCGGCGTGAGGAATGTCCTGACCGGCCGTGAGCAGATTGAGGCCCAGATCGCTGGCAACCTCGAAAACCTCATCGAAGCGCTGCGTCTGCCTGCCGATTATCCGGCGCGCGACGAATACCTGAACATGGTGATCGCAAAGGGCGCCGTGCTGATCGCTCAGCGCAACCTCTGCTTTGTCGAAAGGCTCGCAGCATGATCGCAGTCCAACACCTGCGCCCGGCCTACGAGGGCAACAATGGCTGGATCGATGGCCGTATCGGCATCGCCTACGACCTGATCGCCGAAGTTCTGGCGGATCTGGGACAGCCCACCACCAACAACTCGCTGCTCGCGGCGATCGAGGAGGCCGACATGGACCTCGCGAAAGGACGTGCGTCATGAGCCAGCGCTACACCCTCAAGGCCGCAGCCATGTGGCATGACAGCGTCGGCAACGAAGTCGAGGCAGAGGTTCGCGTCACGTACACCGCGCATCGCGGCCATGCCGGGACCATGATCGACCCGCCCGAACCTGCTTCGGTGGAGATCGTGTCCATCGTTCCCGTCGATCCGACCGTCACGCTGCCTGCTGGGTACGCGGCGGGCGACTTTGACGAGACGTTTTTCGAAGACTGCCTGGAAGATTACGCGGCCGAGATGGCTTGCGCCGCCGAGTGGCGCGCCGAGGCCCGCCGTGATGCGCTGATGGAGGGGTTTTGAGCATGGGCGTTACCCACACCCCCGGCCCGTTCGCGGTCGAAGAGCCCTTGGATGGCGAGCTGTGGATCGTCGAGGCTGGTAAAGATGCTTGGGACTGGCGCGTTGTTGCCAGCTTGCCGTTCCCGTCCAGCACTGGCGATATCTCGCGCGCTCAGGTCAAGGCAAACGCGGCCCTTTTCTCTGGTGCGCCTGAGATGTTGACCGCCCTCGAAGGCTTGAGCGGAATCCTCGCCACCGCCGAAAGCAACGCCAGCGGCAACCCGGAATGGGAGTTCGTCAGCGGCAAGATCAATGCTGCCCGGACCGCCATCGCCCGCGCGAAAGGCACCCAGGCATGAGCGCGGCGGAGAACAGTGGGGTGGAGCTCCTCATCCAATGGTTACAGGCCAATCCTGAGCCTCATGACGATAGGGTGAAGCGACTTCTGCTTGGCGCAGCGAGCGTACGGGATGCGTCCGATTGGAAACATGACGACGCCGAGAATGTCATCGCTTTCCTTCTGGCTGACCTTTCCCGACCCGCCCCCGCTCAGGCGGCAGGCTGGCAGGACATTGCGAGCGCGCCTGAGGTGAAAGGCAAATACTTCTTCTGCCGCCTCGCATGGGGTCCTGAATGGGATCGATGCACAGGCGATGGTTTCCGCTGGAATGGCCGTTGGTTCGTAGCAGGGCTGTTCCACAAGCCGGGCACACGCATTGACGAGTGCCAGAATGAGTATCGCCAGATCGAGGTGGTCCCGACGCACTTCATGGAGAAGCCCGAAGCCCCTCCGAGCAATGGAGGGCAGGGGTGATGAAGTTCTCTCAGGCCCTCGCGCTTGTCCTGATGCTGCTTATCGGCCTGCGCGCTGACGAGCAGATGGAAAGCTACGCCAGCGTCGCGTTTTGGCCTTGGCTCGCAATCCGCATTTTCTTCGCAGTAACATCGGTCACCCTCATGGCACTGACATGGCGCCTGATCGTCGGGAAGCCGTCATGATCGACCACACCCCCACCGCCATGCGCCGCCACTGGCACGGCAAGATCAAGCCGCTGCTTGAAGACGATGCGGTTTGGCAGCCGACGTACAACGCGCTGGTCGCGGTGGCAGTCACCCCGTGGATCGTCGCGGGCGTCCTTTTCCTCTTTGTTCGTGGAGCTAACTGATGGGCGAGTACGCCGAAATGATGCTCGACGGCACCCTTTGCGAGTGCTGCGGTTCCTTCATCGACATGGACGGCGGCGACGGAATGCCGCGCTATTGCTCCAACCAGTGCGCACGGGATCGTGGCGCTCACCATGCGCTGCCGAATCCGACTGGTGGCAAGCTGAACCCGGGCAAGACGAACTGTCCGCAGTGCTCGCGACGCGTCAAGATTACAGGGCTGGCCGACCATATCCGTGACGCTCATCCGCATGGCGTCGATCCGGTGCAGGAATGCCTGCGTGAAGCGTATGGCGCGGCGGCTCCTGAATTCGTCTCGGCATTCAAAGCCGCGTTGCGCAAGCGCGACATGACGATCCTCCACGCTGGAGAGGTCATCGTACCATGACCGCCGCCCTCCACGGCGCAATCGCCGCGATCATCTTCACCGCGCTGCTCATCGGTGTCGCTGCTTGGGCTCAGTTTTCTTCTCCCGCCGCTTCGCAGTCCCCCCAGGCTGAGGCCCACACCCCCGCGCGCATCGAAGCTGCCGCCGGGGATACCGGAGATGTCCGTTGAACGCTCAGACCAAGATTGAAGCGGCCCGCGTCGGCGGCCCCATCACCCACAACGACCTGATCCAGGGTTCGGACGAATGGCTTGCTGCCCGCTGCGGCCTGATCACCGCTTCCGAAATGAAGCACCTGCTGACGGTCAAGTCGCTCAAGACCGCCGACAACGAAAAGACCCGCGCCCACGTTTACGAACTGCTGTTCCAGCGTATCTCCGGGTTTGTCGAGCCGCAGTACGTGTCCGACGCGATGCTGCGCGGGCAGGAAGATGAGATCTACGCGCGTGCCGCCTACGAAGAGAACTTCGCGCCCGTCGTCGAAACGGGTTTTATCACGAACGACCGCTGGGGCTTCACCATCGGCTATTCCCCGGACGGTCTGGTCGGTGATGACGGCCTGATCGAGGTGAAGTCGCGCGCCGGCAAGTATCAGGTCCAGACCATCGCCGAGGACACGGTGCCGGAAGAGTACATGCTCCAACTGCAAACCGGTCTGCTGGTCAGCGAGCGCAAGTGGATCGACTTCATCTCGTACTCGGGCGGGCTGCCGATGTTCGTCAAGCGGGTCGAGGCCGATCCGCTCATCCAGGGCGCGATCCTTGCCGCCTGCACCGCGTTCGAAGCGCGCCTTGCCGAGAAGGAGCGCGAGTACCGCGCGACCCTCGTAGCCATGCCCAAGGTCATCGACACCGAGCGCCGGGAAGCACTGGAGATCATCCTGTGACCATCATTCGTGTCATCGATTTTGAAACCAGTGGTGTCGATCTGCCCGAAGCCGAGGTGTGCGAGGCCGCAACCTGCGATCTGCACCTTGATACGGGCCTGATCGAGGCGCCCGCGTCGTGGCTCTGCAAGGTCAAGGAAATGCCGCCGCAGGTGCGCGCCGTCCACCACATCAGCCTCGCCGAATGCCAGGAGTGGGCGCCGTTCGATCCCGCGCTGATGTTCAACCGGACCAATGCGGCAGACGCTATCGCTGCCCACAACGCCGAGTTCGAAACCCAATTCTTCGAAAGCCCGGTGCCGGTGATCTGCACGTACAAGGTGGCGCTGCGGGTCTGGCCCGAGGCCCCGGCGCACAACAACGGCGCGCTGCGGTACTGGCTGGAGGATGCCGGCAAGATCGCGCCCGACCATGCGCTGACCCAGCCTGCGCACCGCGCCGGACCGGATGCCTACGTGACGGCCCACATCCTCAAGGCCCTGTTCGATACCGGCGTGACCGGCAAGCAGATGGTCGCGTGGACCAAGGAACCGCGCCTCCTGCCGCGCTGCCCGATCGGCAAGTTCCGGGACAAGCCGTGGAGCGAGGTCGAGGCCGGGTTCCTCGGATGGATGCTGCGCCAGCCCGACATGGCCGAAGACCTCAAGTGGAATGCACGGCGCGAGATTGAGCGCCGGGACAATGGAGCACGCGCATGAACGACATGATCGATATGTCCCGCTTCGTCGAAGCGAAGTCGGACCAGCTCAACGCGGACGACCTGATCGGCGCGCCGCGCACCATCACCATCACGCGTGTCGCCGGCAGCGATGGCGATCAGCCGGTGTCGATCTTCTACCAGGGCGACAACGGCAAGCCGTTCAAGCCGTGCAAGACGATCCGCCGCGTCCTGATGGGTGTCTGGGGCCGGTACGCCAACGAGTACGTCGGCAAGTCGATGACCCTCTACCGCGACGACAAGGTGACGTTCGGCGGGCTGGAAACCGGCGGCATCCGCATCAGCCACATGAGTGGCATCGACAAGGAAACTGTCGTCGTCGTCATGAAGACGAAGGGCAAGAAGGCGGGGATCAAGATTCTGCCGCTCAAGGCCGAGCAGCAGGAGGATGCCGCAGCCAATTGGGTAGCCACGTTCACGGCCAACGTCAGAAAGGTGCCGACCTTGGGCGCGCTGGAATCGCTGATCATGCGCGGCGCCAAGAACATGGGTGGTCTGGAGGCCAACCGGCCCGAGTTGTTCAAGGAATGCCAGGCGGCCATCGATACCCGGCGAGAATATTTCGGCCCGGCAGATGGTCAGGATGGCCCCTCCGACACCCAGCGCGGCGAAACCAACACCACCACCCCCGCCGACCTGCTCGACCAGATCGCCGCGGCAACCGACCTCGCGGGCCTCAGCGACATCGACAACACCATCCGTGGGCTCTGCGACGAGATCGGCGCGCGTGATGAGCAGGCTTTGAGTGAGGCTATTACGCGGCGGCGTGGTGAATTGGAGGACGGCGAATGAGCATGAAGATCGGAGACAAGGTTCGCTGGACCAGTTCGAACACCTGCAAGCGCGGTGTGATCGAGGCGATTGTGCCCGCCGGGAGTTTGCCCGGTGATGTCGGATTCCCCAATGCCGGCGGCGGCGGGATGTCACGTGACCACGAAACCTACATCGTTCGCGGGCGCAAGTTGAACAGTGCTGGCGCGGAGTATGGCTCGAAGGGGGTCTACTGGCCTCGCGTCAGCTTGCTTGAACTGGTGCCTGTGACCGGGCGTGGTGAGATTGAGGGGGAGGGGGATCGTGGCTGAGAACAGCAAGATCGAGTGGACCGATCACACGTTCAACCCGTGGATTGGGTGTACTCCCGTCAGCACAGCTTGCGATAACTGCTATGCCGAGGTGTTGATGGATCACCGCTATGGCCGCGTCTCGTGGGGCGCGGGCGAAGATCGATCGCGAACCGCCGCATCAACGTGGCGCAACCCTCGCAAATGGAACAAACACGCGGCCAACACTGGCGACCGCCCCTTTGTGTTCTGCGCCTCGCTCGCCGACGTGTTCGACAACGAGGTGGACGAACTGTGGCGGCGCGACCTGTTCGCGCTGATCGAGGCGACACCGAATCTCGTCTGGCTGCTGCTGACGAAGCGCATCGGCAATGTCCGCAAGATGACCGACCCGGCGCGAGGTAATCGGCTCCTGCCGCGCAACGTCGCCATCGGCGCCACCATGGCGAACCAGGCTGAGTACGATCGCGACCGCATGAAGCTGGCCGAGGTGAAGACGTTTGCCGACGTGCTGTTCACATTCGGCAGCTTTGAGCCGCTTCTAGGCCCCATCATTCTCGACAAAAATGCACCAGACTGGATTATCGTCGGCGGCGAAAGCGGTGCAAACGCGCGGCCGATGAACCTTGATTGGGCTCGGAAGCTACGCGAACAGGCGTTCGATTTGCAGCGGACATTCAACTTCAAGCAGGTTGGTGGGCGCGCTGCAGACAAGGGCGGTCATACGCTCGACGGCATAGTATACTTCGACCGGCCGCAAATCGCTGCGCAGGTGTCGGCATGACCACCACCCCGCACCAGTGCAGCGTCACGCAGGCTGATATCGCCGCAGCGAAGTCGATCATCATCAGGGTCAAGATCGGCGAACTGACAGTCGAGCATTTGCACGAAACCTTCGCCCGCCATCGTGAAAACGCCATGACCATCCAGGCTGCCGTGCAAATGGTGCAGGACGCCGGCCTGTTCGAATGCGACGCCGACTTCGCGAGGGTGAAGGAGGTGCTGAGGGCTAGGGAGCGGGCGCAGGGGAGGGTGGTGGAATGAGCCGCATCCTGATCGCCTGCGAGTTCTCGGGCACCGTCCGGCGCGCCTTCACCGACCTTGGCTATGATGCATGGTCATGCGATCTGCTGCCGGCTGAGGATCGCAGCAACCGCCACATCACCGGCGATGTTCGCGAGGTGTTGAACGATGGCTGGGACATGCTGATCGTGGCACACCCGCCATGCACTCGGCTTTGCAACTCGGGCGTCCGCTGGCTCACCGCTGCGCCCCCGGGCAAAACGCTGGATCAGATGTGGTCCGAGCTGGACGAGGGTGCCGCGCTGTTCTCGGCCATGTGGAATGCGCCGGTGCCGCGCATCGCCGTCGAAAACCCCGTGATGCACCGGCATGCCAAGGAGCGCATAGTAGGGTTCGCCCCGGCCGCGCAGAGCGTGCAGCCGTGGGAATACGGCGACTGGGAGACGAAGCGGACGTGTCTGTGGCTTCGCGGACTCCCGGCACTGGTGCCGGCCTATCCGACGATCGCCGCGGCGCGTGCTGGTCTGGGGTTGGATGATGACGCCACGCCGACCGCGCGCGTCCACCGCATGCCGCCGGGCGCCGATCGCGCGAAAGAGCGCAGCCGGTTCTTCCCGGGCATCGCTGGCGCAATGGCTGCGCAGTGGGGGTCGTTGCTTGGCCATGTGGATCTGTTCGGAGAAGCGGCATGAAGATCGAGCGATGCACCTGCGGCAAAATGCCAAGCTTCGTTTGCGTGCAGATCGCAGAGGATGCGGTGGAATCTCAGTACGTCTGCCAGATCGGAACGCGCATCCCGGGTGGCGGCACTTCGCTCGGCGGATGCGGGAAGCAGGGTCCGGAAGTCGAAGACGCGTACAGCGACCGCGAAACAGCGGCGCATAGCTGGAACGTGATGATCCGGTCAGAGCGGCGGAGTAAAGCAGCATGATCAAAACCCTAATCCGCCACCACCTCCCGACCCCGACCGCGCTGGACATCACCCCCGGCACCGAACTTGCGGACCTCGGCGCGGACCAGCTCACCATTCACGGGCTGGCGCTGGACCTGGGGAACGAGGTTGGGCGGGATATTTCGGATGATGAGGCGGCGAAGTGGGTGACGTGCGGCGATGTTTTTCGGTCGGCGGGGGAGGAAGTATGACACACGAACGCCGCGGTAAATCCGACGAGTGGTACACGCCTAAGTACGTGTTCGACGCGCTAGGCTGCGTCTTTGATCTAGATGTGGCCCACCCCCGCGATCATGCCCACACCGCCGTGCCGTCCGCAAGCTTCCTCTACGAAGCAGGGCTGGAAACGAAATGGTCCGGCTTTGTCTGGATGAACCCGCCTTTCGGGAACGGTGATCGGGCAAAGCTGCTTTGGATGGATCGGTTCTTTGATCACGGGAATGGCGTGGCTTTGACCCCGGATCGCACGTCAGCGCCGTGGTTTCAGCGATGCTGGCAGCGGGCCGACATGGTGATGTTCGTGTCACCCAAGATCAAGTTCGTGGCACCCGATGGCGCGCTTGGCGAGCAGCCGGGCAACGGCACTGTACTATGGGCATCCGGCGATCGCGGCGTGCAAGCGCTCCTGACCGCTCATGCCCGTGGGCTGGGGCAAGTGGCGCGGCCGATCCGCGAGGTGGCGGCATGAGCCAGAACACCAGCACCGCCGCGCATTGGTCCACAACCCCGGCCACCGATCTTGAGGAAGCAATTGCCCGCTTCAAGGCAGACCTCCCCGGGTGGTGGTTCTCGGTCGGTGAATGCCAAGTGTCGTGCGATGCCTCTTGCGCGCCGACCAGTGAAACGATGGATTGCGGTATCGTCGGCATTCCCGGCAGCGACGATCGGTTCAACAGCGGCTTTCACGCCGACCTCGAGCATCCGTCGTCGCTTGCTGCGGCGCTGGATACCGTTCGGGAGCAAGCCTTGCAGGCCCTCGCATCGCACTACACCCCCACCCCCGACCATGGAGAGCGAGAGTGAAGGAAGTATCAGCCCGCTGGCCGGCGATGATGTCCCGTAAGACGGCAATGGAATATCTCGACATCGGCGAGGTCGCCTTCGAACGCGAGGTTGCATCCGGCCGCATCCCCGTAGGTATTTCGTTCGGCGGTCGTCCGCACTGGCGCCGCGATGCGCTCGACAAGGCGCTGGCCATACTCTCGGGCGAGATCGCAGTCGATCACATCGCCCGATTCGAGGAACGCCGTCGTGGCAAGGCTGCCTAAACTCAAGCACGTCAAATTCACTCGATCGAAGGGTAAGGTCTACGCCTACTTTGACACGGGCCGGAAGACAGCCAATGGCAACCCGATTCGCTTGCCGCTACCGCCATTCGGAACGGTAGGTTTCTACGACAGCTATTCGTCGTTCCTCGGCGCGCGCACCAAGCGCCAGGTCGTTTTGCCGACAATTTCGGACCTCGCCGCCCTCTATCAGAACAGTGACGATTTCAAGGAGCGATCGGAGGGCACGAAGAACGTGTACCGGATCACTTTAAAGCGTGTTCTCAGAGAGTTCGGAGAGTTTCCTCTGGAAGATGTGACGCGCAAGCGGGTGTACGACGTTCTGGACGAGATCCCCGGGCCCGCGTCGCGCAACCTGTTTGTGGCCGTCATGGGCGTCTTGTTTCGCTACGCCCGATCGCGCGACATGACCGAGAGCAATCCGGTGAAGGACATTCGCAAATCCAAGACCGGCGAGCATGAGCCGTGGCCCCAACACGTCCTTACGGCAGCGCTGATCTCGGACGACGATATGGTCCGTCTTGCCGTACACATTCTCTATTTTACCGGTCAGCGGCTCGGCGATGTGGTGAAATTGCGGTGGTCTGATGTCCGCGGAAGCAAGATAATTTTGACCCAGGAAAAGACCTCCAAGCCCATGATGATTCCCATGCACAGGGATCTGCTTGCCGAGATCGAAAGGAAGCCTCGACTTGGGATGACCATCATCTCTGAGGACAATGGCAAGCCGGTCACTGCGAGCAAACTGCGCAACGCACTCAAGGCTTTCGGCGACGGGCTGGGTGTCGCTGTCGTTCCGCACGGCCTGCGCAAGAACGCGGTCAACATTCTGCTCACCAACGGATGCACCATCCCTGAGGTGCAGGCGATCACCGGGCAGAGCGTGGAGATGGTCATGCATTACGCAAAGCAGGTGGATCAAGGTGCCTTGGGCGAGGCGGCTATCCTCAAATTCGAGCGAGGAAACAGAACGTGACTCTTCAAACCGATGGAAAACAGCCGCCGAAAATGGTGGAAAACTCCCGTTTTGACTTAACCCCACCTTAAGACCTTGCCCACTATTCTGGGGAAATGGCTTATGAAGCAGGTGCCCTTGAAGCAACTCTCGCCGCTGCGGCAGGCGGCGATCCCGTGCTTATGGCGGAGCTTCGCGGAGCCTTCGTCGAAAGCGTGATGCGGCAGGTGGATCTGCTCGAACGTTCGCGTTGCGACGGCAACTGGGTAGTTGCGGCGATGCGCTTGAAGGGCCTCGCGGCGAGCTTTCATTCGTCTCGGCTTCTGGCGCTGGCCGACAACGCCCTCGACGCTGCGCCCGGTGAGCCGACCGTGATCCGGCGGCTCAAGGCCTATCTCGGCGAGTTTTCCCTCGGCTGATTGTCCGGTTCCGCTTGGCACCCGCCTCCCGCTTGCCTACATCGGGACGTGGGTGCTGGAGTTCTTACTTGCGAATAGCATTGCTGGCCATGACGGAGCCTGCCGGAGCAGGGCAGCCGTACCCGCGCGCGTTCCTGCGTGTCGCGGGGGCAAGTGTTGCGCAGCACCAGCTTGGCATGGCGCTGGCTCTGGAATGTCAGCGCGTCATCTGCATGGCGCGCGCCGTCTCGCCCGAACTGATCGCGCTTCAGCATGACGCCGAGCATGCCGGACTGCAGTTCACCATCGCCATCGGGCCTGGCCAGCTTGCCGGGCTGGTGACGGCGAGCGACGAACTCATCGTTATTTCCGAAGGACTTTTCGCCGATTCCGCCCAAGCCGTAGCCTTGCTCGAAGGCCGTGCGCCGGTCGTGCTGGTGCAGCCGGTAGAGGGCGCACTTGTCGCCGGGTTCGAGAGGATCGACATCAACCGCGCGAGCGCCGGGCTCATGCGGTTGCCGGGCCAGATGCTCGAGCGGCTGCACGAATTGCCGGCCGACTGCGACGTGATCTCGGCTCTTACGCGCATTGCGCTGCAAACCGGGGTCGCCATGCGCGAGGTTTCGGCTACGGCGCGCGCCGGTTCGGGCTGGCGCATGATTCGCAGCGAGGCAGAAGCCTATGCGCTGGAAGACGAATGGCTGCGCTCCCGCTTCGGCGAGGGAAGCACCAGTTCGCCGGGCCGCGCGGTGGCGCGCTTCGGGGTGCTCAGTTTCGGCACGTCGCTGCTCCATGCCGGCAATGCCAGCAATGCGGTGTCGGTGGCGGTTCTGGTCTGCGTCGCCATTGCGGCGGGACTGGGGTGGTTCGGCCTGGTTTGGGGCGGGTTCGTTTTTGCCGCGATCGCGTGGCTGCTGGTCGAGGCGAGCCGTCTGCTGCGCGCAGCTGAGCGGCATGCCTTGGGCCAGCCTTCCCCGGCGATCCCGCGGGCGGACGCGCTGGTGTGGTTGGTCGACGCTGTTTTTGCCGCGCTGATCCTGCTCGGCACGCCCCTTTTTCCGGGAGAGCCGGTGCTGGCCTGGCTGTGTATACCGGCGATCTTGATGATGCTGCTCGTACTGTCGCCGCGGATTACCGGCGGCCCGTTTGTCGGGTGGATTGCCGACCGGGCCTTGCTGGGGATGATCCTGGCCGTGGCCTCGGGCTTCGGACAAGTGCTGCTGGTCGTGAGGCTGCTTTCTGCAGGCCTGGTGCTTGCAGCGTTGCTGCTGCCACCTCGGCGGCACAGCTAACTTCGATTTAACCAAATGCCGGTTATACAGGTCAGATGATCGATCAGGCGGCTCCTCCGGCAACCAGCGAAAGCGTCGAGGCCGCGCTGCGCGCCGAATTGGCGCGGGGCGACGCCATGGCGGGAACGGCAGCTCCAATCCTGCGGCACCTCGTGGCGGCGCGCGAGGTCCCTGTCTTCAGCGAAGAGATGCTGGCGCGGATCCGCGCCATGCTCGCCAGTCTCGCAGGTGAACTGCTCGACGCACTGGTCAGAGCCGATGGCCGCCGCGCGCATTCGTCTGCCGAGGTCGAAGTGCTGGGCGGCGCGCTGCTCGACAATCCGGCGCTGCTTGCCCATCTGCATGCGCTGGCGCAGGAATGGCAGCTTACCGAACTGCTGCAGGCGCGTCTCGCGCTCGATCCAGTGGCCTCGCCGCTGCTGCGGAGCCTGATTTACGGATCTGACGGGGCGCCCAAGGAACTGGCCATGGCCTTCCTCGCAGCGCAGGCCCGCTGGTGCCAGGCGCAGCGGCGGATGGAGTTGCCGCTGGGCGAACTGCCCGCCGACCTGCTGAACGTGGCGCTCTACACTTTGCGCACGCTGGCCGGTATCGAACCGGCGCTGGCCGAGCGCGCGAACGTCGTCGAGGCGGAGATCCGCGAGTCCTATGACGAAAATGCCACGCGCATCGGCCTCGCCGCAAGGCTTGTGACGAGCCTTGGCGACGGTGTTCAGGCGGCGCTGAGGGTCGACAATGCCGGCGCGGCGTTGTTCCTGACCGCGCTCGCGCTGGGCTCGCGCCAGGAGCGTGACGCCGCCGTACATTCCACCCACGAGACCCAGATGGCGCGCCTCGCGCTCGGACTGCGGGCTTCGGGGCTCGGAGCGGTCGCGGTGGAGGAGCAGTTCCTCACGCTTCACCCCGAAGTGACCTTGCCTGCGGGCTTCGAGCGGCTAGACGCGGAGCGGGCGGCCACGCTCCTTTCGTCGCCTATGGGATACCGCTCTTGATGTTCGATGACGGCACCATCCTGGCCCTGGCTACAAGCGATGCCGAAGACCGGTTGCTCAGCGCTGATGAGCCGCTGTCCGGCCTGCAGGCACGCTGCGGCGGAGAGTTGCCAGGCACGATCGCAGTGCCCGAATTGCTCGAACTGGTGCGCAAGGTTCGCCTGTCCCGCTTTCGCCTTGCCCGCGCGATCAATGCGCAGGACGGCAGCGATGCGGTCAGCGCATGGGTTGAAGTCGAACCTGCGCAGGACGGTCAGGGCTGCACGATCCGCGTGCGCACCTGGCAGACCGCGCAGATACTGCCGGAGGACGGCGAAATTGCCCAGCAGCGCCGCGCCGTGACCGACCGTCATATCGCCGAACTATCCGCCTACCTCGATGCGGGCCAGCGTCTGCTTGCGGTAACGACCGATTCCGGGGAACTGGGCGAAGTCGCCGCAGCCATGGCGGGTGGCATCGGACAGGTCTGGACCGATTTCCTCGCGCCCGAAAATGTCACCCACCAGCAACCCCTCCATTGGCGGCTGCTTGACGGTACGCGGGTGATTGTGGCGGGCTCGCAGCGGTCCTGGCGGGTTTCGCTGATCCCGCACATGACGCCTGGCTTCGATCCCGCAGGCTTCGAATTGCTGCTCTTGTCCGATGAGCCTGCCCCCGAGCCGCTCGTTCTAGCTGAGCCGAGTCCCAAAGCGCCGCGCCCCAGCCTCGTCGGGCAGGATCTGGCGCCGGTGCTCAAGCAGCCGATTTCGCGCATCATCGCCAATGCCGAGACGATCCGCACGCGTCTCGCCGGTCCTTTGCCGGATGCCTATGCCGAATATGCGGGCGAAATCGCCAGTGCGGGTACGCTGCTGCTCGGCCTGCTGGAAGATATGGCAGATCTCGAAGTGGTCGAATCGGACAGTTTCACGACCAGCCCCGATCCCATCGATTTGTCCGAAGTGGCCCGTCAGGCTGCCGGTATCCTGGGTGTACGGGCGCGCGAGAAGAACATATTCCTCGACGTTCCTCCGCCCGAATGGACACTGCCCGCTCTGGCGGAGTTCCGCCGCGTCCTGCAGGTGCTGCTAAACCTGATCGGCAATGCCATCCGCTATTCGCCTGAGAATTCGCGCATAGTCATCCAGCTGGAGCACGCCGGCGACCGCGCCCGCATAGCCGTAGCCGATCAGGGGCCGGGCTTGAGCGACGAGGATCAGCCGCGCGTCTTCGACAAGTTCGAGCGCCTTGGTCGCAGCGGCGATGGCGGGTCCGGTCTTGGGCTTTACATCTCGCGGAGCCTGGCGCGGGCAATGGGCGGCGATCTGACTGTGCAAAGTATGCCGGGATACGGCGCGCGCTTCATCCTCGAAGTCCCGGCCGATCCTGACGCCTGACTAAGGCCGACGATGAGGCGTGACCCGTCTCAGAGACCTCCTAGCAGCCGCGCCGGGCCAGCCAGACCACGATTCCGCCGACCACTGCCAGCACCGCGCCGCGCACGGCCCATGCCTTGTCTGCCAGCATGAAGCTGTCGGCCGGCCACAGCACCAGCCCGGTCCCTTGTCCGACGAAGAGCAGTCCTGCCGCGATGGCGAACAGGCCCAGGATCATCGCCATGATTCTAATGAACAGCATTGTCGTCGCGCCCCGTAATTTGCCCAAGGGTGATCTCAGGATGCGGCGGGATTGTGGCGCAGATCGCCTCTGAGCGCCAGTCGCAACAAAAAAGGCCCCCGCTTTCGCGAGGGCCTTCTTCGGGTACCGCGACTGCTCGCGGATTTCTTTAACGCTGGCCGATAGCCACGTAGTCGCGCTTCGTCGGGCCCGTGTAGAGCTGACGCGGACGACCGATCTTCTGGCCTGGATCGGAGATCATTTCGTTCCACTGCGCGACCCAGCCCACGGTGCGGGCGAGAGCGAAGAGAACGGTGAACATCGTGGTCGGGAAGCCGATAGCCGACAGGATGATGCCCGAGTAGAAGTCGACGTTCGGGAAGAGCTTCTTCTCGATGAAGTACGGGTCGCTAAGCGCCAGTTCTTCAAGGCGCAGGGCGGTCTCGAAGAGCGGGTCGGTAACCTTGAGCGCATCGAACACCTCACGCAGGGTCGACTGCATGACGGTCGCGCGGGGATCGTAGTTCTTGTAGACGCGGTGACCGAAGCCCATCAGACGGAACGGATCGTTCTTGTCCTTGGCGCGCTCGATGTAGTGCGGGATGCGATCGGGCGTGCCGATTTCCTTGAGCATGTTGAGTGCGGCTTCGTTCGCGCCGCCATGCGCAGGGCCCCACAGGCAGGCGATGCCGGCCGCGATGCATGCGAACGGGTTCGCGCCCGACGAACCGGCGAGGCGCACGGTCGAGGTCGAGGCGTTCTGCTCGTGGTCGGCGTGGAGGATGAAGATACGGTCCATCGCCTTTTCGATGGCGGGGATCACTTCATACTCTTCCGCAGGCACGCCGAAGGTCATGCGCAGGAAGTTGCCGGTGTAGCTCAGCTTGTTGTCAGGATAGACGAACGGCTGGCCGACCGAATACTTGTAGGCCATCGCAGCGATCGTCGGCATCTTCGCGATCAGGCGGTGCGAACTGATCTTGCGATGCTCGGGGTCCGCGATGTCGGTCGAATCGTGGTAGAACGCCGAAAGTGCGCCGACTACGCCGCACATGATCGCCATCGGGTGCGCATCGCGACGGAAGCCGCGATAGAACGTCGCCAACTGCTCGTGCAGCATGGTGTGGCGCGTAATGGTGTTTTCGAACGTGGTGAGTTCGCTTGCGCTCGGCAGTTCGCCGTTGAGCAGAAGGTAGCTCGTTTCCATGAACGAGGAGTTCTCGGCCAGCTGGCCGATCGGGTAGCCGCGGTGCAGAAGCACGCCCTCGTCACCGTCGATGTAGGTCAGCGCCGACTCGCAGCTCGCGGTCGAAGTGAAGCCGGGATCGAACGTGAACTTGCCAGTCTGGGCATAGAGCTTGCGAATGTCGACGACATCCGGGCCAACGCTGCCCTTAAGGATCGGATATTCGAAGTCCGCGCCACCAGCGCTCAGTTTAGCCTGATCACCCACCAGTTATATCTCCTTATGAGGTTACCCGACTGGAACGTCCGCCTGCGCACCGATGCGTGCGAGGCTCTCTTCCCGTCCGAGTAATACCAGTACGTCGAAAATCCCTGGCGAGGTCGTCTGACCTGTCAGGGCCGCCCGCAAGGGTTGTGCGAGCTTGCCGAGTCCCAGTCCCAGTTCTTCGGCCATTGCCTTCAGGTTTGCTTCCAGTTCCTCCAATGTCCAGTCGGTGAGACCGGACAGGCGCTCGCAGATCACGCCAAGGCGGCCACGCGCCTCGTCGGACAGGAGGCCAAGCGCCTTTTCGCTCATTGCGAGCGGACGCTTGGCAAACAGGAAGGCAGAGCCTTCTGCAAGTTCGTTAAGGTCCTTTGCGCGGACCTTGAGAACGGGCATGGCGCGCGCAAGCAGCTCGAGGTCCGCGTCGGCGGTCCCTTCAAGGCGCGGCAGCACCAATGCAGCGAGACGATCGTCGTCGGCCTCGCGCAAATAGTGCCCGTTGAGATTTTGAACCTTGGCGAGATCGAAGCGCGAAGGCGACTTGCCCACGTCGACCATGTCGAACCACTGGACGGCCTGGTCGCGCGCGATGATCTCGTCGTCGCCGTGGCCCCAGCCAAGGCGCAGCAGATAATTGAACAGGGCCTCGGGCAGGATGCCCAGGTCGTCCCGGTAGGAATCCACGCCGAGGGCGCCGTGACGCTTGGAAAGCTTGGCCCCGTCGGCACCGTGGATCAGCGGTACGTGGCCATAAACCGGCACGTCCCAATTCATCGCGTGGATGACGAGAAGTTGGCGGAAGGCGTTGTTGAGGTGGTCGTCGCCGCGCAGGACGTGGGTTACGCCCATGTCGTTGTCGTCGACCACTACCGCCAGCATGTAAGTCGGCGTGCCGTCGCTGCGCAGGATGACGTAGTCGTCGATTTCGACGTTCTGGACGGTAACGGACCCTTGGACGAGATCCTCGATCGTCGTCTCACCCTCACGCGGGGCTTTCATGCGTACTACATAGGATTTGTCGGCAGGCCAGGTCGCGGGATCGGCGTCGCGCCATTCGCTGTCGAGGCGGAATGGGCGGCGTTCTTCCTGCGCCTTCTGGCGGCGCTCGGTGAGTTCCTCCGGCGTCAGATAGCAGCGATAGGCATGGCCGCTGTCCAGCATCTGCGCAGCGACTTGCGCGTGGCGGTCAGAGCGCGCGAACTGGAATACCGCAGGTTCGTCGCCTTCGAGGCCAAGCCAGGTCAGACCGTCGAAAATTGCCTCGATAGCCGGTTCGGTCGAACGGGCCCGGTCGGTGTCCTCGATGCGCAGCAAATACTTGCCACCATGATGACGCGCGAAAAGCCAATTAAACAGAGCCGTACGAGCACCGCCGATATGCAGGAAACCCGTGGGCGAGGGGGCAAAGCGCGTGACGACGGCTTTCGTGCCCGCCGTTCCGCTCGTTGCACTGCCGCTTGCCATCAATACCACCTTACTGTCCTAATGCAGCCATGGGGACCCAAGCTGCACCTCTCGAAAATTCGCCTCCGGCTCACCGGGGAGCCGCTGCATTGCAGCATCGGCCATGGAACAGCGAGAGCGACTTGTCGAGGGGTTTGCCCGCTCTCGAACGATTTCTTTCAGAGGCCGGATTCGATCGTGGGCCATGGCTCACGGTAGCCTTTGGAACAGGCATAATAGCGTGGTTTGGGCTGCCTTCACAGGGGTGGTGGCTGGGCCTTTGCGGACTGCTCAGCGCACTCGCAGTTGCAAGCTTTGCACCTTGGCCGGGGCGTCAGGCCTATCCGCATGTTCTGAGGGCCGTTTTGGTTTTGCCGCTGCTGGTCGCGGGTGGATGCCTAGCGGTTTGGACGCGTTCGGAGATAGTCGGCGAATTGCCTTTGGCACGGCCGATCGCGGGCACGTTCACGGCAAAGGTGCTGGATATCCAGCCACAGCCGGCGCTCGAACGCGACCGTCTGATTCTGGCGATGCGTGAGCCGGGCAGCGGGCGGGCGATTAAAGTGCGAGTTAATGTGCCGGGCGCGGGCATCGTCTCCCGCGTCAATGTTGGCGATGTCGTGAGGATCACAGGCCGTTTCATGCCGCCTGCGCCGCCGATGCTACCGGGCGCCTACAACTTTGCACGGACGGCATGGTTTTCTGGGCTGGCCGGGAGCGGCACGGTTACTGGCGATGTGCAGGTGGTCGAGCGGGGAGAGCCGGGCGGGGGGTGGCTGTCGGGTTTGCGCCGCAAACTGTCTGCCCACATCCGCGCGCGTATCGGAGACGACGGGGCGGGTATCGCCGGGGCATTGGTGACCGGCGATCGGGGCGGCATCGCAGAGGCCGACGATCAGGCCATGCGCGACTCCGGTTTGGCGCATTTGCTCTCCGTCAGCGGCCTTCACGTCAGCGCGGTGGTCGGTGCGGTCTATGTCCTGTTCGTGAGGGGCCTGGCGCTGATCCCCTGGTTGGCGCTTCGCGTGAGGTTGCCGGTCGTGGCAGCAGCCGCGGGTGCGCTGGGGGGAGTGGTCTATACGTTGATCTCGGGGTCGGAAGTGCCGACCGTCCGTTCGTGCATCGGCGCATTGCTGGTGCTGGGGGCACTTGTGCTGGGGCGAGAGGGGCTGTCACTGAGGATGCTGGCCGTCGCCGCATTCTGCGTCCTTCTGCTATGGCCGGAGGCAGTGACCGGACCTAGCTTCCAGATGAGTTTTAGTGCGGTCCTCGCACTGGTGGCATTAAGTACGGCGGGACCGATACGGCGGTTCGTCGCGCCGCGCGACGAGTCGTTGGCGATGCGGATGATGCGTCATGTCGCGATGCTGTTGTTGACCGGGCTCGTGATCGACCTCGTGCTGATGCCTATCGGGCTCTTTCATTTCCACCGTGCCGGCATTTATGGAGCGCTGGCCAACGTGCTCGCCATTCCGCTGACGACTTTCATCGTCATGCCTCTGCTGGGCGGGGCTCTGTTGCTCGACATCATTGGCGCCGGGGGGCCGCTCTGGTGGCTTGCAGATGTGGCTATCGAGTGGCTGATGGGAATTGCGCACTGGTTTGCTTCCCGCCCAGGCTCGGTCACGATCCTGCCGGCGGGCGGGACGGGGGCGTTTCTTGTTTTTGTTGCGGGAGGCATTTGGCTCGGGTTGTGGACTGGGCGGATCCGCTGGCTGGGCCTGCCGTTCGCCCTGCTGGGTGCCGGCCTGCTGGCCGCGGCGACACCGCCGGACATCCTCGTTTCAAGCGACGGACGCCATGTCGGGCTGGTCGAGGCTGGCGGCGCGCGTCTGTTCGTTCTTCGAGCAGGCGGCAAAGGAGGCTATGCACATGAGAATCTAATGGAGTTGGCCGGCATGGAGGGCGAACCGGTGGCGCTGGATCGCTGGCCGGGTGCGCGCTGCAATCGCGATTTCTGCGCCATCATGATAGAGCGCGATGGCGCAAAGTGGCGGATCCTCGTCTCGCGAGGCAGAGATGCTGTGCCCGAAAGAGCCTTGGCTGCGGCCTGCGATCGCAGCGACATCGTCATCGCCGATCGCTGGCTTCCGCGCAGTTGCCGTCCCCGCTGGTTCAAGGCGGACCGTAACATGTTGCAGCGTACCGGCGGACTGGCCGTGCACCTTTCGTCAGCGCAGGTGGATACGGTTGCGGACAGCCAGGGGGAACACGGCTGGTGGCGCCCGGCGAAAGCCGATGGCGGCAAAAATTTTCCGCCGCCGTAATCAGCATTCCATCGTCCGATCTGCCCTCGCTCGGCGAAGGCAGTCAGACGTAGCCCTCAGTGATACCTGCGCAGAAGGCCGGCGAGCTTGCCTTGCACCTCAATTTCGTCGGGGCCGTAAATCTGGGGCTCGTAGGCAGCATTGGCGGGGTCGAGGCGGACCATCCCGTTCTCGCGGCGCAGGTACTTGAGCGTCGCTTCCTCGCCACGGACCAGCGCGACGACGATCTCGCCGTCGCGGCAGGTGTTGGTGCGCTTCACCAGCGCGAAATCACCGTCGAGAATACCGGCATCGACCATCGAGTCTCCCGAAACCTCGAGAGCATAGTGTTCTCCCGATCCGAGAAGAGCGGCAGGCACCGCAAGCGACGACTGGCCTTCGAGTGCCTCGATAGGAACACCGGCGGCAATGCGCCCGTGAAGCGGGATTTCGATGACGTCGTTCGCTGGTTCTGGTGCGCGCTGCGGTGCGCGAATGGGGGCGGGATCGTCATTGCTGTTAGCGGGGGCAGGGCGCTGGGGCTTGGTTCCCGCATCATCAGGCTGCCGCAGAACTTCCAGCGCGCGGGCACGGTTAGGCAGGCGGCGGATGAAGCCACGTTCCTCAAGTGCCGAAATCAACCGGTGAACGCCCGATTTCGACTTGAGATCGAGCGCTTCCTTCATTTCCTCGAAGCTGGGGGAGATGCCGCTCTCCTCAAGCCGAGCCTGAATGAACCGGAGCAATTCGTGCTGCTTGCGCGTCAACATTGTCGCTGCCTCTTCGTTGCGGCCGGGCGAAGCCAGTCCCGGCCGGGAATGTTCTTCTCGTGAACATTGAGAGAACAATTAAGCAACGAATTTCACCGCGTCAAGCGAAGCCTCACGCAATACCGCCATTCTGGAGCAGGAATACGCGCACCGGATCGCCAGTCTGGGCGGCAGGCGCAAAGCTGGGGCGGTCGATGAGGACGTTGCTCGCCGCCAGTGAGGTGAGCGCACCGCTGTCCTGGTTCGTTTGTGGCACGACTTTTTCGCCATCCCAACTGCCGCGCAGGAATTCACGGCGAGCGCCGTTCGCCCGCACCGGTGCGGCGAGGTGTGTGGCGATTTGCATTGGCGCAGCTTGGCTTGCGCCGAGCATACGGCGCAGGAGAGGTAGCAGGAAATGGTAGGCGGTTACGAAGCTCGACACCGGATTGCCGGGCAGGCCAAGGATGATTTGCTTTCTCCCGTTCCGTTCGCGGGTGGCAACGAGGATCGGTTTGCCGGGCTTGATCGCCACGCGCCAGAAATCGATGGTCGCGCCCCAGGCTTCAAGTGCGGGGAGCACGAGATCGTGGTCACCCACGGAGGCGCCGCCGCTGGTGACAATGACATCCGTGTCGGCAGCGGATTCAAACGCTGCGGTGAGCGCTTCGAGTGTGTCGGCAACTGGGCCGATGCGGTTCGCTTCGATCGGGAGCGAGCAGGCCAGTGCTACGAGCATGGCACCGTTGCTGGCCGGGATCTGGTGCGGCTCGCAGCATTCCGGATCGGCAGCGAGTTCGTCGCCGCTGTCGATCACGGCGAGGCGCGGCAGGCGGCGGACGGGCAGGTGCTTGTGTCCGGAGGCGATGGCGAGTGCCGCCTGCGCCGGTCCGATGCGGATGCCGGCGGGCATGACTTCGCTACCATCGAAAAAGTCCATACCGCAGTGACGGATGTGTTTGTCGGTAGGTTCGGGCGGCTCGCCGGTTAATGTGATGTCATTGGCCTGGCGGGCTAGGTCTTCCTGGAGGAACACGGCTTCGGCACCCGCCGGGAGGATCGCGCCGGTCGAGATGCGCACGGCCTCACCGGTGGTTACCGTGCCGGGATAGGGATGCCCAGCGGCGCTTTCGCCTATTACGCGCCAGGGGCCGGAAAGGTCGCCTGCGGTTACCGCATAGCCGTCCATCGCCGAAAGATCGGTGGCGGGTTGGGTGCGGCGGGCGTGGAGCGGCTGCGCAAGATAGCGGCCGAGCGAGCCTTCCACATCGACGTGTTCTACAGGAAGCGGATGCGCGAGCGCCAGAAGGCGCGCCTGTGCTTCTTCCAGCGGGATCGGCGGGGGCATGCTCATGGCCGCCAACCCTTGGCAACCCAGTGCCCGGACTTGCCGCCGCGCTTTTCGACGAGCTTGATGTCGCCGATGACCATACCCTTGTCGAGCGCCTTGGCCATGTCATATATTGTTAGGAGTGCGATAGAAGTGGCTGTTATCGCTTCCATTTCAATGCCGGTCTTGCCGGTAAGCGAGGCTGTGGCCGTGGCGCGGATGGCGTCTTCCTCGAAGACGAAATCAACGTTGACGGCGTCGATCATCAGGGGGTGGCACATAGGAATGAGGTCGGATGTGCGCTTGGCGGCCATGATGCCGGCAATGCGGGCAGTGCCCAGCACATCGCCCTTTGGCGCGTCGCCAGCGCGGATCGCAGCTAGCGCCTGCGCGGTCATCGTGATGCGGCCTGAGGCGACCGCGAGGCGCTGCGTTACCGCCTTGGCGCCGACATCCACCATCCGCGCGGTTCCGTCCGGATCGATGTGGGTGAGGGACTTGCTCATGTCAGCTTCCAGTCATCGCACACCGCACCCTGGCGGCTCAGGTTCGGATATCAGGCGCCCGTGAGCAGCATGCGCGTTGCGGCTTCAATGTCGGCTTTGCGCATCAGGCTTTCGCCGACGAGGAACGTGCGCGCGCCGCAAGGTGCGAGACGGAGGAGGTCGGCGTGGGTGTTGATCCCGCTTTCGCTGACCAGCAGCGCGCCTTCGGGTGCGAGCGGGGCGAGGCGCTCGGTCGTCGCAATGTCAGTCGCGAAGCGCTTGAGGTCACGATTGTTGATACCAATCAGCCTCGATTTCAAGGCACTTGCACGCTCCATCTCAAGTTCATTGTGAACTTCGACGAGGCAATCCATGCCGCGTTCCAGAGCTGCGGCCTCGATCTCCGCCATGAGCGTATCGTCCAGCGCGGCAACAATGATAAGGATCGCGTCGGCGCCGATCGCGCGGGCTTCGGCGACCTGCCAGGGATCGACCATGAAATCCTTGCGGATGACGGGCAGCGTGCAGGCGGCGCGGGCGTCGATCAGGTAATCTTCGTGGCCCTGGAAATATGGCGCGTCGGTGAGGATCGAAAGGCAGGCGGCGCCTCCTTTCTCGTAAGCCTGGGCATGCTCCGCCGGACGGAAGTCAGGGCGGATGAGGCCTTTGGAAGGGCTGGCTTTTTTGATTTCGGCGATCAGCGCGAAGCCGTTTTCTGCCTTGGCGCGAAGGGCGGCTTCGAAGCCGCGCGGTGCGCTTTGGTAAGCGGCCTGGGCATCGAGGTCGGCAATCGTGGTTGCACGCTTGCGGGCTGCGACTTCGTCGCGCTTGGTGTCGCAGATTTCAGTGAGCTTGTCAGTCATGCTTGTGTCTCTCAGGCGCGCGTAGCTGCGATCCAGCAATCGAGCAGGGCCTTCGCAAGGCCCTTGTCGATGGTTTCGGCAGCTTCCTCGACGCCTTCGGCCCAGCTTTCCACTTCGCCCGCGACGAGCAGGGCGCCGGCAGCGTTGAGGAGAACCGCGTCGCGGTAAGCACCGGATTCGCCCATCAGGAGAGCGCGCAGTGCCTTCGCGTTGTGAGCGGGATCGCCGCCGCGGATAGCTTCGACAGAGGAGTTGGGAAGGCCTGCGTCTTGCGGACTGACGCGGCGCATCGACAGTTCGGTGCCGCGCACGTCGGCGACTTCGTTGCCGCCGGCGAGGCTCAGTTCGTCGAGGCCTTCGTCGCCCGAGATGACCATCGAATGCTCGGTGCCCAGGCGTAGCAGCGCTTCGGCATAGATCGGCACGTAGGCCGGCCGGGCGATGCCGACCAGCTGGCGCGAGACTTGCGCGGGATTGGCGAGCGGGCCCATGAGGTTGAAGATCGTGCGGCGGCCCAGCGCCTTCCTGAGCGGCATGAGTCGGCCCATTGCCGGGTGATGCCGCCCGGCGAAGAGGAAGCCGATGCCGATCTCGGACAACGTCGACTCGGCGGTTTCTACCGCGCGGTCGAGGTCGAGGCCGAGGGCTTCGAGCGTGTCGGCGGCGCCCGCCTTGGAGCTGGCGGCGCGGTTGCCGTGCTTGGCGACGGGCACGCCGGCCGCGGCGACCACCAGCGAGACGGCGGTAGAGACGTTGAGGGTGTGGAACCCGTCGCCGCCCGTGCCGCATACGTCGATGGCGTTTGCGGGGGCCGTCACCGGGATCATGCGTTCGCGCATGGCGCGCGCGGCACCGGCGATCTCGCTTGCCGTCTCGCCTCGGTCCGACAGGGCGACGAGGAAGGCGGCAATCTGGTCTTCGGGCACTTCGCCGTCGAGGATCGCGGCGAAAGCGGCCTCGGCTTCGTCCTCGGGAATCGGGTGAAACGGATCGGGAAGCGTCATGCGGCCTTCGCTCCCGCGATTATGCGATCGGGGATGCGGGCATCAATGCCGCAGACGCGCAGGAAGTTCGCCAGCATTGCGTGGCCATGCTGGGTCGCGATGCTTTCCGGGTGGAACTGAACACCGTGTATCGGCAGGTCAACATGGCGAAAGCCCATGACGTGGCCGTCATCGGAACGGGCGTTTACCGCCAGCGCATCGGGAATGTTCTCAACGATGAGCGAGTGATAGCGTGCGGCCTTGAGCGGCGAAGGGATGCCCTGGAACAGGCCGGTGCCGTCGTGGTCGATCATCGAGGTCTTGCCGTGCATCAACCCGCCGCGCACGACTTTGCCGCCGAAATACTGGCCGATCGACTGGTGCCCCAGGCACACGCCGAGCACAGGGATACCTGCCTTTGCCGCCGCGCCTACGAGGCCGAGGCTGATGCCTGCCTCGTTCGGGGTGCACGGGCCGGGCGAGACGAGGAAGCCTTGCGCACCCATGTCCATCGCCAGGCTGACGCTCAGTGCGTCGTTGCGGACGACCTGAACTTCGGCGCCCAGTTCCATGACGTAGTGGACGAGGTTCCAGGTGAAGCTGTCGTAGTTGTCGATGACGAGGATCATCTTTTTGCCTTTGCGCTTTTTTCGACAACGATCAAGGGCCCGAGGGGAGGACCGCCATCGACGCGGCCATGTTCGGGGTCCCAAAGCGAGGATACGCTGCCGTCGAGGAACAGCGCATTGGGGCATTTAAGCGCATCGCGGAAGTAGCGGGCGAGCTTGCCGAACGACACCGGCTCGTCGGAAATAACGAAGTGGGCGCGGCCCTGCGCATCAACACCGACGCCGTTGCGCAGCTTCAAAGACTTGCCGTCAGCGTCTATGCCCGGATGCAGCTTCCCGGCGATGACCAGCATCGGGCCGGACTGGGTGCCGAAATCGGGCCGCTCGGTGACGTCTTTCTCGAAGTCCTGCGCGGTACTCACACGCCACTTGTCCTGGGCATCGCCATAGAACACGCCATTGGGCAACAGGTGGAAGTTGCCCCAGCCCGCCTTGGTATTCAGCGCATGGCGTTTTTCGCCGTTCTCTACATAGTAGCCGATTGGTAGCCCATCGGCATCGAACATGCCGCCGTTGACGGCAAAGGCGACTTCGTGACTTTTCGCCGGGCGATCCACGGCAAGCTGCGAGAGACTGCGATAGGGCGCGCCGTCCCTGGGGCCGAGCACCGTGTGGATGGTGTGGCGGCCGGGAACGGCGGTGCAGTGGGTGAAGCTGACCCCTTCGAACATGGCGCCTTCGCAGGGCGGCGGAGGCGGGGCCTCGGGCTGCGGCGCGGGTTGGGCGGAGCAGGCGGCGAGGAAAAGCGAGGCCAGCGCAGCGAAGCTGCAGGCGCGGGCTACCATTTCGTCGGGGCCGCGCCGGCGGTTATGGCGCGGCGCAGTGTTTTCAGCGTGTCGGGTGCGACTTGGGCCCTGGGGACCGGATAGAACATCTGGCTGGTCCGAAACAGCAACTGCACGCGCTCGTTCTCGGCCCAGCCACTGAAATCGCTCCAGGGATTGGTGTTTTTGCCAAAGCGGTCGCTGCTTTCGATCCCCTTCGACGCGAAGGTGAACAGCGAACGCACGCCTTCGAACTTGAGTTCGCGGTAGGCCTTTCGCGCAGTGCCGGGGATGCGCCAGAGCAGGGCGAGTGCGACCGTGAAAATGCCGCTGATCGCCGGCATCTTACTGGCCGAACCCCGGCTCCCCCGCGACCCGAACGGCCTCTCGCGCTGCTGCAAAAAGGGCGCCGCTCTTGGCTTCGCATTCGCGCTGTTCGTAGTCCGGGTCACTGTCCGCGACGATGCCCGCGCCGGCCTGGACGTGGAGCACGCCGTCCTTGAGCAGGCCGGTGCGCAGGACGATGCAGCTGTCCACCGAGCCGTCGGGGGCGAAGTAGCCGACACCGCCAGCATAAGGGCCGCGCGTTTCGGGTTCGAGTTCGGCGATCACCTGGCACGCGCGTACCTTCGGCGCGCCCGATACGGTGCCGGCGGGGAAGCCTGCCAGCACCGCGTCGATGGCATCGTGATGCGCGGTGTCGAGCCGGCCCACCACGTTCGAGACGATGTGCATGACGTGGCTGTAGCGCTCAATCGTGTAGCTGTCGGTTACCTCGACGGTGCCCGCCTCGGCGACCCGGCCGACGTCGTTGCGGCCAAGGTCGAGGAGCATCAGGTGCTCGGCGCGTTCCTTGGGGTCCAGCAGCAACGCGGCCTCGTTGGCCTTGTCCTCGGCCGGGGTCTTGCCGCGCGGGCGGGTCCCGGCGATCGGGCGGATGGTGACTTCACCTTCGCGCACGCGGACGAGGATTTCCGGACTGGAGCCGATCAGCGCGAAGCCGGGCAGGTCGAGAAAATAGAGGAACGGCGAGGGATTTACGCGGCGCAGCGAGCGATAGAGCGCTAGCGGCGGCAGCGTAAATTCGCAGGTGAAGCGTTGGGCCAGCACGACCTGGAAGATATCGCCCGCTTCAATGTAGTCCTTGGCCTTGAGGGCCATGGCCTTGTAGTCCTCGGGCGCCATGACGGCGGTTCGGACCGGTTCGGGCAGGTCTGCCTGTGCAGCTGCCACAGGAGCGGGGGCGGCGAGGCGGCGAAGCGCTTCGTCTATCCGATCGGCAGCTTTCAGAACGGCCTTCATCGGACTGCCGCTGCCAGGCCATACCGGCGCTACGCAGAACAGTTCGTCGGAAAGTCGGTCAAAGATCAGGATCAGCGACGGGCGCACGAACAGCATGTCGGGCAGGTCCAGCGGGCTTTGCGGCGCGCGCGGCAGCTTTTCGACAAGGCCGATGGTCTCGTAACCAAAGTAGCCGACGAGGCAGGCCAGCGCCTTGGGGAGCTGCGGCGGCACGTCGCAGCGGCAGCTTTCCACCAGTGCGCGCAATTCGGTCAGGCTGTCGCGCTCCAGCGCGGTGAACGTCTCGCGGTCTGCCTGCCAGTCGCGGTTGATCTCGCAGGCCGTCCCGCTGGCGCGGAACACGAGGTCCGGGTTCAGCCCGACCAGGCTGTAACGGCCGCGCGTTTCGCCGCCTTCGACCGATTCGAGCAGGAAGTCGCCGCGGCCGTCCTCGAACAGCTTGAGTGCGGCGCCTACCGGCGTCTCGGTATCGGCGACGAGGCTACGCCAGACGAGGGCAGGCTTGCCTTGGGCGAGCTGCTCCAGCGCTGCCGATCTGTCCGATTCGCGCTCCATTTCGTGCCCCTGTCCGTTCCTGTTCGCTGCTGACCTGTCAGTTCGCCGGCGCGGTGCCGGCGAGCTGGTCGCGAACCGCCTTGATGGCGGCTGCGTTGCGCTTCACGCCCACGGCCTTGCGCACGGCATGACCCAGCGCGTCGGCATAGGCCTGGCCCAGCTGCTGGCCGAGTTCGTTCTGCGTGCTCTTCACCATGTCCTCGGACTCGACCTTGCCGGGAACGATGTCCTTGAGCTGGACCACGAACCAGCCGCGCTCGCCCTCGGCCGACTGCACCTTCACGGTGTTCTTCGCCATGTGGAACATCAGCGAGACCGGTGGCGGAACCTGGCTGCCGGAACGCAGCGCGGAGGCCAGAGTCGCACGCGACATGGCGACCTGCTGCGGCAACGGGAGCTTCTTGCCCGAAGCGGCCATGACCTGCTCGACCGTTTTGCCCTTGCGGATATCGGCCTGCATCTTCAGCGCCGCAGCCTTGGCGGCCCTGGAGCCGACGTCCACGGCCCATGCCAGCTTCACATCGTCCTTGATCTGGGCGAGCGGAGCCGGCGCGGAAGGTGCGATCGCGGTCACGTCGTAGATAACGAAGCTCTTGCCGCGCTCCACTTCGGCAACCTGCGGCTGCTCCTGTTCCATCGAGAAGGCCGTGGTCAGCACCGGGTGAAGCTGCTCGGGCAAGGTCTGGCCGGGCTTCATGTAGAGGCCGCCATCGGCAGTCACCGGCGGGGTCGTCTGGACCTGCGCACCGATGGACTTGGCGACTTCGTTGAGGTTCGAGCCATCGGAGAACTGCTCCTCGATCGTTGCCAGCGTGTCGGAGAAGGCCTTGCGGCGCTTCTCGGCGGCGACTTGCGTGGAAAGCTCGGACTTGACCTCCGGCAGCGTGCGAGCAGCAGTCTTCTGCTCTTCGTCGACGCGGATCACGTGCCAGCCCAGAACGCTCTTCTGCGGTACGGCAAGCTTGTGCAGCGGGGCTGCGAAGACGGCCTGCGATACCGCGGGCGAGAACTGGGTGGAAAGCTGTTCGCGGCCGAAGAATTCCAGCTGTGCGGCAGCCAGGCCCTTTTCCTGAGCGGCAGCTTCAAGGGTCTTGCCCTTCTCGACTTCGGCGACGACCGCCTTGGCGGCGGCCTCGGTCGGCACGATCAGCTGGGTGATGCGGCGGTTGTCCTTGGCGGCATAAGCGGCTTTGTTCGCCGCGAAGCGGGCTGCGATCTCGGCGTCGGTAGGCGGCGCGGCAGGCTTGAGCTGGTCCTCGCTCACGAGGGCGTAGCGGATCGTGCGGCGCTCGGGACGGATGAACTGGGCGGAATGGCCCTTGTAGAAGGCGGCGAGATCGGCATCCGTCGGCTCCTTGTCAGGTGCAAACATCAGCGAGGGCAGGGCGATCACGGTCCCGTTGCGCGTCTCGTCGAGCAGCGAAGCATAGCGCTTGGCCGCGAACTGCGACATCGTCGAGCCGATCTGAGCAGGCGTGACGAGTTCGCGGGCGACAAGGCTCTCGCGAATGTCATCGCGCAGGGCCGGCTCGGAGATGCGCTGCTGGGCCAGGGCCTGGCGGAACACGGTCTGGTCGAACTTGCCGTCGACGCCCTGGAAGGCGGGGATCTGTGCCAGTTCGCTGTCGACCAGGCGGTCGCTGATGGTGACGCCGTTCTTGGTGCCGAAGGCGAAGAGGGCGGTGCGGTCGATAAGTTCGCCCAGGACCTGCTCGAGGCCGCCCTGCTCAAGCAGGACCTTCATCGTCACGTTCGGGTTTTGCTGGCGGACGCGTTCCAGCGCGCGCTTGGCGCCCTGGTCGAGGGTATCGGCGTTGACGTTTTCACCGCCGACGGTGACGACCGGAGTTCCGGCGCTCACGCCCGAAGATGAGTTGAAGCCGGCAATGTCGCCGCTGGCAAATGCAATGGCGATGACGCCCAGCACCAGCAGGCCGATGATGGCACCGAACTTGGACTTGAGAAACGAACGAAAGAAATTGAGCATGGACCCAGCCGATCAGCGATAACCTGCGCGAAAACCACAGGCTTGACGCCCGCGTTTTGCGTATGAAACGGGGGGTGGCTTTAGGGGGCCTTGGCGCATCCTGCAATGCCGGTTCGCGCCGCACGGGAGCAAAACTCTGCCCATGCGGCGAAGTGCGACGAACGGGCCGTGATCCCGGAGCGATCCTGTGGCATGAGGGTCACGGCGGGGGGTATCGTCGCGCCGACAGGGTGATGAATTTTGACAAGCCGGGTCGCGCTGGCCTAGCTGCGCCGCAACAAGAGACGACCTGATTCCCCGCGCCGTGATCGCAATCGTGGTCTTCGGCCTAAGGGAAACTGCAGGGGGATCCGTGGGGGAACCTCCCCAGGTTCGCCAGGATTTGATCAAGGGATTGAAATGGCTGCATTGCCTTACATCGTCGGAAACTGGAAAATGAACGGCACGCGGGGGATGCTCAACGAAGCCCGCGCGATCGATCGTTCGGCTGCACGCTTTCCCAAGGTGCAGGTCGCGATCGCGCCGCCCGCCACGCTGCTTTATCGCACGCGCGAAGCAGTGGAATTCATCGGTGTCGGCGGGCAGGACTGCCACGCCTATGACAGCGGTGCATTCACCGGCGACATTTCCGCGGTGATGCTCAAGGATACCGGCGCGGATTTCACCATCGTCGGACACTCCGAGCGCCGTGAATACCACGCGGAAAGCGACGAGGAAGTAAAGGCCAAGGCCGAGGCGGCGCTTTCGGCCAGCCTCGCGGTGATCCTGTGCGTGGGTGAAACCGAAGCCCAGCGCGATGCCGGCGATGCCGAAGCGGTCGTCGGCAGTCAGCTCGACGGTTCGTGCCCGCGCACGGACGGCGCCCCCGAAAAACTCTCGGTCGCCTACGAGCCGGTATGGGCCATCGGCACAGGACGCGTTCCCTCGGTCGAGGACGTTGCTGCGATGCACAAATCGATTCGCGCGAAGCTCGTCGCGATCTACGGCGATGCCGGCGCGGAAGTGCGCATTCTCTACGGTGGTTCGGTCAAGGCGGAGAACGCTTCCGAGTTGCTGAGCATCGCCGACGTGGGCGGTGCGCTGGTTGGCGGCGCCAGCCTTTCGGCCGAAAGCTTCCTGGCGATCGTCGGCGCTGCAGCTTCGCTGAGCGACTGATCCGGATGCGGGGTAGCGCGGGGCCTGATGGGCCCGCGAGCCTCGAACACCATGCTGCGGGTTGCGCGGGCGCGTAGTAGCGCCTATCTGCGCGGCGAACCAAAGCGGGGGCAGACCCCGCCAGAAGGCTGAAACGAAGATGTTCCTTTTCCTGACCGTGGTCCAGGCCCTTGTCGCCGCTCTGCTCGTGGGCGTCATCCTGGTGCAGAAGTCCGAAGGCGGCGGCCTCGGCGTTGGCGGCGGCAGTCCCTCGGGGCTGATGTCGGCGCGCGGCGCTGCAAACTTCCTGACCCGGGCTACCTCGGTCCTCGCGACGCTCTTCGTCGTCCTGAGCATTGTCCTCGCCGCCATGGCGGTCAATGAGACGAGCGGCCGCGACATCGATACCTCGCTCCAGCGCAGCACCGCGCCTGCGGCTCCGGCCCAGCCGGCTGACCCGCTCGGAGCTTCCGCGAATCCCGGTGCGACTCCGGCAGCGCCCCAGGGTGCTTCGACGCAGTCGGCCCCGGCCGATCCGCTTTCGGGTGCTGCCAAGCAGTAACCCGTGTAGGCGCATTTAAGCGCTTTACCGTAACCGGAATGCCGTCTGGCGCTGTCAGACGGCATTTTGTTGTATTGACCTGTGGAATGAGGCTCCGGGCGCTTGCCTGAGGGCCCCCATACAATTTAAGGCCCGACTCCCATGGCGCGGCACATTTTCATCACCGGCGGCGTGGTTTCCTCGCTCGGCAAAGGTCTTATGGCGGCAAGCCTGGCAGCGTTGCTGCAGGCGCGCGGCTACAAAGTGCGGATTCGCAAGTTCGATCCCTACCTGAACGTCGATCCGGGCACGATGAGCCCCTATCAGCACGGCGAAGTCTACGTCACCGACGACGGCGCCGAGACCGACCTCGACCTTGGCCATTATGAGCGCTTCACCGGCGTCTCTGCCCGCCAGGCCGACAACATCACTTCGGGCCGCATCTATCAGGACATCATCGCCAAGGAGCGCCGCGGCGACTACCTGGGCGCAACCGTTCAGGTCATCCCCCACGTCACCGACGCGATCAAGGACTTCGCCCTGGCGGAGACCGAGGACCTTGATTTCGTGCTCTGCGAAATCGGCGGCACCGTCGGCGATATCGAGGGCCTGCCTTTCGTCGAGGCGATGCGCCAGCTGCGCAACGAGATGGGCCGCGAGCTTACCTGCTTCGTCCACGTCACGCTGGTTCCCTACATCGCCGCTGCCGGCGAGCTGAAGACCAAGCCCACGCAGCACTCGGTGCGCGAATTGACGGGTCTTGGCATCCAGCCCGACATCCTGCTGTGCCGCTGCGACCGCGAACTGCCCGAGGGTGAGCGCCGCAAGATCGCGCTGTTCTGCAACGTGCGCCCGCAGGCGGTCATCCAGGCCCTCGACGCGCCGAACATCTACGCCGTCCCGTTGCAGTATCACCGCGAAGGCCTGGACGCCGAAGTGCTGCACCACTTCGGTATGGCCGAAGAGGCGAAGGCGCCCGTGCTTGAACGCTGGGACGACATCACCGACCGCTACCAGAACCCCGAAGGCGAAGTGACCATCGGCGTGGTGGGCAAGTATGTCGGCCTGCAGGACGCGTACAAGTCGCTCAACGAAGCGCTGGTGCATGGCGGCATGGCCAACCGCGTGAAGGTCAACATCCGCTGGATCGACGCCGAAATCTTCGAGAAGGAAGATTCCGAGATCGCCGCCGCGCTGGAACCGATGGACGGCATCCTCGTCCCCGGCGGCTTCGGCGAGCGGGGCACGGAAGGCAAGATCGCCTCGGTCCGCTTCGCGCGCGAACGCAGCGTGCCGTTCTTCGGCATTTGCCTGGGCATGCAGATGGCCTGTATCGAGGGCGCACGCTCGGCGGGCATCGCCAAGGCCGGCTCCACCGAGTTCGGTCCGACCGAAGAACCCGTCGTCGGCATCATCACCGAGTGGATGACCAACGAAGGGCTCCAGACCCGCGCCGAAGGCGGCGACCTTGGCGGCACGATGCGCGTGGGTGCCTATCCTGCAAAGCTGTCGGGCAACAGCCGTGTCGCGGCGATTTACGGTTCCGAAGAGATCAGCGAACGCCACCGTCACCGCTATGAGGTGAATGGTTCGTACCGTGAGGCGTTGGAAGGCAATGGCCTGATCTTCTCCGGCATGTCGCCCGATGGCCTGTTGCCCGAGATTGTCGAGCGTCCCGACCATCCGTGGTTCGTCGGCGTACAGTTCCACCCCGAGTACCGGTCGCGTCCGTTCAACCCGCACCCGCTGTTCTCCGACTTCATTGCCGCCGCATTGCGCCAGGCACGTCTGGTCTGAGTAGCGGCGCATGAGCAGGATCGGCGTCGGCATCATCGGGAACGGGATGGCGACGCGGGTCTTCCATGAGCCTTACATCCAGGCCTGCGACGACCTTGAACTCAAGGCCATCGTCGATCGCAAGGCAGGCGCAGTGTCGCCGGTCGAGGGTGTTCCGGTCGTCCCGGATGTAGCGGCCCTGCTGGCAGATCCGGCGATCGGCCTTGTCGTGGTTGCCACCCCAAGCGGCACCCATGCCGGCCTGGCCCGTCAGGTGCTGGAAGCAGGGCGCCATGTCGTCGTCGAAAAGCCGTTTACGCTGGCCCTCTCCGAAGCGCGCGGCCTTGCTGCGCTGGCGCAGGACCGAGGCCTTACCCTCAGCGTCTTCCACAACCGCCGCTGGGATACCGATTTCCTCGCCGTGCGCTACGCGATCGAAGCAGGGCTGATCGGCCGTGTCGTCCATTTCGAATCGCACTTCGACCGTTTCCGCCCGCATGTACGCGAGCGGTGGCGCGAGGATGGCAGCCCCGGCTCGGGCGTCTGGTATGATCTCGGCCCGCACCTCATCGATCAGGCGCTCGTCCTGTTCGGCCGCCCCGAGGCGGTGAGCGCGGATATCGCCGCGTTGCGCGAGGGTAGTGGTTCGCCGGATTTCGCCCATGTCGTCCTGCGCTATCCGGGCAAGCGCGTGATCCTTCATGCGGGCATGTGCGTTGCGGGTGGAGAGCCACGCTTTCGCGTTCACGGGACGGACGGCAGTCTGATCAAGCAGCACCTCGATCCACAGGAAGCGCAGTCGGTGGCCGGTCTGCGCCCCGGCGATGCGGACTGGGGCGTCGATATCGACCCGCTTGTCCACCATGACGGGGAGGGCGGTAAGCATCCGATCCCTGCGCCGAGAGGCTCGCAGGAGCGCTTCTATGCGATGATGGCGCAGGCCTGCCGTGGCAAGGGCCCTACGCCTGTCGGGTTGGACGAGATCGTCGCCGTGCAGGAAGTGCTCGAAGCGGCGCTGGTATCGGCCACCGAGGGCCGCGTGGTGCCGCTGCTGCCCTGACAGAGGATCGGGCGAAATTCTGCCGCCATCAGTGCGTACGAAAAAACGCGGCTCCCCGCTGCAAAAATGCAGCTTTGCGCCGGGCATCGGCGCGGTACTCTCGGCCCCGGACCAGCGCGCCGCCCATGACCCGCGCGGCTGCCTGAGGAGACGACATGCAACCGATCGCGCAGTTCATCGCGGGCCTGCCCAAGGCCGAGCTTCACGTTCATCTGGAAGGCACGCTGGAGGCCGAACTGAAGTTCGAATTGGCCGCTCGGAACAAGCTGGACCTGCCGTATACCGATGTCGCGGCGATGCGCGCGAGCTACGTCTACCACGATCTGCCCAGCTTCCTGACGATCTTCTATGAAGGCAGTGAAGTCCTGCTGCAGGAGGCGGATTTCCGCGATCTCGTCTATGCCTACCTGAAGAAGGTGGCCTCGCAGAACGTCCTTTACGCCGAAATGTTCTTCGACCCGCAGCAGCACACCGACCGCGACGTCCCCTTCGCCGTCATCATCGAGGGTCTGACGCGTGGCCGGCTTGAGGCCGAGCGCGACTTCGGCATCCGCTCGCAGCTCATCATGTGCTTCGTGCGCGAACGCAGCGCAGAAAATGCGATGGCGGTGTTCGAGATGGCACTGCCCTACAAGCACCTGATCGTGGGCCTGGGCCTCGATTCGGACGAGAAGGACAACCCGCCCGCCAAGTTCGCCGAAATCTTCCGGCGCGGCCGCGAGGAGGGTTTCCACCTGACGATGCACTGCGACGTCGACCAGTTGAACACCCACGAACACATCCGCCAGGCCATCGAGGATATCGGCGTCGAGCGTATCGACCACGGCGCCAACCTGCTCGACCGTCCGGAACTGATTGCAGCGGCGCGCGAGAAGGGGCTGTTCTTCACGGTCTGCCCCTTCGCCAACGAGATGATGCGCCCCGGCGAGAACCAGTCGATCGCGCGCGGGATGCTCGACCTCGGCCTCAGGGTGACGCTCAACTCGGACGATCCCGCCTACATGGAGGGCAAGTACATCAACGAGAACATGCTGATGGCCCACGAACTGGCAGGTTTCGGTCCGGAGGACCTCATCACGGTCAGCCGCAATGCTTTCGATGCGGCGTGGATTGACGAGGATCTGCGGGTCGAATTTCAGGGTCGGCTTCAGGCTTACGCTCTCGCCAGCATTCAGCCGATGGCGGCGAGGTAGACCGAGATCGTCGCGATGGACAGTACCGTCGAGATCAGGATCACCCGCGCCGTCACGCCGGCTTCGCGGCCGTAGAACTCGGCCAGCATGAACGGGCCGGTGCCGGTCGGCAGCATCGCCAGCAACACCGCTGCATGGCGGGCCGGGGTGGAGAGCGGGAACAGCGTGGTCGCCAGCAGCCATGCGAGCGCCGGATGGACGACCAGCTTGAGGGCGACGAGAAGGCCGGTCAGACGGGCATCGCCGCGCTCTTCCTTCGGCCGCTTCTGCGCGAGGAACAGGCCCAGCCCCACCAGTGCGCAGGGCGAGGCGGCCGCGCCCAGCAGCTTCAGGAATACCTCCACCGGGTGCGGCACGGGAAGTCCGGCGGCGGGGAAGAACGCGGCAACCACCGGGGCGACGATGAGCGGGTTCTTCGCAAGCGACTTCGCCACTTTGGCCGCGACCTTGAGCGGATGACTGCCGACATGAAGGCGGACCTCGATCAGCACGATGGCACCCGCAAAGAGCACACAGGCCACGATGATCGTCGAGATCAGCGTGAGCGTATTGCTCGAAGGCCCAAGCGCCGCCAGCAGCAGCGGGAAGCCGAGATATCCGGTATTGGGATAGGCGGTCGCCAGCCCGAGGACCGGGCCGTCCGCATCCAGCCCGGATTTGCGTGCATGGAGGAGGATGGTGAACACGAAGACAACCATCGTGCTGATCGTGAACACGGCAACGAAGCGCGGTTGCCACAGGTCCTTCCAGCTTGAACCGGAGACGATATCGAACAGCAGGGCGGGCAGGGCGAGGTAAACTACGAAGCGATTGAGTTCGCTCGATGCCTGCGGGCTCATCACGCCGATGCGGCGTACCAGCCAACCGGCGAAGATCAGGGCAAAAATGGGTAGGACGATCGCCAGGATCGAGGTCACGCGCGCACTCCTGAGCGTAAAAACGCTGGGCTAGGACAGCGGCCGGCAGTGGGCGAGAAAAAATAGCGCTTTGTTGAATGCGCAATGCGCGAAGATCCGTGCGCGACTAGCAACCGGACATGCGAAAAGGGCGGCCCGGTCACGCGGGCCGCCCTCGGGGACGGATCAGTCAGGGCACGCGCACAAAGGGACGAATGCGCGCGCTTTGCCTGCCCGTCTTTCGCTGAGCGCCTTACGCTGCGGCGGTGCTATCCTCGCCGGCGTCAGTTTCGACGACGGTCAGGCGGTTGCCGCCAATCGCGATTTTCTTAGGCTTCATCGCTTCGGGCACCTCGCGGACGAGGTCGATCACGAGCAGGCCGTCAGCAAGCTCCGCAGCGTCTACGCGCACATAGTCTGCCAGTTCGAATCGGCGTTCGAACCCGCGCTGGGCGATGCCGACGTGCAGGTATTCGCCCTCGGCGAGTTCATCGGGCTTGTTGCCCTTGACCACCAGCAGGTTGGCTTGCGCGGTGATGTCGATATCGGCGGGCTTGAAGCCTGCGATGGCCAGCGTGATGCGGTAGGCATCTGCGGCCCGGCGTTCGATGTTGAAGGGGGGGTACTTGTCGCCGGCCTGAGCGCGTCCCTGGTTCTCGATCATGTCGAACAAGCGGTCGAAACCGACCATGGTGCGGCGGTAGGGCGAAAAATCGATACGGTTCATGACAAAAATCCTCAAATGAGCAATCTTCGTAAGGGTGAGGCCCGGCAACCCGGCACCTCGTCGATCGAGCCATCCCCATGGCGGGCCATGACTCGCCACACTAGATATGTTAGCTGCCCGCCCTTTCAAGGGTCGCACCTTGAACCAGAGCGTTCTTGAAGGAGTATCGTATGAGCACGCCCAGGATCGAGATCTACACCAAGTGGGGTTGCCCCTACTGCGTCGCCGCCAAGGGTTTGCTCGACGGCAAAGGCGTGACGTACGAGGAATACGACGTGACCATGGGCGGCCCGAAGCGTGCCGAGATGGTGGAGCGCGTGCCCGGCGCCGCCACGGTCCCGCAGGTGCTGGTGGATGACAAGGCCTATGGCGGCTTCGACGACATCAATGCGCTTGACCGTGAGGGCAAGCTCGACGCCATCCTCGGGCTCTGACGCAGATGATCCGCGCCGCGCTGCTGCAGATGACGACGGGCATCGACCCGGAGGCCAACGCCGCCACCATCGCCGGGGCGGCGGCGCAGGCGCGGGAGGGCGGAGCGGCCATGCTGTTCACGCCCGAGATGTCCGGCCTGCTCGACCGCAAGCGCGAGCGCGGCAAGCTGTCGATCCGCAGCGAGGCAGACGACGTGGTTCTTGCCGCCGTCCGGGAGGCCGCGCGACGTGAAGGCATATGGGTCCACATCGGCTCGCTCGCCATCGAACGCGGCGACGGCAAATGGGCGAACCGCGCCTTCGTGATCGATGACAACGGCGAAGTGCGCGCCCGCTACGACAAGATGCACATGTTTGACGTGGACCTCGCGACGGGCGAATCCTGGCGCGAATCGAACGCCTATACCGCCGGCGATGAGGTGGTGACGGTGGAAACCCCGGTCGGCCGCCTGGGCCTGGCGATCTGCTACGACGTGCGTTTCCCCGCGCTGTTCGAGGCGCTGGGCCGTTCGGGTTGCGATGTCATCGCGATCCCCGCCGCCTTCACGGTGCCCACGGGCAAGGCTCACTGGCACCTCATGCAGCGCGCACGCGCCGTGGAGGCAAGCGCCTACGTCCTCTCCGCCGCGCAAGTCGGCACCCATGAGGACGGGCGCGAGACGTATGGGCACTCGCTTGCCATCGATCCCTGGGGCGCAGTGCTGCTCGACATGGGCGGGGCTGATGACGGGGGAAGCGCAGGCCTTGCCTTCGTCGATCTCGATCGCGATCGGATATCCGCGGTGCGGGCGCAGCTGCCCAGCCTTGCCAACCGTCGCACTATCGCCACATAGCAATAGCCATGATCGTCTACGACCTGGAATGCCGCACGGGGCAGCATCGATTCGAAGGCTGGTTCAAGTCTTCGGACGCTTTCCTGCGTCAGCAGGAGCGGGGCCTGGTGTCCTGCCCGCAATGCGGATCGGGAGATGTCGGCAAAGCCGTGCAGGCTCCTCGCCTTGCTCGCAAAGGCAACCAATTGGCGGAAGCGGCTCCCGCTCCGCGCCGCCAGTCGCCGGTCCCGGCCGCTCCGACGCCGCCGACGCCCGCACCGATGGCCAACGCGCCGCTGCCGCCTCAGGCAGTCCAGATGATGCAGGCGCTGGCGAAAATGCAGGCCGAAGCGCTCAAGTCCTCGCGCAATGCCGGCGAGAGTTTTGTGAAGGAAGCACGCGCCATGCATTACGGCGAGCGTGATACCGAGACGATACACGGCCAGGCGACTTTGGGCGAAGCGAAGGAGCTGCTGGAGGAAGGTATTGCGGTGATGCCGCTGCCGTTTGCGGTAATCCCGCCCGAGCAGGCAAACTGAACCTCTGCGTTCTCGCTTTCGGGCGATTGCCAAGCAGCCGCACGCAAGCTAGGACGCCCCCGCGTGCACCCGTAGCTCAGCCGGATAGAGCACCAGATTCCTAATCTGGGGGCCATGGGTTCGAATCCCGTCGGGTGCACCAAAAAATAATAGAAAATAGCGCCTTATACAGCGACCGTGGGGCCGCCGTGTCCGTTCTTTTCGGTTCGGCATATGCATTGGCATATGGCGATGCAAACTGAGCTGACCCGCCATGTGTCATGATCCTGCGGCCTGATTCCCCGACAAGCCCGAACCGTCCTCAATTATCGGACAAATTATGTGTCAGGGGGGTTGGAACGGGGACGTTTCCGCCCCATTCATTCGCACATGCAACCTATCCTCGAAATTCGCGGCCTGACGAAGACGTACAAGGGCGGCTTCACCGCGCTGAAGGGCGTGGACCTCAGTATCAACAAGGGCGAGATCTTCGCGCTTCTCGGCCCCAATGGTGCCGGCAAGACTACGCTGATTGGCGCGGTTTGCGGGCTGGTCCGGCCCACGTCCGGCACCATCCACGCCTTCGGTGAGGATATGGGCAAGCACTGGCGTCGCCTTCGCGCCCGAGTCGGCCTGGTGCCGCAGGAACTGGCGACCGACATGTTCGAGCCGGTGCTGCGCTCGGTAAACCACTCGCGCGGGCTGTTCGGCTTGCCACCCAATCCGGCGCTGATCGAGGAAATCCTGCGCGCGCTTAGCCTCTGGGAAAAGCGCGACGCGCAGATTCGCACGCTTTCGGGCGGCATGAAGCGACGCGTCCTGATCGCTAAGGCATTGGCGCATGAACCGGAACTGCTGTTCCTCGACGAGCCGACCGCCGGCGTCGACGTCGAACTGCGCCGCGACATGTGGAAGCAGATCGCCCTGCTGCGCGAACGCGGGACCACGGTGATTCTCACCACCCACTATATCGAGGAAGCCGAGGAAATGGCCGACCGTGTCGGCGTGATCCGCGGCGGTGAAATCCTGATGGTCGACGAGAAAGCGGCGATGATGGAACGCCTAGGCCGCACCGAAGCGCTGATCACACTGGCCAGCCCGCTCACCGAAGTGCCCGAAGCGCTGTCCGCCTACCCGGTCTCGCTGATCGAGGAAGGCCGCGTGCTGTGCTATCGCGGCGGCGGCGGGGAGGGCAGTTCCTCGGGCACGGCAGAGGTCGCCGAACTGACCAAGGCGCTGACGCGGGCGGGTATCGACTACACCGCCATCGACATCCACGAATCCAGCCTGGAAGACATCTTCGTGAACCTCCTCGAAGGCCCCGAAATGCAGGGAGCCGCCGCATGAGCCTGTTCAATCCTCGCTCCGCCTGGACGATCTACAAGCAGGAACTGATGCGGGCCTTCCGCACGGCGATGCAGTCGATCCTGGCGCCCGTGCTGACCACCACGCTCTACTTCGTCGTCTTCGGCGCTGCCATCGGCAGCCAGATGAGCGGCGGCGTCGGCGGGGTGAACTACGGCGCCTTCATCGTCCCCGGCCTGCTGCTGCTCACGATCCTGGGCGAAAGCACGTCCAACGCCAGCTTCGGCATCTATATGCCGCGCTTTACCGGCGCGATCTATGAATTGCTCTCGGCGCCAGTGGGCGTGGGCGAGACGCTGGTCGGCTTCGTTGGTGCAGCGGCCACCAAGTCGCTGATTCTGGCGGCGATCATCCTGGTGACTGCCAGCTTCTGCGTCGATTATTCGATCGCGCATCCGTTCTATGCGTTCTGCTATATCCTGCTGGTGTCAGCCAGCTTCTCGCTGTTTGGGTTCATACTGGGCATCTGGGCGGACAGCTTCGAAAAGCTGACGATCGTGCCGATGCTGATCCTCACGCCGCTGACGTTCCTGGGCGGCACCTTTTATTCGATCGACACGTTGCCCGAGCCCTGGCGCTCGGTGGCGATGGCCAATCCTATCGTCTATCTCGTCAATGGTCTGCGCTGGACGTTCTACGGTACTTCAGACGTTCCGATCGGACTTTCGGTCGCTTTGACGCTGCTTTTCCTCGTAATTTGTGTTGGTTTCATCAGCTGGGTGTTCCGTACGGGGTGGCGCCTGCGCACATGACCGGTTACGTTACTGCTATGACGATGCGCCGCCGGGTTCTCGCCAGCCTCCCCATCCTGTTGTTTGCCGTTCCCGTCCACGCGCAGGAGCCGGAGGAGCAGCTTGTGCTGCTGCCCGATGTGCCGCCGCCGCCGCTTGAACTCGATCTGCCCACTTATCCCGAGTTCGTGCCCTTCGTACCGGTGGGGCCGCCGCATATGGCGAAACAGGTGCGTGCGATGCTCGACGAGGCGATGAAGACCGACGACAGCGCCGCGGTTGCCGCGATGGTAAAGTTCGCGCAGGCGACCCAGCCTTACGACAAGGACGAGATCAAAGGCCTGCACCGCGCCTACCTTGACCGCCGGGCAAAGGAGCTTGCCGCCAAGACGGAGGCCGAACTGGCGCGCATCCGTGCCTCCGGCCCGCTGGAACTGTGGAAGGGCCAGATCGAACTGGGCGCCTTTCGCTCCACCGGCAACACGGATAACTTCGGCTTTACTGCTGCCCTCAACTTCAACCGCAAGGGTATCGAGTGGGAGCACATCGTGCAGGCCCGCGCCGATTATCAGGAAGATCGCGGCGTCGTCACACGGGAACAGTATTCTGCCAGCTACCAGCCGCGTTACACTCTGAACGACGGTTTCTTTACCTACGCGCGGACTCAGTATGAACGCGACCGGATCCAGGGTTTCGAGGATCGCTACACCCTCTCGGGCGGTCTTGGTTACCGCGTGCTCAATGGCCGAACCATGACGCTTTCGCTGGAGGCGGGCCCTGCCGTGCGCCGCGTCAACTATGTGGACGAGCCAAACGAGACAACGTGGTCGGTCCTCACTTCGATCGATTTCGATTGGAAGATCAACTCGACGATCAAGCTGAGCCAGGACGCCAGCAGCTATATCGGGTCGGACAACAGCACCTTCACGTCGCTCACTGCGCTGGAGACGGCGATGAGCAAGCGCCTGAAGGCCAAACTGTCCTACGCGATCGAGCACGAAACCTCGCCGCCGGCAGGTTCGCTCAAGACCGACACGATTTCGCGCTTCTCACTGGTCTACGGCTTCTGATGAATGTAACGGGCGGGGCATGAAGCCCCGTTTCCAGTTCACCATCCACGCCACCGAAGGCAAGGCCCGCACCGGCGTCATTCAGATGCGCCGCGGCGAAATCCGCACGCCCGCTTTCATGCCGGTCGGCACCGCCGCTACGGTCAAGGCTATGAAGCCGCAGGATGTGCGCGCCACCGGCGCCGACATCATCCTGGGCAACACCTATCATCTCATGCTGCGCCCCGGCGCCGAACGCATGGCGCGCCTTGGCGGCCTGCACAAGTTCATGAACTGGGACCGCCCGATCCTGACGGACAGCGGCGGTTACCAGGTGATGAGCCTTTCCGAGCTGCGCAAGATTACCGAGGAGGGCGTTACGTTCGCCAGCCACATTGACGGCTCGCGGCATATGCTCAGCCCGGAGCGGTCGATGGAAATCCAGCGCCTGCTGGGTTCGGACATCGTGATGTGTTTCGATGAGTGCCCCAAGATCGACCAGCCCCGCGACGTCATCGCCCGCTCTATGGAAATGTCGATGCGCTGGGCAAAGCGCAGCCGCGAGGCGTTTAACGCGGGCGGCGACCATGCTGAAGCCTCCGCGCTGTTCGGCATTCAGCAGGGTGCGCTGGATGAAAGCCTGCGCAAGACCAGTGCCGATGCGCTGAGCGAGATCGGCTTCGACGGCTATGCCATCGGCGGCCTGGCGGTGGGCGAGGGTCAGGAGGCGATGTTCAATACCCTGGATTTCGCGCCCGGCCAGCTTCCGGCAGACCGCCCGCGATACCTGATGGGCGTCGGTAAGCCCGACGACCTCGTTGGCGCGGTAGAGCGCGGGGTAGACATGTTCGACTGCGTGCTGCCCACCCGCTCAGGTCGCAACGGTCAGGCCTTCACCTGGGGCGGTCCCCTCAACATGCGCAACGCCCGCCATGCCGAGGACACCGGCCCGGTCGATCCGCGCTGCTCCTGCCCGACATGCGGAACTTATACCCGCGCTTACCTCCACCACCTCATCAAGGCGGGCGAGATGCTCGGCGCGATGCTGCTGACCGAGCATAACATCTCGTTCTACCAGCAACTGATGCAGGGCATGCGCGATGCGATCGCAGAGCAACGCTTCGCGGCCTTCACCGTGGACTTCCGACGGGATTATTTCCGCAAGGAATGAAGCGGAAATTCTGGAAACATGGATGTGCTCCTACTAGCGTGACGGCCGAAATTGGGCAGGGGGGCACATCAATGCGAAATATATTCATGGCAGCGACATCGCTGGCGATGGGGTTTGGGTGCGCTGGAGCGGGGCAGGCTGAAGATGCGGCGCAAGTCGCGGCAGCATTCGGCCAGCGCGAGGCGGTCAGCGACATCAGCCTTTCGCCGGGCGGCACCATGATCGCTTTCGTCCAGCCCTACAAAGGGCGCGGCGATGTCATTACGTTGGTCGATTTCGCAAAAGGGGGGCAAGCGAGACCGATCCTCACTGTAACCCGTCCGGGCGAAAGGGTGGGCCATTGTTCATGGCCGACGGATGATCAACTGATCTGCGTTATCGCGATTACCAGCAACGCGACCGGGCAGATCGTAAGATTTAATCGGCAGATCGTGATTGGTGTCGACGGTAGTCCGGCGAAGATACTGACCCCGTCTGAGGCCGACCGCGCATTGGGTTTCACCTGGTATGGCGGCGACGTCATAGACTGGCAGGGGAAAAATCCTGGCGAAGTGCTGATGCTGCGCCAGTTCGTGCCCGAGAACGGCACCGGCACCCGCATGGCGTCCTCGGCCGAAGGGCTTGGGGTGGAAAGCGTGAATGTTCGCACGCTACGCCGCACTATCTATGAAAGGCCGGTGGCGGATGCCGTTAGCTTCATTGGTGATGGCCGCGGCAGCATCCGGATCATGGGTATCAACCCGACCTCCGGAACGGGCTATGACAAGAGTTTCATAGACTATTCCTATCGCAAGCAGGGCGAACGGGGGTGGTCCTCGCTTAGCCGGGTGGTGTTCAACCCCTCGGGGACGACCTCTGGCTTCAACCCGGTGGCCATCGACCCCGATCTCGACGCCGTATACGGTTTCGAGAACAAGGACGGCTTCGCCGCGCTGTATCGCAAGAAACTCGACGGCAGCGATGCACGCGAACTGGTTTTCGCCAAACCCGGTATCGATGTTGACGGCTTGGTACAGATCGGCCGGTCGCGGCGGGTGGTCGGCGCTTCGTTTGCATCCGAATACCGTCAGGTGGAACTGTTCGATCCGGCATTGAAAGCGCTGCGCCAGTCGCTTTCGAAGGCTTTCGAACAAGAATCTGCGCTCAGCTTCCTTGATGCCAGCGCTGACGAGAGCCGATTTCTGTTGTTTACGGGAAGCGACATCGATCCCGGCCGCTACTATATGTTCGACAAGACGGCGCGCAAGCTGGAAGAAATCGTCCCGGTTCGGCCGGGCATTGCAGGCCGCACGCTCGCTCGCATGAAACCTGTGCAGTACCCGGCTGCCGATGGGACAATGATCCCTGCATACCTGACGGTTCCTCCCGGGAGCGACGGGAAAAACCTTCCGGCAATCGTCATGCCGCACGGCGGCCCGTCCTCACGCGACGAGTGGGGCTTTGATTGGCTCGTACAGTTCTACGCTGCACGTGGCTTTGCCGTGTTGCAGCCTAATTTTCGCGGTTCGGCAGGTTTCGGCGAGGCATGGTTCGAGAAGAACGGCTTCCAGTCCTGGCGCACTGCCATCGGTGACGTGGATGCCGCAGGTCGCTGGCTGGTGTCGACCGGGGTCGCCGCAAGTGACAAACTCGCCATCGTCGGCTGGTCCTACGGCGGATATGCGGCGCTGCAGTCGGGTGTGCTTGATCCTGGGCTGTTCAAAGCGATCGTCGCCATCGCTCCGGTCACCGACCTCGCCAAGATGCGCAATGACCACCTGCACTACAGTAACTTCGTTCAGGTAGACGCGATGATCGGCAACGGGCCTCACGTGATGGAAGGATCTCCTGCGCAGAATGCGTCATCCATTACCGTGCCGGTGTTGATGTTCCACGGCGATCTCGACCTGAATGTTGATGTGACACAGTCGAAGTTGATGGAAAGCCGCTTGCGTTCTGCAGGCAAATCCGTGGAGTTGGTGACATTTCCAGGGCTGACCCATTCACTGGTGGACGGGGATGCGCGTACAACCCTACTCGGTCGCAGCGATGCATTTCTGCGCAAGAGCCTGGGCCTGCCCGCAAACTGATCGAAGCAGGCAGAAGCGGCCTGCTCGATCAGGCCGCTTCTGCCTGCTCCTGTCCCTCGGTGGCGGTTTCCAGCATCGTCTCTACGTAGGCGACGAAGCGGCCAGTCATTTCATCAAGGAAACCGGCGCCGATCTCGCAGGCGTGGCGCTGTGCGGTCTTGAGGTCGGCGTACCATTTTCCGGTGCGGTGCGGGGTAACGAAGCGGTAGCGTGTCATGGTGACTGCTCAATGCCGGAAACCTGCGGCAGTTCCCTTACAAGTCACGCGAATAATGTAATTTTTTATATCCGGATCGGATGCAAAAAGGGCGGCCCCGGAGGACCGCCCTTTCGTATTTCGTTTTCCCCGGACGAACCGGGAAAGCCGGATCAGCGCGAGTAGAACTCGACGACCAGATTCGGTTCCATCTTCACCGGGTAAGGCACTTCGTCGAGCGTCGGAACGCGAACGAAGGTCACCTTGTCGGTGCCGTCCTGGGCGACGTAGTCGGGGACTTCGCGCTCGGGCAGGTTCTGGGCTTCGATGATGAGAGCCATTTCCTTGGCCTTCGTGCCCAGGCTGATGACGTCACCAACGCGGATGCGGCGCGATGCGATGTTGCACTTCACGCCGTTCACGCGGATGTGACCGTGCGAAACGACCTGGCGGGCCGAGAAGATGGTCGGCGCGAACTTGGCGCGGTACACGACCATGTCCAGGCGCTGCTCGAGCAGGCCGATCAGGTTCTGGCTGGTATCGCCCTTCATGGACGACGCTTCCTGGTAAGTGCGCTTGAACTGCTTTTCAGTCACGTCGCCGTAGTAGCCCTTGAGCTTCTGCTTGGCGCGCAGCTGGAGACCGTAGTCCGAAACCTTGCTCTTGCGGCGCTGGCCGTGCTGGCCGGGGCCGTAGCTGCGGCGGTTGACCGAGCTCTTGGGACGGCCCCAGATGTTCTCGCCCATGCGGCGATCGAGCTTGTACTTCGAGGCGTTACGCTTCGACATAGTCTTACTTTCCGTTCTGCTGCCGCGCTGCCACTGTGGCTGCGCGATCCGTAGTTTCCCGGGGTGCACCATCCAGCCATATTTGCACTGGATGCGGCCGCCGCTTCACCGGGGTGCGGGGCCGAATGGACAGGCCTGCAAAAAGCAGGTGCCATGTGAAGGGGTGGCCCTTAGCGGGTTGGGGCGGAGAGTCAACGAACAAGATCGCAAGCAGGGCGGTTACCGGCGAATTAAGCGGTTCAGGTTGAACCACGAGGCCTGAACGTCAGTGTTGGACCTGATCGGAGCTGCGGTTCAGGATCGTGGTTGCGCCTTGGTTGTTGTTGGCGTCGAATTTTTCCCATTCGGCAGGCGTAAGGCAAAAGCGCTTGGCCATGCGTGAGCCCGCTTCACCGATCTTGCGGCATACCTTCTTTTCAGCAGCGGGCTTGGCGGGGTTCTCGACTTTTTCCTCAGCCGCGAGGGGGGCAGCAATCACGGCGATGGGCGCGGCGAGGGCAATAACTAGCAAGGCACGGATCATGGTAGCAAGCTCCCGAAAAACACGGTTGCCAAATACTATGTCTGGGAGCCGAAGGTGCCAAGTAAAATGCCCGCCGAATTTGACCGGATCGGGCCCTATTCGATTGGACGCGGCTTGCGATTACCGCCCAGAGCGCTGAGGACGCCGCGCATAGTGCGGACTTCGAGACTGTTCCAGCCCGGCTTGGTCAGCATGTTGCGCAATGTGAGCCGGGTGGCGCTGGCACGGCTCTCAGGGTAGAAATACTTGGTCGGACCCAGTATTGTCTCGAACTGGCCGATCATGCCTTCCAGCTCCTCCTGCGGGGCAGGGGGGAGCAGTTCCTCGACGGTGGGCTGGGCAAGGCCGCCCTCCACGCCGGTGGGCACGCCCTTCGACCACTCATAGCTGCACAGGATCACCGCCTGCGCGAGGTTGAGCGAGGCGAATTCGGGATTGATCGGCACCGTCAGGATAGCGCGGGCCAGTGCCACGTCCTCGGTCTCCAGCCCCGAACGTTCAGGTCCGAAGACATAGGCCGAGCGGCCCGGCGCGGTGTGAACCTCGCGGGCGGCCTGCTCGGGCGTGACGACGGGCTTGGTGACACCGCGCTTGCGCACCGTGGTGGCATAGACGTTGGCGCAGTCGGACACGGCATCGGCCAGCGACTCGAACACTTGCGCATGCTCCAGAACTTCGTCCGCGCCCGCTGCGGCGGGGCCCGCGGAGGGATTCGGCCAGCCATCACGCGGGGTGACGAGGCGCAGTTCGGTGAGCCCGAAGTTGAGCATAGCGCGCGCGGCCTTGCCGATATTCTCGCCCAGCTGCGGACGGACCAGTACGATGACCGGCTTCTTCACTTCAATTGACGCCGACATCACGCACCGTTCCTGCAAATTCTTCGAAATCCTTCGCCTCGTTGAAGGCGCGGTAGACGCTGGCAAAGCGGATATAGGCTACCGAATCGAGCTGGCGCAGGCCTTCCATGACCAGTTCGCCGATCATGCGCGAAGGCACCTCGGTCTCGCCCGAGGTCTCGACCTGCCGCTGGACGCCAGAGACCAGCCGGTCGATCTTCTCCCGCTCTATCGCGCGCTTGCGGCAGGCGAGGGTGACGGACTGTTCGATCTTGGCGCGGTCGAACGGTTCGCGGCGCGGCTCGCCGGCCGAATCGTTGCTTTTCACCACCACGATCTCGCGAATCTGTACTCGTTCGAACGTTGTGAAGCGCGCGCCGCAGCTGGAACACTGGCGGCGGCGGCGGATCGCGGTGGCGTCCTCGGTCGGGCGGCTGTCCTTGACCTGGGAATCGTCGTGGGCGCAAAAAGGACAGCGCATTCAGTCAGGTACTTTCAGGTGCGAGGCGATCATTCCGGTCGAACGCGCTTGTAGAACTTGTAGCCCGCACCCGTCGCCAGCCCGAGGCCGATCGACACGAACGGAAGAAACGCGCCTGCGACCGCGCCCACAGCGCCCCATACAAGAACCGGCTTGGTCGAAGGATGGCTGAGGCCATCGCTGAGCATTCCGGCGAGTTCCTGGCGCGCATCGGTCACGAAATCGCCGGATTTGTTGGGGCGCTGGGGGTCGGTCATAAGATCAGTCCTCGTAGATGGGGAAGCGGTCACACAGCGCTTCAACGCGCGTGCGCACGTTCTGCTCCACCTGAGCGTCACCGGATTCGCCGCACTTGGCAAGTCCGTCGAGGACGTCGGCGACCATCTCGCCGATCTGGCGGAACTCTTCCGGGCCGAAACCGCGCGTGGTGCCGGCGGGCGAACCCACGCGGATGCCGCTGGTCTTCATCGGCGGCAGCGGGTCGAACGGGATGCCGTTCTTGTTGCAGGTGATGCCTGCACGCTCCAGCGCCTCGTCGGCGTCCTTGCCGGTCACGCCCAGCGGCGACAGGTCGATCAGCGCGAGGTGCGTGTCGGTGCCGCCCGAGACGATCGCCGCGCCGCGTGCCTTGAGCGTGGCGGCGAGAACCTGAGCGTTCTCGATGACGCGCTTGGAGTAGTCCTTGAACTCAGGGCGCAGCGCTTCACCGAAGGCCACGGCCTTGGCTGCGACGACGTGCATCAGCGGACCGCCCTGGAGGCCGGGGAAGACGGCCGAGTTGATCTTCTTGGCCAGCGCCTCGTCGTTGGTGAGGATCATGCCGCCGCGCGGACCGCGCAGGGTCTTGTGCGTGGTGGTGGTGGCGATGTGGGCGTGCGGGAAGGGCGAGGGGTGCTCACCCGCAGCAACGAGGCCGGCGAAGTGGGCCATGTCGACCTGGAAGATCGCGCCGACGGCATCGGCGATCTCGCGCATACGCTTGAAATCGATGATGCGCGGATAGGCCGAACCACCGGCGATGATGAGCTTGGGGTTGTGTTCGCGGGCGAGGGCCTCGACCTGGTCGTAGTCGATCAGGTGGGTGTCCTTGGTCACGCCGTACTGCACGGCGTTGAACCACTTGCCAGAAAGCGCAGCGCGCGCGCCGTGCGTGAGGTGGCCGCCGGCATCGAGGCTCATGCCCATGACGGTGTCGCCGGGCTTCACGGTCGCGAGCAGCACGGCGCCGTTGGCCTGCGCGCCCGAGTGGGGCTGGACGTTGGCGAAGCCGCAGTCGAACAGCTGCTTGGCGCGCTCGATGGCGAGGGTTTCGACCTCATCCGAAGGCTCGCAGCCCTGGTAGTAGCGCTTGCCGGGGTAGCCCTCGGCGTACTTGTTGGTCAGCACCGAACCCTGCGCTTCGAGCACCGCCTTGGAGACGATGTTTTCCGAAGCGATCAGTTCGATCTGTTTGCGCTCGCGCTTGAGTTCGCTCCCGATGGCCTTGGCGATGGCGGGATCGCTCTGCGCGAGGGTGTCGCTGAAGAAGCCGGGTGAACGGATGGCGGTTTCTACGGTCATGGTTCTTGGCTCCTTCAGAAGGACGGATTGGAAAGCTTCTCGACGCGGCCCGCGTGGCGTCCGCCACCGAACTCGGCCGAGAGGAAAGCATCGAGACAGGCCTTGGCCATGTCCTCGCCGGTCAGGCGTGCGCCCATGGCGATGACGTTGGCGTCGTTGTGCTCGCGGGCGAGGGCGGCCGATAGCGGCTCTCCCACCAGGGCGCAGCGGCAGGCCGGGTCACGGTTGACCGCGATCGAGATACCGATGCCGGAGCCGCACAGGGCGACGCCGAACTGCACCGTGCCGTCGGCAACGACCGAGGCCAGCTTGTAGCCATAGTCGGGATAGTCGACGCGGTCGGCCGTTTCGGGGCCGAGATCGGCGACTTCGTGGCCGGCTTCGATGAGATATTCGCGTAGGCACGCCTTGAGGTCGACGGCAGCGTGATCGGATGCAATTGCAATGCGCATGGGAGCGGTTCGCCTATCCTGATGCGGGATTCGTTCGCGCCCCCTTAGTCGCGACTTGTCGCAATTGCGAGTCTCGCACGCGCACGGCGGGTACTCGTCATCGGGAATGAGTAACGGGCTGGCCTCACCGTGCAAATCGGGCATTGTGCGGCAGGTATTTTCAGGAGGGGCGCGGTGGGGAGTGCAAAGGCATTTTTAATAGCGTTGGTTATGGCAATCGGCCTGGCGGTACTGGGGTCGACGCCGCCCCGCCCACAGCCTGTCTCCGCATATGCCGATGTCTTTTCCGCCGGGCGGGCCATGGCCGATGTCGAGCGGATCGCCCGTGCGCCGCACCCCAGCGCGTCGCCCGAGTTCGTTGCCTTGCGCGGCTATCTTATGCGGCGGCTCGAAAGCATGAGGGTTACCGTGCGCACGCAGGAGAGCGTGTTCCCTCAAAGCGTGAGGCCATGGTTTAACCGCCACAACGGCACCGCCGCCGCCGAGATCCCGCTTGTCAATGTGATCGGGATTTTGCCGGGGCGTGATCCGAAGCTGCCTGCGGTGGCGCTGATGGCGCATTACGACAGCGTGCCGGGCTCTCCCGCAGCCGCCGACGACGGGTCGGGCGTTGCCGCCATTCTCGAAACGGTGCGTGCTCTTTCTCTGGATTATCAAAGGCGGCGCGATGTTATCGTGATCCTCACCGATGGCGAGGAGGCGGGCCTTGTCGGCGCGAAGCTGTTCTTCGGACAGGCGCCAGAGGTGAGCCGCATCGGCGCGATCATCAACCTTGAGGCGCGCGGCGGGGGCGGCAAGGCGAACCTGTTCCAGACCTCGCCGATGAACGGCGATGCGGTGCGGGCCTGGGCGGCCAGTGTGCCGCATCCGGCAGGAACCTCGCTTGCGACATTCATCTACAGCGTGCTGCCCAACGACACCGATCTCAGCGTGCTGCTGCGTCTGAAATCGTCGTCCGACATACCGGCCTGGAACTTCGCCTTCATTGGGCGACCGGGGCTATACCACTCTCCGCTCGCGACGGCGGAGCGGCTCGATCAGGGTTCCCTGCAGCAGATGGGCGAGCAGACGCTCGGCCTGGCCCGGGCGCTTTCACGCGCCGAGCAATTGCCGGGCACTGCGCCTGGCATCGTGTTCTTCGATGTGTTCGGGCTGTTCGTGGTCCATTACGCGGTATGGTGCGGCTGGGCGATGCTGGCGTTGGGCTTTGCGGGATATGCAGCGCTTGCCGCGCGCCGGTTTGAGCCACTTGCGTTGCTGGGCGGTACGGTACGGATGCTCGGGCTGGTGGTTGTGGCCGGAGCGGCGCTGCAGGGGCTTAACCTGATCTCACAGGGGCCGGGTCCGGTGGACTACTACGACAGGCTGGCCGCGGTCCCGAGGCTGCAATGGATGGCCCTGTCCGTGTGCATCGGGGCAGCGCTGTTGCTGACAGCCAGGAGACCGTCCTCGCGCTCGGGGGAGGCCGGCTTCGTGTTGCCGCTGTGGGTAGCGGGCGCCGCGATGCAGGCGCTGGCGCCGACAGCCGCCTATGTCCTGACGGTGCCGTTGGCGCTGGGAGGCGCAGCTGCCCTGCTGCGGCTGCGCCATGGCGTTGCGGGCACGGCGGCGATGGTCGTCGTGGCGGCTCTTGTCACCGGCTATGCGCTGATGCTGGGCTACGAGTTGATGCAGGCGGTGGGGGCAATGGTCCCGGCGGTGGCAGTGCTGCCGCTTGCCCTTGCATGCACGGTTCTGTTGCCCCTGCGCCCTGTCGCCGAGGTGTGGACCGCACGTTTCCTAGTGGGCGTTTTCCTGCTGGCGGCCGTCGTGGTAGCCCTGTGGGTGCGCTGGGACGCACCTGCCGACAGTATCCCGATCTACAGCGAGGCGCGGAAGCTAGGCGGCAAAGACTAGGCCGAGGGCGGCCGATCCTGCACAATTGATGATGAACGGCGTGGGTTGCGGCCATTGCCGGGCCAGCGCACTATGCCCTGGCCGGCGCAGACCGGTTCGATAAGGGAATAGAAATGAAGCGTTCCATATTGTCGGTACTGGGTGTGACAGGCCTTCTTGTCCTCGCCGGATGTCTGGAAACGATGCCGGGCCCGGATCGTCCACACCGCCCGCGCCCGCCCCGCCCCGAAAAGCCGGCGATGTGCACCAGGGAATACGCCCCCGTCTGCGCGGTGAAGAAAGGCAAACGCCAGACTTTCAGCAATGCCTGCATGGCCAGGGACAAGGGCTATACCGTGGTCGACCAGCGGCCTTGCGGCCGATAGGCCAAATGAAAAGCCCCGCCGAAGCGGGGCTTTTCTTTCACTGGTCGAGGAACGAGCGCATCTTGCGCGACCGGCTCGGGTGTTTGAGCTTCCTCAGCGCCTTCGCTTCGATCTGGCGGATACGTTCGCGGGTCACCGAGAACTGCTGGCCGACTTCCTCGAGGGTGTGATCGGTGTTCATGCCGATGCCGAAGCGCATACGCAGCACGCGCTCTTCGCGCGGGGTAAGCGAGGCAAGGACGCGGGTGACGGTTTCCTTGAGGTTCGCCTGGATCGCGGCATCTACGGGGATGATCGCGTTCTTGTCCTCGATGAAGTCTCCGAGGTGCGAATCCTCCTCGTCGCCGATCGGCGTTTCGAGGGAGATCGGCTCCTTGGCGATCTTCATCACCTTGCGGACCTTTTCGAGCGGCATCGACAGACGCTCGGCCATTTCCTCAGGCGTAGGCTCGCGGCCCTGCTCGTGGAGGAACTGGCGGCTCGTGCGGACCAGCTTGTTGATCGTTTCGATCATGTGAACCGGGATGCGGATCGTGCGCGCCTGATCCGCGATCGAGCGGGTGATCGCCTGCCTGATCCACCAGGTGGCATAAGTCGAGAACTTGTAACCGCGGCGGTACTCGAACTTGTCGACGGCCTTCATCAGGCCGATGTTGCCTTCCTGGATGAGGTCCAGGAACTGCAGGCCGCGGTTCGTGTACTTCTTGGCGATCGAGATCACGAGACGCAGGTTCGCCTCGACCATTTCCTTCTTGGCGATGCGCGCCTCGCGCTCCGCCTTCTGGACCATGTTCACGATGCGGCGGAACTCGGGCAGCGCCATGCCGGTGGCAGCGGCGATGTCCGACACTTCGATGCGGATACGCTCGACCGGGTCTGCTTCAGACGCGGCGAAGGCGGCCCACTTCTTGTCCTTCTTGGCCATTTCCTCAAGCCAGGTGTCGTCCAGTTCGCGGCCGACATAGGTTTCGAGGAAATCTGCGCGCTTCACCTTGTGACGCTCTGCGAGGCGCAGCATCTGGCCGCCCAGCGTGGTGAGGCGGCGATTGAAGGCGTAGAGATTGTCGACGAGATATTCGATCTTCGTCGCGTGGAACTTCACCGATTCGACCTGTGCGGTGAGGTCTTCGCGCAGCTGCTGGTACTGTTCTTCCTTGGCAGCGGGAAAATCGATGCCCAGCGCCAGCGCGTCAAGGCGATCGGACTGGAGGCGCTCAAACGTGCGGAACAGCTCGGTGATGAGCAGGAACTTCTCGAGCGCTTCGGGCTTGAGGGCCGCTTCCATCTGGGCGAGGGAGAGAGTGTTGTCCTCCTCTTCTTCCTCGGCTTCGCGCTTGGGGATCGGGTTGCCGTCCTCGTCGACCTCGTCGGCAGCTTCCTCCTCGACGTCGTCCTCTTCCTTGAAGGAAGGGCCGGCGGTTTTTTCGCTGATTTCGCCGTCGTCGTCGCCTTCGCCGTCCTCGTTCAGGCTTTCGGGCGCGGGTTCCTTGGTCAGCATCGCGTCGAGATCGAGAATCTCGCGCAGCTGCATTTCACCGGCGTTGAGTGCCTCGGACCACTGGATGATGGCGTGGAAGGTGATCGGGCTTTCGCACAGGCCCAGGATCATCATGTCCCGGCCCGCTTCGATCCGCTTGGCGATGGCGATTTCGCCCTCGCGGCTGAGCAGCTCGACCGCGCCCATCTCGCGCAGGTACATGCGGACCGGATCATCGGTGCGCTCGACAGTTTCTTTCTTCTTGTTGTCGACAACAAGGCGCTGGGAAACTTCTTCGCCGTCCGCTTCGGCTTCTTCGGCCTCACTGTCACGGTCGCGGTCTTCGTCGGCCTGGGCGTCGGCGTCTTCATCGCTCTCGACGATGTTGACGCCCATTTCGGAGATCGCGGACATGATGTCCTCGATCTGGTCGGTGGTCATCTGGTCTTGGGGAAGGGCTTCGTTCAACTCGTCAACAGTGATGACGCCTCGGCGCTTGGCGCGCGCGATCAGCTTCTTGATTGATCCCTCGTTGAGATCGATCAGCGGTGCATCAAGACCGTCGCTGTTGTCGGCAGTGTTGTCGTTCTTGCTCATTCTTCCGCCGTTGTCCCGTGTGCCTTCGTATAATTATAATTCACAAAGACGCATGTCTTGTCGCCATGTGCCTTAGACGACTATCAAATTCCAGCTTTCTCTCACGTAGCCTTTGTTGCTCCGCGAAAGTTTCATCGGTGAATTCCCGTTCGTGCCGGGCGGTGGCCGCCTGAAGCGCCATTTCGAGCGCCGGTCGTTCGATCAAAAGCTGAATGGCCTGGGTCAGTTCCTCTGCCGATTTTTCAGGATTTTCGCCATTTCCAAGGAAACCGAAGCGAAATCCGTAGTAGTCGGCAGCTGTTGGAGGTTCTGAACCATTTTCCCGTAATATGGTCTCAAGTTGCGCGCTTTCAAGCGCTTCTCCTCCGCCGCAGCAATCGATCAGCAATTCAAAACGCGGATCGAGGTCCGGAGTTCTCGCCAGCGCCTCGGCGTGGCGCACGAGGATCTCCGGCCAGCGGATCAGCCCGGCGATCACCGCTGCAGAAAGGCCGTCGCGGGTGCCCCCCTGCTCGTGGCGCCGGTTGAGCCGGCTGATCGATTCGGGCGATGACGGGGCAGGGGCAGGGCGCCCGTTCCACTTGCCGCCCTTCTGGTTTTGACCGCGCTGGAACCCGCCTTGCGCGTTTCCGCCCGGCTGCCACTTGCTCTCGCGCTTGGGGAAGGCGAACGCGGAGTAGCGGTCCTGCACTTCGCGGCGATAGAGGCTGGCAATGTCGGGGTCTTGGATCGCCTCGACATGCGCCATCAGCCGGGCCTTGAGGCCCGCCTTGTCCTCGGGCGTATTGAGGGGGACGGCGTCATGTTCGGCCTCCCACAGCACTTCGATGAGGCTTTTGGGTTCGCTCAGCAGCGCTTCCATCGCGCGGGCGCCCTTGGCCTTGATAAGGTCGTCGGGATCGAGACCCTCGGGCAGGCGAACGATGCGTAGGCTATGGGCCGGGCGCAGCAGGGGCAGGGCGCGGGTGATCGCGCGCATGGCGGCGCGCTGCCCGGCCTTGTCGCCGTCGAAGCACAGGATCGGCATTTCGACATGACGCCAGAGCATCTCGATCTGCTGCTCGGTCAGCGCGGTGCCCAGCGGAGCGACGCATTCGGCGATCCCGGCAGCCGCCATCGCGACGACGTCCATATAACCCTCGACCACGATCATCCGGCCGGACTGGCGGGCAGCGGGCGCGGCGCGGTGGAGGTTGTAGAGGGTGCGGCCCTTGTCGAAGAGCGGCGTGTCGGGAGAGTTCAGGTACTTGGGTGCATCGGTCTTGGTCTTGGCGAGGATACGCCCGCCGAATGCGATGACCCGGCCGCGCGCGTCCTCGATGGGCAGCATCAGGCGGCCCCGGAAGCGGTCGTAGGGATCGCGCTCCTCGACGGAGATGCGCAGGCCCGCCTCGATCAGCATGGCCTCCGGGAAGCGGCTGAGGGCACCTTTCAGCGCCTGGCGGCCCTCCGGCGCGAAGCCGAAGCCGAAGCGCTCGATGGTGTGCGCATCGAAGCCGCGCGTGGCGAGGTAGGTGCGCGCCGTGTCGCCTTCGGTGCCGTTAAGGCTGGCCTTGAACCAGTCCTGCGCGGCGGCCATCACGTCATGGAGGGAATCGCGCTTTTCCGCGGCTTTTGCAGCGCGGGGGTCCGGCTCGGGCACATCCATGCCGGCTTCGGCAGCCAGATCCTTGACCGCGTCCATGAAGGCCATGCCTTGATGGTCGGTCATCCAGCGGATGGCGTCGCCGTGCGCCCCGCAGCCGAAGCAGTGGTAGAAGCCCTTTTCGTCGTTGACGTAGAAACTGGGTGAGTTCTCGTTATGGAACGGGCAGCAGGCCTTATGCTCGCGCCCCGCCTTCTGCAGCCGGACAGAGCGCCCGACGAGGGCGGAAAGGGCTACGCGGGACCGAAGCTGGTCCAGCCATTGGGGTGTCAGCATTAGGTGGCTTCCCTGAGCCCGGCGGGCATTGGATCGCGGCGAAAGATTTCAAGCATATTGGTCTCGAAGACGGGGAACAGAACCCTGAGGCGCCATTCCCCGGCAATCTCCAGGCGATTTTCAAGCGCGAGCAACCAAGGCTCGAAGCCTTCCATACACTCGTCGAGTTCCATGGCCGAACCATCGGAGACGACGGCAACGCAAAGGCGGTCGACCGTCAGCAAATCACGCTTGAACGCAAGGACGGCTTCGATCCCGGACCAGCTGACTTCGCACGTTTCCCGGCCATGCCGAACGCGAAAGCCATCGCCGCCCGTATCGATGGCGAAGACGTTGCGTTTGCGCCAGTCGAGATAGCGTCGCCAGAGGCCCACGGCGGGGTTTTACGCCAGCGCCGCCTTCACCCAGCCACTCGCCTTGCCCATGTCGAGTTCGCTGCCGTGGCGGGCCTTGAGTTGCGCAATGACCTTGCCCATGTCCTTCATGCCCGTGGCGCCGACTTCAGCCTTGATCGCCTCGATCACGGCCTTGGTCTCTTCCTCGGAGAGCTGGGCGGGGAGGAAGCCCTCGATCACTTCGAGTTCGGCCTGTTCCTCGGCGGCTTTCTCGGGGCGGCCGCCCTGTTCGAACAGTTGGATCGATTCGCGGCGCTGCTTCACCATCTTCTGGAGCACGTCGATCACCAGTGCGTCGTCGTCCGGCGTGGTTTCGGCGGTGCGCAGCTCGATGTCGCGGTCCTTGACCTTGGCAAGGATGAGGCGAACGGCGGCCAGCCGCTGCTTTTCCCCTGCCTTCATGGCGGAGATCTGCGCGGCCTTGATCGAATCACGAAGCATTGTTTTTCCGTTGTCCTGACTGGGTTGAGCGGGGGCGCTGGCGCAAAAGCACCGGCATAACCAGCGTAAAACTTAGCAGGGCATGGGGCATTTTGCACGTCCGCGCCTTGACGCAGTGCACAACCATCTCTAGCGGCAGCTCCTTAGCAAACAACGTCTGAAAACGCCTGCAACGGAGCGACCCACCATGGCCGACGCCGCATCTTCGCTTGCGCCCAAACCTGAAGGGGCGACCGGCGTGCTTGTCCTCAGTGACGGGCACGTAGTCTGGGGCCGTGGCTTCGGCCATGTCGGTGAGTCTGTTGGTGAAGTGTGCTTCAACACTGCCATGACCGGCTACCAGGAAGTGATGACCGACCCGTCCTATGCGGGCCAGATCGTCACCTTCACTTTTCCGCACATCGGTAACGTCGGCGTGAACGACGAAGACCTCGAGTCGAAAGTCGATGGTGCCGTGGGCTGCGTGGTCCGCGAGGAAGTGACGCTTTCGTCCAGCTTCCGCGCCGATGCCGAATTCGGCCCCTGGCTGGCGAGCAAGGGCAAGGTCGGCCTTTCGGGCGTCGACACCCGCGCGCTGACCCGCCGCATCCGCATGGCCGGTGCGCCTAACGCGGTGATCGCCCACGATCCCGAGGGCAACTTCGACATCCCCGCGCTCATCAAACGTGCGCAGGAATGGCCAGGCCTTGAGGGCATGGACCTCGCCAAGATCGTCAGCCGCGAGATCCAGGAGGGCTGGGAAGGCTCGATCTGGACGCTGGACGCCGGTTACGGTGCCGAGAACGCGGCAGGCGAAGGCGATGCGCGTCCCCACGTCGTCGCCATGGACTTTGGCGCCAAGGACAACATCTTCCGCAATCTCGTGAAGGCAGGTGCCCGCGTCACCGTGGTTCCGGCAGAAACGACGCTGGACCAGATCCTCGCACTGGAGCCTGCCGGCGTGTTCCTGTCGAACGGCCCGGGCGACCCGGCTGCTACCGGCAAGTACGCGGTTCCGGTGATCCAGGCTCTGATCGAGCGTGACGTTCCCGTCTTCGGCATTTGCCTGGGCCACCAGATGCTCGGCCTCGCCGCCGGCGCTACCACCAGCAAGATGCACCAGGGCCACCGTGGTGCGAACCACCCGGTCAAGCGCCTGGGCGACGGCGTTGTCGAGATTACCTCGATGAACCACGGCTTCGCAGTCGACAACACCAGCCTGCCCGAGAACATCGAGGAGACTCACGTCTCGCTCTTCGACGGTTCCAACTGCGGCATCTCGATCAAGGGCAAGCGCGCTTTCGGCGTGCAGTACCACCCCGAGGCGAGCCCTGGCCCGCAGGACAGCTTCTATCTGTTCGAGAAGTTCGTGGGAATGCTGGGTTGATGGCAGTCAGGGGTCAGGCTCCCGGAATGGCGCCCGCGCCGTTTCCCGCATCGGCGATCATTGCCGCGGCGTCCCAGCGAGCTTTCGACCCCGCAGCGCACTTTGCCTATGCAGTTCGTTATCCGACAACTGCAAAACAAGGTGCCTGAAATGACCGACCTCGTCGACCACATGCTCGCTTACTACATCGCTGGTCCTGCCGCCGACCTCTCGGTGGCGCCGCGCTTCTACCCTTACGGTGAGCTTCAGCTCATCTTCGACGACAAGGTCGCGGTGGCCGTGCGCAAGTTCGGCCCCAAGGTGCGCAAGCACTCGAAGGAAGCCGGCAAGGCGTTCATCGACCTGATGATCGAGAAGGGCGCCTGGTCCACCAACGAAGGTGAATACGGCGGCTCGATGCACCAGTTCCAGGCGGACCGCTTCCGGGAAGTGATCCGCGAGGAGCAGAAGGCGAATACGATAATTGTGAAAGCCAAGGCCGAAGGACCAGAGTACTGGGACAAGGCGTTCGGCGAGCTGGTGGCCTAGGCCACCACACCGACCTAATATAAGACACACAGGATACTCCAGGACAGCCCATGCCCAAGCGTACCGACATCTCCTCGATCCTCGTCATCGGCGCCGGCCCGATCATCATCGGCCAGGCCTGCGAATTTGACTATTCGGGAACGCAGGCGATCAAGGCGCTCAAGGAAGAGGGCTACCGGGTCATCCTGGTGAACTCCAACCCGGCGACGATCATGACCGACCCGGACATGGCCGACTCGACGTATGTCGAGCCGATCTCGCCCGAGATAGTCGCCCGCATCATCGAGAAGGAGCGCCCCGATGCGCTGCTTCCGACGATGGGCGGCCAGACCGCGCTGAACTGTGCGCTGGCGCTGTTCAATGACGGCACCCTGGAGAAGTACGGCGTACAGATGATCGGCGCAGATGCCGATGCCATCGACAAGGCCGAGGATCGCCAGCGTTTCCGCCAGGCGATGGACAAGATCGGCCTCAATTCGGCGCGTTCGGGCGTCGCCCATACGCTGGACGAAGCGTTCAAGATTCTCGAGGACACGGGTCTGCCCTCGATCATCCGTCCCAGCTTCACGATGGGCGGCACCGGCGGCGGCATCGCCTACAACAAGGCCGAATTCGAGGCGATCGTGCGCTCGGGTCTCGACGCTTCGCCCACCACCGAGGTCCTCATCGAGGAATCGCTGCTCGGCTGGAAAGAATACGAGATGGAAGTCGTGCGCGATCGCCACGACAACTGCATCATCATCTGCTCGATCGAGAACGTCGATCCGATGGGCGTCCACACGGGCGACTCGATTACCGTCGCTCCGGCGCTGACGCTGACCGACAAGGAATACCAGATCATGCGCACCGCCTCGATCGAGGTGCTGCGCGAGATCGGTGTCGAGACCGGCGGTTCGAACGTCCAGTTCGCTGTGAATCCGAAAGACGGCCGTCTGATCGTCATCGAGATGAACCCGCGCGTTTCGCGTTCGTCGGCGTTGGCCTCTAAGGCCACCGGCTTCCCGATCGCTCGCGTCGCCGCGAAGCTGGCAGTGGGCTACACGCTGGACGAGATCACCAACGAGATCACCGGCGCTACCCCGGCGGCGTTCGAGCCGACCATCGACTATGTCGTCACCAAGATCCCGCGCTTCGCATTCGAGAAGTTCAAGGGTGCCAAGGACGACCTGACCACGGCGATGAAGTCGGTCGGCGAAGTCATGGCGATCGGTCGTAACTTCAAGGAATCGATGCAGAAGGCGCTGCGCGGTCTGGAAACCGGACTGGACGGCTTCAACCGAGTACAGGCGCTCGAAGGCGCAGGGCGTGATGTGATCACCGCCGCGCTTTCCAAGGCGACGCCGGAGCGTATCCTCAACGCGGCGCAGGCCTTCCGCGAAGGCTTCACCGTCGACGAGGTCCACGCGATCACCCATTACGACAAGTGGTTCCTGCGCCACATCGAAGAGATCATCGCCGAAGAAGCGAAGATCCTTCAGGACGGGTTACCGATCGATGCGGACGGCCTGCGCCGCCTCAAGGCCATGGGCTTTTCGGATAAGCGCCTCGCCACCTTGGCGGTGCGTTCGGTGGGTGTGGCCGGCGGTCTGGGCGAAACCCAGGCCAAGCGTTCGGGCCTGCTCCATGATGCGCTTCGCGCCATGGCCGGTGCCACCAGCGAGAAGGAAGTGCGCCAGCTGCGCCGCAAGCTGGGCGTCTTGCCCGTCTTCAAGAGGATCGACAGCTGCGCCGCCGAATTCGAGGCGGTGACTCCGTACATGTACTCGACTTACGAGGCCCCGATTTTCGGTGCGCCCGAAGACGAGGCCATGCCGTCCGATCGCCGCAAGATCGTGATTCTCGGTGGCGGTCCCAACCGTATCGGTCAGGGGATCGAGTTCGATTACTGCTGCGTCCACGCCTGCTTCGCTCTGTCCGAGGCCGGCTACGAAACGATCATGATCAACTGCAACCCCGAGACCGTCTCGACCGACTACGACACTTCGGACCGCCTCTACTTCGAGCCGCTGACTGCCGAGGACGTGCTGGAAATCCTGCGCGTCGAACAGCAGAAAGGCGAACTCGTCGGCGTCATCGTCCAGTTCGGCGGGCAGACCCCGCTCAAGCTGGCGCAGGCGCTGGAAGACGAAGGCATCCCGATCCTGGGGACTTCCCCCGACGCGATCGACCTTTCCGAGGACCGCGAGCGTTTTTCAGCGATGGTCGACAAGCTGGGGCTCAAGCAGCCCGCTAATGGCATCGCGCGCAGCCGCGACGAGGCCGTCGCCGTAGCTAACCGAATTGGTTACCCGGTGCTGATGCGCCCCAGCTATGTGCTGGGTGGCCGCGCGATGGAGATCGTCGACAGCGAGCAGCAGCTCGATGACTACATTACCACCGCCGTCCAGGTTTCGGGCGATTCCCCGGTGCTGATCGACCAGTATCTGCGCGATGCGATCGAGTGCGACGTCGACGCGCTGTGCGATGGCGAGCGAGTCGTCGTGGCCGGCGTCATGCAGCACATCGAGGAAGCGGGCATTCACTCGGGCGACAGCGCCTGCACTCTTCCGCCCTACAGCCTGCCCCCCGAGATCATCGTGGAAATGGAGCGTCAGGCCGAAGCACTGGCCTTTGGCCTCAGTGTGCGAGGCCTGATGAACATCCAGTTCGCGGTGAAGGACGGCGAGGTCTACCTCATCGAGGTCAACCCGCGCGCCTCGCGCACCGTGCCTTTCGTCGCCAAGGCGCTCGGCCAGCCGGTTGCTAAGATCGCCAGCCGCGTCATGGCCGGCGAAATGCTGGACACTTTCCCGCCGTTCAAGCGCGATCTGCCGTACATGGCGGTCAAGGAAGCGGTGTTCCCCTTCGCGCGCTTCCCCGGCGTCGACCCGGTGCTCAGCCCCGAAATGAAGTCCACCGGCGAAGTCATGGGAATCGATGCCGATTTCCCGACCGCCTTCGCCAAGGCGCAGCTCGGCGCGGGCATGCGCCTGCCCACCGAGGGCACCGTGTTCGTCTCGGTCAAGGACAGCGACAAGCCGGTGATCCTGCCCGCTATCCGCACGCTGGTTGAACAGGGTTTCCGCGTAATCGCCACCTCGGGCACGCAGAAGTATCTCGCCGATGCGGGCCTGCCGGTGGAAGTGGTGAACAAGGTGGCCGAAGGGCGTCCCCACATCGTCGACAAGATCGTCGATGGCGAGATCGCACTGATCTTCAACACCACCGAAGGGTGGCAGAGCCTCAAGGACTCGACCTCGATCCGCGCTTCGGCGCTCACGGGCAAGGTTTCGATCTTCACCACCGCTGCCGCCAGCGTGGCTGCAAGTGAAGCGATCGCGACGATTCGCGGCAGCCAACTTGAAGTGCGTTCGTTGCAAGACTACTATAGCTGAAATCGATCTTGCCTCCCCACATCGCAGCAGATCGGCCCTGACTTCTAACGACGATATGTCGAGGGGGCGGGACAGGAGACTATTCTTCTGAAAGGTCGGTCAATCGTGGAGAGGCAGCAGAAGGAAATACGTTAGAATGGCTAGTATCGAAAAGCTGCCGATGCTTGCGGAAGGCTACGCAAGGCTGACCGCAGAACTCAAGGCGCTGCGTGAAGAGCGTCCTCTGATCGTCGACGCAATCGAGGAAGCGCGCGCCCATGGCGACCTTTCCGAAAACGCCGAATATCACGCGGCCAAGGAACGCCAGGGCCAGGTCGAGGCGATGGTCGCCGATCTGGAAGACAAGGTTACCCGTTCGCTGATCGTCGATCCGGCGACCCTGACGAGCGACAAGATCATCTTCGGGGCGACTGTGACCCTGCTGGACGACGACGATAAGCCGGTAAAGTACCAGATCGTCGGTCCTTACGAGGCAGATGCCCGCGTGGGCCGCATCAGCTACGCCTCGCCGCTGGGCAAGGCGCTGATTGGCCGCAAGGCAGAGGAAGAGGTCGAAGTGACCGTTCCTGCGGGCGACAAGTGCTACCTCGTGCAGAAGATCGAGTTCATCTGAACTCAATTTTCTTACGACAACAAAAAAGGCCGGCAGCGATGCCGGCCTTTTTTGTTGTCTGTCGCCGTTTGGTGTCCGGCGTGAGCACCGTATCTCAGTCTTCGGTGAGATCGGGCTGAAGCAGACGGTGCAGATGCACGATAACGTACTTCATTTCCGCATCGTCTACAGTGCGCTGCGCGCTGGACTTCCAAGCTTCCTGGGCGGAGGCGAAGTCCGGATAGACTCCGACGAGGTCCAGTTCCTTGAGGTCGACGAATTCGAGGCTGCGCGGGTCCTTTACCCGGCCGCCCATGACGAGGTGAAGCTTCTGCATGAGTGAGGGCCGCTTTCCTGGATGGGGGAGATGCGGACCCTATAATTTTAGTCAGGTTGCGCCGCAAGGGTTCATCGCCCTCGCGACGCAGACTTTATCTGATGCCGCAAGTCATTATCAATTATGACGCTCAGTGACGCGATTTTGACCGTGCCTTGAGGTCTTCGGCCATGTCGATCACCTTGGCAGAGCGTTCCGCGGCCGAGTCACCAATGCGGTGCGCGGCATCTGCCGCAACGTCGCCGAGCTGGCTGGCGCGCTTGGCGGTGGCGCGTCCAAACGCACTTGCCGCAGCGACAGCGGCAAGGCCGTATTTTTCGAGATTGAGAACGGCGATACCGCCAGCCTTCTCAGCCTTGTCAGCGAGAAAGGATGCCTGCTTGCGCGCACCCACGCCCACGTCATGGGCCTTGTCGCCAGCCTGCTTGCTCAGCACGACACCTGCCGCGCCAGCCACTTCAGCAAGATCGACTGCCTTGCTCAGCAGCTTGCGACTCGCACGGCGCGGAACCATCCGGGTCACCCGGCGCGGAAGCAGTGCGCTTATTGCGATGCCTACCGCTACGCCGCCGGCAACGGTTATTACCGGATGGCGCTTCACGAAGGCGATGACCTTTTCCGAAGGACGCTGCTCTACCGGCTTGGCGGGCAGGGCGACGACATTCGTACTCTTGGATCCACCCTTGGATGCATCGGTCGTGGAGGAATCGGTTTTGCTCACCGGGAGGCTCCTTATTGAGAGCCGAGGTCGAAGGTATCCTTGACCCAGGCCATTAGAGGATTTCTTACTAACCAAAGCACCAGAACCGCCAAGGTTCCGCCGACCGCGCCGGGATGCTCCTCGACCACGGCGACGGCCTCGTCGAACATCAGCGCCGCCTGCTCCATTGCCTCATCAGCGAGTCGCCCGCCGATTCCGCGCTCATCCATGTCGGCCTTGAAGACCTGATAGTGCCCATCGAACCGGACACGCGCCGCATCGCGCGCCGCGCGGTCGGCGATGACTTGTGCTGCCAACCTGCTCATCGCCCCCAACACCTCATCAGGTTTCGTCTTTCCCGCCGATGATCGTCATCATGCGCCGTAGCCGCGCTTTGGCATTCCATGCGCATAATACTGCAAAAACAGCGAGCGCCAGCGTGACCAGCGCCATCGCACCCCAAGGTCCGATCAAAGGTCCAAGCGCGATCACTGTGCCCACCACGAGAGCCATCGCTGCAAAAAGTACCATGGCAGCCGTGACGATCAGCAACAGCGCGATATTGCGCGTTTCGGTGCCGACGAAAGCAGCGCGCGATTTCTGGAACGCGAATTCCGCCTGCGCCAACGTCTTGGCCTCGTCAGCGAGCTGGCGCAGGTCCCTTGCGAGCGATGGATTGAGGTATCCCTCGGCCGCGACCCTTGCGGTGTCTGGCATGAGGTTTGTATCAGTTTCCTGCATTTGCGTGCTCAGGCGCGGGGGCGCTGCCCTCACTTGCCCCGGAACATGCGGGCGAGCACGAAGCCGGTGGCGGCAGCGATGCCGATCGCCAGGCCGGGGCTCTTGCGAACGAATTCACGCGCATCCTCGCCAATGTCTTCCAGCGACTTCTCGTCAAGTCTGGCGGCGGCGTCCTGCATCGACTTGGACGCGGTGCGTGCATAGTCGCCATACTTGGCGCCGACCTTTTCGTCGATCAGGGCGGAATTGTCGTCGATCACCTTGGACAGACCGACGATCGCCTGGCTGGCCTTGGCCTTGCCTTCGACGGCATATTCGGCAGCCTTCACCTTGGCGTCAGCGGCGAAAGTGCCAGCCTTTTCCTTGGCTTCCTCGGACTTGACCTTGGCTTCGCTGGTCCATTCGTCCTTGGTATGGCCGAATTTTTCTTTGCATTCGCCGGCAAGCGCATGCGCACCGGCCTTCGCTTGTTCAATGGCCTTGGTGAAGTGATTCTTGGCGCTCTCGGTGCCGTTTCCGGCGGTGACTGTGGGGTCGACCATGATGGTATCCTTCCTTGTTCTGCCCTCGGCGCGGGATTTGATCCCTTATAAGCCATATGCGGACAGAGTAACACAACTTGCCCGTTATTGCTGCAACGCAACTTGCCACGCGAAGTTCCCCTGCTAAGACCGCCGCCAGTGGCGCGGGCTGCGCGCCCGCAGGAGGAGAACCGCCAAAATGACCGCGATCATCGACATCCATGCCCGTGAAATCCTGGACAGCCGTGGCAACCCCACCGTCGAAGTGGACGTTTTGCTGGAAGACGGAAGCTTTGGCCGTGCGGCCGTTCCTTCGGGCGCATCGACCGGCGCGCACGAGGCCGTCGAACTGCGTGACGGTGACATGAGCCGCTACCTCGGCAAGGGCGTCCTTAAGGCAATCGACGCTGTCAACGACGAGATCGCCGAACTGCTCGTCGGCTCCGACGCCGAAGACCAACGCGACCTCGACCTCGCCATGATCGAGCTGGACGGCACTGCCAACAAGGCACGCCTGGGCGCCAACGCCATCCTTGGCGTCAGCCTCGCCGCTGCCAAGGCCGCCGCCAATGCGCGCGGTCTGCCGCTCTATTCCTACGTCGGCGGTGTTTCGGCGCATGTCCTGCCGGTGCCGATGATGAACATCATCAACGGCGGCGAACATGCCGACAACCCGATCGACTTCCAGGAATTCATGGTCATGCCAGTCGGCGCCGGTTCGCTGGCCGAGGCTGCACGTTGGGGCGCGGAAATCTTCCACACCCTCAAGAAGGGCCTGCACGAGAAGGGCCTGGCGACGGCCGTGGGTGACGAGGGCGGCTTTGCACCTAACCTCGCCAGCACACGCGATGCGCTCGACTTCATCATGGCTTCGGTCGAGAAGGCCGGGTTCAAGCCGGGTACCGACATCATGCTGGCGCTCGACTGCGCTTCGACCGAGTTCTTCAAGAACGGCAAGTACGAGATCAGCGGTGAAGGCCTTAGCCTTTCGCCTGTTGCTTTCGCTGACTACCTTGCCGACCTGTGCGACGCCTATCCGATCATCTCGATCGAAGACGGCATGAGCGAAGACGACTTCGAAGGCTGGAAGGCCTTGACCGACAAGGTCGGCAGCAAGGTCCAGCTGGTCGGCGACGATCTGTTCGTCACCAACCCCAAGCGCCTGACCATGGGCATCGAGATGGGCCTCGCCAATTCGCTGCTGGTGAAGGTTAACCAGATCGGCACGCTGACTGAGACGCTAGAAGCGGTCTCGATCGCCAACCGCGCCGGCTACACCGCAGTCATGTCGCACCGTTCGGGCGAGACCGAGGATGCGACCATCGCCGATCTCGCGGTTGCCACCAACTGCGGCCAGATCAAGACCGGCTCGCTTGCCCGTTCGGACCGGCTTGCCAAGTACAACCAGCTGATCCGTATCGAGGAAGAGCTGGGTAAGGCTGCGCGTTACGCCGGTATCGGCGCCTTCGGTCGCCTCGGCGCCTGATCGCGTAAAGGATGACGCGGGTGCCCGGCGCCGTGAAAGGCGCCGGGCACCCGCTACCTCCGCTCCGGCTTCCGACCGGCCATCCTTCCATGGGGTAAGAGGACTTTTCCGGCCTGTCGGCGTCAGCGCGCGAGCTGAATTTCCTTGGGGGAATCATCCAGCCTCACGACCGACCGCGATGCGGAGGCGAAGTATTCGAGCATGGCGGCGTAGCCGCGGGCGCTCAACTTGACGTAAACGCGCCGGGCATCGCCAGGGTCCGCCTCTCGTACCAGAAGGCTCTGTTTTTCCAGGATCGCTATCCAGCGCAGAGCCGTCGTCGACGGAACGGCAGAGCCTATGCATGCGCTTGTCACCGAGACGCGGCGACGTTCCTTGGCGGCGATGAACAGGTCCAGCAAAATGTCCCAGGCCGGTTCGCCGAAAAGCTCCTCTGACCGGAAAATCTTGGTGCGGCGGCGCCTGTCTTCGTAAGTCTGCCGCGCCAGCTCCACCCAGATAGGGTGGTCCTGGCTGGCCGTCGCCTTGCCCCCTTCGCGCCCGTCTGCCTCGGCGGAAAGGGATTCGAGAATGGCGGAGGGGCTTTCGCCGATCTCCAGTTCGCGTGCCATTGCGAGAAGTTCGTTGGCTATGCCGATCAACCGGATCGCTTTCGCGCGGTTGCGCATCAACTGGTCCGTGTTCTCCATCGAATAGGGTCACCAGTCGCAGGCCGCACGACTTCGAGAATAAAAGCGATCCGTGCGGCGATTATTTCCAATGTGGCGAGAAAAGCCGCGTTTATCCGAGGTAAGGGCCCGGATGGTTTCGCAAGTCTGCTTCGTTCGCCACGGATACAACCATAAGCAGTCATCCGCATGGGCGTCTTGCTTAGCCTAATCCGTATTGGATGCTTCGCGGGGGAGGTCAAACTCCCGGCATAGCGATTCGATTGCCGCTTCGAGATGCGCGGCTGATACCAGCGCCCCTAGTGCTTCCATGTCGACTAGGCGTGCTTCAAGCTCCGCCAGTAGCGACTTCGCAATTTCGTCCTTGTTCACCCAAGTGTTCTCCAACGGGTAAGGGATACCCCTGTACCTGGGCCCGGAACCCCCCGAGCCTTGGTTAGCGACCCCGCCATTATGGATGGCGTTGATTATAATTAAAGATATCTCCATTTCAGATCAAAATCGGAGATAGTTGAATTGGGACTACACCAATGCGGAGGATTGAAAACCGCGAATTTGGCAATGTCCTAGATGTGAACAATTTGCCGAGAGCGAATTATCATTACTGACTTGCGTAAAGATGAACCGTTGTGAGGTTGGGTGGGTTATTTTGATAGCGGTAAGTATTTATACTTACCATATTGATAGTATATTGGACGCAAAAAAGCCGGCACCCGATATTTGCGGGCGCCGGCTTTTTTCTGACCCGGAGTCTCAGGCGCCGAAGCGTTCCTTCAGGTCGTAGAGGGCGACTGCTGCGCGCGCAGCTTCGCCGCCCTTATCCTTCTGCGCTGAGTCGGCGCGCACAAGAGCCTGATCTTCGTTCTCGACGGTCAGGATGCCGTTACCGATGGGGATGCCGTCCATGGTCAGGGCCATGATGCCGCGAGCGCTTTCGCCCGCGACGATTTCGAAATGATATGTTTCGCCGCGGATGACGACGCCGATGGCTACGTAGCCGTCATAATCGCCGGTGGCGTCGGCGAGCGAGATGGCGGCCGGAATTTCCAGCGCGCCGGGGACGGTGATGACCTCGGCCTTGTGTCCGGCGGCCTTGAGAGCGGCCTTCGCGCCCGCGATCAGCATGTCGTTGAGATGGTCGTAGAAGCGGGCTTCAACGATAAGGAAACGGGCCATGGTCAGTTCGATCCTTCGATAGTGTCGACGATAGGACGCTCGCCGACGATATTCAGCCCATAGCCTTCCAGCGCGACAAGGGAATGGTGCGTGTTGGTCAACAGCACCATGTCGTGGATGCCAAGCTCTGCCAGAATCTGCGCGCCAACACCATAATCGCGCAGCTCCTCCAGATCCGGGGTGCCGCCGGCGCGGAACTCCTGCTTGATGTCCATTACCTTCGACATCAGCTTGTTCATCGGCCGGTTGATGACGACGATAACGCCGGTTCCTTCCTCGGCGATCATGTTCATCGAGCGCTGGAGCAGTTCGGAACGGTTGCCCGTGTCTTCGCCGAAAATGTCGGCGAAGAGGGAAAGCGTGTGCATGCGAACCAGGGTGGGCTGGTTGGGATCTATGCGGCCCTTGACCAGCGCCACGGTTTCGTCGCCGGTCGCCCGGTTGAAGTAGGTGCGTGCGATCCAGTCGCCGCCGTTGCGCGAGTGGAAGGATATCTCGTTGCGCTTCTCGATCATGCGGTCATGGCGGCGGCGATAGGCGATGAGGTCGCGGATCGTGCCGATCTTGAGGTCGTGCATGCGTGCGAAGCCGACCAGGTCGTCCATGCGGGCCATCGTGCCGTCATCGCGCATGATCTCGCAGATCACGCCGGAGGGGTTAAGCCCGGCGAGGCGCGAGATGTCGACTGCCGCTTCGGTGTGGCCGGCGCGTACGAGGACGCCGCCGTCGCGGGCGCGCAGCGGGAAGACGTGGCCGGGGGTGACGATATCGTCGCGGGTCTTGGTGCCGTCGATAGCGACCGAGACAGTGCGGGCGCGATCACCGGCGGAGATGCCGGTGGTGACGCCTTCGCGCGCTTCGATCGAGACGGTGAAGGCGGTTTCGTGGCGGGTGCCGTTGTTGCGGCTCATAAGGTCCAGGCCGAGTTCGTCGGCGCGCTGGGTGGTGAGCGTGAGGCAGATCAGGCCGCGGCCATGTGTTGCCATGAAATTGATGGCGGAGGGGGTCGCCATCTGTGCGGGGATGACGAGGTCGCCCTCGTTCTCGCGGTCCTCATCGTCGACGAGAATGAACATGCGCCCGTTGCGCGCTTCGTCGATGATCTCTTCGATGGGTACCAGGACTTCGCGGTCGTCGTTGGCGAACAGGACGCGCTCCAACTTGCCGAGTGTATCGGCGGTGGGGTTCCAGTCTGCTTCGGTGCAGTCGCGCAGGGTATTTGCGTGGAGACCGGCGGCGCGAGCAAGGCCCGCCTTGCTCATGCCGCCCTCGGAAACGAGCTTGCGCACCTTGTCGATCACATCGGTAGCCATTGAAATGTCCATTCACACATTATGATGTGTGATGGATAAGATTGGCTCACATTGAAATCAAGAGCCCTTGAATTGAGGCGGTCGTTTTTCGAGAAAAGCAGTCACGGCTTCCTCGTGGTCTGCTGTGGCGTGGGCGGCGGCCTGCATCGCGGAGGCCATTTCCAGCAGCGACGCCAGATCGGCGCGGCGACCTTCCCACAAAAGGCGCTTGGTCATGCGCACTGCGTGTGGAGGATTGGCGGCGATGCGGCGGGCGAGGGTATGGGCAGCCGTCAGCAGGTCGCCGTCCGGGACAACGCGGCTGACGAGGCCGCAGGCGAGCGCCTCGGCCGCGTCGATCGGATCGCCTGTCAGCGCCATTTCGGCCGCCTTAGACCAGCCGATGACACGCGGCAGGAGCCAGGAACCGCCGTCGCCGGCGATCAGGCCGAGCTTGACGAAGCTTTCTGCAAACTTTGCGCTTTCGCCCGCGATACGCAGGTCGCACATGCAGGTGAGGTCGCAGCCTGCACCCATGGCAGCGCCGTTGACAGCCGCGATTACCGGCACTTCAAGCGCTGCGAATGCCAGCGGCAGACGCTGGATGCCGCGCTTGTAGTTCAGGCGGGTTGCTGCCGGAGAGCCGGCGTTGAGATTGCCGCCCGGCTTCATCTGGTTGATGTCTCCGCCCGAGGAGAAGCCCTTGCCGGCCCCGGTCAGGATCGCGACGCGTGCCGCAGGGTCGGCTTCGAGGCGGGCGAGGGCGGCGAGCAAGGCTTCGATCACCTTCGGGTCGGAGATGGGATTTCGTAAGGCAGGCCGGTTGAGGGTGAGGAGGACGATGCCTTCATCGTCGATTTCGTAGAGTACCGCCTCGTCCATCGCTTCGCCTTCTGCCCTGTCGTTCACGCCGGATCAAAAGGCGATAGCCCGTCAGGCCGGCCGCACAATCCATTTTCGGTCATACCGTTTACTGCGACAGGTCGCCGTCTTGCTCCGCGTGCAAGGTGACAGTTTCCGGTCATCTGTTTCGTGACCGTATAAACCCGGTGTCACCCTGCGACGTGGGCTGCTGTATGAAGTGGCGGCGTCAGGCGTCCTGCTTCTTTGCCGCGCTCATCATCTTGGTGATATCGACCTGGCCTGTCGCGAGGCCGCCCATGAAACCGCCATCAACCGGCAGGACCACGCCGTTGACGACGCCTGCGAGGTCGGAGTTAATCAGCACCAGCGGGCCGGCCTGCTCTTCTGCGGTAGTGTAACGGCCGAGCGGTTCGGCGGCGGCGTCGACGACTTCCTTGCCCGACGTCGCATGGAAGGTCGCCATCATCGGCGTCTGGGTGGGCGAGGGCAGCGAGCAGTTGATGCGGATGCCCTTCTTGATGAGCTGCGCGCCCATGAACTGGGTCCAGACGATCACCGCTTCTTTCGAGAAGGCATAGCCCTCGGCCACCTGATCAAGGTTGGCTTCGCACCATTCGAGACCGGCCTGGAAACCCTGGGTCGCCAGCAGCTGCATGTGCACGGGAATGCGGCGGCTCCAGCCCAGGCCCCCGGTGGAGGCGATGGAGACGATGGCGCCCTTTGCTCCCATCAGCGGGACGACCTGCTCGGTGAGGTGGCGGGTGCCCAGGAAGTTGACCTTCATCGTGTCCATAGGCGGGAAACCGCCGCCGCCGGGAAGGCCGGCGCAGTTGAACAGCGCATCCACCTTGCCGCCTACGCCGGCGACCGCAGCTTCGATGGTGGCCGGATCGCGCAGGTCGATTTGCGTGAACGAGGCCATCGGCACGCTGCTTTCCTTGAAGTCGAAGCCGTGGACTTCGGCGCCAAGCGAAACCAGCAGTTTCGCGGTCGCTTCGCCCATGCCCGAGAAGCAACCGCTCACGATCACGCGCTTGCCGCTGTAGCCGAGAATATCACTCATCTTGTTGACCTTCCTCTCACACGGGCGCGGGTTCGATGCAGCCCCCATTTCGTTGCGCTGTAGCTAGGCGCTCCGGGGCATTGGCATCAACTGCCTTGCCGGGTCATCGCGGGCACGATGTGGGCGCAATGCTCGCCAGGTCCTGCCCTTCTTGCTAGGCGGAGCGGGGCGAACAGGTCGGCGGGAAGGACCGGGAGTGATGTCGATGGCTCATGGAGGAAGTGCTGATCCGCGCGTCGTCGATGGGGTAATGACGCAGGTCCGGCAGGCGCTTGCGGAGAAGGCGCACCGGCCAGTGGTCATCGGCCTGTGCGGCTCGCAGGGGTCGGGCAAGACTACCCTTGCCGCAGCAGTGCTGGAGGCATGCCGGGCGCAGGACCTGCGCTGCGCGGTATTGTCCATCGACGATATCTACCTGACCCGCGCCGAGCGGGAGGATCTTGCCGACAGGGTGCATCCCCTGTTCGCGACGCGCGGGGTTCCCGGCACCCATGACGTTGCGCTGGGCCTGGCGGTGATTGCGGCCCTCGAACGGGGCGAGGCAAGCCCATTGCCGCGTTTCGACAAGTCCTGCGACGACCGGGAGCCGACAGAAAATTGGCCAGCGGCTCCGGCAGACTGCGAAGTGCTGTTGCTGGAAGGCTGGTGCGTCGGAGCCAGCGCCCAGCCGCCCGTTACACTGGTCCGGCCTGTCAACGCGTTGGAAAGCGAGGAGGACCCCGATGCGATCTGGCGCAGCTTCGCTAATGCGGCGTTGGCGGGGGGCTATGCAGAGCTATTCGCGCGGATCGACCGGCTGGTGCTTCTGGCCGCGCCTGACTTTGCTGTCGTGCGAGGCTGGCGGTTGCAACAGGAAGAGGAACTGGCGGCGCGGCTGGGGGCAGGGGCACAGGTGATGAGTGCGCCTGAGATCGCTCGGTTTGTCAGCCACTATGAGCGGCTCACCCGCCATATTCTGGCGGAGATGCCGGACCGCGCCAATCTCATCGTGAGGCTCGATGCCGCGCGCAGGCCGATCGAGATCACGGCTTTGCGCTGAATATTCTGTCCGCCCGGTGCCGTTCCGCCTCGGCGCGGCGGCGCTTGCGCTTTTCCAGCTGTTCTGCGGAAGGCAGGCCGTCGTCAACCACGTCCGCCAGCACCGCCCCGCGCTCGCCGGGCGGGCGGGCCGGGCCGATGGTGGAATCGCAGAAGGTCTGGCGCTCGATCTCGGCATTGAGCAATGCGCCCAGAAGCACACCGTAGGCCGAGAGGAAGAGCCACATCAGGAACACCACGATAGCCGAGAGCGAGCCGTAAGTGGCGTTATAGTCCGATATATAGGCGACGTAGAGCGAGAAGCCGAACGACACCGCGAGCCACAGCAAAGTCGCCAGTAGCGAACCGGGTGCCAACCAGCGCCACTTGGCAGGGCGGCGGTCGGGGCCGTAGCGCATTATCAGCGCGAAACCTGAACTGCCCAGCGCGATGGCAAAGACCCAGGTGAGTATCTTGAAGAGCAACTGCGTGACGTCGCCAAGGTAGACGCTGGTCTGTATCTGGAGCCACGCGAAGACGCCGCCTGACAGTACGCCCGTGAGTGCCAGCAGGACCGCCGCGAGGGTAAGGCCGCCGGTTCGAAAGGTCTTTACGAAGAAGCCGCGCGTCTCGCGTTCTTCGTTGATGATGTTGAGCGCGCTCATCATTCCGCCGGCGGCGCGCATGCCGCCGTAAACCGCGAAGAACAACGCGATGACGAGCGCGATGCCGGTCACGCCGGAATTGGTCGAGATGATCCGCATCAGCTGCTCTTCCAGCAGGTGGGCAACGTCGGCGGGGACAACCTCGACGATGCTGGCCATCTGCTTGCGCACCATGCCCACATCTGCGACGAGACCATAGACCATGACGGTCGCGGCAATCAGCGGAGTGAGCGCGAGGAAGGTGTAGAACGCCAGTCCGGCGGATAGCAGCCCCAGCTCATGAAAGCCGACCATGACCCAGACCCGTTTGATGACCCGTACCCAGGCTGCCATAGGCATGGTCCAGGGGCTGTTCGCATCCGCGCCAGGCGTTGCTTTGACCGGAGGCTCGGAAGGGGCCGAGCGAGGTTCATCTTCGGTCGAATTTGCGTTATTCATCATCGGCCTGTGTGAACGAGGGAACTTTCGCTGTTGCAGTGCGATAGGCATTTTCAGGAGAGGCCGGGCATCTCGGTCGGGTAAAGGGGTGATTCGTCGCGTTGCTCATGTTTAGGCTAATTGACCACCGGACGGCTTGTTCCCTGCGTTTGCGTGATGGTTGCGCAAGTGGGGTGCTGGCCTTCACTCTCGCCGTTGCAGCAACGTCGGTCGCTGTTCCCGTCGCGGCGCAGGATGCGCCGGACAAGACCGCCGCTCAGGCAAAGCAGGACGCCGCAATGCCGGATCGCGCTGCCGACGCTCCCCCTGTCGAGCTGGAAGCCGGCAAGGTGCCGGTGCCGCCGCCGCCGACCGAGCCGCCGCTTCAGCCGCAGGTCGACCCCATCATTCCGAATGATGAGTTCAACGCTGCCGTGCCGCCGCTCGACGCGGCCGACGACGCCGAACTGAACAAACCGCTCGAATCGATCGACGCTTTCGAGCGGCGGCTCGCAGGTGAGCAGTCCGGCGCGAAGCCTGAAACGGGCGAGGCCGCCCCGCTTGGTGTTGCCGCGCTTGGTGACGGTGATGCGATCGAGGAAGTCGGCGACGCTCCGGTTCGCGACACGGAACTGGCCGCGCCGCTTCCCCCCCTCGACCAGTTCGAGGTTGCGCCTGTCCAGTTCGCGGAAGATGCGCCGAAGGACGAAAAAGACGTCGAAGTCCGGTATCACCTCGATCTGCAGGGGCTCGACCTTGCTGACAAGGAAAGCGATACCGACCTCAAGGGCGAATTCAAGGCACTGTCCGCGCTTGAAAAGGGACACGGCAAGGCTGCCAATACCGCGATGGTATCCGCACGCCTGACCGAGGACAGCCAGCTCATGGAAACGGTACTGGCCTCGCAAGGCTGGTACAGCCCGGTTGTGCGGACCCGGCTGGAGCCGCCTACCGATCAGGCAAATCCCGCGCTGGGCGCGGTGATCGCGGTGACCCCCGGCAAGCGTTACGTGTTCTCCGATATCATCCTCAAGTCCGATCCGACCGAGCCGGCCAATCTTGTGGCCGATAACTTCGCGATCAAGGTCGGCGAGCCGATCGTTGCCGAGCGGGTGCAGGGCGCCGAAGCTCAGATCGCAGTGGCGCTGCCGGAGAACGGCTATCCTTTCGCCGCCGTGGGTGAGCGCGATATCCTGCTCGATCAGGCTACCGGCGAAGGCGTCTATACGTTGCCGGTCACGGTTGGCCCGCGTGGCCGCTTCGGTGGTTTCGTCACCGATGGCGATCTCGCTTTCGACGCCAAGCACGTTCAGGTGCTGTCCCGCTTCAAGCGTGGCGAAATCTACGACAGCCGCAAGGTAGACGATCTGCGCAAGGCGCTTGTCGCCACGAACCTGTTCTCGACCGTGGCGGTCGAGCCGCAGAAGACCGGCGAGGATGCGGGCGACGGCACCGAATACGTCACCCTACACGTCAAGCAGGACGCCGGACCGCCGCGTACCATCGCCGGCTCGCTGGGCTATGCTGCCGGTGAAGGCATAACGGCGCAGGCGACCTGGACCCACCGCAATATGTTCCCGCCTGAGGGTGCGCTGATCGCCCATGCCATTGCCGGCACCCGGCAGCAGGGCGCAGGTGTTACCTTCCGCCGCTCCAACGACGGCAAGCGCGATCGTACACTGGAGATCGTCGCAGAGGCGTTCCACAACGATTACGATGCTTACAGCGCCTACACCGGCCGTCTTGCGGCGCGTATCGCGCGGGACTCCACGCCGATCTGGCAGAAGCGCTATACTTATGCCTTCGGCGTCGAGTTCCTGGGTACGGCCGAAACGGATTACGACTCAGCCACCGGCGGTCGCAAGCGCAATACCTATTACGTTGCGGGCGTGAACGGTCAGGTCGGCTTCGATACATCCGATGATCTGCTCAACCCGACCAAGGGGTTCCGCGCGACCGCACTTGTGCAGCCGGAAGCGACCGTGCGCGGGGGCTTCGATCCTTACGTGCGAGCACGTATCGACGCCTCGACCTATTACCCGATCAACGACAGCCTGGTGCTGGCGGGCCGGTTACGTTTCGGGACGATCCAGGGGGCGGGCCTGTTCGACATCGCTCCTTCGCGGCGGCTCTATGCCGGCGGCGGCGGTTCGGTACGCGGCTACGCCTACCAGGCGTTGGGCGAGCAGGCACCGGACGGTAATCCGGTCGGCGGGCGCAGCCTGAACGAAGGATCGTTCGAGGCGCGCTACCGCTTCGGCAACTATGGCGTGGTTGCCTTCGTGGACGCTGGCCAAGCCTACCGCGAAACGACACCGCAGTTCAACAATCTGCGCTACGGCGTCGGTATCGGCGGGCGTTTCTACACGAATTTCGGGCCGATGCGCCTCGACATCGCTACCCCCATCGCCCGAAAGCCGGGCGAATCGCGCTTCAACCTCTACGTATCGATCGGGCAGGCGTTCTGATGGCCGACGACAAGAACCAGGACGCAGAATCGCAGGTGGATACCGTCTCGACCGAAGCCGAAATCGCACCCGCCGGCCCTTCTCGCTGGCGCAAGGTTCGGGTGAGGGCGCTCAAGACCGTCGCCTTCATCGTGCTGGGTGTCATGGCCTTCGTGATCGCCGTGGTGCTGGGCATCAACACCGGACCCGGCCGCCGCTTCGTTGCCGACCAGATCGCCGGGCTCGAATTCGAGAATGGAATGCGGATCACCGTGGCCCGCATCGACGGTTCGCTTTACGGGAAGATGATCCTGCGAGGCCTGTCGGTCCGCGATCCGCGCGGTGAATTCCTGTACTCGCCCGAGATCCGTGTCGACTGGAGCCCCTTCGCCTACCTCGAAAACCACGTCGACGTGCGCAGCGCCACCGCGCAGCGCGTCGTCCTGCGCCGTTCGCCGCAGTTCCGCGACACCCCGCCGAGCGATGCTCCGCTGCTGCCCGATCTCGACATCGACGTCGGCACCCTGCGCATCGACCGCTTCATCGCCGAGCCTCCAGTGTCCGGCCAGCGCCGCATCATGACGGTGTCGGGCCGCGCCCACATCGCCGACGGCCGCGCGCAGATCGACGCCAAAGGCGGCACTATCGCCGTCGAAGGCAAGGGCGGCGGCGACCGCTTCACGGCAGTCCTCGACGCGATCCCCGAGCGTAACCGCCTCAACCTCGCGGTCGACATGGAGGCGCCTAAGGGCGGCCTTATCGCTACTTTGGCCGGCCTTACCCAGCCTACGACCCTCAAGCTGACCGGCAAGGGCGACTGGACGGCATGGAACGGCAACCTTGCCGCGAATCTGGGCGACGGCGACCTTGCGCGGCTGGCCCTGAGCGCGCGCAACGGCACTTTCACGATCAAGGGCCCGACCCACATCGCGCGCATGTTCACCGGCCCGACCGCGAACCTGCTCGGCCCGGTCATGAGCGTCGACCTGACAGCAGCATTCGACAAGCGCCGCGCGAAGCTCTCGGGCATGATTTCCAGCGATGCTTTCAACCTGACTCCGAACGGACTTGTCGACCTGTCATCCAACAGGTTCGAAGACCTCAAGCTCGCATTCGTCCTGCTCAAGCCTTCGGCCATCGCCGAGAACCTGAGCGGTGCCGGGGTCAGCGCCAACCTTGCGCTCGACGGGGCTTTCACCGCGCCCAACGTAGATTACCAGATCGCCGCCACGCGCATCGTCATGAATGACATGGGGCTGGAAAACCTGACCGCGAACGGGGCGGCGAAGGTCGACGGAGCCCACATCAAGATCCCGGTCGCCGCACGTGTGCGCCGCATCACCGGTCTCGATACCGTGGCGGGGGGCACTCTTGCCAACGTAACGCTCAACGGTGACCTCGCGATCGACGGTACGCGCGTCCTTTCGGACAATATGCGCATCCGCTCCGATCGCATCGATGCGAAGCTGCTGCTTGCGGCAGACATGAGCAAGGGTCTCTATACAGGCGCGATCGACGGCAAGATCGACAACTACCGTGTCGACAGCGTCGGTATCTTCAACATCAGCACCAACATGGACCTCAAGACAGAGGCACAGGGCTTTGCATTGCAGGGCACGGTGCGGGCGCGCTCGACGAAGCTGCTGAACGACAGCCTGCAGACTTACCTGGGCGGCAATTTCTCGGCCTCTTCGAACGTCCGCTACGGTTCCGACGGCGTTGCGCGGTTCTCCGCCGTACGCCTGACCGCGCCGCTGCTGCGGGTAACCGGCGGGCAGGGCAGCTGGTCCCCCGACGGGCGTATCTCGCTCGCCGCGAATGGAACGTCCAGCCAGTATGGCGCGCTTGGTGTGCGGGTGACAGGCACCATCCAGAACCCCGATGCCCATGTCACGGCCGAACGTCCGGGACTCGGCATCGGCCTCGCCAATCTCGACGCGCGCATCACCGGCGCGCCAGGTGGCTACCGCCTCGATGCGAAAGCGGATACCGACTACGGTCCGCTTACCGCAGATGTGAACCTCGGCCTCGGCAAGGCCGTTTCGGTACAGATCAACAAGGCGAACCTGTCAGGTGTCGATTTCGCCGGACGGCTGGTGCAGACACCGGCCGGGCCGTTCGCGGGCCAGTTGACCGCTAACGGCAACGGGGTGGGCGGTCTCGTCCGCCTCGATGCTGAGGGCAAATACCAGGCGGCCGACTTCAACCTGCGGGTGAAGGATGCGACGTTCCAGGGCCCCGCAAAGCTCACGATCGGGTCCGCCATCGTCGATGGGCGCGCGGTGCTTTACGACAAGCCCTATATCGTTGCCGACGCACAGATCGCCGGCACCAGCGTGGGCGCTCTCGACCTTGCGGCTGCGCGTCTCATCGTCGATTACCGCGACGGGCGCGGCAAGGCCAAGGGCCTGATCGAAGGCGTCAGCGGCGTGCCGTTCCGCCTTGGTCTCAATGCCGACCTTCAGCCCGAACTGTGGCGCGTGGCGCTGCAGGGCCGGGTACGCGGCCTCGACGTCAAGACCTCCTCGCCCGCCCGTATCGTTCCCAAGGGCGATGGCTACGAACTGCTCCCCACCAGCATCGCCTTCGGCGGCGGCAGCATCCAACTGGCCGGCTCATACGGCGAGGGCATGAAGGTGCAGAGCCGGCTGGAGGGCGTGGACATGGCGTTCGTGAACGCCTTCGTGCCGGGATACGGTATCGGCGGCAAGGCGACCGGCAGTCTGGACTTCGAGCAAGCCAGCGCCGCCGCCTTCCCGCGCGCAGATGCCCGTCTGACGCTCAGCAACTTCACCCGTACCAGCTCCAGCACGGTCAGCCAGCCGGTCGACATCAACTTCGTCGGCAAGCTTCTCCCGGACGGTGCAGAAGCCCGCACGGTATTCCGCCGCCGGGGCACGGTGATTGGCCGCATGGTCGCCAGCCTGAAGCCGCTACCGCCGGGTGATGGCCCCTGGATGACGCGCCTGATGCAGGCCACGCTGGGCGGCGGTATCCGCTACAACGGTCCTGCTGACACGCTGTTCTCCTTCGCCGGCCTGCCAGGGCAGACGCTCTCAGGCCCGATCGGGCTTGCCGCAGACTTCTCGTGCCGCGTCTCCGATCCATGTATCAACGGCGTCGTCCAGGGCCGCGACATGGTCTACGAGAACCAGGCTTATGGCACCCGGCTCAGCTCGATGGCGCTGGCGGGCAAGTTCACTGGTAACACGCTGGAACTAACCTCGCTGACCGCCAAGGCCGGCGATGGCACCGTTACCGCGAGCGGCAAGGTCAGCCTTGCAGCGGATGCCGGCTATCCGATGGACCTTAGCGTCAAGCTGGACCGTGCCCGCCTCGCCCGCAGTGATGCGCTTTCCGCCACTGCAACGGGTTCGCTGCGCTTTACCAAGGTAGCCGGAGAGGCGGCGCTGCTCTCAGGCGAGATCAGGCTTCCGGAAACCCGCTACCAGATCGTGCGAGAAGGCGCCGCGCAGGTTCCCCGCCTGACCGGGGTCCGCTTCAAGCCACCCGTTGGACCGCAGCGTATCACCGGCGATGAAACCGCACCCAAGGCCGCGAGCGCTTTCGCGCTGGTGCGGCTGGACCTCACCTTGCGGGCGCCGGAAAAGCTCTATGTCTCGGGCATGGGTCTCGAATCGGAATGGAGCGCCCGTTTCAAGATCACCGGCACCAGCGCGGCTCCCAATGTCGCTGGCCAGGTCAATCTGGTGCGTGGCACGCTGGGCTTCGCCGGCCGCTCGTTCGAACTGACCGATGGCCTGATCTCGTTCAACGACAGTGAAATGTTCAATCCGACGGTGGCGATCACCGCTACCGACGATGTCGAGGACGTAACCGTCAACGTGAATGTGTCGGGCCGTGCGCAGAACCCTCAGATCGACTTCTCGTCCGATCCCAGCCTGCCGGATGACGAAGTGCTCTCGCGCATCCTGTTCGGCAGTTCGATCGCCAACCTTTCGGCGCTCCAGGCCGTGCAGCTGGCATCCTCGCTCAATTCGCTCAACAGCACTGGTGGCGGCCTCAACCCGCTCGGCAAGCTGCGCTCTGCGGCGGGAATCGACCGTTTGCGCATCCTTGGCCCCGATGAGGCCAGCGGGCGCGGTACGGCGGTGGCAGCCGGGCAGTACCTGACGGATGACATCTACGTCGAACTGATCACCGACGCCCGCGGCTTTACCGCCACGCAGCTGGAAGTGAGTGTCACCAAGTGGCTCTCGGTCCTAAGTCAGGCAGGCGGTTCGGGCGTCAACAGCGTCAACGTGCGCATCAAGAAGGATTACTGATGCGCAAGGTCCTGATCTCGGTTCTCGCGCTTGCTGCCCTGCTTGGGGGGTGTAAGCGCGAGCCGGATTTCGAGGAACGCTACGACGCGGCGAACAAAACCATCGTGGACAAGGCCAAGGCGATCGATGCGCAAATCGCCGGCACCGGCGTTCCTCCCGCCGAGGCCGAACAGGACGATAACGGCGAGCGTTGAAACTCCGGGTTTACTTCTGGCTGCTAGGGCGATTGCCAAGGCGGCAACAGGGGCATTCAGGTGCAGGATAATGACAACGGCGACCGTTTGAACGCACGGCGTACGGTCCTGCTTCAGGCACGCTGCCGCAAGACCCGGTGGCACGTCTTTCCGGTCGAACTGGGCGATATCTCGCAAGGCGGCTGCAGCATCGTCGGCAGCTCTGAAAGCTTCGCGTGCGGCGAGCATGTGCAGCTGCGGGTGGCCCATCTCAAGCCGATCGAGGCCGAGGTCCGGTGGCTGCTGCCGGACAAGGTCGGTGTCGAGTTTCGCACCGCTCTCAAAGCCAGCGTGATCGAGGAACTGGGCGAAACCTACAGCATCGCCGTCGGGCCAGCATCGCAAGCCTCAGGTTGACCGCGAAAGGCCTGCCGGTCGCCTTGCGGCGAGGAATGTATCTGGCGATGCAAGGGGGGTGGTGGACGCACTTGGGCTCGAACCAAGGACCCGCTGATTAAGAGTCAGCTGCTCTACCAACTGAGCTATGCGTCCCCACGAGGGGGGCCGGGCCGATCGATCCGATGGCACCGGATTGGTAAGGTATGGTGGACGCACTTGGGCTCGAACCAAGGACCCGCTGATTAAGAGTCAGCTGCTCTACCAACTGAGCTATGCGTCCCCATGAGGGGTTTTCCGTCCAAATCGAGCCGATGAAGGCCCGGACGAAGTAGGTATGGTGGACGCACTTGGGCTCGAACCAAGGACCCGCTGATTAAGAGTCAGCTGCTCTACCAACTGAGCTATGCGTCCACGCTACCTGCCTCTGAAGCCTTGCGGCCCCGCTGATTCGGCGGCGGAGACGTCCCTATAACGGGCTATTTCGAGATGGGAAGAGGTAACTTGAAAAACTTTCAGGCAAGCGAGCCTCGTCCCTGATTCCAGCGGTTTACGGCCATGATGGTGCCAAGGCATATCATGTTGGTCAGCATCGACGTTCCGCCGTGGCTCATGAAAGGCAGGGGGATGCCTACGACCGGCGCCAGGCCCATGACCATCATCAGGTTGATCATGACGTAGAAGAACATCGTCGCTGTCATGCCAGCGGCAAGGAGGCTGGAGAAGCGGTCCGGCGCACGGCGGGCCACGCTCATGCCCCAGCCCAGCACGATGGCGAAGACCAGCAGCACGAAGAACCCGCCGACGAGACCCCATTCCTCAGACATCGTTGCGAAGACGAAGTCGGTATGGGGTTCGGGCAGGTATTGCAGGTGGCTTTGCGTGCCGTTGCCGAAGCCCTTGCCGAAGATGCCGCCGGAACCGATGGCGATCTTCGACTGGGTGATGTGGTAACCTGTGCCGAGCGGGTCGGCTTCTGGGTCCAGGAAGACCAGCACGCGGTTGCGCTGGTAATCGTGGAGAAGGGTGAAGAAGGCGATAGGGGCGATCACCAGAAGCGCCCCGCCGGCGCTGACGAACCACCACAGCGGCAGTCCGGCCAGGAACATCGTTACTACGCCGCCGAAGCAGACCGCAGTTGCCGTGCCGAGGTCGGGCTGGATCAGGACGAACAGCGCAGGCAGCGCAATCAGCACGCCCGCCGGAACGAGACCGCGCCAACTGGCGGTCATGGCGTGGGGAAGGGTCTCGTAAAAGCGTGCGAGAACCAGGACGATCGCCGGTTTCATCAGCTCCGATGGCTGTAGTGACATGAATCCGAGGTTCAGCCAGCGCTGGCTGCCGCCGCCGACCGCGCCGATCAACTCCACTAGGACGAGCAGGCCGAGGATCGCGCCGAAGACCGGATAGGCGGCCATGCGGAACAGGTTCCGGCTCATGTGCGAGATGACGATGGCCATGACGAGGAAGATGCAGAAACGTATCACATGGCTCAGCGCATAAGGCTGCAGGCCGCCGCCGGCTGCCGAATAAAGCACTGCCGCCCCCAGAGAAACGAGGGCGCAAAGGGGGATCAGCATAAGCCATGGCTGGCGGGAAATCGCTTCGGGTACGATCGAGCGGCTCACTGGGTGCCTCCGGTGTTGCCGGGGCGGGCCGCGCCCGGCGTCGGCCCTTGCGGTGCGCTTTGCGGAGCGACGGGTGCCGGGGGAGCGGGGATGGTGGCTGCTTCCGGTTCGGGCGCGGGCGACTGGGCGCCGCTGACGATGGGCTGGCGCGGTTCCTGCGCGGCCTCGGCCTCTTGAACCTTGCGGCTTTCCTCTTCCGACGAGACTGCGGGGGCTCCGACACCGTACTGGGCGGAATAGGCGCGGTAACGGGCGTCGAGCCGCTCCTTGGCGGTGCCGCCCCATTTCTTCTCAAGGTCGGTCAGGATGTCCATGCCCTTCTGCTTATCGAAGATATAGGTCAGGACGTCGCGCGCAATGGGATAGGCAGATCCGGAGCCACCGCCATGCTCGCACACAACCGCGCAGGCATAGCGCGGATTTTCGGCCGGGGCGAAGCTGATGAAGTGGCCGTGGTCGCGGTGCTTCCACTGGCCGCCCTTGCCGTTACCGATGTTGAGGCCGACGACCTGCGCGGTGCCGGTCTTGCCGGCCAGCTTGATGTCGGGGAACGGCAGTCTCGCATGGGGGGCCGAGCCGGGACCGTTGGCAACGTCCGACATTGCCTGATGAATGTAGGCGAGGTGTTCGGGCGGAATGCCGAGCGAAGGCGTTTCCTTATGCTCCTGATCGTGGATCAGGCGCGGCATGATGATCTTCCCGCTGGCAAGGCGCGAGGCCTGCACGGCCTGCTGTAGCGGGTTCACCAGGAAGTAGCCCTGTCCGATGGTGGCATTGACCGTGTCGAAGGTCTGCCATTCCTTGTGATATTTCCGCAGCTTCCACGCCGGATCGGGCACGGTGCCATAAGATTGCCCGACGACGGGAAGTTCGAATTCCTGCCCGAGGCCAAGCCGCCGCGCCATGAGGGCGATCGGGTCCATGCCGATGCGCTGGGCGAAGTGGTAGAAGTAGACGTCGCAGCTCTGGTAGATGCCCTTGGCCATGTTGACCTGGCCGTGGCCCCGCCGGTTCCAGCAGTGGAACACGCGGTTGCCCACGCGCAGGCCGCCGCCGCAGAAGACCGATTCGTTGGGGTCGAGGCCGGCTTCCATGAAGGACAGCGCCACCATCGGCTTTACCGTCGATCCCGGCGGATAAAGTCCGCGTAAGACCTTGTTGCGCAAGGGAACATGGTCGTCGTCCGACAGCATCTTCCATTCCAGACGGCCGATGCCGTCTGAAAAGCTGTTGGGGTCGTAGCTGGGCATCGACGCCATCGCGAGAACGTCGCCGGTCTGGCAATCCATGACGACGACGGCGGCCGATTCGGGGCCGATGCGCCGCGCGGCATAGTCCTGGATGCCGGCGTCGATAGTCAGCTTGATGGTTTTGCCGGGCACGTCCTCGCGGGTGTCGAGGTTGCGCACGATGCGGCCCGATGCGGTCACTTCGACACGCCTTGCGCCGGGCTTGCCGCGCAGGTCTTTCTCGAATATTTTTTCGAGCGCGTCCTTGCCGACCTTGTAGCCCGGCGTGATCAGGACCGGATCGTGGTCCTTCTCGTATTCCTCTGCCGAGGCGGCGCCGACATAGCCGATGAGGTGTCCTACCGAGGGGCCTGTCGGATAGAAACGCGAAAACCCGCGCTGGGTGACCACGCCCGGCATATCGGGCAGGCGCACGCTGACGGCGGAAAAACGTTCAAGATCGAGGCCGGTGGCGACCTCCACAGGCGCGAAGCCGTGCGACTTGTCGAGCTTGTCCTGAAGGTCCTGCATCGCGATCGGGGTGAGCGAGAGCAGGCGGCCGAGTTGGGCGATGGTGCGCTCAGCGTCCTGCATCTGTTCGGGCACGACGTCGACGCGGAAATCGGCGCGATTGGAAGCGAGCGGCGTGCCATTGCGGTCGAGCAACCAACCCCGGCGCGGCGGAATCAGCGAGAGGTTGACGCGGTTGCTCTCGGCCTCGAGCTTGTACTTCTCGTTCTCGAACACGGCGAGGTAGGTCATGCGCGAGGCCAGCAGCAGGCCGATGCCGCCCTGGATCCCGGTCATCACCACCGAGCGCCTGTCGAAGCTGTTGCGCAGCGTGCCCGTGGTGACGTGGGGCTGGCGCAGCAGGCGCCGGAAGCTGAATTTCATCGCAGGACCATAAACGGGGTCAGGCGGAGACGGTCTATCAGAGCCACGAAACGGCCGACGAGGGGATAGGATAGCACGGAGATCACGACCTGCGGAACGATGACACGAAGGGGGGCTGCAGCGCCGGCAATATTCGAGATGCCAAGACACAGTATGATATAGGCGATAATCAGGCCGATCGCCACCAGCCACTCGGTCAGGAAGTTACGCCAGGGCAGACGCGCCTCGATAACTTCGAGGACGATCGCGCAGATCGACCACAGCAGGACCGCCGTGCCGAAAGGCTGGCCGGAGAACAGGTCGTCGAACAGGCCGAGTGGAAGACCCGCCCAGATCGGCATCAGGCCTGGGCGCAGTTGGCGCCAGGCGAGGAACATCAGGAAGCCGAGCGGCGGCAGGACCGGGGCTGAAGCGATCAGCACCCAGCCGGGCGCGACCGAGCCCAGCATGATCGTGAGCCACGGAAGGCTCCCGGCGAGCAAGCGCGACGGCCTGCGGTTGATCCTCTGCCTGACCATGCTTTCCGTGCGGGACAGCAACGGCACGCCTATTCGCTCCCGGGCTTGGCTTCGGCCGGGGGCGGCGGGGCAGGTGCCCAAGCCCTTTCGACGGTGACGTAGTCGGTGTCGGATGGATTGCTCAGTACCCGGGCGATGGCGCCGTCGCGCAGCAACTTGGTGACGACGGCCATCGGAGTGCCGGGGCGGTAGAGGCCGCCCGATCCAGTGGTCACCAGCACGTCGTCCGGACGCAGCGGGTTGAGGCCCAGGTTGATGAGGCGAATGCGGATCGTGCCGTCGCCCTGACCTTGCGCGAAGGCTGCAACGCCGTCGCGCGCACGGCGCACCGGGACCAGGCTTTCGGTGTCGGTGATGAGCAGGACCCGCGAACTGGACGCGCCCACTTCAAGTACGCGGCCGACGAGGCCCAGCGGCGAGCGTATCGGCATCCCCTTGGCCACGCCGCGGTCCGCACCTGCGCCCAAGGTGGCGAAACGCCGCGTGCTGCCGCCGGTGGAGCCTACAAGGCGTGCGTAAGTGACTGGCTGCATGTTATCGTCACGCAGGTCCAGCAACTGCTTCAGGCGGCGGTTCTCGTCCTTGGTCGCCTGCGCTTCGGCAAGGCGAACCTTGGCTTCGGCCAGTTCGCGTTCCAGTCGGGCATGTTCGCTGCCGGTCGTGAAGAAGCCGGAAACCTCGGCGAAGAATTCCCTCGTCGCGCTACGGCCGCCGGCACTCGCCTGTGCGGCGGGTTCGGTCACGTCGGCGGCAGCTCCGCGCAGCAACGCAAAAGCGTTGGGGTTTACGATCGCGACAACCAGCAGGACAAGGCCCACCACCGCGCCGATGACGCCGGCGGCATAGCTGAAGAACGTCGAGTACTGCGCCCTGCGGGAAAAACCGGAGCGCCGATTTGCTGGCGGTGCCATGCGCCATGCACTCCTGTCATCTTCGCGGCGTATCCGTGCAGGAAAGGCTCGCCGCGCACATCATGAGGGAGGCGGCCGTCCGTAAGACCGGCCGCCGCACCTCGCATTAATCAGGCGGACATCAGGACGCCGCGATAGATCGGGTCTTCCATCGCGCGGCCGGTGCCCAGCGCCACACAGGACAGCGGGTCCTCGGCGACGCAGACGGGAAGGCCGGTTTCCTCGCGCAGGTAGGCGTCGAGGCCCTGGATAAGCGCGCCGCCGCCGGTGAGCACGATGCCCTGGTCGACGATGTCGGCAGCCAGTTCGGGCGCGGTGTTCTCGAGCGCGATGCGCACGCCTTCGATGATCTGCCCGATCGGCTCGGCCAGCGCTTCGGCAATATTGGCCTGGGAAATCGTGATTTCCTTCGGCACGCCGTTGACGAGGTCGCGGCCCTTGATGTGGATCGTTTCACCCACGCCGTCGGCCGGCATGATGGCGATACCGTAGTCCTTCTTGATGCGTTCCGCCGTAGCGTCGCCGATCAGGAGGTTGTGGTGGCGGCGGACGTACGAAACGATGGCTTCGTCCATCTTGTCGCCGCCGATGCGCACTGAAGTGGTGTAGGCAAGGCCACGCAGCGAAAGCACCGCGACTTCGGTGGTGCCGCCGCCGATGTCGACGACCATCGAACCGACCGGCTCGGTGACGGGCATGTCGGCGCCGATCGCTGCTGCCATAGGCTCCAGGATCAGGTAAACCTGGCTGGCGCCGGCATTGCTGGCCGCGTCGCGGATCGCGCGGCGTTCCACCGAAGTGGAGCCCGACGGCACGCAGATCACGATCTCGGGATAGCGGAAGAGGTTCTTCTTGCCGTGCACCTTGCGGATGAAATGTTTGATCATTTCTTCCGCGATTTCGATGTCGGCAATGACGCCGTCACGAAGGGGACGAATCGCCTCGATGTTGTCCGGGGTCTTCCCCATCATCATCTTGGCGTCGTCGCCGACGGCCTTGACCTTCTTGATGCCGTTCAGCGTTTCGATCGCCACGACGGAAGGTTCGTTCAGGACGATTCCGCGATCCTGCACGTAGACCAGCGTGTTAGCTGTCCCGAGGTCGATCGCCATGTTCTGGGAGCCGAGTTTGAAGAATCGCGAGAAGACGCCGGCCATCTAAAATCCGTTTCTTTCCAATCGCTTCCCGAATGGGCCTCGGAACCTGCGACAGGGGTTTTTGGGTGGGAGGGCACCCCTTAGCCCATCGATTCGGGAAAGGCCAAAATTTTGTGTCCTTTTCCGGGGGGAAATGCAGCAAGCCCATCTCGAATTTGCTGCGCTTCGTCGCTAGATTCGCTCTCTCGTCGCCGCATTGCACCATTGACAGCCTGCGCTCCTTCATCAGTCGAGAATCATATGCCTACGATCCGCCGCCTGCCTGAACACCTGGTCAACCGAATCGCCGCGGGCGAAGTGGTCGAACGGCCGGCTGCTGCGCTCAAGGAACTTGTTGAGAACGCTATCGATGCGGCCTCCACCGAAATCACCGTGCGACTCGCCTCGGGCGGGCTCGACATGATCGAGGTTACCGACGACGGCTGCGGCATGCGGGCCGACGAAATCGCCCTGGCGCTGGAACGCCATGCGACTTCGAAACTGCCCGACGAGCAGATTGAACTGGTCGCGACGCTCGGATTTCGGGGCGAAGCGCTGCCATCGATCGGCTCGGTCGCGCGGCTGACCATCGAAAGCCGGCCCCATGATGCGGTGGAAGGCTGGAAGCGGGTGGTCGATCACGGCGTGGTCACGTCCGATGCTCCTTCGGCGCTGCCGCCGGGGACCCGCATCCGGGTCGAGGACCTGTTCGGGAAGGTGCCCGCGCGGCGCAAATTCCTGCGCTCGCCGCGTTCGGAATATGCCGCTTGCCTCGATGTTGTGCGGCGCCTTGCCATGGCGCGGCCCGATGTCGGCTTTACGATGGAACACGACGGACGCCGCGTGCTGGCAGTGCAACCGCGTGAGGAACTGGCGGCGCGGGTCGCTCGCCTCATCGCCCGTGAACTAGCGGAGGACGGCGTTCTCATCGAGGCGGAGCGCGGCAGTGCCCGCCTGACCGGCGTAGCAGGCCTGCCTACATACAACCGCGGCGTGGCCGATCACCAATACCTTTTCGTCAACGGGCGGCCGGTCAAGGACCGCCTGCTGGTCGGCGCGGTGCGCGGGGCTTATTCCGATATGCTCGCACGGGACCGTCATGCGGTGCTGGCGCTGTTCCTGGAAATTCCGCCCGAGGACGTCGACGTCAACGTCCATCCTGCCAAGACCGAAGTGCGTTTCCGTGATCCGGCTTTCGTCCGCGGCTTCCTTGTCGGGGCGCTGCGCCATGCGCTGGAAGGTGCAGGGCAGAAGAGCGCGCAGCCTGCTGCCACGGCGGCGATGAATATGTGGCAGGTCGAGCCGACAAAGCCGACACCGGCACCCTCGCTGGGGTCGCTGTTTGCGCGTGAATATGGGGGCGCGCCGCAGCGGTACGAAAGCTCGCGGGTATCGGAAGCGGGGACGGCGTGGCGGTCCTACGAGGCCGAAGTCATGGCCCAACCTTCCTCGCGCGCCGAACCCGCTGCGGAGACGAGCGAGGAAGACTTGCGTTATCCGCTAGGCGTTGCGCGCGGGCAGGTGTCCAATACCTATATTGTCGCGGAGGCGGAAGACGGCCTCGTCATCGTCGACCAGCACGCCGCGCATGAGCGGCTCGTCCTTGAGCGCCTCAAGGCAGCGGGCGCGGAAGAGGCGATGAACCGCTCACAGGCGCTGCTCCTGCCCGAAGTCGTAGAACTGGAGGAACCGGCCTGCGATGCGCTGGAGGACAAGATCGGCGATCTCGCCCGTCATGGCCTTGTACTCGAACGTTTCGGGCCTTGCGCGATGCTGGTGCGTGCGGTGCCTTCGGTTCTGTCGAAAAGCGACGTGACCGCATTGGTCCGCGATGTCGCAGACGATCTGGCCCGCAACGGGGATGCCTTGCTGCTGGGAGAAAAGCTCGACCTCGTGCTGGCGACGATGGCCTGTCATGGGTCGGTTCGCGCCGGGCGTGTCCTCTCGGTCGCCGAGATGAATGCGCTGCTGCGCGAAATGGAGCGCACGCCGCGTTCGGGCCAATGCAACCATGGCCGCCCGACGTGGGTTAAGCTTGCCCATGAGGATATAGAAAAACTGTTCGGGCGAAAGTGATGCAAAAGACGGTGGTGGTATTGGCGGCACTCGCGTTTCTGGCGGGTTGCGGGAAAGAAAATCCGGCGCAGGAGGCGTCCGAGGACGCCCGCGACGTGGCGATGGTCGAGAAGATGAGCAAGGCGCCGTTCAAGCCGATCCTCCCCATCGCCATTACCGGCGAGGATATCGAACGCTACGGCCTCGACAAGCCGGGTTGCTCCTTCCGCAAGGGGCAGGGCGCCAACAAAGCCGCAGACCCTCTGTTCATCGCCGGCAAGGACGAGGGGTTCATGCGGGTGGGCGCTGACCTCAAGCGGTTCTCCGCCAAGGACGTCAGCGCGGACCTGCCGGGCGGCGCGCGCTCCACTTACGTCGGGCTGTCTAGCTGGATTGACCTCGTGCGCCTGCCCGACGCGGGAACCGGCGGGAACGACCTCAACTGGCCGGCCCGCCTGATCATACACGACGCACAGGAGCGGGTGGCTTTCCGGGCCGATGGCACGATGACCTGCCGCAGTTAGGCCATCCCCGCAGGCATCTGCGTTGTCATCCATAGCGCCATGCCGACCATGAACAGGTTCTCGGTTAGAGAAACGAAGCCCAGCGGCACGTTGCCCGATCCGCCGACGCAGGCGCACTTCAGCTCGCGCTTCTGGACATATACGGCGTAGAATACCGAGACCGCGCCGATAATGCCGATGAACAGGCCCACGGGGATCGATATCCAAGGCAGGACATGCGCGGTCATCAGCGCCCCGGTCGTCCATTCGAGGATTGGATAGGCATAGGCGTAAGGGACCATGCGCCTGGCCAGCAGATCGTAACCGAGGAACATAGTCGAGAACTGCTCGATGTCCTGCAGCTTCAGCATGGCCAGCAGCATCATCGTCATCGACACGAACCATTCCAGTGCGCGCAGCGTGAAGGGTGTGCCGTAGGCCGCCCAGCTAACCGCCATCGCCAGCCCGGCGCCGGTGGCAAAGACGGCTAGTACCGGGCGATAGGTCTTCGCTTTCGGATCGGGGACCTTGAGCCCGAAATGAGTCTGCAGTTCGGTGTAGCCGCCGATCCGCTTGCCGCCGATGAAGGTCTGCGGCGTGGTGGCAACGCCGTGGCCGGCCTTGAAGGCGTCGGTTTCCTCGCGATTGGTCAGCCAGTGATCCTCGACCTTGTAGCCGCGTTTTTCGAGCAGGTATTTCGACTTCACGCCCCAGGGGCAGACGTGCTTTTCGAAGACCATCCGGTGGAGAACGGCGATCGGTTTCGAGGAGTGGTCGTTTGTCATGGATGAGCTTATAGCTCCCGTACCATGGTACGGAGTCAAGCATGGCCCTGACAATTTCGGAACTGGCCCGCAGCGGCGGCGTCGGCGTGGAGACAGTGCGGTTCTACCAGCGCAAGGGATTGCTGCGCGATCCCCGGCCCGGGGGAATCGGCGCGGCCAAGGGGCAGCGCCATTACGCAGACGACGATGTGCGCAGGCTCGGCTTCATCCGCGCGGCCAAGGCGGCGGGGTTCATTCTCGACGAGATCGCCGAACTGCTTGGTCTGGATGCCAGCGACGACCGTGTTCGGGCGCGTGAGATGGCGCAGGCGCGGCTTGCTCACCTCGACAGCGAGATCGCAGCGTTGGAGCGCGCCCGTCAGTCGCTGCGGCGGCTGGCGCGTGAATGTGCGGGCGGCAAGGCCGGACCTTGCCCGATCATCGAGGCTTTCGAGGAAAAGCAGGCCTGATGGGCAGCATGTACCTCGTTCTCAGCGTTAATTCGGGGATTGACGAGCGCGTCCCTATCGTCGCAGGCGCAATATATCGTATCATCGCCCACAGGGATGGAAGAAGAAATATGACCGCGTCATTCACAAGCCAGGATTGGCGTGACCACTTTGCCCATTGCATCCAGGTTTTTGGCGGCACTACCGCTTCCTCGCGGCGGCTCGGCATAGACGAGCGGGCCATCCGGCGCTTCATCAATGGTGATCTGCCATTGAGCCCCCGTCTTCTGGAAGACACCGCGAAAGCACTGCGCCTGCTTATCGTCGAAGCGACGCAAGCGGAAGGACACATAGCTGCAGCCGTCGGCTCTGAAGCGAACGATCCGCAAGCGTAGCGGCTTGAAACGAGGCACTGCGCCATTGTTAGTGAAGCAACGGATAGTTGAATATAAGCTACCGCCGTAGGCGCCTCATTTTAGGCCATGCGGGCTGCCAGTCCGAAAGCAGTTATGTCCGGTAACTGGATTGTCCGACTGATACCGGACTTTCCGGTTCCGCCCCCTTTGCGCCATAAGTGCCCCCCAGCGCTAAGCCCGTAAGTAGACGTGCCTGACGCAGCGGGGAGCTACCGCAGTCGACACGCCACCCTATGAAGCGAATAACTTGCGAATGGCTTCTCAACGTTGTTTCCGTCCCGCGCTACGATCTGCCACATGAGGTGGTTTCCCGAGAGGTGCCAACGGTTCACGAACGCGTCGTCGGGATACTGGTAGGTGACGTTGAACCCATCGAAGCTGATTTCGCCCTGCCCCGAAGCGGCGAAGCCACCTCCGAAGCTGTCTGCCCAATATCCAACGATCTGATCTGCCGTTTTCCCCGGCTGCCTGCTAGCTCCGCCAAATATCAGGTGAGCCGAGTAGTGATCTTTGACATCGGCTACGGCGCTGCTTTCAACATCGAGAGCCAACATTGCTTCTTGAACGATTGGCTTTGCGAGGATAGCGATGGTGACAGGTTTGTTCATCACCTCGCCGCTACCTTCCCAGCAACCCTTGAGGGCGATGACCGGCGCCGGAACTGGCGTGGAGCCCGGCTCCGCAGAATGTGCCGCAGACGACGCGGCGAGCAGAACCGCGACGGCACAACATAGCTTCTCGAACATCAAATTCCCCTAATTTCCGCTTCTATTAGAACGGGGGAGCAACGAAGCAAGGAATGTCGGTTAAATGCTGTTCGCGACCGATTTTGGAACGCCGGCTTTCCGGCTAGGGTGGGCAAATAGCTGCCCGTCTGCTGACCACCCTTGTTAGACGCAAGCTGCTCGTCGGCACGCGCCCCCTTGCGGACATTAAACCGAGCGGCCACCTTAGGATATGAAGCGAGCGCATCTCACATTAATAATGGCCGCGGTCCTAACTGCCTGCTCCCAACAGCCTGAAAAACAGGTTTCTGTGGTTGTGGTGAGCATCGCTGAGCACGCGAATCCGAAGTGGAATGCAGATCAAGTAGTTGTCACTGCTAGAAGTCGGGATGGAGCGATGGGCAGCAAGCCCGTTTTGCGGGCTCGCCTCAAGTGTCGCATTGGCGACACAGTTCACGGCATCACGCGTGGTGTTGCTCTCGAAATCGATGAGCACGCCTGCGTGCAATAGCGTCCGCTTCCCACCATCCTTGGACGAACGCGGGCTGTCGGTACACGCCCAGCTGTGGACATTCAGAACATGGCACTCGCCGCTTGGCCGAACGTCATCTTCGACCTGAGGCGGTCGATTAAGCAAGGCCGCAAAAACATAACGAGCGTTGCGCACTGCGTTGACGATCCAGCAGCTTTTCGCCTGGGTGTCATGGAGGCAGCAAGAAACGGAGCGCCCGGCGCCTCGAGTGATGGATCTCGGGAATTACCCCTCAATGCCGGCGCCGCATTACCGGCCCGTTCATGTCGATCCGGTCCATCGTCATGTGCAAGGTAATTGCGCGGACTGACCTCCTGCGAAGAGGGCGGCCCGCGCTTATCGTCAGACGTTGAACTTGAAGTGCAGCACGTCGCCGTCGTGGATGACGTATTCCTTGCCTTCCTGACGCAGCTTGCCGGCTTCCTTGGCGGCGGCCTCGCCGTTCAGCGAAACGAAGTCGTCGAAGGCGATGGTTTCGGCGCGGATGAAACCTCGCTGCATGTCGGAGTGGATCGTGCCGGCGGCTTCAGGTGCCTTGGCGCCCTTGTGCACGGTCCAGGCGCGCGCTTCCTTGGGGCCGACGGTGAAGAACGTCAGCAGTTCGAGCAGTTCGTAGCCAGCGCGGATGATGCGGGCGAGCCCTGCTTCCTGCAGGCCCATTTCCTCAAGGAAGACCAGCCGGTCGTCCATCTCCATGCCGGTCAGCTCGGATTCGATCGCAGCCGAGACGATGACGGCGCTGGCGCCCTCTGCCGCAGCCTTCTCGAACACGCGCGCGGAGAAGGCATTGCCTTCCGACGCGGCTTCTTCCTCGACGTTGCAGACGTAGAGCACCGGCTTGGCGGTGATTAGCTGGGCCTGGTTGAAGACGCGCTCCTCGTCCTCGTCCTTGGGCTTGGTCAGGCGGGCGGGCTTGCCTTCGCGCAACAGGTCCAGCGCCTGGCCCAGCACGGAAGCGGCAATCTTGGCTTCCTTGTCGCCCTGGGTGGCCTTTTTCTGGGCCGCGGGGACGCGCTTCTCGAGGCTTTCGAGGTCGGAGAGCAGCAGCTCGGTCTCGACCGTTTCGGCGTCGGCGATGGGGTCGATCTTGTTGTCGACGTGCTGGATGTCGTCGTTCTCGAAGCAGCGCAGGACGTGGATGATCGCATCGACTTCGCGGATGTTGCCGAGGAACTGGTTGCCCAGGCCTTCACCCTTAGAGGCGCCGCGCACCAGCCCTGCGATGTCGACAAACGACAGCTGGGTGGGGATGATCTTGGCCGAACCGGCGATCGCCGCCAGTTTGTCGAGGCGCGGGTCGGGCACGCCCACCTGGCCGACGTTCGGCTCGATCGTGCAGAACGGATAATTGGCCGCCTGCGCCGCCTGCGTCTCGGTCAGCGCATTGAACAACGTCGACTTGCCGACATTGGGAAGGCCCACGATCCCGCAACGAAAACCCATCGATAACTCCGAATACAAACTATGGCGCACCGTTAGCGATGCTATGTTGCCGCGCCCATAGCGCTGCTGCCCTGACTTGACCAGTTCGCCGCGAAAGATCGCCTGCAATGAGGGGCCGGTTGACGGAAATTTCAGGCATTGCCCCTAGTTCGGCAGGATGAAACCCTCCATCCATCTCGCCCTGCCGCTTGCAGTCCTGCTTGCGGTGACGGCCTGCGGGGAAAGCCCCGAGGTTCTGTTCGCCAAGGCGCGCGAGGATTTCGCTGCAGAGAACTATCAGGAGGCGCGCATCGCGCTCGGTTCGGCGCTGGGCGAGCGGCCCGGAAACAGCGAGATGCTGGCGCTGCTGGTCGAAACTCATTTGCGTCTGGGTGACCCTGATGGCGCGGAAGGGGCGCTGCGGCGGCTCGAACGGGCTGGCGGAGAAGGCCCCGCAGTGGCGCGGATGAAGGCGCAGCTGGCACTGCTGCGGCAGGCGCCGCAACAGGCACTGGCCCTTATTGGCGCGGATAGCAGCGTCGACGGCTGGCGCATACGTGCCGAATCGCAGCTGGCGTTGGGTGAGGACATGGCGGCGCGCGATGCATTCGAGAAGGGTATGGCGGGCGGCGGCGACATTCGCCTCGCCTCGTCTTACGCGCGTTATCTGCTGCTTAACGGCGACCTGACCCGCGCCGCCTATGTGCTCAGGCGGATGCAGGTGTTGGCGCCCCGGTCATATGAGGCGCTGGTTCTGGCGGGCGACCTGGCCGCTGCGCAAGGGCGGGACGATGCGGCGATTGCTGCTTATCGCAAGGTGACCGAGGCTTTTCCCGGCAGGGTTCCGCCGTTTCTTGCGCTGGCCAATCTGCAGGATACGGCTGGCCGCGTAGACGAGGCATCGGCGCTGGTTGAACAGGCCGGGAAGATCGCGCCGGACGACCCGGAAGTGGACGAACTGCGCTTCCAGCTATTGTCCGAAAAGGGCGAGTGGGAACAGATCAGGGACGCGCTGCAGGCGCGTGAATCCAGTCTCCCGCCCGGATCGGCACTAAGTATGACCTATGGTGAGGCGCTGCTGCGTCTGAACCACCCTGAACAGGCCCGCGTGATCTTCCGCCGCGCGGTCCTGCTGCTTCCGGGTAATCCTTACGCGCGGCTCATGCTGGGCGAGGCGCAACTGGCGACCGGAGATGCAAGGCGCGCCTGGTCGACGCTGGGGCCGCTTGCCGCCACCACTCTGGCCCGGCCGGAAGTACTGGAACGGGCGGAAAAGGCTGCGCGAATGGTCGGTGCGCCGGAGGCGGCAGAGCTTCAGGTGCGGCTCGATCCGGCCCGGCTCAAGGCGACCATGGCGCTGATCGATCAGGGTGAGGGTGCGATGGCCGGGCAGGATTGGAACACGGCCGTGTCCGTCTACACCCGCTTGTTGCAGCGGGGTGGGGACCCTGAAGTGTTGAGGCGGCTCGCTTTGGCGAATAGCCGGATGGGGGACTCTGCTACGGCCATCGCCCATGCCGACCGGGCGCTCGCGCTTGACCGGGACAATGCGGATTATCTCTACATGGCGGGGAGCGTGCGCGTGGCGGCTGGCAAGGATCTTGGCGAGGCGCGGCGGCTGCTGGAGGCGGCGGCACTGGTCGATCCGCGCAGCCGCGACATCGCGCGTGAACTCAAAAAGGCGAAAGCCGCTGCCAGGTGAATCCGGTAGCGGCTTTGCCGTTCATTGACACGGTCATCCCTGATTGCTGCAGGCCGCACTTGTGCCAAGTGCGGTCGCATGCGGGATGACAAAGGCTCAGATGCGAGGCTTGCGCCGGCGCGCATAGGCCAGGCCGAGGAGGCCGGCACCAAGCATGCCCAGCATGCCGGGCTCGGGAACGGCAGTGCCGCCGGACGAACCGCCGCTGCTGCCACCCGAAGTCGAAGTCGTCGTGCCGCCTGAGGTGGTGGTGCCGCCGGAAGTCGAAGTGCCGCCCGAAGTCGACGTCGTGGTGCCGCCCGAGGTCGAGGTCGTGGTCGTACCGCCGGAGGTCGACGTGGTCGTGGTGCCACCCGAGGTGCTGCTGCTGGTCGAGGTGGAGTTGCAGAGCTTCTTGCCCGAGCTGTGGCCGCAGCCACATGCATGCTTGTGTCCCGAGCTCCAGGTCGCGTGAGCCGGCGCGCTCAGGCCGATGGTAGCGGCCGTGGTGAGTGAAAGAGCGAGTAGTGTCTTGCGGAACATCGTAGTCTACCCCTTGGTTACCCTATTGATTGATGGTGACTACGCAATCACCGTGCCAATTGTGGATTTTCATGGGTTTTGTTGGTTAACGAAGTTAGTTCAACATGCGATCTGTAAACTAACTCGACATTCCATCCCGCGCCTCAGTCCTGCTGGCGCAGCGCAACGTCGTTCATGAAACGGGTGTCGTCGCCGGCTGCAAGGCGGTCCGCCTCTGCTGCGATGGCGCCCAACATGCCGGACAGCGGGTCTATCTCATCCTTGGCATAGTTACCCAGAACGTAGCCGCTGACGCGGTCTTTGTGGCCGGGGTGGCCGATGCCGAGGCGCACACGGCGGAATTCAGCGCCAAGGTGCTGGTCGATCGAGCGCAGGCCGTTGTGGCCGGCGTGGCCGCCGCCCTGCTTGATCTTGACCTTGAACGGAGCAAGGTCGAGTTCGTCGTGGAAGACGGTGAGGGCGGACATGTCGAGCTTGTAAAAGCGCATCGCCTCGCCCACGGCGCGGCCACTTTCGTTCATGAAGGTTGCGGGCTTGAGCAGCAGGATCTTGTCGCTGCCGATGCGCCCTTCCTGAAGCCAGCCCTGGAACTTCTTCTGTACCGGGCCGAAGCCGTGGATGTCGGCCAGTGCATCGGCGACCATAAAGCCGACGTTATGCCGGTTGAAGGCATATTGCGGTCCGGGATTGCCCAGACCGACCCAGAGCTGCGTGGCCATTCGCGTCTTTCCTCGATGTGACGAGTGGGCGTAACCAAAGAAAAGGCCCTTCCCGCGCACCGGATTTCCGGGGCGGGAAGGGCCGTTTCGAGTCCGGCGAAGCTTATTCGGCTTCGGCTTCGGCCTCTCCGCCTTCGGCGCTGCGCAGGGCAGACGGCGTGGCGATCGTCGCGATGGTGAAATCGCGGTCGGTGATCGCGCTCTCGACGCCCTTGGGCAGCTTCACGTGGGTGAAGTGGATCGATTCGCCCAGGTCGAAGCCGGTGAGGTCGATGGCGATCTCATGCGGGATCTTCTCGGCGTCGCAGACCAGTTCCAGATCGTGACGAACAACGTTGAGCACGCCGCCACGCTTCAGGCCCGGCGAGGCTTCTTCGTTCTCGAACACTACCGGCACGTTGACGTGCACGGTTGCGCCCTTGGCGACGCGCAGGAAGTCGACGTGGAGCGGACGGCTCGACACCGGGTGGAAGGCAACGTCCTTGGGCTGCGTGCGATACTTCTTGCCGCCGACTTCGACCTCGATGATCGAGTTGAAGAAGTGGCCGGTCATCAGCTGACGGGTCAGTTCCTTCTCTTCGAGGTGGATCGACAGGGGTTCTTCCTTGCCGCCGTAGACAACTGCGGGGACGCGGCCATTACGACGCAGATCACGGGAGGCTCCCTTGCCATTCCGTTCACGCGTCTCGGCCGGCAGGTTAAGCGTATCGCTCATGGGACGTGCCTTTCAAAACTGGATAAATCTCGGTACGAGACCGCTCATCGGCCCTGCACCGCCCGTCACGCCTCCAGGGATGACCACGACGGGAAGGCGCGGCCCTTATCCGCATGGGGGGCAAAATGCAAGCCGGGATCGGCGGCTAACCCTTCGACAAGCTCAGGGTGAGCGGATGTCAGTCTAAGCTCTCAAATCCGCTCAGGCTGAGCTTGTCGAAGCCCCCAGCGCCCTACTCCACCCGCGTAACAGTGAAGCCCTGCGCCGTCAGCATCGCCGGAAGCCCCTGCGGCCCGGCCATGTGCGCCGCGCCCACCGCGACGAACGGCTTCTCCCCCGCGCGCACGGATTGGCCGATACGGGCGCTCCAGCGGCGGTTGCGGCCGGTGAACAGCACTTCGCGCAGCTGCGGGTCGGCGAGCAGGCCCGAACGGGTTTCCGCTTCGATCGCCTTCATGTCGCCGGTGCGCCAGCTTTTCGCCAGATCGCGGTCGGGTATCGCCGCTTCGGTCACGACGGCGGCGAGCAGGCCGCGCTGTTCGCGTTCGGGCAGGGCATCGAACAGGCCGAGCTGGGCAGCGGCGCCTTCCAGCTCCACCACCGGCAGCCGGCCCGCCTGCGCGATCAGCGCGCGGTCCACGCCGTTGCGGGCATCGTCATCGTCGGCCCCGGTGCGGGCAAGGGTGAGGGCGGCGGCCCATGTATCCATCGCGGCGAAATCGTCATCGCTATGGCCGCTTTTCTTGAGCAGGGCGGCAAGGGCAGGGCGGTCCTTGGCAGGCACGCGGCTCGACAGCGGCGGCTCGCCTTCGCTGCGAGCCAGCCGGGCGAACGTGGCGGCGACTTCCGATTCGTCGGCAAGGTTGCCCACCTCCACCATGATCGTACCCGATTGCTTCAGGGCTGCGTCCACCCCCGCCGTGCGCCATTTCAGTGGCCGATCGGAGGAGTGGATCGTCCCGAACAGCCAGCCCGCATGGCCCTGCGCATCCGTGATGCGCCACAGCGCCGGATGCGCCGCCCTCGGCTCGGGCGAGCACGCCAGCAGGGCCAGCGGCAACAGGAGCGCCAGCGCGCGCATCAAAGCTATTGCACCCGCGTCGAGGTGACACCGGCGGCGGCAAGCTGGTCCTGCACGCTGCCCGGCCCGGCCAGATGCCCCGCGCCTACCGCCACGAAGACGGTGCCCGGCTGATCCAGCCTTGCTTTCAGCCACTTGGCCCAGGCCACGTTGCGGTCGGTAATCAGCACCTTGCGCATCTCGGGATCGCTTTCGTCTTCGTTGAGAAGCTGGGCGAGGTGTTCGGCGTCTCCCGCTTTCCATGCCGCGACCATGTCGTCGATGTCGGCCTTGACGGTCGGCAGTGCCTCGATGACTTCGCCGAGGTAGGTGCGCTGCGTCGCTTCGGGCAGATGATCGAACAGGCCGATCTGGTACTCGGCGGTTTCGAAGGCATAGTTGGCCAGATGGCGCGCCCGTGCCTTGGCGGCGACCTGGGCGTCGATGCCGCTTTCGGTGCTGTAGCCTGCGGTCTTGAGCGGCAGCAGCGTGAGCATCAGCGCGGCGAACCAGGTATCGTTGCTGTCGAAAGCCGCCGCCGGGATGCCAAGCGAGGCCATCGCCGCTTCGTAATCCGCGCGCTCCTTTACGGGCAGGGAAGCGCGGAGGGCCTTGCCGTCCTCGCGCTGGCTCATCTTCATGACCACGCCTTGCGATTGCTCGGCCTCGTCGATGGGAATTTCGGTCACCAGCTGCTGCGCGCTGTCGAGCGCCTTGGCGACCGGACCGGCGTACCAGTTCACCTGCTCGGGCAGGACGTGGATCGTGCCGAACAGCCAGATCGTGGTATCCTCGTCCGACACCTTCCAGAGCGCGGGGCGCACCGGCGGAGCGGCAGCGGGCGCCTCCTCTTTGGCAAAGGCGGCGACAGGCGGAAGTGCGGAGAAGGCCAGTGCCGGGACGACAAGCCAGAAGCGTAAGCGGGACATGGCGCGCCCTATGCACGATAGCAGCCCTGTCTTCCAGCAGTGCCATCCAGCAGCATCGTCCAGATACCCTGCCGTCCCGGAATCGACACGCTCGGCTGTATTTGCCGTGCAACTTGGCGCCGATTACGCCTTTGCGCGGTTGATTTGGCAGGCCCGATCCGCCAAAGGCCGCGCAACAATACGCCAAGCCCATAAATCGACGGAAACTGCATGACCGCCGCTAAAGAGCCGCTCAGCTTCCAGGACATGATCCTGACGCTCCACAATTTCTGGAGTGCGCAGGGCTGCCTCATCCTGCAGCCCTACGACATGCGCATGGGCGCGGGCACGTTTCACCCCGCCACCACACTGCGCGCGCTCGGCCCGGAACCGTGGAAGGCCGCCTACGTGCAGCCCTCGCGCCGCCCGACCGATGGGCGTTATGGTGAAAACCCGAACCGCCTTCAGCACTATTACCAGTATCAGGTGATCCTGAAGCCGAACCCCGAGAACCTGCAGGAACTGTACCTCCAGAGCCTCGCTGCGATCGGCGTCGATCCGCTGGCGCACGACATCCGCTTCGTCGAGGATGACTGGGAAAGCCCCACGCTGGGCGCCTGGGGCCTGGGATGGGAAGTCTGGTGCGACGGCATGGAAGTGACGCAGTTCACCTACTTCCAGCAGATGGGCGGCTTCGATTGCAAGCCCGTCGCAGGCGAGTTGACCTACGGCCTCGAACGGCTGGCGATGTACATCCAGAACGTGGACTCGGTCTACGACCTCAGGTTCAACAACGAAGGCGTCAGCTACGGCGATGTCTTCCTCGCCAACGAACAGCAGCAGTCGAAGTACAACTTCGAGATCGCCGACACCGACGCCCTCTTCGCCGGCTTCAAGGCAGCAGAAGCTGAATGCATGCGCTGCATCGAGGCGGAAATTCCCCTCGCCGCCTACGACCAGGCGATCGAGGCCTCGCACCTGTTCAACCTACTTCAGGCGCGCGGCGTGATCTCGGTGCAGGAACGCGCCAGCTACATGGCCCGCGTGCGCGATCTCGCCAAGGGATCGTGCCAGTCGTGGATCGACACCAACAAGGATCGCTGGGAAGCCAAGTTCCCGGGGTGGACCATATGACCGACTTCCTTCTCGAACTGCGCTGCGAAGAAATCCCTGCCCGGATGCAGGCGGGTGCGCGCGCCGACCTTGAAAAGCTGTTCCGCAAGGAAATGGGCGCTGCCGGCGTCACGCTGGGCCAGATCACCGTGTGGTCCACCCCGCGCCGCCTCGCGCTGATCGCGAATACGCTGCCAGACGTGACCGAGGCCGTGAGCGAAGAAACCAAGGGCCCCGCCACCAGCGCGCCCGATCAGGCGCTCGAAGGCTTCCTGCGCAAGACCGGCCTGACGAAGGACCAGCTTCAGGTCCGCGATCTAAAGGGCAAGGACACATACTTTGCCGTGATTGAAAAGCCGGGCCGCGCCGTAAAGGACGTGCTGGCCGAGGCGATCCCGGCGATCGTCCGCGCCTTCCCCTGGCCCAAGTCGCAGCGCTGGGGCAAAGCCTCGATCAGCACCGAGTCGCTGCGCTGGGTGCGCCCGCTGTCCGGCATCGTCGCGATCCTGGGCGAAGACCTTGTCGAGTGCGAGATCGGCGGCATCGCCTCCGGCTACGCCACCAAGGGTCACCGTTTCCATGCGCCCGGCGACATCACCATCGGCGGCGCGCATGATTATGCGCGCAAGCTGTCGGCCTGCCACGTAATCGTCGACCATGCCGAACGCCAGGACCTGATCCGCGACGAGGCCCGCAATGCTGCCGCCGCCGCCGGGCTCACGCTGGTCGAGGACGAAGGTCTGGTGATCGAGAACGCCGGCCTCACCGAATGGCCCGTGCCGCTGCTGGGCCGCTTCGACGAGGCGTTCCTCGACGTGCCGCCCGAAGTCATCCAGCTCACCGCGCGCGTGAACCAGAAGTATTTCGTGTGCGAGGACGCTTCAGGCAAGCTTGCCAACGCCTTCGTCTGCACCGCCAACATCGACGCGGTCGACGACGGCGAGGGGATCGTCGCAGGCAACCGCAAGGTCCTCGCCGCCCGCCTCTCCGACGCCCGCTTCTTCTGGGAGCAGGACAAGAAGACCGCGCTCTCGGACCACGCAAAGAAGTTGGCCCGCATCACCTTCCACGAAAAGCTGGGCACCGTCGCCGACAAGGTCGAGCGCGTGGCCAAGCTGGCCGAATGGCTGGCAAGCGAAGGCATCGTCCCGAACTGCGACCCCGCACTGGCGCGCCAGGCAGCCGAGCTGTGCAAGGCGGACCTCGTCACCGAAATGGTCGGCGAATTCCCCGAGCTGCAGGGCCTCATGGGCGGCTACTACGCCCGCGCCGAGGGCCTGCCCGACGCCGTAGCCGACGCCATCCGCGACCACTACAAGCCGGTCGGGCAGGGCGATGATGTGCCGACCGCCCCGGTGACGGTTGCGGTTTCGCTGGCGGACAAGCTGGATACTTTGGTCGGCTTCTTCCTCATCGATGAGCGGCCTACAGGTTCCAAAGATCCCTTTGCGCTGCGCCGGGCGATGCTCGGGCTTTTGGGCACGATTTTGGACAATCGCTTGCGACTTAGTATCTCGCAAATCTTCCAGATGGCGATGATTATTCAAATTCAAAATATTGCTTGGCGTGAAGCGATTAAGGTCAATACTGATTTTGAGAAAATCGTCTCTAGAGATTTTGCCACATCGCTAAAATCGCTTTTCTATGAACAGGCTCTTGCTCAAAAAGATATTAAGCAAGAGCAATTGATCGTAGGAGCCTTAGAAACAGCCGGGCATCTCGATCGTTTTCTCGCCGACCGCCTCAAGGTCCAGCAGAAGGAAGCGGGCGTTCGCCACGACCTGATCGACGCGGTGTTCGCGCTCGGCGGTGAGGACGATCTGGTCCGCCTGCTTGCCCGCGTCCATGCGCTTCAGGCGTTCGTCGGCAGCGAGGACGGCACCAACCTCCTCGCCGGCTACAAGCGCGCCGCCAACATCCTGCGCAAGGAGGACTGGAAGGCCGACCAAGTCGAGGCGACCGGCCATCCTCTGACTGGCGACGAAGACCCGCTCGAGAACGTCGACGATCCCGACATGAAGGAAGTCTACGCCGCCCGCACCGCGCTCTCCTACGAGCCGGAGCCAGCCGAGAAGGCGCTCATTGACGCGCTCGATGCTGCGCAGCCGCAGGCTACTGCTGCAGTTGCGGCGGAAGATTTCGCGGGCGCAATGAGTGCTCTGGCCTCGCTGCGCGCGCCGATCGACGGTTTCTTTGATCAGGTGACAGTAAACGATACTGACGCCAACAAACGATATTCACGACTTGCACTGCTTGATCGTTTTCGTGCTGCAGTGCACAATGTTGCAGATTTCTCGCGGATCGAGGGGTAGGAGGATTCCCCCTCGGTTCGTTTAACTTGCGCAAATCCGGTACAGGAAAGTTAGGGATAGATGGTTCAGCAGGTCTACACGTTCGGCGGCGGCGTAAAGCATGAAGACCCCCGCTCGCGCGACAAGGTCATCACGGGCGGCAAGGGTTCCAACCTTGCGGAAATGGCCGGGATCGGCCTGCCGGTGCCTCCGGGCTTCACCATCACCACCGAGGAATGCGTCAAGTACCTCGCGGAAGGCGCCAACTTCTCGGACGAACTGCGCGCCGACGTGGCGCAGGCGCTGACCCACATCGAAAAGACCGTCGGCAAGAGCTTCGGCGATGCAGCAGACCCGCTGCTGGTCTCGGTCCGTTCGGGCGCACGCGTCTCGATGCCGGGCATGATGGACACCGTCCTGAACCTGGGCCTCAACGACGAGACCGTCGAAGGCCTGGTCAAGACTTCGGGCGATGACCGCTTCGCGTGGGATTCCTACCGCCGCTTCATCCAGATGTATTCCGACGTCGTTCTGGGCGTGGAACACCATCTGTTCGAGGAAGCGCTCGAGATCGCCAAGGAAGACAACGGCTACGACAACGACGTCGAGCTGACGGCCGCCGACTGGCAGAAGATCGTCAAGCAGTACAAGGCCATCGTCGAAGGCGCACTGGGCCGCTCGTTCCCGCAGGATGTGCAGGAACAGCTCTGGGGCGCCATCGAAGCCGTGTTCGACAGCTGGGATTCCGACCGCGCCAAGGTCTATCGCCGCCTGAACGACATTCCTGCCGGCTGGGGCACTGCCGTCAACGTGCAGGCCATGGTCTTCGGCAATATGGGCGATACTTCCGCCACCGGCGTCGCCTTTACCCGCGATCCGGCGACCGGCGAGAAGGCCTATTACGGCGAATGGCTGGTCAATGCCCAGGGTGAGGACGTCGTCGCCGGCATCCGCACCCCGCAGTACCTGACCAAGGCCGCGCGGGAACGCGCCGGCGCCAAGCCGCTGTCGATGGAAGAGGCGATGCCCGCCGCTTACGGCGAGCTGGCCGCGGTGTTCGAGCTGCTCGAAAAGCACTACCGCGACATGCAGGACATCGAGTTCACGGTTGAGCGTAACAAGCTGTGGATGCTGCAGACCCGTTCGGGCAAGCGCACCGCCAAGGCCGCGCTCAAGATGGCAGTCGACATGGTGGAAGAGGGCCTCATCGACGAGGCTACCGCCATCCGCCGCATCGATCCGATGGCGCTCGACCAGCTGCTGCACCCCACGCTCGACCCCAAGGCCAAGCGCGACGTGCTGGGCAAGGGCCTGCCCGCCTCGCCGGGCGCAGCTTCCGGCGCGATCGTGCTTGATGCCGATACTGCTGAAAAGCGCGCGGAACGCGGCGACGCCGTGGTTCTGGTGCGCGTGGAAACCTCGCCCGAGGACATCCACGGCATGCACGCGGCCAAGGGCATCCTGACCGCGCGCGGCGGCATGACCAGCCACGCCGCCGTCGTGGCGCGCGGTATGGGCCGTCCTTGCGTTTCGGGCGCATCGGGCCTGTCGATCGACATGAAGACGCGCACCCTGCGCATCGGCAACCGCGAACTGAAGGAGGGCGACATCATCACCCTCGACGGTTCGACCGGCGAAATCATGGCCGGCGAAGTGGCGACGATCGAGCCTGAACTGGCCGGCGATTTCGGCACGCTCATGGTATGGGCCGACAAGCACCGCCGCATGAAGGTGCGCACCAACGCCGAGACCCCGGCTGACTGCAAGATGGCCCGCCAGTTCGGCGCCGAAGGCATCGGCCTGTGCCGCACCGAGCACATGTTCTTCGACGCAGGCCGCATCTCGGCCGTGCGCCAGATGATCCTGGCCGAAGACGAAAAGGGCCGCCGCGAGGCGCTCGCCAAGCTGCTGCCGGAACAGCGCGCAGACTTCCAGGCGATCTTCGAGGTGATGGCCGGACTGCCCGTCACCATCCGCCTGCTCGACCCGCCGCTGCACGAATTCCTGCCGCACAGCGATGCCGAATTCGCCGATCTTTCGGACACCATCGGCATCGGCGTCGACACCCTCAAGCGCCGCGCGGACGAACTGCATGAATTCAACCCGATGCTCGGTCACCGTGGCTGCCGCCTTGGCATCACCTTCCCCGAAATCTACGAAATGCAGGCCCGCGCCATCTTCGAGGCAGCCTGCGACGTAGCCAAAGCTTCGGGTGAAGCGATCGTGCCGGAAGTGATGATCCCGCTCGTCGCCACCAAGCGCGAGCTGGAAATCCTCAAGAAGGTGGTCGACGAGGCCGCTGCCAAGGTCTTCGCCGACAAGGGCATGACGCTCGACTATCTGGTCGGCACCATGATCGAGCTGCCGCGCGCGGCGCTGATGGCGGGCGAGATCGCGGAAGAAGCGAAGTTCTTCTCGTTCGGCACCAACGACCTGACGCAGACCACGCTGGGCGTCAGCCGCGACGATGCGGCGCGATTCCTCAGCCCTTACGTCGAAAAGGGTATCTACCCGCGCGATCCGTTCGTCACGCTCGACATCGAGGGTGTGGGCCAGCTGGTGCAACTGGCGGCGGAACGTGGCCGCGCTACTTATGCCGATATCAAGCTGGGCATCTGCGGCGAGCATGGCGGCGATCCGGCCTCGATCGCGTTCTGCGAGAAGGTCGGCCTCGATTACGTCAGCGCCTCGCCTTACCGCGTGCCGATCGCCCGCCTTGCGGCGGCGCAGGCTGCACTGGGCTGAAACTGAAAGAAGCCCCTTCCGTGAGGAGGGGGCTTCGACAGGCTCAGCCTGAGCGGAGTGCGTAGATTGGAGGCTTGGCGCCGGAAAGCGTCAGCGTTTCCAACCGGATAGTGTCAATATCTCGAACCGCTCTACCGTGCGGCCGCCTTCACCGGCGGCCGCAAACGTTTCGCGGGCCTGCGCCAGCGCGGCCTTGCCAAGCGCCGGGCCGGGATCGGCAAGCACGTTGGTCAGCGCCTGCCCGCGAAGATCGCCGACAAGCCGCTCCATGCTGCGAAAACCGACATCCACATGGCGGTGGTCAATCACCGGGTCTGCGAACAGCGTGCGCTGGAGCAGTTGCCCGCCCGAACGCACGTCGACCGTGGGGTGGATGCGCGGCGCCGGGCGTTCACCGTCAGCCGCCAGCATCACGTCGCGCATGATGGGCAGGCTGCCCGAGGACAGGAAGCTGCAGATCATCATGCCGCCGGTGTTCAAAGCCTTGCGGATATGGACCAGCGCGCCGGGCAGGTCATTGACGGTGTCCAGCGTGCCGAGGCTGGCGATCAGGTCGAAGCCTTCGAAGGGGTAGGGCTTCTCTTCCTCGAAGCCCGTGCCCGGCTCGGCTTCGGTGACAGCCACGCCGGCTGCCGTCAGCGTGCGGGCGAGGGCGCCGCTGTAGTCGCCGATGACCAGCGCGCTGGCCGGCTCGAAGCGCAGGAACGAGAGGCGTTCGAGAACGTCCTCGACCATGTCGTCGATAAGGTAGCGCGCCGCGTCGGGCTGCTGTTGCAGCGCCAGCATGCGCCGGCGGGCGGCGATGCGGCGGTGGGCGGAGAAGATGCGGGGGGGAGCCTTGCTTTCCATGCCTGCTCCCCTGCCGCGTCGATGAAATCCTTGCAACAGCTTGTGGCGCCTCAGGGGCTGGATACGATTGTACCATGACCTTGTCTCAGGCGTTTTTGCCGCTCGTTGATCTCGTTTTTCCGCCGCGCTGCCCATTATGTGGAGCGGGAATCGGGGCGCAGACGGGGCTTTGCATAACGTGCTGGGGGACGCTGGCGATACCCGGTGATCCTGCCTGCAGATCCTGCAACCGCCCGTTTGGCGATGCGATGCCGGAGGGCGGGACCTGCGCGCCGTGTCTGGCCGATCCGCCTCGGCATGCAGGGATCGCTGCAGGCACACTCTACAATGACACTTCGCGCAAGCTGGTGCTGGGTTTCAAGCACGGCAGCAGGCTGGCGCTGGCGCCGATGATGGCCGGGCTGATAGTGCCCAAGCTCTCCTTCGTCGATACGGAGTGGCTGGTTGTTCCGGTGCCGCTGCACCGCTGGCGGCTGTGGAGGCGCGGCTACAACCAGGCGGCGGAACTGGCCCGGCAGATCACCCGGCGGACGGGCGCCCGCCTTGGCGTCGACGTGCTGGAACGGCGCAAACGCACCCCGTCGCTAGGCGGTCTCGGTAAGTTGGCGCGCAAGCGGGTGCTTTCGGGGGTGATCACTGTTCGCAGTAGTCGGACCGACCTGTTGAAAGGCAGGAAGGTGGTGCTTGTCGACGATGTGCTGACTAGCGGGGCGACCAGCAATGCCTGCGTCTCTGCGCTGCGGCGAGCAGGAGCAGAGAGGGTGGTGGTCGCCTGTTTCGCGCGCGTACTGGACGAAGCGCTGGATGCCACCTGAACCTGAATACGAAAACGCCCGGGATCAGAAATCCCGGGCGTCCTCGTGACGAAACTCTTGGATCATGCTGCGTTTGCCCCTGGCCGCACGCATGATCCGATCCCTCATTGATCGCATTCCCTGAACCGTGGCGCCTTTGTAATCAGGTTCGTGACTTTTCAGACACTTGCCTGAGAGCGACCTCTAGGTCAGTAGCAGCCCCCCAGCTGCAGCTTTAAAATTCATCGAATCGCCTTTTTTTGAAAGAGGATTCGGCGGGTAACGTGGATTTTGGTCGTCTGCTGTGGTTATCGTGCAACAATTCTTCCACAGAATGTCGAAACAGGGAAACCTTCAAGATGTCAGACGTGACCGCAGCAGAGCGCGAACTGGGAACGGCGTTCCTGCCGCGCTTCGATGCGCAGGGCCTGCTGATCGCGATTGCAGTCGATTCGTTGACCCGCGAAATCCTCATGGTCGCCTATATGGACGCCGAGGCGCTGGAGAAGACACGGGAGACCGGGCTGGCCCACTTCCATTCGCGCTCGCGCGGCAGGCTGTGGCTCAAGGGCGAGACTTCGGGACATTTCCTGCGGGTCGAGGAAATTCGCGTGGATTGCGACCAGGATGCGCTTGAACTGCGGGTGCGGCCTGAAGGCCCGGCCTGCCACACGGGCGCACGCAGCTGCTTCTACCGCAGGATCGAAGGCGAAGGCCTGGCTCGGATCGAAGACTGATATTCCGCCTCCGTCCCGGAGTTGATCCGGGACGGAGGCTGGTTCTGTCTATTCAGGGAGAAAGTCGGGCACGGAAAGGTAACGCTCGCCGGTGTCATAGTTAAAGCCAAGGACGCGGCTGCCTGCGGGCAGGTCCTTGAGCTTCTGGGCGATGGCAGCCAGCGTCGCGCCGGAACTGATACCCACCAGCATCCCTTCAACGGTGGCGCAGCGGCGCGCCCAGTCCTTGGCGTCGGCGGGGTCGACCTGGATGGCGCCGTCGATGGCCTGGGTGTGCAGGTTGCCGGGGATGAAGCCGGCGCCGATGCCCTGGATCGGGTGCGGACCGGGCTGGCCGCCGGAGATGACCGGCGACAGGGTCGGCTCCACCGCATAGGCCTTCATGGCCGGCCACACGGCCTTGAGTGCCTCGGCGCAGCCGGTGAGGTGGCCGCCGGTCCCCACGCCGGTGATCAGCGCGTCGATCGGGGTCTCGGCGAAGTCTGCCAGAATTTCCTGCGCGGTCGTCGCTACGTGGACGGAGATGTTCGCGGGATTGTCGAACTGCTGCGGCATCCACGAACCGGGGGTGGCCTCGATCAGTTCCTTGGCCCGCTCGATCGCGCCCTTCATGCCCTTTTCGCGGGGCGTGAGGTCGAACTGGGCGCCGTAGGCCAGCATCAGCCGGCGGCGCTCGATCGACATCGATTCGGGCATGACGAGGACCAGCTTGTAGCCCTTCACCGCCGCCGCCATGGCAAGGCCGATGCCGGTGTTGCCCGAGGTCGGCTCGATGATCGTGCCGCCGGGCAAAAGGCTGCCGTCTGCTTCCGCAGCCTCGATCATGGCGAGGCCGATACGGTCCTTGATCGAGCCGCCCGGGTTGGCGCGTTCAGCCTTCACCCAGACTTCATGGTCGGGGAACAGGCGCGAGAGGCGGATGTGCGGAGTGTTGCCGATCGTGGCGAGAATGCTGTCAGCCTTCATGGCTTTTGCTCCCAACGGGTTTCGAAGGTTCGTGCGCGGCGGATCTCGGGAAAGAGCCAGGCCCACGCCAAGGTGATGACTATGGCAGCGCTGCCGCCGAAAACAACCGCTCCGGTCGCGCCGAGCAGCGCTGCGGCGAAGCCTGACTGGAACTCGCCCAGTTCGTTCGAGGCGGAGACGGCGAGGCCCGAGATTGCCGAGACGCGGCCGCGCACGTCGTCGGGCGTGCGTAGCTGGACCAGCGAACTGCGGATGAATACCGAGATCATGTCCGCCGCGCCCAGCAGCGCGAGGCAGCCCAGCGACAGCAGGAAATGGGTCGAAAGCCCGAAGGCTACCGTCATCAGGCCGTAGCCCGCGACCGAGACCAGCATCTTGACCCCGACGTCGGAGCGCAGCGGCCGGAATGAGAGCCACAGGGCGACCACCGCCGCACCAGCTGCGGTGGCTGCGCGCATCTGGCCGAGGCCCTCGGGACCGACGTGCAGGATGTCGCGCGCGAAGACCGGCATCAGCGCGGTCGCTCCGCCCAGCAGCACGGCGAAAAGGTCCAGCGAGAGGCAGCCGAGCAGGAAGCGCTCGCGCAGGATGAAGTGGAAGCCTTCGACGATCTGGCGGACCGGATGGGCCTTACGAGCATCGGGACGCGGAGGGGGCAGGTTGCGGATCGACTGGATGGCGATCGATGCGCCCAGCGTGAACACCGCCGATGCCCAGTAGGGCAGGGCGTGGTTCGCGGCGAACATGAAGCCGTAGGCGGCCGGGCCGATGATGGTGCCCGCCTGCATGGCGATCGAGTTGAAGCCGATCGCACGTGGGATCAGCCGGGGCGGCACGATGTTGGGCGCAATCGCAGCCATCGAGGGGCTGATGAATACGCGCACGGTGCCGTGCAGCACGGCGAACAGGTAGAGCACCGGCAGGCTGCGCATTTCCAATGCTGTAGTCACGCCCAGACCCAGAGCCACACACATGTCGAGCAATGAGGCGATGCCGGCCACCTTGCGGCGGTCGAACCGGTCGGCGAGGACGCCGGCTACCGGGGTCAGCAGGAATACCGGCACAAACTGCGCGAAACCGAGAAGGCCGAGCTGGAACGCGGCTTCAGACATCGACATGGCGTATTCGCTGCGGGCGACATCATAGACCTGATAGCCGATGATAACGACGGTGCCGGTCGTTGCCAGGACGGCGAAGAACCGGGCCAGCCAGAACCTGCGATAGTCGGCGATAGCCAGCGGTGAAGAGGGCTGAGAGGCAGGCTCAGTTGCGGGCGAGGAAGGAGGAAGACTCACGCCATGCTGCATGGCAGCGCGGTGTCTCGTTGCCAAGACACCGCGCATTTTTCGATCAATAGGTGAACTTCGCGGTGATCCGCACGTCCCGGCCAGCGATAGGTACGAAATCCCGCGTGAACGACGCAGAGCGGCGGCCGATCACGTCGAACAGGTTGTCGGCCGAAAGCATCAGCGTGACCGGGCCGTCTTCGCCCATCGGGTGCCAATCGGCGCTGAGGTTCACGAGGGTGAAGGCGGCAGTCGGGTTCTCATAGTCGCCGACGCGGTCCTGCCTGGCGTTCCATTCGACTTCGCCGCGCATACGCACCTCGCCCAGCGTCACTGCGCTGCCGCCGCGAATGCGCAAGGGCGGGATGCGCGGGACGGCGCCGTAGCCCTTGATTTGGGCGTGGGTGTAGTCCGTCGCGCCGTCAAAGCGGAGTTCGCCGCCTGACCATGCCACTGCCTGGAAGCTGCCCGCCGCCTCGAAGCCCTTGAAGCGCGCCTCGACGCCCGTGTACTGGTAGACGGGCTGGCCTTCCTGCTCGGTGCCCGCCGCGAGCGGGGCGATGTAGTTGTCGAAGTCCGTCAGGTAGCCGGTCAGCGAGAAGTCGAATTTGGGCGTGTTGTAGCGCAAGTACGCCTCGAAGCCGTTGCTGCGTTCGATGCCCAGAGTGCGGTCGCCCACTTCGTAGGACTGGGTTGCGATGTGGATGCCGTCGCTCAGCAGTTCCTCAGGAGAGGGCGCGCGTTCGCCGTGGACGAAATTGACGCCGAGGCCGAGGCCGGCGCCCGACTTCCAGCTTGCCCCTGCCGCGCCCGACCACAAGTCAAATGACTTGCGGAACGCGGCGCCCTGCGACTGGATGCGCGAACTGTCGTAGCGGCCCGATCCGTCGAGCGAGAAGCCGCCGCCCAACTCATAAGACTGCAATGTGAACACGCCGATGCGCTCCACCTCATAGTCGGGGATCAGCGCTTCGGCGCCGTTTACGGTGAGGCTGCGCCACAGATACTGGACTCCGCTGCGGCCGCGCCAGCCGCCGTGATTGGCCTGGACGAGGTCGGCGCGGGTCTCGATGCCTTCGCCCTTGAAGACGGTGCCGACTTCGTCGCCCTCGAATTCGGTGTGCTTGTAGTCGGCATGGGCGCCGCGCACCTGCACGCTTTCCAGGAAGCCGCCCAGCTTCAGTTCGCCGCGCAGGTCGAAGCGGTTCTGGAGCAGGTCGATGGTGACCGGGCCTTCGCCGTGGACGTGGCCTTCCTCCTCATGGCTGTGGTCGTCGTGGCCCTCTTCTTCGTGACCATGGCCTGTCGCCGGGCGATCCGGCACGCCGTAGCGGCTGTCGTAGCGTTGGTAGGAAATGCCGAGGCTGCCGCCTGCATCGATGAAGGCAAGGCCCGCGCCGATGGTGGAGGACCGGGCGGCCGAGTTCGGCACGCGGTTCTTGCGGCCGGCTTCGGCCGTGAGTTCTGCGGCTTCCGCGGCCTCGCCGTCCTCTGCAAGGTGCTCGGCGGCGTGGAGCATGTCATGGCGCAGAGCCCTGGAGTAGACCTTTCCGCCTATGCGCAGGTCGGCGCTTTTGCGCCATGAGGCGTCGATGTGGGCGACGAAACGCTCACCCAGCGGGGCGTCGATGGCGCCGCTGACCGCGCGCTCGCTGGCGGCGGTGGCGTAGCTGCCGATGCCGGTGGCGGTGATCCGTTCCGGCACCTGGCGGGGGATGCGCTTGTCGATGGCGTTGACCGCGCCGCCGATGGCATTGCCGCCAAACAGAAGTACCGAGGGGCCGTGGAAGACGTCGATGTGGTCGACCGTCAATGCATCGAAGACGACGGCATGGTCGACCGAGACGTTGGAGGCATCGAGCGAGCCGATGCCGTCGGTCAGCACGCTGACGCGGTCACCGCTGAAACCGCGCAGCACGGGGCGCGACGCGCCCGGCGAAAAGCTGGTGGAAGAAACGCCGGGCAGAGACTTCAGGATTTCACCGATCTGGCCGCGCGTTTCAGCGACGAGCGCGTCGCCTGCCAGGCTGGCCGTGGCGGCGAGCAGGCCGTAGTCGGTCGGCGGATGGCCGACGACGAGGATGTCTTTGCCAGCGTCGTCGCCTTCGGGGTGCGCGGGATTATGGGCGGTCCGTGCGGCCGAAGTCGACGGCTCGGTGTTCTGCGCATGGGCGGTTCCCGACAGGGCCAGCGCGATGCAGGTGGAAAGGAAGCTGGCGCAAGCGTTCAGGGCGATTCGGGAAGTCTGCGTGTCCATGCGCTTCTGGTAATTGTGATGTTATACTATCACAATACACCCATCGCCACGGCAACAAAATGTTGTAAATGGGCAATTTAATCGAAAGGTTAGGCGGGCCGAAGCCCGCCAAAAGTATTCAGCGACGTGGGCGAAGGCGCGGGTTGGGCTGGATCGTGTCGACCAGCTTCAGGAAGTCGTCGATGCGGATGATGCGCTCGAACTGAAAGCCGGAACGACCTTCGTGCGCCCAGATCATGTGAGCCTCGATGCGGCCGATCACCGGCAGGCGCATGACCAGGCGTTCGCCGCGCTCGATATCGATTTCGCCCTGGGCCATGAAGCCTTGCGCGGAGATGTTAATGATGTGCAACGGCAGATCGCCGATCTGGCGATGCTCGGCGATCACGGTGTAGTCGACCGGGTGGCGCGCGGCGCGCCTTTTGTCGGTTACAGTGAGCTGCGCTCCTGAGCTCATGAGTTGTTTGCCTTTGTTCTTTGCCGTGACGAGGAGATTACGCGCAAATGGCAAACAATCAGTAAATTCCGCCGGTCCCGGCAGGGCGGGGACCGGCGGTTGCTATGTTAGATGCCCTTGATAACGCCGTGCTTTTTCTTGCCGAGGCTGAGCTTGCGGCTCTCTCCGGCAGGAACTGAGATAAGCAGTGCAACATCTTCGACGAGCTGATCGTCAAGCCGGACTGCGTTCTCTGCGATCTTGCGCTTGGCCTCACCGTTCGAAGCTACGAAGCCCAGAGCCGTGCAGGCGGCGCCGGCGCGAATGCCTTCGGCTCCAACTTCGATCGTCGGCAGGTCTTCTCCAAGGCCGCCGCCGGCGAAGGTCGTCTGCGCGGTGGCTTCGGCCGTCCTGGAGGCATCTTCACCGCGGCACAGCTTGGTCGCTTCATTGGCGAGGATGATCTTGGCGGCGTTGATCTCGCTGCCCTGAAGCGCTTCGAGGCGCTCGATCTCGTCCAGCGGCAGGTCGGTGAACAGGCGCAGTCGCTTGCCGACGTCGCGGTCGTCGGTGTTGCGCCAGAACTGCCAGTAGTCGAAGTGCGAGAGCTGGTCCTCATTCAGCCAGACCGCGCCGCCGACCGTCTTGCCCATCTTCGAGCCGTCGGCATTGGTGAGGAGCGGCGTGGTCAGGCCGAAGACCTGGGTGCCATCGACCCGGCGCGACAGTTCGATGCCGTTGACGATGTTGCCCCACTGGTCGGAGCCGCCCATCTGCAACCGGCACCCGGCGCGGCGCGACAGTTCCAGGAAGTCGTAAGCCTGCAGGATCATGTAGTTGAATTCGAGGAAGCTGAGCGACTGCTCGCGGTCGAGGCGGGTCTTCACCGAATCGAAGCTGAGCATGCGGTTGATCGAGAAGTGCTGGCCGATGTCGCGCAGGAACGGGATGTATTCCAGCTTGTCGAGCCAATCGGCGTTGTCGACCATGATCGCGTCGGTCGGGCCGTCGCCGAAGGTGAGGAAACGTTCGAAGACGCGGCGGATCGAGGCGACGTTTTGCGCGATGACGTCCTCGGTCAGCAGCTTGCGTGCTTCGTCCTTGAAGCTGGGGTCGCCGATCTTGCCGGTGCCGCCGCCCATCACCACGATAGGCTTGTGGCCGGCGCGCTGGAGCTGGCGCAGCATCATGATCGAAACCAGATGCCCGACGTGCAGCGAAGGCGCAGTCGGGTCGAAGCCGATATACCCCGGCACAACCTGCTTGGCCGCAAGCGTGTCGAGGCCTTCGGCATCGGTCAGCTGGTGGATGTAGCCGCGCTCGTCGAGGAGGCGGAGCAGGGAGGAGGTGTGGGTCATCGTCGTGCTTCTTGTGTTGTGCAGGAGCGGCGCGCGTAGCATGTGATCCACCGGATGACGATACCTGCGGCGCGCGGAAACGTCCGCTCGGCGAATTGCGCATTGCCAGCTTGCGCCCGGGCCACCTAGGCTTGGCGGCATGGCTGAACTTACCTTTCACCCCGCGCATCCTCCCCTGTCGGTGCGCAGCATCGAGGCGCGCATCATCGGTTTCGATGCGACATGGCTGCGCGCCCGCTGGAAAATCCTGGGTGCGGGCAAGCTGGTGGTGCCCTCCTTCGCGGGCAAGGGCCGCGCGGACGAGTTGTGGCAGACCACCTGCTTCGAGCTTTTCCTGAAGCGGGGGGAGGGGCCGGACTACACTGAACTCAACCTCTCCCCGTCCGAGCGCTGGAATGTCTACGACTTCACTGGCCGGCGCGAAGGCATGACCGAACGTCCCATGCCGCGCGAGCCTGACTGCACCTTGCGCCTCGGCACCGACATGGCGATCTTCGACGCCGCTATTCCCGCTGCTGGCTTGCCGGGCGCGCCTTGGCGCTGCGGCTTCACCGCTGTTATCGAGGAAGCGGGCGGTCACAAGAGCTACTGGTCGCTGGCCCACACTGGTGATGCACCGGACTTCCACGATCCGGCTTGCTTCATCGCAGAGGTTGCGGCACCGAGCGCGCCATGAAATTCGGTATCGACCGCCTGCTGGCGGACCCCAGCCTGCGTGCCCCTCTCGAAGGTAGCCGCGTCTCGCTCGTCGCCCATCCCGCCTCGGTTACCGAGGGGCTGATTCATTCGCTAGACGCGCTGATCGCGGCCGGGGTGAACGTGACCAGTGCCTTCGGCCCGCAGCATGGGCTGAAAGGCGACAAGCAAGACAACATGGTTGAGACCATGGACGAGATCGACCCGGCCTACGGCATCCCGGTGTTCAGCCTTTACGGTGAAGTGCGCCGTCCTACGCAGGCGATGATGGACACCGCCGACGTGTTCCTGTTCGACCTGCAGGACCTCGGCTGCCGCATCTATACTTTCGTCACCACGCTGCTCTACCTGCTGGAAGAGGCCGCGTGCGAGGGCAAGAGCGTCTGGGTGCTGGACCGCCCGAACCCCGCAGGCCGTCCGGTCGAAGGCACTACGCTGATCGCCGGGCAGGAGAGCTTCGTCGGCGCCGGCCCGATGCCGATGCGCCATGGGCTGACGCTGGGCGAGATGGGCCACTGGTTCATCCGCCGCTTTAACCTGAACGTCGACTACCGCGTGATCGCGATGGAAGGCTGGCAGCCGGAAGCCGCGCCGGGCTTCGGCTGGCCCGAGGACCGGATATGGATCAACCCCAGCCCCAATGCCGCCAATCTCAACATGGCCCGCGCCTATGCCGGCACCGTGATGCTGGAAGGCGCGACCCTGTCCGAGGGACGCGGTACCACCCGCCCGCTGGAAGTCCTGTTCGGCGCGCCCGATATCGATGCCAAGGCTGTCCTCGCCGAAATGCAGGCTTTCGCGCCGGAGTGGCTGGCAGGCTGCGCCCTGCGTGAATGCTGGTTCGAGCCGACCTTTCACAAGCACGCCAAGGCCCTGTGCAACGGCCTCATGATCCACGCCGAAGGCAGCTTCTACGATCACGCCGCATTCCGTCCCTGGCGGCTGCAGGCGCTTGCGTTCAAGGCGATCCGCCGCCTTCAGCCGGATTACCCTCTCTGGCGCGACTTCCCTTATGAGTACGAATTCGACCGCCTTGCCATCGACGTTATCAACGGCGGCCCGGCCTTGCGTGAATGGGTGGACAACCCGGCCTCGCTGCCGGGCGACCTCGACGCCATCGCTGCGCGTGACGAGGCGGCCTGGCGGGCAGAAATCGCCGACCTGTTGCTTTACTGAGCGGGGGACTTGCGGGCCGGCCCGTCGTTGAAGGCGGGCGGCTCGATCATCCTGCCGGTGCCGGCCTCGACCAGTACCGGACAGCCCTGAACGCGCTTCTCGACGGCGCTGAGTAGCATGGGCCGGGAGGGCGATATCGCCTGCGGCTGACGACCGGACTTTTCGACCGCCCGCTCGATGACGTATTCGCACTTCCGGCGGTCCTGTGACTTGTCGCCGTCCGGCGCGGGGGCAAGCACGGTGGTGCCGGTAGCAAGCAGGAACAGAGCCGTAATCATAGCCGTTCTCCTTTGACAAACCAGTCTACGCCACTGCAAATACGCCGCCAATAGGTAGCGGGACAGTCGAAGCACAGTTACCCGGCATCTGATCTACGGCCATCTTCCCACGGCGAGTAGCTCTAACCCTTCTTGCGCGTCAGTTCCCGCATCGCCGCATCCAGTCCGTCCAGCGTCAGTGGGAACATGGAGCCGCCCAGCAGTTCCCGGATCATCTTGGTCGAACCGGAATAGGCCCACTGCCGTTCAGGCGACGGGTTGAGCCATACTGTAGCCGGATAGGTCTGCACCACACGGTTAAGCCACACTGCGCCGGCTTCCTCGTTCATGTGCTCCACCGAGCCGCCGGGATGGCTGATCTCGTAGGGGCTCATCGCCGCGTCGCCCACGAAGATCACCTTGTAGTCGTGCCCATATTTATGGAGCAGGTCCCAGGTCGAGGTGCGCTGCGACCAGCGGCGCTTATTATCCTTCCACACGCCTTCGTAGAGGCAGTTGTGGAAGTAGAAGAACTCCATGTTCTTGAACTCGCCGGTGGCGGCGCTGAACAGCTCCTCTATGAGGCTGATGAACGGGTCCATCGAGCCGCCCACATCAAGGAACAGCAGCACCTTGACCGCATTGTGCCGCTCGGGCCGCATGACCACGTCGAGCCAGCCCTGCTTGGCGGTTCCCCGAATCGTTTCGTCGAGATCGAGTTCCTCGGCCGCGCCTTCGCGGGCGAAACGGCGCAGGCGGCGCAGCGCCACCTTGATGTTACGGGTTCCCAGTTCCTTCGTGTTGTCGAGATTGGCGAATTCGCGCTTTTCCCAGACCTTCACCGCGCGCCCGTGCTGGCCCTCACCGCCGATACGCACGCCTTCGGGATTGTAGCCCGAGTGTCCGAACGGTGAAGTGCCATTGGTGCCGACCCATTTGTTGCCGCCCTGGTGACGCTTCTGCTGCTCCTCAAGTCGCTTTTTCAGCGTCTCCATGATCTCGTCCCACGAGCCGAGCGCCTTCACCTTCTCCATTTCCTCAGGCGAGAAATAGCGTTCGGCGAGCTTCTTCAGCCAGTCCTCGGGAATGTCGACCGGCTGCTGGCCGTAATCGGTGAGAATGCCCTTGAAGACCCTCTGGAACACCTGGTCGAAACGGTCGAGCAGGCCCTCGTCCTTCACGAAAGTCGCGCGGGCAAGGTAGTAGAAGGCCTCGGGAGTCTGGTCGATCACGTCCTTATCGAGCGCCTCGAGCAGCACGAGGTGCTCCTTGAGCGAGGCCGGGATGCCAGCGGAGCGCAGTTCGTCGATGAAGTTCAGGAACATGGGATCATCACCTCACCTCTGCAGGGGTGGACGGGGCGCTGAGCGCCGCTTCCTTAGGCTTCGGCCGGTGCACCGCCGCGACCAGTACGAACGAGATATACATCAGCAGATACCACGCGCCCAGCTTGGCCGGATGGACCAGCGCCCAGCCGTTTCGCTGGTCCGGGTAGATCCAGGCGCGGGAGAAGGTGGAGATGTTCTCGGCGAACCAGATGAACAGCGCCACCAGCAACCAGCCCAGCAGCAGCGGCATCCAGCGGTCTTCGCGCCAGACGCGGAACCAGATGCGGGTGCGGGCGAAGAACAATGCCAGCGCCGCGAACAGGGCAAGGCGCATGTCGGGCAGCCAGTGGTGGGCGAAGAAGTTGACGTAGATCGCCACCGCCAGCGCGACACTCAGCGCGGGGCTGGGATAGCGCGAGAACCGGAAGTCGAAGATGCGCCATACCCGCGCGATGTAGCTGCCCACCGCTGCGTACATGAAGCCGGAAAACAGCGGCACCCCGGCCACGCGAAGCAGGCTCGGCTCGGGATATTGCCACGAACCGAAGGCGGTCTTGAACAGTTCCATGATCGTGCCTACGACGTGGAAGGCAAGGATGACCTTGGCCTCCTCCATCGTCTCCAGCCGCAGCGCCAGCATCGCGATCTGGATGCCCAACGCGCTGAGTGTCAGGAAATCGTAGCGGGCCAGCGGCGCATCCGCCGGATAGAATAGGTGCGTTCCGAGCAAGAGGCCCAGCAGCAGCCCGCCAAACAAGCAGGCCCAGCCCTGTTTGAACCCGAACAGCAGGAATTCGTAGAGCCATGCTCGCCAGCCCGGGTGCGGCTCGAATCTTTCGAGGTGCGCCCGAATCGCGGCAAAGCGCGTATGGGTGATCGGCTCCGGCGAGCCGGAAGGTATGGGCAAGGATCAACTCGTCGATGAAGGTGGCGTTGGTGCAGGGGCCGGAGGCTGCGCGGTAAAGCGTTCCAGCGCCGGATCGATCACCGCCCAGTCCGGCGCCTCATCGGTCCAGATCGCCATTGCCGGGCTCAGGCCATGGCCTTCGTCCAGCAGGCCCAGGCGGATCGTGCGGAACTGCGGCCGGGCGTTGGAACGCCCGAGTACAGGCGTGCCGCAAGCCGCGCAGAACTCATGCGTCAGGACATTGCCGCTTGCTGCGACATAGGCGTGGTCGGCGCGCGGGCCGGTGATCGTCACAGCCTTTGCAAGGAACATCGCGTTGTTGGTCGGCCCACCTGCGGCGATGCGCTGGCACTGGCGGCACCAGCACTGGCGCGTCGCCACCGGCTCTGCCGAGATTGTGATGGAGACGGCACCGCAGTTGCAGCGTCCGGTATAGGGGGCAACCATGTCAGTTGCCCCGGCGAGTCATGAACGCCAGCCGTTCGAACAGCATGACGTCCTGCTCGTTCTTCAGCAGCGCGCCGTGGAGGGGGGGGATCGCCTTGCTGGGGTCCTTGCTCTGCAGGACGTCCAGAGGCATGTCCTCATTGAGCAGCAGCTTGAGCCAGTCGAGCAGTTCGCTGGTCGAGGGCTTTTTCTTGAGACCCGGTACGTCGCGCAGTTCGTAGAAGATTTCCATCGCCTTGCGCACCAGCGTCTTCTGGATGCCGGGGAAGTGCACGTCGACAATGGCTTCCATCGTCTCGCGGTCTGGGAATTTGATGTAGTGGAAGAAGCAGCGGCGCAGGAAGGCGTCGGGCAAGTCCTTCTCATTGTTCGACGTGATGACGACGACCGGGCGTTCCACGGCGGCGATATGCTCGCCGGTTTCGTAGACGTCGAAGGCCATGCGATCGAGTTCGGCCAGCAGATCGTTGGGGAACTCGATGTCGGCCTTGTCGATCTCGTCGATCAGCAGGACGGGCAGTTCGGGGGCGGTGAAAGCCTCCCACAGCTTGCCCTTGCGGATGTAGTTGCCGATGTCATGCACCCGCTCGTCGCCGAGCTGGCCGTCGCGCAGGCGGGCGACGGCGTCGTATTCGTAGAGGCCCTGGTGTGCCTTGGTTGTGGACTTGACGTTCCAGGTGATGAGCGGCGCGTTGAGGGCGGCGGCGATCTGTTCGGCCAGCACGGTCTTGCCGGTGCCTGGCTCACCCTTCACCAGCAGCGGGCGGCGCAGCAGCACGGCGGCATTGACCGCAACCTTGAGATCCTCGGTGGCGACGTAGTTGCTGGTGCCTTCGAAACGCTGCATGGGTCGTCCTGTCCGCTTTAACTATCCGATTAAGTTCTAAGTTGTGCGCCGCAGCAAGGCAAGATCGTTCGATGAGGCCGCAAGGCGTCATGGACAACCCCGCCACGGCGTTGCACAGCACGGGCTATGGGGGCTGATTTTCTGCGCAGGATGGACTGGCTGGGCGCGGTGCGCGTACGCGGATACCTGCGCCTGCTTGCGCTGCTCAATGTGGTGATGCTGATCGCCTTGGTAGCGACCTCGCATGGCGGGGTGGATCACAACGGGTTCCTGCTCGGAAGCGACTTCATCAGTTTCTGGACGGTGGGCCAGATGCTCGGCTCGCATGCCAATCCCTATGACAGCGCAGCGCACATCGCAGAGCAGCGCATGTTTTTCGCGTCGGAAACGGGCTATACCGCGTTCTTCTACCCGCCCTCGTTCCTGCCGTTCTGCCGGCCGCTTGGTCTGCTTGGCTATTTTCCAGCGCTCGGCCTCTGGCTGGCGGTGACGGCAACACTCTACCTTGCCGCCCTGCGCGGCTGGTGGCGCGAGGCGGGCACACAGATGCCGCTATGGCTGCTCTTCCTGGCCTTTCCCGCCGTGCCGATCGTGGTGACGCACGGACAGACCGCGTTCCTTGTGGCTGGGCTGTTGGGGCTGGGTGCATGGCTGGTGCCTTCGCGCCGGGTGCTGGCGGGCATTCTGTTCGGGCTGGCGACGATCAAGCCGCAGTTCGGCGTGTTGCTCCCGCTGGTCCTGCTGCTGACGCGCGAATGGAAAGTAATCACGGCTGCCGCGCTGACCGCGCTGGTGCTGGCCGCCGTCGCCGCTCTCGCCTTCGGGTGGCAGACGTGGCCCGATTGGCTCGCCGCCAGTGCGCGGGCCGAGGATGCCATGGCGGCTGGAGCGGTCGGCTATGCCAAGATGACCAGCCCCTTCGCGGCCCTCAAGCTGCTGGGAGCCTCTACCACGTTGGCCTACACGGTGCAGGGGATCGTTTCACTCGCCGTTGCAGGCCTGCTGGGATGGGCGGCGTGGGGCTGCCGCTGGTCGCCCGCCCTGGCCGCCGCGACCCTCACCGGGGCGCCGCTGGCGACCCCGTTCGTACTCGACTATGATACGGTAATTCTCGCCTTCCCGCTGCTGTGGCTGACCGGGCAGGGCCTGCGCGCCGGCTTTGCGCCCTGGGAAAAGCTGGCGATCGCACTCGCCGTCGCCGCTCCCGCCTTCGCCCGGCCGTTGGCGATGAACGCCGGGGTTCCCGTAATGCCGCTGGTGCTTGCCGGGCTGTTCGCGGCAGTATGGCGACGGGCTATCGGGTCTACGTGATCGCTGCCTTACCCGCCTGCCAGCTTGGCAAGCCGCAGCATCAGCATCTGGAAGTGATCGTTGTCGACTGCAGCCTTGGGGTCGTTCCAACTGCCGCTTACTGCTGACCATGCGCCGGTCTTGTCACGCAGCAGCCATGTCATGCTGATCACGCCGTCTTCGGAACCGCCCTTATAACCGACGTAGGACCAGTCCTTGGCGGTGACCTCGTCCATAGCGGGATTGATTGCCAGGATGTCGAAGGCTTCCTTGCTGTCCAGCCTGAGCAGGTCGTCCATGATCTGGGTGAGATCGGCGGGCGAGGCGAACCATTCGACCTGCTCAATCGCGACAGGGCCGTGGCCAAAGACTTCGCCGGGGTCTGCTCCGGAGACCCCGGAAACATCGAGTACGGCCAGTTGCGCGGCGCGCTGGGCAGGCGCCGCGCGGGCGTAGCGGTCTGCGGCGTCCTTGCCCTGCCTTTTCAAGGCGAAAATCTGGGCCGTTGTCAGGATCGGCAAGGTGGCATCGGGTTTGGCGTGGCCGGACAGCCTGACTTCGCGTTCCAGAGCTTCGGGACCGATGAGCCGCACGAGGATATCCGTCGCGGAATTGTCGCTGATCGAGATCATCAGGCTGGCGAGCGTATGCAGCGTCACCGGCGCGCCTTCGGGAAGATTGTGGATGGTGCCTCCGGGAAAGGACTTACCCGTAACCGGAACCACGTCGCTCCAGCGGCGCTTGCCCTCCTGCACCTGCCGGGTGAGGGCGGCCAGAACGTAAAGTTTGAAGGTCGAGCCGATCGCCAGCCGCGTATCCGCAGCGCGGCCATGCGTGAGTTTGGCCGATCCGCCGTCCTCCCCGAACCGGAAAACCGCGTATCCTGCCTTGCCGCGGAGATTGGCGAAATCGGCGTCGATCCTGCCGAAACTGTCACCGCCGGGCGTCAGGCCAAAAATACGAAAACCCGAGACTTTGCCCGGCGCGGCCGGGTTGAGTTCGATCCGTGCCGGGGCGGTGGCATGGGCGAAACGGAGCGTGAAAGTGGCCGATCCCTGCCGTTCTCGCTGGAACCCGGTATAACCCAGAAGTTCGCCGCCCTGCGCGGTAAGCTTTGCGGTGAGCGCTCGCAGCTGTTCGGTGGGGACGGCGGCGAGGAATCTGGCGTCGAACACTTCGGCCGGATCGCGCTTGCCCTGCAAAACGGCGATGACTTCCACGGTTCGGGTTTCCAGCAGCTTGGCGGGATCGTCCTGAGCGCGTGCCGCGCTAGCCGCGCCGGCGCCGAGAATGGCGATCATCGCCAATCGGAGGAGATTACGGCTCCAGTTCATTGCGGGCAGGTCATCGTGCAGGGGCCCCTTGCCGGCTTTTCGGCTCGGCACGCAGGCTGGCCCGTGCAAGGGGAGGCGTCAATTACCGCCGTCATGCGGCCAGTCGATCTTCACGAGGGCGCCTGACTCTTCTCGGCGGCGCCCGGCACCCACCCGGGTCAACTCGCTAAGAGACAGGAGCCATGAGTGGCACGGCCGCAGTGGCGGCGTCACGCATCGATAAGTTCCGGGTCGATTTCACCCGCGCGGTTCTGGATGAACTGGAAGCGGTGCTCGGGGTTGCGCCCCATCAGGCGGTCGACGAGGTCCTTCACTGCCGCGCGGTCTTCGTATTCCGGCGGCAGGGTGATGCGGATCAGCGAGCGACTTTTCGGGCTCATCGTCGTTTCGCGCAGCTGCTGGGGGTTCATCTCGCCAAGCCCCTTGAAGCGGCCGACCTCGACTTTCTTGTTCTTGAACTGCGTGGCTTCCAGTTCGGCGCGGTGAGCATCGTCCCGCGCGTAGGCTGAGGTCGAGCCGGAAGTAAGGCGGTATAGCGGCGGCTGGGCAAGATAGAGGTGCCCGCGCTTCACCAGATCCGGCATTTCCTGGAAGAAGAAGGTCATCAGCAGCGTGGCGATGTGGGCGCCGTCGACGTCTGCGTCGGTCATGATGATCACGCGGTCGTAGCGCAGGTTGTCGGCGTTACAGTCCTTGCGGGTGCCGCAGCCGAGCGCGAGGCCGAGGTCGGCGATTTCGGAATTCGCGCGAATCTTGTCGGCGGTGGCGCTGGCGACGTTGAGGATCTTGCCGCGGATCGGCAGGATCGCCTGGGTCTTGCGGTCACGCGCCTGCTTGGCCGAGCCGCCTGCCGAATCGCCCTCGACAATGAACAGTTCGGTTTCGCCGCTGCCTTCGCCCGAACAGTCCGTCAGCTTGCCGGGGAGGCGCAGCTTGCGGGCGTTGGTGGCGGTCTTGCGCTTGACCTCGCGCTCCGCCTTGCGGCGCAGGCGGTCGTCCATGCGCTCCATTACGCTGCCCAGAAGGGCCTTGCCGCGATCGAGGTTGTCGGTGAGGAAGTGGTCGAAATGGTCGCGCACCGCAGCTTCCACCATGCGCGCGGCCTCGGGCGAGGTCAGGCGGTCCTTGGTCTGGCTCTGGAACTGGGGATCGCGGATGAAGACCGAGAGCATGACTTCGCTGCCCGTCACCACGTCGTCCGGGATGATGTCCTTGGCCTTCTTGGCCTGCCCGACGAGGTCTGCAAAGGCGCGGATGCCCTTGGTCAGCGCGCCGCGCAGGCCCTGTTCGTGGGTGCCGCCATCCGGCGTCGGGATAGTGTTGCAGTACCAGGAATAGGCACCGTCGGAGTAGAGCGGCCAGGCGATCGCCCATTCGACGCGGCCCTGTTCGGAGCCGTCATCGCCCTTGGCAAAGTCCTGGCTACCGGAAAAGAATTGCGTGGTGACGCATTCGCGGGTGCCGACCTGCTCGGCAAGATGGTCGGCAAGGCCGCCGGGGAACTGGAAGGTCGCCTCGGCCGGAACGCCGTCGACTGCCAGCGCGGGCGCGCATTTCCAGCGAATCTCGACGCCTGCGAAAAGGTAGGCCTTTGAGCGGACGAGCTTGAACAGGCGCGCGGGCTTGAACTTCTGGTCGCCGAAGATCTCGATATCGGGGGTGAAAGTCACCGAAGTGCCGCGCCGGTTGGGTGCTGCGCCGACGCGCTGGATCGGCCCGAGTGTTTGCCCGCGCGAGAATTCCTGCGCGTAGAGTTCCTTGTTGCGGGCTACTTCCACGCGGGTCTTCACCGAAAGCGCGTTGACCACCGAGATACCCACGCCGTGCAGGCCGCCCGAAGTGGCATAGGCCTTGCCGGAGAACTTGCCGCCCGAGTGGAGCGTGGAAAGGATCACTTCCAGCGCCGACTTGCCGGGAAATTTGGGATGCTCGTCAACCGGGATGCCGCGACCGTTATCGGTGATGGTGATGCGTCCGGCGGTGCCGGGTTCCTCCTCCAGCGTGAACTCGATGCGGTTGGCGTGACCGGCGACGGCCTCGTCCATCGCGTTGTCGAGCACTTCTGCGGCGAGGTGGTGCAGCGCGCGCTCGTCGGTGCCGCCAATGTACATGCCGGGGCGGCGTCGGACGGGTTCAAGCCCCTCCAGCACCTCGATCGCGGAGCCATCGTAGGATTCGCCGGTTGCGGCGGGGAGCTTGTCAAACAGGTCGTCGGCCATAGGCGCGACTATAGGGGTAGCGCGATTCCGCAAGCAAGCGCGCAAGCGAGGTTTTTCCGCAGGCTCACCCGTTTCCGGGGCCTGAAAGCGGTATGGATCAAATCGAGAACGGTTTTATCCGTTCGTGCCGAGGCAATCGACACGAACGGAGGTAAGTGGCGGGGTCTTTGCGGGGGCAGTCAGGGCCCGCGCCGAATCACTCGCCGAACTTGACCGGGGCCGGGCTGATGACCTTGACGGCGCCGGTTTGGACTTCGCGCACTTCCAGCGCCCGCTCGACAAGGCCGCCGCGCGTGAAGCGGAAGGCACCGTCCACGCCTAGGAAACCGCCGGGGAAAGCCTTGGTGTCACGCAGGGCCTCGGCCGGGAAACGCGTGCCGGGCTTCCAGTCGCGCGCGACGCGCAAGGTCAGCAGGACCGCGTCATAGCCCAGCGTGGCGATGCGGAAGGGCTGGCCGCCGAAGCGGGCACGGTAGCTCTTGGAGAACTGGCCGAAGCGCTGGTCGGAAACGGTTGCGAACCATGCGCCGGCCAGCGCCGGGGTGGTCGTCAGCTCGCGCTCGCCGCTCCACAGTTCGGTGCCGAGCACGCGGACGGTGGAGCCGCCGGCTTTCACCGGACCCTTGAACGCGGTTGCGGCGCGGGCGGAAAGGCTGCCGCTGTCGGCGATCAGCAGGGCGTCGAAACCGCCCTTGGCCTTAACCCGCTGCGCAGCCGAAGCGATCGAGGCGGCGCTGCGCTCATAAGGTTCGAGCGCGATCACCGAGCCGCCTCCTGCGCGCACCGCGCCGAGCAGCGCGCTGCTGGTACGGTCGCCATAATCACCGCGCGGAACCAGCGCGGCGAACGTCGAGATACCCTGGGCGCGGGCATATTCGACCGTGCGGGTGACCGACTGGCCGGGGAGGTTACCCATGATGAAGACGTCCTTGTTGGCCGCCTTTTCATCGTTGGAGAACGAGATCACCGGCACCTTCGCGGCCCTTGCGATGGCGGAAACGGCCGGGATATTGTCAGCCAGCAGCGGACCGAGGATGAGCTGGTTGCCGTCGGCGATGGCCTTGCGCGCCGCCTCGGCGGCGTTGACCGAGGTGTCGTAAGTGGTGACCCGGAGGTTTTTGGCAGAGGTATCGAGCAAAGCCATGTTGGCGGCATTCGCGATCGACTGGCCGACACCGGCATTGGCGCCCGTCACGGGGACCAGCAGTGCGACGCGGTGGCGTTCGCTGTCTACCGGGATGTCGCTCTGCGTGGGCG